>NZ_BAAGPQ010000002.1:0-1341230 GCF_054783995.1 Actinocorallia aurea
GACCTCCCCCGGCCACCGCCCCACCCGAGACGCGCCCGCCCGCTCAGAACGCACCGCAGCATCTCCCCCACCCGCGCGAACCCCCTCCCCAACCGAAGAACCGCCACCGCCATCAGAACGCACCCCGGCCTCCACCACCGCCCGCACACCCTCCTCAGCCGGAGCATTGCTGGCTCGATCAGAACGCTCCCCGGCACCCTCCGAGCCGCAGAATCCCTCACCCACAGGAGATTCGCCCGCACGATCGGAACGCAGGGCAGCATCTCCCACACCGGTACGGACACCCTCCGACGCCCAGGGACCCCCCGCACGACCACGACGCGCCACAGCGTCCCCGGTGCCCGGGGCTCCCTCCTCCGCCAGCCAGGCACCCGCATGATCGGGACGCGCCGCAGCATCTCGCACACCAGCACCGACACCTTCCATCACCCAGGGACCGCCCGCACCGGCGCGACGCGCTACGGCGTTCCCCGGGCCCGAAGCGCCCTTCCCCGCCTGCGACGTGCCCGCGCCAGCGGGACGCACCGCTGCATCTCGTGCGTTCGGATGGGTGCCCTGCCCTTCGCCGGGGTGGGCGGCGCGGTCGGGGCGTGTCAGCGCGTCGCCGGGAGCGATGTCGTCATCGGGCGGGGCATCCTGGGCGAGCGCCTCGGAAGGGTTCGGGGTCTTCGCCCGTGCCTCCGCGTCGAGGTCTTCGGGCTGGGGTTTCGGCTCGGGCGGGGGCACCGGGAGGCGATGCGGCCGAGGCTCCGCATCGAGACGGGCGCACACCTGAAGTCCGCCTGAGGCGGCGGTGTCCCTCCCAAGGCGACGACGGCCCGTGGGGACAGGGCGGGCCATGGCATCGTCTCCTCTCGCGGGCATTCCGCTGTTCCAAGTGCGACCTGAACCATGGGGAGGCGCTATGGCATCGCCCGCGCCTGATCCGTCAGCTCCGCCGAAGCGAGGGCGACCCGGACCGGAAGCGCGGACTGCCGCGTCATCCGGGCTCGATCGGTCGGCCTCATCGGAGCGAGAGTGACCCGAACCGGAAGCGCCGACCGCGAGATCGCCCCCGTCCGAACTGTCGAAGCGAAGGCGACCTGAATCGGACGCGCGAATTGCCGCGTCATCCGCACGCGGTCGGTCGGCCTTATTGGAGCGAGAGCGAGCTGAACCGGGAGCACGCACCGCAGGGTCTCCTGCGCCCGAGCGGTCCGTATCGCCAGAGCGAGGGCGATCCGGGTCTGTAGCGCCAACCATGGGATCGCTCGCGCTGGATCGGTCGGCGTCGGCGGAGCGGGGGCGCCCCTGGGCGGTGGCGCGAGGTGCGGCGTCGGTCGGGAACGATCGGCCGGTCTCGCGGGAGTGAGGGTGGGCCGGCGCGGTGGCGCGGGGTGCGCTGTCGTCTGCGGGCGTGTGGTCGGGCTCGGCGGATCGGCCGTGGTCGGAGTCGTGGGGGCGAGGCTCGGGGGCGGGATCGGGCGGGGTCGGGTGGGGGGCCTGTTCAGGGGGTGCCTCGGTGTCGGCCGGGGGTGCGGCGGTGGCGTCCCCCGCCGGGGCGGGCGGGGGTGCGGCGAAAGGGGTGCGGGGCCTCGTGGGCTCGGGAGCGGTGAGGCGGTGCGCGGTGGGAGGGTCCGGTTGGGAGGGATCGCGGGTCGGCGGCGGTGCTGTGGAGAGGTGTGAGCCCGGCTGTTCGGGGGTGAACTGAGCAGGGTCAGGACGGAAGGCGGCTGCGGTGCGGGTTGAGCGGGCCGGGGAGTCCGGGTCGGCTTTGGGTGCCGTGCTTGTCGTGGATCGGCGGAATCCGGTGGCCGAAGGCCTTTCGGGGGATCGCGGCGAAGATGCGGCGAATCGGAGGGCTCCGCGCGGCGGCATCGCCGACAGGACGATCACGGGGCTCTCCACGGCTTCTCGGGCCGTGCCGCGCGTCCACTCCGGCACGGGCCGCTCGTGAAGGGTGCGGGCTGCCTGCCATGCGCCGGTCGTGCCTCTGACGGGCGGGAGGGCGGCCACGGGCGGAGGGGTGGCACCAGCGCGGTTGGCGGGCGGAGAAGTGGTGCCGGGGCGGGCGGCAGGGAGGGTTCTGATCTCCTGGCGGCGGGACTTGCGGCGGGGACGGCCGCCACGGGACGGACCTGACCTGTAGGTCGCCGAGGGAGGCGCCACCGCCTCGGCCGGTCCGCCCGCATCCGACGGAACTGCCTCGGATCCGGGCAGGAGCCGTGCCTTCTGAGCGGTGGCCGCAGCGCGTCGCCGGTGCCGACCGCGCTCGTCGGGTGAGGCGGCTCCCGCGACGCGTTCACGCCTCGTCGCCTCCGGGCGAGCGGGCAGGCGGTCGCCGGGCACGGTGCGCTCCCCGCCGCCCCGAGGCTTCCCGCCGGAAAGGAGCCGTTCGGCGGGCTCGGAGCCGCGCGAGCGTTCCTCGGTCGGTGTGACGGCACGTTCCCGCCCGTGGGGCTCCCCGGCCACCTCCGTGGAAAAAGGCTCGCTGCGCGGCCTCTCCGCCGGGGGTACCCGGTCAAGGGCCGGCCGGCGCGGACGGCCCCAGAAATCGACGTCCTGGCTGTCGTCCCAGCGGACCCACTGCTCGCTGTTCCTGCCCCACATGTCCGTTCGCCCCTTCGTCTCCCCGCACCGCCGGACGGGCTGCCGTCGGCGGTGTGCTCCCGCGCTGAACCGTTCGTGCGCGGGCAGGGCGGAGCACGGGCGTGGCGGCGGGCCGCGCAGGGCAGGGCGAAGGACCGCTCCAGGTGGCGGATCCGACACGTCGCGTGATCACTCATGCAGCCGACGCTAGGCCCGAAATCAGCCCGCGAACGGACCGAATTCGATTCTGTGGATAACTTCTCGCGTCAGGCGCGGGGCGAGATGGCCACGCCGAGCATCCCCGGCCCGACGTGCGCGCCGATGACGGGGCCGACCTCGCCCAGATGCAGGGTCCGCAGCGCCGGAATGCGGCGCCGCAGGCTCTCGGCAAGGCTCCGCGCCCGCGCCGGGGACGCGACGTGCTGCACGGCGACGTCGACCGACCCCGACCCGGCCCGGGACACCGCAAGTTCCTCAAGACGGGACAGCGCTTTCGCCGACGTGCGGACCTTCTCCAACGGGGCGATCCTGCCGTCGGCGAGGCCCAGCAGCGGCTTGACCATCAACGCTGATCCGAGAAGGGTCGCGGCGGCGCCGATGCGGCCGCCGCGTCGCAGATGCTCCAAGGTGTCGACGTAGAACAGCGCGCTGCTCGCCTCCGCCCGTTCCCGGACGGCCTCGGCGACCTCGTCCAGGGTGCCGCCCCCTTCGGCCGCGACGGCCCCGGCGAGCGCGGCGAACCCGAGGGACATCCCGATGGTCCGGCTGTCCACGACGCGGACGGGCACCGCGGCCTCCGCCGCGGCGATCCGGGCACACTCCACCGTGCCGGACATGTCGCCCGACAGGTGGACGGAGACGACGGCGTCCGCGCCCGCCCCGGACGCGGCCTTGTAGGCGTGCGCGAACCTGTCGGGCGAAGGACGCGACGTCGACACCGGCTGCCAGGACCGGAGCGCGTCCGCGGCGTCGGCCGAGGTGATGTCCACCCCGTCGTCGCGCACCTTGCCGCCGATGATGATCTGGAGCGGCACGACACCGATGTCGTACCGGGCGAGGAGTTCGGGAGGCAGATAAGCGGAGGAATCCGTGACTATCGCAACGCCCATACCGGCCAACCTACCGCCGTACCGTTAACCGGCCGTCACAGCGAAGTGACCGCGATGCTGCCGGTTGCGGACCCCCGAAACACGGCCGCCACGGGAACTCCCCGGGCGGCCAGGAACGTTCCCGAACCGGACATACGCCGATGATCAGGGCTGAA
The DNA here is from genome assembly GCF_054783995.1 of Actinocorallia aurea. Taxonomy (NCBI): domain Bacteria; kingdom Bacillati; phylum Actinomycetota; class Actinomycetes; order Streptosporangiales; family Thermomonosporaceae; genus Actinocorallia; species Actinocorallia aurea. Next base: position 3,833 of record NZ_BAAGPQ010000002.1, read on the forward strand.
CCGGGACACCGCCCCGCCAGACGCGCAGGGCACGCAGCCCGTACGCCCAGGCGAAGGCGCCCTCGTGGTCGGCGTCCCACAGGACGATGTCGGCGTACATGCCGCGGGCGAGGGTGCCGCGGTCGGACACCCGCAGGGCCGCCGCGCCGCCGATGGTCGCCGCGCGCAGCGCCTCGGTGACGCTCATGCCGAACATCGCCACCGCGAGCCCGACGACGAGCGGCATCGAGGTGATCCCGCTCTCGCCCGGGTTGTGGTCGGTGCCGAGTGCGACGGTGACGCCGCGGTCGAGCATCGCCCGGACCGGTGGCACGCGTCCGCTGCGCAGCGCGCTGGGCGGGCAGACGGTGGCGGCGACGCCGGCGTGGGCGAGCGCCTTGATGTCCTCGTCGGTGGCCTCGGTGAGCAGGTCGGCCGAGGCGCAGCCGATCTCGGCGGCGACCTGGGCGGCGCCGCTGCGCTCGGACAGGCACGCGTGCAGGCGGGGCTTCAGCCCGACCTGCTGGGCCGTGTAGAGGACGGCCCGCGCCTCGTCGGCGGAGAAGTGTCCCTCGTCGCAGTACACGTCGACGCTGTCCGCGCCGGCCGCCTGCGCGTCCGCGGTCCACTGCCGGACTGCGTCGATGTAGTCGCGGCGGCGGCCGAAGAACTCGGGCGGCAGCACGTTGGCGGCGAGGAAGGTGGCGTGGATGCGCGGCATGGCCGGTTCGTTCTCCAGCGACCGGAGCATCCGGATGTCGGCGAGTTCGCCGTCGCGCGTGAGGTGGAAGCCGGTCTTGGCCTCGACGGTCGTGGTGCCCGACATGACCCAGGCGCGCAGCCGTTCGCGCACGGCGCTGCACAGGGTCCACGGGTCGGTGCCGCGGGTGACCGTCACGGTCGAGCCGATGCCGCCGCCCGCCGAGGCGATCTCCTGCTGGCTCGCGCCGCTCGTGCGCATCGCCAGCTCCGCCCAGCGGTTGCCCGCGTAGACGGGGTGGGAGTGCGCGTCGATCAGGCCCGGGGTGACCAGGCCGCCGCCGAGGTTCTCCACGTGGTCGACGTCGACGATGTCGTTGATGACGCCGGGAACGCTTTCCGGAAGGTCGGCGGACGGGCCCGCCCAGACGATCCTGTCGTTGTGGATCAGAATCGCGGCATTGCTGCACACATCGGTGCCGGTCCACAGGCGCCCGATGTTCGTCAGCAGACGAACCGTCATAGTCGTGTCACCGAACCGTCCGCTGGGAGGGGTCGACCGGGGAGCGTCAAGAGCCACCTGCTCTCGCTGGTACCGTCCGGCTGGCTGCCGGTCGGCGGAAACTGGCCGCTGCTTCGACGGGCGCCGAGCATCGGGACGACAAGACCGGAGATATCGGTTTCGTCACGGTAGTGCACGTCCGGGCTGCCAGACAAGCTCTTGACATGCCCAACGTGACACGGTCCGCCCGGGTTCCTCAGCGTAGTCCGCGTGTCCGCGAAACGTGGGCGAAACGTCGGAGAATCACGACCCCGAAGGCGCCACCTCGAAGACTTCCAACTCGGCGGCGAGGGCGAGGGGAACGCGGGCGATGAGCTCGGTCCCGTCCTCCCGGTGCTCGGTCTTCACGACCTCGCCCTGCTCGTGCACGCGGGCCGCGAGCGCGCCCTGGCTGTAGGGCAGCAGCACGTGGACCTCGCGGTCGAACTCGGGCAGTTCGGCCTCGATGAGCTCCAGCAGGTCGGCCATGCCGGCGCCGGTGCGCGCGGAGACGACGACGCTGCGCTTGAACTCGCGCCGGAGCCTGCCGATGACGACGGGGTCGGCCGCGTCCGCCTTGTTGATGACGATGACCTCGGCGATCGAGGTGGCGTCGACGTCCGACAGGACCTCGCGCACGGCCGCGATCTGCGCCTCGGGGTCGGGGTCGCTGCCGTCGACCACGTGGAGGATGAGGTCGGAGTCGGCGACCTCTTCCAGCGTCGAGCGGAACGCCTCGACGAGCTGGTGCGGCAGGTGCCGGACGAACCCGACGGTGTCGGCCAGCGTGTACGGCCTGCCCGACGGGGTCGCCGCCTTGCGGACGGTCGGGTCGAGCGTGGCGAACAGGGCGTTCTCCACCAGGACTCCCGCACCGGTCAGCCGGTTCAGCAGCGAGGACTTGCCCGCGTTGGTGTAGCCGGCGATCGCGACGGCGGGGACCTGCCTGGCCCGCCGTACCGCGCGCTTGGTGTCGCGGGTCTTGGACATCTCGGCGATCTGCCTGCGCAGCTTGGCCATCCGGGTGCGGATGCGCCGCCGGTCCAGCTCGATCTTGGTCTCACCGGGACCTCGGCCGCCGATGCCGACGCCGCCGGCCGCCCGGCCGCCGACCTGGCGCGACAGGTTCCCGCCCCAGCCGCGCAGGCGCGGCATCAGGTACTGCAGCTGGGCGAGTTCGACCTGGGCCTTGCCCTCGCGGGACTTGGCGTGCTGGGCGAAGATGTCGAGGATCAGCGCGGTCCGGTCGATGACCTTGACCTTGCAGATCTCCTCCAGCGTGCGCAGCTGCGACGGGGTCAGCTCGCCGTCGGCGATGACGGTGTCGGCGCCGGTCGCGAGGACGACGTCGGCGAGCTCCTCGGCCTTCCCGGACCCGATGTAGGTCGCGGGGTCCGGCTTGGCCCGCCGCTGGATCAGGCCCTCCAGAACCTCGGACCCGGCGGTCTCGGCCAGCAGCGCGAGCTCCCGCAGGGAGTTCTCGGCCTGGACGAGGGTGCCGTCGGTCCAGACGCCGACGAGGACGACCCGCTCCAGCCGCAGCGAGCGGTACTCGACCTCGGTGACGTCGGCCAGTTCGGTGGACAACCCGCCCACGCGCCGGAGCGCGTGCCGTTCGGCGAGGTCGTAGTCGCCCGTGGTCTCAGGACCCTCGTAGGCGTCGTCGAACTCGTCGAACTGATTGAACTCGGTCATGTTCCTCCTGGTTGGCACAACGCCGCCGACCGGCGGGTTCTTCCCCCAGCCTGCCACGACGAGGTGACGTTCTCACCTCAATATCCCCCGCGCGGGACCACCCTCGGCCACCGGGGTGGGCGCGCGGAAGGCCCCGGCTTGGACTCGCCGCTGCCGAGTCGGCTAGTCTTTTCATTACTCAGAAGTAGTTTTTCATCTAGCGAAAATCGACTACTGAGCCCGTTCCACCGCAAGCACGGGATAGCCGACATCCCGAGACGACAGGAAGGTCCCGAGATGGGCATCGAGGTCACCGGAACCCGAAACGAGCGATTCGACGAGATCCTCACCCCCGAGGCCCTTGATTTCGTGGCCTCCCTCCAGCGGGAGTTCGGGGCGCGCCGCCTCGAACTGCTCGCCAAGCGCGCCGAGCGCCAGGAGGCGCTGAACAACGGCGGCACGCTGGACTTCCTGCCCGAGACCGCGGGCGTCCGCGCCGACGACACCTGGCGCGTCGCCGAGCCCGCGCCCGGTCTGGAGGACCGACGGGTCGAGATCACCGGCCCGACCGACCGCAAGATGACGATCAACGCGCTCAATTCCGGCGCGAAGGTCTGGCTGGCGGACTTCGAGGACGCCAACACCCCGCTGTGGGACAACATGATCGAGGGCCAGATCAGCCTGCGCAGCGCCCTCGACCGCACCATCGACTTCACCGACGAGCGCACCGGCAAGTCCTACGCGCTCAAGGCGGACGAGGAACTGGCGACCATCGTGGTCCGCCCGCGCGGCTGGCACATGGAAGAGAAGCACGTCACCGTCGACGGCCAGACGATGTCCGGCTCGCTGTTCGACTTCGGCCTCTACCTCTTCCACAGCGGCAAGCGCCAGATCGCCAAGGGCAAGGGCCCGTACTTCTACCTGCCGAAGATGGAGTCGCACCTTGAGGCCCGCCTCTGGAACGACGCCTTCACCTTCGCCGAGAACGCCCTGGAGATCCCCCACGGCACGATCCGGGCGACCGTCCTGATCGAGACGATCCCCGCCGCCTTCGAGATGGAGGAGATCCTCTTCGAACTGCGCGACCACTCCGCGGGCCTCAACGCGGGCCGCTGGGACTACCTGTTCTCGGTGATCAAGAAGTTCCGCTCGCGCGGCGCCCAGTTCGTCCTGCCCGAGCGCAACGCGATCACCATGACCGCGCCGTTCATGCGCGCCTACACCGAGCTGCTCGTCCGCACCTGCCACAAGCGCGGCGCCCACGCGATCGGCGGCATGGCCGCCTTCATCCCGTCCCGCAAGGACGAGGAGGTCAACCGGGTCGCGTTCGAGAAGGTCCGCGCCGACAAGACCCGCGAGGCCGGCGACGGCTTCGACGGCTCCTGGGTCGCCCACCCCGACCTCGTCCCGGTCTGCCGGGAGGTCTTCGACGGCGTCCTGGGCGACAAGCCCAACCAGCGCGACCGCCTGCGCGAGGAGGTCAAGGTCTCCGCGAGCGACCTGCTGTCGGTCGACAAGACCCCGGGTGAGATCACCGAGGCGGGCCTGCGCAACAACATCGACGTCGCGCTGCGCTACCTCGCCGCCTGGCTGAACGGCTCCGGCGCGGTCGCGATCCACAACCTGATGGAGGACGCGGCGACCGCCGAGATCTCCCGCTCGCAGGTCTGGCAGTGGATCAACAACGGCGTCAAGCTGCCCGACGGCACGCTCATCACCAAGGAACTGGTCACCACGCTCCTCGACGAGGAGCTGGCCAAGATCCAGACCGAGCTGGGCGACGCCTACAATTCCGACCGGTACAACGAGGCGGTGGCCCTGTTCAAGGAGGTCACCCTCGCCGACGACTACAGCGAGTTCCTCACCACGCCGGCCTACGTCCGTTTTCCCTGACGAGCGTCCCGTAAGGAGCGCCGATGCTGCAGAGCCTGGCCGAACACCTCCGGAGCGTGCTGCGGCCGGACTCTGTCATCGATGACCCCGTCCGGCTGCGCACCTACGAGTGCGACGGGCTGACCGTCCACCGGGCGTCCCCGGGGCTCGTGGTGCTCCCGGAGTCGGCCGAGGAGGTCGCCGCGGTGGTCCGGGCCTGTGTCGCGCGCGGCGTCCCGTACGTCGCGCGCGGCAGCGGCACGGGCCTGTCCGGCGGCGCCCTCCCCCGGACGGACGGGGTCCTCATCGTCACGTCGCGGATGCGGCGCATCCTGGAGATCGACCTCGACGACCAGCGCGCGGTCGTCGAGCCCGGGGTGATCAACCTGGACGTCTCCAAGGCGGTCCGGCCGTACGGCTACCACTACGCGCCCGACCCTTCGAGCCAGCAGATCTGCTCGATCGGCGGGAACGTCGCGGAGAACTCCGGCGGCGCGCACTGCCTGAAGTACGGGTTCACCGCCAACCACGTGCTGGCCTGCGAGATCGTCACGCCCGACGGCGACATCGTCACGCTCGACGACGGGCCCGGCTACGACCTGCTGGGCGCGTTCGTCGGGGCGGAGGGCACCCTCGGGATCACCACGAAGGTGACGGTCCGGCTGACCCGGACGCCGCAGGCCGTCCAGACGCTCCTCGCGGCGTTCCCGTCGATCGAGACCGCGGGGGCCGCGGTGAGCGCGATCATCGGCGCGGGGATCGTCCCGGCCGCCATCGAGATGATGGACGCCCTGGCCATCGAGGCCGCCGAGGCGTCCGTCGCGTGCGGGTACCCGGCCGGGGCTGGCGCGGTGCTGATCGTGGAGCTCGACGGCCACGAGGCCGAGGTCGCCCACCAGTTCGCGCAGGTGACGGCGCTGTGCGGGGACGCCTTCGAGCAGCGGGTGGCCCGCGACGACGCGGAGCGGGCGCTCATCTGGAAGGGCCGCAAGTCGGCCTTCGCGGCGGTCGGCCGCATCTCCCCCGCCTACATCGTCCAGGACGGGGTCGTCCCGCGCACCGCCCTCCCGGACGTCCTGGCGGCCATCGACACGCTCTCCCAAGAGTCGGGGGTAAGGGTGGCGAACGTGTTCCACGCCGGAGACGGCAACCTCCATCCCCTGGTCCTCTTCGACGACGCGGAGCCGGGCGCCGAGGAGCGCGCCGAGGCCGTGTCGGGGGCGATCCTCGACCTCTGCGTCTCCAGCGGCGGCTCCATCACGGGCGAGCACGGCGTGGGGGTGGACAAGGCCAAGTACATGCCCCGCATGTTCACCGAAGCCGACCTGGACACCATGCAGCTCCTGCGCTGCGCCATGGACCCGTCGAACCTGTGCAATCCGGGCAAGGTGTTCCCCACGCCGCGGCTGTGCGGGGAGATCCCGCGCGTCCGGCGGGGCGCGCCCGAGGGGGAGCTGTTCTGATGCGCGAACCGCGGACCGGCGGCCCGGGGGACGAGATCCTCGGAGTCGTGCCCGAGCAGGTCGTCCGCCCCGAGACGGTCGAGGAGGCCGCGGAGGCGATGCGCGCGGCGCACGCCGCCGGGCGGACCGTCGTAGCGCGCGGCAACGGCACCCGGCTGCACTGGGGAGGAGCGCCCCGGTCCTGCGACGTCCTGCTCGACACCCGTTCGCTGGACCGGGTGGTCGAGCACGCGGCGGGCGATCTCGTCGTCACCGTCGAGGCCGGGATGCCGGTGGCCCGCCTACAAGAGCTTCTGGCCCCCGCTAGGCAGCAGCTCGCCTTGGACGCCCCGTTGGAATCGACCGTCGGCGGCACCCTCGCGACCGCGTCGGCGGGCCCGAGGCGCCTGCTGTACGGGACGCCCAGGGACCTCCTCATTGGCGTCACCGTCATCCGCGCGGACGGGGAGATCGTCAAGTCCGGCGGCAAGGTGGTGAAGAACGTCGCGGGGTACGACCTCGGCAAGCTCTACACAGGGTCGTTCGGCACCTTGGGGCTCATCGTGCGCGCCTCCTTCCGCCTGCACCCCCTGCCCGAGCAGCGCGTGTTCGTCACGGCGGCCGAGCCCGATCCGCTGCGGGCCGTCCTGGCGCTCCTGCACTCGCCGCTCGTGCCGAGCGCGATCGAGGTCGACGGCGCCGGAGCGAACTGCACGCTGGCCGTCCTGTTCGAGGGGAGCGCGGCCGAGACGCGGGCGGCGGAGGCCGTCCGGCTGCTCGGCGGCTCCGCTCGGGTCGCCGAAGAGCCGGCGTGGTGGGGCCGCTACCCGGACGGCGAGGTGCTCCTGGAGGTCAGGGCGAAGCCGAGCGACCTGGCGGAGGTGCTGGCGCTGGGCGGCTCCCGTATTCGCGGCTCGGCTGGGAGCGGCGTCTGGTTCATAGGCACCTTCGCCGCCTCCGCTCCCGATCTCGTGGCCCGCCTCCGGCGCCGCTGGACGACGATCGTCCGCAGCGCGCCTCCCCGTCTGCACGGCTCCCTCGACCTGTGGGGCCCGTCTCCGGCCCTTCCCCTGATGCGCAGGGTGAAGGACCGGTTCGATCCCGGCCACCGGCTGTCCCCCGGCCGCTTCATCGGAGGTGTCTAGATGAGCGACGAGTTCGGCGAGCTGCTCGGCGACTGCGTCCACTGCGGCTTCTGCCTCCCGACCTGCCCGACGTACGTGCTGTGGGGCGAGGAGATGGACTCCCCCCGCGGCCGGATCCACCTGATGGCCCAGCACCACGAGGGCACCCCGCTGACGCCGGAGATGGCGGGCCACTTCGACGCCTGCCTGGGCTGCCTGGCATGCGTCTCCTCGTGCCCTTCGGGGGTGCGCTACGACCGGCTCATCGACACGACGCGCGCCGAGGTCGAGCGCGTCCATCCGCGCTCCCGCGCCGAGCGGGCGCTGCGCGAGGCGGTCTTCGCCCTCTTCCCGCATCCGCGCCGCCTGCGCGCCGTACGCGGCCCGCTGCGGCTCTACCAGGCCACGGGCCTGGCCAGGGCGGTCCAGCCCGTCCTCGCCCGGCTCAGCCCCGCCCTGGCCGCCATGGAGCGGCTGGCGCCGCCGCTGGGCCGGGCCGTGCGGCTGCCCGAGCGGGTCGCGGCGCGCGGAGAGCGCCGCGCGGTGGTCGGAATGCTCACCGGGTGCGTGCAGCGGGAGTTCTTCCCGCAGGTCAACTCGGCGACCGCGCGCGTGCTGGCCCTGGAGGGCTGCGACGTGCTGATCCCCAAGGGCCAGGGCTGCTGCGGCGCCCTCTCCCTGCACTCGGGCCGGACGGAGGAGGCGAAGTCCTTCGCGCGCAAGGCGATCGAGGCGTTCGAGCGGGCGGACACGCTCGTCGTCAACTCCGCCGGCTGCGGCTCGGCCATGAAGGAGTACGCGCAGCTGTTCTCCGACGAGCCCGAGTGGGCCGAGCGGGCGGCGGACCTGTCGGGCAGGACCCGCGACTTCACCGAGTTCCTGGCCGAGCTCGGCCCGCGGGCGGTGAGGCACCCGCTGAACCTGACGGTCGCCTACCACGACGCCTGTCACCTCGCCCACGGGCAGGGCGTCCGGGCGCAGCCCCGCGCGCTCCTGAGCGGCATCCCGGAGCTGCGGATCCGCGAGGTGGCCGACCCGGACGTGTGCTGCGGCTCGGCCGGGACCTACAACCTCTTCCAGCCGGAGGCCGCGGCGGAACTCGGCGACCGCAAGGCCGCCCAGGTCGGGGCGACCGGGGCGGACCTGCTCGTGGCCGGCAATCCGGGGTGCACCGCCCAGATCGCCGCGGCGCTGGCGCGGAACGGCGCGCCGATGGCGGTCGCGCACCCCGCGCAGGTGCTCGACGCGTCGCTGCGGGGACTGGGCGCGAAGTCACTCGTGTCCCTGCCGCACCATGTTGCCCGTGCAACGGTGCGCTAGGCTCCGGTCTCCAGCACCTCAGATTGGACGCTCCATGTCTGGATCGCACCGTTCTCCAGGTAGCCGGCGCAAGAGCCAGAGCCGAAAGGGCGCCGTGGTGGCCACCACCGCCCTCGCCGGTCTGCTCGCCATCGCCGCCATAGGCGCGGGCTCCTACATCGCCCGCGAGACCGGCGCGGGAGCCGGCGAGCCCAAGGCCGGCCCCGCACCCGCCGCCTCCGGGCTGGCCCGCCCCGCGACGGGCGAGCCGATGACCCTCACCGACACCGACGGCTTCGGCTACACCATCGCCGCCGTCGCCGCCGGACGCGACGACGAGGGCCACGCCTACGCCGACTACGTCATCGCCAACACCGGAGACGAGCAGGCCCCGCTGGAGACCCCTGGCGACCTCTTCGTCCCCAAGGCCAAGGCGAAGTCTGCGGCCTGCATGGAGCAGCCGGGGGCGCCCGGCTCGATGTGCACCCCGCCGAACTCCTCCAAGGTGGTGGGCCCTCTGGAGGGATCCGCCGCGGTCGTCGAGGAAGGCGTGGACAGGTACATGCCTCCCCACTCCGAGTTCCTCATCCGGGTGACCACCGACGACAAGGTCGGCGAGGTGTCCGAAGACGACCTCGGCCTCTACGTCTGGGACGCCCGCTTCGTCGAGGACCGCAAGGCTCGCCTCATCTCCTTCCCCTGACCCCGCCCGGGAAGCCGACCCGCCGCCTTCACCTGAAGCCGATGTCCTCGTACACGAGGTTCGACAGGCCCGGCGCCCCTATGTTCGCGAGGCGGGCGTCGACGGCGACGAGTTGAGGCCGCTGGTACAGGGGCAGCACCGTGGCGAGCCCCCAGAGCCGGGCGTCGGCTTCGTCGAGCAGTTCGCGGCTCTTCGCCGGGTCCAGGGAGCGGCCCGCCTTGGCGAGCAGGTCGTCCACCTGCCCGTCCCCCGCGCCGGTGAAGTTCTGGCCGCCGTCGGAGGTGAACACCGACGCCATCAGGGAGGCGGGGAAGGGCCCGCCCAGCCAGGAGAACGCGACGAGGTCGAAGTCGCCGCGCGCCACATACTGGGCGATCATCGCGTTCTGCGGCACGGGGCGCAGCACCACGTCGAATCCCACCTCGCCCAGCAGCTTCTGGACGAGTTCGGCCTCCTCCCGGTAGGCGGTGTTGCCCGCGGGGATCACGTACCGCAGCCGGGGTCTCGCCCCGCCGAGCAGCCTCTTCGCCTCGGTCACGTCCCGGGCCGGGCCGAGGTCGCGGTAGCCGGGCTGCCCCGCGACGAAGAAGCGGCTGCCGAGGGTGCGCGGCGGGGCGTCCAGGCGCGCCAGGGCGGCGCGCGCCAGCAGGTCGCGGTCCAGCGCCAGCAGGACGGCGCGGCGCGCCGCCGGGTCGGCGAGCGGCCCTTGGGCGGCGTTGAGGGTCAGATGCCTCCAGTCCGCGCCCGCCGCGCGCCGGATCCGCGCCCACGGCAGGTCCCGGGCGCGCAGGTAGGCCGCGACGTCGCCTCCGACGTCGAGCAGGTCGATCTCGTGGTTGGCGAACGCGCCCGCGCGCGCCGCGGCGTCCAGCGCCCGGAACCTGATCTCCGCGAGCTTGGCGGGCTCCCCCCACCAGGCGGGGTCGCGCTCCACCGTGACGGTGCCCGCCGTCCGGTCCAGCGCCGCGGGGCGGAACGGGCCCGCCGAGACGGGCAGCGCGGACACCCAGCCCCGGTCGAAGACCTGGGGATCGCGCATGGTGGAGGCCGGGTAGAGCGGGGAGAACAGGCCCTGCCAGTCCGCGAACGGCCTGCGGAAGACGACCACGACCTCGTCCGGAGCCTCCCCCTTGCGCACTTCGGCTATGTCGGCGTACCCGGTGCTGGAGGCGACCTTGAACCTGCGGTCCCTTCCCGACAGGGCGCGGGCCTGCGCGGCGAAGTCCTCGTAGCCGATGCGCCTGCCGTCCGACCAGCGCGCGCGCGGGTTCAGCAGATACCTGACGGTCTGAGGCGAGCGCCGGACGACACGCGCTTCCAGGAGGTAGTCCGGATCCGGCGTCACGTGTCCCGAGGGGTCGGACACCATCGGGAACGGAAGGATCGCGCGCAGAACGAGCTCGGCGGCCCCGTCCATCCCGCTCACGTGGTGGGCGTTCCACTGCGCGGGGAAGGAGGGGAGCGGCCAGCGCAGAACGCCGCCCTCACGGAGCTCCTCGCGCGGCACAGGGGTGAGGTCGGAGGCGGCGGCCTCGGCCGGCGCCCTGGTACGCGCGGCCGTACAGGCCACCATGCCGGACGCGGCGACGAGCAGCGCCGCCAGCGCGTGCGCGGTCCTGTTCACCAGATCCTCCCCTCGCGCAGCACCAGCGTCCGGTCGGCGAGCGCGGCGAGCACGTCCTCGTCGTGGGACACCAGCAGGCAGGCCAGGTCGAGCGCGGCCCGCAGCTCGCCCAGCAGGTCGACGATCCCGGTCTTGGCGCGCGCGTCCAGCGCCGACACCGGCTCGTCCAGCAGCAGCAGGCCGGGGCCGAGCGCCAGGGCGCGGGCGATGGCCACCCGCTGGCGCTGCCCTCCCGACAGCGCCCCCGGCCGGCGCGCGGCCAGGTCCGCGGGCAGCCCGACCAGCGCCAGCAGCTCCGCGACCCTGCCCCGCACGGGCCGGCGGTGGACGCGCAGCGGCTCCGCGAGGCTCTGGGCGACCGTCATGACCGGGTCGAGGGCCGCCCACGGGTCCTGGAAGACCGGCTGGACGCGGGTCCGCAGCGTCCGTCTCGCGGCCGGCTGGAGGGTCCTGGTGTCGCGCCCGTAGACGGTCACGCGGCCCGACTGCGGCGGGGCCAGCCGCAGCACCTCGCGCAGCAGCGTGGTCTTGCCCGCGCCCGACGCCCCCGCCAGCCCGACGATCTCTCCGGCGCCCACCTCCAGCGTCGCCCCTTCCAGCACTTTGCGGCCGTCCACGACGCAGCCGAGTTCGGTCACCGAGAGCACCGGGGCGCCCGTCGGCCGGGCCCGCGGCAGGCGCCCGGCGGGCGCCCTGCCGGGTGCGGGCGCGCCGAGCAGGCCGTCGCGCAGCGCCAGCACCCGGTCGGCGCGGCGGGCGACGAGCCCGGGGTCGTGCGAGATGAGCAGCAGCGCGCTGTCGGCGTCGCGGCACAGCCCGCACAGCAGATCCATGATCCGCTCGCGGACGGCCGGATCGAGCGAGGCGGTCGGCTCGTCGGCGACGACGACGGCGGGCCGGTGCGCGACGGCCATCGCGATGAGGACCCGCTGCCGCATCCCGCCGGAAAGCTCCGCGGGATAGGCGCGGTACCTGTCGGCCGGGATGCCGACCAGGGCCAGCAGCTCCGCCGCGCGCTCACGGGCGCCCGGCCTCCCCGCGTGGATCCGGACCGCCTCGGCGACCTGGGCGCCGACCCCGCGCACCGGGGTGAGGGCGGCGAGCGGGTCCTGCATGACCAGCGCGATCCGGCTTCCCCGCAGCGGGGACCAGGCCCGGTCGCCGAGGCCGTGCACGGGCGTCCCTGCCACGTGGATCTCGCCGGACGAGCGCGCCTGCCGCGGGAGCAGCCCCAGCAGGGCCAGGGCGACCGCCGACTTGCCCGCTCCCGACGGCCCCGTCAGGGCGACGACCTCGCCCGGCGCCGCGTCGAAGCCGATGCCTTTGATGATCTCCGTGTCGCCGTAGGCGATCCGCAGATCCCGCACCCTGAGGTTCACCGGTCCTCCAACGCGCGGTGCAGGCCGTTGCCCAGGAGGTTGACGGCCGCGGTGAGGGCGACGAGCACCAGGGCGGGGGGCAGGAACAGCCACGGCTGCACGGTGGCCAAAGGCGCGCCCTCGGCTATGAGCGTGCCGAGCGAGACGTCCGGGGGCGCCACGCCGAAGCCGAGGAAGGCGAGTCCGCTCTCGCCGAGGATCGCCATTCCCACGTTGACCGCGACGTCGGCGAGGAGCAGCCCCGCGAGGTTCGGCAGGATGTGCCGGAGCACGATCCAGCGGCGCGACGCCCCCAGGTACACGGCGGCCAGCACGAACTCCCGCGCCCGCAGCGACCGGGTCTGCGCCCGCACCGCGCGCGCGGTGAGCGGCCACAGCAGGAGGGCGAGCAGCAGCACGAGCACGGCCGGGGAGGTGCCTTGCGGGGCGACCACGGCGACCAGGAGCACGCCGGGCAGGACCAGCAGCAGGTCCGTCGCGCCCATCAGCAGGCGGTCCGGCAGGCCGCCCACGAGCCCGGCGAACGCCCCGACGAGGGCGGCGACCGCCGTGGCGGCGATCCCGGCGGCGACGCCCACCAGCAGCGACGAGCGCAGGCCCCGCATCGTCAGCGCCGCGACGTCGCGGCCCGTGCCGGTCGTGCCGAACCAGTGGCGCGCCGAGGGTCCTTCGCGCAGGGCGTCCAGATCCATCGCGCGCCAGCCGTCGCCGCCGCGCGCGAGCGCGGCGAGGGCGAGGACCGCGAGGACGAGCAGCCCTCCGGCGACTGCCTTATCGCCGTACAGGGCGCCGATGAGGCGCGTGCCCGGCTTCGCGCCGCCCAGCGGCTGCGTCACGCCCGTCACAGGGCACCCGCCCGCTTGCGGGACGCCATCGGATCCAGAAGGCGGTGCGCCACGGCTGCGGCGAAGGTGGCGACCGGGACGGCGAGGGCGGCGACGGCGGTGCAGGCCGCGACGGGATGCGGGTCGGAGGCCCGCAGGGAGTCCAGGAGCCAGGCGCCCATCCCTTGGCGGCCGAAGGCGACCTCCACGTAGGCGGTGCCCAGGAGCAGGAAACCGAGGCTGTAAGCGAAGTAGGTGACTGTGGGCACGAGGGCGGTGCGCAGGCCGTGGCCGAAGTACGCGGGGTACAGCCGGAGGCCCCGTGCGCGCGCGGCGCGCACGTGCTCGGACTCGGCGGCGTCGCGCATGAGCGCCTGCTGGTATCGCCCGAACAGGGCGAGCTGGGCGAGCGCGATCGTCAGGGTGGGCAGCAGCAGGTGCTGGAGGCTCGCGGCGAGCCCTCCGTCGCCGTCGCCGACCCACCGCACAAGCGGGATCCCGGTGGCGGTGTTGAGCCGCTCCCCGAGGAGCTGGAGCCCGATCGCGATGACGAAGACCGGGGTGGCCAGCAGCACGTGCGACACGGCGGTGAAGACCCGCCCAGGCCCCCGCGCGAGCGCCGCCCACGCGCCGAGCGCGATCCCGGCGAGCGCGCCGAGCGCGGTGCCGGGCAGTAGCAGGCCGACGCTCGTGGCGAGCCTGCCGGGCAGTTCCGCGGAGACCTCCGCGCCCTGGACGGTCCGGCCGAAGTCGCCCCTGAGCACGCCGGACGCCCATGTGAGGTACCGCTCGTGCAGCGGCGTCCGGTCGTTGAGGTTCAGCTCCGTCAGCTCTGCCTCGACGGCCTCCTGCGCCGGGCGCGGCTGCCGCCCTTCGAGCCGCGCCCGCGGATCGAGGCTCAGCGCCGCGAGGAGGTACCCCAGGCTGGCCGCGGCCGCCGCGAGGGCGAGCGCCACGGCGGCACGCCGGACAAGGGGGAAGAGCAACACCGCTCCCGTCGGTCGGCAACGCAGAGCAAGTGAGATATCACGTTGAGACACATCCGCGCGCTCGAGCCGAGGGATTGGGCATGGGACGAACCGCCCTCCCGGGGCCCCGGCCGACTCCCGGGGACTTCGGGACAGCTGTCCCTTCGGGGCGGGATGCCCGGGACCGTACCTTCGTAGACGTAAGGGGGTACGCGCCCCCCGGGTCGGGAGCCCCGGGACGCGAACCAGATGAGCCGGTGGTCATACTCTTGGCGGGGGACGACCACCGGCTCTCTTCGTTTCCGGTTCCTTTCTCTGGCCTCGCCCGAGGCGTCCCGGGCCTAGCGCGTGAACGCGGCGGTGTGGGCCGCGGCCAAGAGCGCGACGAGTTCTTCGCCTTCGGCCTTGTCGAGGGCCTCGAAGGCCTGCTGGGCGAGCCTGTCGGTGACGGCCTCGGCGTCCCGCCACAGCGCCTGATGCGCCTCGGTGATGTCCGCGAACGGCTCCGGCCAGCCGAACAGCCGGGCCTGGTCGGGTCCGGAGTTGAGCGGGGAGCCGCCGATCAGGACGGCCTGGAGCGCGGTCAGGCCACTGGCCTTGACCGCGACGAAGTGCAGTCCGCCGCGCAGTTCGCGCAGCGCGTGGACGAGGTGCATGACGCGGCCGCGCGGGTCCTCGTCCAGGGGCAGCGCCCGCCAGCCGCCGAACAGCGGCGCGCCGATAGGGTCCGCGTGCCGGACGACGGCGAGCAGGAGTTCGGCGAGGCGCTCGGGCTGGTCGAACGAGGCGAGCTTGCGCTTTCCGAAGGCCTGGCAGGCGCGCAGGTAGCCATCGGCGGCCTCCTCGGGGGCCATGGCCACAGACTCCCAGGAGGAGCGCACGACCTCCCCGGGGAAGAACCCGGCGGCCGAGGCCACGACGTCGGCGTCGACATCGCCGAGGACGCCGCAGCGGCCCCGGAAGTAGGGGCCGAGGAAGCCTTCGACGCCTGTCGTCTGCCCGAACTCCCGGACCTCGCGCGAGAACATGAATGCCCCGCCCAGTTCCTGGATGTGCCGCTGCACGGCGCTCGCGAGGGTCATCGGCGCTTCCTCCCACTAGAAACCGAATCCTGTTCAGGAGAGGCTAGGACACCCGTCGCGGGCGCGCCATACCGCCCCCTGACGCGCAGGCGGCGGCTTCGGACCTCAGCGCAGGACGCCGTCGGCGACGAGGACGGCGGGCCCGCGCAGGAAGCTCGTCGCGCCGTCGAACAGGACCTCGACCGTGCCGCCCAGCACCTCCACGGTCCAGGTGGAGGCCTCGCGCAGCGGGTCGCTCCCCTCCGCCACGGCCGCCGCGACGGCGGTGGCGACCGCGCCGGTGCCGCAGGACCGGGTCTCGCCGGAGCCGCGCTCGTGCACCCGCATGGCGACGCGGCGCGCGCCGACCGGGCGGAAGAACTCGACGTTGACGCCGGCCGGGAAGTCGGCGGCGGAGAAGGCGGGCTCGCGGGTGAGGTCGAGGTCGGCGACGTCGTGGCCGATCAGGCAGGCCAGGTGGGGGTTGCCCATCGAGACCTTGAGACCGCGGTAGACCGTGCCGCCGATCGCGGCCTCGCTCTCGGTGAAGACCTCCGGGGCGCCCATGTCGACGGTGACGTCGCCGCTCGCGCCGAGCGAGACCGCCTTGACGCCGCCACGCGTGGCCACGGGCAGGTCGCCGGGGGCGGCGAGGCCGGAGTCGACGAGGTAGCGGGCGAAGACGCGGACGCCGTTGCCGCACATCTCGGCGATGCTGCCGTCGGCGTTGCGGTAGTCCATGAACCATTCGGCGGGGGCGTCGAGGCCGGCGGCCTTGGCGCGGACGACCCGCAGCACCCCGTCGGCGCCGATCCCGGCGCGGCGGTCGCAGATCCGGGTCACCTCTGCGGCGGTGAGGTCGAGCTCGCCGTCGGGGTCGGGGAGGATCACGAAGTCGTTCTCGGTGCCGTGCCCCTTGGTGAAGGGGTGCCCGCTGAGGGTGCTCATGTACCGATTTTAAGGGCGCGATCGAGGAGGTCAGGGGCGTCGTAGGGCAGCCACTCGATACGCGGGTCGCGCCTGAACCACGATTCCTGACGGCGGGCGAAGCGCCGCGTGGCCCGGACGGTCTCCTCCTTGGCCTGCTCCTCGGTCCACTCCCCCGACAGGTGCCGCAGGACCTGCGCATAGCCGAGAGCCGCCGAGGCGGTACGCCCCTCCCTCAGGCCCTCGGCCTCCAGGGCGCGTACTTCCTCGACAAGGCCGGCCTCCCACATGCGGTCCACCCGCAGCGCGATCCTGTCGTCGAGTTCGGGGCGCGGTACCAGCAGGCCTATCTGGACGGTCCGGGGATCACGGTAGAGGTGGGCGGGAAGGGTGGCGGTGAAAGGGCGCCCGGTGATCTCGATGACCTCGAGCGCGCGCACGATCCGTCGGCCGTTGGACGGCAGGATGGTCTTCGCCGCCAGCGGGTCCGCGTCCTTCAGCCGCGCGAACAGGACCCCGGAGCCGACCTCCTCCAGCTCCGCCTCAAGGCGGGCGCGCACCTCCGGGTCGGTACCGGGGAACTCCAGGACGTCCAAGGCGGCCCGGATGTACAGCCCCGAGCCCCCGACGAGGACGGGGACGGCGTCCCTGGCCCGGATGTCCTCGATCGCCCGGTGCGACAGCTCCTGGTACTCCGCGACGCTGGCGGGCCGGGTGACGTCCCAGATGTCGAGGAGGTGGTGCCGGACCCCTCGCCGCTCGGCCTCGGTGAGCTTGGCCGTCCCGATGTCCATGCCGCGGTAGAGCTGCATCGAGTCGGTGTTCACGCACTCGCCGCCCAGGCGCAGCGCCAGCTCGACGGCGAGGTCGGACTTGCCCGCCGCGGTCGGTCCGGCCACGGAGATCACGTTCACGTTTTATCGGTTTCCAGGAGGCATGATGATAGCGGTAAGGATATGGGTAGTAACACAGTGAAATCGGGCGCTCGGAAGACCCGTGCCGCCCGGACCAGTATCGGGGGGAAGCCGATGAGCATCGTCCAGAAGGTCATGGACATGTTGGGCAAGCACGCCGACAAGGCGGACTCGACCATCGACAAGACCGGCGACATGATCGACAAGAAGACCGGCAACAAGTACAAAAGCCAGATTGACTCCGCGCAGCAGAAGGCCAAGGAGACCGCCCGGCAGATCGCCGACAAGCAGCGCCGGAGCCGCTAACCGTACAGCGGACCCGCTAACGCCACACGGCGGCGAAATAGCCCACGCCGTAGGGGGCCTCGTCCGCGAGCAGTTCGCCGCTGAACCGACGCCCTCGGGCCGCCCCGGCGAGCACCTGCCAGGCCGCCCGCCCGGCCGCCATCAGCTCGTCCGACAGCCTCGGATCGAGCAGACCGAGCGCGGCGGCATCCGCATCCCCGAGAGCCCGGGCGACCTCCCTGTCGTAGGGCGCCGCCCGCTCGTCCAGGTAGCCGGGCGCCTTCTCGTCCCGGCAGGCCGAGCCGTCCCCCATAACGAGCAGGGACACATCCCTTGCCGCGAGCCTTGCCCCGAGCGCCAGGCACTCCTCCACGGGCGCGTCGAACGCGATCGCCTGGAACGCCGAAGGCTCCCGTCCGCCCAGGAGCCATCGCCCGATCGTCAGGGAGAGCGGCAGGACAGGTTCGCCCTCCCCCACCCGAAGGTCCAGCCCATAAGGCGCGAACGTGCCTGAGGCCGTTCCGGGATACTCCGCTGTGCGCTCGGCGCCGCCGACCACCACCAGCTCCCCGCCACCGGCCACGGAGGCCGCGGCGCGGAGGCAGGAGCCGCGCAGCGCGTCGAGCTCCGGGGCCGCCAGCCCGGCGAGTTCCGGGACGAGCATGGGCGGATGCGGGCACACCGCCGCCGCGATCAGCACACGGTCTCCTTCAGGGGCAGGTCGAGCAGCCGGACGCCGCCGGCGCGGGCGCGGGCACACCGATCTTGGGCATCCCCAGCGAGACCGAAGCTCCGGCCGCGGCCGGCGCGGCCTGCCGGGCCTCCCAGGCGTCGCCCGCCCTGGTCCGCCGGACCTCCTGCACGGGGGCGTCGGCGAGCAGGTGGTGGGGCGCGGCGTAGGTGACCTCGACGGTGACCATGTCGCCCGGGCGGACCGGACCGTCCGGGCGGGTGAAGTGCACGAGGCGGTTGTCGGGGGCGCGGCCGGACAGGCGCCGCGTCTCGGCGTCCTTGCTGCCCTCGCCCTCGGCGACCAGCACCTCCAGGGTGCGGCCGACCTGCTTCTTGTTCTCGTCCCAGGAGATCTGCTCCTGGAGCTCCACCAGGCGCTCGTAGCGCTCCTGGACGACCTCCTTGGGCACCTGGTGGTCCATGGTCGCCGCCGGGGTGCCGGGCCGCTTGGAGTACTGGAAGGTGAACGCGCTGGAGAAGCGGGCCTCGCGCACGACGTGCAGGGTCTGCTCGAAGTCGGCGTCGGTCTCGCCGGGGAAGCCCACGATGATGTCGGTGGTGATCGCCGCGTCGGGGATCGAGGCGCGGACCCGCTCGATGATCCCGAGGTAGCGGTCCTGCCGGTAGGAGCGGCGCATCGCCTTCAGCACCGGGTCCGAGCCGGACTGGAGCGGCATGTGCAGCGACGGCATGACGTTCGGGGTCTCGGCCATGGCCGCGATCACGTCGTCGGTGAAGTCGCGGGGGTGCGGCGAGGTGAAGCGGACCCGCTCCAGGCCGTCGATGCCGCCGCAGGCGCGCAGCAGCTTGGCGAAGGCCTCGCGGTCGCCGAACTCCGAGCCGTAGGCGTTGACGTTCTGGCCCAGCAGGGTCACCTCCAGGACGCCTTCGGCGACCAGCGCCTCGACCTCGGCGAGGATCTCACCGGGACGGCGGTCCTTCTCCTTGCCGCGCAGCGAAGGCACGATGCAGAAGGTGCAGGTGTTGTTGCAGCCCACCGACACCGAGACCCAGGCGGCGTAGGGCGACTCGCGCCGGGTGGGCAGGGTGGAGGGGAAGACCGACAGGGACTCTTCGATCTCCACCTGCGCCTCCTGCTGGACGCGGGCGCGCTCCAGCAGCACCGGCAGGGCCCCGATGTTGTGCGTGCCGAACACCACGTCGACCCAGGGCGCCCGCTTGACGATCGTGTCGCGGTCCTTCTGGGCGAGGCAGCCGCCGACGGCGATCTGGAGGCCGTTCTCGGCCTTCTTGCGCAGATGCCCGAGGTTTCCGTAGAGCCGGTTGTCCGCGTTCTCCCGCACCGCGCAGGTGTTGAAGACGATGACGTCCGGCTCGCCTTCGGCCTTGACGTACCCGGCCGATTCCAGCAGCCCTGCCAGGCGCTCGGAATCGTGGACGTTCATCTGGCAGCCGTAGGTGCGCACCTCGTACGTGCGGGGAGACTCAGCAGTGTTCATGGCGTGCCCAGGGTACCCCCGGGAGACGAACGGCAGGTGGGCGTCCGGTACGGAAGGGGTAGGGACCCTGGGAAAGGCGGCGAGATGATACGACCAACGCGATCCGGATAACACGCTCGTGACCAGATCGGTACCCGCAGATCCCTCCCTTCTCGTGATCAAGTGAACTAGCGTCTCGCCCTATGACGGTGAGCGGCGACCCCTTGGTGGTCCTGAAGAACGTCAACAAGTACTTCGGCGATCTCCACGTGCTGAAGGACATCGACCTCGAGGTCGCCAGGGGCGAGGTCGTGGTCGTCGTCGGGCCGTCCGGCGGAGGCAAGTCGACGCTCTGCCGGACCATCAACCGGCTGGAGACGATCGACTCCGGGTCCATCACCCTCGACGGCGTGCCCTTGCCGCAGGAAGGCAAGGCCCTGGCCCGCCTCCGCTCGGAGGTCGGGATGGTGTTCCAGAGCTTCAACCTCTTCTCCCACAAGACCATCCTCCAGAACGTCACCCTCGGCCCAGTCAAGGTGAACAAGACGCCCGCGGCGCAGGCCGAGAAGGAGGCGATGGAGCTCCTGGAGCGGGTGGGGATCGCCGCCCAGGCCGGCAAGCACCCCGCCCAGCTCTCCGGCGGCCAGCAGCAGCGCGCGGCCATCGCGCGGGCGCTGGCGATGAAGCCCAAGCTCATGCTCTTCGACGAGCCCACCTCCGCCCTCGACCCCGAGATGGTCGCCGAGGTCCTCGAGGTGATGACCGGCCTCGCCGAAGGCGGCATGACCATGATCGTCGTCACCCACGAGATGGGGTTCGCGCGCAGCGCCGCCCAGCGCGTGGCCTTCATGGCCGACGGCCAGATCGTCGAGGAGTCCTCCCCCGGGGAGTTCTTCACCGAGCCCCGGACCGACCGGGCGCGCGACTTCCTGTCGAAGATCCTCCGCCACTGAAACTCGCCGCCGGCCTTCGCCACGACCCCACCCGGCCACTTTCGAGGACGCCCCAGACCCGCACCACCGGACCTGAAGGGAACTCCCCATGAGACGCATCGGCATGGCCCTCGCCGCGTTCGCCCTCGGCGCCGCCACCTTGGCGGGCTGCGGCGGCGGTGACGCGACCGACCTCGTCACCAAGGCCAAGGAAGACAAGAAGATCAAGGTCGGCATCAAGTTCGACCAGACCGCGCTCGGCGTGAAGAAACCCGACGGCACCGTCGAGGGCTTCGACGTGGACGTCGCCAAGTACGTCGCGGGCAAGCTCGGCGTCCCGGAGAGCGGGATCGAATGGGTCGAGACGATCTCGGCCAACCGCGAGCCCTACATCATGCAAGGGCAGGTCGACATGGTCGTCGCGACCTACTCGATCCTTCCCGAGCGCAAGGAGAAGGTCACCTTCGCGGGCCCGTATGTCATCGCCCACCAGGACATCATGATCCGCGGCGCCGACACCTCCATCACCAAGGTGGAGGACCTCAAGGGCAAGCGCATCTGCCAGGCCTCGGGGTCCAACTCCTACAAGCGGATCACCGACCCGCCGCCCAACGGCCGGGAGATCGCCGCCGACCTCGTCCCGGCGGGCAGCTACTCGGAGTGCATCCAGAAGCTCTCCGGCGAGACCCTCGACGCCGTCACGACCGACGACTTCATCCTCGCCGGCTTCGCCTCGCAAGGCGGCGACTTCAAGATCCTCGGCACCCCGTTCACCGATGAGAAGTACGGCATCGGCATCAAGAAGGGCGACGTCGCGTCCTGCGAGGCGATCAACACCGCCCTCTCGGAGATGTACTCCGACGGAACCGCGACCAAGCTCCTCCAGAAGTGGTTCGGCACCGCCAAGGGCCTCGAACTGCCGACGACCGTACCCCCCGCAGAGGGCTGCTCCTGACCTGGAGAGGCCCGTGACACCGGCGTGAGCGGAGGACCCACCCGCGCATGGACGCGTTGATCGACAACCCCCTGTTCGAGAACTGGGAGGCCGTCAGTGCCGCCTTCTGGGCGACCATACGGCTGACCGCGGCGAGCGCCGCGTTCGCCTTCGTCCTCGGCACCCTGCTGGCCGCGCTGCGCGTCTCGCCGGTGCCCGTCCTGCGCTGGATCGGGACGATCTACGTCAACATCGCGCGCAACACCCCGCTCACGCTGGTGCTGCTGTTCTGCTCCCTCGGGCTCAGCAGCACCCTCAAGATCAACTTCGACGTCGAGGACCCGTCGTTCAACGGGTACTGGCTGGCCGTCCTCGGCCTGTCCGGCTACACCTCGGCGTTCGTCTGCGAGACCCTGCGGGCCGGGATCAACACCGTCCCGCTCGGGCAGGCCGAGGCCGCCAGGGCCATCGGCCTGTCCTTCGCCCAGTCGATGCGGCTCGTCGTCCTGCCGCAGGCGTTCCGGGCCGTGATCGCGCCGCTCGGCAGCGTCCTGATCGCCCTCACCAAGAACACCACGGTGGCCGCCGTCGCCGGGTACGCCGAAGCGGCGTTCCTCATGCGGGAGATGCTCTACGAGAGCACGGGAGGGGCGATCGAGATCTTCCTGGGCTTCGCCGCAGGTTTCGTCGTGCTCACCCTGCCGGTCGGCGTCATCACCGGACGGCTCGCCAAGCGGCTGGAGGTCAAGCGATGAAGACCGCCGCGCCCCGCAGGCGCCCCCGGCCCTCCGGGGCCGCCGGGGTCCTGTTCGACGCGCCGGGCCCGCGCGCCAGGGCCCGGCACAACGCCCTCACCCTCGTCGGCGTCGCCCTCCTGCTCGTGCTCGCCTGGTTCGGGTGGAAGCGCATGGACGAGGCGGGGCAGTGGGACGGCGGCCTGTGGAGCCCGTTCCTCGACCCCCAGGTCTGGACGGGGCTCATCCTGCCGGGCCTGTGGGGGACGCTGACGGCCGCGGCGACCGCGTCGGTGCTCGCCGTCACGTTCGGGATCGTCTTCGGTCTGGGGCGGCTCTCAGAGCGCGCCTGGATACGGCTGCCGTCGGCGTGGATCGTCGAGATCTTCCGCGCGATCCCCGTGCTCATCATGATCTTCTCCGCGCAGTACCTCAGCTTCGCGCTGGGCGGCGAGATCCTCCCCGCGTTCTGGGCCGTCGTCGTCGGGCTCACGCTCTACAACGGCTCCGTGCTGGCCGAGGTGTTCCGGGCGGGCGTCCTCGCCGTCCCGCGCGGCCAGTCCGAGGCCGCCTACGCCCTCGGACTGCGCAAGGGGGCGGTCATGCGCCTCGTGCTGCTCCCGCAGGCGGTGACCGCGATGCTCCCGGCGATCGTCAGCCAGCTCGCCGTCCTCCTCAAGGACACCGCGCTCGGCTACATCATCAGCTACGAGGATCTGCTGAACTCCGGCTTCCGGATCGTCCCGGCGAACTTCGGCAACCTCATCCCCGCCGCCGTGGTGATCGCGCTCATCTACATCCTGATCAACCTCGCGCTCGGCTGGGCGGCCAACCGCCTCGAGGCGCGCGGCAGGCTCGGCCGGAAGTCCGCGGCCGAGCCGGTCACCGCCCCGCCCGTCCCCGGTTCCTGATCACGTTACTTTCAGGTGGCAAACGCCCGGTCTTGGCTTCAATGGGCCTCAGCATGCGGGACGATTCCGGTATGACCGCTCGCGTGACCTCCTTCGGATCCTGGCCCTCACCTATTTCCGCCGCCGACGTCGCCCGAACGCGCGTCAAACTCAGTTTTCCCACCGCCGTCGGAGACGACGTGTGGTGGCAGGAGAGCAGGCCGGAGGAGAACGGTCGCACGACGGTCGTCCGCAACGGGCGGGAGGTTCTCCCCGCTCCGTGGAACGCGCGCACCAGGGTCCACGAGTACGGCGGCAAGTCCTATCTTCCGACCCCTCGCGGCGTCGTCTTCGCCAACTACGAGGACCAGCGCCTGCACATGCTGTCCCCCGGCGACGCCCGGCCGCGTCCCCTGACGCCCGAGCCGGCGATCCCCGGCGGGCTCCGCTACGCCGACATGGTCCTGTCCCCGGACGGCTCCGAGGTCTGGTGCGTCTGCGAAGGGCACGTGGCCGCCCCTCCCGCGGCGGCGGGCGATCCCGTCCCCCCGGCGGGCGTGCGGCGGGCCATCGTGGGCATCCCCCTGGACGGGCGAGCGGCCAACGACCCCGGCGCCATCAACGAGATGGTCACGGGCAGCGACTTCTACGCCTCCCCCGCGCCCTCGCCGTCCGGCGGGCACCTGGCGTGGGTGCAGTGGAACCACCCGCGCATGCCGTGGGACGGCACCGAACTGCGGGTCGGCGTCATCGAGCAAGGCAGGGTCGTCTCTCCGCGCACGGTCAAGGGCGGCATGTCCGAATCGGTCCTCGCGCCGCTGTGGCGCGACGACACCAGCCTGTACGTCGCGTCGGACTGGCCGGGCTGGTGGAACATCTACCAGGTGGGCCTGTACGGCGAGTCCCCTCAGGCGCTCTACCCGGCCGAGGAGGAGTTCGCCGGCCCTCTGTGGACCCTGGGCGGCATGCCTTACGCGCTGCTGGCCGACGGCCGCCTCGCGGTGACGCACGGCCAGGGCAACCAGCGGCTCAGCCTGTACGACCCCGAAACGCTCGAACTGGAGTCCCTCGACCTGCCCTACACCGACTGGCAGATGAGCCTGTCGGCCGACGGCTCGACCATCGTCGGGATCGGCGCGTCCCCCGCGCAGCCCGCCTCCGTCGTCCGGATCTCCGCGGCCGACGGACGGGCCACCGTGCTGCGCCGCGAGCTGGACCGGGTGCCTCCGGAGGCCTACCTGCCGGTCCCCCGCGACGAGATCTTCGAGGGGCAGTTCGGGCGGCCCGTCCACGCGCTGGTCTACGAGCCCGCCAACCCCGACGCGATCGCGCCCCAAGGAGACCTGCCGCCTTACGTGGTGTGGGTGCACGGCGGCCCCACCGCGCGCTCGTCGGGCACCCTCAACCTGGAGCGCGCCTACTTCACCAGCCGCGGCATCGGCGTCATCGAGGTCGACTACGGCGGTTCCACGGGCTACGGCCGCGCCTACCGCGAGCGGCTGCGCCGCCAGTGGGGCGTCGTGGACGTGGAGGACGCGGTGTCCGTCGCGGCGGCGATGGTCAGGACCGGGCGGGCGCACCCCGAGCGGCTGGCCATCCGGGGCGCCAGCGCCGGCGGGTGGACCACCCTGGCGGCCGTCACCTCCGGCACGGTCTTCAAGGCCGCCACCTCGTACTTCGGCGTGAGCGACGCCACCACGCTGCTCGCCGAGACGCACGACTTCGAGTCGCGCTACCTCTTCGGGCTCATCGGGCCGGTCCCCGGCTACGAGCGGGCGTACGAGGAGCGCTCCCCCCTGCACCGGGCCGACAAGACGTCCTGCCCGGTGCTGCTGCTCCAGGGCCTGGACGACCCGGTCGTGCCGCCCGCCCAGTCCGACGCCTTCGCCCGCGCGCTCGGCGACAACAAGGTCCCCTACGCCTATCTGGCGTTCCGCGGCGAGTCCCACGGCTTCCGCAAGGCCGAGACCCTCCAGACCTGCCTGGAGGCCGAACTCTCCTTCTACGGGCAGACCCTCGGCTTCCAGCCGCTCGGGGTGCCCGTCCTGAAGCTCACGGACGGCGAAGCCGCCTGAAACCCGCCCCTCGGATCCGCCTCCTGAACCGGTCGAAGTCCTCCGCCCTCCGGCGCGTCCCTTGCGGGGCGTACCGGAGGGCGGAGGGGTTCCGGGCCGTCGGGGAACGCGGTCCAGGCGGTTCCCTGCGGCTGGCAGACTGACCGGGTGAGGCTGACCGCGTTCTGGGAGAAGATGAACCGCCAATTCGGCGAGGCGTACGCGCAGAGCGTCGCCAAGGACTACGTGCTGGCCGAACTGGGCGGGCGCACCGCCTACCAGGCATTCGCCGAAGGGGTCGACACGCGGACGGTCTGGAGGGCCGTCTGCTCGGCCTTCGACGTGCCCGACCGGCTGCGGTAGCGGCCCGCCCGGATCCGGGTCAGATCAGCGCGAGGGCGGTGACCAGGCCGATCATCACGTGGGTGACGGCCAGCAGCCAGGTGCCCGGCTGGAGGGTGGTCTCCTTGCACAGCTCCTTGATCTTCAGCCCGATGAGCAGGTCGAAGACGAGCATCGCGACCACCTGGCCGATGATCCCGACAAGGCCGTAGACCGCGGTCGCGATCAGGCCCTCCAGCAGCACCGCGTCGGTGGCGAAGATCGACGCCGACACGATGACGCCGACCGCCACCATGCCCGCCGCGGCCAGCAGCGTCGCGTTGGGGTTGCGGTCGTGGCGGATGACCGAGACGAGCCGGCCCGGGGTCGCGAGGTCGACGACGTAGAAGCCGACCACGAACAGGACGAGGCCCAGGGCTGCGTAGGCGAGGATCGCCAGGACGTTCTCGCCCAGGATCTCGGCGAAGGCGCTGTCGAGGGACATGGTGTGGGTTCCTTACGGGGGATGCGGGGGTTCTACGGGGCTGAGAGGGGTTCGGCGAGCGGGATCACAGAGGGATGCGGTGCGGGATGAAGGAGGAGGTGTCGTCGGTGATGAGCCCCGAGGTCTCCCGGATGCCCAGCCCCGCCGCCTCGTCGGCGACCATCCACGCGCCGAGGACGGGGTGCTGTCCGTCGAAGTCGGGAAGCGGTACGAACTCCTGGAAGACGAACCCTTCCGCGCCGTACGCTCCGGCCGTCTCCGTCCGGTAGGTGGGCGTCGTCACCGTCATGCTCGCCCCTTCCCTGCCCAGGAGGGGCTTGCGGATGTGCGAGGCGAGGTCGCGGGGGCCGTCCAGGTAGGCCGGCAGCAGGTTGGGATGGCCCGGGAAGAGCTCCCAGAGCAGGGCGAGCAGCCCCTTGTTGGACAGGAGCATCTTCCACATCGGCTCGACCCAGTCGGCCTCGTCGACGTGCGCGCCGAACGGCTCGGCGACGATCCACTCCCACGGGTAGAGCTTGCAGAAGGTCCTGATCTCCGACCCGTCCAAATCGCGGTAGTACTCGCCGTCCCAGCCGATGTCCTGCATGGAGATCGGGACGCCCCCGCGCCCCGCCTGCGCGGCGGTCTCCTGGAGGTAGGCGATCGTCATCAGCTCCTCGCCCGACTCGTCCGCCTCCGTCCAGGCGAAGTGCACGGGGCCGGGCCGCAGAGGCATCTCCCGCCAGCGGTCGACCAGGCGCTCGTGCAGGGAGTTCCACTGGTCGTCGGCGGGGAAGACGTCCTCCTTCCAGAACCACTGGATGATCGAGGACTCCACCAGGGAGGTGGGGGTGTCGGCGTTGTACTCCAGGAGCTTGGCCGGGCCCGTGCCGTCGTAGCGCAGGTCGAACCTGCCGTAGAGGTGCGCATCCCCGCGCCGCCAGGACTGCTCGATGGCGGGGGCGAACCTCTCGTCGATCCCCAGCACCTCGTACCGGCCCGTCTTCACGACGTGCTCGGCCGCCTCCAGGCACATCCGGTGGAGGTTCTCGACGTCCTCCTCCACCCGGAGCACCTCGTCCATCTCCAGCACGTAATGGACGGACTCGTCCCAGTACGGCCGGGTGAGGTTCTCGGGGTGGGCGGTGCGGTGGTAGGCGAGCCCCTGGGATTCGACGGTCTCGGCCCAGCCGTCGCGCGGCCGGGAGCGCTCCCTGCGCAACGGTCAGCTTCCGCCGCCGCCGGACCAGCCGAAGCCGCCCCGCAGCGTCGTCCCGGAGTTCGTCTTGATGCTGCCCTTCTTGGGCTTGAGCGAGCTGCCGCCGGTGATCATGCCGCCGGAGGTGCTGCCCCCGTAGTACCAGCGGTAGGCGGACGACGAGGAGCCGGAGCAGTAGGAGTCGCTCACGACCCGGTAGCCCTCTCCGGGAAGCAGTTTGCTCTCGACGCAGGTGGCGGTGTGCGAGCCGCCGCAGGCGGTCAGTGACATCGACAGGGTGCCGAGCAGACCGACCTTGACGGCCCGGGAGCTCATGCGGCGCTGCGGCATGTGGGGGGTCCCTCCGTGGAAATGCGGTGCTGGGGAAGTCTAGGGGCTTGCGTATGTTCGGTGTTAGGACGCGATGGGAGACGATTCGGTTTCGCGAAGAAGATCGCAGTCGCCCGGGTTCGCACCATCGGCTTTCCGCCGGTTCATCCGGGGTCGGGCAGATGAAAGTACAGATCGCCCGCGTCGGCCCCGCGCGGCAGATCGCTCACCTGGCCGTCGCCGACCTCCACGACCCGCCAGGCGCCGTCGGACCGGCGCGCGAGATCCGTCGTGACGAACCGGCAGCCCAGCGCGCGGACGGCGGGCCGCACAGGGTCGAGGTCGGGAAAGGCGTCGGCGCCGGGGGTGTCGGGATGCGGCCCGACCAGCACCGGATCGCCGTCCACCCACCACACGCGCGCCTCGGCCGTCGAGTACTCCTCGTAGGCGCGCAGGACGACGCCGCCGTTCAGGAAGTCTTCCTGGAGCTCCACCATCCGGTGCACGACGCGGACCAGCACGTCGAGGTCGGCGGAGTCGGGCACGAAGCAGGCCTCTCCCCACTCGTGCTTGCGCGACTTCACGTAGTCCTTGACCACCAGGGGGCCGTGCGGAAGCCGTCCGGCGGCCTCGGCGAGCGGCGCACGCGCGGGAAGCTCTCCCGGCAGGAGCGGAAACCAGACGCTGGGCGGGGTCAGCCCCGCGAAGGTCTCGTACCAGCCGGGCAGTTCGTGCGCGCGCTGGTAGCCGTCCGGAGGGGTCATCAGCGGAGCGCCGCGCGCCGCCAGCGCCTTGGCCAGCTCCTGGTACTCGGCCGCGGTCAGCATCCAGCCGCGGTACCACAGCGCGCCGATACCGCGCGGCACCCTGCGGACCGCCTCGGCGGCATCGCCGCGGCGCAGTGCCTCCAGGTCGAGCAGCACCGGAGCGCCGCCGGAGGCGCGAAGGGTCTCGGCTTCGGGAAGGAAGTGCTCATCGACGCGCCGAGGCCGGAGCGGATCGGCGCAGAAGAGGACGGTCAGGGTCATGGTGGGCCCCACGGGTGATCGCCTGCTGCGCCGCCAGGGTACGTCGCGCCGCGCCTCGCGCGCAGCAGGATTGCGGGTGAACGCCTCGCCAGGACCGGCCGCCGCACGGGTTTCCGTGAGTTATCCACAGGCTTGCGCACTGATCGAATTTATGTTCGGTAGAGTTGCGGCGCACGGGGTCCCCGATTCTGTCAGTGGGCTCTCGTAGCGTCGATTCCGACATGACGAAGAAGCAACCGACCCGACAGGGGCACACGATGGCAGCAGGTAACGACCGCGAGAAGGCGCTGGAGACAGCTCTCGCCCAGATCGAGCGGCAGTTCGGCAAGGGCTCGATCATGCGCCTCGGCGACGATGTGCGCGCGCCCATGGAGGTCATCCCCACCGGGTCGATCTCCCTGGACATCGCGCTGGGCATCGGCGGCCTGCCGCGCGGCCGGGTCGTGGAGGTCTACGGCCCCGAGTCGTCCGGTAAGACCACTGTGGCGCTGCACGCCGTCGCCAACATCCAGAAGGCCGGCGGCATCGCGGCCTTCGTGGACGCCGAGCACGCCCTCGACCCGGACTACGCCGAGAAGCTCGGCGTCGACACCAAGTCCCTGCTGGTCTCCCAGCCCGACACCGGCGAGCAGGCGCTGGAGATCACCGACATGCTGATCCGCTCCGGCGCGGTGGATCTCGTCGTCATCGACTCCGTCGCGGCCCTGGTGCCGCGCGCCGAGATCGAGGGCGACATGGGCGACAGCCACGTCGGCCTCCAGGCCCGTCTGATGTCGCAGGCGCTGCGCAAGCTCACCGGCGCCATCAACCAGACCAAGACCACCGCGATCTTCATCAACCAGCTGCGCGAGAAGGTCGGCGTCATGTTCGGCTCGCCGGAGACCACCTCCGGCGGCCGGGCGCTGAAGTTCTACGCCTCGGTCCGGCTCGACGTGCGCCGCATCGAGACCCTGAAGGACGGCACCGAGGCGGTCGGCAACCGGGTCCGCGTGAAGGTCGTCAAGAACAAGGTGGCCCCGCCGTTCAAGGTCGCCGACTTCGACCTGCTCTACGGCCACGGCATCAGCCGCGAGGGCGGCCTCATCGACCTCGGCGTCGAGCACGGCTTCGTCCGCAAGTCGGGTGCCTGGTACACCTACGAGGGCGACCAGCTCGGCCAGGGCAAGGAGAACGCCCGCAACTACCTCAAGGGCCACCCCGAGACCGCCGACGAGATCGAGAAGAAGATCAAGGAGAAGCTCGGCGTGGGCCCGCGGGTGGACGCCCCGGCCGCCGCCGGCGACGCCCCTGCCGCCCCAGCCGTCCCGCCGCCGGCCGAGGCCCCCGCCGCCGCTGCCCCGGCCCGCCGCACCCGCACCGCCTCGGCCCCCAAGCCCGGCGACTGACGCCCCGCGCCCTCTCCGTCGTGTCAGGGCCGCCCCTCCCGGGGCGGCCCACCCGGAAAGGGAAGCAACCGCACCGCCCGAGCAGCCGCTCCGCACACCGCAGAAGACTCTTTC
The DNA here is from genome assembly GCF_054783995.1 of Actinocorallia aurea. Taxonomy (NCBI): domain Bacteria; kingdom Bacillati; phylum Actinomycetota; class Actinomycetes; order Streptosporangiales; family Thermomonosporaceae; genus Actinocorallia; species Actinocorallia aurea. Next base: position 33,723 of record NZ_BAAGPQ010000002.1, read on the forward strand.
CACCGCTGACCTGCCCCCGCACCCGGGCCGACCGCCCCGCGATACATCGATGGCTCCCGGGCAGCCCGGCATCGGCCTGCGTGCGCAGACGCAGGACCGCGCATGACGGGGCGGCAGCGTGATCCGGTGGGGGCGCAGGAGAAGAAGGGGACGGCATGGCTTACCGGCGAAGGCGTTGGGGTGGGGACGAAGGCGAGGTCAGGCCGCCCGCGGATCCGGAGGCCGCGGCGCGGGAGATCTGCCTGCGGCAGTTGACGCTGGCGCCGAAGACGCGGGCTCAACTGGCCGAGGCGCTGGCGCGCAAGGCGATCCCCGCCGAGGTCGCCGAGCTGGTCCTGGGCAGGTTCACCGAGGTGGGCCTCATCGACGACGAGGCGTTCGCCCAGGCGTGGGTCCGCTCGCGTCACGCGGGCAAGGGCCTGGCCCCGCGCGCGCTGTCCGCCGAACTGCGCCGCAAGGGCGTGGACGAGGAACTGGTGAAGGAGGCCGTCGCCGACCTCCAGCCCGAGGACCTCGAAGCCACCGCCCGCGCCCTCGTCGCCCGCAAACTCGCGTCCACCGCGGGCCTCGACCCCGCCAAACGCACCCGCCGCCTCGTCTCCATGCTCGCCCGCAAGGGCTACTCCCCCGGCCTCGCCTACGAGATCGTCCGCGACGCCGTCAACGCCGAGCAGCCCTTCCCCGACGACGACCCCGACCCTGACATCTCCGACTTCTAGCCCAGGTCCCGTGAACGCGCCGGAGCACCCCCGCCGCAGCCGGCAGCCGACCCGCCGGAACGGCACAGGCCCAGAAGCGCCGCTCAGGACGGCGGACGCGACAGCGCTCTACCTCGCACGCCCTCCCGCCGGAACGGCGGCGCACTCAGAAGCGCCGCCCAGGTCGACGGGCGCGACGACGGCCCGCCTTACGCGCCCTCTCGCCGAGACCCAGGACCCGCATGCCGGGTGTCGGAAAGTTTGCGCTCTGTCTATCTGGAGGGGGTTGCGTATGACATGATCCTGCGTCACTTGACGATCATGTCTGGGAGCTGCCGGGTGGAGAGACCAAGACGGGGCGAACGGGTTCGGCGAGCGGTGGCGGCGGGACTCGCCGGAGTACTGCTCGCCGGGGCGGCCGGCGCGGGTTCGGTGGCGCAGGCGGCCGAGGGCGGCGTGCCGGAGAAGGCGGCTGAGCAGGCCTCGGGCTACCAGTGGAAGAAGCTGTACACCGGCACGTCCTACACGGGCGCTCTGCTGGCCGTGGGCGACAAGGACGTCTGGCGGTTCGCCGGGCGGTATCCGGACGGCGGGTACATCACCCCCCTGGCCTGGCACTGGGACGGCAAGACGTGGCGCAAGTCCGCACTGCCCAAGAAGGCGAAGGGCGCGGTGGAGCAGCCCGCGGCGGCCTCGTCCCGCGACGTGTGGGTGAGCCTGAACAGCGGGGTGGACTCCTACGGGTACGCGACGTTCCTGCACTGGAACGGCAAGGCCTGGAAGATCTCCAAGATGCTGCCCGAGTACTCCTCCTACACGGCCGGGCCCGTCCTGCCCTTCAAGTCCGGCAAGGCCGCGGGTTTCTTCGGCGGGCGGCTGTGGCTCTACGACGGGAAGACCTGGCGGGAGAGTTACGCCGACCGGGCCGTCTACGGCGCCTCGGGCACGTCGCCCACCGACCTCTGGGGCATCGGCGAGTGGGAGAGCCCGAAGCTCTACCGGTTCGACGGGCGCCGCTGGAAGGCCAAGCCGACCGGCACCGCACTGAAGATCGACAACACGTCCTGCCTGGAGGAGCGGCCCAACAAGTCCTACCGCTGCTCCGCGACGATGCGTCCCGTCCTGACGCTCGCCCAGTCCTCCCGCCGTGTGCTCGTCGTCGCCGCCACCGACGACTGGCCCACCGAGAACTGGCGCGTCCTGCGCTGGAACGGCGAGCGCTGGAGCAAGCTGACCGGCACCTACCAGGGCTACTTCATCGGTGACCCCGTGGACGACGGAGCGGGCGGCTTCTGGTCGGGGGCCTCCTCCGACGGGAACGAAAGCCATGTCCTGCATGTCACGGGCAAGGGCCGGGTCGTGAAGTACGACCTCCCGGCGAAGGGCATCGAACTCGGCGCCCTGTCCGTCAGTCCCCGCGGGACCGTCTTCATCTCCGGCGGCCGGCCGACCGCCGACGGGAACGACTACACCCACTTCGTCTGGAGGCTCGCCCGATGAGAGGCCGCACCGTGGTCGCGCTCACCGCCGCGACGCTGCTCGTGCTGCCCGCCGGGGCCGCCGAGGCCGCCCCCAAGTGGACGACGATCCTGAAGGACCCGTCCATCGACTGGGTCCAGTCCCTGCACGCCGTCGGCGACCGGAGCCTGTGGGCCTTCCTCTCCGTCGTCGCCGAGGGGGGCACGAAGACCGTCGCGCGCCACTGGAACGGCGCGAAGTGGCGCACGGTGCCGCTGCCGCTGGCGGGCGGCTTCATCGAGTCCGCCGATTCCGCGGCGCCCGATGACGTCTGGGCGGTCGTCGGGAAGCAATGGGACAGAGAGGACACCGTCAACGCCATCATCCACTGGGACGGCATCCGCTGGTCGACCGTTCGGACGTTCGGCGAAAACGGGCCGTCGGACGTCATCGCGCTCGGCGGAGGGGCCGCGCAGACCTCGGTCTACAGCGCGAGCGGCGCGCGCATCCTCACCTACCGCAAGGGTGCCTGGACCGGAAAGACCGTCAAGGGCCTCAGCCTCGGCCCCGCGGGGCAGCCCGGCAAGCCGTACTCATGGGCGCTGGGCGGGAAGGTCGACTCGGACGAGAACACGGTCTACCGCCGTGTCGGCGCGCAGTGGCGGCGCCGGCAGCCGCCGCGCTCGCTCCTGAGGATCGGGACCGCGGACTGCCAGCGGATCTGGCCCGGCCTGCCCCGCTCCGAGTGCCCCACGGGCCGGCCGTCCGAACTCATCGTGAACGGCCCGAAGAACGTCCTCCTCGTCGTCAGGTACACCGCGCCGACCGATGTCAGCCGCATCCTGCGCTGGAACGGAGCCAAGTGGAGCCTCGTCGGGGGACGGACCTGGCGTAACGCCGTCGGGACCCCCGTCCCCGATGGGAAGGGCGGATTCTGGGCCGCCGACGTCTCCGGGCCGGAGAGCCTCCTGCGGTACCGGGACGGGAAGCTGGTCTCGGTGCCCATGCCGAAGGGCATCACCCAGATCATCGCGCTCGCCCCGGCTCCTTCCGGCAGGCTCTATTTCAACGGCGCCGACTACGAGGGCCACTACGGCACCGCGATCCGCCACCTCACCGGCGTGCGCTGAGGCGCTCGCCCCGGCCCGCCGCCGCATTCTGTCGGTGGGCCGGGGCAGGATGGAGGCATGACGGAACGTTCGGGGGCCGGGGGGTTCTCGGCGGCCACGCGGGAGTGGTTCGCCGGGTCCTTCCACGAGCCGACCGCCGCCCAGCAGGGGGCGTGGCGGGCGATCTCGCGCGGGGAGAACACCCTGGTCGTCGCGCCCACCGGCTCCGGCAAGACCCTCGCGGCGTTCCTCTGGTCGCTGGACAGGCTGGCCGCCGAGCCGCCGCCGGAAGATCCCAAGGCCCGCTGCCGGGTCCTTTACGTCTCGCCGCTGAAGGCGCTGGCGGTCGACGTCGAGCGCAACCTCCGGGCCCCGCTCACCGGGATCAAGCACGCCGCCCGCCGCCTCGGCCTGCCGGAGCCGGACGTCCGGGCGGCGATCCGCTCCGGCGACACCCCGGCCGACGAGCGGCGCCGCCAGCTCACCCGCCCGCCCGACATCCTGATCACCACGCCCGAGTCGCTGTTCCTCATGCTCACCTCACGGGCGCGCGAGACGCTGCGCGGCGTCGAGACGGTGATCGTCGACGAGGTGCACGCGGTCGCCGCCACCAAGCGCGGCGCCCATCTGGCGCTCTCCCTGGAGCGCCTGGACGCGCTGCTGCCGCGCCCGGCCCAGCGGATCGGCCTGTCGGCGACGGTCCGGCCGCCGGAGGAGGTCGCGGCGTTCCTCGGCGGCGCCCGCCCGGCGACGGTGGTGCAGCCGCCGAGTGAGAAGTCCTTCGACCTGCGGGTCGTCGTCCCCGTCGAGGACATGGGCGAGGTGCCGCAGTCCGGGGAGGATCCGCGGCAGCGCTCGATCTGGCCGCATGTGGAGCAGGAGGTCCTCGATCTCATCGCGGCCCACCGCTCGACCATCGTCTTCGCCAACAGCCGCCGTCTCGCCGAGCGCCTGTGCGCCCGTCTGAACGAGCTCGCCACCGAGCACCTGTACGGGCCACTGGAGGAGGACCACTCCCCCGCCGCGATGATGGCCCAGGCGGGGTCCACGAAGCGCCGTCCCTCGCCCGCCGATCTGGAGAACCTCTGGAATCTCCCGTTCGACGCCGCCGAGGAGGCCGGGGAGGGAGCCGGCGAGTCCGACGAGCCGAAGCCGTCTGGGGGCGTCGAAGGCCACGCGGAGCCTTCGGGCGAAGCGGCCGCCGACGAAGGGCGCGAAGACGGCGGCCGCTGGGTGGCCGACGAAGCGGCCGGGCCGGAAGGGCTGCGCAGGGTCGACTTCGGGGGCGTGGCGCTCGGCGGCCCGCCCGCCGATCCGGAGAAGACCCGCCGCCTCGACGCCCTGGTCAGGCGGGTCGCCCACGACGGTTCCGTGGAGGTCGCGCGGGCGCACCACGGCTCGGTGTCGAAGGAGGAGCGGGCCGCCATCGAGGACGCCCTCAAGGGCGGAAGGCTGCCTGCGGTGGTCGCCACCTCCAGCCTTGAGCTGGGCATCGACATGGGCGCGGTCGATCTCGTCGTCCAGGTGGAGTCGCCGCCGTCGGTTGCGGGCGGGCTCCAGCGCGTCGGCAGGGCGGGGCACCAGGTGGGCGCGGTGTCCCGGGGCGTGATCTTCCCGAAGTACCGGGGCGATCTGGTGCAGACCGCCGTCGTCGCCGAGCGGATGCGCGAGGGCGCGATCGAGGCGCTGCGGTACCCGCGCAACCCCCTCGACGTCCTCGCCCAGCACATCGTCGCCATGGTCGCGATGGACGAGTGGGACGTCGACGAGCTGGAGGCCGTCGTCAAGCGGGCGGCGCCCTTCGCCGGGCTCACCCGCGGTGTGTACGAGGCGACCCTGGACATGCTCGCGGGCCGCTACCCCAGTGAGGAGTTCGGCGAACTGCGCCCCCGCCTGGTGTGGGATCGGGTGGCGGGCGTGCTGCGGGGCCGGCGCGGCGCGCAGCGGCTCGCGGTGGTGAGCGGCGGCACCATCCCCGACCGGGGGCTGTTCGGGGTCTTCCTCGTCGGTGAGAAGTCCTCGCGGGTCGGCGAGCTGGACGAGGAGATGGTGTACGAGTCGCGCGTCGGCGACGTGTTCGTGCTCGGCGCCAGCTCGTGGCGGATCGAGGACATCACGCCCGACCGGGTGCTGGTCTCGCCCGCGCCGGGCCGTCCGGGCAAGCTGCCGTTCTGGCACGGCGACTCCCCCGGCCGCCCCGCCGAGCTGGGCCGCGCGTTGGGCGGGTTCACCCGGGCCCTCGCGGCGCTGCCGCGCGAACGCGCCCTGGAGCGGGCCGCCGAAGCGGGGCTCGACCCTTGGGCCGCCGACAACCTCGTGTCCTATCTGGCCGAGCAGAAGGAGGCCACGGGCCGTGTCCCGGACGACCGCACCCTGGTCGTCGAGAGGTTCCGCGACGAGCTGGGCGACTGGCGGCTCGTCCTGCACTCGCCCTACGGGGCCCTGGTGCACGGGCCGTGGGCGCTGGCCATCGGCGCCCGCCTGCGCGAACGGTACGGCGGAGACGCGCAGGCGATGCACGCCGACGACGGCATCGTGCTCCGGGTGCCCGACACCGACACGCCGCCCTCGGCCGATCTCTGCGTGTTCGACCCCGAGGAGATCGAGCGGATCGTCATCGCCGAGCTGGGGTCCTCGGCGCTGTTCGCGTCCCGGTTCCGCGAGTGCGCGGCCCGCTCGCTGCTGCTGCCGCGGCACCGCCCCGACCGGCGGATGCCGCTGTGGCAGCAGCGCCAGCGCGCCGCACAGCTCCTGGCGGTCGCGGCCAAGTACGAGACCTTCCCGATCATCCTGGAGACCGTGCGCGAATGCCTCCAGGACGTCTTCGACGTGCCCGGCCTCGTCGCGCTGATGAAGGACATCGCCGCGCGGCGCACCCGGGTGGCCGAGGTCGAGACCCCCACGGCCTCGCCCTACGCCCAGTCCCTGCTGTTCCGCTACATCGCCGCCTTCATGTACGAGGGCGACTCCCCCCTCGCCGAACGCAAGGCCCAGGCCCTCTCCCTGGACTCCTCGCTCCTGGCCGACCTCCTCGGCCAGGCCGACCTGCGCGAACTCCTCGACCCCGAGGTCCTCGCCGAGGCCGCCGCGGAGCTGCAGCGCCGCACCCCGTCCCGCCGCGCCCGCGACGCCGACGCCCTCACCGACCTCCTGCGCGCCGTCGGCCCCCTCACCACCGAGGAGACCGCCGCCCGCATCCGCCTCCCCGAACCTCCCGAGCCCGGTCCGAGTGCGTCCGAGAAGGATGCCGGGGAAGGCGGAGTGGGGGCGGGCGGTGGGTCGGAGGGGGCGCGAGGGGGTGTGGCAGAGGACGGGGTGCGGCTTGGGGAGGCTCGGCGGGTGGCTGAGGGCTGGCTCGGCGGGCTGGAGGCCGAGCGGCGGGTGATCCGGGTGCGGGTCGGCGGGGAGGAGCGCTGGGCGGCGGTGGAGGACGCGGGAAGGCTGCGGGACGCCCTCGGGACGCCGCTTCCCGTGGGGATCCCCGAGGCGTTCCTCGAACCGTCGGACGATCCGCTCGGCGGGCTGCTGCTGCGGCACGCCCGGACCCACGTGCCGTTCGGCGCGGCTTCGGCGGCGGTGCGGTACGGGCTCGGCGCGGCCGTCGTCACCGAGACGCTGCGCAGGCTGCCGCAGGTCGTCGAGGGCGAGTTCACGCCCGACGTCTCGGGCACCGAGTGGGTGGACGCCGACGTGCTGCGGATGCTGCGCCGCCGCTCCCTGGCCAGGCTCCGCGCGGAGGTCGAGCCGTCGCCGCCGGAGGCCCTCGCCCGGTTCCTGCCGCGCTGGCAGGGCGTCGGCGCGCGGCACTCCGGGATCGACACCGTCGTCGGCGCGATCGAGCGGCTGCAAGGCTCCGCGGTGCCCGCGTCGGCGCTGGAGACCCTGATCCTGCCGTCCCGCGTCCGCGGGTACAGCCCGGCGCTGCTCGACGAGCTCACCTCGTCGGGCGAGGTGCTGTGGACCGGCCGCGGCGCGCTGCCCGGCGGCGACGGCTGGATCTCCCTCTACCTCGCCGACACCGCGCCGCTGCTGCTGCCCGAGCCGCTGGAACTCACGCTCACCCCAGCCCACGAGGCGGTCCTCGATCTGCTGTCCGACGGGTCCGCGCCGTTCTTCCGCACCCTTTCCGACCGCCTCAACTCCCCGGGCCGGCCGACGGGGCGCTCCGGCGAAGACGGCCCGGAGCCTTCGGCGAGCGCGCGGATCGATGATCGCGAACTCGTCCAGGTGCTGTGGGATCTCGTGTGGTCCGGGCGCCTCACCAACGACACCCTCGCGCCGCTGCGCGCGGCGCTCGGCGGCGGCCGTCCCGCGCACCGGGCCCCTTCCTCGCGGCGGGGCAGGCCGGTGCTGCCGAGCCGCACGGGCCCGCCCACCGCGGCGGGCCGGTGGTGGCTCGCGCCCGCGCCCGTCCCGGATCCGACGCGCCGCGCGCACGCCCTCGCCGAGACGCTCCTCGACCGCTACGGGATCGTCCTGCGCGGCGCGGTCGCGGCCGAGCACACCCCGGGCGGTTTCGCAGCGGTCTATCCGGTGCTGCGCGCGTTCGAGGAGTCCGCCCGCTGCCGGCGCGGCTACTTCGTCGAAGGCCTGGGCGCCGCACAGTTCGCCCTTCCCGGGGCGGTCGACCGCCTCCGCTCCCTGCGCTCCCCCGCCTCGGCAGACCCGAGCGCCCCGGACGACCTCTTCCACGAGCCGTTCGCCGCGACGCCGCCTTCCGCGGGTCCGCGCTCCGGCGGAGCACACCCGTCGTCCGGCGGGCGGGCGGACGTGCTGGCGGCGACGGACCCGGCGAACCCTTACGGCGCCGCCCTGCCCTGGCCGGAGACCGAGGGCGGGCATCGGCCCGGGCGCAAGGCGGGGGCCCTGGTCGTCATCGTGGACGGGACGCTCACGCTGTACGCCGAGCGAGGCGGCCGCACCCTGCTGACCTGGAACCGCGCGGCGCTGCCCGCGGCGGTCTCGGCGCTCGGCGCGGAGATCCGCGGGGGCGCGCTGGGGTCGCTGACCGTGGAGCGGGCCGACGGGACGCCCATCCTGGACAGCCCCCTCGCCGACGTCCTGGAGGCCGAGGGGTTCGTCCCGACGCCGCGCGGCTACCGGCTGCGCCGCTGACCCGAGGTAATTCGATCGACTTTCCCGGCGGGTACTGGGAATCTTCCGGTGTGGAGGGCGGTTGCCCATCACTGGATGGCAGTAGGGGTGTGCCAGCGCGGATCATCCGCCGGAGGGACACGAAAGTCGTTCTCGCGGTTGATGAGACGGGCACCGGATTCTGTCACTGTGAACTGGTAGGGGTAGAAGTTCTCCGGGCGGGACCCCGCCCGGCCGAAGATCACGGGGAGGCGGCATGACACCGACCGCTCGCTGGGCCGAGGCCCGGCGCCGCAGGCTCCGCACCATCTCCCGGACCGTCCGCGACCGCGCCCAGACCGACCCGCGCCGGACGAAGGCCGCGGCCTCCGTCCCCATCGAGCAGCCGGCGCCCCAGAACGCCTGATCCCGCATCCATCCCCAGGCCGTCCGCCCTCCGCGGACGGCCTTCGCCGTTCGACGCGCTGCTGCGCCATCCCGCCGCCGCCCGGCTGCGCCGCCTCGACGTGCGCCTCGCCGACCACCGCCGCTCCGCGGCCCGCGCCGCCGCCGCGCCGGCCGCGCGCCGCAGGGACGCACCTCGCCAAGACGCGGGGCGACGGCGGGAGTGTCTGGGGTGCGGGTAGGTGGTCAGTCGGTGGTGGTGGAGAAGACTTGTTCTTGGGCGTGGGTCACGGCGGTTTGGAGGGCGCCCTGGAGGACGGGGGTGCGGGTGATGCGGCCGGGGACCACGCGGGGACGGGTCGGGGAGATGCGGGCGGCGGCCTGTTCGACGCGGCGGGCCAGGGGGATGCCGCCGGCGGCCCCCAGGGCGCCGGTGACGACGACCAGACCCAGGTCCAGGACGATGTTGACGGCGGCGACGCCGAGGGCCAGGCGGGTGGCCAGGGCGTCGAGGAAGGCCGCAGCGGGGCCCTCGTCGACGGCGGCGGCCTCCGCGACGGCCTCCAGCGCCGACTTCGCGGTCAGACCGTGCTCGGCGGCGAGCGCCGCGACCGCGTCCGCGCCCACCAGCGAGCCGAAGCCGCCTGCGAGCGCGGGCTGCCCGTAGGTGACGGACTCGGTGACGCCCTCGGGCAGGGCCGCTCCCGGCACCGGCAGGTATCCGATCTCTCCCGCTCCGCCGGACACGCCCCGGTGGAGCCGGTCGCCCATCATCACCGCGAGCCCGAGGCCGCGGTCGATCCACACCAGCGCGAAGTCGGCGACGCCCTCGGCCGCGCCGTGCGCCCGTTCGGCGACCGCGACCAGGTTGACGTCGTTCTCGATGATGACGGGGCTGCCCAGCTCGCGGCGCAAGGCGTCGAGGACGCCTTCGTGCCAGGCGGGCAGGTCGAAGGCGAACCTGACGTCTCCGGTGCGCGGGTCGACGACTCCAGGGGTGCCGATGACGAAGGCGCGCAGATCCGTCACGGGGACGCGGGCCGTCCGGCAGGCTTTGGCGACGGCGGCGTGCACGCTCCGCACGGGATCGGCGCCGTCGTCGAGGGCGACGGTGGCCCGGGCGCGCTCTTCCCCGGTGATATCGGCGATGCCCGCGATGACCGCTTCAGGCCCGACTTCGATGCCCGCTACGAAGGCCGCGGATGGTACGACGGCGTAGAGCGCGGCGTTGGGTCCGCGCCCTCCGGCCTGTTCCCCGACGACCTGGACGAGCCCGCGCTCTTCGAGTCTGCCGAGGAGTTGGGAGGCGGTCACCTTGGACAGCCCGGTGCGGTCTCCGATCTGCGCGCGGGTCAGCGGACCCTCGCCGATGAGGAGTTCCAGCGCGGCCCGGTCGTTGAGTTCGCGCAGCAGGCGGGGGGTTCCCGGCCTTCTCGCCATCAGGCCCACCTCGTCATCCACGGTCCGCGCCGTATCCCTCAGTAAAGTTTGTTACTAGTTTAAGGACGGGAGGGACCGCACCGCCAGCGCCGCGGCCCCCAGCGCCGACGATCAACCCTCCCGCAGCCGGAACACGGAAATGATCTCTTCCCGATCACGGTTCGTGCGCGGTGCGGTGACCGAGTCGAGTTCTCCGCTCGAATCGGTCTATCAAGGCTGCTCTACCGGGGTGGTGGTGAAACCAGCCCCTGGCACAGGGGATACTTGGGACATGCGACTGTCTGCCAGGGTTGATTACGCGTTGCGCGCCGCCTCGGAGCTGGCCGCCGCGGCCGAGTCCTCGACGGGCGGCCACCCGGTGACGGCCGTCCAGCTCGCGGAGACGCAGGCGATCCCGCCCAAGTTCCTGGAGAACATTCTGGGGCAGCTTCGGCGTTCCGGCATCATCCGGAGCCAGCGCGGTCCGGACGGTGGCTACTGGCTGGCCAAGCCTGCCTCCCAGATCGCCCTCGCCGACATCATCCGGGCGATCGACGGCCCGCTGCTCGGCGTGCGCGGCGAGCGGCCCGAGGACGTCGGCTACAGCGGCGCGGCCCGGGCCCTGCAGGAGGTGTGGATCGCGCTGCGCGCGAGCGAGCGCGCCATCCTGGAGGAGGTCACGCTGGACCACATCGCCTCGGGCGACCTTCCCGAGATGGTCCAGCGCCTCACGTCCGACCCCGCCGCCTGGAACAGCCCGACCTTCAGCTGACCCCGCGGCCTCTGAGCCGCCCCGTCACAGCGAAGCCCCCGCCGGCATGACGCCCGCGGGGGCTTTCTCTCGTTCCGAACCCGCCGCCGTCCCGCAGCGGCGAGGACACGTTCCGGCAGTTCCCTCTCCTGGCCGCCCATCGCGGCCCTGAAGCGCCTGAGCGAGCCGAGCAGCCCCTCCCGGGCGCGAACGCCCCACAGACCCTCAGCGGGCCTCCTGGGGACGAAAAAGCCGCGTCCCGTCGGGAATCGGGACGCGGCCCTGTCGGAGGTGCTGCGCCACCTCCGGTGCGGGGCTTTCCAGGAAGGTCAGCGCTGGACGGCGAACATCCAGTGGTGCTTCTCCAGCTCCGCGGTGATGCCGATGAGCAGGTCCTGGGTGACCGGCTCGTCCTCGGTCTCGTTGATCCGCTCGCGGAACCGCGCGATGGCGGTGGCGAGGAGCTCGGTGATCGCGGACACCGCCTTGTCCTCGGGGATCTCACCGGACGGGAGTTCGGCGAGGACCGTGCCGTCGGCGACGGTCCTGACGCGCCCGTCGGGGTGGACCCCGATCATCATGGCGCGCTCCGCGACGGAGTCGGCCGCCTCGCGCACGGTGGCGACGACTTCGTCGAGGTGCTCGTGAACGGTCTTGAAAGTGCGCCCGCTGACGTTCCAGTGGGCCTGCTTGGCGGTCAGTGACAGGTCGATGAGGTCGACCAGGGCTCCTTGCAGGGCCCGGCCGGCAGCTCGCTGGACGTCCTCGGACAGCGGACTGCTCACGGCGGCCATCTGGATCCTCCTGTGTGCTGTGGAGACCTTTGCGTCCTTGCTTGGTCCCTACAACGCCGGTGGGCCCCTTCATATGCCCGCGGGGCCCACCGCGAGTCGGAGCGCCCTGAAGGCGCCGATCATCCAGCAGTCAGGTGCACCGCGCGGTCGGTCGCGCAGCGCACATCAGTCGCGTCAGGCCGCGACCATGTCCCCCCGGAAGGCGTCGCCGGCGATCGCTTCGGGCGAATCGGGTACCGGAGAGGCCGGGATGGTCTCGGAGATGCGCTCGTGAGGGGCGCCGGCCATGACCGGTTCCGCCTGGAGTTCCGCGAGCGCGAGTAGATCGGACACTTCTCGCAGGACGTGCGACAACGGCACGCCCAGCGCCTTGCAGATCGCCGCGAGCAGCTCAGAAGACGCTTCCTTCTGACCGCGCTCCACCTCAGAGAGATATCCCAACGACACCCGGGCCGCGGCGGACACCTCGCGGAGGGTGCGACCCTGGCGCAGCCGGAGCTGCCGCAGAACGTCACCCAGCAGCTGGCGAAGCAGGACCATCGCTCGCTCCCTCCCCATCGTGCGGACCATCTGACTGTTCCACCGTACCCGTCTCCACCCTGAGCTTGGCAGAGCAAGGAAATCGTGTTCGCTGCGAACGTAACGCCTTATTCAGCGCAAACCTTCCAGATCTTCCTGATCCTGTTCCCACTCGCGGATCATCGCAACCCTCAAAACTTCGTGTCGAAGCAGGTCGAGAGCGTGAACCACCGTCATCTCACGGACCAAGGAACGGGCCCGTGACCCATCCGAAGGCAAAGTCAGGGTCGGTGTGAAGGATCGAGAACCTTCGGGACCGCACACCCCGATATGCACCGTCCCCACCGGTTTGCCGTCCTGGGGGTCGGGTCCCGCGACGCCGGTGACGGCAAGGCCGCGGGTCGCGCCGAGCCTGTCCCGCACGCCCTCGGCCATCGCGATCGCGACGTCCGGGTCGACCGCGCCGCGCTCGGCGAGCAGGCCCTCCGGGACGCCCAGCAGCGCGGCCTTCAGCGGGGTCGCATAGGCCGTGACGCCGCCCCGGAAGACCGCGGAGGAGCCTGCCGGGGCCGTCAGCTCAGCGCCCAGCAGGCCGCCGGTGAGGCTCTCGGCGACCGCGACGGTCTCGCCGCGCCCGAGCAGGAGATCGAGGACCGACGCGGCGAGGGTGTCCACCCGGCCTTCGGCGTAGACGGACTGGCCGAGCAGGTCGCGTGCCTTGTCCACCGCGGCCTTGAGCAGTTCCGGGGAGTCCGCGGTGATCCGCACGTCCACCCGGGCCGGGTTCGGCAGATAGGCCAGCGCCACCCCGTCCATCCGCTCCACCGGCGCCAGGCGCCCGGCCAGCACCGTCTCCCAGACGCCCGCTGTGCGCAGCGTCAGCACGGCGGGGGCGGCCGGGCCGCGCAGCTCCGGCAGGACCGTCTCGGTCATGATCGCGCGCATCTCGAACGGCACCCCGGGCAGCGCGTAGACGGGCTTGCCGGCGAACTCCATCCGGATGCCGGGCGCCGTCCCCACCGGGTTGGGCAGCCGCACCGACCCCGCGGGGAGGTCCGCCATGCGCAGGGCCGAGGAGCGCAGCCGCACGCCGTACCGGGTGCTGCGCTCGCGGATCGCCTCCTCGGTCTGCGGATCGCGCACCAGCCCGACTCCGGCGAGGCGCGCGAGGGCGTCGCGGGTGAGGTCGTCGTTGGTCGGGCCGAGCCCTCCGGTGACGATCAGGGCGTCGGCCCGGTCGAGGGCCGCCATGACGGCCTCCCCGATGGCGTCGAGGGTGTCGCCGACGACGGTCGAGCGGACGACCCGAACGCCCGCGCGGGTGAGCTCCTCGCCCATCCACGCGGCGTTGGAGTTGACGATGTCGCCGATGAGCAGTTCGTCCCCGACGGTCAGCAGTTCAACGCGCACCCGACTCAGCCTAGTGCCGCGCGCCGCCTTGCGTTCAGGTACTCCAGGCCCGAGACGACGGTCATGACGACGGCGACCGCCATGAGGATGCCGTTGAGCGGGTCGAGCCGGACCGGCAGCAGGTAGACGAAGATCGCCAGCATCTGGATCGCCGCCTTGTATTTGCCGAGCTTCTCCGCCGCCACGACGACGTCGCTCCGCAGCAGGAACAGCCGGTGGACCGTCACCGGGATCTCCCGCGCGAGGATGATCCAGGTCGCCCACCAGGTCAGCTCGTCGTTCATGGACAGCCCGACGAGGGCCGCGCCGGTGAGCAGCTTGTCGGCGATCGGGTCGACGATCTTGCCGAAGGTGGTGATCTCCTTGCGGCTGCGCGCGATCCTGCCGTCGGCGTAGTCGGTGAACGCCGCGACGACGAACAGCGCGAGCGCGGTGAGCCGCCAGCCGGTGCCCTCGGTGAGGACGAGGATGGCGAAGAACGGGGGGACGAGCGCGATGCGCAGCACCGTCAGCACGTTGGCGGGGTTGAGCGTGCTCACCCGACGGTCCTGCGAGGTCACGGACGCGGGCCCTCTGCTCCGGAGACGAGGTCGCCGTACAGGTCGACGCCCTCGGTGTCGGTGATCACCGCGGTGACGAGGTCGCCGACGGCCAGGCCCGCTCCGCGGACCGTGGTGGCGCCGTCGACCTCGGGGGCCTGGTGGAAGCCGCGCCCTTCCCAGACGCCGGGTTCGGTCTCGCGCTCGACCAGGACCGCGATCTCGGTGCCGATCCGCTCCTCCGCGCGCTGGGCCGTCAGCTCCTCGGCGAGCGCGCTCGCCTCGGCCAGCCGCTCGTCGACCTCCTCGGGGTCGAGCTTGCCGTCGAAGGTCGCGGCCTCGGTGCCGTCCTCGTCGGAATAGCCGAAGACGCCGATCGCGTCCAGCCGGGCGGCCTCCAGGAAGCCGGTCAGCTCGGCGAACTCCGCCTCGGTCTCGCCGGGGAAACCGACGATGAAGTTCGACCGCACGCCGGCCTCCGGCGCGAGCGTCCGGATCTGGGCGAGGAGGTCGAGGAACCTGACCGGGTCGCCGAAGCGGCGCATGCGGCGCAGGACGGGGCCTGACGCGTGCTGGAAGGACAGGTCGAAGTAGGGCACGACGCCGGGGGTGCTCGCGATGACCTCCAGGAGGCCGGGCCTCAACTCGGCGGGCTGGAGGTAGCTGACGCGGACGATGTCCATCACCTGGGTCAGCCGGGGCAGCAGCTTCTCCAGCGCCCTGAGGTCGCCGAGGTCCTTGCCGTAGGAGGTCGAGTTCTCGCTGACCAGGACGATCTCCCGGACGTCGTGGGAGGCGAGCCACTCGGCCTCGGCGAGGATCTCCTCGGGCTTGCGCGAGACGTACGAGCCGCGGAAGGCGGGGATCGCGCAGAAGGCGCAGCGGCGGTCGCAGCCGGACGCGAGCTTCAGCGGGGCCACCGGGCCGCCGCCCAGGCGCTTGCGCAGGACGCGCGGGCCGGACGCGGGCGCGAGGCCCGCGGGAAGGTCGGCGGGCTCCCCGTGCCCCGGCACGTGCACGTGGGCGGCAGAGCGCGCCACGGGGGTGATCGGCAGCAGGGTGCGGCGGTCGCGGGGCTTGTGCGCGGTCAGCGCGCGGCCCTCCACGACGTCGTCGAGGCGCTCGCCGATCGAGGCGTAGTCGTCGAAGCCGATCACCGCGTTCGCCTCGGGCAGCGCGTCCGCCAGTTCCGCGCCGTACCGCTCGGCCATGCACCCCGCCGCGACGACCTTGGCGCCGGTGTCGTGCGCGGCGAGCAGGGTGTCGATCGAGTCCTTCTTGGCGGCGTCGATGAACCCGCAGGTGTTCACCAGGACGACGTCGGCAGCCTCGGACCCCTCCTGGAGCCGCCATCCTGACGCCTCGAGGCGGGCGGCGAGTTCTTCGGAGTCTGTCTCGTTGCGGGCGCAACCGAGGGTGACAAGGGAGACGGTGCGGGGCTCGGGCATGCCTCTAAAGGTAGTGGCCCCGACACCCCACCCGTGACTCAGGAGGCGCCGAGCTTGTCCCCGTCGAAGAACAGGCGGACGACCTGGCCGTCCTTGCCCGGCACGCCGAGGTCCTTGCCGTTGACGGTGAGGACGACTCCCCCGGCGTTGCCGAGCGTGATCCCGACCTTCTTGCCCGTCCAGCTCCCGGTCTTGCCCTTGGCGAGGGTGCCCATGAACAGCTTGTCGCCCTCGACCGGCTCGACCCGCACCCACGACTGTGCCGTCGCGCGGATCTGGACGAGCACGTGGCCCTTCTTGACGGGGGGCACGGCGGCCACCGCGTCGGGGCCCGGGGTCTTCTCGGCGGCGGGCGCGGCGGTCACCGTGTCCTTGGCGACGACGGGGGCCGCCTTCTCCCCCTGATCGCCGCTGAAGAACTGCACGATGCCCCACACGGCCACCAGAGCGAGCACCGCGGCCATCGCGGCGCTCCAGTTGGTCTGGCGGCGCTCCTTGAACTTCAGGGGCGTCTCGGGCTCGAAGGCCATCGCCGCGGAGGCCGTCACGCCGGGCGCGCCGCCATGGGTGTCGTCGTACTCGCGGATCAGGGGTTCGGGGTCCACCCCGAGCACCCGGGCGATGCTGCGGATGTGGCCGCGGGCGTAGAAGTTGCCCCCGCACATCGAGTAGTCGTCCTGCTCGATGCTGCGGATCACGGTCTCCCGGATCCTGGTCCGCTCGGCGACGTGCATGACGGTGAGACCCGAATCACGCCGTGCCTGACTCAGGACTTCACCGATGCTCATGAGGAACCTCCACCGCGAACGCTGTCATGATCAGTCTAGGACCGTGATCTACGCCGTTCCGTAAGGATCGGCCCCGTTTCCGAGTCACGAATTGAGCAAGGCCAGCACTTCGGCGAGTCCATCAGGCTTGACGAGGACGTCCCGCGCCTTCGAGCCCTCCGACGGTCCGACGATGCCCCGGCTCTCCATCAGGTCCATGAGCCGACCCGCCTTGGCGAAGCCGACGCGGAGCTTGCGCTGGAGCATCGAGGTCGAGCCGAACTGCGTGGACACCACGAGTTCGATCGCCTGGACGAGCAGTTGAAGGTCATCGCCGATCTCCTCGTCGATCTCCTTGCGGGGTCCCGCGTCGGCCTGTACGTCTTCGGCGTACTCGGCTTCCATCTGGGCCTTGCAGTGAGCGACGATGCCCGCGATCTCCTTCTCGGAAACGTAGGCGTTCTGCAGCCGCATCGGCTTTGACGCGCCCATGGGCAGGAACAGGGCGTCACCCTGCCCGACGAGCTTCTCGGCGCCCGGCTGGTCGAGGATGACCCGGGAGTCGGCGAGGGACGAGGTGGCGAACGCCAGGCGCGAGGGCACGTTGGCCTTGATGAGGCCGGTGACGACGTCGACGGACGGCCGCTGGGTGGCCAGCACGAGGTGGATGCCGGCGGCGCGGGCGAGCTGGGTGATCCGGACGACGTGGTCCTCGACGTCGCGGGGGGCGACCATCATGAGGTCGGCCAGCTCGTCGACGATGACGAGGAGGTACGGGTAGGGCGTGTAGACGCGTTCGCTTCCGGGGGGCGCGGTGAGCCTTCCCGCCCGGACCGCCTTGTTGAAGTCGTCGATGTGCCGGAAGCCGGACGCCGCGAGGTCGTCGTAGCGCCGGTCCATCTCGCCGACGACCCAGCCGAGCGCTTCCGCGGCCTTCTTGGGGTTGGTGATGATCGGCGTGATCAGGTGGGGGATGCCGGCGTACGAGGAGAGTTCGACCCGTTTGGGGTCGACGAGGATCATCCTGACCTCGTCGGGCGTCGACCGCATGAGGATCGAGCTGATGAGGCCGTTGATGCAGGTCGACTTGCCCGCGCCGGTCGCGCCCGCGATGAGGATGTGCGGCATCTTGGCGAGGTTCGCCACGACGGTGCGGCCCTCGACGTCCTTGCCGAGGCCCACCAGCATCGGGTGCTGGTCGGCGGCGGCCACCTGGGAGCGGAGCACGTCGCCGAGGGACACGAGGTCCTTGTCGGTGTTGGGGATCTCCACGCCGATGGCCGACTTGCCGGGGATCGGGGAGATGATCCGGACGTCCTGGCTCTTGACCGCGTAGGAGATGTTCTTGGTGAGCGCGATGACCTTCTCGACCTTGACGGCCGGGCCCAGCTCGATCTCGTAGCGGGTGATCGTCGGCCCCCGGGTGAAGCCGGTGACCTGGGCGTCCACGTCGAACTGCTCCAGCACCCCGGTGAGGGCGCTCACGACGACGTCGTTGGCCTTCGTGCGCGGTTTGATCGCCGAGCCGGACTTGAGCAGCCCGGGCTCGGGCAGCTGGTAGCCCTCGCCGGACGGGCCGATCTTGAGCTGCTCGGCGCTCGTGGGGGCCGGGGTGGGGTCGGGGACGGTCGGGGCCTCGATCGCGGGGGGCTCGGCCGCGGCCTCCGGCGCGGGCGGCTCCGCGTCGCCGAAGATCTCGTCCGACAGCGGTGGGCGCTTGCGCGACTTGTCCGGCTCGACGACGGGGGTGTCGTAGGGCCGGGTGTGCTGCCCGACCTCGAACTCGCCGTCCTGCTCCTTGTCCCTGTCCTTCTTGCGCCTGCTCCGGCGGCCTCCCCCTTCGCCCTTGCCCTTCTTGGGGTCCTTGGCGTCGCCGTCGGCGGGCCCGTCCGGGACGCCCCGGTCGCGCAGAAGGGTGAGGCGCATCATCTCGTCGAAGCGGTCCGGGATGCGGTGGACCGGGGTCTTGGTGACGACGAGGAGCCCGAAGAAGGAGATGAGCAGCAGCAGCGGCACCGCGACCCACGCCGACAGCAGGGTCTCCAGCGGCGCCGACACCAGCCAGCCGAGGACGCCGCCCGCCTTGCGGACGTGCTCCATGTCGGAGGGCGCGGGGCTGCCCGAGGCGATGTGGACGACCCCGGCGATGCCGAGGAACAGGGCGCTGCACCCGATGGCGATGCGGCCCGCGTCCTCGTGCCGCTCGGGGTGGCGCAGCGTGCTCCAGGCGAGGAAGGCGAGCAGGAGCGGCAGGGCCATCGCGAACTTGCCCAGGCCGCCGCGCGTGATCATTTCCAGGACCTCGGTGAACCAGCCGTGCGGCGTCCACCAGGTGACCGAGGCGAAGACGATGGCGACGCCGAGCAGGCCGAGGCCCGCC
This sequence comes from Actinocorallia aurea, assembly GCF_054783995.1. NCBI lineage: Bacteria > Bacillati > Actinomycetota > Actinomycetes > Streptosporangiales > Thermomonosporaceae > Actinocorallia > Actinocorallia aurea. The sequence goes on from NZ_BAAGPQ010000002.1 coordinate 52,493, forward strand.
CCGTCCCTGCGGTGTTCGGGTTCCAGTTCGCGCGCTCCGTCTCCGTAGGCTCGGAACATGGAGCCGACCCCCCTGGCGACCAGCATCCAGAACGAGGCGAGCATCCGGAAGAAGCCGAGGAAGAGCCTGCTGAGCGGCCCCGGGCCGCGCCGGGGCTCGGGCGCCTTCTTGCGGGGCGGCTGCCGCCTGCCCGTGTGGGACGCCTTCGCGGGGCGGCGTGCTGCGGGGGTTTTGCCGGCGGGCCCCGGGGACCCGCCACGCGAGGAGTTCCGCGTACCTCCGGACGCACGTGAGGCCATGCCGCCGAGCGTAACCCGAGGCGCAAGAGCAACCAAGAACAAAACGGGCGCGTGTCGCGCCGCCCGACCGGTTCAGCCCTCCCCGAGCAGTTTGCGCAGCCCTTCGGAGTCCATGAGGACGATCTTGCGCCAGCGGGTCCTGATGAGGCCCTTCTGGCGCCAGTCGCGCAGCGCGCGGGCGACGGTCTCGCGGGAGGCGTCCACGCAGCTCCCCAGCTCCTCCTGGGACAGCGGCGGCAGGCGCACGCCGCCCTCCTCGGGGGTGCCGCTCTCCTCGGCCAGGTTGAGCATGAGGCGGGCCAGGCGCGCCGCGCCGTCGAGGCTGCCGAGCGCGACGATCCTGCCGTCGGACTGCGCGAGCCTGCGGCTGGCCGTCCGGTAGATGAGCGGCCAGGCCTGGGGGTGGTCGCCGAGGAACGTGGCGAACCGGGCGCGGGTGACGGACAGGGCCGTGACCGCGTGCAGGGCGGTCAGGGTCGCGGTGCGAGGCGAGTCGTTCAGCAGGCCGGTCTCGCCGACCAGTTCGCCGGGCCCGCGCACGGCGATGACGACTTCACGGCCTTCGGGATCGCCGACGGCGACCTTCGCCCAGCCGCTCTTGATGATCAGGACCTGATCGGGGCGTTCGCCCTGGAGCAGCAGGTGCGCCCCGGTCGGATAGGAGCGCACGCGGCCGCCGCGCAGGAGCACCTCGCGCGCGGGGGCGTCGAGACTGCTCCAGAAATTCTCCGGTCGGGGGGGTTCGACGGGGGTCATGGTCTCATTTGACTACGGATTCCCTCCGCGCGATCCCTTCTCTGTAAGGAAATTGCCGGGGGTCCTTGCGGAGCGTGTCTCAGAGCGCGAGGCCGACGGCGAGGAGCACACCGAAGACGAGCTGCACCTTCCCGGCCTCGCCGAGCACCTCGACCAGCTCGGTTCCCTGCGCGCCGTGCAGGACGCGGCGCGACGGGCTGAGCGTCAGCGGCGCCGACAGCAGCGCGAGGAGCGCCCACGGGCGGGCCGCGCCGACGCCGATCACGAAGATGTACGGCACCGACAGGCAGAGGGTGAACAGCACCCGGGACATGGTGTCGCCGAGCACGACGGCGAGGGTCCGCTTGCCCGTGATGGCGTCGGTGTCGAGGTCGCGGATGTTGTTGACGACCAGGACCGCGCACGAGAGCAGCCCGATGGGCACGGCGGCGGCCCAGGCCGTCCAGGGCACGTACTCCAGCTGGACGTACACGGTCCCGACGACGGCGACGAGGCCGAAGAACACGAAGACGGACAGCTCGCCGAGGGCGCGGTACCCGTACGGGCGGGAACCTCCGGTGTAGAACCAGGCGGCGGCGATCGCGCCGGCGCCGACCAGCAGCAGCCACCAGGACGTGACGGCCACCAGGACGAGCCCGGCGGCGGCGCCCACGGCGAAGCTGATCAGGGCGGCGGCGAGCACCTGCTTGGGCGCCTTGACGCCGGAGCCGGTCAGCCGCAGCGGGCCGACCCTGTCCGCGTCGGTGCCCTTGACCCCGTCGCTGTAGTCGTTGGCGTAGTTGACGCCGATCTGGAGGGCGAGGGAGACGAGCAGCGCCAGCGCCGCGCGCCACCACACGAAGTGGCCCTCCCCGACGGCGAGGCCGGTGCCGACGGCCACGGGCACGACGGCGGAGGGCAGCGTCCTCGGGCGGGCGCCTGCGATCCAGGGGTTCATAGCTCTTTTCCGCGCAGCCGGAGGGTCATGATCAGTCCGACGGCGAGGATACCGGCGGTGACGAGGGCGGCGTGGCCGGTCGCGGTGGCCAGGCTCTCGACGGCGGCGCGGGACAGCTCGGGGTCGAGGCTGGAGATGCCGGTGCCGACGTTGGCCTGGAGTTCGGCGGCGGCTTCGGCGTCGCCGGTCCTGGCCTGCATCGCGTGGCCGAGGCTGGTGGCGAAGACCGTGCCGATGACCGCGATCCCGAGCGCGCTGCCCACCTGGCGGGAGGTGGACTGCGTTCCGGACGCCTGGCCCGACTGGCCCCTCGGCACGTCGGCGAGGGAGATGTTGGTGAGCTGCGCGGAGGTCATGCCGAGGCCGAGGCCGTAGAGCAGCATCCAGGGGGCGAGGCCGTAGCCGGTGGTGCCCGCGTGGGTCGTCAGGCCGATGGCCAGGACCGCCGCGAACTCCATCGCCATGCCGCACTGCACGACCCGGGCGGCGCCGACGCGGCGGCCGAGGCGGGCGGCGGTGCCGCCGGACAGGAACGAGCCGATCGCCAGCGGCAGGATCGCCACGCAGATCTGCAGGGGCGAGTCGCCGTGGGCGCCCTGGAGGAACAGCGGGAGGACGAAGAGCAGGCCGAGCTCGCCGACGCTGATGAGGGACGCGGCGGCGTTCCCGCGCCGGAAGTTGGCGATGCGGAACAGCCGCAGGTCCAGCATGACCGGCCGTCCGGCCCGCGCGCGGGCCCGCTCGACCAGCACGAAGGCGACGAGCAGGAGCACGGCGGCGCCGAGGGCGAGCGGCACCGGGGAGATCGGCCAGCCGGGCAGCTCGCCGGAGGCCTGCCACCAACCGTAGGTCTGGCCTTCGATGAGGCCGAAGACCAGCGCGCCGAGGCCGAGCGCCGAGAGCAGGCCGCCCTTCCAGTCGATGCCGCGCGGGCCTGACGCGTCGCGGGTCTCGGGGATGTACTTGAGCACGCCGGCGACGAGCAGCGCGCCGAGCGGCAGGTTGATGGTGAACGCCCACTGCCAGCCGTGGGAGGTGGCCAGCCAGCCGCCGAGCAGGGGGCCGACGGCGGTCATGCCGCCGATCATGGAGCCCCAGATGCCGAAGGCGATCGCGCGGTCGCGGCCGTGGAAGAGGCTGTTCACCGTGGACAGCGTCGCGGGCATGATCATCGCGGCGCCGACGCCCTGCAGGGCACGCGCGGCGATGAGCTCCGCGCCGCTGCCCGAGGCCGCCACCGCGAGGCTCGCCACGACGAAGACCGCGGTGCCGAGGACGAACATCCGGCGGCGGCCGTACAGGTCGGACAGGCGCCCGAAGCTGATCATCAGGGCGGCGAAGACGAGCGAGTAGATCGAGGTCAGCCACTCGGCCTGGGTGGCGCGCAGCCCGATGTCGTCGACGACGCTGGGCAGCAGCACGCTGACGATCGTGGCGTCCACGACGATGAGCGACACCGCGAGACTGATGACCGCGAGGCCGAGCCAGCGCCCCTTCCCGCCGGGCGGGGCGGCCGCCTCATCTCGGGGGTCGGCGGTCGTCGGCGCACTCATGCTCATCCCGGTCTTCGCTGGTGGTCGTGGAAACGGGCCCAAGCCTATTCCCGCCTCCGGAGCGTCCCGAACAGCCCCCTCCCCGCGCGTCCGACGGCCGGAAAGAGGGCCTCGGGGGCCGGTCAGACGAAGGGGCTCCGGTGCCGCACGCGAAGGTCGGACCTGCGGATGTCGTGCGGAGGACGGGACGCGGGACGGGGACGGGCGGCCGGGGTGCGGGGGGCACGGGAGGCGCGCTGGGTCCATGCGACGCAGCCGAGGACGGCCAGGGCGGCGACGTAGGTGAGCGGTTCGAAGGGGTCGTTCAGGAGGAGGGCCGCCCAGACGAGAGTGAGGGGCGGCTGGAGGAGCTGGACCTGTCCTGCCCTGGCGATGCCGGCCCGGGCGAGGCCCGCGTACCAGGCGAAGAAGCCGAGGAACATCGAGAAGAGCGTCACGTAGGCGAAGCCGCCGAGGGAGCGCGGTGTCCACACGGGCTCGGAGGTGGCCAGGAGCCAGACCGTGACGGGCACCGTCAGGGGCGTGTAGAGGACGAGCGCCCAGCAGACGACCTGCCATGCGGGACGGGAGCGGGCCAGGCGGCCTCCCTCGGCGTAGCCGACGGCGCACAGGACGAGCGCTCCGAGCAGCAGGAGGTCGGCCGGGCTGAACGAACCGCCGCCCTGCCACAGCGTGAAGGCCGTGACGCAGGCCGCGCCCGCCAGCGCCGCGCGCCAGAAGCCGGGTGCGGGCCTCTCCTTGGCGAAGAGGACCGCCGCTACGGCCGTGGCGGCCGGCAGGAGCCCGATGACCACTGCGCTGTGCGAGGCGGAGGCGCCGTGCTCAAGGGCGAGCGTGGACAGCACGGGGAAGCCGACGACCGTGCCGAGGCCGTTCAGCAAGAGGCCTCTGGGCTCGCGCGGGAGGCGGGCCTTCGCGCACAGAAGGGCGATCGCGGCGGGGACTGCCACGAACGCGGCCCTGCCCATGCCGATCAGGTAGGGGTCCAGTCCTTCGAGCGCCAAGACCGTGCTCGGCAGGGTGAGGGAGAAGGCGAGGACTCCTCCGAAGGCGAGGAGGAGCGCTATCGAATCGGAGGAAGTAGCGCTATCGTTATCTCTCATGAACAACGATAGCAGTGTGGCCTCCCTCGCCACCAGGCTCAGGCGCGAAGCCCATGGGCTGAGGGCGGGCACCCGGATGCCGTCGAGCCGGGTGCTGACCGAGCGCTACCGCGTCAGCCCGGTCACGGTGTCCAGGGCGCTGGCACTGCTCGTCGCCGAGGGCGTGGTGGTGACCAGGCCAGGAAGCGGCACCTTCGTGGCCGAGCGCGCGATCGCGCCCGGCGCCGCCGACCGCAGCTGGCAGAACGCCGCGCTCGGCGAGCGCCGCGTCGACGCCTCCGGGGTCGCCCTCGGGCTGGTGCCCGTCCCCGACGGGGTCGTGCCCCTCGTCGGCGGCTACCTGCCCGAAGGGCTGCGGCCCTCCCGCGCGCTGGCGGCGGCGAGCGCACGGGCCGGGCGGCGGCCCCAGGCCTGGACGGCTCCCCCTCCCGAGGGCCTCCCCGAGCTGCGCGCCTGGTTCGCCGGCCTGACCGGCTGCGCCCCCGAGGACGTCCTCGTCTCCGGAGGCGGCCAGGCGGCCCTCTGGCTCGCGCTCCGCGCGATCGTGCCGCCCGGCGAGCCCGTCCTCGTGGAGTCGCCGACCTACCCCGGGGCCATCGCCGCGGCCCGCGCGGCGGGGCTCGCGCCCGTCCCGGTCCCGGTGGACTCCGGCGGAGTGCGCCCCGACCTCCTCGCCGAGGCCTTCGCCCGCACCGGCGCCCGCGCGTTCTTCTGCCAGCCGACCTTCCACAACCCGACCGGCGCGGTCCTGGCCGCCGACCGCAGGGCCGAGGTCCTGAAGATCGCCCGCGCGGCGGGCGCGTTCATCGTCGAGGACGACTTCGCCCGGCACCTGTCCATGGGCTCCGCCCCCGCCCCCCTCGTCGCCGGGGACGCCGCCGGAACCGTCGTGCACATCGCGTCCCTCACCAAGGCGACGGCGCCGTCCCTGCGGATCTCCGGGATCGTCGCGCGGGGCCCGGTCGCCGAGCGGATCAGGACGGCCCAGCTCGTGGAGACCTTCTTCCCGGCGAGGCCGCTCCAGGAGACCGCTCTGGAGTTCGTCTCCTCCCCCGCCTGGCCGCGCCACCTGCGGGCCGTGTCGGCGGAGCTGAGGCGCCGCCGCGACGTGCTGGCCGCCGCCCTCGCCGAGCACCTCCCGGAAGTGAAGATCCCCTTGCTGCCGTCCGGCGGGCTCTACCTGTGGGGCCGGCTCCCCGACGGCGTCGACGACGTCGCCCTCGCCGAGGCGGCCAAGGCCCACGGGGTGGCCATCGCCCCCGGCAGGCCGTACTTCCCCGCCGAGCCTCCCGCGCCGCACCTGCGCCTCAGCTTCAGCGCCGCCCCCGACATCGAGGCCCTCCCCGAGGGGGTCCGGCGGCTCGCCTCCGCCCTGCGCTCCACGCGGTAGCGTGACCGCCCATGACGGACGTCGGCGTAAGGGACACGAGACTCGGTGACACTCCAGCGGTGGCCGAGATCCAGGTGAGGGCTTGGCAGGCCGCCTACCAGGGCTTCATGCCCGCCGAACCGCTGGCGGAGATGACGGCGTCGGCGGAGGTGTGGCGGGAGCGCTGGGCCGAGGCGGTGACCTCGCCTCCCTCGGCGAGGCACCGGGTGCTCTCCGCGGTCGCGGACGGGGTCGTGGTCGGTTTCGCCGCCTATGCCCCGGCCGCGGACCCCGACCAGGACGCCGAGGCCGCCGAGCTGATCACCCTGGCCGTCGATCCGACGCGGGCCCGCGAAGGGCACGGCAGCCGCCTCCTGGCCGCCGTCGCCGACCAGTGGCGCGAGCACGGCTTCAAGACCGCCGTGACCTGGGTCTTCGCCGACGACACCGCCCAGCGCGCCTTCCTGGAGCCCGCCGGATGGGCTCCCGACGGCGCCACCCGCACCCTCGACCTCGGCCGCCCCATCACGATGCTCCGCCTGCACACGTCACTCGTGTGACGCCCCCGCGAAGCACCGTTTCCGACTCGTGACCGAAGATCTCCCGAGATCCGGGTAACGCCCGAATCGGCACGCGCGATAGCGGGATAGACGTCGTTTCGATCCGCGTACCCCCGAGCGTGGATCGAAACGGCGTCTCCTTCGCCCAGGACCTCACGCTTCCCGTGTGGGTCGCCGCGCGGGGTACGGTTCGGTGCATGGCACCCAGCACAACACCCGACGTCCCGTTCGGCCGGATGCTCACCGCGATGATCACCCCGATGCACGCCGACGGCGCCGTGGACGCCGACGGCGCCGCCGAGCTCGCCGCCCGGCTGGTCGACGAGCGCCGGCACGACGGCCTGGTGATCAACGGCACCACCGGTGAGTCCCCCACCACCGACGACGCGGAGAAAGAGCGCGTCCTGCGCGCGGTCGTGGAGGCCGTCGGAGACCGGGCGGCCATCGTGTTCGGAGCCGGGAGCAACGACACCCGCCACAGCATCCACCTGGCGAAGATGGCCGAGCGGGCCGGCGCGGACGGGCTCCTCACCGTCTGCCCGTACTACAACAAGCCTCCCCAGGAGGGCATCTACCGTCACATGACGGCGATCGCCGACTCCACCGGCCTCCCCGTGATGCTCTATGACATCCCGGGCCGGGCAGGCGTGCCCATCGCCTCCGAGACCCTGATCCGGCTGGCCGACCACCCCAGGATCGTCGCCGTCAAGGACGCCAAGGCCGACCTCTTCGCCTCGTCCCAGGTGATGGCGGCCACCGACCTCGCCTACTACTCCGGCGACGACAACCTGAACCTCGCCTGGCTGTCCCAGGGCGCGGTCGGGTTCGTCAGCGTCGTGGGGCACGTGGCGGGCACCGAACTGCATGAGATGATTGACCTCTACAGGTCCGGTGACGTCACCGGGGCGCTGGCGATCCACCGTCGGCTGCTTCCCGTCGTCGCCGCGATCATGACCAGGACACAGGGGGTCATCGCGGTCAAGGCCGCGCTCGCCCTCCAGGGATTGCCCAGCGGGACGGTGCGCGCCCCGCTGGTCGACGCAGGCGCCGAGTTCACGGCGCGACTGCGCGAAGACTTGATCACAGGGGGTATCAAAGTGGAGGCCGCTGAGTGAGTTTGACCATCTATGAGGGCGCCGTATGAGTCACCCGCATCCCGAACTGGGCCTGCCGCCCGTCCTTCCGCAGGGAGCCCTGCGGATCGTCGCGCTGGGCGGGCTCGGTGAGATCGGCCGCAACATGGCCGTCTTCGAGTACGACGGGCGCCTGCTCATCGTCGACTGCGGCGTGCTCTTCCCCGAGGAGGAGCAGCCCGGAGTCGACCTGATCCTGCCCGACTTCGACTACATCCGCGACAGGCTCGACCTGATCGAGGCCGTGGTCCTCACGCACGGGCACGAGGACCACATCGGCGCGGTCCCGTATCTGCTGCGTGAGCGGCCCGACATCCCCCTCGTCGGCTCCCGCCTGACGCTTGCGCTGGTCGAGGCCAAGCTGTCGGAGCACCGGATCAAACCGAGGCTCCAGGTCGTCGCCGACGGCGAGCGCCGCTCGCTCGGACCGTTCGACTGCGAGTTCCTCGCGGTCAACCACTCCATCCCCGACGCGATGGCGGTGGGCATCCGGACCCCGGCCGGGCTCGTGGTCCACACCGGCGACTTCAAGATGGACCAGCTCCCCCTCGACGGGCGGCTCACCGACCTCGGCTCGTTCGCGCGCCTGGGGGCCGAGGGCATCGACCTGCTGATGTCGGACTCGACCAACGCCGAGGTCCCCGGCTTCGTCACCAGCGAGCGCGACATCTCCGGCGCGATCGACAACGTGTTCCGCACCGCCCAGGAGCGGATCATCGTCGCGTGCTTCGCCTCGCACGTGCACCGCGTCCAGCAGGTCCTGAACGCCGCTGTGAAGGCCGACCGCAAGGTCGCCTTCGTGGGGCGCTCAATGGTCCGCAACATGGGCGTGGCGCGCGAACTGGGCTATCTGGAGGTCCCTGAGGGCCTCCTGGTCGACCCCAAGGCGCTCGACGAGCTGCCGCCCGAGAAGATCGTCCTGGTCTGCACGGGTTCGCAGGGCGAGCCGATGTCGGCGCTGTCCCGGATGGCCAACCGCGACCACCACCAGATCCGGATCACCGAGCGCGACACGGTGATGCTGGCGTCGTCGCTCATCCCGGGCAACGAGAACTCGGTCAACCGGGTGATCAACGGCCTCACCCGGTGGGGCGCGCGGGTCGTGCACAAGGGCAACGCCCTCGTCCACGTCTCCGGCCACTCCTCGGCGGGCGAGCTGCTGTTCCTGCTCAACCTGACCAAGCCGTCGAACTTCATGCCGGTGCACGGCGAGTGGCGGCACCTGCGGGCGCACGCGAAGCTCGCGTCGCTGACGGGCGTGCCCGACGAGAACATCGTCATCGCCGAGGACGGCGTCGTCGTCGACCTCGTCGAGGGCCACGCGCAGATCGCCGGCGCGGTCCCGGCCGGCTACGTCTACGTGGACGGCTCCAGCGTCGGCGAGATCACCGAGACCTCCCTCAAGGACCGCCGCATCCTCGGCGAGGAGGGCTTCGTCTCGGTCGTCGTGGTCGTCGACTCCTCCACCGGCAAGGTCATCGCCGGGCCGGAGATCCACGCGCGCGGCGCGGGCATCGGCGACCAGGACTTCCGGGAGGTCCTCGACCGCATCGACGCCGCGATCTCCGAGTCCGCGGCCGACGGTGTGGCCGACGTCCACCAGCTCCGGCAGAAGATGCGCCGGACGGTCGGCAAGTGGGTCAGCGAGTCCTACCGCCGCCGCCCGATGATCGTCCCGGTCGTCATCGAGGCCTGAGGCCAGGCCGGTGTTCCTTCCGGCGCCCCCGCGGGGGCGCCGGAAGGAACCCGATCCGTCACGAGATCGAACAAGCGCCCTGTCCGGGGCGCTTTCGCCTAGAGTCCCGTCCATGGGCCAATCCCTCGGACCAGAAGACCCCGCGACCCTCGGGCCCTACCGGCTCACCGCGCGCCTCGGCGCGGGCGGCATGGGCACGGTCTACCTCGCCTCCGGCCCCGCCGGGGACCGGGTCGCGCTGAAGGTGATCCACCGCGAGTCGGCGGGCGATCCCGCCTTCCGCGACAGGTTCCGGCGCGAGGTCGCCGCCGCCCGACGGGTGCGCAGGTTCTGCACCGCCCCCGTCCTCGACGCCTCGGTGGACACCGAGCCGTTCTACGTCGTCACCGAGTACGTCGCCGGGCCCACCCTCGCCGAGGCGGTCCGCGACGGAGGGCCGCTGCGCGGCGCGGACCTGGAGGGCCTCGCGGTCGGCATCGCCACCGCCCTGGGCGCCATCCACGACGCGGGCCTGGTGCACCGTGACCTCAAACCCGCGAACGTCCTGCTGTCGGCGGTCGGCCCCCGGGTGATCGACTTCGGAATCGCCCGCGCGCTCGACGCGCGCACCGGGGTGACCCACACGGGTCAGCTCATCGGCACCCCCGCCTACATGGCCCCCGAGCAGGCCACGGGAGCCGCGGTCACGCCCGCGACCGACGTGTTCGCGTGGGCCGCCGTCCTCGCCTTCGCCGCGACCGCGCGCGCCCCCTTCGAGGGCCGCACGATCCCGGAGGTCCTCTACCGCGTCGCGCACGAACCCCCGAACCTTGGCGGCGTCGACCCCGCCCTGCTGCCCCTGCTGGCCGCCGCTCTCGACAAGGACCCGGAGCGCAGGCCCACCGTCCCGGCCCTGCTCTCTGCCCTCACCGGCGGCTCCTCCCCGTCCGCCGCGGGCACGGCGCCGCTCCCTCCGCCTGCCGCAGGCCCCGTCCAGCCCCCTCCCCCCGCCGCCGGATGGTCGCCCTCGACGCAGCCCGGCGTCCGGCCCGCCAGGGGGCACTGGTACGCGGTGGCGGCCGCGCTCGCCGCCGTGGCCGCGGTGGCCGCCCTGTTCGTGCTCAGGCCCGACGGGCCCGACCGGGCCGCGCCGAACGCGACCTCGACGCCGACCGCGACGGCCACCGGAGAAGCCGCCGCCGACGGCCCCGCGGCCCCCTCCTGGACCACCGCGGGCGCATCCGTCCCCGAGGCCATGATCGGCACGTGGACGGGCGTGGTCGACCAGACCGGGGCGAAGGCCAACACCTACACCGTCACGGTCACGCTCTTCCATGGCGGCCACTCCGAGGTGGTCGGCCGCACGAGCTACAGCCTTCCGTGCGAGGGCGAACTCGTCCTGGAAGGGGTCTCCGGGCAGTCCGCCACCTTCGGCGAGACGATTCTGTCCGGCGGCTGCTCGCCCGCGTCCGACCTTGTGCTGACGCTCGTCGGCGACGGCCTCCGCCTCACCTTCGCCGACTCCGGCGGCAACGTCGGCAGGGCGCTCCTCGAACGCTGACCGGCGGCGACGGAACGCCGCCTTCGCCGCGTGGCGCGGTGGCCGCCGAAACGGTCTCGGAGGGTTACCGGAGGCCGCTCGCCCCGACGTGGCGTCGGTCACGTTCGGAGGTTGGGGGAGATCCGTTCGCTTTGCCGGGAGTCCGCGGGGTAAAGGTCTGGTCATGACCCACCCCCTGCGCCCGGACGATCCGGACACGGTCGGCCCCTACCGGCTGACCGGACGGCTGGGCGCCGGCGGCATGGGCACCGTGTACCTCGGCGCCGACGACGCGGGGCGCTCCGTCGCGGTGAAGGTGATCAATCCGGGCGCGGCGGGGGACCCGCAGTTCCGGGCGCGGTTCCGGCACGAGGTCGAGGCCGCGCGGCTGGTCCGCCGGTTCTGCACCGCTCCTGTCCTCGACGCCCAGGTGCACGACGAGCCGCTCTACATCGTCACCGAGCACGTGGCGGGGCCGACGCTGGAGGAGGCCGTCGTGCGCGGCGGCCCGCTGCGCGGAGCCGATCTGGAGGCCCTGGCCGTGGGCACCGCGACGGCCCTCGCGGCAGTCCACGACGCGGGCCTGGTGCACCGCGACCTCAAGCCGGCCAACGTGCTCCTGTCGGCGCTCGGCCCGCGCGTCATCGACTTCGGCATCGCCCGCGCGCTCGACTCCGGCGGCGGCGTCACCCGGGCTGGGCAGCTCGTCGGGACGCCCTCCTACATGGCTCCCGAGATCGTCCGCGGCGGCGAGCCCTCCCCGGCGTCGGACGTCTTCTCCTGGGGCTGCGTCATCGCCTTCGCGGGCACCGGACGAGGCCCGTTCGAGGGCGGCACCATGCCGGAGATCCTCTACCGGATCGCCCACGACCCGCCCGTGCTCGACGGCCTCGACGCCGCCCTGCTGCCGCTGGTCTCGCGCGCGCTGGCCAAGGATCCGGGCCGCAGGCCGACGGTCGGCGAGATCCTGGGCTCCTTCACGGGCGCCCCGGCCGCAGGGAGCGAGGAGACGCTCGCCTCCGCCGAAGCCGTCCCGCCGCTCGACGTCCCACCGCCTGACGTCCCCCTGGCCGCCGAACCCCTGGCCGCAGAACCGCTGCCCGCCGAACCGCCCCCGGCCCCCGCCGCAGCCATGCGCGGGTCGGACGGCTCCCCGTTCATCGCCGTCGACGAGGACGGGGCGCCGCTCATCGGCCCGGTGCCCGAGCCGCCGACGCCCCCGGCCCCGACCGTCTCCCCTTCCCGCGCGACGACCGGCGCGGGCGGCGCGACCGGCCCCGACCTGCCCGAGGAGGCGGCGACGATCCCGCCCGACGGCATCGTGGTGACGCGCGCGGGCCTGCGGGCCGGCATCGTGATCGGCGCCATCGCGAGCCTGCTGGTGGTGCCCCTGCTGGTGGGGCTGGCGTGGCTGGTGGCCGACGGCGCCGGAGCCGAAGGGGCGGACCCCGGGCCACGGCGCAGCAGCCTGCTCGCCGTGCCCGAGGGCTTCCTGGGCCAGTGGCAGGGGCGGGTCGTGCGCAGCGGGACCAAGGGCGTGGGCCGGCCGGTGACGGTCTCCCTCACCGAGGGCGGGCTCGGCGAGAAGATCGGCACGAGCGCCTACCCGGGCTGCACCAAGGACCTCACTTTGACCAGGGCGGACGCGGTGGAGCTCCTCGTCCTGGAGTCCGGGACGGGGCCGGGCTGCGCGGGCGCGGTCTCCTCGCTCACCCTCTCGCTCACCGACGAGGGGCTGGTCTACGGCCTTGAGGACGGGGGCGCCGCCGCGGTGGGCACGCTCACCAGGTGATCTCCGCCTGGCCGGAGTCGGCGAGCGCCTTGTTGGCCTTGCTGAAGGGCTGGGTGCCGAAGAAGGCGCGGGCGCTCAATGGGCTCGGGTGGGCCGACTCGTGGACCACGTGCTGCGGGTTCGTCACCAGGGCGGCCTTCTTGCGGGCGTAGGCGCCCCACAGGATGAACACGACGCGCTCGGACTTGGCGTTGAGGGCGCGGATCGCGGCGTCGGTGAACTCCTCCCAGCCCTTCTTGGCGTGCGAGCCCGCCTCGCCCGCCCGGACCGTCAGGACCGCGTTGAGCAGCAGGACTCCCTGGTCGGCCCAGCGGGTGAGGTCGCCGCTCGCCGCGGGGGCCACGTCGAGGTCGGTGGCCAGCTCCTTGTAGATGTTGCGCAGCGATGGCGGCAGCTTCACGCCTTCGCGGACGCTGAAGCTCAGCCCGTGCGCCTGGCCCGGACCGTGGTACGGGTCCTGGCCGAGGATGAGCACGCGCGCGTCGGCGAGGGTGGTGCGCCGGAAGGCGTTGAGGAGGTCCTCGCGCGGCGGGTACACGGTGGCCGCGGCGTACTCGCCCTCGACGAAGGAGCCCAGGGCGGCGGTGGCGAGGGGATCGAGGTCCATGGCGTCGCGCCAGTCCCCCGGAAGCTGCTCGATCAAGTCCATGCCCAGACCCTAACGAGCCCCGCTGACAGAACGCGGGCTTACGGCGTATCTGGCGCTACCGGACGCGAGGGGTGCTTGATCCTAATATCGTCTTGGGCATGCGCGCCCTGGTGATCGCCCTCGTGATGCTCGCGTCCACCGGGTGCGCCGCCGGCTCCGGCGGGCCGGTGACGCTGCGGGTCCTCGCGGGCTCCTCGATGACGGAGGTCCTGTCGGACCTCACCGCCGTCTACCACCAGCGCGTGCCGCACGTGCGCTTCCGGCTCGACTTCCGCGGCGCGCAGGAGCTGGCCGACGAGGTCGACCGGGCGGACGTGGTCGCGGCGGGCGACGTCGCCGCACTGGAGGACCTCCGGGACGATCTCGGCACCCCCTACATCGTCGCCGCGGACTCGCTGACCATCGCGGTCGCCCCCGGCAACCCGCTCGGCCTCACCGGCGTCCGGTCGCTGGAGCGCGCGAAGCTGCGGATCGTCCTCGGCACCTCCATCGGACCGCTCGGCCGCTACTCGCAGCAGGTCCTCACCAAGGCGGGGGTGCCGGTCGCGCTGAAGTCGGAGGAGGTCGACTCCCGCGACGTGCTGGACCTCGTCAGGTCGGGGCGGGCGGACGCGGGCCTGGTCTACCTCACCGACATGAAGACCGCCGGGGCTGCGGCGAGCAGCGTCGCCATCCCGGCGGCCTTCAACATCAAGGCCGAGTTCCCGGCCGCGCCCGTGGCCGAGTCCGACCACCTGCCGGAGGCCAAGGCCTTCGTCGAGTGGCTGGCCGGGGACGAGGCGCGGGCCCTGTTCCACAAATACGGCTTCCAGGCCCCGTAGGACGGCCCGTCAGCCGAGGTCGGAGGGAAGTCCTCCGGCGGCGACCGAGGAGCTGTCCTCGGCCTCCTGGAGCGCGCGCAGCACCGACGGGAGCGGCTCGGCGAAGACCTGGGGATAGGTCTCCTCCCCCGCTTCGGCGTCCGGGTGGTAGGCGAGGATGTCCTCCTCGGCCGAGAACCACGTGCGCAGTCCCGGGCGGTCGCCGCGCGGGTCGAGCCGGATCCAGTCGTCGCCGAGCTGCACCACGGCGAAGCCGTGCAGCACGAACCCGCCCTTGCCGTCCGACAGGCGCTGGTAGCCGAAGCCCGAAGGGATGCCGGCCAAGCGCAGCAGGGCCACGTACAGGTGGCTCTTGGCGTAGCAGAAGCCGGTGCCCTGTGCCAGGACGTCCGTGGCCCGCCAGGGCACCCGGGGGTCCTCGGCGTCCATGCAGTGGGTGATCTCGTCGCGGACGAAGTCGAAGGCCGCCTGCGCGTAGGCGAGGTCCCCGTCGGGGAACCGCGACGACAGCGCCTGGATCGACTCGTGGTCGAAGTCGACGGCCTCGGAGGCCCCGAGGAAGTCCCAGGGCTCCCCGACGAACTCCATGCCCGTCACAGGCCCAGCAGCGGTTCGAGGCCGACGGTGACGGCGTCGGGCAGGCCGGCGACCTTCCGCACGCCCAGCAGGACGCCCGGCATGAACGACTCGCGGTTCATCGAGTCGTGCCGCAGCGTGAAGATCTCGCCGTGCCCGCCGAGCAGCACCTCCTGGTGGGCCACGAGCCCGGCCAGGCGCACCGAGTGGATCCGAACGTCCTCGACGCTCGCGCCGCGGGCCCCGTCGATCTCGGTGGTGGTCGCGTCCGGCATGGCGGCGCAGCCGGCTTCGCGGCGCGCCTCGGCGATGAGCTCGGCGGTCCGGTAGGCGGTGCCGCTGGGCGCGTCGGCCTTGTTCGGGTGGTGCAGCTCGACCACCTCGACGGACTCGAAGAACGGCGCGGCCCGGCGCGCGAAGTCCATCATCAGCACCGCGCCGACGCCGAAGTTCGGGGCGATCAGCACCTTGGCCCCCGGCTGCGTCTGCCCGGCGTTCTCCGACTGCCAGCGCCGGATCTGCTCGACCCGCTCCGGCTCGAACCCGCTGGTCCCGACGACGGCGTGGATGCCGTGGCCGATCAGGTACTCCAGGTTCCCCATGACGACGCCCGGGTGGGTGAAGTCGACGACCACCTCGGCGCCCTGCAGCGCGTCCAGGGAGTCGCCCTGGTCCACGACCGCGACCAGCTCCATGTCGGCCGCCCCCTCGACCGCCTTGACGACCTCGGCGCCCATCCTGCCGCGTCCGCCCAGCACTCCGACCTTGATCATGGAACCCTCCGAGCTTTACAAATCCCTCAAAAAGTGCACACTTACTGAAGCGGGAACCGGGTCAACGCGCCGACCCGGCTCCCGCACTACCCGTCAGACGGGGAACTCCCGGTCCTCGAACGGGCCGATCACCGTCAGGGTCGGCCGCTGCTCCAGCAGCTCGGCCGCCAGGGCGTTGACCTCGTCGAGGGTGACGCCGTCGATGCGCGACAGCACCTCGTCCACCGGCATCAGCCTGTCGTAGACGAGCTCCGCCTTGCCGATCCGGCTCATCCGCGACCCGGTGTCCTCCAGGCCCAGCACGGTCGAACCGCGCAGCTGCCCCTTGCCCCGCTCCAGCTCCTCAAGGGTGAGCCCGCCAGAGGCCGCCTTGGCGAGCTCCTCCTGGCAGATCTTCAGCACCTCGTCGACCTTGGCCGGCTGGCATCCCGCGTACAGGCCGAACGAACCCGTGTCGGCGTGCTGGGAGGTGTAGCTGTAGACCGAGTAGGCCAGGCCGCGCTTCTCCCGGACCTCCTGGAAGATCCGCGAGGACATGCCGCCGCCGAACGCCGCGTTCAGAACGCCGAGCGCGAACCGCCGCTCGTCGGTGCGGGCCAGCGCCGGGACGCCCAGCACGAGGTGGGCCTGCTCGGTGTCGTCGACGATCAGCCGGGTGCCGCCGCCCAGCGTCGGGGTCGGCTCGCCGCCGATCCGCGCCGGGGTCGGCCTGTCCGCGCCGCTGAGCCGGCCCGCGAAGGCCTTCTCGACCAGCGCCACGACCTTCGCGTGGTCGACGTTCCCGGCGACCGCCACGACGAGGTTCGGCGCGTTGTAGTGCGAGTGGTAGTACCGGGCGATGCCGTCCCGCTGGAGCGCGTTGATCGTCTCGACGGTGCCGAGGATCGGCCGGCCCAGGGGCGCGTCGCCGTACAGGGCGATGGAGAACTCGTCGTGGATGAGGTCCGACGGGTCGTCGTCGCGCATCGAGATCTCTTCGAGGATGACGCCGCGCTCGGCCTCCACGTCGGCCTCCTCGATAACTGAGGAGGTCAGCATGTCGGAGACCACGTCCACCGCGAGCGGCAGGTCGGAGTCGAGCACCCGCGCGTAGTAGCAGGTGTACTCCTTGGCGGTGAAGGCGTTGAGGTCGCCGCCGACCGCGTCCATCGCCGCGGAGATCTCCAGCGCCGACCGGCGGGAGGTCCCCTTGAACAGCAGGTGCTCCAGGTAGTGGGTCGCGCCCGCGTCGGCGAGGTCCTCGTCGCGCGAGCCGATACCGGCCCAGATCCCGAACGCCACCGAGCGGACCGTCGGCATGGTCTCGGTGACGACCCGCAGCCCGCCGGGCAGCACGGTGCGCTGCACCACGCCGACCCCGTCGGCGCCGGGATGGAGGATGACGGTGCTGCCTGGCTCCTGCTCGACCGCTGGGATGCTCAACTCAGGTTCTCTTTTCCGGTCGCCGGTTGCGGATGGGCCGCGCTGGCGGCCGTGTCGGATGAGCCGCGTGAGCGGCCGGGGGGACAAGCACGAACCGACCGGTCCGCCCGAAGGCGGAACCGGTCGGTCTGCATGGCGTGTCCGATGCGGATCAGGAGTTGCGGTCGCGCTCGCCGCCGCGGTCACCGCGGTCGGACGAGGCCGGCCGGCGGGTGCGGGTGCGCCGCTGCGGACGGGAGTCGCCGCCCTCGGCGGACGCCGCGCCGTCGGCGGACTCGGCGGGGGCCTCGCCGGAAGCCGCCCCGGCGGCCTCCTTCTCGATGACCTCGACCGGGACCAGCGACAGCTTGCCGCGCGGGTCGATCTCGGTGACCTCGACCTGGATCTTCTCGCCGACCTTGATGAAGTCCTCGACGTTCTCGATCCGGACGCCGCCGTGCAGCTTGCGCAGCTGCGAGACGTGCAGGAGGCCGTCCTTGCCCGGCATGAGGGAGACGAACGCGCCGAAGGTCGTGGTCTTGACGACCGTGCCCAGGTAACGCTCACCGATCTCCGGCATGTGCGGGTTGGCGATCGAGTTGATCGCCTGGCGCGCGGCCTCGGCGGAGGGGCCGTTCGTCGCGCCGACGTAGATGGTGCCGTCGTCCTCGATGGTGATCTCGGCACCGGTGTCCGCCTGGATCGAGTTGATCATCTTGCCCTTCGGGCCGATGACCTCGCCGATCTTGTCCACGGGCACCTTGATGGTGATGATCCGCGGCGCGTACTCGCTCATCTCGGCGGTGCCCTCGATGGCGTCCTGCATGACGTCGAGGATGGCCAGGCGGGCGCCCCGGGCCTGCCGCAGCGCGGCGGCCAGGACCTCGGCGGGGATGCCGTCGAGCTTGGTGTCGAGCTGGAGCGCGGTGATGAGCTCCTTGGTGCCGGCGACCTTGAAGTCCATGTCGCCGAACGCGTCCTCGGCGCCGAGGATGTCGGTCAGGGTGACGTACTCGCCGCCCTCGTGGATGAGGCCCATCGCGATGCCCGCGACCGGCGCCTTCAGCGGCACGCCCGCGTCCAGCAGCGACATCGTGGACGCGCAGACCGAGCCCATCGAGGTCGAGCCGTTCGAGCCGAGCGCCTCGGACACCTGGCGGATCGCGTAGGGGAACTCCTCGCGGGTCGGCAGCACCGGCAGCAGGGCGCGCTCGGCGAGCGCGCCGTGGCCGATCTCGCGGCGCTTGGGCGAGCCCACGCGGCCGGTCTCACCGACCGAGTACGGCGGGAAGTTGTAGTTGTGCATGTAGCGCTTGGTGCGCTCGGGGTTGAGCGTGTCGATCGTCTGCTCCATGCGGAGCATGTTCAGCGTGGTCACGCCCAGGATCTGGGTCTCGCCGCGCTCGAACAGCGCCGAGCCGTGCACGCGCGGGACCACGTGGGCCTCGGCGGACAGCTGGCGGATGTCCTTGACGCCGCGGCCGTCGATGCGGACGCCGTCGGCGATGATACGCTCGCGGACCAGCTTCTTGGTGAGCGAGCGGATCGCGGCCGGGACCTCCTTGTCGCGGCCCTCGAAACGCTCGGCGAGCTTCTCGACGGTCCGGGCCTGGATCTCGGCGAGGCGCTCCTCGCGCTCCTGCTTGCCCGCGATGGTCAGCGCCTGCGCGAGGTCGGCGGACGCCTCGGCGGCGACGGCCTCCAGCACGTCGTCCTGGTAGTCCAGGAAGACGGGGTACTCGGCGGTCTCCTTGGCGGCCAGCTTCGCCAGCTCGACCTGGGCCCGGCACAGCTCCTTGATGAAGGGCTTGGCGGCCTCGAGGCCCTGGGCGACGGTCTCCTCCGTCGGGCCCACGGCGCCTTCGGCGACCAGGTTCAGGGTGCCGGTGGTGGACTCGGCCTCGACCATCATGATCGCGACGTCGCCGTCGGCCAGGGTACGGCCGGCGACCACCATGTCGAAGGTGGCGCGCTCCAGCTCGGGGTGGGTCGGGAACGCAACCCACTGGCCGTCGATCAGCGCGACGCGAACGCCGCCGATCGGGCCGGAGAAGGGCAGGCCCGCGAGCTGGGTGGACATCGAGGCGGCGTTGATCGCGGCGACGTCGTACAGGTGCTCGGGGTTGAGCGCCATGACGGTGACGACGACCTGGATCTCGTTGCGCAGGCCCTTGACGAAGGACGGGCGCAGCGGCCGGTCGATGAGGCGGCAGGTGAGGACGGCGTCCTCGGACGGCCGGCCTTCGCGGCGGAAGAACGAGCCGGGGATGCGGCCCGCGGCGTACATCCGCTCCTCGACGTCCACCGTCAGCGGGAAGAAGTCGAGGTTCTCCTTCGGCCGCTTGGAGGCGGACGTCGCGGAGAGGATCATGGTGTCGTCGTCCAGGTAGACGACGGCGGAGCCGCCGGCCTGGCGCGCGAGACGGCCGGTCTCGAAGCGCAGCTTGCGGACGCCGAAGGTGCCGTTGTCGATCACGGCTTCGGAGCTGTGCGCTCCGTCGATGCGGACGGCATCGGTCACAAGAAACCTCCTGGTTTCGTCGTTCCCCGCCTGAACGCGTCCCTCGCCCGAGATTCCCTGCCGGTCTTCGATCGAAGCCCGCGGATCGCTGATCCGATGGCCACTACCGAGGACCGGCCCTCGAATGCGTCAGGAGATACGTTCGCGGGCTTGTCTGTTCTTTACTTTCCGGGTGCTAGCGAAGAGGGAGTGATCCGAGCCGGATCACTCCCTCATGCGATGCTAGCGGCGCAGGCCGAGGCGCTCGATCAGCGCGCGGTAGCGGCTGATGTCCTTGTTCTGCAGGTACTTGAGCAGCCGGCGGCGGCGGCCGACCAGCAGCAGCAGCCCGCGGCGGCTGTGGTGGTCGTGCTTGTGCGCCTTGAGGTGCTCGGTCAGGTCGTTGATCCGCCGGGTCAGCAGCGCGACCTGGACCTCCGGCGATCCGGTGTCACCCTCAACGGTCGCATACTCGGCGATGATCTGGTTCTTGACGGCGGTGTCCAGGGACACGTGACTCCTTAGATTGCTCGACACCCGCAGCCTCGTTCCGGAGGCCTTATCCAAGGGCCCGGTCCGGCCGCAGAGTGCGTTCTCTGTATGGGCCCGCCGCTATGAGGGAGCAGCGAGCAGCGCCGGGACCACAGTCCCGGTGACTACTTACCGTATCACGGCGATCCGGGGGTGGATGACCCCGCGCGCGCCGCTCAGCGGGAGGTCACCTCGCGGGCCACGGCGACGTCGTGGTTCATCTCCTCGACGAGGTCGTCGATCGAGTCGAACTTGAGCATCCCGCGGATCCTCGCGACGAAGTCGACGGCGACGTGCTCGCCGTACAGGGCGAGGTCGTCGAGGTCCAGCGCGTAGGCCTCGACGGTGCGGGCCACGCCCTCGAACGTCGGGTTCGTGCCGACGGAGATCGCGGCGGGCCAGCGGGAGGCCGGGTAGCGCTCGGAGTCGCAGACCAGGAAGCCCGCGTACACGCCGTCCGCCGGGATCGCGGTGTGCGGCACCGACTCGACGTTCGCGGTCGGGAAGCCGAGCGCGCGGCCCCGCTGGTGGCCGCGGACCACGATGCCCTCCACCCGGTGCGGGCGGCCCAGCTCGTGCGCGGCGTCCTCGACGCGGCCGTCGGCCAGCGCGGCCCGGATGGCGGTGGAGGAGATCGTGTCCCCGTCTGCAAGCAAAGGAACGCCCTCCGCCTCGAAGTCGTATTTCTCGCCCAGTTCGCGCAAGAGCGGAACGTCGCCCTTGGCCTTGTGGCCGAACCTGAAGTCCTCGCCGACGATCACGTGGGAGGCGTGCAGCCTGTCCACCAGGACGGACTGGACGAACTCGTCGGGACCCATCCGGGACAGCTCAAGGGTGAACGGGAGCACCATGACCGCGTCCACGCCCAGCTCGCCGAGCAACTCGGCCCGGCGGACGCCGGAGACCAGCAGCGGCGGATGACTGCCGGGGCGCACGACCTCGTCCGGATGGGGGTCGAAGGTGATCACCACACTGGGCAGGCCGAGCTCGGCGGCGAGCCGCGCCGCCCGTCCGACGACCGCCTGGTGTCCCCGGTGGACTCCGTCGAAAACCCCGATGGTGACGACCGATCTGCCCCATTCGCGGGGGACCTCGTCAAGGCCGTACCAGCGCCGCACCTGCTCGCTCCCTCAGTCTGTTGAGCCCGTGTCCCGGACAAGCCTGCCATGGGTGGCCTGGGGGCATGCACCCCGCACCCCCCGTGACTCTACCGACCGCCGGAGCCGGGCGCGGGGCCTAGGCGCGGTAAACGACCAGCGAGACCCCCACGTAGTGGCAGATGTAGGCGGCGACGGTGAAGGCGTGGAACACCTCGTGGAAGCCGAACCAGCGCGGCGAGGGGTCGGGCCGCTTCAGCGCGTAGATGACGCCGCCCGCGCTGTACAGCGCGCCCCCGGCGACGATCAGCACGCCGACGACCGCGCCGGCGCCGGACAGGAAGTCGGGAAGCGCGATGACCGCGAACCAGCCGAGGGCGATGTAGGCGGCGGTGGACAGCCAGCGCGGCGCGCCGAGCCAGCACGTGCGGAAGATCACTCCGGCGATCGCGCCGGACCACACCCCGGCGAGGATGACGATCCGGGTCGTGCCCTCCAGGGCCAGCAGAGCGAACGGCGTGTAGGTGCCCGCGATGATCAGGAAGATGTTCGCGTGGTCGAAGCGGCGCATCGCGGCCTCGCCGCGCGGTCCGAACCGGTTGCGGTGGTAGGTGGCGGAGATCCCGAACAGCAGGCAGGACGTGACCGCGTAGATGGCGGCGCCGATGCGCGACTGAAGGGTCGGCCCGAAGGTGACCAGGACAAGGCCCCCGATGAGCGCCGCGGGAAAGGCCCCGAGGTGGAGCCAACCGCGCAGGTGCGGCTTCAGTGGCGGGACGATGCGCTCCAGCGTGGCGACCATGCTCCGTCGACCTCTCCAAGGATCAGCGCCCAGGCGGCCCGATCCACCTAAGCTACGTACCCGTAGGTTACGTGATCGTAGGTTAGGTAGGAAGCCGCCCCGGGCCCTTCACCTGGGGACCTTGGTCACTCCGCGGCCGCGGCGAGGTCACTCCGCCGCGAAAACCGCCAGGGGCTTGGCCTTCCCGGCCTTCTCCTCCACCAGGGACAGCAGGGTCCCGTCGGGCGCGAACACGCCGATGGGGCCGTCGCCCAGGCCCAGCGCCGGGAGCCTGCCCCCGTGCCGCACCAGGGCCGCCTCCTCCTCGCTGACGTCCCTGCGCGGGAACACCGCGGAGACCGCGTCGGCGATCGGCAGGATCGCGCAGTCCTCGGCGAGCTGCTCCAGGGTCCTGGCGAGGTCCAGACCGTACGGGCCGACCGCCGTGCGGCGCAGGGCCGTCAGGTGCCCTCCGACGCCCAGGGAGGCCCCCAGGTCGCGGGCCAGCGCCCTGATGTAGGTCCCCGACGAGCACGTCACCGAGACGTCCACGTCGACGAACCCGCCCTCCCGGCGGATCTCCGCGATCTCGAAGGCGTGGATCGTCACCGGACGGGCCTTCAGCTCCACGTCCTCGCCCTGGCGGGCCCGCTTGTAGGCGCGCTCGCCGTTGACCTTGATCGCGCTGACCTGCGGCGGGACCTGCTGGATCAGCCCGGTCAGCGCCTTGATCCCGACCGCGATCTCGGCGTCGGCGACGTGCCCGGCCGGGGTCGTCCCGGTGGGCTCGCCCTCGGCGTCGTCGGTGTTGGTGGTCATGCCGAGGCGGATCGTGCCGTCGTAGACCTTGCTCGTCAGGGCGAGGTGGCCGAGCAGGCGGGTCGCCTTCTCCACCCCCACGACGAGCACGCCCGTCGCCATCGGGTCGAGCGTGCCGGCGTGGCCGACCCTGCGGGTGCCCGCCAGGCGGCGCATCCGGGCGACGACGTCGTGGGACGTCCACCCGGCGGGCTTGTCGACGATGACGAGTCCGGAGACAGGGCTCACCTGCGCTCGTCCTCGTCCTCGATGTCGGCGATCGCCTCGTCGAGGTCGTCGTCGTCCTCGTCCTCAAGGTCGTCTTCGTCGAGGTCGTCCTCGTCGTCGGTCTTGTAGGGGTTGGCGTCACCCGCGTGGGTGGCCCCGACGGCCTTGGCCGCCACCTCGGCGTCCTGCTCCTTGGCCTTGGCCAGCAGCTGCTCGATGTGGTGGGCGTTCTCCATGACCCCGTCGAGCTCGAACGTCAGCGACGGCGTGTGCCGGATGCCGGTCTTGCGGCCGACCTCCGTGCGGATGACGCCCTTGGCGCTCTCCAGCGCCGCGGCCGTCCCTGCCTTCTCCTCGTCCGTCCCGTACACCGTGTAGAACACGGTCGCCTCGCGGAGGTCGTTGGTCAGCTTGGCGTCCGTGATCGTCACGAAACCCAGCCGGGGATCCTTGACCCGCCGCTCCAGCATCTCCGCCACGATCTGCTGAATCCGGTCGGCGAGCTTGCGCGCCCGCGCCGCATCCACCATGGCTTACTCCTCATCGTCGTAGATCCGCTGCCTTGCGGACAGCAGTTCGATCTCTGGGCGGCCGGCGATCAGCCGCTCGCACTGCTCCAGCACCTCCACGCAGTTCCCGGCGCTGCCGGACACCACGGCGATGCCGATCTCGGCCCTGCGGTGCAGATCCTGGTCGCCGGTCTCGGCCACGGCCACCGCCGGGAAGCGCTTGTGCACCTCGGCGATGATCGGCCGGACCACGCTCCTCTTCTCCTTCAGCGAATGCACGTCGCCGAGCAGAAGGTCCAACGTCAATGCTCCAACGAACATCAAGACCCCGGTGTCTCTAGGAACCGGCCTGCCGTCCGCAGCCCCGGGCCGCTGCCTTCAACGGTAGGCCATCGGGGGAAGGGACCCCCGACATGGGCAGGACGCCCCGGGAAGTGCTTCCCGGGGCGTCCTGCGGACCCTTACGAGCGGGGCTTCTCCCGCATCTCGAAGGTCTCGATGATGTCGTCGAGCTTCAGGTCCTGGTAGCCGATGCCGATACCGCACTCGAAGCCCTCGCGGACCTCGGTGACGTCGTCCTTCTCGCGGCGGAGCGAGGAGACGGTGAGGTTGTCGGCGATGACCACGCCCTGCCGGACGAGCCGCGCCTTGCTGTTGCGGTTGACCGTGCCGGACTGGACCATGCAACCGGCGATGTTGCCGATCTTCGGCACCTTGAAGACCGCGCGGACCTGGGCGGTGCCGAGCTGGGCCTCCTCGAACTCCGGCTTGAGCATGCCCTTGAGGGCCGCTTCGACTTCCTCGATCGCCTGGTAGATGACCGAGTAGTACCGGATGTCGATGCCTTCGCGGTCCGACAGCTCCTGCGCGTTGCGCTCGGGCCGGACGTTGAAGCCGATGATGACCGCGCCCTCGGAGGCGATCGCCAGGTTGACGTCGTCCTGCGTGATCGCGCCGACACCGCGGCGGATGATCCGCAGGTTGACCTCGTCGCCCACGTCGATCTTGAGCAGCGAGTCTTCCAGGGCCTCGACCGAACCGGACACGTCGCCCTTGAGGATGAGCAGCAGTTCCTGCCGCTCGCCCTTCTCGAGCTCCTTGAACATGTCCTCGAGCGAGAACTTCGGACGGCTGCGGAGCAGCTCGGCGTTGCGCTTGCGCGCCGCGCGCTTGTCGGCGATCTGCCGGGCCATCCGGTCGTCCTCGACGACCAGGAAGCTGTCGCCGGCACCGGGCACCGCGGTCAGACCGAGGACCAGGACCGGACGCGACGGGGTCGCCTCCTGGACGTTCTCGCCGTTCTCGTCGAGCATCGCCCGGACGCGTCCGTGCGCGCCGCCCGCGACGATCGAGTCGCCGATCCGCAGCGTGCCGCGCTGGACCAGCACGGTCGCCACGGGGCCGCGGCCCTTGTCGAGGTGCGCCTCGATCGCGACGCCCTGGGCATCCTGATCGGGGTTGGCCCGCAGGTCGAGTTCGGCGTCGGCGGTGAGGACGATGGCCTCCAGAAGGCCCTCGATGTTCAGGCCCTGCTTCGCGGACACGTCCACGAACAGGGTCTGGCCACCGAACTCCTCGGCCACCAGGCCGTACTCGGTGAGCTGGGCCCGCACCTTCGTCGGGTCCGCGCCCTCCTTGTCGATCTTGTTGACCGCCACGACGATCGGCACGCCGGCCGCCGTCGCGTGGTCGATCGCCTCGGTGGTCTGCGGCTTGACGCCGTCGTCGGCGGCGACCACCAGGACCACCAGGTCGGTGGTCTCGGCACCGCGGGCACGCATGGCGGAGAACGCCTCGTGACCCGGGGTGTCGATGAAGGTGATCTTGCGCTCGTTGCCGTCGACCTCGGTCGCGACCTGGTAGGCGCCGATGTGCTGGGTGATGCCGCCCGCTTCGCCCGCCACGACGTTGGCGTTGCGGATGGCGTCCAGCAGCTTGGTCTTACCGTGGTCGACGTGACCCATGACGGTGACGACCGGGGGCCGCGCGGCGAGTTCCTCCTCGCCGCCCTCGTCCTCGCCGAACTCGAGGTCGAACGACTCCAGCAGCTCGCGGTCCTCGTCCTCCGGGCTGACGACCTGGACGTTGAAGTCCAGCTCGGCGCCCAGCAGCTGCAGCGATTCCTCGCTGACCGACTGCGTGGCCGTGACCATCTCGCCGAGGTGCATCATGATCGCCACGAGCGACGCCGGGTTGGCGCCGATCTTCTCGGCGAAGTCCGTCAGCGTGGAGCCCTGGGCGAGGCGGATGACCCTGCCGTTGCCCCGGGGCGCGTTGACGCCGCCGATGGCGGGCGCCTGCATGTTGTCGAACTCTTGACGCCGCTGCTTCTTGGACTTGCGCCCACGGGCCGGACGACCGCCCGGGCGACCGAAGGCGCCCGCCGTGCCGCCGCGACCGCGACCGCCGGGGCCGGGACGGCCACCGCCGCCGAAGCCGCCGCCGGGACGACCGGCACCGCCGCCGCCACCGGGGCCACCGCCACCGGGACGCGCGAAGCCGCCGCCACCGCCGCCACCACCGGGACGGCCACCGCCGCCACCGGGACGGGCGAAGCCGCCGCCACCGCCGCCGCCACCGGGACGGCCACCGCCGCCACCGCCGCCGCCACCGGGACGGGGACCGCCGGGACCACCCGGACGGGCGCCCTGCTGCGGGGGACGCGAAGGCATGTTCATCGGAGAGGGACGCGGACCGCCGGGCCGCGGCGGCATGCCGCCGGGCGACGGACGCGGACCACCGGGACGGTCGCCGCCGCCCTGCGGGCCGCCGGGACGCGGCGCGGCAGGACGCGGACCACCGGGACGGTCGCCGTCACGCTGGCCGCCGCCCTGGGCGGGGCCGGCGGGCCGGGGGCCGGGACGCGGACCGGGCTTGGGCGCGCCCATGCCGGTGTTGGTGGAGCTGAACGGGTTGTTGCCGGGACGCGGACCGCCGGGGCGCTGACCGCCGCCGGGGCGCTGACCGCGCTCCTGCGGGGCCGGACGGGGACCCGGACGCGGGCCGCCGGCCGCCGGGCGCGGGCCCGGACGGGGCCCGCCGGCCGCGGGGCTCGGCGAGCCCTGCTGCGGCGCCGGGGGAACCGGCGGACGCGGGGCGGCGGGAGCCTGGGGGGCCTGCGGAACCTGCGGGACCTGCGGAACCTGCGGCGCGGGGGCGGCGGGCGCCGCCGCGGCAGGAGCCTGCGGGACCTCGGGCGCCGCCGGGCGCGGGCCCGGACGGGGCCCGGGACGCGGACCCGGACGCGGGCCGCCACCGGGCGCGCCCTGCTGCGCGGGAGCCGGACGGGGCGCACCTGCGGGCGCACCGCTGGGCGCGCCGCTCACACCGGGCTTGGGCCCGGGGCGCGGCGCGGAGGGACGGGGGCCGCCACCGCGGCCCGAGGGAGACTTACCGAACGCTTCGGTGAGCCGACGAACTACTGGCGCCTCGATGGTCGAAGACGCCGACCGGACGAACTCGCCCATTTCCTGGAGCTTGGCCATGACGACCTTGCTCTCAACACCGAACTCTTTGGCGAGTTCGTATACCCGGACCTTGGCCACTGCACTCCCAATCTGGCCCGGGGCGTGTCTCCGGGCCGTCGCTAACCAGTCATCGCCAACTGCTCATCGAGCGCTCATAGCAATCTCGACCTGCTTCCGACTAGATGTCTTACGTTTCTTCGCTTCCCTGTACGAACCGAAGCAGAACAGAACTATCGGGCAAAGCTTCCAGGCGCAAGGCCCGGGAGAACGCCCGACGACGGATCGCCTGCTCCAGGCATCCGGATTCGGGGTGCAGAGACGCACCCCTTCCCGGCAGTCGCTTGCGCGGATCGGGGACGAGAACGCCCCCCACCGCGACTACTCGCAACAAGTCCGCGCGCGCCGCACGGTCCCGGCATCCCACACACGTGCG
Source organism: Actinocorallia aurea (assembly GCF_054783995.1). Lineage (NCBI taxonomy): Bacteria > Bacillati > Actinomycetota > Actinomycetes > Streptosporangiales > Thermomonosporaceae > Actinocorallia > Actinocorallia aurea. The sequence continues at coordinate 79,774 of NZ_BAAGPQ010000002.1, forward strand.
CTTGAGACGATGATCCCGCCGACCGCCTTTGCGCCGGTCCCCACCTGCCAGGACTGCGCCTGGACCGTGCGTTCCGTGCGGGCTGCCACCCTGCAGAGTCATGCCTCGCTCGTGTCATGGATCACGGGGCCGAATGGCCGCCATCCACCAGTCTACCCCGCCGAAGCATCGGCGGGGTCTGGGGTCTCGTCGCCGGGTCCGGCCGGGGTGTCCGGACGGATGTCGATCCGCCACCCCGTGAGCCTCGCCGCGAGCCGCGCGTTCTGCCCCTCCTTGCCGATCGCCAGCGAGAGCTGGTAATCCGGGACGATGACGCGGGCGACCCGCTGTTCGGCGTCGATCACCTCGACGGCGTTAACACGCGCCGGCGACAGCGCATTCCCGACGAAGGTGGCGGGATCGTCCGACCAGTCGACGATGTCGATCTTCTCGCCGTGCAGCTCGGTCATCACGTTGCGGACCCGGCTGCCCAGCGGGCCGATGCACGCGCCCTTGGCGTTGACCCCGCTCTTGCGCGAGCGGACCGCGATCTTGGTGCGGTGCCCTGCCTCGCGCGCGATCGCCGCGATCTCGACCGTGCCGTCCAGGATCTCCGGCACCTCCAGCGCGAACAGCTTGCGCACGAGGTTCGGGTGGGTCCGGCTGAGCATGACCGACGGGCCGCGGTGGCCCTTGCGGACCTGCACGATGTAGGCCTTGATCCGCTCGCCGTGCTCGTACCTCTCCCCCGGCACCTGCTCCTGGGGCGGCAGGACCGCCTCCAGCTTGCCGAGGTCGACCTGGACGTTGCGCGGGTCCTTGCCCTGCTGGATCACGCCGGTGACGATGTCGCCCTCGCGGCCCGCGTACTCGCCGAAGGTCAGCTCGTCCTCGGCGTCCCGCAGCTTCTGCAGGATGACCTGGCGCGCGGTGGTCGCGGCGATGCGGCTGAAGTCGTCGGGGGTGTCGTCGTACTCCCGTGCGTTGCCGCTCTCCTCGTCCACCTCGGTGGCCCAGACCGTCACGTGGCCGGACTGCTTGTCCAGCTGCACGCGGGCCTTGGGGGCGGCGCCTTCGGTGCGGTGGTAGGCGATCAGGAGCGCTTCCTCGATCGCCCTGACGACCAGGTCGAAGGAGATGTCCTTCTCGCGCTCCAGGCTGCGCAGTACGTTGATGTCAATGTCCATGAGGCTCCGCGTCCCCTTCCTCGTCGTCGTGAAGCTGGTCTTCGCGGAGCTCGTCGTCCTCGGCGGCCGGGTCGTCGTCTTCCGTCTCGGCCCGGCGGAACTCCACCTGGACCTTGCCCGGTCCGAGCCCTGCCAGGGGGAACACCCGTTCCGTCCCGGCGACCTCGATCCGGACCTCCTCGTCGTCGGCGGCGATCACGCGGCCTTCGACGGACTCGCCCGCCTCCTGCTCGCCGGCCGTGTAGACGGCCTTCACGAGCCGGCCCGCGGCGCGCCGCCAGTGCCGGGGCGCGGTCAGCGGCCGGTCCACCCCCGGAGAGGTGACCTCCAGCACATACGGGCTCCCGCCCAGGACGTCGGTCTCGTCCAGCGCCGTGGACACGGCGCGGCTCACGACCGCGATGTCGTCGAGGCTCACTCCGCCGTCGGCGTCCACGACCACGCGGACCACCCGGCGCCTGCCCGCCTGGCTGACGACGACGTCCTCCAGATCATGGCCGGACTCGCCCACCACGGGCTCGAGCAGCTCGACCAGCGCGGCCTTCTGGCGGTCCCCTCGAACGCGCCCGTCGCGCGCTCCTGCGCTCACGGGACCCTCCTCGGCTCTACTTATGGGCTCTATCGGTAGCTATGCCTACGCTCTGACCAGACAAGACTATCGACAGCCGGAGCCCCGAGTGCGTATTCGCACCCGGGGACCCCCCGTGTGGCATGCTTGCAGGCACTCCAGCCGCATTTCGCGCCTTTCCCGGCGCCCTCACGAGGAGCCCGCGTGCCCGTGTCCCTGTCCCGCAGGTCGCTGCTGGCCGCCGCCGGGCTGGCGGGCGCGGGCCTGGCGACGGCGTGCGCCGCCCCGGACCTCGTCCCGGAACCGGATGTCGCCGTGCTGCTCGGCGCGATCGCCGACGAGGAGAACCTGATCTCCCTGTACGAGAAGACCGCTTCGGTGCTCGGGGACCTGCCCGAGGCGTGCACGAAGGCGCTGGCCGACCACCGCTCGCACCTCGAGGTCCTGCGCAAGCACTACCTCCCGGGCACCGGCGGCGTCACCGCGACCCCGTCGGCGACCACGTCCGCGACCGCCCCGGCCGAGCCGCCCGCGGACCGGGCCTCAGCACTCGCGCTGCTGCGCCGCACCGAGCGCGCCGCGGCGGCGACCCGCCTCAAGGACGTCCCCGCGGTCTCCCCCGGCATGTCCCAGCTCCTCGCCAGCATCGGGGCCTGCGAGACCGGCCACGCGACCGCCCTCTCCCTCGCATGAGCGCCGTCGCCGCCCTCCAGGCCGCCTTGGCCGCCGAGCACAGGGCCGTCTACGTCTACGGCGTGATCGGCGCGCGGTCCGCAGCCGCGGCCAAACCCCGCGTGACCAGGCTCTGGGAGCGCCACAAGCTCCGCCGCGACGAGCTCATCGAGCTCCTGCGCGACCGCGAGGCCACCCCCGTGACGTCCGAGCCCGCCTACCCCGTCGAGGCCGGCAGGACCCCCGCGGAACTCGGCGCGTCCGTCGAATCGGACGTCCTGACCGCCTATGTGCCCCTCTCCGGTGCTCCCGGCAAGGCCCTGCGCACGTACGCCGCCGCGGCCATGCAGGACGCGATCAACCTCCAGATCCGCTGGTCCCGCTCCCCCGCGGCGACCGCCTTCCCCGGCCTCGACCCGGCCGACCTCGACCCTGACGCCTGAGCCCGCCCCGTCCTGTCGGTGGGGCGCGGTAGAACGGGCTGCATGAACAGTGCGGAACTGGCGCGGGCGCTGCCGGAGATCGGCGAGGTGCGGCGGCGCAGCGCCGTGCTCGCGGTGCTGGAAGGCGTGCTGAGTGAGCGGTACCCCCGCCACTCCTTCGACGCCGCGTGGCGGGAGGGCGTCGCGCTCGCCTGGATGGAGAACGGCGCGGGTGACGAGTACTCGATCGTCTTCGCGCCCGAGGGCGCGTTCGTGCGCGGCTTCGACCACGAATCGGAGATGAGCCCGTACGGCAACGGCTCCTTCGCGCTCTGGCCTGGGCTGCTCGACGGCCTCCCACCCGCGCTCGCGCCGTGGGCGGCCGACCCGTGGTTCGTCGAGGACGACGTCCTGTGCGCCACCCTGTGCGTCTGGCGGGCGGCGGGCTCGGACGCCTGGAGCGCCGGCCCGGTCGACCCTCCGGAGGGAGGCGACGGCGCGGGATTCCTCTTCCGCGGCCTGCTCGACTTCTCCCCCGAGTCCTACGCCTCCTGGGCGGCGGACGTCCACGGCACGGCCCCGGACCTCGAGGCCGTCCGCGCGGTCTTCGACGGCTCGCCTCTGACGCCTTCGCTCGCCGCCCGCCTCAACCCGGTCTACGACCCGGCCCTCCTCCCCGCGCTCCTCGCCCGCACGGGCCACGGAGGACCTGCATGAACCCGGAAAAGTTGAAGCGGGCTGCGCGGGGCGCGTGGACGCCCCGCGCGACCTGCGTCACTCGTTCGCGTACTGGCAGACCGTGGTCAGGGTGATGGTGCCACCGCTGGTGGAGTTGGTGTCCCTGGCCTCGACCTTCCAGGCCGATCCGTCCGCGACGCTCGTCCGGAACACCGGACTGACGGAGTCGCCGCCCGTGGTCGTCCAGGAAGCGCCGATCGGGTAGTAGTCGGGGCGGCAGGCGCCGCCCGTGGCGGTCACCCAGCCGTCGCCGTCCGTGTCGAACGGCACGGAGGTACCCGGTCGGAATTCCGGCTGGAGAGTCGGGCCCGCGGGGCCGGTCTCGCCCTGCTCACCCTGCTCGCCCTGCTCACCCTGCTCACCCTGCTCACCCTGCTCGCCTTGCTCACCCCGGTCGCCCTTGGGGCCCGCCGCGCCCGCGGGTCCGGCCTGGCCCGCGACGCCCTGCGGCCCCGCGGGACCCGCCGCGCCCGCCGGACCCGCGGGTCCCGCCGCGCCCGCGGGACCGGCCGCCCCCGGAAAGCCGCCGAGCCAGCCGAAATTGCCGGGCCCGTAATGGTCTCCGCGGTCGTGCTCGCCGGATCCGCCCTGCTCGTGCCGCCCGCCGCCGTCGTACTCGCCGGGGCCGTCACGCCCGTCACGCCCTCCGGGACCGTCCTGCTCGTGCCGGCCTCCCTCGTCATACCCGCCCGGACCCTCGTCCCGGCCGCCCTCGCCGTTCTCTTCGTGCTCGTCATGCCCGCCGCGACCAGCGGGGCCGTCCCGCTCGTCGCGGTCGTCGCGCCCGTCGGAGTCGTCCCGGCCATCGTGCCCGTCGTGCCCGCCGCGGCCCTCCTGCCCGTGGTCGTCACGCCCGTCGTGCTCGTCGCGGTCGTGCTCATCGTGCTCGTCGGGCCACTCGAACTTGACGGCCGCGGTCTGCTTGACGGGCTTGCCGCGCTTGCCGGATTTCCCCTGCTTCGCCGACTTCCCCTGCTTCGCGGACTTGCCGTACTTGGCGGACTTGTGGCGCTTGGCGGACTTGGCGCGTCCGGCGAGCCGGTCGAGGCAGTCCTCGTCGGCGCGGTTGCACTGTCGGGGCGCGGCGTCCGCCTCGGCCGCCGCGGCGAGCCCCGACAGGGACCCGAGCGCGACGAAGGAGGCGACGGAGGCGCCCATCAGCATTTTCTTGATCATGGCGGGAGACATCACCAAGATCACCCCCGCCCAATCCGGACGCTGCGGCAACTTCCCGATCTTGACGAGCTTTTGCCGGTATCGGGATAAGCACAGGTCAGCCGGGCTTTCTGGCGATGACGATGTCGCGGAGGATGGCCTGGTCCACGCGGTGGGTGAAGTCGCGGTAGGGGCCGTCGTCCAGGGGGTCGAGTCCGGCGGAGGACAAGACGGCCAGGGCGTCTTCGCGGGAGGTCACGTGGGTGTTCCAGGCGATGCCCAGGGCGCCGCCGGGCTTGAGGAGGCGGGCCCAGCCGGGGACCGCGGCGCGCAGGAGGTCGGAGGGACTGCGCGACAGGGACGTGCTCATGTGGGAGCCGTGCTGGACGCCGTAGGGGGCGTCGGTGACGATGGCGTCGAAGGAGTTCGCGGCGTAGAACTCGGGGGCGCGGACGGTGTCGGCGTTGACGACGGTGAGGCGGCGCTTGTCGCCGGACTTGTAGTCGTCCTTGGACAGGCCGAGGGTGAGGTCGATCTTGCGGCCGACGAGCTTGCGGTCGCGTCGGACGGGCACGAGTTCGAACGTGTGCTTGAGCCGCTTGCGCTTCAGCCAGGTCTTGAGGAAGCCCGCGTAGGCCTCGAAGTCCTTGGTGTCGATGTCCATGCCGTCGGCGTTGAAGCCGTACATGAGGGCCTGGTTGAGGGTGGTGCCGCGCCCGCACATCGGGTCGAAGACGCGCAGGGTGCGGCCCCGGCCGCCTTCCCCCGTCATGTCCCGGCCGGAGGCCGACGCCCAGATCGTCACGTTGAGCAGCATCTTGGTGAACTGCTCGTTGGTCTTGCCGACGTACTTCTGGATGGTGAGCAGGTCGTCGTCGAGCCGGTCGAGGCGGTTCACCGCGACGGGGTGCAGGCCGCCGTCGTCGGCGAGGCGGAACAGCGCGTACAGGGCCGAGAGGTTCGACAGGAACGCGATCTCCCGCTCGGTCGGGTCGGGCAGCGTGAACGTCAGGTAGGGCACGCCGCCGAAGGTCTCGGCGGCCAGATCGCTGATCCGGCCGCCGAGCACCTCCCGGTCGAGGACGCCGATCTCGGCGGACATCAGGCCGACGGACGCGTCGGCGTACACACGGTTGGCGGAGGGGAGGACGAGCACCCCGTAACGCTGCTTGCTCACCGGGGAATTGTAGGGAAGGGGCTCAGCTGTCGCGGACCGTGACGAGCCCGCCGATGACCCCGACGTGGGCGGCGCCGTCGGGGGTGAGGGTGACGGGCGCCCAGTTGTTGTCGAAGAGCTTGCCGGTGCCGGTGAGGACCTTCCACGCGGTCCTGCCGGTGTGGAAGTCGATCGCCGTGAGGTACCAGGCGTCGACGCCGTCCTTGCGGGGCTCCTTGGTGTAGGCGTACACGAGCCCGCCCGGGACGCTCGCCTTGGCGACGGTGGACGGGCTGCGCTCCTTGCTCGTCCAGACGGTCTCGCAGCCTTCACCGGTGATGTCGACGCGCGTCATGCCGCCGTGGGAGGAGGCTCCGGCGGCGAGTTCGATGAAGTTCCGGTAGCCGGAGTTGTTCTCCACGATGAGGCTGCGGCCGAAGCCTATGAGGGAGTTGTCGGTGGCGCTCTTGCCGGGCTTGAACACCGGCACCTTGCACAGCCGCTTCCCGTCCCTCATGCGGTAGACGAGGACGTTCATGCGCGGCTCGGCGTTGTCGGTGATCGCGACAAGGCCGCCTTGGAGGATCGTGGGCGTGGTCCCGGAGCCCTGGTCGAGCTGGCCGGACTTGCGGCGGGTGCCTCTGTCGTAGGCCTTGCGCCACGCGGCGACGGGCTTGCCCTCGGCGTCGGCCCGGAACCTGTAGAGGGCGTGGTCGCTGACGACCGAGACGCCGTCCGTGCTCGCGGCGAACGAGTTCTGGATCTGCTCGCCCTTGAGCTTGACGACCTTGACGCGCCCGCTCCTCGGCTCGATCGTCCCGATCCTGCCCTTGCGGGTCACCCACCAGATGTTGCCCTTCCAGTCCGCCTGGACGGACGTGACGGGGTCGCAGACGCCCTTCGGCTTGGGCCTGCTCCACGTCGGGCAGTCGTGGGGGACGTACTTCTTGAGGTTCCAGTTGTCGGTCACCTTGAACTTCCAGCCCTTGCCGTCGCGTACGTGCGCGAACCTTCGGACGTGGAAGTCGGCGTCGGCGAGGACCGCCCTGTCCTTGTCGTCGAGGTAGTAGTAAGCGCCGCCGGAGGTGTCGGTGAGGACGGCGTCGAGGTCGAGGGTGGTGACGCCGGTGACGGTCGAGGGCCGCGCGGGAAGCTTGAACGTGGCGAGGTCCTGGAGCGTCTTCGGGTCGATCAGGCGGAGCGTGAAGGTGCCGACGTTGGTGCACTGGGCGACGATGAGCCGGGTGCTCCGGGCGTAGTTGACGGTCGAGCAGAGGGCGGGCAGCCCGCCGGCCTTGGCGGTGGTGACGACCTTCGGGTTCCGGCCGAGGGGGCCGAGGAACGGGTAGGTGTCGGAGGCCCAGGAGTCGGCGTGCATGGCGGCGGTGCCGGGCGCGGCCATGTGCGGGTTGGCGGGCACCGGGGAGCCCGGGATCGCCTTGGGTGTCGCGGGGGCGCCCAGGTAGGCCAGTACCGCGTTCGCGCCGGGTCCTTCGGGGATGGGGGCGGCGGACGCCGCCGTCGCGCAGAGCACCGGGATGAGCATGCCTGACATGAGCGATATCGACCGCATGGGGCAGCACCTTACCTAGTTAATCGACTCGAATAACCGGCTATCGCACTCCCCGCCGCGCGACTTGTTCGGACCGGACGGCCGCTGCTAGTCTACCAAGCGAGCGCTTGGTTAACACAAGAGAGCGGAGGCGGGGCATGACCCTTCGGATCAGCGTCGGGTACGAGCTGGAAGTGCGCGGACGCAGCCGCGAGGTCGAGAGCCGGGCCTTCCGGAACGTGCTCGACCAGGTGGTGCTCGCCGACGACCTGGGCATGGACACCGCCTGGTTCGTGGAGCACCACTTCACCCGCGGGTTCTCCCACTCCTCGGCACCCGACCTCGTGCTCGCCGCGGCGTCGCAGCGGACCAGCAACATCCACCTCGGGCTCGGCGTCGTACTGCTGCCGTTCCAGTCCCCCATCCGCACCGCCGAGCGCGTCGCCACCCTCGACGTGCTGTCCGGCGGGCGTGTGGAGTTCGGCACCGGACGGGGCGCCTCGCCGCTGGAGTACCAGGCCTTCCAACGGCCGTTCGAGCAGTCAAGGCAGCTCTGGGAGGAGTCCCTTGAGGCGGTCCTCGCGATCTGGAACGCCGACGGCAAGCCCATCACGCGCAGCTCGGAGTACTTCGAGATCCCCAACGTCTCGGTGTACCCGCGGCCCACGCAGGAGCCGCACCCTCCCGTCTGGGTGGCCTCCACTTCCCTGGAGGGCTTCCTCGCCGCGGGCAAGCAGGGCTACAACCTTCTCGGCATGACGATGCTGAAGGGCATCGACGACGTGGCCGAGGACATCGCCGCCTACAAGGCCTGCCTCGCCGAGAACGGGCACGACCCCGAGACCCGGCGGATCGCGATCATGATCCCCTGGTTCGTCGGGCAGACCCGGCAGGAGGCCGTCGAGATCGCCTCCGACCCGGTGCTCTGGTACCTGCGCCGCCAGGTCAACCTGGTCGCGCCGCCGAGCTACACCGACGCCCGGCACGCCACCCACCGCGTCCTCGGGCAGCAGGCCGTCGCCATGCCGCCGGAGGAGGCCATGGACATCCTCCGCGACAACCTGATGGTCGTCATCGACGACGTGGAGGGCTCGCGCAAGGCCGTCGAGCGCCTTGAGGCCGCGGGCGCGACCGACCTGATCCTCCAGGCCCAGGTCGGCGGCCTCGACCACGAGCACGTCACCGGCTCGATGCGGCGCTTCATGAACGAGGTGATGAAGTGAGCTGGCTGACCCGCCAGGACCTCACGGGCGGGGCGTCCGCCCGCGGCCTCCTCCTGCTCTCCCCCGACGCCGACGTGGTCGCGCCGCTCTCCCCCGAGGACAGGGCGGCCGCGCTGGCGCTGACCGCCGAGACCCTCGCCGCGGCCGGCGTGCGCTCCTCGGACCGCCTGGTCGTCGCGCTGAACAACGACGGCGAGCTCCAGGGCTCGTCGCTGGCCGAGGCGGCGCTGCCGCTCGTGTCGGCGGCGGCCTCGGTCGGGCCGCGTGGAAGGCTGCGGCTGCACCGCGCGCTTGAGCAGACCCGGGCGAACGTCCTGGTCACCACGCCGTCCGGCGCGATGGACTTCCTCGCCAGGCTCCACCTGGAGTTCCTGCTCGACCCGCTCGACCTCGAACTCGACCGGATCCTGCTCGTCGGCGAGATCCCGTCGAGGAACTGGCTGCGCCAGCTCGAGGACGAGTTCGAGGCCGACGTCGTGCAGCTGTTCGCCGACCCGCTCTTCGGGGTGCCGATCGCGCACGGGCCCGGCCTCACCCCCGTCCGGGAGGGCCTGATCGGGCTCGCGCCGCCCGCCAAGGACGAGCTGGTCGCCGACCACTCGGGGCCCGCCGAGATCGTCGTCACGCCCACCTGGCACGCGACGCTCGGCGGCGCGCACCTGCGCACCGGCTGGTTCACCGGCGGGGGCGCGGCGCAGCCCGCGCACACCGCGGGCGAGCACCTGCTCGTGCGGGGCCGGTGGCTGTCGCTGCCGCGCGTCACCGACGTGCTCTCCCGGATCGACGGCATCAGCCACTGGAACCTTGAGGTCTCCCGCGAGGGCACCCTCGACAAGGCGGTCCTGCGGGTGACGTTCGCGCGCGACAGCCTCGTGCGGAACCCGATGTGGGCGGGCCGGACCTCCCAGGCGCTCGTCGGCGTCACCCCGGTGTCGATCGAGGTGGCCGTCGCGCCCGAGGCCGTCGAGACGCCCGTGCCGCCGACCGTGACGGACCTGCGCGGCCACCACCTGGGCCGCGACCGCGCCTCCCTGTAGACCCGCGGGCCCCGGCCTCCGGGGCCCCCGCCCGTCCCACCCCCCCGGCCGGGTCCTCCTGGCGGGCTCCCGGCCCCGCGAGCCCGAGGAGCTGACATGGAAGTGGCGCCGGTACCGGACTGGGGCACGATCCCGCGCATGCTGCGCGACCGCGCGCGCACGCACGGCGCGGTGGAGGTCGTGTCCACCGAGGACGTGACGCTGACGCTGGAGGAGCTGAGGGACCGGGCCGCGCAGGTGGCCCGGAGCCTCATCGCCGTGGGCGTCGAACCCGGCGACCGGGTGGCCATCTGGGCGCCCAACAATCCCGATTGGGTCGTCACCTGCTATGGGCTGTGGGACGCGGGAGCGGCCGTCGCGCCCCTGTCCACCCGCTTCCGCGGGATCGAGGCGGCCGAGATGCTGCGCAAGACCGGGGCGAAGGCCCTGTTCGTCGCCGAGGGCTTCATGGACACGTCCTACCTGGCGATGCTCAAAGGCGAGGACCTGCCCGAGCTCAGGACCATCGTCACGTACGGCGGCGAGTCCTGGGCGGAGTTCCTTGCGCTCGGCGAGGCGGTCTCGCCGGAGGCCGCGGAAGAACGCGCGCTCGCCGTGCCGCCGGACGGCCTCGCCGAGATCATGGCCACCTCCGGGACGACGGGCGCGCCCAAGGGCGTCATGCTCCAGCACTGGCAGCTCCTGCGCGGGTACTGGGACTGGGCCGAGCTGGTGACGGTCCGCGAGGGCGACAGGTACCCGATCATCGCGCCGTTCTCGCACGGCTTCGGCATCAACGCCGGGCTGCTCGCCTGCGTGCTGCGCGCGGCCACGATGATGCCGATCGAGCTGTTCCAGCCCGACGCGCTGCTCGACCTCATCGAGACCCGCCGCGTCAGCGTCATCGCCGGGGCGCCCGCGATGTTCTTCAAGCTGCTGGACGAGCTGCCCGGCCGGGACGTCTCCTCGCTGCGCGTCGCGATCTGCGGGGCGGCCGCGGTGCCGTCGGAGCTGATCAGGCGGATGCTCGCCGAGGCGGGCGTCGAGCGGATGATCAACGCCTACGGCCTCATGGAGGGCACCGTGGTGTCGATGACCCGGCCCGGCGACCCGATCGACGTCATCGCCGGCACGACCGGGCGCGCGGTGCCCGGCGTGGAGCTGCGCATCGTCGACGACGCGGGCCGCGACCTGCCCGTCGGGGAGCGCGGCGAGATCCTCATCGGCGGCTACGGCGTCATGCCCGGCTACTGGCGGGACCCCGAGCGGACCGCCGAGGCCGTCGACGCCGACGGCTGGCTGCACTCCGGCGACATCGGCACCCTCGACGAGGCGGGCAACCTCGCCATCGTCGACCGCAAGAAGGAGATGTTCATCGCCAACGGGTTCAACGGCTACCCGGCGGAGATCGAGTCCCTGCTCCTGCGCTGCCCCGGCGTCTCCCAGGTGGCCGTCATAGGCGTCCCCGACAAGGCGATGGGCGAGGCGGCGTGCGCGTTCGTCATCGGCAGCGCCTCCGCCGACGAAGTCCGCGCCTGGGCGAAGGACAACATGTCGAACTACAAGGTGCCCCGACGGGTCGTGCCCGTCGAGGCGCTTCCGCTGAACGTCAACGGCAAGGTGGACAAGATCGCGCTGCGCGCGTCCGTCGCGTAGGCGGCCTACTCCTCGGGAGTCCACTGGACGAGGCCGTTCGCGAGGACGGCGCGCAGGCGGAGGCCGGGGGCGAGCGTCGAAGGGTCGGCGGCTGTTCCGTCCGGGTGGACGAGGTTGCCGTACATGAGGATGTCTTCGCCCTCGTCCAGCCGCACGCACACGACGGCGAAGGGCACGGGCACGTCCGGCATGAACCTCTGGTGGTTCACTATCCAGCTGTAGACGGTGCCCGTGCCCTGCGCCGAGATCCAGTCGCTGTCACGCGACCGGCACCTGTTGCACAGGGCGCGCGCGGGGAAGCGGGGCGTGCCGCAGGCGGTGCACCGCTGGAGCAGGAGCTCGCCGCGGTCGACCGCCTCCCACCAGGGGGAGGAGTCGCGGTCGGGGTCGAGCCGGTTCGCCGTCGTCATCGCTCGCCTCGCAGGATCAGGGCCGAGGTTCCGGCCAGAACGTAGCCGGGCTGGGCCGTCGAGAGGGCCACCTCGGCGCCGCCGACCTGGCGGTCGCCCGCGGTGCCGCGCAGCTGCGCGACCGCCTCGGCGACGTGGTTGATGCCGTGCACGTAGCCCTCGGACAGGAACCCTCCGTGCGTGTTGACCGCGGGCCCCTCCCCCGACTCGACGAACGGCCCGCCTTCGCCCTTCTTGCAGAAGCCGTAGTCCTCCAGCTGCACGAGGACGGAGTAGGTGAAGCAGTCGTAGAGCGAGGCCACGTCGATGTCGCCCGGACCGACTCCGGCCATCGCGTACAGCCGGGGGGCCATGCGCGCGGCCTCGGTGACCGTGAAGTCGGTGGGGACCCCGGAGAAGAACGAGTCGCCGCCTCCCCAGGCCGCCCCTGAGATGAGGACGGTCGGCTGGGCGAGGTCGCGGGCCCGCTCGGCGGAGGTGACGACGACGGCGCACGCCCCGTCGGTCTCCAGGCAGCAGTCGAGGAGCCGGAACGGCTCGGCGATCCACCGGGAGGCGAGGTAGTCGTCGAGGGTGATGGGGGTGCGCATGAGCGCGCGCGCGTTCTTGGCCGCGTAGGCGCGCTGGCGTACGGCGATCGCGCCTAGCTGCTCGTGGGTGGTGCCGTAGGCGTTCATGTGGGCGCGCGCGTACATCGCGAACTGCTGCGGCGGAGCGAAGTACCCGTACGGGGCCTGGTACTGAGCGTCGAAGATGGGCGCCGCGCCCCGGCCCGTCCCGCCCATCCGGAACTCGCTGCGCGCGTTGATGGCCCGGTAGACGACGACGGTGCGGGCGACGCCCGAGGCCACCGCCATGGCGGCCTGTCCGATGACGGAGTGCGAGACGCTGCCTCCGCCGAACTGGTCGAGGTACCAGGAGACGTTGGTGAGGCCGAGGGCCGGGGCGACGACCCAGGGCGGGGTGGAGTCTCCGACGCGGTGGGTGGCCAGGCCGTCCACGTCGTCGAGGGTGAGGCCCGCGTCGTCGAGCGCGGCGAGGACCGCCTCCATGGCGAGGGTCAGCGTGGAGACCCCCGAGTTCTTGGTGAACGGGGTGTACCCCACGCCGGCCAGGGCTGTCTTGTCGCGGAAGGTCACGCCTCCGAGGTTAACCGAGCAAGCGCTTGGCTGGCTAGTTGACAGCGGGGAGTCCCGGCTTCTACATTCGTAAGCAAGCAAGCGCTTGGCTAATAGCGTCATCTCCGACCCACCGTCATCTCCGACCGGAGGAAGCGCACGATGACCACCGCATCCGTGAGCGATCTGAACGGCCGCCGGCTCCGGGACGTCCTCGGACACTTCGCCACGGGCGTCGTCGCGATCACCGCGATCGATCCGGCCACCGGGCGCCCCACCGGCCTCGCCGCGAACTCCTTCACGTCGGTCTCCCTCGACCCCCCGCTCGTCGCGTTCTGCGTCGCGCACACGAGCTCCACCTGGCCGCTCCTGCGCACCGCCTCGCACCTGTGCATCAACGTGCTGAGCGAGCCGCAGACCGCCGTGTGCCGCCAGCTCGCGGTCAAGGGCGGCGACAAGTTCGCCGGGGTCTCCTACGGCGCCTCACCCGAGGGCACGCCCGTCCTGGACGGCGCGCTGGCCTGGCTGGAGGTCTCCGTCGAGGCCGAGCACCGCGCGGGCGACCACGACATCGTCGTCGCCCGCGTGCACAACCTCGACATCCACCACGACGGCGAACCGCTGGTCTTCTACCAGGGCCGCTACGGCCGCTTCGCGGGCTGAGGCCGATGAGCGTCCCGAACGCCGAGGACGGATTCCGCGCCGAAGTGCGCGACTTCCTCACCACGAGCCTCGAAGGCGACTACCGCGAGGCGCGCGGCCTCGGCGGGCCCGGCCGCGAGCACGAGGGCTTCGACATCAGGCTCGCCTGGGAGAAGCACCTCGGGGCGAACGGCTGGACATGCCTCGGCTGGCCGAAGGAGTACGGCGGCCGGGAGGCGACGCTCGCCGAGCAGGTCGTCTTCTTCGAGGAGTACGCCAGGGCCCACGCGCCGCACAGGCTGGGCCACATAGGCGAGGGCCTCATAGGCCCGACCATCATCGACTACGGCACCGACGAGCAGCGCGCGCGCTTCCTGCCGCCGATCGTCCGCGGCGACGAGCTGTGGTGCCAGGGCTACTCCGAGCCCAACGCCGGCTCCGACCTCGCCAACGTGCAGACGAAGGCGGTCCTGGACGGGGACGCGTGGGTCATCACCGGTCAGAAGGTCTGGACGTCGCTCGCGCACGTCGCCGACTGGTGCTTCGTCGTCTGCCGCACCGAACCCGGCTCCCAGCGCCACAAGGGCCTCTCGTACCTGCTCGTCCCCATGCGCGAGGACGGCATCGAGGTCCGCCCGATCATCCAGCCGACCGGCACCAGCGAGTTCAACGAGGTCTTCTTCGACGGCGCCCGCACCTCCGCCGCGAACATCGTCGGCAAGCCCGGCGAAGGCTGGCGGGTGGCGATGGCGACCCTCGGCTACGAGCGCGGCGCGTCCACGCTGGGCCAGCAGATCGGGTTCCGCCGCGAGTTCGAGGCCGTCGTCGCCGTCGCCCGAGCGCACGGCACGCTCCCGGAGCTGCGCGACCGCCTCGTGCGTTCGTGGTCGGAGCTGGAGCTGATGCGCCTCAACGCGCTGCGCACCATGCGCTCCCTGGGCGCGGGCGAGCCCGGCCCCGAAGTCGCCGTGGCCAAGCTCTTCTGGTCCGAATGGCACCGCCGTCTGGGCGAGATCGCCCTCGACGCCGCGGGCCCCGCCGGCCTCCTCGCCGAAGACGCGCCGTACGACCTGTCGGAACTCCAGCGCATCGGCCTGTTCAGCCGCTCCGACACCATCTACGCGGGCTCCAGCGAGATCCAGCGCAACATCATCGCCGAACGCACCCTCGGCCTGCCCCGCTGACCGTCAGCCGCCGAGCCAGAAGAGGAGCTCGGCGGCGACGGTGCAGGCGACGAGCAGGAGCAGCAGGTCGGCGAGCGCGTTGGCCCGCGAGGTGTGCGACGCGAGGTGCAGCGTCTCGACCATATGGGTGGAGAACGTGGTGAACCCGCCGCACCCGGGGTGATTGACGGGAGTCGGGCGGCGATTCGGATCTCCGCACCGGGCGGCGAGGCCTGGGATTACGCTCGGGACCGAACGGACGGTGACCGTCCGGATACCACTGAGGGGTGGTGATATGTCCCAGATATACGATATTTCGGGGCGGGTGGAAGGGCCGGACGCGGCGCAGACACTGCACTCGCACTTCGCGGACACGCTCCGGGTGCTGCGGCAGTTCAAGAAGGTCACCCAGTTGGAGGTGGCCCGCGCGATCTTCGTGGCTCGGGAGACCTATACCGGTTGGGAGAACGTGCGGGCGCTGCCCGACGACGAGAACTGCGCGGCGCTCGACGGGTACTTCGACACCGGCCTGTACCTGCGGAACCTGCGCGAGCAATGCCAGCGGGAGCACCTCGCGAGCTGGTTCCAGGCGTACGTCGAACACGAACCCACGGCGCGGGAGATGCGCACCTATCAGCCCTCGTTCATTCCCGGGGTGCTCCAGACCGAGGACTACATGCGCCTCATCGCGGACCCGGGTGCGCAGGACGAGGAGAACATCGCCAGAAGGCTCGGCCGACGCGACATCCTGACGCGCCAGGACGATCCAGCCCATCTCTTCGCGGTCATCGACGAGGCGGCGCTGGTCCGCACGCGCGAGCGACCCGACGTGATGCGCGAGCAGCTCGCCCATCTCCTCACGATGGGCGCGATGCCCCATGTGCACATTCAAGTGACACCGCTGAGCGCACCGCAGCACCCCGGTCTCGACGGCGCGCTGGTCATCCTCACCACGCCGGAGCTTAGCCGCGTCGGCTGGGTGGAGGCGCAGTTCGGCGGACGGCTCATCCAGGACCGGACCGAGACCTGGAAGCTGGCACTACGGTTTGATGAGATTCGGGGGGTCGCCCTCTCCGAGGGAGACTCGCTGGCACTCATCAAGCAGATCATGGAGACGATGCACGATGATCGAGTGGCGTAAGAGCAGCCGCAGCCAGGGCGACTTGGGCAACAGCGAATGCGTCGAGCTCTCCACGAACACCCCGAACGCCACCCTGGTCCGGGACTCCAAGAACCCAGGCGCGCACCTGACGCTGTCGGCGGGCGAGTTCGGGTCGTTCGTGGCCCGCGTCAAGGCCGGTCGCCTCGACGGCTGAGGCCGAGGGCCAGAAGAGCGGTGTTCCACCTTGTGTGTGGAACACCGCCGAGTCACTGGCCCTTGTCGGCCGAGAGCACCTGGGCGACCCTTTCCGCGGCGGCGGGCACGTCGTTGGCCTGCGCGATGCGCTCGGCCCACGACCACCAGAACCACCACCCGTCCGCGCCCTGCTCGGCAAGGATGTTCTCCGTCAGAGCCGAGGCGGCAGGGTTCATCACGTGCAGGCTCGGCTGGGTGCCGAGCGGCACCGTCAACCTCACCCGCAGTCCGCGCCCGACGAGTTCGTCGCCGAGCTTCTCCAGATAAGCGACCCGCGTCTCCGACGACGCGGGTGTCCCCGTGGTGTCAGGCATTCCCGTAGCTCACTTTCCACACAGAATCGCGTGGCCCGACGTCGCACACGATTCCGGCGGGAGCGCGAACCCGCAAGCGCCATCGCCGCATCTAGTTCACGGACCCTCCTAAGGGACTAGAAGCGGAGGGACCTGGACGGGGCTGCCGAGTGGCCGTCCCCGAGATAGGTTCTTCACGGCGACACAGACGAAGGGCGAGGCGATGGCGACCGACCCGTACGAGACCAGGAGCGACACCCCGCTCCCGCGCCAAGGGGCAGCTCCCACCCCGGAAGCGCAGGATTCCGACAAGACCGTTCCGGTGCCGCTCCCCTCATCCCCGCCGACTCCCGCCGCGCCGGAGACCTCCTTCGACGTCCAGGCGACCGTGAGCGACTCCGCGCCGGCGGAGAACACGCCACCCGCCCGAAGCGAGGCGCCTCCGGCGACGTCCTTCGACGTGCCCGTCGCGGGGTCGCCCAGGCCGCCGCAGGAGCAGGGGAAGTTCGCGCTGCCGCCGGACTCCCCGTACGCGCAGCCGACCGGACGCCCCGCCTACGGCACGCAGTTCCAGATCCCGCAGCAGCCGCAGCAGCAGCCCGCGCAAGGCCAGTCCCTGTACGAGACCCGCCAGGACGCCCCGCAGGCCGCGCCGCAGCCCCAGCAGGCTCCCCCGCAGCCGCAGGCGCCGCAGGGATGGGCGCCGCAAGCCCCCTACCCTCCTCAGCAGCCCCCACAGGGCTATCAGGCTCCTCCCGTGCCTCAGCCCTTCGCCCAGCCTCCCGCCGGAGAGGCCGCCCCCGCCCGGCCCGCCCCGGCGTCCTGGCACAGGCAGCACTACGCCGTCGCGCTCTTCCTGATCGTGTACTCGCTGGTCACCCTCGCCCTCGGGCAGGTCGGCTTCGCCGACCGCAAGCAGGAGCTCGCCGAGTACACCTCCGACGCGCTCGCCGGACCGCTGCTCATCGCCGTGAAGGCCGTCCAGGTCGGGCTGCTCATCGCCACCGCGGAAGCGATGCGGCGCAGGCGCAGCGTCCTGTTCCTGCCCGTGCTGGCGCTCTGGACGGGCTCGTTCGCCGTGCTGGCCGTCCTGGACGTCGTTTCCGGGGCGTACGGCACGCTGGTGGAGCACCTGCTCTACACGGTGCTCTTCGGGGTCGTCCTCTTCCTGTCGTACGCCTTCAGCGTCAAGGCGGGGGCCGCGGCGCAGGCCGCCGCGTCCGTCCCGGCCGGGCACCCGGCTCCGGGCGCCGCTCCCGCGCCGCAGCCCGCGCCCCAGTCCATGTCGCGCACCCAGGAGTTCGCGCTCAACACGCTCAACCGCTGGCAGCGCTGACCGTCGGCCAGGGCCGGTGCGAACTCCGGGCCCCGCTCCGGGCCCGCCGGTCTGAGGCGCGTCAGGACGTGACGAGCCAGGCGACGGCGGTCATGGTGCCGGGGGCGACCTCGGTGTAGCCGGCGTCGCGGATGTGGACGGTGGCGCGGGCCACCGCCTCGTCCCAGGGGAAGCCCAGGAAGTGGACGGGGGCGCCCGCGGCGAGCCAGGCGGCGCGCTCGGCGTCCGGGAGGGTGCGGTAGAGCAGGTGGGCGGCGTGGCCGGACTGGGCGGCGGCCTTGCCCGTGCTCATCTTGGCTTCCGGGTTGTGCACGAGCGCCGCGTAAGGGGCGGGCGGCTCCTCGGTCTCGGCGCGGTCCAGGTCGGTGCCGGCGATCTGGAGTTTGGCGATGCCGGGCGGCACCTCGGTGACCGGGCCCGGCGGGAACGCGCGGACCTCGGCCCCGCCGCGCGCGACGGTGACCCCGGCCAGCTCGCTCACCTCGCGCCAGCGCGCGCCGCGGGCGCGCCGGGTCACCTTGCGGATGCGGCCGTCCTCCCAGCGCTCCACGGCGTCGGTGAAGCGCTCGTCGGCCAGCAGGTGCACGACGGCCGAGGCCGCCGCCTCGCACACCGCCTCGTGCGACGGCGGCTCGGCCTTCTCCGCCCGGATCGCGAGCTGCATCGCCCAGGGGGGCTCGCCTTCGGGATCGTCGTGCACGACGGGCGGGTGATCGCTCATCCCCCGAGGTTATAGGGCAGGATGGGACGGATGCGGACGACGAGCACCCGTGAGATCTACCGGAACGCGTGGATGAGCCTGCGCGAGGACGGCGTCGTCCACCCCGACGGCTCCCCCGGCGTCTACTCGGTCGTCGACAAGCCGACGGCGGCGTGCGTGATCGCCGTCGAGGGCGGCGGCTTCCACCTCGTCGAGCAGTTCCGCTACCCGCTCGGCCGCCGCTCGTGGGAGTTCGTGCAGGGCACCTGGCCGCACGACGGCCCGCCCGGCGTGGAGCTGGCCCGCGCCGAACTCGCCGAGGAGACGGGCCTGCGCGCCGCCTCCATGGAGCACCTGGGCCGCATCGCGATCGCCCCCGGCCTCACCAGCCAGGAATGCGACGTCTTCGTCGCCCGCGACCTCACCCCCGGCCCACCCGCCCGCGAGCTCACCGAGCAGGAGATGGACCACCGCCTCTTCCCCTCCGACGACCTCGAGAAGATGCTCCGCGAGGGCGTCATCACCGACTCCGTCACCCTCGCCGCCTACACCCTCTACCTGCTCCGCACCCGCTAGCGCCTCCCGCCGCACCCGCAGGCCGCACCACGACCCTCCCGGCCCGCGACGCAGGCGACCGTCGTGCTCGCGCGGGCGGCTTCGGCTGGAACCGTCTCAGGGATGCTTCGGCGGGGTGCTGGTGGGCCGGGTGGGGCGGGTGCATCGGGAGGGAGTGGGAGGCGGGTTCGCGGGGAAGGATTCGGGGTTTTGGGGTCATAGATCGTGGGGGCGTGGGTAGATGAGGCGTTGACGCCGGTTTGGGGGGCGAGGGCATCGGGAGGGCGGGGTGGCCGGAGAGATTCCCGGGACGGGGACGTTCTTCGTCGGAATCGACGTGCAGGCCGGGCGGTACCGGTGCAGCGACGGCAAGGGCGGGTGGTGGGTGCTGTTCGGGGGGCCGTCGGGGGACGAGCCTTCGGGGGCGTGGCCGCTGGAGCCGGGACCGGCGGAGGTGGAGATCTCGCCGGACGACTTCGCTTTCGAGACGCATGTGCCGTCGACCTGGGTGCGGGTGTCCCCGGTCCAGGCCGAGCGCGCCGAGCGGGCCAGGCCGCGGCCGGTGGCCGATCCTGACCTGCGCGATGAGCTCGACGCGGTGGTGGCGCGGCGCGGCCTCGTCGCGCGGGGCGCCCCGTTCGTCCTCGCACTGTTCGGCGTGGGCGTGTGCCTGCTGTTCTCGGGCGAGCAGTGGCTGCTGGGCCTGCCGCTCATCTTCATGGCGTTCGGCATCCGCCGGCTGATCGACGAGGTGCGGCGCGACGGAGCCCTGCGCGTCCGCGGCGACAAGTACCTCACCGAGGACGATTTCGACTCCGAGGCCGCGGCGCTTCTCGTCCGCGCCCAGCGGGCCGCCGAGACCGTCAAGGACGCGCTCGTCGTGCGCGAGGGGCTCCTCGAGGAGCGCGACCCGGCGCTGGAGCTGCCCCGCCAGGAGTGGGAGATCGCCCAGGTGCTGGCCCGGCAGACCCGCCTGCGCCGCGACGCGACGGCGCTCTCGACCGCCTCGGAGGTCGCCGAGGTCGCGGCGCTCCAGGCGGCGCTGGAGCCGCAGCAGGCCAAGCTGGCGCTCTCGGTGGCCGCGGTGACGCGCCGGGTGGAGGCGCTGGAGCGGTACGCCGCGCGCACCCGCGAGGCCGACGCGGCGCTGCGCGCCTGCCGCAGGCTGGAGGACCTCGGCGCGCACGCCCGCGAGTACGACGACCTGCTCGCCGACACCGTGCGCGATGAGCTCGCCGTCCCGACGATCGACAGGCTCACCGCGCAGAGCGATGAGTTGCTGCGCACGCTGCACGCGCGCCTTGAGGAGGCCTCAGCCTGCGCCGTAGACGGCTTCGGGCATGGCGGCCTCGGCGAGGAGCCCGTCGACGGCCGCGCCGACCTCGGCGGGCTCCCAGCGGGCGCCGCGGTCGAGCCGGGGGCCGTGCCGCCAGCCGTCGGCGACGCCGATCATGCCGCCCTCGACCTCGAAGACCCGCCCCGAGACGTGCGCTGACGCGGCGCTGCCGAGCCAGACGACGAGCGGCGAGACATTTCCGGGGTGCATGGCGTCGAAGCCGCTGTCGGGCTTGGCCATCATGTCGACGAACACGTCCTCGGTCATCCGGGTGCGCGCGGCGGGGGCGATGGCGTTGACGGTGACGCCGTAGCGGGCCATCTCGGAGGCGGCGATGAGGGTCAGGGTGGCGATGCCGCCCTTGGCCGCGCCGTAGTTGCCCTGCCCGACGGAGCCGAGAAGTCCGGCCCCGGAGGAGGTGTTGATGACGCGCGCGTCGGGCTGCCTGCCCGCCTTGGATTCCTCACGCCAGTAGGCTCCGGCATGCCTGAGCGGGGCGAAGTGGCCCTTGAGGTGGACGCGGACGACGTCGTCCCATTCGGTCTCGCTCATCGAGACCAGCATCCTGTCGCGGACGAATCCGGCGTTGTTCACCAGGACGTCGAGGCCGCCGAAGGTCTCCACGGCGGTGCGGATCAGCCCCGCGGCGCCGTCCCAGCTCGCGATGTCGTCGCCGTTGGCGACGGCCTCGCCGCCGAGGTCCTTGATCTCGGCCACGACCGCTTCGGCGACGTCGCTGGCGCGCCCGCCGCCGGCGAGGGTGGTGCCGAGGTCGTTGACGACGACCTTGGCGCCCTGCCGCGCGAACTCCAGGGCGTGTTCGCGGCCGATCCCGCGTCCGGCCCCGGTGACGATGACGACCCGGCCTTCACAGAGCATGGGTGCGCTCTCCTTCGTACTCGATGCTGGTGCTGGTGCTGTCAGGACCCGGCGTTCTGGACGAGGTGCTGCCAGGCGGCCTGTTCGCCGCCGCCGTCGAGCGTCAGGGTGCTTCCCGTGACGTGCGGGGCGGAGGCGAGGTAAAGACAGGCGGCGGCGACGTCGGCGGGAGTGGCGAGGCGTCCGGCGGGCACGGTGGCCCGGATGGCGCGCAGGACCTCTTCGCCGCCGTAGTGCTCGGCCTGGTCGTCGCCGCTCTCGGCGAGCCCGACGACGACGGTGTTGACGCGCACCTTGGGCGCCCACTCGGCGGCGAGGCACGCGGCGAGGTGGTGCAGCCCCGCCTTGGCCGCCCCGTACGCCGACGTGCCCGGCGACGGCCTGGTCCCGCTGACGCTGCCGACCATGACGATCGCGCCTTCGTCCATCAGGGGGTGGGCGGCCTGCGCGACGTACAGGGGCCCGAGGAGGTTGAGTTCGATGACGCGCTGGAGAAGGCGGGGCGGCGCCTCCGCGACGGGTGCGTAGGGCCCGCCTCCCGCGTTGTTCACCACGACGTCCAGCCGCCCGTACTCGGCGCGGATGTCCTCCATGAGCCTCGCGACGTCTTCGGGGTCGCGTACGTCGCACGGAAGGAAGTGCCCGGGGGCTTTCTCGCCCTCGACCCTCCCGGCGGCTTTGCGGGCGCAGACGACGACGCGTGCTCCGGCCTCCTGGAAGGCCCGCGCGATGCCCGCGCCGAGCCCCCGCGTACCCCCGGTGACCAGCGCCACCCGGCCCGTGTAGTCGTGGACAAGCGTGCCGACGCTCAACTGACCCTCCTCGTTCGCCGCGTGCTACGGTACCAAGCAAGCGTTAGGTAAAACAGAGTGCCCCGCCCCGGCGCCCTGCCGGCGGCCCGTACCGCAGAGGATGTGCATGGGGATCACGCAAGCGACGCCCGCGCCCGGGGTGGCCGAGGTCGTCATGGACGCGCCGCCGGTGAACGCGCTGACCGTCAAGGGCTGGTACGAGCTGGCCGACGCGATCACCGCCGCCGGGCGGGACCCGCAGATCAGCGCGGTGGTCCTGCGCGCCGAAGGCCGCGGCTTCAACGCGGGCGTGGACATCAAGGAGATGCAGCGCACCGAGGGCTTCGAGGCGCTGCTGGGCGCCAACCGCGGCTGCTACGCCGCGTTCGCCGCGGTCTACGAGTGCGAGGTGCCGGTCATCGCCGCCGTGCACGGCTTCTGCCTCGGCGGCGGCATCGGCCTCGTCGGCAACGCCGACGTCATCGTCGCCTCCGACGATGCCACCTTCGGCCTTCCCGAGGTCAACCAGGGCGCGCTCGGCGCGGCCACCCACCTGGCCCGCCTCGTGCCGCAGCATCTGATGCGCGCGATGGTCTACACGGCCCGCACCGCGACCGCCCAGCAGCTGCACGCCTTCGGCTCGGTGCACACCGTGGTGCCGCGCGAGGCGCTGCGCGACGCCGCGCTGGAGATCGCCGGGCAGATCGCCGAGAAGGACCCGTTCGTCATCCGGCGGGCCAAGGAGTCGCTGAACGGCATCGACCCGGTGGACGTCAAGCGGTCCTACCGGTTCGAGCAGGGCTTCACCTTCGAACTGAACCTCGCCGGCGCGGGCGACAAGCACCGCGACGCCTTCGTCTCCCGGGAGCGCTGATGGGACGGCAGATGACGGTCGAGGAGATCGTCGGCTCGGTGGAGAGCGGGATGACCCTCGGCATCGGCGGCTGGGGTTCGCGCCGCAAGCCCATGGCTCTGATCCGAGCCTTGTGCAACTCCCCAGTGCGCGACCTTACGGTCATCTCCTACGGCGGCGCGGACGTCGGCCTCCTCTGCGCGGCCGGGAAGATCCGCAAGCTGGTCGCCCCGTTCGTCACGCTCGACTCGATCGCGCTGGAGCCGCACTTCAGGCAGGCCCGCCAGAGCGGCTCCATAGAGTTCGAGGAGTATGACGAGGGCATGTTCATGTTCGGCCTGTACGCCGCGGCGCACGGGCTGCCCTTCCTGCCCACCCCCGCGGGCCTCGGCTCGGACGTCCTGGCGACCAACCCCGGGCTCAAGACGGTGGCCGACCCCTACGGCGGCCAGGAGCTCATCGCCGTGCCCGCCCTGAAGATGGACGTCTCCTTCGTCCACCTCCAGCGGGCCGACTCCCGGGGCAACGCCCTGTACCTCGGCGGCGACCCCTACTTCGACGATCTGTACGCCAAGGCCGCCGACCGCGCGTACGTGAGCTGCGAGAAGCTCGTCGACACCGCCGACCTGCTCAAGGAGGGGCCCGTCCAGGCGCTCCTGGTGAGCCGGGCGCAGGTCGAGGGCGTCGTGGAGACGCCGAACGGGTCGCACTTCACCACCGGCGACGACGACCGCCGCGACGAGGCGTTCCAGCGCCACTACGTCGAGGCCGCCGGGTCGCCGGAGGGCTGGGCGGCGTTCCGCGCCCGCTTCCTCGACGGCGACGAGGCCGCCTACCAGGCCGCCGTCCGCGCCTGGCGTGAAGAGCAGTGACGGGAGAGGAGAGGGCGATGAGCGAAGCGACCTTGTCGGAGACGAGCGCGGCGACCCGCGCCGAAGTGTGCGCGGCGGCCTGCGCCGACCTGTTCCGCGGCGACGGCGAGATCGTGGCAGCGGCGGTCGCGGGCATGACCCCGGCGCTCGGCGCGCGCCTGGCGCGCGCCACGTTCGAGCCGGGGCTGCTCACCACCGACGGCGGCCCCTACCTGACGGCCGAGCCGGTGCCGCTGGGCGCGCCCGCGGGCGACGTCGAGGGCTGGCTGCCGTTCCGCGAGCACCTGTGGCTGGTGCTGAACGGGCGGCGGCACGTGTGGCTCGGCCCGTCCCAGATGGACCGTTTCGGCAACTGCAACATCAGCCACATCGGCCCGCACGACCGGCCGAAGTCGCAGCTCCTCGGCTCGCGCGGCGCGCCCGGCAACACCCGGCTGAACCCGACGAGCTTCTGGGTGCCGCGCCACTCCACCCGCGTCTTCGTGGACAAGGTGGACTATGTCTCCGGTGTCGGGAACGACCGGGGCGCGTTCCGGCTCCGCGGGGTGGTGACGAACCTGGCGGTCTTGGACTTCGCGACCCCCGACGGCTCGCTGCGGCTGCGCTCGGTCCACCCGGGCGTGACCGTGGACGACGTGGTGGCCGCGACCGGCTTCGCGCTGGCGATCCCCGACGACGTCCCCGAGACCCGCACGCCGACGGTCGAGGAGCTCCGCCTCATGCGCGAGGTCCTCGACCCCAAGGGCATCCGGGAGCGGGAGGTCAAGGCTTGAAGACCGCGCTGACGGAACTCACCGGCATCAAGTACCCGATCGTGCAGACCGGCATGGGGTACGTCGCCGGAGCGCGCTTGGCCGCCGCCACCTCGGCGGCCGGAGGGCTCGGCATCATCGCGGCCTCCACGCTGAACCTGGAGGAGACCGCCAAGGCGATCCACACCGTCAAGGAGCGCACGGACGCGCCGTTCGGCGTGAACATCCGCTCCGACGCCGACGACGCGGCCGAGCGGGTCAAGCTGATGATCCACGAAGGGGTGAAGGTCGCGTCGTTCGCGCTGGCCCCGTCCCAGAAGCTCATCGGCACGCTGAAGGACGCGGGCGTCGTCGTCATCCCCTCGATCGGGGCGCGGCGGCACGCCGAGAAGGTCGCGGCGTGGGGCGCGGACGCGGTCATCGTGCAGGGCGGCGAGGGCGGCGGCCACACAGGGCCCGTCCCGACCACGGTGCTGCTGCCCGATGTCGTCGACGCGGTGGACATCCCGGTCATCGCGGCGGGCGGCTTCTTCGACGGGCGCGGCCTGGTCGCCGCCCTGTCGTACGGCGCGGCCGGGGTCGCGATGGGCACAAGGTTCCTGCTCACCTCCGACTCGCCCGTCGCGCAGGAGGTCAAGGACGTCTACCTCGGCAAGGGCGTGCGCGACACCGTCGTCACGACGCGGGTCGACGGGATGCCGCACCGGGTGCTGAGCTCCGATCTGGTCGCCCGGCTGGAGTCGGCAGGGCCCGTCACCGGGCTGCTGCGCGCGGTCGCCAACGCCGCGCGCTTCAAGCGCCTGTCGGGTCTGTCGTGGGCGGCGATGATCCGCGAGGGGCAGCGGATGAAGCACGGCAGGGAGCTGACCTGGGCGCAGGTGCTCATGGCCGCCAACACGCCGATGCTGCTCAAGGCGGCGATGGTCGACGGCCGCGCGGACCTCGGCGTGATGGCGTCCGGCCAGGTCGTCGGGCTCATCGACGACCTGCCGTCGTGCGCGGAGCTCATCGACAGGGTGATGAAGGAGGCCGGGGACGTCCTCGGCAGGCTGCCGCGCTGACCTCGGCGAACACTGGACCCGGCGGTTCGGAGAACAGTACGGTGTCGCTCTCCGAACTTCCGGGCATCTCCGGGTGAATTCCCGTGGCCAGGCGTACATGAGGTGACACGAGTTGTGGAAACCTCCTAATGAGAGATCACTCTCGCCGGACATCTCGGGCGAATAGCCACTGTTGCCCAAGGCTGGGGCGAAGCATTCTGGCGCGGGAGATCTCCCCCGCCTCCGATGCCCCCAAGGAGATTCCGTGGCAACCCCTCACGCGACGTCCCACAGGACGTCCCGTTTCGGCTGGCTGCTCGCGACCGCGAGCCTGCCCGTCGCCCTGGCGTTCGCGCCCCCCGCGCAGGCCGCGTCCGCGGACCTGCTCATCGCCGAGGTGTACGGCGGCGGAGGCAACTCCGGCTCGGTCCTGAAGAGCGACTTCATCGAACTCGCGAACAAGGGGACCGCGCCGTTCGACCTCACCGGCTACAGCCTCCAGTACGCGCCCGCGAGCCCGAGCGCCAGCACCCAGTGGCAGGTCACGCCCCTCAGCGGGAGCGTCGCCGCGGGCAAGCGCTTCCTCGTCAAGGAGGCCGACGGCGGCTCGGCCACCGCCGTGGCGCTGCCCGCCCCCGACGTGACGGGGACCATCCCGATGGCGGCCGGCAGCGGCGTCGTCGCGCTGGTCCAGGGCACCGCGCCGCTCACCTGCAAGACCCTCATCGACTGCGCCGCGGTCACCACCATCAAGGACCTCGTCGGCTACGGCACGGCAGTCATACGTGAAACGTCGGCGACGGGCACGCTCGCGAACAACGCCTCGGCCGGCCGCAGGGAAGGGCTGCCCGACACCGACGACAACTCGGCCGATTTCCTCGTCCAACTCCCGAACCCGACCAACGCGGCGGGCCAGATGCTCCAGGTGACGCCCGGCGGCGGCACCGAGGAGCCCCCCACCGAGCCGGGCGACAAGCGCATCCACGACGTGCAGGGCGCCGGACGCGTCTCGCCCGTCAAGGACCAGAAGGTCACCGGCGTGCCCGGCGTGGTCACCGCCGTCACCTCCGACGGGTTCTGGATCCAGGACACCGCGCCCGACTCCGACCCCGCGACCAGCGAGGGCGTGTTCGTCTACACGGGGAACTACGCGCCTTCAGTGGCCGTCGGCGACGCCGTACTGGTGACCGGAGTGGTCAAGGAGTACTACCCGACCACCTCCGCCAACCAGACGCTCACCGAGGTGACCGCCCCGGTCTACACCCGCGTCTCTTCCGGCAACCCCGTGCCCGCGGCCGCTCCGGTCGAGATGCCGGAGGAGTACAGCGTCGACGGGTACCTCGACGACCTCGCCGTCGATCCTTCGGCCACCGCCCTCGACTGGCTGGAGGCGCACGAGGGCATGGTCGTGTCCGTCACCGACGTGCCCGTCGTCTCGGCCACCGCCCACAACGAGATCTGGGTGCAGACCCGCGCCGACCAGAACCCGTCCCCGCGCGGCGGCACCGTCTACACCGGCTACGACGACCCCAACAGCGGCCGCATCCAGCTCCACGCGATCGGCGTCGCGCCCTCCGTCGACGTCGGCGACACCCTCACCGGCACCTCCTCGGGCCCGCTGCACTACCAGAACTACGGCGGCTACTCGATCCACGCGTCGGTCTTCGGCGCCGAGCAGGACGGCGGCGTCCAGCGCCAGGTCGTCGAGCCGCTCCCGGCCGGGAGCAAGGAGATCGGCATCGCCACCTACAACGTCGAGAACCTCTCGGCGAAGGACGGGGCCGCCAAGTTCGCGCAGCTCGCCGAAGGAATCGTTGGGAACCTCGGCTCGCCCGACATCGTCGCCCTGGAGGAGATCCAGGACAACAGCGGCACCGCGGGCGGAACCGACGACATGACCGTCGCCGCCGACGAGACCCTCCAGAAGTTCACCGCGGCGATCCAGGCCGCGGGCGGCCCCGCCTACGAGTGGCGCCAGATCGACCCCGTCGCGCACAAGGACGGCGGCGCGGAGGGCGGCAACATCCGCCAGGTGTTCCTGTTCAACCCGGCGCGCGGCGTCGAGTTCGTCGACAGGGCCGGCGGCGACTCCACGACGGCGGTCTCGGTCGTCGAGGGCAAGGGCAACAAGGTCTCGCTGTCGGTCTCCCCCGGCCGCATCGACCCGACCAGCGACGCGTGGGAGGACAGCCGCAAGCCGCTCGTCGGCGAGTTCACGTTCGGCAACCGGCAGATCTTCGTCGTCGCCAACCACTTCAACAGCAAGGGCGGCGACCAGCCGCTGCACGGCCGCACCCAGCCGCCCGTGCGCTCCTCGGAGGTGCAGCGCCTCAAGCAGGCCGCCGAGGTCAACGCCTTCGTCGGCGACCTGGACCGGCTCAGCAAGGGCAAGGCCGAGGTCGTCGTGCTCGGCGACATCAACGACTACCAGTTCTCGCCCGTCATGGACGCCCTCACCGGCGGCGGCGAGGCGCTGCAGCCGCTGATCGACACGCTGCCGGAGAACGAGCGCTACAGCTACATCTACGACGGCAACTCCCAGGTGCTCGACCACATCCTGGTCAGCCCGTCGATCCGCAGCTTCCGCTACGGCGTCGTCCACATCAACGTCGAGTTCGCCGAGAAGGCCAGCGACCACGACCCGCAGCTCGTCCGCATCCCGCAGGGCGGCAAGCCCGGCAACAACGGCCTGCCGTACCGGGTGAAGTAGCCCACGCGGCGGCCGGGCGACACGTCTGATTCCTTCAAGACGGGCGCCCGGCCGCCGCCTAGCGTGGGCGGTATGAAAGCTCACCTCGATCTCATCGGCCTCGTCGTCGCCGACATGGCGGCGTCGCTGGCCTTCTACCGGCGGCTCGGGCTCGACCTTCCGGCCGAGGCCGACGCCGCGCCGCACGTCGAGGCGGTCCTGCCGGGCGGGCTGCGGCTCGCCTGGGACACCGTCGAGACGATCAGGGGCTTCGCCCCGGAGTGGACGGCCCCGCAGGGCTCGCCTCGGGTGAGCCTCGCGTTCGCGTTCGACTCGCCCGCCGAGGTCGACGCCGCCTACCGGGAGCTGGAGGCGGCGGGCCACCACGGCAAGGAGCCTTGGGACGCGCCCTGGGGCCAGCGGTACGCGATCGTCCATGATCCGGATGGCAACGGCGTCGACCTCTTCAGCCCGCTCTAGCGTCAGCCCGCTCCAGCGTCAGCCCGCTCCAGCGTCAGCCGGCTCTTGGCGGACGGAAGGCCGACGGGGGAAGGCCGGTCATCTGCTTGGCCTCGCGCGCGAGGTGGGCCTGATCGGCGTAGCCGCACCGCGCGGCGGCCTCGGCGGGCGGCGACCCGGCGCGCAGGAGGCCGAGCGCGCCGCTGAGGCGGCGGATGCGCGCCAGCGTCTTCGGGCCGTAGCCGAAGGAGGCGAGGGCGCGTCGGTGCAACTGGCGCTCGCTCAGCCCCAGCCGGTCGGCGAGTGCGGCGACGGGCGCGAGCGGACCGGCGAACAGCTCGGCGGCGACGGGGTCCGGCGCGGCCCCGGCCAGCCGTTGGGCGGCGAGCGAAGCCAGCACCCTTCCGGGCGCGGGCGCCTCGGCGAGGCGTTCGGCCCAACGCCGCGCCTCGCCTTCTCCCCACAGGTCCGCGAGGGGGACGACCCGGTCCGTCAGCGCCGAGGCGGGCAGCCCGAGGACGGCGGGTCCCGCGCCGTGTGTGAACCGCAGCCCCGTGACGGGCCCGCCCCCTTCCGGCACGAGCCGGAAGCGGGTGTCCGGACCGGCGACGGCCAGGGCGTCACCGGTCCACAGCAGGTCGAGGCAGCCGTCCGGCAGCACACGATGGGGCCCGGGGAGTCCGTTGCGCCACAGGACTCCCCCGGGCGCCGCGCGCTCCCGGTACTCCACCCTCCCAGTGTCAGCCCTCCGCGTCGTCCAGGTGAAGGCGGGAGGCCGCGGGGCGGCGGTAGGTGAACTTGCGCTTGAGCTCGACGGCCTGGCGCTTGCGGATCTCGCCGGAGCGGCGGCTGCGGATCTTGCGGAGCTTGCGCAGCTTCTCGGCGTCCGGGGCCGCGCCGAGGGGGGCGGCGAGGTCGTAGCCGTGCTTGGTCAGGATCGGGCCGGCGACGTGGTCGATGAACGCGAGGTCCTCGGCCGTCAGCTCCTTCTCCCAGGTGCGCATCGCGTCGGTGTTGACGGGCTTGGCGACCTCGGTGAAGGGCGTTCCGGTGGGGATGTCCTTCGCCTCGTGGTGGTGCAGCATCGCGTCGGTGCCCGCGGGGTCGAGCCCGAGGAAGGCGACGAGCTGCGCGACGACGACCTCGGGGGACGTCACCAGGTCCTCGTAGTAGATGTTCATGTACTGGTCCGGGCCGAGGCGGCGGCGCCAGGTGTCGGCGGACTCGATCGAGCGGGTCCACATGTCGGTGGCCGACGGCAGGCCGCCCCAGCTCCAGCCGATCCGCTTCATCGAGGAGATCGCGCCGCGCGGGTCGCGGATGATGTTGACGAACTGGGCGTTGGGGAACAGCCCGTAGACCGCGCTCATGTTGGTGATGTAGGACGGGCGCTTGTCGCCCCAGCGCGGCTTGCCCTGCTTCTCGGCCGACGCGGCGAAGGCGGCGGCCATCAGGGAGCCGATGGTGGGCGGTGCGGCGGCGAGGGCGTCCGACAGCTCGTCCTCGGTCAGCGAGAGCCTGGCGTAGCGGGTCTTGGGGGTGTCCACGATCCACTGGGCGACCGCGCGGCGCTCGGCCTCCACGGTCAGGTCACCGAAGGCGTCGCGGCGACGCCAGGCCGGGACCACGAAGTACGTCTCGTGGGGGATGGCCAGCTCGGGGTGGCTGTTCAGCATGCTGCGCAGAAGGGTGGTGCCGGACCTCGGGCACCCCCCGACGAAAACGGGCCGCCGCGCCTCGCTCACGTGTCCGGACACCTGAGCTTGACCGAAGGTTGCACGAGAGGCGGAGGATTCTTGGAACATGTCAGGCGAGGATAGGCGTAAATTCGGGCAAACCCAAGAAGATCCTGATGAAGTTTTGCTAAAAGGGAAAGTCCATATGTCAAGTAGGGATTGTCCATAAACCGCCTCAGCTGGACTCCCGCACCACAAGGTAGGTGTCCAGGATCACGACATGGGACGAGATCTCCTTGCCCTGGATCCGCGCGAGGAGCAACTCCGCCATCGCCCGGCCCATCTCCTCCACAGGTTGGTGCACCGACGTCAGCGGAGGCGCCGTGAAGCGCGCGGACGCCGAGTCGTCGAACCCGACCACCGCCACGTCCTCGGGCACCGACCGGCCCGACAGGCGCAGCTCGCGCATCGCGCCGATCGCCATCGGGTCGGAGGCCGCGTAGACCGCATCGAGGTCCGGCACGCGTGCGAGGAGGTCGCGCATGGCCGCCGCGCCGCCCTCCTCGGAGAAGTCCCCATAGGCGACATGGCCTTCGCCGCCCAGCGCCTCGCGGTAGCCCGCGAGACGGTCCACGCCCACGCCCATGTCCTGAGGTCCGGCGATGGTGACGATCCGGGACCTTCCGCGGCCGAGGAGGTGCTCCACCGCGAGCCGGGCGCCGCCGGTGTTGTCGGCGTCCACGTACGACCCCGAGGAGTCGCCCGGGGCCGTGCCGGCCCGGACCGTCGGCAGGCCGTGCTCCTCCAGCCTGCGCGGCAGCGGGTCGTCGCCGTGCAGTGAGAGCAGCAGCGCGCCGTCGACGTGCTGGCCCGTCAGGTAGCGGGTGAGCCGTTCGCGGTCGGCCTCGGACTGGGACATCGCCAGCAGGAGCTGGAACCCGGTCTCGGCGAGGCCGCCGCTGATGCCGCGGATGATCCCGGCGAAGAACGGCTCCCCCCAGATCCGCTCCTCCGACTCCGACACCACGAGGGCGACGGTGTCGGTCCGGCGGGTGACGAGGGTCCTGGCGGCCGGGTTGGGCACGTAGCCCAGTTCCTCGATCGCCTTCAGGACCGCCTCACGAGCCTGTGGGCTGACCTTGGGAGAGCCGTTGACCACCCTGGAGACGGTGCCGCGCCCGACGCCGGCGCGCGCGGCCACCGCCTCCAGGGTGGGACGCTGGTTGTTCACGACAGACCATTGTGCCGGGCCACCCGGCCGTACCAGTGCGCGCTCGACTTCGGAATACGGACCTGAGTGTCGTAATCGACATAAACCATGCCAAAACGCTTGCCGTAACCCCAGCCCCACTCGAAGTTGTCGAGGAAGGACCACGCGAAGTAGCCCTTCAGCGGGACCCCGTCGGCGATCGCGTCGTGGCAGGCCGCGAGGTGCGCCTCGATGTACTCCAGCCGCTCGCCGTCATCGACCGTTCCATCGACGACCTCGTCGACGTAGGCGGCGCCGTTCTCCGTGATGTACAGCGGGACCGACGGGTACTCCTTGGCCACGCGGGTGAGGATCTCGTGGAGCCCGCCCGGGTCCACCTCCCACCCCATGTCGGTCACCGGACGGCCCGCGCTGACGAACGCGACGTTCTCGGCGCCCGGCCACGGCGAGGCCGAGGCGAACGGCGACGTGGCCACCATGCCCGCGGCGTCGGGGTCGGCCGACACCGTGTGCCGCGAGTAGTAGTTGATCCCGAGGAAGTCGACCTTGCCCCCGATCAGGTCGAGGTCACCGGGCTGGACGGCGTCGGCGAACCCGAAGGGCGCGAGGTCCTCGACCACGTCCTGCGGGTAGGAGCCGCGCAGGAGCGCGTCCAGGAAGAAGCGGTTCTGCAGGCCGTCGATCCGGCGGGCCGCGTCGGCGTCGGCCTCGGAGTCCGAGGCCGGGGACACCGCGTACAGGTTCGGCGCGGCGCCCACAAGGCAGTCGTTGCCCTTGAGCAGCGGAGCGGAGAGCCCGTGCGCGAGCAGCAGGTGATGCGCCGCCCGCACCGCCTTGGCCGAGGAGCGGATGCCCGGGGCGTGGTCGCCCGAGCCGTAGCCGAGGAAGGCCGCGCACCAGGGCTCGTTCACCGTCATCCAGTGCTTCACCCGGTCCGACAGCGCCTCGTGCGCGATCTGCGCGTACTCGGCGAAGCGGTAGGCGGTGTCGCGCTCGGGCCAGCCGCCCGCGTCCTCGATCTCCTGGGGAAGATCCCAGTGGTAGAGCGTCGCGTAGGGGGTGATCCCCTGCTCCAGCAGTGCGTCGACGAGCCGCTTGTAGAAGTCCAGGCCGGCGCCGTTCACCCCGCGGCCGCCGGGCTGGATCCGCGGCCACGACAGGGAGAAGCGGTAGGCGTTCAGCCCGAGCGACCCCATGAGCGCCACGTCGTCGGCGTAGCGGTGGTAGTGGTCGACCGCGACGTCGCCGCTCTCCCCGTTCATGACCTTGCCGGGCGTGTGCGCGAACGTGTCCCAGATGGACGCGCCGCGGCCGTCGGCCGTCACGGAGCCCTCGATCTGGTACGCCGCGGTAGCCGCGCCCCAGGCGAAGCCTTCAGGGAACCCCCGAGTAGCCATTACTTGACGGCTCCTTCCATGATGCCGCCGACGATCTGGCGGCCGAACGCGATGAAGATGACGATCAGCGGGAGCGTCGCCAGGGCGGTGCCGGTGAAGACCAGCGTGTAGTCCTGGAAGTGCGCTCCGTTGAGGTTGGACAGCGACAGCTGCACCGTCGGGTTGGACTGGGTGAGCACGGCCATCGGCCAGATGAACTCGTTCCAGGTCTGCATGAAGGTGAGCAGGCCGAGGACCGCGATGGCCGGGCGCAGCGCCGGAAGCACGATGCTCCAGTAGATCCGCAGGGTCGAGCAGCCGTCGACGCGCGCGGCCTCGATCAGCTCGTCCGGGATCGCCTGCTCGGCGTACTGGCGCATGAAGAAGACGCCGAACGCGTTGACCAGGAAGGGCAGGATGACGGCCTGCAACTGGTCGGTCCAGCCGAGCTTCACCATCATGATGTAGAGCGGGATGATGCCCATCTGCTGGAGCGGCACCGCCATCGTCAGCAGGACGGTGACGAGCAGCCCGTCGCGGCCCTTGAACCGCAGCTTCGCGAACGCGAAGCCGGCGAGGGTGCTGAGCACGACCACCGAGACCGTCACCGTGGTGGCGATGATCGCGGAGTTGGTGAGGCCGAGGACGAAGTTGGCGTCCCGCATGTCCCACAGGCGCTCGAGGTTCTCGCCCAGGTTGCCGCCCGGCAGCAGCGGCGGCGGCACCTGGCCGACGACGTCGTTGCCCCGGGTGGCGATGATGAACATCCAGTAGATCGGGAACGCCGAGAGGATCAGCGCGAAGGCGAGCGCGATCCGCGTGAGCACCGTCGCCTTGGGGAGGTTGTCTTTCACTTGGTGCCCCCGATCCGGCGGGTGAACGTGAAGCTGATGAGGGAGACCAGGACGATGAGCAGGAACAGCATCCAGGCCACCGCCGAGGCGTAGCCGTATTCACGCTCGCGGAACGCCATCTCGTACATGTACATGGCGATCGTCTGGAACTGACCCAGCGAGCCGCCGCCGACGTCGCCCTGCGCGAACATGACGGGCTCGGTGAACAGCGACAGTCCGCCGATCGTCGAGGTCAGCGTCGTGAAGATGATCGCGGGCTTGAGCATCGGGATCGTGATCTGCCAGAACTGCCTGCGCGAGGAGGCTCCGTCGATCGACGCGGCCTCATAGAGGTCGCGCGGAATGGCCTGCATCGCGGCCAGGTAGATGAGCGCGTTGTAGCCGGCCCAGCGCCAGTCGACCATCACCGAAATGGCGGTCCACGACGACCACTTCTCGGCCTTCCAGTCGAGGCCCTCCGTGCCGAGGAGCCAGTTGAAGGCACCGTAGTCACGGGCGAAGAGCTGGCCGAAGACCACCGCCACGGCGACGATCGAGGTCACCATCGGGACGAGGACGCCGAGCCGGTACAGCAACCGGAACCGCATCCGCTTGTTCAGCGCGTTGGCCAGCATGAGGGCCAGGAGGAGCTGGGGGATCGTCGCCATGACGAACATGCCCAGCGTGTTGATCACCGAGTTCCAGAAGTCGGCGTCGCCGATCAGCTCGGTGTAGTTCTCGAACCCGATCCACTCCCGGTCTCCGGCGAGTTCCCAGTCGTGCAGCGACACCCAGACGGTGAAGCCGAGCGGGAAGAGCCCGAAGATGGAGAAGAGGATGAAGTACGGGGAGACCAGGAAATACGGTGCGGCCTTCAGGTCGAACCAGGTGGTGACCCGGGCCAGGGGCCGGTTCTGCGTCATCGGCATGCCTTTCGCGGACATGAGAAACGGCGCCGCCCTTCATCGAGGGGAGTGGGGCGACGCCGTCTCTCAGGGGCCGGGAGTGTTACTCAGACTTCTTCCGGCCGTCCTCGATCGCCTTGGTCCAGCCGTCGGCAGGCGAGACCTGCCCCTGGCCGATGGCGATCAGGATGTCCTCGAAGACGGTCCGGACCGAGACGTTCTCGACACCGAGCTGGACCGGCTGGAGGTTGCTGGCGCCCGCGGCGAAGATCTGGCCGACGGGGGCGTCGTTGAAGTAGTCGTTCTTGGCGTCGGCGACCTGCGGGTCCTTGAGGGCCTCAGGAGAGGTCGGCAGCGCGTTGACGGCCTTGAACGCGGTGATCTGCGACTCGGGGCTGGTCAGGAACTTGGCCAGCTCAGCGGCCTCCTTCGGGTGCTCGGACTGCTTGGGCACCGCGAGGTAGGAGCCGCCCCAGTTGCCGCCGCCGCCGGGAACCGAAGCGACGTCCCACTTGTCGGCGTAGGCGTCGCCGGAGTTCTCCTTGATGACGCCGAGCATCCAGGCCGGGCAGGCCATGGTCGCGAAGGAGTCCTTCTTGAAGCCGGTCTGCCACTCGGGGGTGAACGCCTTCAGGCCCGCGGACAGGTCCTTGAGGCCGTTCACGGTGTCGAACGCGGTCCTGACGGCCGGGTTCTTGTCCGCGACGTAGGCGTTCGCGTTGTCGAAGTAGGTGTAGTTGCCGTTCT
Source organism: Actinocorallia aurea (assembly GCF_054783995.1). NCBI lineage: Bacteria > Bacillati > Actinomycetota > Actinomycetes > Streptosporangiales > Thermomonosporaceae > Actinocorallia > Actinocorallia aurea. The sequence goes on from NZ_BAAGPQ010000002.1 coordinate 115,090, forward strand.
TCGGCGCCTCCTGCGACAGGATCGCGTTGTACAGCGCGGCCGGGCCGTCGACGAACTTGGTGCCTTCGACCTTGCCCTGGAACTTCTCACCGGTCGACTTGTAGTCGGCCCAGGACGGCCAGAGCTTGCTGACCTCGTCGCGCTCGGTCGGCAGGCCGGCCTTCTCGAACAGGTCGGTGCGGTAGCACATCGCGAGGCCGCCGACGTCGGTGCCGAGCGCCATCAGGCTCTTGCCGTCGAGGCTCTTGCCGAGGTCGTACTTCCACTTGATGAACTTCGACTCCAGCTCGGCGCCGCCGTAGGAGTTGAAGTCGATGAACTTGTCGGCCTGGCCGCGGAGGCTGGTGAGGATGCCCTCCTCCAGCGCCACGACGTCGCCCGCGCCGCTGCCGGTCTCCAGGTACTGCAGGAGCTTGGGCACGTAGACCTTCTCGTGCTCCTTCTCGTTGCGGTGCTCGATCTTGATGCCGGGGTGCGCGGCCTCGTACTGCGTGAACAGCTCGTCGTAGCCGAAGGCGCCGAAGGTGTCGACGGTCAGCGTGATGTCGCCGCCGGAGGCCGAGTCGTCGTCCGACCCGCCGCAGGCGGTGCCGGCGACCAGGACGCCCGCGAGCACCGCGGCGAACGCGGCGGATTTACGGCTGAACTTCATGGGGGTGTTCCTCCCGGGGTGGGGATGAGGGGTGGTGGTCTGTGGGAGCGCTCCCACGCATCTCAGCCCCACATCACCCGTGGCGTCAAGTGTCCGATATGTAAACGTTACTTTTCGTTTCATCGCAGGGCCGACGGTTATTCACCCAAGCAAGCGCTTGCCCCAAGAACCTTTTCGCGTTAGCGTGCTGGCATGCCCTCGGGACTGTTCTTCCAGGTGATCGCGAAGCTCTCCCGGACCCGGGCCCGCCGCCCGCGGTGGATGGATCGCGCCCCTTCCGCCGCGGGCGGCGTCAGTTCCACCGCGGACGCACGCCGCGTCTCCGCTTTCGCGTCCGGCCGGCTCCCGTGACCGCGCGCCAGTCCTTTTCGGACAGGGCTGCGGTGACCGGAATCGGCATGTCAGAAATTACCCGCAGTTCGGGAGTGACTCCGCTCGCGCTCGCGCTCACCGCCTCCCGGGCCGCCCTCGCCGACGCCGGGATCGACCGCCCCGACGCGATCTTGAGCTACCACCTCGGCGACTCCGCGCCGGTCCTGTACGTGGCCCGTGAGCTGGGGATCTCCGAGATCGGCTGGCACAACGAGCTTTACGGCGGAGGCACCCAGTGCGCCTCGATCCTCGGCGACGCCGCGCAGCTCGTCGCGTCCGGGATCGCGAGGTCGGTGCTGGTCTACCGGGCGCTCAACGGGCGGTCGGGCAAGCGGATGAACAACCTCGGCCTGAAACTGGGCGAGGGCGCCGAAGAGCAGTTCACGCACCCCTACGGAATGGCCGGCCCGGTCCACCAGTTCGCGCTCGCCGCCCAGCGGTATCTGCACGAAAGAGGGCTGACCGAAAACCATCTGTCCGCGGTCGTCCGGCGCTCGCGCGCGAACGCGCTGGGCAATTCCCGGGCGCTGGTCCGCAAGGACTTCAGCCACGCCGACTACCTCGCGGAGCCGGTGATCGCCTCACCGCTGCGGCGCGCGGACTGCTGCCAGGAGACCGACGCGGCGTGCGCGCTCGTGGTCTCCGCGCCGCGTCCCGGCGCCCCGCTGATCCGCGCCGTCGTGCGCGGCGGCGGCCCCGGCTGCTCGACGATGGACCGCGCCGAGGACGTCACCCGCACCTTCGGCCACTACCTGGCCGGGCCGCTGTACGAGGCGGCCGGCATGAAGCCGTCCGACATCGGCGTGGGACTGCTCTACGACGCCTACAGCTGGCTCGTGCCGCGCCAGCTGGAGGACTTCGGCCTCCTCGCCCGCGAGGACCTCGCCGACGGCCTGGAGGACGCCCTGGACCGCGTCAACCCGCACGGCGGCCTCCTGTCGGAGGGGTACGTGCACGGGCTCAACAACACCGCGGAGGCGGTGCGGCAGGTGCGCGCAGGCGCGGGCCCCGCCCTGGTGACGGGCTTCGGCGGCTCCTACGGCTCGGCCGCGATCCTCGTCCCGGGCTGACCGCCCGCGGACTCAGCCTGCGGGCTCGGCATGCGGAGACTCGGGAGAGCCCTGCCGCGGACGCGCGAAGTCCTGCCGCCGGATCGGCGACGGGACCGCGAAGCGCGCGAGCGAATCGTCAGTGCGTGACGATGCCGTCGAAGAGGACCTTGAGGTAGTGCTCGGCGAGGCCCTCGGTGTCGAGGCGGCCGCCGGGCTTGAACCAGCGCACCGCGACCCAGATCGTGTCGCGGATCATCCGGTAGGTGAGCTTGGGGTCGATGTCCTCGCGGAACAGGCCGCTCTTCTGACCCTCGGCCAGGGCGGTGACCCACATCTTCTCGACGTCGTCCTCGGCCTTGGTGAGGTAGGCGAAGCGCTCCTGGTTCTTCAGGTAGTTCCAGTCGTTCTGCATCACCGTGATCGCCGCGCGGTGCGGCTCCAGGGTGCCGAACGCGATGCGCACCAGCGCGGAGATCACCTCGCGCGGGGTGCCGCCCCGCTCGATCGCCGCGCGGTTGGCCGCCATCAGCTCGTCGAAGAAGGAGGACAGGATCTCGTCCACGATCGACTCCTTGGAGTCGAAGTGGTGGTAGAGGCTGCCCGACAGGATGCCCGCCTCGTCGGCGATGTTCCGGACCGTCGTGGCCTGGAAACCCTTCCTGGCGAACAGCTCGGCCGCCAGGCGCACCAGATGCTCGCGCCTCTCGGAGGCCAGCGCCTGGCCGCCCCGCGCCCGCCGGCGTCCGCCGGACGCCTCGCCGGAGCCCTTGGCGCGTCCGCTGCTCGTCGTCGTAGTCACCCCCTCATTATGCCGCGATGGCCAAGTGCTTGTTCGGGAACACAGATTGTCATCATGTTAAATCCAGAGCAAGCGCTTGTTAAGAGGTGTCAGGGTGTCTCAGGAAACTACTTCGTACTGGACCCTGGCCAGGTCCGCCGCGATCGGCGCGACGCACGCCTCGATGAACGCCTGGTGGGCGGGATGGTCGCGGTAGGTGACGAAGCTCTCATCGTCGTCGAAGTCGGCGACCAGGACGAAGTCCTTGTTCCCCGGGTTGCGGCCCGGCCCGAACTCGTAGCGCCGGATCTGCGGGATCCGCTCGGGCAGCTTGGCGAGCTCGGCCGGGACCGCCGCCTTCTGCTCGTCGGTGGCCTCGGGCTTCCAGGTGAACATCACAACGTGCCTGATCATGCGTCCAAGCGTAGGACCCGCGCGCGCATCGGCCGCACGCCCCGGGGCTCGCGGAGCCTCGCCGGGAGCCCCACCGACTGCTACGCTACCAAGCGAGCGCTTGTTTATTCACCGTAAGGAGCGTCCAGACCCATGAAGTTCTCGACCTTCCATCTCTTTCACCGCTTTCCCGGGCAGAGCGCGAAGGAGGTGTACGACTACCAGATCGAGGTGGTCGAACTCCTCGAGGAGCTGGGGTTCGACGGCGTGTGGGTCGCCGAGCACCACTTCCGCGACTACGGCCAGGTCAACAACATCTTCACGCTGCTGGCCAACCTCGCCGCGCGGACCGAGAAACTGCGGCTCGGCACCGGGATCGTCGTGCTTCCGCTGCACAACCCGATCCACGTGGCCGAAGAGGCGGCGATGGTCGACCTGCTGTCGAACGGCCGGCTCCAGCTCGGCGTCGGACGCGGGTACCAGAGCGTGGAGTTCGAGTCGTTCGGGTTGTCCCTCAGCGAGGCGCGCGACAGGTTCGACGAGGCCCTGGCGATGATCCTTGACCTGTGGACCGGCGAGGACGTCCACTTCCAGGGCAAGTACTACGGGTCGGGCAACCCGATCACCCTGCAGCCGAAGCCCTTGCAGACCCCGCACCCGCCCGTCCACGTCGCCGCGGTCTCCCCCGACACCGTCGAGATCTACGCGGCCCGGGGCCTGCCCATCCTCGCCGACCCCGCCGCGCCCTTCCGCAAGATCGCCAAGGCCGCCGAGACCTGGCACGCGACGGCCGCCGCCAACGGCGTGGACACCTCCGCCGTCGAACTCGTCGCCTCCCGCGCGGTGTACGTCGCGCCGACGATCGAGCAGGCCAAGGCCGACCAGGCGCGGTTCGAGGAGGGCTTCGACCGCAGCCGGATCTTCAACGCGCAGAGCGCCCCCATCGACTCCAAGACCGGCGAGGTCGCCAAGGGCTTCGAGTTCTGGCAGGACAAGTACCTCAAGGGCGGCTCGGTCGGCAACGACTTCCGCTGGGAGCAGCTGGAGGTCATCGGCGACCCCGAGCGCGTCATCGCCCAGATCCAGATGGTCAAGGAGATGGGCTTCTCCAACCTCATGTGCGACTTCGGCTCCACCCGGCAGGTCCCGATCGAGGACATGCGCAAGACCCTGCGCTTCTTCGCCGCCGAGGTCATGCCGGCGTTCCGGTAGCCCGTCCCTTCACGCGCGAGGAGGCGCTCCTTGTCCAACCCCCAGAAGGCTCCCGTCCACGAGCTGACCCTCGGCGACGTCCTCGGCGAGCACCGGCGCGGCAGGCCCTTGGGCGACGCGGCCGTCGACGGCGCCGTCCGCCTCACCTATCCCGCCCTGGACGCCCGGGTGAACCGCCTCGCCGGAGCACTGGCCGGGGCCGGGGTGCAGCGCGGCGAGCGGGTGCTGTGGCTCGGCCAGAACTCGTTCCGGATCCTTGAGCTGCTGCTGGCCTGCGGCAGGCTCGGCGCGGTCCTGTGCCCGGCCAACTGGCGGCAGACCGCCGACGAGATGGCGTTCATCCTCGCCGACCTGGAGCCGAAGGTCGTCGTTTGGGAGGACTCCCAGGCGAACTCCGAGGCCGTCGCGCAGGCGCGCGAGGAGAGCACGGGCAAGGCCGTGTGGGTGCAGGCGGGGCTGGAGTACGAGGAGTTCCTCGCCGCCCACCCGGACGCCGAGCCCCCGACTCCGGTGGACGGAGGCGAGCCTGTGCTCGCGCTCTACACCGCGGCCTTCGACGGACGCCCCCACGCCGCCCTGCTGTCGCACCGCGCGCTCATCGCGCACGCCGAGGCGCTGCTGCACCAGCGCGAGATGCGCGACGGGTTCGCCTACCTGGCCTGCGGGCCGATGTTCCACGTCGGCACCACCATGTTCGTGCTGGCGACCTTCCTGCTCGGCGGCAAGAACGTCTTCACGCCCGCCTACGAGCCCAAGGAGGTGTGCCGGCTCATCGACGCCGAGAAGTGCACCCAGGCGTTCCTGTTCGGGCCGATGATCGACGGTCTCGTCGCGGCCAACGCCGAAGGCGCGTACGACCTGTCGTCCCTGCGCTTCGTCTCCCACTCCCCCGAGTGGGACGCGATGACCACCGTCGACGACTCGCCGTGGTGCACGTCCAAGATGGGCGGGTACGGGCAGACCGAGGTCGGCGGCATGCTGACCTTCCTCGGCCTCGCCCCGGGCGGTGCGGGACCGGCGGGACGCGCGGGCACGCTGGCCGCGATCCGGCTGCTGGACGCAGGCGGCCGGGAGGTCGCGCCGGGCGAGGTCGGCGAGATCTGCGCGCGCGGCTGGGCGGTCTTCAGCGGCTACCACAACCGGCCCGAGCTGAACGCGGCCAAGTTCCGCGGCGGCTGGCACCACACCGGCGACCTGGGCCGCCGCGAGCCCGACGGCACCCTCACGTTCATCGGCCCGAAGCTGCGGATGATCAAGTCGGCCAACGAGAACGTGTACCCGGCCGAGGTCGAGCGGGCGCTGAAGAGCCACCCGTCGATCGCCGACGCCGCCGTCATCGGCGTGCCGGACGAGCGGTTCGGCCAGACGGTGAAGGCCGTCGTCGTCCTCGCCGAGGGCGCCTCGGAGACCGAGGAGTCGGTCATCGACCACGTCCGCGGCGAGATCGCCTCCTACAAGAAGCCCCGCTACGTCGCCTTCGTCACCGAGATCCCCAAAAAGGGCTACACCCCCGACTACGACGCCCTCGACGCCGCCCACGGCGGAGGCGGCTACCCCGGCGAGTCCTGACCGCGCCCCGTGCCGGACCGCACTCACGGGCCCGGCACAGACGCACTTCAAGCCCCCGGCTCCGGGGCCTGCGGGCCGGGCTCGTCCGGCCCGCAGGCGTTCGAGAACTCGGCTCCGCTTGGGCGCACGAACGCCGGACCCTGCTCACCGGGCCCGGCACAGGCACTTCGGGAACCCGGCGTGTGCGCCGGGCCCGTCGTGGGACGGGTCGGCGGCGGACGTCACAGGAGGGCGAGCGGGGTGATCGGGCTCGCGGTGCCTCCTTCGATGTTCAGAGGGGCGGCGACGAAGAGGAAGTGGGTGCGGTGCGCCTCGGCGAGCTCTTCGAGCCACAGCATCTCGGCCAGGTGGATGCCGTGGCGCCACAGGAAGAGCAGGTGGAGGTCGTCGTCCAAGGACTCGTCGGCTCCTTGGTGGGCGTTGAGCGCGCTGATCGCCGAGTTGTCGGAGGCGACCATGGCGATGTCGCGCTCGGCGAGCCAGCGGCCCGCCTCCGCCGAGAGGCCCGGCTGGCCGGACCAGTACTTCTCCGGCGACTCCGCCCACGCGAGCGGCCAGCCCGTCCGGACCACGGCGACGTCGCCGGGGCGCACCTCGACCCCGCACGCCTCAAGGTCGGCGACCGTGATGCGCTCTTCGGCGGCCAGATAAGGGACGCCGCGCAAGGCGGGGATGTCGAAGAACGACGCGCGGGCGACCACAGGCCCCGACTTGTCTATGCCGCACCGCGTGGCCCCGTAAGAGCGGACGCGGGAGGCGGGATGCCCGTTGTAGAGGGAGTCCCCGGCCCACATGTGGCACAGCGCGTCCATGTGTGTGGTGGTGCCGTGCGGGGTGACGATGATGGCGTCGTCGGCCATGCGCAGCCCCGCCCCGACGGGCCTGGTGCCCGCCACGTAGTCGGCGCCGTCAACCGACATGAAGTGCTGGGGCAGGGGCCGCCCGCGCAGGTGCGGGACCGTGGTCGGCGCGGGCCCCGAGGTCGATCCCTTGATCGGCAGGGAGAGCGGCAGGACGCGCCCCTCGGTGACGGTCCCGACGGCGGCGAGCACCACTTCGGGAGTCAGCAGGTTAAGTGCCCCTTTTTCATCATTCACTCCCCAACGGCCCCAATTATTCGATGTCTGGGGGGTTTGCAGCCCTTCGGGCGGTGTCATGATGTGGCGACCTTTCGAGGAGGAGAGATGGGCGTCGTCGAGGGACACTGCGATCCGGCCTTCCAGGCGGTCCGCGACGTGTTCGAGGAGCAGTTCGCGGAGGGCCGGCAGCTCGGCGCGGCGGTGGCCGTGACCGTCGGCGGGCGGCCGGTCGTGGACCTGTGGGGCGGCACCGCCGACCGGCGCACCGGGCGGGCCTGGGAGCGCGGCACGCGCTGTGTCGCGTTCTCCTGCACCAAGGCCGTCACCGCCACGGCGGCGCTGCTGCTGGCCGAGCGCGGCGAGGTCGACCTGACCGCGCCCGTCACCGGCTGGTGGCCGGAGTTCGGCGTGCGGGGCAAGGAGGAGACGACGGGTGAGCACCTGCTCACCCACCAGGGCGGCCTGCCCGCCTTCGACCGGCCGGTCTCCCCCGAGGAGGCCGCCGACCCCGCTGCGATGGCCGCCCTCCTCGCCGCGCAGGCCCCGGAGTGGACGCCCGGCGACGGGCACGGCTACCACGCGCTCACCTACGGCTGGCTGGCGGGCGAGATCGTCCGGCGGCACGCGGGCACCACCGTGGGCGAGTTCGTGCGGCGCGAGTTCGCGCCCGACCTGTGGATCGGCGCACCGCCCGAGGTCATCGCCGAGGCCGCCAGGCTCGGCGGACGCCCCGTGCCGTCCGGCGGCGCGGACCCGGTGGCCCGCGCCAAGAACGACGACCTGCTGCACCGGATGGCCGAGGCCTACATGGACCCGACATCGCGGATGAACCGGGCGCTGCACAACCCCCGTACGTCCTTCAACAACCCGGTGGTCCTGGCGGGCGGCTGGCCCGCCGCGGGCATGCTCGCCGCGCCCCGCGACCTCGCCGCCTTCTACGACAGGCTCGTGCGCGGCGAGATCCTGAAGCCGGAGACCCTCGCCGACGCCACCCGCGTCCGCGTGCACGGCCCCGACCGCACCCTCCTGGTGAACACCGCGTTCGGCCTGGGCTACATGCGGCCTAACGTGAACTTCCGGGTCCCCGCCGAAGGCCGTGCGGCGGCGTTCGGCCACTCGGGCGCGGGCGGCTCGCTCGGCCTCGGCGACCCGGCCGCCGGGCTGGCCTTCGCGTTCGTCCCCAACCTCATGGGCGACGCGATCGGCGGCGACCTTCGCTCGTACGAGCTGCTGAAGGCCGCCTACGCGTCCCTGGCCTGAGCCTCCGGGCGTCACTGCCCCGCCCTCAGTGCATGGTGATGCCGCCGCTGACCGACAGGGTCTGGCCCGTGATGTAGCCGGCCCTGTCGGTGCAGAGGTAGGCGATCAGGCCCGCGACGTCCTCCGGCGTGCCGATCCGCCTGAGCGGGATGCCCCTGGCGAGCTTGTCCAGGAGGTCGGGATGGCCCTTGGCGACCTCGCGGACCATGGGGGTGTCGGTGGGTCCGGGGCAGACGACGTTGCTCGTCACGCCGCCCCGGGCCGCCTCCCTGGCGAGGGACTTGGCGAGGCCGAACAGGCCCGCCTTCGTCGCGCCGTAGGCCCCCTCGCCGCCCGAGCCCGCGCGGGCGCCGTCGCTGGAGACGAAGACGAGACGGCCCCAGCCGCGCTCGACCATGCCGGGCAGCAGGGCCTTGGTGAGCTGCATGGGGGCGCGCAGGTTGACCTTCCACATGAGGTCCCAGTGCGCCGGGTCGCTCTCGGTGAACGGCTCGACGATCGAGATCCCCGCGTTGTGCACCAGGACGTCGACGGGCCCGGCGCGCTCGGCCAGCGCGTCGATCGAGGTGGGGTCGGCGAGGTCGACGGCGAGGCCCTCGGCGTCGGGGAGCTCCTTGGCGAAGGCCGTCGCCGCGTCGGCGTTCAGGTCGGCGACCAGGACGCGCGCGCCGAGGGCGGCGAGGTCGCGGCAGATCGCGCGGCCGATGCCGCCCGCGCCGCCGGTGACCAGGGCGGTGCGGCCGGGCAGGTCGAGTCCGGGGAAGGTCATGATGCGGCGCTCCGGTCGAGCCAGGCCTCGGCGAGGTCGTCGGCGGTCGTGCGGGTGGCGAGCAGGGAGATGGTGTGCGCCAGGACGGCGTCGCCGTGCTCGGCGGGGATGCCCGCGACCGCGTCCACGGGGACGACGACGCGGTAGCCGAGCGCGACGGCCTCCGAGGCGAGCCCGGGGATCGCGAGGTTCAGGGAGACGCCGACGCCGACGACCGTGCTGACGCCGAGGGAGCGCAGCACCTGGTCGAGCGTGGTGCCGGTGAAGGGCGTGAAGCCGTGGTAGCGGCGGTTCTCCAGGTCCGAGGGGTCGGCCAGCTCGGGCAGCACCTCGATCGCCGCGGTGCCCTCCAGCATGTGCGCGGGGTCGCGCAGGAGGTTGCGCAGGAAGGGCGTGTTGTCGGTGTGGCTGCCGGCGCGGTCGGCGCGGAAGGCCGCGGTGCACTGGACGACGGGCACGCCCGCGGCGCGGGCGGCGGCGAGGACGCGGGCCGCGGCGGCGACGGTGCCGCGCTCGGCGCAGATCTCGCGCAGGCCGGGGAACTTGGCGAGGTCGCCGAGGACGCCGCGCTGCATCTCCATGACCAGGACTGCGGTGTGGCCGGGGGCGGCGAGTTCGCTGAGATCGAGGGGCACACCGGCAATCTACGCGCCCTAGCGCTTGCTTGGGTAGCCCTTGTCGACCAACCAAGCGTGCGCTAGTTTGGCCGCGATGGACCCCGCACGCCCCGCCCCCGCGCCGAGCCCGCTGACAGAGCCCTACTGGGCGGCCTGCCGGCGGGGCGAACTGGCATTGCAGCGCTGCGCCGACTGCGCCCGGTTCGTCCACTTCCCCGAGGCTTCCTGCCCTTACTGCGGAGGCACGAACCTGCCGTTCGAGCCGGTTTCCGGACACGGCGGCGTGCACACGTTCACCACGGTCCACCGGACGTTCCTGCCGGGCTTCGCCCCGCCCTACACCGTCGCCTGGATCGACCTCGACGAGGGCGCGCGCGCCTTCGGCACCCTGCACGCCGCCGAACCCGCGATCGGGATGCGCGTCCGCGTCTGCTTCGACGACCTACCGGGCTTCGGCCCCATCCCCTCCTGGAGGCCCGCGTGACCCGCGTCGGCAACGTCATGTACCCCGCCAAGGACCTCGCCGCGGCCGTCGCCTTCTACCGCGACGGGCTCGGCCTCACCGTCAAGTTCGCCGACGGCGACCGCTTCGCCGCCCTCGACGGCGGCGGCACCACCTTCGCGCTCGTCGGCGCCGAAGAGGACCTCGCCGGAGCCGTCGCCGCCTCCTTCAAGGTCGAGGACGTGCCCGCCACCGTCGCGCGCCTCACCTCCGCAGGCGCCGAGCTCGTCCGCGGGCCGGAGGAGGGACCGCACGAAGTGCGCGCCCTTCTGCGCGACCCGGCCGGGAACCCCTTCGTCGTCTACGCCGCCCGCTAGTCCCCTCCCCGCCCCTTCCCCCGGAAAGGAGACCGCTGTGACGCACTCCCCGTTCTCCAACTACGCCTACGCCATCCTCACGGCGAACGCCCTGCGCACCCCAGGCAAGACCGCGCTCACCTACTGCGGCACACGCTCCTTCACCTACGAGGAGCTGAACCGGAACGTCAACCGGGTCGCGCACGCGCTGCTCGCGGCGGGCGTCGCACCGGGCGTCCGGGTCGCGTCGCTCATGAACGAGACCCTGCACGTCGCCGAGGTGTACCTCGCGCAGATGAAGATCGGGTCGGTCGTCTCCGCGCTGAACCCCTACTGGCCGCTGGACACCCTGCGGCAGGTCGTGGCGGCGTCGGAGGCGACGGTGTTCGTCTACGACGCCACGGTCGAGGAGGCCGTCGGGCGGATCCGCGGGGAGCTGCCGGGCGTCAAGCTGTGGATCAAGGTCGGCGGACCCGGCGAGGAGGCCGTCGACCTCGACGCGCTGGCCGCCACCGCCTCCGAGGAGGAGCCCCCTTACGGCGGCCACGGCTCGGACCCCCTCGCGCTCTTCTACACCAGCGGGACCACGGGGCTGCCCAAGCCCGTCGTGCACACCCACTTCTCCGCGATCTCCATCGCGCAGATCTGGACCGACGTGGCGACGGCCGAGGACTCCGTCACCGGGACCGGCGCCATCATCTGGGGCATCGGCTTCCCCGCGCTCGTCGGACCCGCCTTCTACGCGGGCCAGAAGCTCGTCCTGGAGCAGGACTGGAGCCCCGCCACCTTCACCCAGGTGGTGCCCCGCGAGCGCGTCACGCACGTGTCGGTCATCCCGTCGTTCTTCTCGGCGCTGCTCGGCAGCGACGACCACGAGAGCGCCGACCTGTCGTCCCTCCGGGCCATCATCCTCGGCGGGGAGCCTCTGCTGCCGGCCTTGCGCGACCGCATCAAGGCCCGCTTCCCCGACGCCGCCATCTACTCGTACTACGGCCAGACCGAAGCGCCCTACACGGTGTTCGGAAGGCAGGACGACGGCTCCCAGCCCATCACGGCCTCCGGGCGCGCCCGCAAGGGCTGCGCGGTGAAGGTAACCGGCCCGGACGGGGAGAGGCTCGTCGGCGAGGTCGGCGAGATCAACCTGACCGGCCCGAACATGATGACCGGCTACGACGGACTGCCGGAGAAGACCGCCGAGTCCCTGCACGACGGCTGGTTCGTCGGCGGCGACCTCGGGATCATCACCGAGGACGGCACGCTGTCCGTCCTCGGGCGGCGCGACGACGCCATCCTCAAGGGCGGCCAGTGGTCGCAGCCCGCGCAGATCGAGGAGAAGGCCGTCGAGGTGCCTGGCGTGGCCGAGGCGGGCGCGGTGGGCGTCCCCGCGCACGCCGAGAGCGGCGCGGCCGAGCAGAAGATCCTCCTCGCGGTCGTGCCGCGCGCCGGGGCCGAGCTGGACGGGGACGCCGTCCTCGCCGCGCTCGCCGCGACGCTGCCCGCGCACCAGGTGCCCGACGCGGTCGTCGTCGCCGCCGAACTCCCGCACACCACCGACGGGTCGGGCGGCCCCGGCAAGCTGCTGCGCCGGGGCATCCGCGACGAGTTCGCCGAGGTGCTCGGCTAGATGGGGAACCTTCCCGCAAACGGGCAGCCGCCCTCCGGGCATCTTCCGGAACACGCGGTCAAGGCGCTCGTCTCCGGCTTCGGCGTGCGCGTCCCACGCGGCGCGCACGTGCCCGCGGACGGGGATGTGCGCGCCGCCGCGGCGGAGCTGACGCCGCCGCTGGTCGTCAAGGCCTACGGACCTGAGCTGCTGCACAAGAGCGACGCGGGCGCGGTCGCGCTCGGCAACGCGTCGGCCGAGGAGGCGGCGGAGGCCGCCGCCGCGATGCTCGCGCGCGGGGTGTCCGCCGAAGGGTTCCTCGTCGAGGAGCAGGCCGCGCCGGGCGTCGAGGTCATCATCGGCGCGGTCCGCGATCCGGCCTTCGGGCCGGTGCTGCTCGTCGGGCTCGGCGGCGTCCTCACCGAGGTGATGGACGACGCGGCCCTGCGGCTGCTGCCCGTCACCGAGGCCGACGTGCGCGCGATGCTCGCCGAACTGCGCGGCAGGGCCCTGCTGGAGGGCTTCCGGGGCCGTCCTGGCGTGGACGTGGACGCGCTGGTCGCCACGGTCCTCGCGGTCGCCGACGCGCTGGGCTCGCCCGCCTTCGAGGGATTCGCCGAGTTCGAGCTGAACCCCGTCATCTGCTCGCCCGAAGGGGCCGTCGCGGTCGACGCGCGGCTCGTTCCGGGGGCCGCGGCGGGGACCTCCCGGGAAAGCGAAGAGGGGACGAGCCACCGCGCCGCGGCCGTCCCCTCGCAAAGAGGGACGCGCGAGACTCCCAAGGTGGACCCTAACCAAAAGGTGACATTCGACGCACTGTTCGCGCCGCGGGCGGTCGCGGTGGTCGGGGCGTCCACGAAGAAGCCGAACTTCGGGAACATGTTCCTCGGCTTCTACCAGAAGGTCTTCTCCGGACCCATCTACGCGGTCCACCCTACGGCCCCGTCCATCGACGGCGTCCCGTGCGTGAAGTCCCTCGCGGAAGCCGACGTGGACTACGCGCTCGTCGCCGTGCCGGCGTCCCAGTGCGCCGAAGTCGTCGCCCAGGCCTCCGGCATCCCGTTCGTCCAGGTGATGAGCGGCGGCTTCGGCGAGACCGGGGACTCCTCGGCCGAAGCCGCACTGCTCGCCGCGGTGCCCGAGGGAACACGGCTGCTCGGGCCGAACTGCATGGGCGTGTACTCCCCCGCCGGAGGACAGACCTTCCTCGGCGGCGCGCAGGGGCCTCCCGGAAGCGTCTCGGTGGTCTCCCAGTCCGGAGGGCTCGCAGGAGAAGTCATCAAGGTGGGCGAGCGCAGGGGGCTGGCCTACTCCAAGGTCGCCACCGTCGGGAACAGCCTCGACGTCACACCCGCCGACCTCCTCGCCTACCTCGGCCAGGACCCCTCGACGACCGCCATCGGCCTCTACCTGGAAGACCCGAGAGACGGCGTCGCCCTGCGCGCCGCCCTGGCGGACTGCCCCAAGCCCGTCGTGGCGCTCGTCGGAGGGCGCAGCGCCCAAGGACGCGAAGCCGCGGCGTCGCACACCGGCGGCATGATCGGCGACGGGCGGGTGTGGAACGCGCTCTCCCGGCAGACCGGCCTCGCCCTCGTCACCAGCCAGGACGACCTCGTCGGCGTCCTCGACTTCTTCGACCGGCACGCCGGACGGCCAGTGCCGCGGGACACCGAAGGCGTCCTGGTCATCGGGCCGTCCGGCGGGGCCAGCGTCCTCGCCGCCGACGCGTTCGACACCGCGGGACTGCGCCTCGACGGCTTCCCCGCCCCCGCCCGGGACGCGCTCCGCGCCCTCGGCCTCGGCGCGGGCACCTCCCTGGCGAACCCGCTGGAAGTACCCGTCGGGCCGCGCGCCGACCCCGCGCTCGTCTCCCGGGCCGTCACCGCGATCCTGGAGCACCGCGCCTACCCCGACGTCGTCGCGCACGTCAACGCGCAGAGCTTCTTCACCTTCGGCGACAGCGCCGAACCCCTCCTCGCCTACACGCGGGCCATCGCCGACCTCCAACGCGCGCTGCCGCACACCCGCGTCACCCTCGTGCTGCGCAACGGCGAATGCGCGCCCGCCGGCGTCGAGGACGCCGTCCGCGCCGCCGCCCGCGAAGGAGGCGTCCCCCTCTTCCGCGGCATGGAGGCCGCGGCATCCGCGATCACCGCCGCGGCGGCCGCCCTGCGCGGCCCCCGGCACCCCCGGCAACCGAACGGAGACCACTGATGGGCCAGCTCGACGGGAAGGTCGTCCTCATCTCCGGAGGGGCGCGCGGCATGGGCAAGTCCCACGTGAAGCGCCTCACCTCCGAAGGAGCGAAAGTCGTCTTCGGCGACGTCCTCGAAGAGGAAGGCGCCGCCCTCGCCGCCGACCTGGGCGACAGCGCCGTCTTCACCCGCATGGACGTCACCCGGCCCGAAGACTGGGAGACCGCGGTCTCCCTCGCCGTGAAGACCTACGGCGGCCTCCACGCGCTCGTCAACAACGCCGGCGTCATCAAGGTGAAGAACATCGAGGACATGGAACTCGCCGAGTTCCAGCGCGTCCTGGAGATCAACCTCGTCGGACAGTGGCTCGGCATCAAGGCGGTCATCCCCACCCTCCGCGACAACGGCGGCGCCATCGTCAACATCAGCTCCACCGAGGGCTTCGTCTCCTCCGCCGGCTACTCCGCCTACAGCGCCAGCAAGTTCGGCGTCCGCGGCCTCACCAAGACCGCCGCCCGCGAACTCGGCAAATACAACATCCGCGTCAACTCCGTCCACCCCGGCGGCATCTTCACCGCCATGTCCCTCGACCCCGACGTCGTCGCCCAGGCCGCCCCCAAAGCCGACGCCTTCCTCGCCAACCTCCCCCTCGGCCGTATGGGCAACACCCGCGAAGTCTCCGGCCTCATCACCTACCTCGTCTCCGACGACTCCTCCTACGTCACCGGCGCCGAGATCGTCATCGACGGCGGCATGATCACCGGTGCCGGATTCAGCTGAGAGATCCTGGACCGGGCCCTTCGCGCATGACCCGCCGGGATGCGCGAAGGGCCCGGGGCCTCGTCCGGGTCGCCCGCTCACCTGCCAGCGGAGTGGGCGCCGGGCCCGGCTGGAAGGCGAACGACGGCGGTGCCGGCCTGGGACTCGCCGAACTCCCAGGCCGCGACGAGGGAGCAGCCGAGGTCCTCCAGCACGTGGTTCAAGGCCCAGTGGCCGGTGCCGCAGTAGGAGGCGCCCTCGCTCCGCGCGTCGTCGTCGCCGAGGCACAGCAGGCGGAGATGGTCGCGGAGGCCGGGATACGTGACGGCGCCCAGCCTCTCCTCCCAGGGCTCCTCGGCGCGGCGGGACCGCGTCATCGGGACCAGGTGGCCGGGGCCGCGCCCGGTGAACGTCGCGGCCCGCATCGCGTCGGTGAGCGTGCCGTCGGTGGCCACGCGCAGCAGCACCGTCAGCCAGCCGTTCAGTTTCCCGGCCCCCTTGCCCGTCAGGTCGACCCCGTGCCGGGCCAGCAGCGGTCCCAGATCCGCGCCGTGCACCAGCGCCTCCCCTCCCTCACCGAACGCTGAGACGGCCCGCAGGTCGGCGGCGAAGACGTCGTCGAACGGCCGGGGGCCCTTGTGCCCGCCTTCGCCCCACGGACCCGATCCGGCCAGGAGGTCGGGGTCGAGGCAGAACAGCGAACCGCCCAGGTCGAACCGCCACGCGAAGGGCGAGAACGGGTACTCCTCCGCGTCCGGGTCCGGCAGCCGTGTCGGCTCCCGGCCGGTCAGGGCCTCGGGGGTCGCCCAAGGACTGGGGAACAGGAACTCGTCGAAGGGATCCGAGGCGTGGTACACGCCGTATACGGCGCCGTCGTCGGTGGCCGGTGGCGCGCCCAGCAGGATCTCGAAGGCGCCGCTCAGGGCGTCGTCCCAGCCTTCGGCGGAAGTCTCCGGGGGCGTCTCGGTGATCATGCGGGGGCTCCTCGATGCCGTGTCATCAACGGCACCATAGGGGTCCTTTAGGGTCGAAGGATGGAGATCGCCGGGACTTACGCACGGCCGGGAAGCGTCGCGGAGGCCGAGGCGCTCCAAGTGGAGCTCAGGGAGCGGCTGCGCTTCCCGCCCCTGCGGGACGCGCCCGCCACCGTCGCGGGCCTGGACGTGGCGTACTCCGGGGACGGGGAGGGGGACGACGGGCTTGTGGCGGCGGCCGTCGTCGTCTTGGACGCGCGCACCTTCCGGGTCCTTGATGCGGCCGTGGCCGTGGAGCGGCCTTCGTTTCCGTACGTGCCGGGGCTCTTCGCGTTCCGGGAGGTGCCCGCTCTGCTTTCGGCGCTACGGGGGCTCGGGAAGGTGGCGCCGGACGTGCTCGTGTGCGACGGGCACGGGCTGGCGCATCCGCGGCGGTTCGGGCTCGCGTGCCACCTCGGGCTGCTGACCGGGCGGCCCACCTTCGGGGTCGCCAAGACGCCGCTGCTTCCGTCGGCCGCTCCGGGGGACGAACGCGGGGCGTCCACGCCGCTGCTCCTGGAGGGTGAAGAGGTGGGGCGGACGCTGCGTACGCAGACGGGGATCCGGCCCGTGCACGTCTCCCCCGGGCACCTCATCGACCTGGACTCCTGCGTCCGCCTCACGCTCGCCCTCACGCCCCGCTACCGGCTGCCCGAGACCACCCGGACAGCCGACGCGTGGTCTCGGGACGCCTTGAAGAAGGCGCTCTCCGCCTCTCCTTAACGCAAGACCCCTACAGCGCGGGCGTGCGGTCGTGCCAGCGCTCGGCCTCCTGGAGTTGGGCGGCGAGGGTGAGGAGGGTGCGTTCGTCGCTGTCGTGGGCGAGGAACTGGGCGCCGATCGGGAGGCCGTTGGAGGAGAAGCCCGCGGGGACGCTCACCGCGGGCCAGCCGAGGACGTTCCAGGGCCAGGCCAGGGGGCACAGGGCGGCGACGCCGGACTGGGTGCGCCGGTAGCCGGCCCCGTCGAACGCGCCCACACGCGACGGGAGGTGCGCGGTCGTCGGGGTGAGGACGACGTCGGCGGCGGCGAAGATGCGGCCGACGCGGCGGCGCAGGTACGGGTCGAGTTTCCGGGCGAGGGGCAGCAGCCGCCGTCCGGCGATCCGGCCGATCCTCGCCTCCACCTCGGTGCGCGCCTCCGGCTCCGGGTCGGGCATCGAGTCGAGCCACTCCGCGACGCCCGTGGTGCCGCGCGGCACGAGGCCGAGCGCGACGGGGCCGTAGTCGGGGTCGGCGGGGAACACCTTGTGGCCGAGGTCGGTGAGGACGCGGGCCATGCGCTCGATCGCCGCGCGGATCTCCGGGTCGATGCCGCCGGGCACGCCCCAGGCCGTCCGGAAGGAGACGGCGACGCGCAGCCGGCGCGGGGTGCTCCGGGCCGCGTCCACGAACGGGGTGCGGGGAGGGTCGAGCCGGTAGACGTCGTCCGGGTGGCTGCCCGACAGGACGTCGAGGAGGAGCGCGGCGTCTTCGACGGTCCGGGCGAGGGGGCCCCAGACCGTCAGGCCGTGGAAGGGGTCGGTGTGCGGGTAGCCGGAGACCCTGCCGCGCTGGGGTTTGACGCCGACGAGGTTGGTCCACGCGGCCGGGATGCGGATGGAGCCCGCGCCGTCGGAGCCGACGGCTGCGGCGACCATGCCGGCCGCGACCGCCGCGGCGGACCCGCCGGAGGAGCCGCCCGGCGTGTAGCCGAGCTTCCACGGGTTGCGGGCCGCGCCGAAGCCGGGCGACTCGCTGAACGGCCACAGCCCGATCTCGCAGGTGCGGGTCTTGCCGATGATGATCGCGCCCGCCGCGCGGAGCCTGCGGACCTGCTCGGCGTCCCGGACCGCGGGCCGGTGGGCGCCCTTCACGGCGAACGGAGTGGTCTCGCCTTCGAGGTCCGTGTCGTCCTTGACCGCGACGGGCACCCCGAGCAGCGGCAGCCGCTCCCCCGCGGCGATCCGCCGGTCGGCCTCAGCGGCCTCCTGGAGGGCCTGCTCACCGCGCACGACCCGGAAGGCCCCGACCCGCTCGTCGACCGCCGCGACACGGCTCAGGGCCGCCTCGACGAGCTCCGTGGCGCTCGCCTCGCCCTTCGCGACCAGCCCCGCCTGCTCGGCCAGCCCGGGATACCCGCCCATGAAAGCCTCCTCGTTCGTTCGAACGAACGATAAACTGGCGACGGCCCTTCGCGGAAGGCCCAGAACGGCCCGGAGCCCCTGAGAGGATGGCCGCCATGAGCAGCGACACGCGGGAGAGGATCCTGGGCGCCACGCTGCGGCTGGTCGCCGAGGACGGCGTCGGCGCGGTCACGAACCGGCGGGTCGCGGCGGAGGCCGGGGTCTCGCTCGGCACGCTGACGTACCACTTCCCCGCGCAGGGCGATCTGCTGCACGCCGCGCTGACCCGGTTCGTGGACACCGAGATCGAGCGGATCTCCGCGCTGGCCCTGGCGTTCTCGCACGCCGCCCTGACCCCGCAGGAGGCCGCCGCCGAGGTGGAGCGCGCCATCGTCGCGCTCGCCGGGACCCGCGAGCAGATCGCCACCCTGGAACTGCACCTCCAGGCCGCCCGGCACCCTTCGCTCCAGGAGGCCGCCGCCCGCTCGGTCGCCGCCTACGACGCGCTCGCCGCCGCGATCCTCGACGCCCTGGGCGTGCCCGAACCGGGACGGCACGCCCCCGTCGTCGTCAGCCTCCTCTACGGCCTCGCCATCCGCCGGCTGTCCACCGGCGACCCCAAGGGCGAGGGCACGGCCGCCGCCCTCACCACCCTGCTCACCGGCGTCCTCTCGGCCGCGGGTCAGGACGGGGGCGGGGTCACGCCGTAGGACTCGGCGAAGGGGGCGAGGGAGGCCACGGCGTCGCGGGAGCGGGTCCAGGGACGGACGATGAGGCGGTCGACGCCCAGCGACTCCCAGACGGGGACTTCGTCGGGGGTCCGCATCTCGTAGGCGTGGACGGTGACTTCGTACGGGGGGCGGTTCGTGCGGTCGACTTCGGCCTTGTCCCTGAGGTCACGTAGGAGGGCGAGTCTCGGGGCGATGGCCTCGGGGGTCTGGGGCATGCTGATCCAGCCGTCGTTGCGGGCGGCGCGGCGCAGTGCCGCGTCGGACTCGCCGCCGACGGTCACCGGGATGAGCGGCTGGACGGGCTTGGGCTCGAACGCGACCTCGGGGACGGTGAAGTGGCGGCCCTCGTGCGCGACGACGGGCTCGGTCCACAGCCGCCGGGACAGGTCGAGGGCCTCGTCGAGACGCGAGCCGCGGGTCCGGAAGTCCACGCCCGCCGCGTCCCATTCGCCCCGGTACCAGCCGCTGCCGACGCCCACGATGGCGCGCCCGTCCGAGAGGTGGTCCAGCGTGGCGAAAGCGCGCGCGCTGATGAGCGGGTGCCTCAGCCCGTACAGGTACACGGCGGTGCCGAGCCGCACATGGCGGGTCACGGCGGCGAGGTGGGACAGGTAGCCGAGGGCGTCGAACAGAGGGGTGCGCGGGTTGATGCCGGGGTCGGAGGTCCCCGGATAGTTCGCGGTGGACAGGTCGGTGGTGAAGACCAGGTGCTCGGGGATCCATACGGAGTCGAAGCCGAGCCGGTCCGCCTCGACCGCCAGGGGCTTCCACAGCGCCGGGTGGACGAGGCCGAGGGGTATGCCGAATCTCAAGGGTGCGTCCGTCCTACGAGTCGCCGGTGATGCGTCCGTCTGCGAGGTCGCGGGCCCGGTCGGCCTCCGCGCGCCCGGACGGCGCCCCGTACCCGCCGCCGCCCGACGTCTCCAGGACGAAGGCCTCCCCTGCCCGCAAAGGCTGCCGGGTCGCTTTGGTGTCGAGGGGTTCGCGCGTGCCGTCGGGCAGTTCCCGGAAGTAGCCTCCGGCCCGTCCGGGCAGGCCGCCTTCTGCTCCGGGAGGCGGCCGGTGCAGGCGGTCTCCCCGGGTGTCGACGCGTGCGTCCTCCAGAAGGCGGATGACCGTACGGGTGCCGAGTCCGCCGCGCCGGGTGCCGTCGCCTCCGGAGTCGGGGATCAGCTCGACGGCTTCGATCCGCACCGGGAGCCGCGCCTCGACCGGCTCGACCTGCGCGATGATGTTGCGCCCGCCGCCGAACAGCGCGCCCGTCGCGTCGGGGCCGTCGCGATCCGCGCCCGCGCCCATCCCGCCGAGGTCGAACGACATGTGCAGCCACGGCCGGTCCGCCCCGCTCAGGCTGAACCCCTGGAGGATGCCGGACGCGGCGACTCCCCGGCCCGGCAGCGCGCGGGTGAGCGCCGCGAAGATCGCCTCCTCCGCCGCCGCGACCGTGCCGAACCTTCCGCCGCCCGGATACGGCCGGGTGCAGTGCACGAGGCTGCCTTCGGGCATCACGACGTCCAGCGGGGCGAAGCACCCCTCGTTGAGCGGCAGCGCCGGATCGACGTAGCAGCGCAGCGCGTACATGACGCCGCCGAGCGTCTGGGAGAAGCCTGAGTTCACCGGAAGCGGCACCTGGCCGTCGGTGCCGGTGAAGTCGATCCTCGCACCGCCGCCCGCCAGGGTGACCGCGACGCGGACGGTCAGCCCGTCGTCGAGCGTGTAGGAGCCGACGTACGTCCCGTCGGGGATCTCGGCCAGCGACGCGCGCATCAGGCGCTCGGTGTCGGCGAGGTAGGCCGAGACGGCGTCGGCGAACCGCTCGTCGATCAGCTCCTCGACCCGCCGCGCGGCCACGTTGGCCCCGGCGATCAGCGCCCGCAGGTCGCCGACGAGCTTGTCGGGGGTCCGCGAGTTCGCCGCGAGGATCGCCACGACGTCGTCGACGAGCCCCGCGGCGGTGGCGATCCGGACCGGCGGCAGTTGGACGCCCTCCAGGAACACGTCGGTGGCGTCGGAGGCCATGCCCCCGGCCGACAGCCCCGAGAGGTCGGCGACGTGGATGAGCGTCCCGGTGAAGTACGCGGCCTCGCCGCCGGTGAAGACCGGGCGGAACACCAGCAGGTCGTTGGCGTGGATGCCGCCCTGGTAGACGTCGTTCATGAGGAACACGTCGCCGGGCACCATGTCCGCGGCAGGGAAGCGGCGCAGCAGGTACGGGAGGGCGCTGCGCAGGGACGCGCACTGGATGATCGCGGTGGACGTCGAGTGCGCGATGAGCCTTCCGCCCGCGTCCAGGACCGCCGCGGCGGCGTCGGCGCCCTCGACGATGAAGGTCGAGTAGGCCGAGCGCACCACGACGATGCTGGCCTCCTCGGCGGCCGTGCACAGCGCGTTGCGCAGGATCTCGGCGGTCAGGTCGTCGCTCACGGGGCCTCCTCGGTGAGCCGTTCCAGCAGGGTGGCGCCCTCGGGGGTCGCGGTCGCCCGCCAGCCCGGGGGGACGAGGACCGAGCACTGGGCGTCGGTGAGGATGCGGGGGCCGGGCAGGGGCTCGCCCGGCACGCAGGACGCGCGGGGCTGCGCCGGGATCTCCCGGGCCGCCCCGTCGAGGTGCACCGTGCGGGGCGTCTCGACGGCCGGTACGGGTTCGGCGGGCGCGGCGGGAGGGTGCGGCGCGACCACGGTGACGCGTACGCGCGCGGTGGTCAGCTCCGCCGGATCGCGCAGAGGAATCCCGTAGGACTCCTCGTACTTCTTGTAGAAGTTCTCGGTCACCTGCGCGATGAGCGCCGAGGTGAGCGGTCCGGGCGGGAGGTCGACGGTGAAGGCGTGGGCCTGCCCTATGAAGCGCATCCCGACCGACCGTGTGACCTCGCCGCCTTCGCGGGCCGACAGGTCGCCCCGCGCGGCGATCTCCAGCGAGTCGAGGAGGGCGCCGAGCCCTTCCAGGGCCTCTTCGGTGAGGGAGGCGGTGTCTTCGGCCGCACTGTGCCCGGACGCATGAGAACCCGGCTTCGCCGGGGCGCCCGAGCACAGTGCGGTGACCGGGCGCAGGAAGGTGCGGGCGTGCTCCACCGACAGGTCGGCGCGCAGGAGGCCGGCGGCCGAGCCGACGCCGGAGTTCGCCGGGACGAGCACCCGGCTGATCCCGAACCGTTCGGCGAGCCGGGCCGCGTGGGTGGGCGCGGCGCCGCCCAAGGCGACGAGGGTGTACCCGCGCGGGTCTATGCCGCGCCGTACGGTGACGACATGGACGGCCGTCCCCATCTGCGCGTTGGCGATGTCGTGCACGGCGGCCGCGGCGGTGGCCGTGTCGACGCCGAGCGGGTCGGCCACCTTGCGCATGGCCTCTTCGGCGAGTTCCCTCGACAGCGGGAACGCGAACTCGTCCGGGGACAGGTAGCCGAGGATGAGGTTGGCGTCGGTGACGGTCGGGTCGAGGCCGCCGCGCCCGTAGCAGGCGGGTCCGGGGTCCGCGCCCGCCGACCGGGGGCCGACCCGGAGCGTCCCGCCGGACACCGACGCGATGGAGCCGCCTCCGGCGCCTACCTCGGCGAGGTCGATCGCGGGGATCTTGATGGGCACGCCCGACCCCGGCCTGCGTCCGCCGAAGCTGCCCTTGCCGCCGACCTGGAACTCGTGGGTGATGCCGGGCCGGCCGCCGCGCACGAGCCCTGCCTTGGCGGTCGTGCCTCCCATGTCGAAGGAGATGAGGTCGGCGAGCCCGCGGGCCGCGCCCGCGTCGGCCGCGGCGATGACGCCCGCCGCGGGCCCGGACTCGATGGTCCGTACGGCCAGTGCGGCGGCGATCTCGGCGGGCAGCACCCCGCCCGCTGACTCCATCACCTGGACGGGGGCGGTGATGCCGAGTTGGTGCAGCCGTTCGGTGAGCCGGCGCAGGTAGGAGTCCATGACCGGCCCGACATAGGCGGACATGAGAGTCGTGGTGGCCCGTTCGTACTCGCCCATCTCGGGCCAGACGTCACTGGAGAGCACGACGGGCACGTCGCCCAGGCGGGCCCGGAGGATCTCCCCGAGCCGTCGCTCGTGGGCGGGCTCGGCGTAGGAGTGCAGGAGGCAGACCGCGACGGCCGCGACGCCCAGGGCGGCGATCTCCTCGCCGACGCGGGCCGCGCCTTCCTCGTCCAAGGGCGCGACTTCGCTCCCGTCCGCGCCTATCCTGCCGTCCACCTGGAACGTGTGCGTCAGCGGCACGGGCGGGTCGGGCTGCACGAAGCCGAGGTCGAAGCGCTCCTCCTCGACCCGGGCCTGGCGGCCGAGCGCGAGCAGCGCCCGGAAGCCGCCGCTGGTGACGAACGCGACGGGCACGCCGCGCCGCTCCAGGATGACGTTCGTGGCCAGCGTCGTCGCATGGACGAACCGGGTCACCTCGCCCGGGTCCACCTCGGCCAAGGCGAGGACTTCGCTGACACCCCGGAGAAGGCCGTCGCCCGGGTCGTCCGGCGTGGTCAGCGTCTTGACGACGTGGACGCGTCCGTCCGCGTCGGCCAGCACCACGTCGGTGAAGGTGCCGCCGACGTCCGTCGCGACGGTGCAGCCCCGCCCGCCGGCGCCCGTCACCGGTCGCCCAGGAGCGCCGCCCGCATCCGCGCCCTGTGGTGGCCGGGATCGCCCCAGGCCGGGACCAGCGCCCACACCCTCGACAGCCACAGGTGCAGGTCGAGTTCGTCGGTGTAGCCGATCGCGCCGTGCACCTGGAGCGCGACGCGGGCCGCCCGGTGGGCCGCCTCGGCGACCGCGACCTTGGCGGCCGACACGTCGCGGGCGGTGTCCGGGCCGGGGTGCGCGAGCGCATAGGCCGCGCGGTGCACGAGCGGCTCGGCGAAGCGCAGGCCCACCGAGACGTCGGCGAGCAGGTGCTTGACGGCCTGGAACGAGCCGATGGCCTTGCCGAACTGCCTGCGCTGCGCGGCGTAGGCGACGGCGGCGTCCAGGAGGTGGTCGCCGAGCCCGAGGAGCTGGGCGGAGACCGCCACTGACGCGTGGTCGGCGGCGGCTCCTCCCGGCGCGGTCTCCCCCGCGACGGTCGACAGCCGCCGCGTCCCGTCCGCCGAAGCCGCCTCGACGGGTGAGGCGGTGGCCTCCTCGGGCAGCAGGAGCAGGTCGGCGATGTCGGCGTCGAGCAGGTAGGGGTTCTCCGCGCACCGGACCGAGGCCGCCGCCTCCCCCGCGGCGATCCGCGCAAGCCAGGGCGAGCCCTTCGGCAGCAGGAGCGGCGCGGCGACGGCGGTCTCGACGAGCGGGCCGGGCACGCAGAAGCGGCCGATCTCCACCCAGGCGAGCACGGTGTCGAGGGGGGTGAGGCCGAGGCCGCCCTGATCCTCGGGCACTATGGCGCCGAGCAGGCCGAGCCCGGCGAGCGCGGTCCAGGCATCCCCGCGGCGCACCGACGGGTCGGTGCGCGCGGCGCGGACGAGCGCGGGCGGGCAGGCCTTGGCGAGGGCGTCGGCGACGGTCGCGGCCAGCAGCCGCTGGTCCTCGGTGAAGGCGAATCTCATCGGGGCAGCCCCAGCACTCGTTCGGCGATGATGTTGCGCTGGATCTCGTTCGTCCCGGCGTAGATCGGGCCGGCGAGCGCGAACAGGAACCCGTCCATCCAGCGGTCGGCGAGGGCGGCGGCGGGCCCGCGCAGGGCCAGCGCCAGCTCGTGCAGCTTCAGGTCCAGCTCGGACCAGAAGACCTTCATCAGGGACGACGCCGGGCCCAGCTCGATGCCCTCCTCCAGGCGCGCCACGGCGGCCCAGGTGTAGAGGCGGTAGGCGTCGGCGTCGGACCAGGCGCTCACCGCGGCGTCCCGGAGGGCCTGGTCGCCGGACTCGCGCGCCAAGGCCAGGAGCCTGTCGGCGACGGCCATGAACCGTCCCGGGCTCCGCAAGGTGAGGCCCCGCTCAGACGACGTGGTGGCCATCGCCACCGACCAGCCCTTGCCGACGCCGCCGAGGACCTGTGACGCGGGCACGTACACGTCGTCGAAGAAGATCTCCGCGAAGCCGGTCTCCCCGTCGAGCTGGGCGACAGGCCGGACGGTGATGCCGGGGGCGTCCAGAGGGAAGAGGTAGTAGGTGAGGCCGTGGTGGCGCTCGGAGGCGGGGTCGGAGCGGAACAGGCCGAAGCCCCAGTCGGCGAACACCGCGCGGGAGCTCCACGTCTTCTGGCCGTTCAGCCGCCAGCCGTCGCCGTCGGGGGTGGCGGTGGCGCGCAGGGAGGCGAGGTCGCTGCCGGACTCCGGCTCGGACCAGGCCTGCGCCCAGACCTCCTCCGCGGTCGCCATCTTCGGGAGGAACCGGGCCTTCTGCTCGGGGGTGCCCCAGTGCAGAATCGTCGGCGCGAGCAGGAAGATGCCGTTCTGGCTGACCCTTCCGGGCGCGCCGGAGGCCCAGTACTCCTCCTCGCAGATGAGCCATTCGACGAGCCCTGCCGCGCGCCCGCCGTATTCGGCGGGCCAGGACGGGACGCTCAGCCGGGCCTCGGCGAGCGCGCTTTCCCACTCCCGGTGCCGGGCGAAGCCTTCGGCGGTGTCCATCGACGGGAGGGGCTCGGCGGGCACATGGGCGGCGAGCCACTCCCTGACCTCGGCGCGGAGCGCCTGCTGGGCGGGTGTGAAGGTGAGATCCACGTCCGCACGGTACCAAACAAGCAATCGCTTGGTACAGTGCGCGCATGGTGCTCGAAGACAGGATCGCGGTCATCACCGGGGCCGGACCGGGGCTCGGCAGGACCCTCGCCCGGCTCATGGCGCAGGAGGGCGCGAAGGTGGTCGTCGCCGCCCGGACGCCCGCGTCGCTGGAGGCGATCGCGGCCGAGACCGGCGCCCTCGCCGTGCCGACCGACGTGACCGACCCCGAGGCGGTCCAGGCGCTCGCCGCCACGGCGCACGAGCGGTTCGGGCGGATCGACGTCCTGGTCAACGCCGCCTTCCCGGGCACGCACCGCAAGAACGTGCTCGACATGGACGCCGCCTACCTGGCGAAGTGGCGCGAAGTCGTCGACATCGCCGCGTACGGAACTCTTCTGGCGTGCCGGTATATAGCGCCGTACATGGTCGCGCAGGGGTCAGGCTCGATCGTGAACATCACCTCGATGTCCAGCCGCTCCGGCTACGCGGGCCGCAGCGACTACGCCGCCGGAAAGGCCGCCGTCCACCTTCTGTCGCACTGCCTGGCCGACGAGCTCGGCCCGCACGGCGTCCGCGTCAACTGCGTCGCCCCCGGGTGGATCGCCAGCCCCGTCCTCGACGACTGGACGGCCACCCGCGCCGCCGCCGAAGGCACCACCTTCGAGGCGGTCCGCGCCCGCGACACCGCCGCCATGGCCCTCCGCCGCATCGCTTCCGAGGAGGACATAGCCCGAGCCGTCCTCCACTTCGCAAGCGACGCCTCCGCCACCACCACGGGCGCCGTCCTGGACGTCAACGGCGGCCAGCACTTCGCCTGATCGAACTGCGCCGCCTCCGGCGTCGCGTGATGGGGCGTTTGGGATCCCGGGCACTGCCCCTCCGGCCCCAGGGGCCTACGGGGCAGCGCCGTGGCTTCAACTCGTTCCCATGTAGATCTTGTGGCAGAAATCGGCGAGTTCGGTGTCGGGCAGGTGCTTGGCCAGGTCGGCCTCGCTGATCATGCCGACGATCGAGTCGTTCTCGATCACGGGCAGCCGCCGGATGCGGTGCTTCTCCATGATCTCCAGCGCCTCCGCGACGGTCGCGGTCGGCGGGCACGAGTACAGCCCGCCCGCGAGATCGGCCGCCGTGACCTTCGCCGGATCATGCCCCTCGGCGACGCACTTCAGCACGATGTCCCGATCGGTGAGTATCCCCTCGTACCGCCCCGACGCCCCCACGATCGGCAGCGCCCCCACGCCCTCCTCGCGCATGACCTGCGCCGCCCGATCCAGCGTCTCGTGCCCCTCGATGGTCCGCGCCCCCGGACTCATCAGATCCCGAGCATTCCTCTCGTTCCCCATGGCCTCCCCCAAACCTCGTTTTTCCCTTCATCACTCACCGCCCTACCCGACCCGCCCCCCACTACCCCCAACAACCTTCCACAAACCCGGAGATCCCCCAACCAACCCAACAAAAGCCACCACCCCCACAGAACCCACAATTCCCCCAATCCCAATTCTCATTTCCCCAATCAATCGACAAACCAGCCCACCCCAATCCCGAAAAACTCGATTTAGCCAACGAATTCCATCAACCGTCACTACAGTCCCACCCATGCCCGTTTCCACAGCGCACGAGGCACGGACGCTTCTCGTCAAAGAGAACCCGGACCTCGTGCACCATTTCTGCGCCCAACTCGTTTCTGGGCAACGTCTGCGGTGCGCTCGATTCCCTGCCGGACCCCGAAAAGGCGGGTCGGTACCAAACCTCATGGTCGGTGCGCTCGATGAGGCCGGCCGCGACTACGTGGAAATCCTGATGAAGCAGCAGCCCTTCAGCTACAGCAGCCCCTGGACCGACTCCCTGCGCGCCGAAGGCGCCATCAAGAGCACCGCCATGGCCGTGATCAAGGTTCTCCAGGCGCGGGACATCCTGGTCACCCAGCCCGCGCGTGAGCGCATCCTCGCCTGCGAGGACGGCGACCAGCTCGACCGGTGGCTGGAGCGGGCCGTGACCGCCGCCGGCGTCGACGAGCTCTTCGTCGACTGACGCAAGCGGGTGTGGGCGGCGTTTGTGGCGCCGCCCAGCGGGTGGTCAGAAGGTGATGATGGAGCGGGCGACCTGGCCGGAGCGGACTCGGGTGACGGCGTCGTTGACGGCGTCGAGGGCGACGCGTTCGGTGGCCAGGGAGTCGAGGTTGAGGCGGCCCTGGCGGTAGAGGTCGACGAGGAGGGGGAGGTCGCGGGCGGGGTTGGCGTCGCCGCCCTGGGTGCCCATGAGGCGGCGGGAGGAGAAGAGGGCCGAGGTGGGGATGTCGAGGGAGGGGGCGGAGGGGCTGCCGACCATGACCGTGGTGCCGCCGGGCTGGGTGGCGGTGAAGGCCGCGGTGAGTGCGGCGGGGTGTCCGGTGACGTCGAAGGCGTAGTCGACGCCGCCGCGGGCGATCTCGCCGACCTGCTTGGGAAGGTCTTCGGAGAGGATCGTGTGGGTGGCGCCGAACTCCTTGGCGAGTTCGAGCTTGCCGGGCAGCAGGTCGGCGGCGATGACGGTCGTGGCGCCGGCGAGGACCGCGCCCTGGATCACGTTGAGGCCGACTCCGCCCGCGCCGACGACCAGCACCGACGATCCCGGCTCGACCTTCGCGGTGTTGAGCACCGCGCCCACTCCGGTGACGACGCCGCAGGCGGTCAGGGAGAGGAGGTCGAGCGGCACGTCCTTGGCGACCTTGACGCACATCGGCTCGGTGACGACCGCGTATTCGGCGAACGACCCGATGCCGATGTAGGGGGTGACGGCCTCCCCGTCGAGGGACAGGCGGGTGGAGCCGTCGGGCATCATGCCCATGATCGCGGCCATCCGGGACTTGCCCGAGCACAGGTGGACGCGTCCCCGGGAGCAGTTGCGGCACCGTCCGCACGGCCCGTTCATCGCCACGATGACGTGGTCGCCCTCTTTCACCCCGGTGACGCCGGGCCCGACGGCGGCGACGACGCCCGCGCTCTCGTGCCCGGGGATGACGGGGAGCTTCCTGACGACGGGGCTCTTGCCGTCCAAGGTCTTCAGATCCGAGCCGCAGATGCCGGACGCCGCGATCTTGACCAGGACCTCGCCGGCCCGCGGTTCCTGCACGTCGACGGAAAGGATCTCCAAGGGGGCGCCGAACTCGCGGAGCACGGCGGCGCGCATAGTCGTCATACCGAGCACCGTAACACCAAGCACTTGCTTGGTACGAGCCCTCGACGTACCCTCCGGATCAAGCGAGCGCTAGGTCAGTTAGCGCGAACTCCGTACGGGAGTCCCCTCCATATGCGCATGAAAACTCGGGCCGCGGTCGCCGTGGCCATCACCGCGAGCCTCCTCACGGCCTGCACGACGACCGAGAACACCGGCACGGGCGACGCGTCCGCCGGAGTCACCGACACCACCATCAAGATCGGCGGCATCCTCACCAAGACCAGCGCCACCGGGTACTCGACGGGCGCGGCCGAGATCGGGGCGAAGGCCCGTTTCGAACGTGCCAACGCCGAGGGCGGCGTGGGCGGTCGCAAGATCGAGTTCGCCGGCGCCGAGGACGACGGGATGGACCCGGCCAAGGGCACGGCCGCCGCGCAGAAGCTGGTCCAGAAGGACGAGGTGTTCGCGATCGTCCCGGTCAGCTCGCCGCAGTTCGGCGGCGGCGACTTCCTGGAGCAGCAGGGCGTCCCGTGGTTCGGCTGGGCGACGGGCCCGCAGTGGTGCGGCAAGAAGTCGGCCTTCGGCTACAACGGCTGCCTCGCGCCCTCCCCTGGCGGATCCACCCAGACGTGGTGGGGCTCGCAGGTCGCCGCGGAACTGGGCGGCGCGGAGGGCAAGTCCGCCTGGATCCAGGGCACCGACTCCACGGCGTCCAAGACCGGCGTCGACAACATCGGGCTGTCGTTCAGCGCCGCCGGGTTCGAGCTCGCCGGCAAGTCCGCGGCGATCCCCGCGACCGCGCCGCCGCAGGACTGGCTCCCCTACGTCAACAAGATCATGAAGGCCGAGGGCGGCGCCCCCGACGTCGTCGTGTCGATCATGGCCGGGGCCAAGCTCAACGCCGGGCTGTTCGGCGCGCTGCGCAAGGCCGGGTACAAGGGCGCGATCAGCGACGCGACCAGCTACGACCCGGTGGTGCTCAAGGACCCCGCGCTCAAGGCGGGCCTGGAGGGCGTGCTGTCGTCGCCGCAGTTCGAGCCGTTCGAGTCCACGATGCCCGAGGTCGTGCGGATGAAGGAGGACATCACCAAGGCCTCCGGCGGCGGCGCGGTGGAGTTCACCCAGCACATGGCCGTCGGCTACTGGGCCGCCGACGTGTTCCTCGCGATCGCCGCGAAGGCGGGCAAGGACCTGACGCGGGAGTCGTTCCTCGCCGCGGCCGAGAACTTCACCTACGAGAACCCCGGGTTCGGGCGGATCGAGTACCCGAAGGACAAGAAGGAGCCCAACGGCTGCGGCGCGCTCGTCCAGCTGAAGGGTGACGCCTTCGAGGTCGCCCAGCAGCTCAAGTGCACCCCCAACACCCCGCTGAAGTAGTGCCTCCGGCGCCGCCCCGCGGGGCGGCGCCGACCCCTCGGGAGCCGTCTTGACCGAATTCCTCGGACTGGTGCTCAGCGGACTCGTGACCGGCGCGATCTTCGCCCTGCTCGGTTCCGGCCTGACCCTCTCCTACGCCGCCACCGGCGTCTTCAACTTCGCGCACGGCGCGGTCGGCTTCGTCGCCGCGCTGCTGTACTTCGAACTCACCGCGGGCGCGGGCTGGCCGACCTGGCCGGCCGCCGTCCTCACCGTCGGCCTGTTCGCCCCGCTCCTCGGCTGGGCGCTGCACCGGCTGATGTTCCGGGGCCTGGCGGCGGCCGGGGAGACCCAGGCGATCGTCGCGACGATCGGCCTGCTCATCGCGCTGCCCGCGCTGGGCCTCTGGCTGGTGGAGGTGCTCGGGCTGCCGTCGGTCACCGAGGGCGCCTCGCCGCGCGGGCTCGGCCCGCAGCCGCCCACCACGTTCGAGCCGCTGGACGGGGTGCGCCTGGACTCCGACCAGCTCCTGGTGTTCGCGCTCGCCGCGCTCGCCGCCGCCGGGCTGTGGCTGGTCATGCGGCACACCCCGCTCGGGCTGCGCATGCGCGCGACCGTCGACCAGCGGTCCCTGGCGGGCTGGCGCGGGGTCGACGCCGACGCCGCGTCCGCCCAGGCGTGGATGCTGTCCTCCGGTCTCGCCGCGCTGGCCGGGGTGCTCGCCGTCCCGGCGCTCGGCCTCGACCAGAGCGCGTTCACCGTCCTGATGTTCACCGCCGCGACGGCCTCGGTGTTCGGCCGCCTGCGCTCGATCCCCTGGACGTTCGCCGCGGGCCTCGCCCTCGGCGTCGTGCAGAACCTCGTCGCCGGATACGGCGGCTCGCTCACCGAGCAGGTGACGGGCTTGGCCACGGGTGTCCCGGCGCTGCTCCTGCTCGTCGGCCTCGTGGTGCTGAACCGCTCGCGCGCGCGGGTCGCGGGCACCGTCGCCGAGGACGCGCCCCCGCCCGACTACCTCGCGGACCTGCCGCGCCTGCGGCGGATGCTGCCGTGGGCGGTGGTCGGCGGCGCGGGCCTCGTCTGGGTGCTGTTCCTCGCGGGCGACTACTGGGCGGGCCTGGTCGCGACCGGCCTGGTGTTCTCGCTCATCTTCTGCTCGTTCGTGGTGGTGACGGGCGTCGGCGGGATGGTGAACCTCGCGCAGGCGTCGTTCGCCGCGCTCGCCGCGCTGACCGCCGGGGTCCTCCTCGGGCACGGCCTGCCGTTCGGGCTCGCCGCCGCGCTGGGCGTGCTCGCGGCGGTGGCGGCGGGCCTGATCGTCGCGCTTCCGGCGCTGCGCCTGGGCGGCAAGGTCCTCGCGCTGGCGACGCTGGCGCTCGGCCTGCTCGCCGACCAGGTCCTCTTCCAGATCGACGCGTTCAGCAACGGCACCCAAGGGTGGAGCTTCCCCGCGATCGTGCTCGGGCCGACCGACACCGGCGATCCGCGCACCAGGATCGTGCTGCTGCTCGCGGTGATCGCGGTCGTGGCGCTGCTGGTCCGCAACCTGGAGCGGTCCCCGTCCGGGCGGGCGATCCTCGCGGTCCGCTCGGCGCCGACCGCGGCGCAGGCGGCCGGGGTCTCCGCGGTGCGGACCAAGCTGACGCTCTTCGCGGTCGCGGCAGGGATCTGCGGCCTCGGCGGGGTCCTGTTCGCCACGTTCAAGGGCCAGATCTACGCCAGCGACATGCACGTCAACCTCGGATTCCTCTGGCTCGCGGTGGTCGTGCTCCAGGGCGTCCGGCGGATCGGCGGGGCGGTGGTCGGCGGCCTCATCGTCGGCGTCTCGCACGAGGTCCTGTCGTACGTCACCGACTCCACGCACGTCGAGGCGATCCTCTTCGGCCTCGGCGGCATGATCCTCGCCCGGCACCCCGACGGCGTCCTGTCCCAGTTCGCCGAGCAGCGGTACCGGCGGCGGCACGCGGCGGCCGTCGAGGAGGCGCGGGCGCGGGAGGCGCGGGAGGCCGACGCGGCCGCGCCCGCTGAGCCCGCCGAGAACGCGCAGGACGGAGTCGCGCAGGACGGAGCGCGGGACGGAGCCGTGGACGACGCCGCGCTCGTCCTCGAAGGGGTCGTCGCCGGGTACGGGGACACGACCGTGCTGCGCGGCGTCGACCTTGCGGTGCGGGCGGGCGAGGTCGTGGCACTCCTCGGCGCGAACGGCGCAGGCAAGTCGACGGCTTGTGCCGTCGCCGTGGGCGCGGTGGCCCCGGCGTCCGGGCGGGTCCTGCTCGGCGGCGCCGACGTCACCGGCGCCTCCCCGTTCAGACGCGCCCGCGAAGGCATCTACCTGGCTCCCGAAGGCAGAGGGATCTTCCCAGGGCTGACCGTGGAGGAGAACCTGACGCTCTGGCTGCCTTCGGCGTCGGACAGGGCTCAGGCCTACGAGCGGTTCCCCCGGCTCGCCGAGCGCAGGGACCTGCACGCGGGTTCGCTGTCCGGCGGGGAACAGCAGATCCTCGCCCTCGCCCCGGCGCTCGTCCGGCCGCCGAAGGTGCTCATCGCCGACGAGCCGTCGCTCGGGCTCGCCCCGCTCGTGGTCCGGCAGGTCTTCGAGCTGTTCGGTGAGCTGCGCGAGAAGGGCGTCGCCCTGCTCGTGGTGGAGGAGAAGGCCCACGAGGCCCTGGAGATCGCCGACACCGTCGCGTACATGGGCCAGGGCAGGATCACCTGGCGCGGGCCGCGCGCCGACGTCGACGCCGACGAGCTGGCCGCCGCCTATCTGGGCATCCGGCCGGCCGCGAGCCCGGTCGAGGAGGGAAGCGCATGAGCCTGGAGCTCAAGGAGATCAGCGTCAGCTTCGGAGGGGTGCGGGCGCTCAGCGACGTGTCCTTCGGCGTGGCCGCGGGCCAGGTCTGCGGGGTGATCGGGCCGAACGGCGCGGGCAAGACGACCCTGTTCGACGTGGTCACGGGGCTGCGCCGGCCGGACGGCGGCCACGTCAGGGTGGACGGCGCGGACGTCACCGGGCGCGGCGCGGTGCGGCGGGCCCGCGAGGGGATGGCCCGGACGTTCCAGCGCCCGCAGGTGTTCGGCCGCCTCACCGTCCTGGACAACGTGCTGACGGCGCTGGAATGGCACGGCGGGGGCGGCGGCCTGGCCGCGGACCTGCTGGCGCTGCCGTCGCGGCGCGCGCGGGAGAGGGCGCGCCGGGCGCGGGCCGAGGCGGCGCTGGAGCGCTGCGGCATCGCCGACCTCGCCGGGCTGTACGCGGCGGAGCTGCCGATAGGGCGGCGCCGCCTCGTGGAGCTGGCCCGCGCGCTGGCCGACGATCCGAAGATCCTGCTGCTGGACGAGCCGACGTCGGGCCTCGACCCGGCGCAGGCCGCCGTGTTCGCCGACGTCCTGTCCTCGGTCGACGCCACGGTGCTCCTGGTGGAGCACGACGTCGGCTTCGTGATGGACACCTGCGAGCGGATCGTCGTGCTCGACCTCGGCAAGGTCATCGCCGAGGGCACCCCCGCCGAGGTGCGCGAGGACCCGGCGGTACGGGCCGCGTACCTGGGCTGAGCCCGAGGTTGTCTAGAATGCGGTTCTAGGAACCCCAGGTGCAGGAGTGACCCCCATGACGACCGCTCTCCCCCCGACCGTCTATCCGCAGGACCGGGCGTTCCTCGGTGAGGAGCGGGTCGCCGTGCGCGCGCGCCTCGCCGAGGAGGTGCGCGCCCTCATTGACGCCACCGTGCTCACCGACGTGCCCGACGCCGAGATCGACGCGATCGCCGGCGAGGTCAGGGAACTGACCGACCGGCTGAACGCCGCCCGCCTCGCCGCCGCGCCGATGGCCGAGACCCCGGCCGACGGCCTGGCCGCCAGCGGGATGTCGCGCCAGCTCGGCAACCCCGTCACCGGCGCGGTCAACCCGGTCGCGCCGCCGATTCCGTGCGAGGTGCTGCCGGACGGCTCGGTCCGCTCGGAGTTCACGCTCGACGAGGTCTACGAGGGCCCGCCCGGCCTCGTGCACGGCGGGATCAGCGCCGCGGTCCTCGACCAGCTGCTCGGCATGACCTCGGGACTGTCGGGCATCCCCGGTTTCACCGCCACGCTGGACCTGCGCTACCGCAGGCCGACGCCGCTGCGCGTGCCGCTCACGCTGCACGCCGAGATCTCCCGGCGCGAGGGCCGCAAGAGCTGGGCCGAGGGGCGGATCACCACGCCGGACGGCAAGGTGACGGTCGAGGCGACGGCCATGTTCGTCACCCCGCTGCACCTGATGCCCGGGGAGCAGGACGCCTGATCAGCGGGCCAGGAAGCGGGTGTGGGCGTCGAGCTCGCGCAGCACGGCGTCGCGGGTCCCGGACCGCACCCGCAGGACGGCCTCGGGAAGGCCGAGCCGGGCGAAGTGGTCGAGTTTGCCCGGGTTCGGCAGGGTGCCGAAGGGGATGACGACCGCCGTCTCCGGGTCCCGTCCCGCCGCCTCGTAGGCGGCGGCGAGCTTCGGCAGCGCCTCGGTGATCCCGGCGCCGCCGATCGGCATCCAGCCGTCGCCGTGCGCGGCGATCGCGGCGAAGAGCTTCGGGCCGCCGCCCCCGCCGAGCAGGACCGGCACGTCGGCCTTCGGCCAGGCCCAGCTCGGGCCGAAGGACACGTGGTCGCCTTTGTAGGAGGCGATCTCGTCGCGCCACAGCGCGCGCATCGCCTCGATCCGCTCGCCGACGAGGGCGCGCCGCTCGTGCCAGACGACGCCGTGGTCGGCGGCCTCCTCGACGTTCCACCCGTATCCGGCGCCCAGCACGAACCTGCCCCCGGACAGGTGCTGAAGGGTCGCGACCGCCTTGGCCGTCACGATCGGCTCGCGCTGCGCCAGGAGCGCGATGCCCGTGCCGAGCGTCAGCGTGGACGTGACGGACGCGGCCATGGCCAGGGAGACGAACGGGTCGAGGGTGCGCGCGTACGACTCCGAGAGGGTCTCGTCCCCTGAGGTGCCGCGCAGGAATCCTGAGGCGCCCACCCCCGACGTCTCCAAGGTGGCCGCCGGAGGGGTCAGCCGGGACGTCGGGATGTGGGTGTGCTCGGGGAGGTACAGGGAAGAGAAGCCGCGTTCTTCGACGGCGATGGCCAGCTCGTGGGGCGGCATGGTCTGATCGGTGGCGAACATCGTGATGCCGAGGCGCATATCCGCTACCCTACCAAGCAATTGCTTGCTCAAGGAGGCCGTCCATGCCGTTCGCCGAAGTCCGCGACGTCCGCCTCTTCTACACCGACGACGGCCCCCGCGACGCCGACGTCCTGCTGCTCGTGCACGGCATGGGCGCCGACTCCCACGACTGGGTGTGGCATCTGCCCGACCTCGCGAAGGACTTCCGCGTCATCGCCCCCGACCTGCGCGGGCACGGCTACAGCTCCGTCCCGGCCGAGGGCAACGTGCCGCGCGAGATGGCCGCGGACCTCGCCGCGCTGCTCGCCCGTCTCGGCGTGGAGCGCGCGGTCGCCGTCGGGCACTCGCTCGGCGGCCAGGTGGTGAGCGTGCTCGCGGTCGAGCACCCGGCGCTGGTGCGCGGCGTCGTCGCCGTCGACCCGGGCTACGGGCTGCACGAGGACATCGCGTCCTTCATGTCCGGCTACGCCGACGGCCTGCGCGCGAACACCCACGAGACCGCCCTCGCGATGGACGCGACCCTCTACACCCCGGCGACTCCCCCGGTGGTCAAGACCTGGCACGAGCGCAAGCTGCTGGGCACCGCCCCGCACGTCCTCGCCGAGGTCTTCACCGCCCTGTTCGTCGCCGACGGCCAGTTCGGCGTCCGCCCGCAGTCCGAGGCCTACCTCGCGGGCCGGACCCAGCCCGTCCTCGCCCTGTGGGCCGACCCCGAGCGCGCGGCCTGGGAGCGCGACGCGCTCGGCGCGGAGACCCACGTCTTCCCCGGCAACGGCCACCGCCTGCACGAGGAGCGCCCAGCCGAGTTCCTGCACGTCCTGCGCACCTGGCTCACCCAACTCGCCCGCCGCGAGCACAAGGCGGCCAAGGCGGCCGCACAGCAGTAACAGAAGAAATGTCGTTATCGTCCAGAAATCCAATTGCCTGACATGGTCTGGTGTGAGGCATCACGATATCGCCCCCGCTTCCGAAGATCATGGAGGGCAGCCGGATGCCCCGCAGACTCCTCAGCGCGCTCCTCTGCGCCGCGACCGCCCTCGCGCTCGCCGTACCCGGCGGCGCGACGGCAGTCGCGCCCGAGCGCGCCGCCAAGGCCCGGCCCGCCTCGCTCACGTTCGGCAAGAAGACGGTGACCGACAACGGGTCCGTGTGGGCGACCGTCAGGCTCACCGCCCCCGCGCCCTCGGGAGGCGCTCGCGTCTCCGTGACGGCGAAGAAGAACGCGTGGGCGAAGGTCCCCTCGTCGGTGCGGGTCGCCGCGGGCCGCGAGAGCGCGAAGTTCCGCATCACCACGAAGTCCGGCGCCGAATACCACGACATCCGCGTCACCGCCGCGTTGAACGGCGGCAAGGCGGCCGGGACGCTCCGGGTGTCGGCGAAGGTGTACCTGGCCGGGATCGAGGTGCGCCACGACGGAGTCGATCCCATGCTCCGGGTCCGCCTCAACCAGAACGCCCCCAAGGGCGGGACGATCGTGCGGCTGGAGACGGAGTTCGGTCCCGAGCAGAGCGTCAAGGTGCCCTGGGGCAGATCCGGGGAGATCGCCCACCCCACCCGGCCCTTCGAGAGCGAGGAGATCAAGGTGAAGGTCCGCGTGTGGGCCGGCGGCGTCACCCGCACCGCCACCGTGACCTTCCCTCGCATCCCCGTCGTCGTGGCCCCGCCGGACGCACGGTGACACGAACCGCCCGATGACCGACGCGGCGGACAGGTCGTTATCTTCCGTTAATCCGTTCGCCTGGACAGGGATCGCGATCAAGCGGAAAGATGCCCTGTTTGCTCACGAAGATCATGGAGGCGGTCGGATGTCCCGTCAGCTCAAGAGAGTGTTCATCGGCGGCGCGGTCGCCGTGGCGCTCGCCGTCTCGGGCGGCACGGCCGTCGCCGCGACGGGCGGCGGCAACCTCGAAGCCGTCGCCGAAGCCGTGCACCTGCGCGCGGCCAAACCCAAGCCCGCCGCGCTGACGTTCGCCGCCAACCCGCTGGTCGGCGGCAAGAAGACCACCGCGACGATCAAGCTCACCGCCGCCGCCCCCGCGGGCGGCGTCAAGGTGGCCCTCACGTCGAAGAACGCCGCGTTCGTCAAGGTCCCGACGTTCGTCAAGGTGAAGGCCGGCCAGAAGACGGCGAAGTTCACCGTCACCACCAAGACGACCGCCAAGAAGCGCGCGGTGGCCATCACCGCCGCCCTCAACGGCAAGAAGCTCGTCAAGAAGCTGACGCTGCGGCCGAAGATCTGGGTGGCCTCGCTGGCGTTCGGCAACGCCGCCCCCGTCGGCGGCACCGTGGTCACCGCCACGGTGGGGCTCAACGCGGCGGCGCCCGCGGCCGGCCGTACCGTGCTGCTCACCTCCGGCTCGTACCTGGCGGAGGTGCCGTACTCGGTGAAGATCGCCGCGGGCGCGAAGAAGGCGACGTTCAAGATCACCACCAACGGGGTCAACGCCGCGACCGGCGTCAAGATCGGGGTGAGCCTGGGCGGCGTCAAGCTGAGCAAGACGCTCACCGTGATGCCAGACGACTGCGTCAACGCCGCCAACCCCGCTGGGTACGCGCTGACCGAGTTCCACCTGCACTTCGACGCGATCGTGGACTCCTCCATCGGCCGCGCCGAGGGCCTGGTCGGCAACATCGACATCGACAAGCCGGCCCCGAACTGCGGGATCACGATCCAGCTCAGCTCGACCCTTCCGGGGAACCTCACGTTCAACAACGGCGGCAAGGCAGTCGTCCCGGCCGGGCAGACCACCGCGCGGTTCTGGATGGGCTACACCGAGGTCCAGGTGCTGACGCCGTTCCAGGTGATCGCCGCGCTGAACGGCCAGACGCTCAACTCGATCGAGCGCAATCTCGGCCCGAAGGGCATGGGCAACTGATCCGGGCCCGCCGCGTGACCGCAGGCCCCCGTTCCGCACCGGGAACGGGGGCCTGCGGCATTTCGGCCGGGCCTTTGCGCACCGCCGAAGTGTGCGGCGGGTCACATCGGGGGAAGTAATCGCCCAAGCGCTTGCTTGTTCAGGCGGCCACTGCCAGACTTGCGGCAGCCGAATCCGGCTCGGACGCCGTCGACCGCGAGGAGCATGCGCCGTGAAGTTCTCGATCTTCCTCAACCCGCAGATACCGGGTTCGGGCTGGGCCGCCGAGGAGAACGCGGTGGCCAAGCGGCCGATCGGCCGGGACGTGGAGTCGTACCAGAACCTGCTGAACGAGGTCCGCGAGATCGCCGTGCTCGCCGACCAGGTCGGGTTCCACGCGCTCATGATGACCGAGCACCACTTCCACTCCGAGGGCTTCGAGTTCTCGGTGAACCCGCTGATGTTCCTCACCGACCTCGCCGCCCGCACCGAGCGCATCCTGCTCGCCCCGCTGGGCATCGTGCTCCCCGCCTGGGACCCGATCCGCGCGGCCGAGGACGTCGCCCTGCTCGACCACTTCTCCAAGGGCCGCCTGCGCCTGGGCGTCGCGCGCGGCTACCAGAACCGCTGGATGCAGGTCCTCGGCCAGCGCTGGGACGCCGTCGCCGCCCGCTCGGACGGCTCGGCCACCGACAACCGCAACTTCGACGTCTTCGGCGAAGTCCTGAAGATCATGAAGCTGGCCTGGTCCGAGGACCTCCTGCGCTACAAGAGCGACGTCCTCGACTACGAGGTGCCGAAGCCCTTCTCCGGCATCGAGGGCTGGCCCGCCGGCGACTGGACCCGCAAGTTCGGCACCCCCGGCGAGATCGACGACGAGGGCGTCATCCAGGGCATCTCGGTCTGCCCGAAGCCGTACCAGTACCCGCACCCGGAGCTGTGGCAGCCGTTCACCGTCTCCGACCGCTCGGTCATCCGCGCCGCGCAGGAGGGCATCCTCCCCTGGATGTTCACCCCGAACCCCGACGAGCACGCCAAGAAGGCCAAGCTCTACCAGGACGAGTGCGCGAAGCTCGGCAAGATCTACAAGCTCGGTGAGCACACCGGCATCCTGAAGATCGTGGGCATGGCCGACACCAAGGAACAGGCCATCGAGACCTTCGGCAAGGGCATGCAGAAGGACTTCGCGTCCTTCTTCGGCCCGTTCGGCTACCTGGAGGTCCTCCGCAAGAAGGAGGACGACAAGTTCAAGCCGATCAGCGCCGAGAAGGGCGACTTCAAGCGCATGAACGACGTCGAGATGGCCCTCCTGGGCACGCCCGACGACGTCAAGCGCGGCATCCAGCGCATGCTCGACCGGATGCCCGACCTCGAGTGGTTCGGCCTGTTCATGCAGGGCCAGCAGGGCGTCCTGCCGCTCGACACGGTCAAGCGGAACCTGGAGATGTTCGCCGAGCACGTCATCCCCGAGTTCTCGGACTGACCCGCCTTCGAGAAGAGACCGGAAAAGATGCGCTTCTGGCTCGGTTCGTCGTTCGCCGACGCCGACGAGTACGTGCCGCTGGCCCAGGCGGCCGACCGCCTGGGCTACGACACCGTCACCCTGTCCGACCACATCTTCTACGCCGACTACGAGGCGAAGTACCCGTACTCCAAGACGGGCGCGCCGCCTTACGAGCCGGAGACGCACTGGCCGGACGTGTGGGTGACGATCGGCGCGATGTCGGCGGTCACCGAGCGGGTGAAGTTCGCGCCGAACGTCTACATTCCGGTCGCGCGGGACTTCTTCACCGTCGCCAAGGCGGTCTCCACCGCGGCGTACCTCTCGAACGAGCGGGTGCGCTTCGCGGCGGGCGTCGGCTGGTGCAAGGACGAGTTCCTGCAGACCGGGCAGGACTTCCACACCCGGGGCCGCAGGTTCGACGAGATGATCCCCGCGCTGCAGGAGGTGTGGCGCGGGGGCGAGGTCGAGCACCACGGCGAGTTCTTCGACTTCGGCCCCCTGCGGATCGCGCCGGTGCCGCGCGCGCCCGTCCCCGTCTACATCGGCGGGGACAGCGACGTCGCGCTGCGCCGGGCGGCCCGCATCGGGGACGGCTGGATCGGCAACCGGGTCTACCGGGAGGACGACCTGGAGGCGCTTCTGGTGCGCCTGGAAGGCTTCCTTGCCGAGCAGGGCCGCTCCTTGGACGGCTTCGACGTGGTCGCGCCGATCGGCGCGATGCCGTCGGCCGAGCTGTACCGCAAGTGGCGCGACCGGGGCGTCGCCTCGACGCTGGCCGCGCCCTGGTGGACGGCCACGCCGCAGGAGCGGGAGAAGTTCGGCGACGGGGTGGAGCTCAAGATCGCCACCATGGAGCGGTTCGCCGAAGAAGTGCTCGCCAAGGTGTGAACCACAAGGAACCACCACGCATCGAACCTCCCGGACTTCACCAAGATTGGGAGCAAATGCGCACTTTTGCCGCTGTCGCCGTCGCCTCAGCCGTCGCCCTGGCCCCGCTCGCGGTCACCTCCCCCGCGAGCGCGGCCGGGGTCTGCACCACCGACAAGATGCCCTCGTTCAAGAAGGTCATCGACGTCCGGCCCGGCGGCGTGGGCAAGGTCACCAGGAAGCACCCGTACGGAGCGCTCAGCGGCCGGTACACCAAGCGCAAGTACATCGAGGAGGTCGACATGTACGTCCACGTGCCGACCGGCAAGAAGAAGACCGTGCTGTTCGCCAAGAACGCCCAGATCTGCGTGCTCTACACCTCCGACGTCGGCGGCGTGAAGATGAAGCGCACCGGGCTCAAGGGCCTGGCCAAGGCCGTCGACCACCCCGCCATGAACCCCCAGTGGGGCCTGAGGTTCAACGGCAAGGGCCGGATCACCGTGGCCTACCAGATCTACATGCCTTGACTTCCTCCGCCGCCCTAAAGGGCGGGGATTCCTTCCCTCGCGGGTCGGGGTTCCTGCTTCGTCGCGGTCTGCCCCGGGGATGTCCCCGCCGGTCTCACGTCCGCTCCACAGGCGAGCACGGCCAGCCCGGCCGCTCTGATGTTCTTGGCGGCGTTGTGGTCCCGGTCATGCCGGGCGCCGCAGGAAGGGCACTGCCAGTGGCGAGTGCTCAAGTCGAGACGGGACAGCAGGTGCCCGCAACCCGAGCACGTCTTGCTGGACGGATACCACCGGTCGATCACCACAAACCGGCGTCCCGCCAAGAGCGCCTTGTGTTCAAGCATGGCCCGGAACTCGCCCCAGCCCGTCTGGGAGATCGAGCGGGCCAGACTCCGGTTCTTGACCATGCCCGCCACGTTCAGGTCCTCGACCGCGATCACGTCGAAGCGGCGGATCAGATCGGTGCTGACCTTGTGGAGAAAGTCCCGGCGTGCGTCGGCGACGCGGGAGTGCTGGCGGGCGACCTTGCGGCGGGCCTTGGCCCGGTTCGCCGACCCCTTCTTCTTACGGGCCATCATCCGCTGGTAGCGCTTCAGCCGCCGTTCGTGCCGGTCCATGTGGCGGGGGTGGGCGATGTGCTCGCCGTCGCTGGTGACCGCGAAGTCCTTCAACCCAAGGTCGACGCCGACCGCCTGCCCGGTCTCGGGCAGAGGGGCGGGGTCGTCCATGTCGACGGCGAACGTCACGAACCAGCGGTCGTCCGGCTCCCGGGACACGACCACCATGGTCGGGTTCAACGCGGCGAGATCCAGGTGGGGCCAGGACCACGCGACACGAAGCGGGCTGCCGGTCTTGGCCAGCCACAGTTCACCGTCCCGCATCCGGAACGCCGACCGGGTGTAGTGCGCGGACTGACGGCCGTGCCGCGACTTGAAACGCGGGTAGCGAGCACGCCCCGCGAAGAAACTCTGGAACGCGACGTGCTGATGCCGCAGCGTCTGCTGCAAAGGCACCGACGACACCTCGTTCAGGAACGCGAACTCGGCTGTCTTCTTCAACACCGTGAGGGCCGCGTCGGTCTCCCTGTAGAGGTCGTCTTGCCCTCGCCGTGGTAACGGGCGTGCCGCTCAGCAAGAGTCTGGTTCCACACAAGGCGGACGCACCCGAATGTGCGGTTCAGCACCGCTTCCTGTTCGGGGTCCGGGTACGCCCGGCACTTGAACGCCGACCTCACGAAAAAGACCTTACACAGGAGGCTTACATCTGTAAGCCGGTGCGGCGATGCGCCGCGTTTCCCCCCGCCCTGAAGGACGGGACATCCACGCTGTAGGTGAATGGTGACCCGGCGCCCGCACCAGTAGCCTTGGCGGGTGTTGCCGATAGTCCAAGCCACCCGGTACGTCCTGCCGCTCCGTGAGGGCGGCTCCCTTCCCGGGCTCGTCGAAGCCGCCGATCTGGGCACCTATGTCGCGAAGTTCACCGGCGCGGGGCAGGGCCGCAAGGCCCTCAACGCCGAGATCATCGCCGGCGAGCTGGCCCGCCGCCTCGGCTTCGACGTGCCCGACCTGGTCATCCTGGAGTTCGATCCGGTGATGGCCAAGCACGAACCGGACGAGGAGGTCCAGGACCTCCTGGACGCCTCCCCCGGCTGGAACCTCGGCGTGGACTTCCTGCCCGGCTCCCTCGGCTACGACCCGCTCGCCTGGACCCCTTCGGCGGAGTTCGCGAGCCGCGTCCTGTGGTTCGACGCCTTCATCGGCAACGTCGACCGCAGCTGGCGCAACCCCAACATGCTGGTCTGGCACGGCGACGTCTGG
Organism: Actinocorallia aurea; assembly: GCF_054783995.1. NCBI lineage: Bacteria > Bacillati > Actinomycetota > Actinomycetes > Streptosporangiales > Thermomonosporaceae > Actinocorallia > Actinocorallia aurea. The sequence continues at coordinate 157,880 of NZ_BAAGPQ010000002.1, forward strand.
CTCATCGACCACGGCGCGAGCCTGTACTTCCACCACGCGTGGAAGTCCGCCGACAAGCTCCTGAAGCGGCCCTACGACGTCGACGACCACGTGTTCAAGCCGTGGGCGTCCGACGTGAAGGGCGCCGAGGCCGTCCTGCTGCCGAAGATCACCGAGGAGGTGCTGCGCGAGGTCGTCGGGCTGATCCCCGAGCGCTGGCTGGCCGGCGAGCCCGGCTTCGACGACGCCGAAGCCGTCCGCGAGGCCTACGTCCGCCACCTGCTCGCCCGTGCCGCCGACCCGAGAGCGTGGCTCCCGTGAACCCTTACGAGTACTCGGTCCTGCGGTTCATCCCCGACCTCGTCCGGGGCGAGTGCCTCAACGTCGGGGTCGTCGTCTACTGCCAGAAGAGTGACTACCTGGGCGTCAGGTTCACCTTCGACGAGGCGCGGCTCGCCGCGTTCGCCCCTGCGGCCCCGCTGGCGGAACTGCGCCGCGCCCTCGACGGCATCAGCGCGCACTGCACCGGCGACGAGCACGCCGCGGGCGAGTCGCTCGGCAAGCGCTTCCGCTGGCTCACCGCCCCCCGCAGCACCATCGTCCAGCCCGGCCCCGTCCACCCCGGCATGACGGGCGATCCGGACGGCACGCTCGACCATCTCTTCGAAAGGCTGGTCCGGTCATGATCGGTGTCACGGGGGCGACGGGGAACATCGGCGGGCGCGTCGCGCGACTGCTCACCGAGGCGGGCCACCCGGTCCGGCTGCTCGTGCGGGACGCCTCGCGCGCGCCGGAACTGCCGGGCGCGGAGGTCGCCGGAGGCTGCGACTACGCCAACGCCGAGGCACTCACCGAGGCGTTCACAGGGGTCTCCACGCTGTTCCTCGTCTCGGCGAAAGAGGCCGCGAACCGGGTGGAGCAGCACAGGACGGCGGTGGACGCGGCGCGGGAGGCCGGGGTGCGGCACCTCGTCTACCTGTCGTTCCTCTCGGCCGCGCCCGACGCCACCTTCACGTTCGCGCGCGACCACCACGCGACCGAGCAGTACATCAAGTCCTCCGGCCTCGACTTCACGTTCCTGCGCCCCAGCCTGTACCTGGAGGCCCTCGCCGCGTTCCCGATCGACGGGGTCATCAAGGGCCCGGCCGACCAGGGGCGCTGCGCGTTCGTCGCGCAGGACGACGTGGCGGCGGTCGCCGCCGCGATCCTGGCGAACCCGGAGGTGCACCGCGGCCGCAGGTACGACGTGACGGGCCCCGAAGCCCTCACGATGGCCAAGGCGGCCCTGCTCCTCGGCGTCGACTACGTGGACGAGACCCTTGAGGACGCCTACGCCTCCCGCGACATCTACGGCGCCCCCGCCTGGGAGGTCGAGGGCTGGGTGACGTCCTACCAGGCCATCGCCACGGGCGAGATGTCCGTCGTGAGCCGCACCGTCGAGCGCGCCACGGGGCGTCCGGCGACGAGCCTCGCCGCCTGGCTCGCCGCGCGCTGACGCGCCGGGGTCCTCCCATACGGACCAAGTTAGGTGAACCTAATCTCGACTTGCCCGACCATGACAAGTTAGCTTAGGCTCACCTAACCGGCCCTTGCGGTCGGCTGTTCCTCCCGTTTGCGGTCGGTCTCTTTCCGGCCGCGCGGGTGCAAGGCCCCCTGAGATTTAGGACCCCCATGCTCACCCTCCGTTCCCTGCGCCGTCCCGCCGTCGTGGCCGCCGCCACCGCGTCGCTCGCCCTCCTGCTGAGCGCCTGCGGCTCCGCCGAGAACGACCCGAAGGACACCGCGGCCTCCCCCGCCGCCGCGGCGTTCCCCGTCACCATCACCAGCTCGCTCGGCGACGCCGTCATCACCGAGGAGCCGGAGCGCATCGTCACGCTCGGCCAGGGCGCCGCCGAGACCGCGATCGCGCTCGGCCACGTCCCGGTCGGCGTCGAGGACTACGCGTGGGGCAGCGACGACACCGGCTACCTCCCGTGGGTCCACGAAGCCATCACCGCCAAGGGCGCCGAACTGCCCAAGGAGTTCACCGGCGGCGAGGAGCTCGACATCGAGGCCATCGTCGAGCTCGACCCCGACCTCATCCTCGCCCCGTGGTCCGGCGTCACCAAGGAGCAGTTCGACCTGCTGAGCGACATCGCCCCCGTCGTCGCCTACCCGGGCGCGGCGTGGAGCACCCCGTGGCAGGACGAGATCAACATCGTCGCCAAGGCGCTCGGGCAGCCCGACAAGGGCGCGGACCTCATCGCCGACATCAAGAAGCAGCTCGCCGACGCCGCCGCCACCCGGCCGGACTACGCGAAGTACCAGTTCTCCTACATCTACAACACCGGACCGGGCACCCTCGGCGTCTTCTTCCCGACCGAGCAGCGCGCCGAGATGGTCGCCGCCCTCGGCCTGAAGCCCGACCCGATCGTCGACACCTTCGAGGAGGTCGAGGGCACCGAGTCCGCGACCATCGGCCTGGAGAACGCCAACAAGCTCAAGGACACCGACGTCATCTTCACGTTCTATAGCGACGCGAAGAACCGCGAGGAGATCGAGGCGCAGCCGCTGTACAAGGCGATCCCGGCGATCAAGAACGGCGCCATCGTGGCCCCGACCGAGCAGCCGTTCGTCACCGCCTCCTCGATGATCAACCCGCTGACGGTGCCGTGGGCCATCGAGCGCTTCCTGCCGATGATCGACGAGGCCGTCGCCAAGGCCGAAGCCGCCCAGTAAGCACCGCGCATGACCGCACCCGCGATCACGCCGTCGCGCGGCACCGGACGACAAGGTCCCGGTGCCGCGCGGCTGGCGTTCTCCCTCCTGCTCGCGCTCGCGCTGCTGGCCGCGGCGCTGCTCGCCAGCGTCATGTACGGCAGCCTCCCCACCTCGTTCGGCGCGGTGCTCGACGTGCTGCGCGGCCACGGCGACCCGTATCTCACGACCGTCGTGGAGAGCCGCTACCCGCGGACCGTCCTCGGCGTCCTGGCCGGGGCGTCGCTGGCCGTCGCGGGCTGCCTCATGCAGGGCGTCACCCGCAACCCGCTCGCCGAACCCGGGATGCTCGGCATCACCGCGGGGGCGTCGGCGAGCATCGTCGCCGCCTCGGCCTACCTGGGGATGTCCGGGCAGCTGGCGACGCTGCTGTGGTCGCTGCCCGGGGCGCTGTTCGCCGGGCTCGTCGTCTACGTCGTCGGGACGCGCGGCGGCGGCGCCGGAATGGTGCGGCTGGTGCTCACCGGGGCCGTGCTCTCGGCGATCCTCTCGGCGTTCATCCAGGCGGTGACGCTCAGCAACCCGAAGGTCTTCGACAGCTACCGGTACTGGGTCGTCGGCTCGCTCGCCGGGCGCGGCTTCGACGTGTTCTGGACGGTGCTGCCGCTGGCCGCGGCGGGCCTGGTCGTCGCGCTGCTGCTCGGCCGCTCGCTCAACACCGTGGCGCTCGGCGACGACTCGGCGACCGCCCTCGGCGCGAAACCCGCGCGGATCAAGGCGGCGGGGCTGCTCGCCGCGACCGCGCTCGGCGCGGCGGCCACCGCGGCGGTCGGGCCCATCGCCTTCGTCGGGCTGGCCGTCCCGCATGTGGTGCGGGCGCTCGTCGGCGTCGACTTCCGGCTCCAGCTGTGGTTCTGCGCGCTGCTCGGGCCGTCGCTGCTGCTGGGCGCCGACGTCATCGGACGGCTCGTGCTGCGGCCGCAGGAGCTCATGGTCGGTGTGGTGACCGCGTTCGTGGGCGCGCCCGCACTGCTGATCGCCGTGCGCAGGATGAGGAGGTCGGTGTGAACGCCAAGGCAGCGGCCCCGGCCGGACAGCGCCTCGTCCGGCTCGCTCCGGGAGTCGCCTTTCCCGTCCGCCCGCGCAGCCTTTACGCGGGGCTGCTCATCGTCGTGCTTCTCCTGGCCGCCTCTGTGGCCACCCTTACGCTCGGCCGCCTCGGCATCGCCTTGGCCGACCTTCCCGGAGCCGTCTTCGGGGGCGAGGCCACCGGCAAGGACGCCTTCGTGCTGAACCGGCTGCGCGGCCCCCGGCTGGCGACGGCAGCCGCCGTCGGCGCGGCCTTCGGCCTGTCGGGGGCGCTGTTCCAGTCGGTCACCCGCAACCCGCTCGGCTCCCCCGACGTCATCGGCCTCGGCGCCGGGGCGGGCGCGGGCGCCGCGGTGACCGCGCTGCTGCTCCCCGAGGTGCTGCCCGTCCCGTTGGGCGCGGTGCTGGGCGCGGCCCTGGCGATGCTGCTCGTCTACCTCGCGACCGGCACGGGCTTCCGCAGCCCCGGCCGGCTCGTCGTCGCGGGCATCGGCGTCGCCGCCATCGCGAACGCCCTTATCGAGTACGTCGTCTACGCGGTGGAGCGCGACAAGGCGGGCGTCCTCAAGGCCTACGTCAACGGCAGCCTCAACGCCTCCGGCTGGGACGACGCCGCCACCGCCGCCGTCGCCCTCGCCGCCTGCGCCCCGTTCACCGTCGCCCTCGCCCGGAGACTGGCGATCGTGGAGATGGGCGACGAGACCGCGGAGTCACTCGGCGCGGCCCCGGGCCGCACCAAGACCGTCGCGGTCCTCGCCTCGATCGCCCTGTCCGGCGCGGCGGTGGCGGCCGCGGGACCCATCGCCTTCCTCGCCCTCTGCGCGCCCCAGATCACCAAACGCCTCACCCGCGCCTCCGGCCCCCACCTTCTGCTGTCCTCCCTGACCGGCGCGCTCCTCCTCATCGCCGCCGACCTCGCCTCCCAGCACCTCCCCCTCTTCCCCGACCTCCCCGTCGGCATCTACACCATGGCCCTGGGCGGCACCTACCTCGCCTACCTCCTCCTCCACGAATGGCGCCGCGGCGCCCTGTGACGGAGGCCCGGTCACAAGAGCAGGTCGCGGAGCTGCTGCCACATGTCGTCGACCTCGGGGACTTTCCGCCAACGCGCGGAGAGCCTCAGGATCTCGGACAAGTAGCCGTCCAGGCGGGCCGAGGAGACCAAAGGGGCCACTCGCACCAAAGGGGCCATCAGTTCGGCGGCCAGCAGGGGCTGGGAGGCGCCCAAGGCGGACTGCACCTGACGAGCGTGGTAGTTGGCTCCGAGCAAGGGAGCCAGGGGCGAAATCAGGGTGACGGCCTCGGTGAGCACGCTGCGCGCGGCATCCCAGTCGCCTTGCTCGTAGAGCGCGACGCCGACTCCACCTGTCATGTCAGCGCATTCCAGGGCGGGCAGGTGGTCCGCGCCGAGTTGCTGCGCCCGCGTCAGATGCGTGGCGGAGGCCCGCTTCTCGTTGAGAAGACCCAGCGCCCTGCCGAGCTGCATGTGCGCTTGCGCCTCCCTTCCCGGGGAGGCATCGGGAACCGTCAGCGCCCGGCGTGCGTATTGCTGGCCACGGTGCCCATCGCCCGCATAGGCACAGAACATCGCCAGGTTGTTGAGGGCGAGCACCTGCTTGTCGCCGTCGCCCGCGGCATGCGCGTATGCCACAGCGGTACGAGCTATCGCCTCGGCCTCGGGGAGGCCGGCCGAGTCGTAGTGGACCAGCGCGACCTGCCTGGCCAGCGACGACGCCGAACTCAGAAGCCGAGGATCCCTGCTTTCGGAGACGGCCTTCCGGACCCTTCCCAGATGCCTGGTCGCGGACCGCAGAGAAGCGGATCCACCGGAGTCGAACAGGGACTTGTTCACTCTGTCCGTAAGCAGGTCCACGTAAGCGGGATCGCGATACGGGTCCGGGTCGGCGTTCGGGACCAGCGGCACGCTCGCCATGCCTGCGATGAATTCGCGTCGTTTCACTTCGGCCTCATCGAGCTTCCGACGTATTACTACTTCATAGCCTACGCGCCCCAACATGTCAGAAAGCTTTCTAAAGCCGACATCTTGTTTCCCGTGCACCACAAGGGACACCCAGGCCTGCGTACGCCCCCACACTTTTCCCAGACAAGTCTGGGTCCATCCCCGATCGCGCATGATCATCGTGATCGCCTCGGAAAGATCGTGGGTCTCCATGGGCGAAGACTACAAGAAATAAGCCGACCAGCCAGAAACCATTATAAGCATTCCTTATAAGGCATTGGAGATAGCCCCAACCGGACAACAGGATAAGCCCTGATCGGCATTCAGCCGACGAAAGACCGGAGGAACGGGACATGGTTCATGAGAGGGCGCCGGAGATGTCGCGGGGGCCGGAGCGGGGGGCTGTTCCGGTGGGCCTGAGGGAAGGGGACGAGCTGCGGATCGAGACGCTGGCCGCGCCGGACGTGCCGGCGACGGTGCGGGCGATGCTGCGGATTCGGCTCCAGGGCTGGCGCGTGGCCGGAGAGGCGGCGGACGCGATCGAACTCGCGGCCTCGGAATTGATGACGAATGCCTGTTCCGCCACACCATCCCGGGTCGTCGCCTTTCGCGCGGTATTTCGGGTGCGCTCCGGCGACCTCTGGATCGGCGCCTGGGACGGATCCGCGGAGCAGCCCGTGCCGCGGCGAATCGAGCTCACCCTCGACGCGATCGACGGCCTCCCCGAGGAGCACGAGTTCGGCGGCTGGGGACTCTCCCTCGTTCTCGCGACGGCCTTGGAGACGGGAGCCGTCAGGACACGTCCCGGCAAATGGGTGTACGCGGTCTTCGGGGCCGGAACGCGGTGAGGGCCGGCCGGAAGCCCGGTCGGCCCTCTTTCCTCCCCGTTCGTGCCCCGTCGCCGTGGGGTCAGGGCTTGGCCTTCTCGGCGGTGAGCAGGAGGTACTCCCATTCCATGGGGGCGCCCGCGGAGAGATGGCGGCGGCCCAGGTCGGCGAGGGCGTCGTCGAGGGCCGCGACCCGGGACGGGTCGGCGGCGATCGCCCTGTAGGTGGTGATGGTGGGGCCGTAGTGGGATTTGAAGTAGTCGCGGAAGGACTCCGGGGTCTCGAAGACCGGGACCTCGAGGGTGCGGCGCACGGCGGTGGCGTGGGTGACGGCGTCGCCGAGGAGGGCGTCGACGTGGGCGTAGTCGCCCCACAAGGGGGGCGGCTGGACGCCGGGCGGGGGCGGCGGGGCGTAGGGGCGCATGGCTGCGAACATCTGGCCGATGAAGCCCTCGGGGGTCCAGCTCAGCAGGGCGATCGTGCCGCCGGGGCGGCAGACGCGCAGCAGCTCGGCGGCCGCGCGCTCGTGGTGGGGGGCGAACATGACGCCGACGCAGGAGAGGACGGCGTCGAAGGAGTCGTCGTCGAACGGGAGCGCCTCGGCGTCGGCCTCGCGCCACTCCAGGGCCAGTCCCTCGGCGTCGGCCTTCTTCCGTCCGGCCGCCAGCAGCTCCGGGGTGAGGTCGCTCGCGACCACCCGCGCCCCCGTGCGGGCCGCCGGGATCGCCGCGTTGCCCGATCCCGCCGCGACGTCCAGGACGGTGTCGCCCGGCCCGACTCCGGCCGCGGCCACCAGCACCGGGCCCAGATCCGCGATGACCTCCTCGGCGAGCGCCGCGTAGTCGCCGAGCGCCCACATCGTCCGGTGCCGCGCCTTCAGTTCCCCGTCTTCGGGGCCTTGCCTGCTCGTGTCCATGACTCGACGGTAGAAAGCCGCCACCGGGGCGCTCCAGTACAAGATGTGTACTGGAACGGCGACGCGAGGCCGTCCTACGCTCCCCGCATGGGAGCCTCCTATCACCAGTTCTGCCCGGTCGCCAAGGCGATGGAGCTGCTCGACGAGCGCTGGACGATGCTCGTCGTGCGCGAGATGCTGCTCGGCAGCCGGACCTTCAGCGACCTGCGCCGGGGAGTGCCCCGCATGTCGCCTTCGCTGCTGTCGAAGCGGCTTCAGCAGCTCGTCCGGGCGGGCATCGCCGTCAAGCAGGCCGACGGCGGCTACGACCTCACCGAGGCGGGCCGCGACCTCCTGCCGGTCGTGGACTCGCTCGCGGCGTGGGGCGGCAGGTGGATCGGCCGGATCGGCGACGCCGACCTCGACCCCCGCCTCCTGATGTGGGACCTGCACCGCCGCGTCGACCACGCCGCCGTCCCCGACGGCCGGACCGTCGTCCTCTTCCGCTTCCCCGACGCGCCCCCGCGCGACCGCGACTGGTGGCTCGTCATCACCGCCGACCACACCGACGTCTGCGACACCGACCCGGGCCACGGCGTGGCCGTCACCCTCACCGCCCCGCTCCGCCACATGGTCGACCTCTGGCGCGGCGCCCTCACCTGGCCCGCCGCCCTCCGAGACGGAGGCGTCTCCCTGCACGGCCCGGAACCCCTCCGCCGCGCCCTTCCCACCTGGTTCCTCCTCCCCTCCTACTCAGCCCCCGCCCCCTGACGCCTCCGCCGCTCCTTCGCGTTGCACGTCCGGCCTCAAGTGGCCCGCGGCTGGCGCCCCCTTGCCCTCGCTGCTTCACTGCGGCGAACCCGAGGAGGACTTCCATGCGCGCAGCGGCGTTCCTTGTCGCGTCCCTCACCGCGGCACTGGCGGCCGCGTCCTCCTCGGCGGCCCCCGCCCGGTCTCCAGCGCCGAGCGCGGCTCCGGCCTCCCCGCCGAGATCGAGGCGTTGACGCCGGAAGAGCTCTACGCCGCCGTCCGCACCACCGCCGCGGACCTCGCCGCGGGCCGCGTCTCCCCCAAGCCCCCGATCTGACCACCGCCGCCGGGCGGCGGGATCAGCGGACGATGTCGTGGCGCATGGCGGTGAAGGTCCGGGCGATGTCGATGAGGTCCTCCTCTTGGGCTCCGGCGCTGGGGAAGACGATGGCTCCGGCGGTGGTCTCGTCTGACCAGGAGCAGAGGATCTCGCCGTCCTCGGGGGTCTGGGTCCAGCCGCAGAGGGTCTTGCCGCCCAGGGGGCCCGGCTCGACGTCCCTGTCGAGGACGGTCGAGGTGGACAGGCCGCCCAGGGCCTCCTCTACCAGCCGCAGCCGGCGTTCCTCGGCCTTGCCCGGAGCCGCGTCGGCGGCGAGGACGAGCGCGTGGTGCAGGTCGTCGCCCGCGTCCACGTCGGGGACGCGGTAGCGGGCGAGGAGGGCCTTCTGGCCGGGGGCCAGCGCGCCGGGGTCGTAGCGGTCGTCCACGAACCTCACCCGGACGAGGCCGCCCGCCTCCTTGGGACGGGTCACGTGCCGCTCGCCGGGAGGCGACTTCGGCTCCTTCGGCTCGGGCGGCTCGGGGTACTCCATGACGCATCCGGTGAGCAGCAGTGCCGCCGCCAGTCCCGTCCCGACGAGCCTTCGCCGTCCGCCCACGCCGCCTCCCCAGAACAAGGTGTGCGGTTCATCCCATCGCGGCGTCCCGGACGGAAGAAGGGACCGCTGTCCCCCGCCGTCCGGGACGGCCCGGGTCAGGCCGCGACGCGGACGGCCCGGGAAGGCGCGGTGTAGAGGGCGCGCAGCAGCAGGATCCAGAAGAGGCCTGCGAGGGCGGGGCCGCCGAACTGGCTGAGCGGGATCAGCAGGAACCACAGGAAGCCGAGGCCGAGGGCGTACGGACGGGGGAAGCCGGCCCGCCAGAGGGTGACGGCCATGGTGAGGAGGCCGAACAGCAGCGCGGCGTTGGCCGGGACGGCGACCGCGGGGAACCAGGGGTAGTCCTCGTCGTGCAGGTTCGACGCGGTCGAGCCGACGGCGAGGAGCACATGGCCCACGGCGACCGCGCCCGCGGCGATCGCGGTGGCCCGCGAGCCGCGTCGGCCCAGCGCGAGCAGCGGGGGGATCAGCAGGGCGAGGCCCGCGGCGAGGAAGCCGAGGGCGACGTGCTCGCTGCCCTTCAGCTCGGGGATCGTGTCCGAGGGCCAGCCGACCAGGACGACGCCGAGGCCGATGAGCGAGGCGCCGCCGAGGAGCGCGGTCGCGGCGACGAGGGCGGACGGGCGGTTCACATGCGCGTTCATGGCTCCGAACCTAGGAACCGGCGTGTCCCGGGCGCATCCGTCGCGCCCCGGCGACCGCGTAGGCCGCCCGGCCTACCCCGTTCATCCCCTGGGATGACGGATTCGTCCCGCCTCGCCCGGTACCTTCGGCCCGTGCAGCACCAGGCACCGGCCGATCCGCCGGACCCGACCGGCCCCCGACCGCGGGCGGCCCGACGGCTCCTCTCCCGTCTCGTCCCGCGCCCGCCGTCCCGCGCCGACCTGGCGCTCGCCGCGCTGCTGGCGGCGTGGGCGGTGGCCGAGATCCCGCAGCCCTGGACCCACCGGCTCTGGCCGGACCTCGTCTTCGCCTTCGCGGTGACCGTGCCGCTCGCCCTGCGCAGGCGCGCCCCGCTCACCGTCCTGGCGCTCGCGGTGGCCGGGCTGCTGCTGCGCGCGGCGACGGCGGACGGCTCGCCCGCGACCGTCGCGCCGTTCCCGTCGATCCTCGTCGGGGTGTTCTCCGTCGCGCTCCACATCGCGTCCCTGCCGCGCGCGGCGGCGGGCTTCGCTCTCGCGGCGGGCGGCATGACGGGAGCGGAGTTCCTGCACTTCTACGGCGCCGAGGTGGAGCCGTCGTCGCTGGTCGTCCTGTTCTTCTTCGTGGGCGGCGCGTGGGCGGCCGGGCGGCTGCTGCGCGGGCGGGAGGCCGCGGTGCTGGCGGCCGAGGACCGGGTGCGGGAGCGGGCCGAGGAGGCCGTCGCCGCCGAACGGCTGCGGATCGCGCGGGAGCTGCACGACGTCGTCGCGCACTCCCTTTCGGTCATCGCGGTCAACGCGGGCGCGGCCAGCGAGGTCGGGCGGGTCGACCCGGAGCGGGCGCGCGGCCACATGGACGCGGTCGCCGCGACGGCCCGGGAGGCCCTCGCCGAGATGAGGCTGGTGCTGGAGGCGCTGCGCGCTGACGGCGACGAAGGGCTCGCCCCGCAGCCGACCCTCGACCTTCTGCCCGACCTCGTGGCGCGCGCCTGCGCCGACGGCCTTCCCGTCCGCCTGGCCGAGGACGGGGAGCGCCGCGACCTTTCGGCGGGCCTGGAGCTCGCGGTCTACCGGATCGTCCAGGAGGCCCTGACGAACGTCCGCAAGCACGCGGGCCCCGTCGCGACCGATGTCCGCGTGACGTACGGCGCGGCCGGCGTCGAGGTGGAGGTCCACAACGCGCGGGGCGCGGCGGAGCCGTCCGGGGAGCCCGGGTACGGCCTCGCCGGGATGCGCGAGCGCACCCGCCTCTACGGTGGCTCCTTGACGGCAGGCCCTACGCCGGACGGCGGCCACCTCGTCCTTGCCCGGCTCCCCCTGGAGACCCTGTGAGCGTGATCCGCATCCTCGTCGCCGACGACCACGCCCTGGCCAGGTCGGGGCTCGCCGCGATGCTCGGCGTGCAGCCCGACATGGAGATCGCCGGGGAGGCCGCCGACGGGCTCCAGGCGGTCGCCGAGACCCGGCGGCTGGAACCCGACGTGGTGCTCATGGACATCCGAATGCCGGGATTGGACGGTATCGAGGCGACCCGCCGGATCCGGGCGGCCGGCGCGGTGAAACCGGCGGTCCTCGTCCTCACCACGTTCGACCTCGACCGGTACGTCTACGAGGCGCTGCGCGCGGGCGCGTCGGGCTTCCTGCTGAAGGACGCCCCGCCCGGCCAGCTCGCCGAGGCGGTCCGGACGGTCGCGGCGGGGCAGTCGCTGCTGGCCCCGGCCGTCACCCGGCGGCTGATCGAGCGCTTCCTCTCCGTCCCGCCTTCGGGCGGCGACGGGCTCACACCCCTGACCGAGCGGGAACGCGAGGTCCTCACGCTGCTCGCGCGGGGCGCGTCCAACGCCGAGATCGCGGGCGGGCTGCACCTGTCGGAGGCGACGGTGAAGACCCATGTCTCCCGCATCCTCGCCAAGACGGGGCTGCGCGACCGTGTCGCCGCCGTCGTCTTCGCCTATGAGCAGGGCCTCGTCCGGGCGGGCGACCCCGGGGGCGGCTCCGGGCCGGCTTCCGGAGGCGGGCCATTGTGGAGCGGGCGGCGTCCATAGTGGACAGTGGGCGGTCCGGGGGCCGCGGGGTTAGCGTGGAGGTATGAGCGCTACTCCTTTCTGGTTGGCCGGGCGGGCCGCCCTGGGTGATGACGAGATCGTCGTGACGCACGCGTGGGACGGGCGGGAGGTCGGCCGCGCGTCCGTGCCCACCGAGGCCCAGGTCGAGGAGGCCGTGGCCGCGGCGCACGCGGTCCGCAAGGAGGCCGCGGCCCTGCCGATCCACGTGCGCGCCGAGGCCCTCGCGCACGTCGCGCGCCGCCTGGAGGAGCGCAAGGAGGAGATCGCCCGGCTGATCACCGGCGAGAACGGCAAGCCGCTGCTGTGGGCGCGCGGCGAGGTCGGCCGCGCGATCTCGGTGTTCCGGTTCGCCGCCGAGGAGGCGCGGCGCTGGAGCGGCACCGCTATGCGGCTCGACACCGACCCGGCCGCCGAAGGCCGCCTCGCCTACGTGGCGAAGGTGCCGCACGGCGCCGTGCTGGCGATCACCCCGTTCAACTTCCCGCTGAACCTCACCGCGCACAAGGTCGCGCCCGCGATCGCGGTCGGCGCCCCGGTGATCGTGAAGCCCGCGCCGAAGACCCCGCTGTCGGCGCTGGTCCTGGGTGAGATCCTCGCCGAGACGGACCTGCCGAAGGGCATGGTCTCGGTCCTTCCCGTGCCGAACGACCGCGCCGCGGCCCTCACCTCCGACGACCGCCTGCCGGTCGTGTCGTTCACCGGCTCCGGCCCCGTCGGCTACGCCATCCAGGACTCCGTGCCGCGCAAGCACGTGGTGCTGGAGCTCGGCGGCAACGCCGCGGCGGTCGTCTGCGGCGACGCCGACCTCGACTGGGCCGCCAAGCGCACCGCCCTCTTCTCCAACTACCAGGCGGGCCAGTCCTGCATCGCCGTCCAGCGGGTCTACGCCGTGGGCGACGTCTATGACGCGTTCGTGCCGAAGCTCGTCGCCGAGGTCGAGTCCCTCGTCACCGGCGACCCGTGGGACGACGCCACCCAGGTCGGCCCGCTCGTCGACGAGGACGCCGCGAAGCGCGTCGAGGCCTGGGTCGAGGAGTCCGGCGCCACCATCCTCACCGGCGGCAAGCGCGAGGGCGCGAGCTACGCCCCGACGGTCCTGGCCGACGTGCCGGAGACCGCCAGGGTGTCCTGCGAGGAGATCTTCGGCCCCGTCCTGCTCGTCGAGCGGGTCGCCGACGTCGACGCGGCCTTCGCCAAGGTCAACGACTCCCGGTACGGGCTCCAGGCGGGCGTCTTCACCCGCAGCCTCGACGTGGCGTTCAAGGCGCAGCGCGAGCTCGAGGTCGGCGGTGTGATCATCGGCGACGTCCCGTCCTACCGCGCCGACCAGATGCCGTACGGCGGCGTCAAGAAGTCCGGCGTCGGCCGCGAGGGCGTCGCCAGCACGATGGCCGACTACACCTTCGACAAGGTCATGGTGCTGACCGGCCTGGAGCTGTGAGAGCGTGCCGGGAAGGGCAGTGCCCGCCCTTCCCGGCCCCTACTCCGCCGTTCACGCCGCCCGTGCACCTACAGGCGCTCCATGCGGACGTACAGCCGGCGGATCGCGTCGCCGAAGTACGGCCCGTACATGGTGACGCCGTCGTCGGCGTACTTGAAGCTGCTGATCGAGGCGATGGTCCCGGTGCCCGAGCGCGGGTCGAAGCCGGTGAACCAGGGGCCGCCGCTGGAGCCCTGGGTGAGGTCGCAGTGCAGCCCCTGGGCGACCGTCGCGTGGTGCGGGTCGGGCTGGGGCCTCCCGGCACAGTAGGCGAGCCGTTCGCCGTCGTACCTGCCTTCGGCCGGGTAGCCGAACGCGTGCACCGGGCGGCCGCGCGGGACGCCGAAGGCGACGGCGTTGGCGCCCATGAGGTCGGCGACGTGTCCGCTGCGCGAGGAGTGCAGCGCGATCATCGCCACGTCGTAGTCGTCGTCTCCCGATGACGCCCACTGGTCGGGCACCGCCATGAGCCGAGCGGTGAAGCCGCCTTCCGGGCCGCCGCCCTCCCGGTAGGCCGGCACGAAGATCCAGTTGTCGGCCCACCGGCCGCCGGTGCCGAGCGCGCAGTGTCCCGCGGTGACGACGAGATCGCGGCTGGCGCTGCGCACGACCGCGCCCGAGCACAGGTAGTCCTTGCCGTCCATCGTGAAGAAGACCTTCCCGACCGACGGGACGACGCCGCCGTCGAGCGGCCACACCGCGCCGTGGCTCTGCCGGGCCGGCGGCGCGCCGCCCGCGGTCCCGCGCCGGTGCGCGCGGGGCACGACGGGGCTGACCGCGCCGACCATCCTGTCGGCGGTCCAGTAGCGCAGGACCCTCGCGCGGTGCGCCTTGCCCGAAGGCAGGACGTGCGAGACCACGGGTTCGGAGGACGGGATCGCGGTCCCCCCTGCGGGCGCCATCGGCGAAAGACCGACCAGTACGGCGGCGCACGCCGCGATCCAGCCCTCCTTACCCATGACGAGACAGTGTGCAGCACTCGACGTGTTCGCGTGACTACTTTTGGTGAACTTGCATGACGGGTGCGTCCCCCCGGCAGAATGAGGGCGCGCGGTCGGCGATCGAGGAGGGTGTTTTCAGTGGCGGAGACAGGAGCCCCCGGGGGCGTCAAGGAGATCGTCGTCCTCGGTTCGACCGGATCCATCGGCACGCAGGCCCTCGACATCGCCCGGCGCGAGCCCGGCCGCTTCCGGGTCGTCGGCCTGGCCGCGGGCGGCGCGAAGGTCGAGCTGCTGGCCGCCCAGGCGCTGGAGTTCCAGCCCGAGGTGGTGGCGGTGGCCAAGGCGACCGCGGCGCAGGACCTCCAGCTCGCCTTCTACGCCGAGGCCGCCAAGCGCGGGTTCAGCAAGGGCGAGTACCGCATCCCCAAGATCCTCGCGGGGCCGGAGGCGGTGGCCGAGGTCGCCGCGCACCCGTGCGACGTCGTCCTCAACGGAGTGACGGGCGCGCTGGGCCTCGCCTCGACGCTCGCCGCGCTCGACGCCGGCAGCACGCTCGCCCTCGCCAACAAGGAGTCGCTCATCGTGGGCGGCCCGCTGGTGAAGGCCAAGGCGAAGCCCGGCCAGATCGTGCCGGTCGACTCCGAGCACTCCGCGCTCGCCCAGTGCCTCGTCGGAGGGCGGGCCGAGGAGGTGCGCCGCCTGGTCGTCACCGCGAGCGGCGGGCCGTTCCGCGGCAGGACGCGGGCGGAACTGGAGAAGGTCACCGTCCAGGACGCCCTCGCGCATCCGACCTGGGCGATGGGCCCGGTCATCACGGTGAATTCCGCCACGTTGGTGAACAAGGGCCTTGAGGTGATCGAGGCGCATCTCCTCTTCGACATCCCCTTCGACCGGATCACGGTGATGGTGCATCCGCAGTCCGTCATCCACTCGATGGTGGAATTCGTCGACGGTTCCACCCTCGCCCAGGCCAGCCCGCCGGACATGCGGCTGCCGATCGCGCTGGGCCTGACGTGGCCCGACCGCATCGACCGGCCCGAGTACGGGGTGGACTGGACCCAGGCCCACACCTGGGAGCTCTTCCCCCTGGACGACGAGGCGTTCCCGGCCGTCCAGCTCGCCCGCCAGGTCGGCGCGGAGGGCGGGACCTCACCCGCTGTCTACAACGCGGCGAACGAAGAGTGCGTGGATGCTTTCCTCAAAGGCCACATCTCATTTCCTTCCATAGTGGATACCGTCTCGGATATCGTCTCCGCACATCAGACAATCCGGACGCCAACGCTCGAAGACGTGCTCACGGCCGATCAGTGGGCTCGCGAGAGCACGCGGCAACGACTGACACAATAGGAACATGAGCGTCGAACTCGGTCTGCCGAAGATCCGCCCCCAGGCCCCTCAGGTCGCCACCCGCCGCAAGTCGCGTCAGATCATGGTCGGGAGCGTGCCGGTGGGCGGCGACGCCCCCGTCTCCGTCCAGTCGATGACCACCACCCTCACCTCGGACGTGAACGCGACCCTCCAGCAGATCGCGGAGCTCACGGCCTCCGGCTGCCAGATCGTCCGGGTCGCCTGCCCGTCGCAGGACGACGCCGATGCGCTGCCGCTGATCGCCAAGAAGTCCCCGATCCCGGTCATCGCCGACATCCACTTCCAGCCCAAGTACGTCTTCGCGGCCATCGACGCCGGCTGCGCGGCCGTCCGGGTCAACCCCGGCAACATCAAGAAGTTCGACGACAAGGTCGGCGAGATCGCCAAGGCGGCCACCGCCGCCGGGGTGCCGATCCGCATCGGCGTCAACGCCGGATCGCTCGACAAGCGGCTCCTGGAGAAGTACGGCAAGGCCACGCCCGAGGCGCTCGTCGAGTCCGCGCTGTGGGAGTGCTCGCTGTTCGAGGAGCACGGCTTCCAGGACATCAAGATCTCCGTGAAGCACAACGACCCGGTCGTCATGATCGAGGCCTACCGGCAGCTCGCCGCCAAGTGCGACTACCCGCTGCACCTGGGCGTCACCGAGGCCGGCCCCGCCTTCCAGGGCACCATCAAGTCGGCCGTCGCCTTCGGCGCGCTGCTCTCGCAGGGCATCGGCGACACCATCCGCGTCTCCCTGTCGGCCCCGCCGGTCGAGGAGATCAAGGTCGGCAACCAGATCCTGGAGTCCCTCGGCCTGCGCGAGCGCGGCCTGGAGATCGTCTCCTGCCCGGCCTGCGGCCGCGCCCAGGTAGACGTCTACTCCCTGGCCGACCGCGTCACCGCGGCCCTCGAAGGCTTCCCGATGCCGCTGCGCGTCGCCGTCATGGGCTGCGTCGTCAACGGCCCGGGCGAGGCCCGCGAAGCCGACCTCGGCGTCGCCTCCGGCAACGGCAAGGGCCAGATCTTCGTCAAGGGCGAGGTCATCAAGACCGTCCCCGAGGACCAGATCGTGGAGACCCTCGTCGAAGAGGCCATGCGGATCGCCGAAGAGGCGGGCATCGACGTCGATCTCGACGACGACTCCGGCCCCGGCGTCTCGGTCACGACCAAGGCCTGACGGCCGCCCGGGGCCTCCCCGCCGCGGCCTGAGGATTAGGCTGGTGGGGTAAAGCGCCGAGTACGTCAGGTGGTTCCTCGATGCGGATGCTGGGTTCCCTCCCGGTGCGGGTCCTCGACGACCGGCACCGGGCTGAGGCCTTGGCGATCCTCGACGCCGACCCGGTCGGCAACGTGTTCGTCGCCTCCCGGGTCCACCAGGCCGGGCTCGACCCCGCCCGGCTGGGCGCGCAGGTGTGGGGGTACTGGCACGAGGGCCGCCTGGAGTCCCTGTGCTACGCGGGCGCGAACCTCATCCCGGTGAACGCCGGATCGCACGCGATCCGGGCGTTCGCCGAACGCGCCCGCGGCCAGGGCCGCCGGTGCAGCTCGATCGTCGGGCCCGTCCCGGCCATCCGGGAGATGTGGGAGCTCCTGGAGCCGTTCTGGGGGCCGCCGCGCACGATCCGCCCGATCCAGCCGGTCATGTCCACCTCGGCGCCGAGCGAATTCCCCGCCGACCCTTATGTCCGGCGCGCGACGATGGCCGACTTCGAGACGCTCTACCCCGCCTGCGTGGCCATGTTCACCGAGGAAGTCGGCGTCTCCCCCGACACCGGGGACGGCGGCATGCTCTACCGCGCCAGGGTCGCCGAACTCATCAGGGCGGGCCGGTCGTTCGCCCGGATCGAGGGCGGCCGGGTCCTGTTCAAGGCCGAGATCGGGGCGATCACCCCGTACGCCTGCCAGGTCCAGGGTGTCTGGGTGCATCCCGAATCGCGCGGGCAGGGCCTGTCGGAGTTCGGCATGTCGTCCGTCGTCGCGCTCTCCCTGCGCGACATCGCGCCCGTCGTCACGCTGTACGTCAACGACTTCAACGTCAGGGCGCGCGCCGCCTACCGCAGGGTCGGCTTCGTGGAGGTCGACCAGTTCATGAGCGTCCTGTTCTGAGCGCCGTCAGCGGCCCGGGAAGCCTCCCAGGCGGGCCTCGGCCGCCAGCCTCTCGGCGGAGGCCGCACGCGTCACCGGGACGGGTTCAGGGAGCGCCGGCACCCGGGTCGTCCTGGCCTCCGGGACGGCGCCGGTGAGCAGGTAGCGCTCGAAGATCTTGTCCACCGCCCTGTTGCCGCGCTGGACGATCCCGTGGGTGAGGCCGCCTTCCTCCACCACGAGGCGGCCGCCCAGGCGGCGGCGCATCTCCGGCCCGCCCCCGAACGGCGTCGCGGCGTCCAGGGTCGCCTGGAAGAGCAGGACGGGCGGCAGACCCGCGCGGCGGCGGATCTCCACCGGACGTCCCGGCGCCGCCTTCCAGTACTTGCAGGGCAGGTTGTACCAGGCGTTGCTCCACGTCATGAACGGGTAGCGGCGGGCCATCGCGGCATGGTCGCGACGCCAGCGCGACCAGCGGGACGGCCAAGGCGCGTCGGTGCACTGGGTGCCGGTGTAGACGGCGTAGCCGCCCGACTCCTTCTGCGCGCCGAGATGCTGGTAGGCGACGGCGAGTCCCTTGTCCTCCCCCGCCTTGCGGGCCTGGAGCGCCTGGCCGAGCAGCGGCCACACCCCGTCTCCCGCGCGGTACCCGGCGGCGAGGAAGGTGTCGTCGAGCTCGTCAGGGCCGATCCGGGTGGGGCCTGCGGGCGCGTCGGCGGCGGCGAGCTTCGGGCCGATGCTCGCGCTGATCGGCCTGCGGGCGAGCGCCGCGCGCGTCCGCCGGTAGAAGGCGCCGACCTCGGCACGGGTCCTGCCCACCCCGAAGACGTCGTGGTGGCGGGCCACCCAGGCGAAGAACAGGCCGATGTTGCGGTCGAACGTCCGGTTCTGCCGGAGGTTGGCCTCGTACCAGACGCCCACGGGGGAGACATTGGAGTCCAGGACCATGCGGCCGACGCGGCGGGGGTGCAGGGTCGCGTAGACGGCGCCCAGGTAGGTGCCGTAGGAGACGCCGAAGAAGTTCAGCCGGCTCTCCCCGAGCGCCTTGCGGATCGCCTCCATGTCGCCGACGGTGTCCGTCGTCTTCAGGTGGTCGAGCAGGCCGCCGTACTTGGCGTCGCACGCCTCGGCGTAGGCGCGGGCCCGCTTCTTCCAGTAAGCGAAGTCCTCAGGGGTGCGGGGGTTGTAGTCGCGCCGGACGGGGTCGAAATGCCGGGGCAGACAGCTCATCTGCGCGCTTCCGCCGGTGCCGCGCGGGTCGAACCCGACGATGTCGTAGGCCTCCCGGACCTTCTCGGACGCCCTCCCGGCCACGGCCACCGCGAAGTCCGTCCCGGTCCCTCCCGGACCTCCCGGATTCACCAGCAGCGTCCCCCGAGGACGCCCCCCGGCCGCCGGAATCCTCGACAGCGCGAGCTCGAACCTCTTCCCGTTCGGCCTCCGCCGGTCCAACGGCACCGCGAGCTTCGCGCACTCGACGGTCACCCCCTTGAGCGGCTCGAACAGCTCGGCGAACGCGGGCAGAGCGGACTTGCACGGCTTCCACGCGATCGCCCCCGGCACCGCCTGCGCCGCGCTCCCCCCGGCCGCCACGGCCCCCGCCGCCAGCAGCACCCCGACACCCACGACACCCCGAGTCCTCATGCGCCCGATGCTCTCCCGCCCCCCAGGCCCCCGCCTCCCGGAAAACGAACAGATGGCGAACCCTGACGCTCCCTTTCCCGTCGGGCCCCTGGACTCCTCGGGAGCGGACGTCAGCCCCCCGCGGTCTTCTTCTCCCGACTCAGCATCACGCCCGAGACGAGGGCGAAGGCGAAGAAGACGTAGAGCGGATCGAACAGGAGCTCCAGGTACCACGGGAGCCCGCGCCACAGCACCTCCAGCGCGGGATACGCCGCGACGGCCACGACGAAGCCGCCGACCCTCCGCCACCTCACGGACATGGTTACGGCGAAGACGAAGAAGGCCGCGAAGGCCGCCTCCACGAAGGCCAGCGCCACCCGCCACAGCGCCGTGTCGCCGCCGATGTCCGCGACGAGCGGCAGCCTCTCGGCGACCGGGGTCCGGTGCAGCACGTAGGACAGGACGCCGCCCGTGACCAGGCCGGCAAGGGCCAGCGCGGCGGCGGGACCGCCGGGCTCGGCCGGGGCGTCGGCCTTCGCGGGCCCGGTACCGGCTCGGGTGCTCGGCGGCCCGCTCTCCGGCGCGGACGCCGCCCGCGGCGGGCTCGGCTCCTCGTCCCGTCCCGCCTCGGCCGTCTGCGGGGTCTTCGTACGAGGCTGGTCCTGGGTGATCGCGTCCTGGGTGATCGCGTCCTGGGTGATCGCGTCGAGCGCGGACGCGATCTCGGCCGCCGAACCCGCACGGCCCGCGGGGTCCTTCGCCAGCAGCCGCAGGACCAGTGCGTCGAGTTCGCGGGGGATGTCCGGGCGCCGTGACCTCATCGAAGGCGGAGACTCGTTCAGGTGCCGGTTCATCAGCACGTGCTGGGACGTCCCCGGGAAGGGCGGGCCGCCGGTGAGCAGCGCGTACAGGGTGCACCCGAACGCGTAGAGGTCGGTCCGCGCGTCCGGCTCCTCGGCCCGGTACTGCTCGGGGGCCATGTACGCGGGCGTGCCCATGACGGCTCCGGGGGTGGTGAGCGTCATCGTGGCGTCGTCCTGCCGGGAGATCCCGAAGTCGCAGATCTTGACGCCCCCGCCGCTCAGCTCCATCAGGTTGGCGGGCTTGATGTCGCGGTGGACCACACCGTGGGCGTGCGCGTAGGCGAGCGCGTCGGCCACCCGGGCCATGAGGGAGACGGCGCGGTCCACCGGGAGCCCGGAAGGATGCCGTTCGAGCAGCGCCTTGAAGTCGGTGCCTTGGAGCAGCTGCATGACGAAGAAGGGCCGGCCGTCGTGCGCGCCGATGTCGTAGACGGCAGTGATGCCGGGGTGTTCGAGGCGGGCGACGGTCCGCGCCTCACGGGTGAACCGCGCGCTCAGGTGCGTGTTCTCCTGGAGTCCCGCGAGCACGATCTTGATGGCCACCGGGCGGCCCAGGTCGAGGTCGTCGGCGGCCCAGACCTCGCCCATGCCGCCGCGGCCCAGCAGGGCGGTCAGCTTGTACCTGCCGCTGAGTTCGGTTCCTTCCCGCACTCTCCCGCCCTTCCGCGCTGGGGGCCGGGCCCGCGGGGATGCGCAGGCCCGCGCGTCGCGGATCAAGAATAGGGCGCAGGAGCGGCTAAGGCGGGCTGGAACCTTCGGTGAGGGTGAGGGCGATCCAGAGTTCGGCGCGGGCCGTGGGGTCGTCGAGGTCACGGGAGAGGAGGTCGGCGGCGCGGCGCATCCTGTGGCGGAGGGTGTGGCGGTGGACGCCGAGGGCGCGGGCGGCGGGATCGCCCTGGCCGTGATGGGCCAGGTAGGCGTGCAGGGAGGCTCTGAGGGTGGGGTCCAGGGGGGCGAGGAGCCGGACGGCGGCTTCGCGGGCCGGGTCGCCGAGCTGGCCCAGGACGCCGCCGGGGAGGTCGGTGTGGCGGCGGACTCCCTCGGCGGGGCGGGCGCGCTCGGCCTGGGTGAGGGAGCGGGCGGCGTCGGTGAGCGGGACGGGATCGCCGACCCCCACCGGGCCCGCGGCCAGCGCCAGGGCGGCGACGCGGTCGGTGAGGGCGTCGGGGGCGATGACCGCGGTGAGGGCGCCGTGCGGGACGGCGAGGCAGCGGTCGGCTGCCGGGTCGCCTTCCAGGGCGTCGGCGGTGTCGGGGCCGCACAGCAGGACGCGGACGGGCTCCTCGGGGAAATGCGGCGGCTTGCCGAGCAGGAGGCCGCCGAGCGCCTCGCGCACCTTGTCCTCGCTGGTCTCCGAGCGCAGGCTCAGCAGCGAGACCGCCGCTCCGACGACGGTGTGCGCGACCGGGCGGAGCCGGTCCGGCGTGCCGACCGCGAGGTAGGCGCGCGGCCTGCGGCCGAGGCCGACGGGCTGCACCACGACGGGACCGGGCAGCGCGAGGCTCGCCGCGCCGGCCAGCCGCGGGAGCTCCACGGCGATCTCCGGGGCCCGCGCGCGGGCCGAGTCCGGCGCGGCGTGGGTCGGCTCCCCCGCGGGGTCGAGGAGCAGCGCCCAGCCGCGCAGCACCCGGGCGAGGACGGACAGCACCGCGTCCGGCCCGCGCAAGGCCGCCCGGGCGAGTTCCCGCTGCGCCTTCTCCGCCCGCGTGACGTCCTCGTACTGCTCGGCGGCAAGCATCCGGGACACCGCCTTGCCCACGGCGACGAACGGGGTCGGCCGGGGCACTTCGAGCAGCGGCAGCCCGTGCCGGACCGCGGCCTCCACAAGGGCCTCCGGCACCCTGTCGTGGCCGAGTCCCACCCCGAACCCCAGGCCCGCGACGTCCCGGCCGACGAGACGGGCCACGTAGGCCTCGGCGTCGTCCAGGCGCATCCCCGTGGTGAGGACGAGTTCGCCGCCCTCCAGGAACGGGGTCGGGTCGGTCAGCTCGCTCACCGCGACCCAGCGGACCGGGACGTCGAGAGGGGCGTCGGTGCGCAGGATCAGCCGCAGCGAGGGCAGGGCCGCCACCGCGGCGAGAGTCGGAGCCATGATCGTCCAGGGCGGGCGCGGGAATGTTCCAGGGTGGCCGGTCCGGAGCGCCGTGTTGTCCGGAGTGGACCGTCCCCAGCCTAGGTCTTCCCGCCTATCGTCGGTCCCATGAGTGAGCCTTTGACCGGCGGGCCGGGCCTGCCGCAGCAGCGCAAGATCGTCACCGAGATCCCCGGTCCGAAGTCGCGGGCCCTCCAGGAGCGCCGCCTCAAGGCGGTGCCCCCGGGCGTCGGCTCGACCCTGCCGGTCTACACCGTCGCGGCGGGCGGCGGCGTGCTCGTCGACGTCGACGGCAACAGCCTGATCGACTTCGGGTCCGGCATCGCCGTCACCAACGTCGGCAACGCCCACCCCGAGGTCGTCCGCCGGGTCCAGCAGCAGGTCGCGGCGTTCACCCACACCTGCTTCATGGTCACCCCGTACGAGCCGTACGTCGAGGTGTGCGAGCGGTTGAACGCGCTCACCCCCGGCGACCACGAGAAGCGGACGATCCTCGTCAACTCCGGCGCCGAAGCCGTCGAGAACGCGGTGAAGATCGCCCGGTACGCCACCAAGCGCCCCGCCATCGTGGTGTTCGACCACGGCTACCACGGCCGCACCCTGCTCACCATGACGCTCACGGCGAAGAACATGCCGTACAAGGAGGGTTTCGGCCCGTACGCCCCCGAGGTGTACCGGGTCCCCATGGCCTACCCGTACCGGTCGGCCGAGGACGGGCCCGCCACCGCCGCCCACGTCATCGACCAGATCTCCACGCAGATCGGCGCGCACAACGTCGCCGCCGTGCTGGTCGAGCCGATCCTCGGCGAGGGCGGCTTCATCGAGCCGTCGCCCGGCTTCCTGCCCGCGATCGCCGAATTCGCCAAGGACAACGGCATCCTCTTCATCGCCGACGAGATCCAGACGGGCTTCGGCCGCACCGGGAACCTCTTCGCCTGCGAGCACGAGGGCATCGTCCCCGACCTGATCACGACCGCCAAGGGCATCGCCGGCGGGCTCCCCCTCGCCGCCGTCACCGGCCGCGCCGAGATCATGGACGCCGTCCACGGCGGCGGCCTCGGCGGCACCTACGGCGGCAACCCGCTCGCCTGCGAAGCCGCCCTCGCCGTCTTCGACGCCCTCGACACCGACGAGATCACCGCGCGGGCCGGCCGCATCGGCGAGATCATGCTGCCCGCGCTGCGCGCCCTCGCCGCCGAGGACCCCCGCATCGGGGACGTCCGGGGACGCGGCGCCATGATCGCGATCGAACTCGTCGAGCCCGGCACGACCGAGCCCGACGCCGCCCTCGCCGGCGCCATCGCCAAGGCCTGCCACGCCAAGGGCCTCATCGTCCTCACTACGGGCACCTACGGCAACGTCCTGCGGTTCCTGCCGCCGCTCGTCATCCCCGAGGACCTCCTGCGCGAGGGCCTCGGCCTCCTGACCGACGCCATCACCGAGAGCCGCGGCTGACCGCCTCCGACCACGCGAGAAGCCCCCGCCCGGGCAGGGACACGGCGAGTTTGCCCAGTCCTGACCGGGCCCATTCCCCGTCCACAAGTTCTGGCACGTACAAAGGAGGAGAACCGAGGAACGGTCACCGCAGGAGGGGAGAGCAAATGAGCCGCACGACCAGCCGACAGGACCTGGTCTTCGGCGCCGGCGCTCAAGCCCGCATGCCGCACGGCTCAGGGGTGTTCGCGCACGCTCTCATCGGCGTGCCCGCCTCGCGACCCGGCGATGACCGTTCACGGTTCCCCGGAAGGACATGAGTCCGACCGGAGGAGGCAAGTACCTCACTGGATAAGCGGGGCCCCTGGCTTTCGGGGGGTTGGCCAGGGGCCTCCGCTCCCACAAAAAAGGACACGGCGCGGCGGTTCTCGCCCACGTGTCCCCGAGACGGGCCTGACTGGGGGCGGTCGGGCCCGTCTCTTCTTGCTTTGTGGGGGTCAGGACCGGGTGGTGATTCTGGACCAGGTCTGGGTCCAGGTGGTCCAGTCGGTGCAGTCTTCGCAGTCGGTGGGGGGGAGGGGGAAGATCAGGGAGGCGAGGTAGGGACGGTCGGTGGCGTGGTAGGCGGTGCAGAAGCCGGGGCGGAGGGTGGCGCAGGCTTCGGGGTTGGCGGGGGCGACGCCCTTCCAGGCGGCCATGGCGCTCTGGACCGCGGGTGAGGAGGCCCAGTCGAGCCAGCGGTACATGCAGCCCGGGTGGCGGGCCGTCGCGCTCATCATCCAGGCGTTCGCCCAGCCGGTGCGGCCCTCGCGCGGCGCGGCCTCGGCGACCGGCAGGCCGCCCTTCAGCAGCACGTCGAGCGTGTGCGCGTCGGCCATCTCCAGCGCGGCGCCGCCCGTCGCCAGCGCCTCGACGGGCTCGGAGCCGTCACGCCAGACCTCGCGGACGTGGGGGCGCTGCGCGGCCAGCACCTCGGCCACGGCGTCGAGCTGCGGCGCGGTCAGCGCGAACGGGTCCTCGATCTCCAGCTTGGGCCGCCGCTCCTTGAGGAACAGCGCGGCGAGGCCGAGCGTCACCGGGGAGTCCCGCCACAGCACGCCGCCCCGGTGCGCCTCCGCCGGCGTGAACAGCTCGCCCCAGGACGTCGGGGCCACGGCCCGCGGATCGTAGAGCAGGAGATCGGCGCCCCAGGCGTTCGGCACCCCGTAGACGGCGTCCTCGCCCTTCTCGTCGTCATCGTCGTCCTCGGCCTTCACCGTGACGAGCGCGCGCAGCTCCGGGGCGATCGAGCGCAGCGCGGGCACCAGACCGGTGTTGAGCGGAGCCGCGTCTCCCCCTTGGATGAGCTCGCCCGCGACCTCGACTGGCACCAGCCCCCCGTCGTAGCCGCCCTCCGCCACCTTGTCGCGCACCTCCTTGGCGGTGCCGACCGTGCGGACCGTGACAGCGCAGCCCGTCTCCTTCTCGAACGGCGTCACCCAGTCGGCGGCCTGGTCGACGCCGCCCCGCTCGGCGTACCCGGAGGGGGCGACGAGCGTGAGCGCGCCCTCGACCGGAGCGAGGGACGCCGCGGCGGTGGCGGCGCCGCGCGGCCGGGGGGCCTCGCCGCTGCACCCCGCGAGCGCGAGCGCCAGAGCGGCGCCGACTGCGGAAGCCCGAAGAAGACTCATGAACGCGCAGCCTAACCCCGCACCGCCCCTGTGATCGAACGTCAACGACTTGCGGATGGCGCACACCAGCGGACGTCGACCGTCCAATGCGGGCTCTAGGGGGAGGTGACGACCCCGGAGGGCGGGCGGGCCACCGGGCGGGCGCGCTCGCGAGGGGCTTGCCGGAGGAAACGAGCGCGTCCGCGTCGCCCTCCGGGGTCGTCTTTGGCCGTCGGCGAGGCCGGGCCGGGGGAACAACGGGTCACCTTGCAGGGTCACCCGGCCATGTCGCCAACGGCACCCGCCGCACCGGAGGAGCGCCGAGCCGGAGGAAGCTCGCCGCGTCCCGGAGCGCCGGGGGTTCGGACTGGATGAGGTCTATGCGTGCGACGAGGCGTGCGACGTCCGCGGCCTCGACGAAGTCGCCGATGTCGCGTTCGCGGGGAGGCAGCGCCCACCAGCTCCGGGTCAGCGGACCGAACCAGATGGTCCACCTCGGATATCTGCGGACCAGGAAGGACAGTTCCGCGGCATGTTCCGAAGTGAGCTCTTCCGCGTCCGGCATGCCCGCTCCCCTTTCCCCGTCATTGTCGAGTGTGTCCAGAGAAACAATTCAGGTCAAGTGTTGTAGGAATGTTCCGCAATGCCGTGGGATACCGGAAAACCGCTTACCGGAGCGGCGGTTCACGAGCTCCACGAAATGGCTTGCGCGGAGTTGTCGCCGGATGGCTCACGGCCGGACCGTGCCGGACGGTGATTCGGCGGCCGGGGGACGGGAAGACCGCCCAAGTGAAGGACATGAGCGAAGAGCAGACCGCGTGGTTGCTCGGCCTCGCGGAACTCCCCCCGGTTCCCGTCTCGTTCGGCGGGGCCACCGACCTGCTCCCCTCGGTGTACGACGTCGGCACCGTCGCGTCGGCCAGCGTCGGCGCCGCGACGGCCGCCGCGGCGCTGCTGTGGGAGCTGCGGGGCGGGCCGCCCGCCGTCGCCACCGTCGACCGCGGCCACGCCGGACTGGCGTTCCTGTCGGAGCGGGTGTTCAAGATCGCGGGACGGCCGCTGCAGCTGTGGGCCGAACTCTCCGGCGACTACCGCGCCCGCGACGGCTGGGTCAGGCTGCACTGCAACTTCCCGACACATGAGGCCGCCGCCTTGCGCGCGCTGGGCTGCTCGCCGGAGCCCGAGGCCGTGGCGCGGGCCTGCTCCGCGCTCGGCGCGGTCGAGGTGGAGGAGGCGGTGCTGGCCGCCGGAGGCGCCGCGGCGGCGCTGCGGGACCGCGAGGAGTGGGCGGCCTTCCCGCACGGCCCGCTCGTCGCGCTGAGCCGCGTCGGCGACGGGCCAGTGGTGCGCCCACCGACCGCCGGGATGCCCATGGAGGGCCTGCGGGTGCTGGATCTGACCCGCGTCATCGCCGGCCCCGTCGCGACCCGCCTGCTGGCCGCCTACGGGGCCGACGTGCTGCACGTGGGCGCGCCCGCGGTGCCCGAGGTGCCCGGCCTGGTCCTGGACATGACGTTCGGCAAGCGGGTGTGCCGCCTCGACCTGAAGACCCCCGAAGGCCGCGCCGACCTGCGCGCCCTCATCGCCGACGCGGACGTCCTCGTGCAGGGGTACCGGCCCGGCGCGCTCGCCGCCCTCGGTTTCGGCCCCGGCGACCTGCGCGCGCTCAACCCGTCGCTGGTGACGGTCGACGTGCAGGCCTACGAGCCGGGCACGCCCTGGGCCGGGCGGCGCGGATTCGACAGCCTCGTGCAGTTCGCGACGGGCATCTCCGCCGAGTCGATGCGCGCGGCGGGCGCCGACGCCCCCGGCGCGCTGCCCGCCCAGGCGCTCGACCACGCCACCGGGTACCTGGGCGCGCTCACCGCGATGGGCGGCCTCGTGCACCGCGCGGCGAGCGGCGGATCGTGGCACGGCACCGTGTCGCTGGCCGGGACCGCCCGCTGGCTCGACGGGCTCGGGCGGACCGCCGCCAAACCCGCCGGGACGCCGCCCGACGACGTGCTCGCCGCGATGGACAGCCCGCACGGGGTGCTCACCTTCGTCCTGCCGCCGGGCATGGTCGGCGATTTCCGGCCGCATTGGGACACGCCGCCTCCGGGCGACGACCTGGACCCTCCGGAGTGGGTGTGAAAACCATTATTGCAGCCACCTCGTTATCTGTTCCCCTTTCTCTCCCCCCGAGGCAAGGAATAGCTGTCCCGCAGTTCCGTTGACGTCATTGATTTCGGGGGAGATCGCTTGTTCGCACATGTTCGGGGACCACACGGGTCCCGCCGCCCCGCACTCGTCCGCACCGCGCTCGTCCGCACCGCGCTCAGGCACACGGCACTCAGGCACACCGCACTCAGTCGCTCCGTGCTAGCGCGCTCCGCCGCGGTGCTCTCCGGGGGCCTCGCCGCGGTCCTCGCGGCGGCCTCGCCGGCCGCGGCGGCACCGCGCCCGCCGCACGGCCCGGAAGCACGCCCGCCCGCCCTGACCGCCGACCCCACCACCCCCGCCCAGCCCGACTCGCCCACTCGACCCGCCCAGCCCGACCAACCCGACCGAACCGATCAGCCCGCCTCGCCCGCCCGACCCGACTTGCCCGACCCCGCCGCGCCCGACCCTGCCATCGACTACGCGCCCTACCCGGTGCTGTATCTGGAACTGGAGCCCGACCCCGACCCGTTCCCCGCCGACCTGTTCGGCGCGCCCGATCCGGACCGGCCCGACACGGACCGGCCCGATCCCGACCTGCCCGACCCGAACCCGTCCGACCCCGACCGATCCGAGGCCGATCCGTCCGACCTTGACCCGTCCGAGGCCAATCCGTCCGATCCGGACCCGTCCGATCCGGACTCATCCGATCCGGACCCATCCGGCCTCGACCCGTCCGACGCCGACCCGGACGAGCCGCGGGGGCCGGACGGCGGGGAAACGGGACCCGATGTGCCCGGGAAGCCTGATCCGGACGAGGCCGAGCCGGACGAACCCGGCAAGCCAGATGAGCCTGGTAAGCCGGATGAGCCTGGTAAGCCCGAGAAGCCGGAGAAGCCTGACCCCAGGCCTCGGATGCCGGCCGGGATGAGCGTGGCCACGTCGTTCTGGGACGCGGCGACCGCTTCGGGCAGGCCGATGCGGTACCGGACGCTGGCGAGCCCGTACTGGCCGCTCGGCACGAAGGTCAAGATCACCCACGCGGGCCGCAGCGCCGTCGGGTACGTGGAGGATTTCGGGCCCGCGCAGTGGGCGGTCCGCCAGCACCGGCCCCCGGCGATCGTGGACCTGTCGGAGAAGATGATGGCCCGCCTGACGGGCCGCCGCTCGCACGCCGTCAAGGTCCGCTTCGAGGTGCTGCGCTGGGGCAAGGGCCGCCGCTACAAGACCGGAGGCGTCGGCTACGCCCTCGCCATGGGCCTGCGCCACCGCCACCGCGACCGCGACGACACCCGCGGGGACGAGCACAGGGACCGGTCGGACGACCGCTGAGCGGCTCAGTCCTCGGCGGGGCGGCGGACCGAGGCGAGCGCGAGGAGCGCCACGTGCAGGGACGCGCAGGTCTCCACGTCGTCGAGGTCGGTGTCCAGGACCCGTTCGATCCGGCGGAGCCGCTCGTACAGGGCCGGCCGCGAAAGGTGCGCGCGCTGCGCGGCCTCGGCCTTGTTGCGCCCCGCGGCGAGATAGACGCCGAGGATGCCCGTGAGGTCGGCTTTGCGCTGCGCGTCGTACTCCAGCAGCGGTCCGAGTTCGCGCTCCACGAAGGTCTGCAGCCTGGCGTCGTCGCGCAGCAGGTGCAGCAGGCCGCGCAGCCGCAGGTCGGGCAGCCGGTAGAAGGGCAGGTCGCCGGCCCCGCGCGAGGCCACGTCGGCGACCTGCTCGGCCTCCAGGAACGAGCGCCGCACGTCGCGCACCGACTCGACGACCGAGCCGCACGCCACGACGGTGTCGGGAGCCTTCTCACGGAGCGCGCCCGCCATCGCGGTGAGGGTCCGGTCGACCTGGGCGCGGTGCGGGAGCGAGGCGAGCACGCCGACGCGCGCCTGCCCGGTGCCCTCGCCGAGCACGCCGACGAGCGCGGCGAGGCCCGCGCTCCGGGCGGCCGCCGCGGTGGCCTCGGCGAGGTCGGCGAGCGCCTCGGGGGCGCACCGTCCGCGCGGCCTGACCACGACGCCGAGCAGCCTGCGCCCCGAGAGCTGGACGCCCAGGGCGCGGGCGCGCGCGGCGGCCTCCTGCGGGTCGGAGTAGGCGTGCGCGAGGATCGCGCTGATGATCGTGCCGTGCGCCTGCCGCTCCAGGGAGGCCTCGTGCCTGTCCAGCAGCCTGCCGAGCGCCAGCGTGGTCGCGGCCCGCTCCACCAGGACGATCTCGCGCGGGGTCGGGGGCGCGCCCGCCTGCACGATGAGCCGCCCCCAGTCCTCCCCGCGCGCGCCGACCATGGTGACGAGCCAGCCGCTCGTCTCGTCGTAGGCCGTCCGCTCGGCGGAGCGCACCGCGCGCGAGCGCGTCTCCCACAGCGCGAGCAGCTCGCCCGGGTCGCGGCCCGCGGTGTCGGCGGCGAGCACCTGGTGCGACAGGTTCTCCAGCACCGCGGGACGGCCGGCGAAGACCGCGACCTGCCTGATGACCTCGTCCGGGCCCGCGCCCTCGACGCTGAGCTGGGTGAAGGCCTCGTGCAGTTGGTCGGACGCGCGCAGCTCCTCCAGCTGGGCGTCCAGGATCATCGCGTGGACGGCCTCGGTGACGTCGACGAAGAGGGTCTCGCGCTCCAGCGCGATCACCGGGACACCGAGCCGCTCGGCCTCCTCGACCAGCGCCCGGGGCAGCTCGCCCTGGTAGCGCCTGCCGAGTTCCACGATGAGGCCGCTCACCCCGACGTCGGCGAGGGCGGCCACGTAGTCCCGCAGCCGGGACGCCTCGTCGGGCAGCGCGATCCCGGTCGTGAGGACGAGTTCGCCGCCGCGCAGCAGCGGGGCGATGTCGGCGATCTCGGCGACGTGGACCCAGCGCACACGCCGGTCGAGGCGGTCGCCGCCGGCCACCACCCGGGGCCTGCCGCGCCGCACGGGATCGAGGCCGAGGATGTCGGCGAGCGTGGGCAGCATCGCCTCATCATCCTAGGTGACCTGCGTGAACATGCTGTAAAGCCTTCAGTCGATTCGCCGACATGTTGCAGGTGGCCCCGGCTCCCCCGCCAGCCGAGACTGGCACCATGTCGGAACTCCTGGCGCGGCACCGCGCGGTCATGCCCCACTGGATGAGCCTCTACTACGACCAGCCCATCGAGATCGCGGGCGGCAAGGGCAACCACGTCGTCGACTCCGACGGGAAGTCCTACCTCGACTTCTTCGCGGGCATCCTCACCAACATGATCGGCTACGACGTCGCCGAGGTGCGCGAGGCCGTCGAGCGGCAGATCGCGACGGGCGTCGTGCACACGTCCACGGTGTACCTGCTGCGCGGCCAGGTCGAGCTGGCCGAGAAGATCGCCCGCCTTTCCGGCATCCCGGACGCCAAGGTGTTCTTCACCAACTCCGGCACCGAGGCCAACGAGCTGGCGCTGCTGCTGGCGACTGTCGCGCGGCGCAGCAACCAGGTCCTGGCGATGCGCCAGAGCTACCACGGCAAGTCGTTCGGCGCGACCGCCGTGACGTCGAACCGAGCCTGGAAGAACAACGGCCTCAGCCCGTTCAACGTGAGCTTCCTGCACGGCGCCGACCGGCACCTGCCGCAGTTCGCGCGGCTGTCCGACCACGACTACACGGCGGTGTGCGTCGAGGACCTCCGGCATGTCCTGGCGACGTCCACCGGCGGCGACGTGGCCGCGCTGATCGCCGAGCCGATCCAGGGCGTCGGCGGGTTCACCATGGCCCCCGACGGCCTTTTCGCGGCCTACAAGGAGGTGCTGGACGAGCACGGCATCCTTTTCATCGCCGACGAGGTCCAGACGGGGTGGGGCCGCACCGGCGAGAACTTCTGGGGCATCGCGGGCCACGGCGTCGTCCCGGACGCGATGACGTTCGCCAAGGGCCTCGGCAACGGCTTCGCCATCGGCGGCGTGGTCGCGCGCGGCGACCTGATGGACGGCCCGCACGCGGTCGGCCTCGCCACGTTCGGCGGCAACCCCATCTCGACGGCCGCCGCGAACGCCACCCTCGACTACGTGCTCGACCACGACCTCCAGGCCAACGCCGCGGCCCGCGGCGCCGAGATCATCACCGGCCTGCGCGAGGCAGCCCCGCGCTTCCCGTTCGTCGGCGACGTGCGCGGCAAGGGCCTGATGTTCGCCCTGGAGCTCGTGGACCCCGAGACCCGCCGCCCCGACCCGGCGCGCGCGACGGCGATGATGGAGGCGACGAAGGCCCGGGGCCTGCTCGTCGGCAAGGGCGGCCTGTACGGTAACGCCATGCGGATGGCTCCGCCGCTCACCCTCACGCAGGCCGAGGCCGCCGACGGCCTGCGCATCCTCGTCGAGTCGCTGGAGGCGATCGCCTGATGGGTAAGCACGTCACGCACTGGATCAACGGCAAGGCCTGGAGTGGCACCGCCCAGCGCGCCGGAGACATCTACAACCCCGCGACCGGAGCCGTCACCGGCACCGTCGACTTCGCCTCGGCGGCCGACGTGGCCGAGGCCGTCGCGTCCGCCAAGGCCGCGTTCCCCGGCTGGCGCGACACCTCCCTCGCCCAGCGCGCGAAGATCCTGTTCCGCTTCCGCGAGCTGCTCGTGCGCGACTCCGCGGAGCTCGCCGCACTGGTGTCCGCCGAGCACGGCAAGGTGCTGTCGGACGCCGCGGGCGAGGTCGCGCGCGGCCTGGAGGTCGTGGAGTTCGCCTGCGGCATCCCGCACCTGCTGAAGGGCGGCTTCTCCGAGAACGTCTCCAGCAGGGTCGACGCCTACTCGATCCACCAGCCGCTCGGCGTCGTCGCCGGGATCACCCCGTTCAACTTCCCGGCGATGGTGCCGATGTGGATGTTCCCGATCGCGATCGCCTGTGGGAACACCTTCGTGCTGAAGCCATCGGAGAAGGACCCCTCGGCGGCGTTGAAGATCGCGGAGCTGTGGGCGGAGGCGGGGCTGCCCGAGGGCGTCTTCACCGTCGTGCACGGCGACAAGACCGCGGTGGACGCGCTGCTGGAGCACCCCGACGTCAAGGCGGTCTCCTTCGTGGGCTCGACCCCGATCGCGCGCTACATCTACGAGACCGCGGCCCGCCACGGCAAGCGGGTGCAGGCGCTCGGCGGCGCGAAGAACCACATGCTGGTGCTGCCCGACGCCGACCTCGACCTCGCCGCCGACGCCGCGGTGAACGCCGGGTTCGGCTCGGCGGGCGAGCGCTGCATGGCCATCTCGGTGCTGGTCGCGGTCGACCCCGTGGGCGACGAGCTGGTCGCCAAGATCTCCGAGAGGGTCGCCGGGCTCGTCACCGGCCCCGGCGACGACCCCGCCTCGGAGATGGGCCCGCTCGTCACCCGGCAGCACCGCGACAAGGTCGCCTCCTACCTGACGTCGTCGGTCGAGCAGGGCGCGACGCTCGCCGTGGACGGTCGCGAGGGGCTGCCGTCGGGCGACGGCTTCTGGCTGCGCCCGACCCTCATCGACGGCGTCACCGCCGACATGGACTGCTACAAGGACGAGATCTTCGGCCCCGTCCTGTCCGTCGTCCGGGTGGGCAGCTTCGACGAGGGCATGGCGCTCATCGACGCCAACCCCTACGGCAACGGCACCGCGATCTTCACCAACGACGGCGGCGCCGCCCGGCGCTTCCAGAACGAGGTGGAGGTCGGGATGGTCGGCGTCAACGTGCCGATCCCCGTGCCGATGGCCTACTACAGCTTCGGCGGCTGGAAGGCCAGCCTGTTCGGCGACAGCCACGCGCACGGCACCGAGGGCGTCCACTTCTACACCCGCACCAAGGCGGTGACGGCCCGCTGGCTCGACCCGTCGCACGGCGGCGTGAACCTGGGCTTCCCCACCAACGGCTGACGGAGCGCGCGCCGGGCCCCGCGCGGGGGCCGGCGCGCCTCAACCGAGCGGGCCCGGCCTGCCGAGCATGCCCGGGTAGTGGTGCACCGCCTCGTCCAGCCAGTCGAAGACCCGCTGGTCGAAGCGCGAGCGGTTCCACAACTCCAGCGGCCCCGCGGTGCCCTCGCCGCGGGTGAACACGGTGAAGGTCTTCGGGCAGTCCAGCGCCTGGAAGAACTGCGCGGCCCGGTGCGAGAACAGGTCGGCCTCGGCCGCCGCCACGAACGTCGGGCAGGCGATCGAGCCCGCGACGTCCGACAGCCGGTAGCGCGCCAGGTCGGCCACGTAGTCGCCGAGGTCCGCGAAGCCGTGCGCCCACATCCCGGCGCCCCGGTACAGCCACGCCATGACGGGATCGGCGAGCGCCTCCTCGCTCGGCGGATCGGCGCCGAGGTCCCACGGTCCCGGGTCGGTGACGAGGGCGGCGACCTCGGGGAAGGCCGCCGCGGTGCGGGCCGCGAGGAACCCGCCGAACCCGATGCCGAACAGCGCGATCCGGTCCGGGTCGACTTCCGGGCGGCGTCGGAGGAACGCCATCACCGGGGCCATCACGTACTCCCAGTCCGGCCGCATCGGCAGCCCGAGTTCGATGAGCGCGTGGCCCTGGCCGGGGCCGTCCAGGAGCAGGCAGTGGTAGCCGCGGCGGACCGCGGGCAGGCCGTGGGCGGCCCACCGCTCGTGCGCGTTCGTGCCGACGCCGCCGACCGACACCACCACAGGACGCCGCTCCGGCTCATCGCCGACTTCCTGGGCCGGGCAGAGGTACCCGCGCAGCTTGACCGACTCGTAGGGGATCTCGACCTCCCGCAGCTTGCGCAGCTCGGCGAACCTGCGGAAGGCCTCCTCCTCGCGGCGGAACCCCTGCGCGAGCCGTGGGTCCACCGGGGTGCCGTACAGCGGGTAGCACGCCGTCCGGTAGTAGGTGGACGCCCTGAGCCACGCGTCCGCGGCGCTGATGTAGTGGCTCCTGTCGTCGCTCACCGCCGCCCACTCCGCGACGGTGTCGCCCAGCGCCGTCCAGGAGCGGTACCAGCTCGCCGCGTCCCCCTCGGCGACCGCCGCGGCGGCCGACTGGCACTCGCCGAACTCCGCGGCCCCGCGCGGGATCATCGTGAGCGCGCGCGCCGCGAACTGCTGGAGCAGCGGATCATCGAACAGACGCATGCCCAGCCCCTACCCTGCGTACATGGGGTCGATGCCGCGGGTGACGATACCGCGGCCGGGCCGTCCGGGGGCGGGCGGGGGAATCGGGGGGCGGCGTTGGGGTGGACGGCGGGGCACCGCGCGATGATGGTCGGTCCGTGCCCGGGGAGCGAGTTCCCGCCTCCGGGGTTCGGAGGGCGCACGGTGCGCCAGGTGGTGCTGCTGCACCGGGGCGGTACGCGGCTGCGGGTGTGGTTCAGCAACCGGTTCGGACGCTCCGCGCTGCGGCTGGGTCCGGCCAGGGCGGCCCGGCACCTGGGCGGCGGACGGGTCGCGATGGGCGGGGCGGCCCTGGTGTTCGGGGGGCTCGCCGAGGTGGAGATCCCGCCGGGCATCGAGGTCGTCAGCGATCCCGTCGACCTCGCCGTGCCCGACGGGGCCGAGCTCGCCGTCACGGTCGCGGTCGGCGAGGACGGCGGGGCCGCCACGAAGCATCCCGAAGGGCTCCAGACCGGCTACGTCCGCAAGGACGCCGCCGTGGACGCCCCGTGCCTCGCCGGCGCCGAGGAGTTCTCCGAGCTGCACTGGATCCGGGGCGTCGACCTGTGCGGGGTGCCCGCGCCGGGCGAGCCGGTCATCGTGGCGTTCGGCGACTCGCTCACCGACGGGTCGGGCACCACGCCGGGCGCGCACCAGCGCTACCCCGACCACCTGTGGCGGCGGCTCGGCGCGCGGGTGCTCAACACCGGGATCGGCGGGAACCGGCTGCTGGCCAACGGGTTCGGCCCGGCCGGGATGCTGCGCTTCGCCGACGACGCTCTCGCGGTGCCCGGCGCGACCCACGTGATCATCGCGCTGGGCGTCAACGACCTGGGGCTGGCCGGGTCGGCGGGGCAGCGGGAGGTGGCCGCGGCCGAGCTGATCGCCGGCTACACCGCGCTGGCCGCGCGGGCGCGCGAGGCGGGGGTGGTGCCGGTCGGCGCGACGCTGCCGCCGTTCGGCGGGGTGGTCCACCCCGGCTGGCACACCGCGCGGGGCGAGAAGACCCGCACGGAGTTCAACGCGTGGATGCGGGCGGCGGCCTCCTCCGGCGTCTTCGCCGGCCACCTCGACATGGACCGGGCGCTGCGCGATCCGGCCCGGCCCGCGCTGCTGCGCGACGACCTGCACTTCGGCGACGGGCTGCACCCGAACGACGACGGCGCGCGGGCCATCGCCGAGGCGGTCTCCCCCGCCGCGTTCGGACTCTGACGAGGTGAATCCCCCGGGAAGTCACTTTCCACGAGTTTCCGGCCGGAGCCGGAACCGCACTTTCACCCGTCCGCGACCCCGCGGTTTTTCGCATGATGCCCACCTGATTGAACCTGTTGCGGGAATCTCGCATCCAAAGAGAAAAGCAGTGGTCACGCACAGTGCAGCGGCGGAGGCGGGGTGGGGGCAAACAGTACCGAAAGGCGAAGCTTGTCCGATAATGGGGAATTGATGGACCACAAGCCGACCGTCGCGGACGACGGTTTCCCCAGGACGGGATCGATCAAGCCGCCCGCGGCTTGGACGACCCCCGCTCCGCCCGGTAACACGAGCGGCAGATCCCGCCGGGGTCTGCTGGGCGCGGGGCTCGTCGAGGTTCCTCCGGTGCCTTACCGGGACCCAGCCGAGGCCGTGCTGGAGAACCCGGTCGTCGCCGAGCGGCGGCGGTTCTGCCGCTGCGGCGAACCCGTCGGGCGCGGCAAGGCAGGCGGCCCGGGGCGGGCCGAAGGCTTCTGCCCCAGGTGCGGCGCGGCCTATTCGTTCGTGCCGAAGCTGCGGGCGGGCGAACTCGTCGGCGGCCAGTACGAGGTGCTCGGCTGCCTCGCCCACGGCGGGCTCGGCTGGGTCTACCTCGCGCGCGACCGCAACGTGAACGACCGCTGGGTCGTGCTCAAGGGGCTGCTGGACACCGACGACCCCGCCGCGGGCGCCGTCGCCGCGGCCGAGAAGGCGTTCCTCGCCGAGGTCGAGCACCCCAACATCGTCCGGATCTACAACTTCGTCCAGCATCCAGAACCCCGCACGTTCGCCATGGTCGGCTACATCGTCATGGAGTACGTCGGCGGGCGGTCGCTCAAGGACGTCCTGCTGGAGCACCGCGACAAGCACGGCCAGGACACCGCGCTGCCCCTCGGACAGGCCATCGCCTACGCCCTGGAGGTCCTGCGGGCCATGGGGTACCTGCACGCCCTCGGCCTCCTGTACTGCGACCTCAAGCCCGACAACGCCATCCAGGCCGAGGAGCAGCTGAAGCTCATCGACCTCGGCGGGGTCCGCCGCATGGACGACTTCACCTCCGCGATCTACGGCACCGTCGGCTACCAGGCGCCCGAGATCGCCGGGCTCGGCCCGTCGGTGGCCTCCGACCTGTTCACCGTCGGCCGCACCCTCGCCGTCCTCAGCTTCCCCTTCCGGCACTTCACCACCAGCTACCTCGCCGACCTCCCGCCGCGCGACCAGATCGACGTGCTGCGCGAGCACGAGTCCTACGACAGGTTCCTGCGCCGCGCGACCTCCCGCGACCCCTTCGCCAGGTTCACCGACGCCGTCGAGATGGCCGAGCAGCTCACCGGCGTCCTGCGCGAGGTGCTCTCGGCCGAGGACGGCGAGCCGCGGCCCGCACCGTCCACGCTGTTCGGGCCCGAGCGCCGGACCGTCTCGGCGGAACTGGACCCCGGGCGGGCCGCGGCGGCCCTGCCCGTCCCGGTCCTCACCCCGACCGGCGACGGCGTGCCCGCGCCCGCCGCCGGCGACGACGACCCGGTGGCCGTCCTCACCGCGCTCGCCGGCGCGGCGGGCCCCGGCGCGCCGGCCGACCTGCTGCTGCGCAGGGCCATCGCGCACATCGAGCTGGGCGGCCGCGACGAGGCCCGCCAGGTCCTCGCCGGACTGCCCCAGGGCGACTGGCGCGCCGACTGGTGCCAGGCCATGGCCGCGCTGGCCGCGGGCGAGGCAGCCGAGGCGCGCACCCGGTTCGACGCCCTGTACTCGCTGCTCCCCGGCGAACTCGCCCCCAAGCTCGGCCTCGCCTTCTGCTGCGAGCTGCTCGGCGACCTGCCCGCGGCCGAGCGCTACTACGAGGCCGTGTGGCGGACCGGCCGCTCCCACGTCAGCGCCGCCTTCGGCCTGTCGCGGGTGCGCCTGGCGGCGGGCGACCGCGCCGGTGCCGTCGGCACGCTCGACTCGGTCCCCCCGGTCTCCAGCCAGCGCCAGGCCGCCGGCATGTCCGCCGTACGGGCCCTCATCCTCGGCCGCTCCCCCGCGCAGCTGGCCGAGCAGGACCTCCTGGACGCCGGACGCCGCCTCGACCGGCTCAGGCTCGACGCCGAACGGCACGGCAGGCTCGCCGCCGACGTCCTCGGCGCCGCCCTCGGCTGGGTCCTCGCCGGGCACACCTCGGCCTCCGTCCTGCTCGGCTACCCCCTCACCGAGCGCGGGCTGCGGAGCGGGCTGGAGCGGACCTACCGGACCCTCGCCCGCCTCTGCGACGACACCCCGGAACGCCACAGGCTGATCACCCGTGCCAACGCCGTTCGGCCGAGAACACTCCTGTGACCAGCCCGCCAGCTCCCAGCGAACGGAACGACATGCACTGCCCGATCTGCTCCGCAACGGTCCTGCCCGGTGATGTGTTCTGTGAGGCCTGCGGCCACCGCCTCGACGGGCGGGACGGAGCCGAGGGCGGCGAGTCCCGGCGCTCACCGACCGACCACGCGGAGATCGACCTCGGCCACGACGCGGCCGCGGTCACCGACCGCGGGCTGCGGCACCCCACCAACCAGGACGGCATGGCCCTCGCGCGCACCCCTGCCGGGATCGTCACGGTCCTCGCCGACGGCGTCTCGGCCTCGCCCCGACCCGAGGAGGCCTCCCGCGCCGCGGTGGAGACCGGCCTCGCCGTCCTCACCGCAGAACTGGAAGCCGGCGCCGACCCCCGCGACGCGACCCGCACCGCGGCCCTGGCCGCCGCCAAGGCCGTCGCCGCCCTCACCGCCGAGCGGACCTCCGCCCCCGCCTGCACCTACATCTCCGCGGTCACCGGGAGGTCCGGCGACCGCGACGTCATCACCCTCGGCTGGATCGGCGACAGCCGCGCCTACTGGGTGGGCGCGACCGGCGACGAACTGCTCACCGAGGACGACTCCTGGGCCGAATACGTGATCTCGCACGGGATGATGTCCGAGGAGGAGGCCTACGCCGACCGCCGCGCGCACATGCTCGTCGGCTGGATGGGCGCCGACGCCCGCGAGATCGACGTGCACGTCCTGGTCTACGAGCCCGAGGTCCCCGGCGCCCTCATCGTCTGCACCGACGGCCTGTGGAACTACATGGCCTCGCCGATCGCCATGGCCGCCGCCGTCGCCGACCCGCTCGCCGACCCCGTCTCCGGGCCGCTCACCGGACCGCGCGGGAAACGGCGCACCCCGCTGTCGGTCGCCCGCGAACTCGTCAGGACCGCGCTGCACGGCGGCGGCCACGACAACATCACCGTCGCCGTCGTCCCCGTCGAGGCGGGCGGACTCGACCTGTGACCGCGCCGAGGGCCGCAGGAGCGCCGCCGCGGGCGGAGACGACCGCGGCGTCCCCGGGCGCGCGGGCCCTGCCCGCCGAGGCCGCCGGGCGCCTGGGCCTGCCCCGGCGGCGCGGCAGGCTGCGCGCGCCCCGCACCGTCCCGGCCCGCCTCTGGCTGTGGACCGCCGCGGTCGCCGTCGGGGTCGCCGCGCTGTTCTGGGCGATCCACGCGGGCGTGGCCGAAGCCCGCGAGGGACTGCGGGTCGTCGGGCGCGGCGCCGGACCCCAGGCCGTCAAGACCGGCGACCTGTACCTGGCGCTCAGCGGCATGGACGCGCAGCTCGCCGGGGTCCTGCTCGTCGGCCGCGAGCACACCCTCGGCCAGGGCAGGGACGTGTCGCTGGCGATCTACGAGCAGCGACGCAAGGAGGCGGGCAAGGCCCTCCTGGAGACCTTCGAGATCACGAGCCAGGACGAGCAGGGGGTCAAGACCGTCCAGTCCGTGCTCAACGGCCTCGGCGAGTACGAGCGGCTCGCCGCCCGCGCGATCGTGCTCGACGAGCGGACCAGGCACGCCGCCGGACCGCCGCCCCGCGAGGTCCTCGCCGTCTACCGGCGGGCCACCGACCTCATGCACACCGAACTGCTGCCGCAGGCCTACAACCTGACGCTGGAGAGCGCCGCGATCGTCCGGCGCACCTACGTCTCGGAGACGGCCCGCGCCACCGACGCCCTCATCCGCGTCGGCGTCGCCGCCGCCGTCCTGCTCGCCCTGCTCGCGGCCCTCCAGATCGGCCTCTCGCGCCGGTTCCGGCGGACCGTGAACCCGCCGCTGGCGCTGGCCACCGCCGCCGTCCTCGCGCTGTCCGGCCTCGCGCTGGCCTCGCTCGCCCGCTCCTCGGCCCACCTGCGCGAGGCCAAGGAGGAGGGGTTCGACCACGCCCTGACCTACACCCGGACCCGCGCGATCAGCAGCACCGCCGCGGCCGACCAGCTCCGCTGGCTGCTCGACCCCGACCGGGCCGAGACCTACGAGCAGGTGTACTTCGACACGTCCCAGACCATCGCCTACGTCCCGGCCGGCAACCTGGAGGCCTACTACGCGGCGATCGCCAAGGCCCCGGTCAAGGGCGGCTTCCTCCAGGACGCCGACGCCTCCGACCCCGTCCTGGTGCGCTACCGGGCCTTCCAGAAGTCCGACCGGGCCCTGCGCGACCTCGTCGGCGCGGGCAGGACCAGGCAGGCGATCGTGCTGCGCACCGGAAGCGCCGTAGGCACCTACGACGCCTACGACCTGGAACTCTCCAAGCTCGTCGGCGCGGGCAAGGCCGCGTTCGGCGACGGCATCGCGCAGGGCGAGGAGGACCTCGAAGACTGGAACACCGGCCTGCCCGCGGCGGCCCTCGTCGTCCTCGCGCTGGTCCTGCTCGGCGTCCGGCCCCGCCTCGCGGAGTTCCGGTGAGCGCGCCCCGCTGTGAGTCACCCCGCCAGGGGGCCCCGCAGGGGCGTCCGACACGAACGTCATCCAGCGTCCGGCGCGGCCGGAGGAGAGGACCACGGACCATGGGAAGCGGGCCGCGCCGCCTGCTCGCGGCGGTGCTGGCGGGCGCGCTCGCGCTCGGCGCCGGCGGGTGCGCCGAAGAGGGGCTCAAGGGCATCGAGGGCAAGAAGACCCTGCGGATCGGGGTGAAGTTCGACCAGCCGGGCATCGGCCAGCAGACCGCCGACGGCGGATTCGAGGGCTTCGACGTGGACGTCGCCCGGTATGTCGCGAACTACCTGGGCGCCGAGCCCGACTTCGTGTCGATCACCTCGGGCGACCGCGAACGGCTCCTGCGCGAGCGGAAGGTCGACCTCGTGGTCGCCTCGTACTCGATCACGCCCGACCGGCGCCTCGACGTCAACTTCGCCGGGCCGTACATCATCGGCCACCAGGACATCATGGTCCGCGAGGACGACGCCGACATCCACAGCGTGCACGACCTGCGCGGCAAGCGGCTGTGCAAGACGAGCGGCTCCATCTCCTGGCAGCGCGTCACCGTGGAGCTCGGGATCAAGGCGAGGCTGGTGTCCGCCACCACCTACGGCCAGTGCGTGGAGATGCTGGAGGCCGGCGAACTCGACGCGCTCACCACCGACGACGTCATCCTCGCCGGCTTCGCCCTCCGCAGGCCCGAGGCGTTCCGCCTGGTCAACGCCAAGTTCACCGACGAGAAGTACGGCATCGGCATCCACAAGGACGACATCGGCGGATGCGAGGCGGTCAACCGCGCCCTGACCAAGATGTACCAGGACGGGACCGCCGAGAAACTGCTGACCCGGTGGTTCCAGCCGACC
This sequence comes from Actinocorallia aurea, assembly GCF_054783995.1. Classification (NCBI taxonomy): domain Bacteria; kingdom Bacillati; phylum Actinomycetota; class Actinomycetes; order Streptosporangiales; family Thermomonosporaceae; genus Actinocorallia; species Actinocorallia aurea. The sequence continues at coordinate 199,265 of NZ_BAAGPQ010000002.1, forward strand.
GGGCTGGAGACCACCGGGCATGTCCCGCAGTTCGAGGGGTGCAGCTAGCGGGCCGCCCGCTGGCGCATCGCGTGCTGCACCAGGGTGATGAGGACCTCCTTGGAGGACTCCTTGGAGCGGGCGTCGCAGAGCAGGATCGGGATCTCCGGGGGGATCTGGAGCGCCTGCTTGACGTCCGCCACCTCGTAGCGCTGGGCGCCCTCGAAGCAGTTGACGGCGACGATGAAGGGGGTGCCGCGGCGCTCGAAGTAGTCGATCGCCGGGAAGCAGTCGGCCAGCCGACGGGTGTCGGCGAGCACGACCGCGCCGAGGGCGCCGAGGGCGACCTCGTCCCACATGAACCAGAACCGCTCCTGCCCGGGCGTGCCGAACAGGTAGAGCACGAACTCCTCGCCGAAGGTGATCCGGCCGAAGTCCATCGCGACGGTCGTCGTCTTCTTCTCCTCGACGCCGTCGATGTGGTCGACGCCGACACCGCGGTCGGTCAGGATCTCCTCGGTGCGCAGCGGTTTGGTCTCCGAGACCGTGCCGACGAGGGTCGTCTTGCCCGCACCGAAACCGCCCGCGACGAGGATCTTGATCGCGGTCGGCATCCGGCGGCGTGTTCCCGGAGCGCTAGAGGGCGCGGAGGCCATCGATCACCGCCTGGTACATCCTGAGGTCCTGCATGTCGATCTCCGGTGTGGGTTCCTGGACGGTGACGTGACCCTTGTCGAGAAGGTCGCCCAGCAGCACCCGGACCGTCCCCGAGGGGAGGTCGAGGTGCGCTGTCAGCTCCGCCACCGACATCATCGTCTGAGCTAGGCGGAGGATCGCCAGGTGCTCGGGCCCGAGCCCGATCACATGCGCCGGGACGGGTCCCGTCGCCTCCACCAGGGTGATCAGGTCGAAGGTGCCGCGGACGGGCTGAAGCCGTCCGCCGGTCATCACGTACGGCCTGACGAGGGGACCGGCGCCGTCGTCGGTCCAGCGGTCGGGATCCTGGCCCTCCGGCGGATAGCTCACGCCGACTCCGTCACCCGCGCCGGGGTGGAGAGATGGTGGCCGAGCTTGGTGACCATCATCGCCATCTCGTAGGCGATGAGGCCGACGTCCGCGTCCTCGGTGCTCAGCACGGCCAGGCAGGCGCCCTGACCGGCCACGGTGACGAGGAGGAACGCCGACCTCATCTCCACGATGGTCTGGCGCACCGCGCCGCCGCCGAACCTCTCGCCCGCGCCCTTGGCAAGGCTCTGGATTCCCGCGGACACCGCCGAAAGGTGCTCGGCGTCGTCGCGGCCGATTCCGTGCGACTGGGCCATGAGCAGGCCGTCGGCCGAGAGCACGATGGCGTGCTCGGCCTCGTTGACCCGCTTGACCAGGTCGTCCAACAGCCACGCCAGATCGGCGCCGGCTCCGGTCTTCTGCATCACTCGGTCTCACTCTCAACGGAGGCGGCCCTGCCGCGCAGTGTGCCGCTCTGGAACGCGCCCACGATCCTTCGGATCTCCTCGGGCGAACGGCCTGGATCGTCTTCGACGGAAGTCTCGGCGGGCTCGTCCCGCAACTGGGAGGCGAGGCTGGCCTGCGGAACCCGCACCGGCAGACCCGACAGCGTCGTCGGGGACTGCGGCGGCTCCTCGGCCGCCTGAGGCGCGTTGGCCGACGGCGCCTCCACGGGCGCGGGCGGGGGAACCAGGGCGGGGGCGGTGAACAGCTCCCCGTTCCGGCTCGGCGAGTCTGTGCTCTCCGGCATGGACGCCCCGACGACCGTCAGAGGCTTCGACGGCGCGCCGGTCTCTCCTTCCTCGATGAGTTCCCGCGGAATGATGACCACCGCGGTCGTGCCCTTGTAGGGCGAACGCTTGAGCATCACCTGGATGCCGTACCGCTCGGCGAGCTTGCCGACCACGTAGAGGCCGAGTTGGACCGAGCTGGAGAGGTTGAACTCCGGGGGGTCGGCGATCCGCTGGTTGATCAGTTCGAGGTTCTCGTCCGACATGCCGAGCCCGCGGTCCTCGACCTCGATCGCGTAGCCCGACGCCACCATGTGGCCGGAGATCTGCGCGTAGGTGTAGGGCGGCGAGAACGACACCGCGTTCTCGATGAGCTCGGCGAGCAGGTGCGCGATGTCGGCGACGGCCCGGCCGACGAGGTGGACCTCGTCGATCGGCATCACGGTGACGCGCGTGTAGTCCTCGACCTCGGAGACCGCGGAGCGGACCACGTCCACCATGGGCACCGGACGGCGCCAGCCGCGCGCCGGGGTCGCGCCGGAAAGGATGATCAGGTTCTCGGCGTTGCGCCGCATACGGGTCGCGAGGTGGTCGATCTTGAAGAGGTCCTCGAGTTCCTCGGTGTCGATCTCGCGCCGCTCCATGACGTCCAGCAGGGTCAGCTGCCGGTGCACGAGGGCCTGGGTGCGGCGGGCCAGCGACAGGAGGATGTCACGGATGCCGCGGCGCAGCTCGGCCTGCTCCACGGCGGTGCGGACCGCGGTCTCCTGCACGAGGTTGAACGCCTGGCCCACCTGGCCGATGTCGTCGTCACCGAACTCCAGCGGCGGCGCCTCGGCCTGGACGTCGAGGGTCTCGCCGTGGCCGAGCCGCTCGACGACGCTGGGCAGCCGGACCTCGGCGAGCTCGTTCGCCGCCTCCTTCAGCCGCTCCAGCTGCTGCACCAGGTGCCGCGCCGTGGTGACCGACAGGACGACGGACGCGACGACCGCGAGGAAGCCCAGACCACCGGCGAGGATCAGGCGGATGATGACGCCCGTGGCGATCGGCACCGAGTCGCTGACGAGCTCGTCACCGCCGCCGCGCATGATCGCGTAGGTCTTGTTGAACCAGGCCTCCGAGGCCGTGCTCCACTCGGCGAGGGTGACGACGCGGATCGGCTTCTTCGGGTTCTGCAGGTTGACGAGCTGCGTCTCCAGGGTGGTCGCCTGCTGGCGCTCAGGGCTCGCGTTGATCTCCTCCGCGGCCTTGGGGAAGGGCTCGGCCAGGTTCTGGGCGACCTCGGCGTAGGCGTGGTCCTGCGCGCCGACCAGCTTCAGGAAGTCGTTGTACTCCTCCAGGGTGAACCTGCCGCTCGACAGGACCTTGGACACCAGCGCGTCCTCCTGCGAGAACAGCTCGCGGGCCCGGTTGACGCTCACCAGCGTGCGGGTGTTGGCGGCGAAGTCGTCGTCGTCGAGGGTCGCCATGCCGTCGTACACGCGGAACATCGTGGTGACCGCGTCGGTGTACAGCTTGCTGCCGTGTCCGACGTACTGGTCGCTGGGGCTGTCGAACCACTGGCGGGCCTGCTCCAGGCTCGTCAGCGCCGTGAAGGACGCGTCGATCCTGTCTTCGAGCCTGTCGGAGGCGGCCAGGCGCACCGTGGTCGAGTCGGCGAGGCGCCGGTACTCGACCGCCGCGGCGTCGGTCTCCGCCCGCTTGTCCTTGACGGCCTTGAGGTTCGCCGGGGTGCGCTGGCCCGCGTAGATCATCGACAGCCGGCGCTCCTCCTGGAGCTTGATGACGAGGACGTCACCGGGCGTCGAGATCCGCTGGTCCATCTGCTGGACCCAGAGCAGGTTGACGCCTTCACGCAGGGTGACCCATGCGGCGAAGACCCACAGCGCGGCGAGCGAGAGCAGCAGTGCCGTGATTTTGGTCCGCACCCGAGAATTGCGGAGGCGCATATTACAGCCGCTCCATCGCACATAGACAGGGGGAGCGCCGAACTCAGCCCGACGTCCCGTTAACAAAGTCGAATCAACACGGCCCTGGATGTGCGGTACCGATTCCGATCGACGGTCAGACACGATAGCAACCCCAGTAGGGGAGCATCGCAGTAAACGACAACATCACAGCATCTTCCAGATAAGTCGCAGAAATGCGTTCCGGAGTATGAGGATGCTTCTACGTGACCAACACGTCGTCCAGGCGTCGCGACGGCCCGAGGACGCGCTCGGCGAGGCGTCGCGCGGCCAGCACGGTCGCCTCGACGATCGCCTCCGGGAGGTAGAGGTCCTTGTCGTGCCACAGCGCGGGGTGGTCGGCGCCCGCCTTCGCGAGGTACGCCGCGCCGGCGGCCGCGTCGGTGTCTCCGGGGCCCGTCTCGGGGTCGGCGAGGAGCAGGATGTGGAGGGCCATCGCGGTCTCCTCCGCGGTCGCGCCCCAGACTCCCCAGCCTCCCTCGGCCCGCCGGGTGGCGCGCACCCAGGAGACCGCCTTGGCGACGGTCCCGGCGCTCTCCGGGCCGCCGTACTCGGCGAGGGCGAGTGCCGCGGACATCGTCGCGTAGTACGGGGAGACGTGCCAGCGGTCGTCCCAGAAGCCCTCGGGGCGCTGGGTCTCGCGCAGGAACGCGGCGGCCTTGGCGGCAGCCTCCCCGTAGCGGGGGTCGGCGTACCGGGAACCGGCGCGGTGCGCGAGGGCATGGCCGACGGCCTCTAGGACGTGCGCGTTGGTCGTCACCGACCTGCCCTGCTCGCCGGGCCACGTGCAGAAATGCGTCTCGGTCGCGTAGCCGAGCAGCGCGTCCGGCGGGATCGGGCTGCCGACCAGGGCGAGCGCGTACAGCGCGCCGGAGGTCGTGTCGGCGTCCGTCGGCAGGCCCGCGGCGCAGGCGGCGCCGTGCTCGCCCATCGGCCCGGCGAGGCTGAGCACCAGTTCGGGGTGGACGGCGAACGACAGGCCCGCGCGGGCGAGCGCGACGAGCACCCAGCCGCGCTCGAAGACGGTGAGGGGCAGTCCCGGCGCGACGGGCCCGCCGTACTGGCGGGCGGCGGTCTCCAGGAACCTGCGCGCCGGGTCGTGCGCGGGAGGCTCGACCGGGCCGAGCCACGCCGCGGTCGCCGCGGGCGCGGCCCCGACGGTGCCGGTCACCTCCACCGGGGCGGTGGCCAGCCGGACCGCGCCGGGGCCGAGGACCTCCAGCGCGTGCAGCAGTTTGACCGGCAGCGGCTCCCCGCTCTCGGCGAGGCCGCGCACCAGGTCGAGCGCGCCGTCGTCCAGCGCGGCGGGCGCGGGCAGCGCGTCCGGCCGCCGGGCGTTGACCGCCCTGATGAGCGACGCGGAGATCAGTTCGATCGCCGGCATGTCGGGCAGCGGAGGCAGCTCGGTGAGGAGGGCGCGCGCGAACACCAGCCCGCGCTCCGCGGCCCGGGTCTCCCGCGCGCCTCCGGCGGACAGGAGCGCGTCCACGGCACTGAGCGTCTGCACGATGCGGTAGCCGGGCCCGTCCTCCGGCCCCCAGCCCCCGTCGGGCCGCTGAGCCTCCAGGAGGTAGGCGAGGCGCGCCTCGTGCCCGGTGAGCCAGGGCGTCAGCGCGACGAGCCTGCCGGTCTCGTAGACCGACGGCGAGGACCGGCCCCAGGGCTGGGCGAGCAGGCCGTCGACGAGCTCCTGGGCCCGCGCGTCGAGGCCGCTCACAGCTCGGCCCCCCAGTAGTCGGTGATGCCGTAGAAGCCCGAGCAGAACTCCATCTGGCGGCGCATGTAGCCGCCGTGCTCGGGCGGCAGCGGCGCGAGCAGGCGGCGGGCTTCGGCCATCAGCTCCTCGATGCGCTCCTCGACGGCGGTCTTGTCGGTGCCGGGCAGCAGCAGCGCGTTGAGGTCGCCCCACTTGAGGTCGCGCTCGTAGGTGCCGAGGTCGTTCAGCAGCCGGATGACGCGCTGGACGACCCGGCTCGCGTCGCGCAGCGCCGGGAAGTCCCCGGTGGCCCCGTTGGCGATCCAGTGCGCGAAGAAGACGAAGGAGAAGCCGAGGTTGTCGGCGTTGGCGAGGTAGCCGTCGAGGTCCGGGCGCGGCCCTTCGGACTTCCAGCGCCACTCCAGCGCCATGCCGTCGAGCATGACGTGCAGCTCGTCCCGCCAGATCGCGCGGAGGGCCGGGTCGTCGGGCAGGTCGTCGCGCAGTTCGGCGAGGAACGCGGTCAGCTCGTCGTCCGGCCCCGCCTCGGCGGCGGCGACCGCCTTGACGCGGGCGATCAGCCCGGCCACCTCGTCCTCGGACTTGGCCTGGTAGTCGACCAGCCAGTCGAGGCCGAACGCCCACAGGCAGGTCTTGTTGGCCGCGTCGAGCTGGTCGGCCCCGTACCAGGGGCCGGCGAACGCGGCGGCCTGGGCGAGCGTGCCGTAGAGGGCGGGGTCGAACTCGGGCTTGTCGTAGAGGCCCGGGTACTTCGCGGCCCACCCGCGCATCCGCCGCTGGGCCTGGCCCGAGACGGCGGCGGCGATGCCGCAGCCCCGGGCGTCGAGCAGGTCGTTCACCGCACGTCCTCGTGCTTCGTGGCCGGTCCGCCGGTCAGCGGGCCGGCCTGACGGTCATCATCACGCGTTCCAGCGGCCGCAGGGTCGCGCCGACCACCGGGGTCGGCTGCTCCGGCGTCACCGAGGTGAGCCGGAAGCGGCTGACGAACCCGGCGAGCAGCGCCAGCGCCTCCACGGCGAACAGGTGGTTGCCGATGCAGATGTGCGCTCCCCCGCCGAACGGGAAGTAGGCGTAGCGGTGCGGGGCCGGGGCGCCGGGCGCGAACCGCTCGGGATCGAACTCCTCGGGCCGGTCCCAGAACAGCGGGCTGCGCTGGGTGAGGTACGGGCTGATCAGGATGTCGGCGCCCTTGGGGATGCGGGTGCCCTCGATCACGTCCTCGCCCAGCGCGATCCGGCTGAACAGCCAGCCGACGGGCATGTAGCGCAGGAGTTCGTCGATGACCTGCTTGGTGTAGACGAGCTTCGGCAGGTGCTCGGGCGTGACCCGGTCGGATCCGACGACCTCGTCCACCTCGGCGCACAGCTTCGCGTAAACCTCGGGGTTCTCCCACAGGATCGGCATCGCCCACACCATCGCCGAGACCGTGGTCTCGCTGGCCGCGCCGTACACGCCGGAGAAGTTGTCGCGCAGCCACTTGGGCGAGGCGGGCAGGCCGTGCGGGTCGGGAGCGCCGAGCAGGAGCGTCAGGAGGTCGTCGTCGCCCTCTTCGGGCGTGGCCTCGGCGACGGCGTACATGTGCTTGTCGAAGGTCTTGATGGCGTCGTTGAACGCCTTGTCCTTCGGCCGCGGGACCCAGCCGGGCAGGAACGGGGTGACCACGCGCGGAATCATCGACGGGATGATCGCGTTGGTGGCCTCGGCGAGGTCGTCCACCTGCTCGCGGCTGATCCGCTGGCCGAAGATGACGCCGACGATCGCCTTGGTGACGATGGAGGCCATCAGGTCAAGGGCGTCGACGGGGGCGCCGGTGCGGGCCGCCTCTTCAATGGGGTCGAGGCCCTCGTTGATGAAGCCGGTGATGTCGGACTGGATCTGCTTGATGTGCCGGGCGGCGAACATCGGCTGGATGATCCGGCGACTGTGCATCCAGGCCTCCTCGTTCTGGCCGAGGATGCCGTCGCCGAAAAGGGCTTTCAGGGGCGCGTAGAACATGCCGCCGCGGGCGTAGTTGCTCTGGTTGGCGCGCAGGATGTGCTGGAGGTGCTCGGGCTTGGTCACCAGGTAGGGGCTGAGGACCTTGGCGTCGAGCTTGACGATGTCGCCGGCCGCCTGCCTGCCCAATTCCTCGAAGGTCCCCAGAGGGTCGCGGAGAAAGCTTGGAATGTCACGGTAGACGGGCAGCTTTCGCGCTTCCCGAGCTGGACTCAGTGCGGTATCCAGAGCCATTCTTCGGTGCCTCTTTCCTGAGCGGCTGTCAGCCCTACCCCGGAGCAGACCAGACCAGGATGAACCCGACAAGTCCGGAGTGTTTCATGATCCACAGGGCGGATCAAGCCACCTTCAACCTGACAAGTCGGACATGTTCCTGTGACCTCCCACACATCTGAATACACCACGTGATGCATGATCAACTCTCTGCGACCATCATTTATCGGAATGACTCTCCGCGACCACGCGATCATCGAAAGATACTTACAACAATGAAACCAAGAAATGGTTTCATTCGATGATCGTTGTTTGGCACGCTGGAAAATCCGGCGTCATGGCAAGTCGTAGGAAAGGGCCGCGTGATGACCCAGCAGACGCTCGTACCCGGAGTCGCCGGGATCCTCGCGGACACCCGCCGGTGGATGCGCCCCGCCATGCAGGACGCGGCCGACAGACTGCATCCGGGACCCCGGCAGGTCTCCGGATTCACCTTCGGCTGGCGCGAGGCGGACGGCACTCCGCGTGACGGCGACGGCGGCAAGGGCGTCCGGCCCGCCCTCGCCGGGCTCGCCGCGACCGCCGCGGGCGGCCGCCCCGAGGACGCCGCGCCCGGCGCCGTCGCCGTGGAGTTCGTGCACGCCTTCTCACTCGTGCACGACGACATCATGGACGGCGACGAGCTGCGCAGACACCGGCAGACCGCGTGGAAGGCCTACGGGATCGGCGCCGCCGTGCTCGCGGGCGACGGCCTGCTCGCGCTCGCCCTCGACACCCTCGCCCGAACCGGCGACGCCGCGGCCGTCACGCGCCTGACCGGGGTCCTCGTGGAACTCGTCAACGGGCAGGCCGCCGACACCGCGTTCGAAGACCGCCCCTGGTCCGGGCCCCAGGCCGTCACCGTCGAGGAGTACACCGCGATGGCGATGGGGAAGACCGCGTCCCTGCTCGGCTGCGCCGCATCGGTCGGTTGGCTCCTGGGCGGCGGGGACACCTCGGGCGCCGGCCTCATGGACCGAATGGGCCGCCACCTGGGGCTCGCCTTCCAGGCCGTCGACGACGTGCTGGGCATCTGGGGCGATCCGGCTGTCACGGGCAAGGCCGTCCACAACGACCTGCGGCAGGGCAAGAAGAGCCTCCCGGTCGTCGCCGCGCTGACCACCGGCGCGGACGACCTCGCCGACCTGCTGGCCGGCCGCCCGGACGATGACGCGCGGGCCGTTCGCGCCGCCGAGCTCATCGAGAAGGCGGGCGGGCGGCGCTTCACCGAGGACCTTGCAGAACGGGAGTTCACCGCGGCCCTGGCGCTCATCGAGGAGATCGGCACGGAGTCGGCCCCCGGCCTGCGCGCCGTCGCCGAGTACGTCGTGCGCCGCCGCGCCTGAAGAAAGACCGATCCGAGCCTGGCCCGAGCTCGATCCGCGCCGCGCGGCCGCGCCGGTCAGAGGGCGCGCAGGCCGTCGAGGACGCTCTGGAGCAGGGCGCGGTCGGTGTGCGGACGGACCGGGCCCGGTCGACGCGCCACTTCCAGCAGCCCGAGATGGATGAGCTCCCCCGCCAGCACTTTCACGACGCCCAGGGGCAGGCCGAGGTCGGACGCGAGGTCGGCCAGCACCGAGGGGGCCCGGCAGAGCGCGAGCAGTCGGGTGTCCTCCCGCGAGAGCCTGCTCCCCCACGGCGGTTCGCGGCCTGTGGCCCGCAGCAGGGTCACCACGTCCAGGGGGGTCGCGCCCCGGGGCCGGGTGCGGCCCCGGGTGAACGCGTAGGACCGCACCACGGGCCCCGCGTCGTCGTCGACCCAGCGTTCGTCAAACCTCGCCATCGCCGGCCTCCGGTCCGCCCCGGCCCGGCTTGCGCCGCGTCCGGCGCGGCAGATCGTCACCGCGGCCCGTCCCGCGCGCCGGACGCGGCGGCACGACCTGGCCGTTCGTCATCGGCTCCGCGGGCGGCGGCTCGGGGAAGAGGCCGCGGCCGATCCCCGGCGCGGCGGGCGGCTCGGGGAAGTCCGAGCGCCGCGGCGCGGTGTTCTCCGGGGCGACCGGGGAAGCCGGCGCACCCGGCGTGAACTCGGCGGTGAACCTTCCAGGCGCGTACCTGCCGTTCAGGCCGGTGCGGGGCGCCTCGCCCGGCACCGCGGCCTGCTCCAGCGCGGGCATCTGGCCCGAGGGCAGCCGGTCGTTGATCTGCGACTCCGGCACCACGAGGCGGTGCGGGATGAGCACGATCGCGGTGACGCCCCCGTAGGCCGACGGCTGGACCGTCACCCGGATGCCGTGCCGCGCGGCGAGCCGCGAGACGACGAACAGGCCGAGCCTGTCGCTGTCGGCGAGGTCGAAGTCGGGCACCTCGATCAGGCGCCGGTTGAGCTCGGCGAACTCCTCCGGCGTCAGGCCCACGCCCCGGTCGACGATCTCGACGGCGAAGCCGTTGCCTACCGCCTCGCCGTGCACCAGCACCTCGGTGGGCGGCGGCGAGTAGGCGGTGCCGTTCTCGATCAGCTCGGCCAGCAGGTGGATGACGTCGGTGACCGCGGCGCCGGCCAGCGCGACCGGCGCGTTGCAGGAGACCTCGACGCGCGTGTAGTCCTCGACCTCGGCGACCGCGCCGCGCAGCACGTCGGAGAAGTGGACGGGACGGCTCCACGCCCGCGCGGGCGCGGCCCCCGAGAGGATGATGAGGCCTTCGGCGTGCCGCCGCATGCGGGTGGTGAGGTGGTCGAGCTGGAACAGGTCGTTCAGGGTGTCGGGGTCGGGCGCGCGCCGCTCCAGCGCGTCGAGCATGCGCAGTTGGCGGTGCAGGAGCGACTGGCTGCGCCAGGCGAGGTTCAGGAAGACCCGGCTGATGCCGTCGCGCAGGTGCGCCTCGCCGATCGCCGCCTCGAGGGCGGTGCGCCGGACCATGCCGAGCGCCTCGCCGACCGCGGCGACCTCGGTGGTGCGGCTCTCGGAGCCGGGTGGCGGCAGCTCGGCCGACAGGTCGACCTTCTCGCCGCGGCGCAGCCTGCTGACGACCCAGGGCAGCCGGTGCTCGGCGAGTTCGCGGGCGGAGGCCTGCAGGCCCTTGATGTCGCGGGCGAGGCCGCGGCTGAGCAGGAGGCTCAGCACGATCGACAGGATGACGGCCAGCAGCCCGAGGCCGCCGGCGAGCCACAGCCGGAAGTAGACGCCCTCGGTGATCTCGTCGGCCTCGGCGCGCAGCTTGCCCGACGCGGCCTCCATCTGCGGGTCCCAGACGGCCATCAGAGCCGTCACGGTGGGCTCCCAGCCCTGGAGGACGGCCTTGGGCAGCTTCGGAGCCCCCACGGCCTTCTGGACGGCGATCTCAAGGCCCATGAGCTGCTTGTAGCTCGGGTCCTCCGTGATGGCCAGGCCGTGCGGCTGGAGGTCGGCGCCGAGGCGGCCGATGGACATCTGGGTCATCTGGGTGTGGCCCATGAACCAGATGCCGAAGTCCTGGCTCTGCGGCACCGTCATCCTGCCGGACTTGCCGGCCGCGATCGGCGCGACCAGGGCGTCCTCGCGGAGGATGAACTCCCGCGCCCACGAGAAGGAGACCAGCGCCTCGGACTTCTCGTAGACCCGGACCGTGTCGGAGATGAGCAGGTCGTTCACCGCGGTCAGGCCCGCGAGGATGATCGGGCTGATCCCGGCCACCGCCTCGGCGGGCGCCAGGACGCCCGAGTCGACTCCCGCGCGCACTTCGGGCAGGGCGTCGAGCGCTTGGGTGAACACGGCGAGGAGCTTGGTGGCGTCGGCGTCCGAGGCGTCGCGGACGTCCTCGCTGAGCGCCTTGGCGCGGAAGGTCTCCTCGGCCTCGTCGACCGCGGCGCGCGCGGTGTTCAGCCGCTGGAAGGACGGTCCGCCCATCCCCTGGCCGCCCGCGAGGTGCAGGCCGCTCTGGCGGCGCTCGTCCTGGAGCGCCGTGACGAGGGCCCTGCCGGGGTCGCCGACGCCGTCGTACACGGTCTGGAGGCGGTAGGTGTCGACCGCGTCCGACAGCGTCACGCGTGCGGTGAACGCCCACAGCACGATGAGCGAGAGCACGGGAATGACCAGAAGCAGGGCGATCCTACTGCGGACGCCGAACGTCCGAGGCTTGGGCGAAGCCATGACACCTACGCAATCTTTCGATAGCCGTCATCTCACCGCCCCCTGGGGATCATCGTGCCCCTGCACGTGCAGCCGGGTCAACATTGATTCCTGTTAACATTTGAGGCTCTTGTTAACAGTGATGGACGAGAGCCGCCCAGGCCAAATCGACTCGGACTTTTCGCACGAAAACTCCGCGTCATCGGACGACCGAAACCGGACGGCCGCGAAAATGTCACGAAAAGAGCACACCCGCCTCGGCCGGCCGCGACAGAAGATCGCCCGGCGAGCGCGAAGGGGACGCGAAGATCGTCTTAACGCGCACCCGGTCGCCTTTTCCGTCAGCGACGCGTGTACATGTACCCCAGGCGGCGCACGGTGACGATGCGGTCGCGGTAGGGGCCGAGCTTTCCGCGCAGCCGGTGGATGTGCACGTCGACCGTGCGCACCGACCCCGCCTCGGAGTAGCCCCACACGGCCCGCAGCAGCTGGACCCGCGAGTGCACCCGGCCGGGGCTCGCCGTGAGGTGCGCGAGCAGCTCGAACTCCTGGTAGGTGAGGGGGATCTTCCGGCCGTCCACGTGGGCCGACCGCGAGACCTCGTCGACGGTGAGCCCGTCGTGCACGATCCTGGTGTCGTCGGGGAGAACGGGCGGCCCTTCGGCCTCCCTGTTCAGGGGCACGATGTGACCGACTATGACGAGAGCGCTGTCGGTGCCCTCCATGGGGACCACTCCGAGCAGCTGACCCTGGTCGGCGGGGATGCCCTCCACTTTCGCGGCGGCAGTCATGGCGTCCATGAATGGATATTACACACTAACTTGGTCGAGTATATAGAGTTACAGCGGCTTTCCCGTGTGCGATCCTGGACACGTGGGCTTCAACGACGTGATGGTCGTGCGCGACAAGTCAAGGTCCAGGACGATCCGGCACTACCTCATGGACGATGAGGAGCAGGTCATCGCGGTGCGCCGGCACCCCGCGGCCCTCCTGCGGCCGGTGGCCGAGGTCTTCGGCGGGCTCATCCTCGCCGGCGTGCTCAGCCGCTACTTCGGCGGCGGCATCCTCACCCTCATCGTGTGGTTCGGCTGGCTCTACCTCGTGGGGCGCCTGCTCTGGCGGGTGCTCACCTGGTCGGTGGAGTTCTTCATCGTCACCGAGCGGCGCCTGATGTACATCCAGGGACTCATCAGCAGGCGGGTCGGCATGATCCCGCTGAAGAAGGTCACCGACATCAAACTGGAGCGCCCGATCCAGGGCCAGTTCCTCGACTACGGCACCTTCGTGATGGAGAGCGCGGGCGACGACCAGGCTTTCCGCGAAGTCACCTACATGCCCTACCCCGAGCAGCTCTACTTCGACATCTCATCGATGATCTTCCCGTCGCTCGACGAGGCGGGCGACTGATCCGGCGCCCCGGGAGCGCCCCGCGTCCCTGGGCCGTCTCCTTACCCCACCGGTATCCCCCTTTACCTAAACTGGCGCTCGTTCCATGCCCCCGAGCCAGTGGAGTTCCGACGTGCTTCGCGCCCGCGCCCTCCTGCCCGTCCTCGCGCTGTCCCTCCTCGCCGCGACCGCCTGCGGCAACGAGACGGACCCCGCCCCCGCCGCGAGTTCCCCGGCCGCGGTCGCCCCCTCCGCGTCGGACACCGGCACGCCCGCGGCGACGGACACCGCAGCCCCCGCGTTCGACGGCGAGGACATCTCGGTCACCATCACCGGGAGCAAGGTGGCGCCCCGCCCGGCCGTCCGCGAGGTCGCCAAGGGCACGGCGATCCGCCTCACCGTCACCACCGACGCCGACGACGAACTGCACGTCCACGGCTACGACAAGGAACTCGAACTGAAGGCCGGCGTGCCCGGCACCCTGGAGTTCACCGCCGACGTGACCGGCCGGTTCGAGGTCGAGACCCACGGCTCCGGCCTGCTGCTGTTCACCCTCCAGGTGTCCTGATGGTCCTCGCCCACGGGATCGGCGGGCGACAGGACCTGCCGATCCCGCTGGAGTACCTCATGGTCGGCGCGGCGCTCGCCGTCCTGATCTCCTTCGCCGCGCTCGGGCTCACCTGGCAGAGGTCGAAGTTCCGCCCCGAGGCCGGACGCCCGGTGCCCGCGGGCCTCCAGGCGTTCGCCGACGCCCGCGCCACCCGGATCGTGCTGCGGCTGATCGGCGTGCTCGGCGCGCTCGCCACCGCGGTCGTGGCCGCGCTGGGACCGTCCGGCAACGCCAACCCGGCGCCCTGGACGATCTACGTGATCTTCTGGGTCGGCCTCGTCCCGCTCTCGCTGGCCTTCGGCCCGGTGTGGCGGCTGCTGAACCCGCTGCGCGCCGTGCACGGCGGGATCGCGCTGCTCAGCGGGGGCAGGCCGCTGGCCGAACTGCCCAAGTGGGTCGGCTACTGGCCCGCCGCTTTCGGCCTGCTCGCCTTCACCTGGATGGAGCTCGTCGCCCCGGACCGCGTCGAAGGGTGGGCGCTGCTCACCTGGTACGCGGTCTACGCCTCGATCATGATCGTCGGCTCCACGGTGTTCGGCGCCGGCTTCTTCGACAAGGCCGACCCGTTCGAGGTCTACTCGGCCTTCATCGGCCGGATGGCCCCTCTCGGCCGCCGCTCCGACGGCAGGCTCGTGTTCCGCAACCCGTTCGACGGACTGGCCGGGCTGGCCGCGGCGCCCGGCATCGTCGCGGTCATGTGCGTGATGCTCGGCTCGACCGCCTACGACGGGTTCACCCGGTCACCGTGGTGGGTGGGCCAGGTCCAGGACGGGCCGGTCGCGCCGGTCCTGATGAGCACGTTCGGCCTCCTCACCGTGATCCTGTTCGTCGCGGCGACCTACTGGCTGTGCACCCGGCCGATCGGCCGGGACGCCCCCGGCGCGCTCGCCCACTCCCTCATCCCGATCGCCGTCGGCTACCTCGTCGCGCACTACTTCTCGCTGCTGTTCTACAGCGGCCAGAGCGCCGTGCTGCTGTGGTCCGACCCCTTCGGGACCAACGCCGACTACCTCGGCGTCGGCGACTTCGCGGTGGACTTCGAGCTGCTGCCCGTCTGGCTGCTCGCGGTGATCCGCGCGGGAGGCGTCGTCACCGGGCACGTGCTGGGCGTCTTCGCCGCGCATGACAAGGCGGTCGCGCTCCTGCCCACCCGCCGCGCGCTGACCGGGCAGCTTCCTCTGCTGCTCCTCATGGTCGTCTACACCGTCGGCGGTCTCTTCCTCCTGTTCGCGACCTGACCTTCGAGACCTGCCTTCGAGACCTGCCTTCGAGACCTGCCATCGGCACACGCCTTCGGGAGCATGACGGCCGGGGACCCCATCGGGTCCCCGGCCGTCACCGCTCCCGGGTCACGAGTCGAAGCCGAGACCGATCTTGTCGAGCGTGCGCAGCCACAGGTTGCGCCTGCCCTGGTTGGCGTCCGCGCGGGCGATCGACCAGCGGGTGAGCTGGATCGCGCCGAACCGGAAAGGCTCGGGCGGGAACGGCAGCGGCTTGGTGCGGACCATGTCGAGCCGCATCCGCGGGGTCCGCTCCCCCGGCGCGAGCCCGACCCCGAGGTGGTCGAGGATCACGTCCGCGCCGAACCGGGCCGCGCCGACGCCGAGGCCGGTGTAGCCCGTCGCGTAGGCGAGGCGGCCGCCCATGGCGGTGCCGTAGAACGCGCAGAAGCGGCTGCACGTGTCGATCACCCCGCCCCAGGCGTGGGTGAAGGCGACCCCCTCCAGCTGCGGGTAGGTGCGGAAGAAGTGCGACGACAATCGCGCGAACGTCTCCGGGCGGGACTCCAGCTCGTGGCGCAGCCCGTTGCGGAAGTGGTAGATCGCGTCGTAGCCGCCCCACAGGATGCGGTTGTCGGCCGTCAGCCGGTAGTAGTGGAACTGGTTGGCCGAGTCGCCGATGCCCTGGCGGTTGCGCCAGCCGAGCGAGTCCAGCCGAACCTCGCTCAGCGGCTCGGTCATGAGGGCGTAGTCGTAGACGGGGACCACGTAGTGCTTGAGCCGCTTGAGCAGCGGCGGGAAGACCCCGGTGCCGAGCGCGACCCGGCCGGCGCGGATCCCTCCGTAGGAGGTCCGCAGCCAGACGCCGTTGCGCGCCTCTGTCATCTCGGTGACGGGGGTCCGCTCGAAGATCCGGACGCCGAGGGCCGCGCAGGCGTCCCGCAGGCCCCAGGCGAGCTTCGCGGGGTGCAGCATCGCCGCGCCGTCGACGTCCCACAGGCCGCCGAGGTAGGTGGGCGAGTCGACCTCCGCGCGGACGGCGTCGCGGTCGAGCAGGCGCACGTCGTGGCCGAGCCGGGCTCCGTGCTCGGCCTCCTCGGCGAGGTCGGCGAGCTGCCAGTCCTCGGTGGCGACGTGCAGTTCCCCGGTGAACTCGAAGTCGCAGTCGATGCCGTACCGGGTGACCGCGTCGGCGATGCCCTGGAGGTTCTCCTTGCCGAGCCGCTCCAGCTCGCCGATCTGCGCCGGCCAGCGCTCCATGCCGTTCCACAGGCCGTGGGTGAGGGACGCGGCGCAGAATCCGCCGTTGCGCCCTGAGGCGGCGCCGCCCACGCGGTCGGCCTCGACGAGGACCACGTCCAGGGACGGGTCGCGCTCCTTGGCCATGAGGGCGGTCCAGAGGCCGGTGTAGCCTCCGCCGATCACGGCCAGGTCGCAGGTGGTCGTCTCCACCAGCGAGGGATGGGGCTCGGGACGAGCCGGGTCTTCGAGCCAGTAAGGAGCCGGCTCTGCTTGCGCCAGTGCCTTCAGCGCATTCACGTTTCCCTTCTCCTGTGTCCCCTGGGCCGCCGCCGGGGTCCGCCCTCTTCAGGCGGTGCGTTCCCCGGCGGCGACTAGGGTCACTTCTCAGGTTGTTCTGCGTCGGCGTGCCGCCACGAGGTTGTAGAGCGCGATCAGCACACCGACCGCGAAGATCAACGTGCCCATGACGTTGACCTGGGGCGGAGTCCCCGTTCTCGTGGAACTCCATACCCACAGCGGGAACGTTACCGTCGACCCGCTGGTGAAATTGGTGATCACGAAGTCGTCGATGGACAGGGCGAAGGCGAGCATCGCCCCTGCCATGACGCCCGGCATGATCATCGGCAGGGTCACGAGCCGGAAGGTCTCCCAGCCCGACGCCCCGAGGTCGGCCGCGGCCTCCTCCAGAGAGGGGTCGAGGCCGACCACCCGTGCCCGGACCGTCACCGCGACGAACGCGATCGAGAACATCACGTGCGCCAGCAGGATGGTGACGAACCCGCGCGGGGTGTTCAGCTGCACGAACATCGCCAGGAGCGAGGAGCCCATGACGAGTTCGGGCGTCGAGATGGCGGCGAACAGCACGATGTTCGCCGCGCCCTGGCCCCGGAACCGGAAGCGGCCCAGCGCCAGCCCGACCATGGTGCCGATCACCGTCGTGACCACCGTGCTGAGCAGCGCGATGAGCAGCGAGTTGACCAGCGCCTGGGTGAGGTCCTGCTTCTCGAACAGGCGGGCGTACCACTTGAACGTGAAGCCCTCCCAGACGAAGTTCTGCTTCGTCGTGGTGTCGTTGAAGCCGAAGGCGATCATGACCGCGATGGGCAGGATCAGCCAGGCGATCACGACCAGCGTGTAGAGGTGGAGGAGGCGTCCCTTGAAGATCCTCATCGGCCCGCCGCCTCCAGGACGTCCTTGGTGCCGAGCAGCCGGGCGTACAGGAAGATCCCGACGAGCAGGGCGCCCATCAGCGTGAACGACAGCGCCGAGGCCATCGGGTAGTCGCTGTTGGTGAAGTACTCGGTGTAGATGACGTTGCCGATCATCACGTTGCCCGTGCCGCCGAGCACGTCGGCGTTGACGTAGTCGGCGGTGACCGGGATGAAGGTCATCACCACCCCGGCGAACACGCCGGGCAGCGACAGCGGCAGGACCACCCGCAGGAACGTCTGGACGCGCGAGGCGTACAGGTCCCTGGCCGCCTCCAGGAGCCGGACGTCGACCTTCTCCAGCGCCACGTAGATCGGCAGCACCATGAACGGCAGGAAGTTGTAGGTCAGGCCCGAGATCACCGCGAAGGTCGTGCCGAGGACGTGGAAGTCCTCCGGCAGCAGCCCCCAGTTCTTGAACGTGCCGAGGAAGATCCCGTCGTCGGCGAGCACGAACTTCCACGACACCGTGCGCAGGATGAACGACACGAAGAACGGCAGCAGCATCAGGAACAGGTAGGTCGACTTGTTCCGGCCCGCCTTGAAGGCGATCCAGTAGGCCGCCGGGTAGGCCAGCGCGACGCAGCCCGCCGTCGCCAGCAGCCCGTACCAGAGGGACCTCGCGAACTTGTCGCTGTAGGTCGAGATGCCCTCGGTGTAGTTCTGCCAGTGGAACGTGAAGGCCAGGCCGTCGATCAGGTTGCCCTCCATCAGGGAGAAGGAGAGCATCATGATGATCGGCACCGCGAAGAACGCGGTCAGCCAGAGGCCTCCCGGCAGGATCAGGAGGTAGGGGGTGAGACGCCTCCGCACCTTACGAGCCCTGCGGGATCGGAGTGAAGACGCTCTGGTACTGCTCCTTCTCGGCCTGGGTGAGGGTCCGGTAGCGGCGCAGCTTCGCCATGTCTGCCGCGGTCGGGAAGACCAGCGGGCTGTCGGTGAGCGACTGGAGGGTCTCCTTGTCCTCGCCGGTCGCCGCGTCGGCGTCCTGCTGGATGAAGTCCTTGGCCGCCGGGACGGGCGTGATGTAGTTGATGTACTCCGTCAGCGTGGCGTTCGCGCGCGGGTCGTAGAGCCAGTTCATGAGCTCCAGCGCGTCCACCGGGTTCTCGGCGGTCGACGGGATGCACAGGTTGTCGGTCCAGATCGTGCCGCCCTCTTCGGGGATCACGAACTTCACCTCGGGGCCGGCGAGGCTGTAGGCGTCGCCGGACCACGCCATGGTGATCCACACGTCGCCCTTGGTGACCGCCTCGATGTAGTCCTGGGTGTAGTACTTGCGCACCAGCGGGCGCTGCTCGCGCAGCTTGGCGGCGGCCTTCGCCCAGTCCTCGGGGGTGGACTTCTCCGGGTCGGTGCCGGTCAGGAACATGCCGACGTTGCCGAGCTCCTGGGAGTCGCCCATCATGCCGATCTTGCCCTCGTACTTGGGGTCGAGGAGGTCGGCCCACTTGGTGATGGGCTCCTTGACGTACTTGGTGTTGTAGGCGATGCCGGTGATGCCCGAGGTGTAGGGGATCGTGAACGTGTTGTCCGGGTCGTAAGACGGGTTCTTGAACGACGCGCCGGCGTTCGCCGCGAAGTTCGGCAGCTTGGCGTGGTCCAGCGGCACGAGGTAGCCGAGCTGGCGGCACTGCTCCAGCTGGATGCCGTTCGACATGACCATCAGGTCGTAGCCGATCGACTGCTTCGCCCGCAGCGGGGCCTCGATCTTGCCGAACCACTCGGCGTTCTCGTTGATGACCTCGTCGTAGGTCACCTCGATGCCGGTCGCCTTGGTGAACGCCTTGAGCGTCGCGTGGTCGTCCTCCATGTAGCCGACCCAGTTCGCCCACTTGAGCTTGCCGCTCTTGGTCTTGCCGGCCCAGTACTTCTCGACCTCGGACTGCGTCACGTTCTGCTTGCCGCCCTGGCCCTCGACACCGCACGCCGCCGCGGCCATGCCGACGGCGCCGACGCCCATGAGGCGCAGGAAGTCGCGGCGGTGGGTGAGTCCACGGCGCAGCAGGGGGTTGATCTCGTTCATTGCTTCAGGCTCCGATCGCGTAGGAGTGCCGCGGTTCCCACGACAGCCAGACGCTGTCCCCCCGTACGGCGATGTCGTTGGCGTTTGAGGCGTTCTGGGTGAAGACGACGACGTCCGTCCCGGTGGACGTGCGGACGTTGTAGTTGGTGCTGGTGCCGAGGTAGACGACTTCGGTGACGGTGCCGCGCAGCCTGCTGCCGTCGGCGCCGGGCTCCTCGACGCGCATGTCGATCTTCTCGGGCCGGACCGTCAGCTCCAGGTCGGCTCCGACGGCCGCGCCCTCGGTGGGGACGACGATGCGCTCGTCCTCCCCGACCCCGATGACGGCGACGCCGTCGCGCAGTTCGGTGACCTTGCCGGACAGCAGGTTGGAGGTGCCGATGAAGCCGGCGACGAACTTCGACGCCGGGTGCTCGTAGATGTCGCGCGGGCTGCCGAGCTGCTCGACCCGCCCGTCGCTCATGACCGCGATCCGGTCCGACATCGTCAGCGCCTCGCCCTGGTCGTGGGTGACGAAGACGAAGGTGATGCCGACCTCGCGCTGGATCCGTTTCAGCTCCACCTGCATGCTCTGGCGCAGTTTGAGGTCGAGCGCGGCGAGCGGCTCGTCGAGCAGGAGCGCGCGCGGATTGTTCACCAGCGCGCGGGCGAGCGCGACGCGCTGCTGCTGGCCGCCGGACAGCTCCGCGGGGCGGCGCTTCTCCCGCCCGGCCAGGCCCACGATCTCCAGCATCTCGCCGACCTTGCCGGCCGCCTCCGCCTTCGAGACGCCCTTGCGGCGCAGCCCGAACGCGACGTTGTCGGCGACGCTCATGTGCGGGAACAGCGCGTACGACTGGAACACCATGTTCACGTCGCGTTTGTTCGGCGGCACTCCCGTCACGTCCTTGCCGTGCAGGCGC
The DNA here is from genome assembly GCF_054783995.1 of Actinocorallia aurea. NCBI lineage: Bacteria > Bacillati > Actinomycetota > Actinomycetes > Streptosporangiales > Thermomonosporaceae > Actinocorallia > Actinocorallia aurea. The sequence goes on from NZ_BAAGPQ010000002.1 coordinate 219,554, forward strand.
ACCTCTCCGGACGTCGGCTCGTCGAACCCGGCGATCATCCGCATCGTCGTCGTCTTGCCGCAGCCGGACGGCCCGAGCAAGGAGAAGAACTCCCCTTCCCCGATCCGCATGTCGACGCCCTTGACCGCCTGGACGATCTCGCCGTCCGAGGTGAACTCCTTGACGAGCCCGACCAGTTCGATGGCGGGGAGAACGGACTGGGTCTCCGTCATCTGGTGCGCGGCGTGGAGGCCCCCGTCTTCAGGCAGGGGGTGAAGCGCCGCTCCCTCCCTTCACAGCTCGTGTTTCCACGTGTTCTTTTGGTAATGTGCGGGCCATGGGACGGCAGGTGAAGCGGGCTTACCGATACCGCTTCTATCCGACGGATGCGCAGGCCGTGGAACTCTCGCGCACGTTCGGATGCGTTCGCCTGGTCTACAACCGAGCCCTGGAGGAGCGAACCCGCGCCTACCGGGACGAGGGCCGCCGCACCTCCTACGCGGACTCGTCGGCGATGCTGACCGGGTGGAAACGCACCGAGGAACTCGCGTTTCTGGGCGACGTGTCGTGCGTGCCGTTGCAGCAGACGCTCCGCCACCTCCAGTGCGCGTTCGTGAACTTCTGGAGCAAGAGGGCGAAGTACCCGGTCTTCAAATCGAGAAAGAAGTCGCGCGCGTCTGCCGAGTACACCCGTTCTGCGTTCAGGTTCAGGGACGTCAGGCTGACCCTGGCGAAGCTGGACGGGGCGTTGGACATCGTGTGGTCCCGGCCGCTCCCCGAAGGAGCCAGGCCTTCCACGGTGACGGTGTCCCAGGACTCGGCGGGCCGCTGGTTCGTGTCGTTGCTCTGCGAGGACACGATCACGACCCTTCCACCCGGCGGACATGCGGTCGGAGTGGATGCGGGCCTGTCCTCTTTGGTGACGCTTTCGACGGGCGAAAAGATCGCCAACCCCCGGCACGAGCGGCGGAGTCGACGCCGACTGGCCAAAGCGCAACGGGAGCTGTCCCGCCGGACCGAAGGCAGCAGAAACCGGGAGAAAGCCCGCCTTAAGGTAACCCGTGTGCATGCTCGGATCGCCGACCGCAGGCGGGACTTCCTTCACAAGCTGACCACTCGACTCATCCGTGAGAACCAAACGGTCGTGATCGAGGACCTCGCGGTCCGCAACCTGTTGAAGAACCGCACGCTGACCCGCGCCATCAGCGATGCCGCCTGGCGCCAGATGCGGAGCATGTTGGAGTACAAGGCGGCCTGGTACGGCCGGGAACTGGTCGTAGTGGACCGCTGGTTGCCCAGCTCCAAACTGTGCTCGGTATGCGGCGACCGGGTGCCGAAGATGCCGCTGCACGTCCGAAACTGGACCTGCGGCCCATGCGGGAGCACCCACGACCGCGACGTCAACGCGGCACGCAATCTTCTCGCCGCCGGGCTGGCGGAGAGACGAAACGCCTGTGGAGCCGGTGTAGGACCTCAAGGGCGCGAGCCTGGCGGGCGGCTGGCGGTGAAGCAGGAAACCCGACCCGCGAGGGAAGGAATCCCTGCCCTTCAGGGCGGTGGGGGAAGCCAATACCACTAATCCCTTCGGGGGGTCGTGCGCTCGGAGGGGTGCGGGGGCTCACCCGGCTCCGTGGTGCGATCGTGCTCAGGGGGTAGGGCGGGGTCCGGGGGGACCCTGCGTCCGCGCCGTCCTGAGGCGGCGCGGACGAATGGTTTTATATCCGACTTTTGTTACCGGCCGATGTAGTGCATGACGTGCTTGATCCGGGTGTAGTCCTCAAAGCCGTACATCGAAAGATCCTTGCCGTAGCCGGAGTGCTTGAAGCCGCCGTGCGGCATCTCCGAGACGAAGGGGATATGGGTGTTGACCCAGACGACGCCGAAGTCCAGGCGGCGCGTCATCCGCATCGCCCGGCCGTGGTCCCTCGTCCAGACACTGGACGACAGGCCGTACTGGACGCCGTTGGCCCAGCGGACCGCCTCGTCCTCGTCCGAGAACGACTGGACCGTCATGACGGGGCCGAAGATCTCCTCCTGGACGTGCTCGTCGTCCTGGCGCAGGCCCGAGATGACCGTCGGGGCGAAGAAATAGCCCTTGTCGCCGACCCTGGCGCCGCCGGTCTCGACCGTCGCGTGGCCGGGCACCCGGTCGAGGAAGCCCTGGACGCGGGCGAGCTGGTTCGCGTTGTTGACCGGGCCGAAGTAGGCCTCCGGGTCGTCCGGGCCCGCGGTCTTCAGCGCCGCCGCGGCCTCCGCGAGCGCCGCGGTGAAGTCGGCGGCGATCCGCTCCGACACCAGGACGCGGGTCGCCGCGGTGCAGTCCTGGCCCGCGTTGAACAGGCCGGAGCCGGCGATGCCCTCGGCCGCGGCGGCGATGTCGGCGTCGTCGAAGACCACGACCGGGGCCTTGCCGCCCAGCTCCAGGTGGACCCGCTTGAGGTCGCGCGCGGCCGAGGCCGCCACCTCCTTGCCCGCCCGGACCGAACCGGTGATGGACACCATCTGCGGAGTCGGGTGCTCCACCAGCGCGCGGCCCGTCTCCCGGTCCCCGGTGACGACGTTCAGCACGCCCGGCGGCAGGAACTCCGCGGCGATCTCGGCCAGCAGCAGCGTCGAGACCGGCGTCGTGTCGGACGGCTTGAGCACCACGGTGTTGCCCGCCGCGATGGCCGGGGCGAACTTCCACACCGCCATCATCATCGGGTAGTTCCACGGCGCGACCTGCCCGACGACGCCGATCGGCTCGCGCCGGATCGAGGACGTGTGGTCGGCCAGGTACTCGCCCGACGAGCGGCCCTCCAGGACCCGGGCCGCGCCCGCGAAGAACCGGATGTTGTCGACCATCGGGCCGATCTCCTCGTCCAGCGTCAGCTGGTAAGGCTTGCCGGTGTTCTTCACCTCGGCCTTGGCGATCTCCTCGCCGCGCGCCTCGACCGCGTCGGCGATCTTCAGCAGCGCGAGGCTCCGCTCCTTGGGCGTGGCGTCGCGCCAGCCCTCGAACGCCTGCGAGGCCGCCGCGTAGGCGGCGTCCAGGTCGGCCCTGCCCGAGACCGGAGCCTCGGCGTAGGCCTCGCCCGTGCTCGGGTCGACGACATCGGAGCAGGCGCCGCCCGCCGCATCGACGTACTCGCCGTTGACGAAGTTGCGCAGTCGCGCCTTGCCGGTCATCTTCGACCTCCGCAGCCGTTCCCGTAATCGCTCGACTTTCGCAGAGCACCCCGATGGGGACAAGTGATTCCGTTGTTACAATCGGATTTCACGACGGAATCGCGCGACAAGGGCGTGATTGGTTGCTGTAATAGGCAGCCGCCCACCCCGGTTCGGGAGTCCTCCCCTCCCGTCGGGAAGGCTGTGCGGCGCACGTCACCCCTGGCCAGACGGGAGGATGGGACCCATGAGCGAGCCCCCGCGCCCAGCCCGCGTCCAGCTCGACGCGATCTCCAAGCAGATCATCGAGCAGCTCCAGCAGGACGGGCGGCGCTCCTATGCGGCGATCGGCAAGGCCGTCGGACTCTCCGAGGCCGCCGTCCGCCAGCGCGTCCAGCGGCTTCTGGACGCCGGCGTCATGCAGATCGTGGCGGTCACCGATCCGCTGATGCTCGGCTTCAACCGCCAGGTGATGATCGGCGTGCGGTGCGAGGGCGACCTGAACCGGGTCGCCGACGACCTCGCGGCCATCTCCGAGATCGACTACGTCGTCGTCACCGCGGGCTCCTTCGACCTCATGGTCGAACTCGTCGCCGAGACCGACGACCAGCTCCTGGAGATCCTCGGCCGCATCCGCTCCGTGCCGTCGGTCGTCAGCACCGAGAGCTTCGTCTACCTGAAGCTCCGCAAGCAGACCTACACCTGGGGCACCCGCTAACGGCCCTCAGCGGGCTCCAGCGCCCCGGTGATCCGCCGGGCGAACTCCGCCTGCTCGGCCTCCGACTCGTACCGCTGACGGGGCCAGAAGAAGCCGCGCAGGCCGTCCTTGCGGTTGCGCGGCACCACGTGCGCGTGCAGATGCGGCACGCTCTGGCTCACCCGGTTGTTCATCGCCACGAACGTCCCCGCCGCGCCCAGCCCCGTCTCGACGGCCCCGGCGAGCCGCCGCACGAGCCCGAAGAACGGCGCCACCTCGTCCACCGGCAGATCCGTCAACGTCTCATGATGCGCCCGCGGCACCACCAGCGTGTGCCCCTTGAACACCGGCCGCGCGTCGAGGAACGCCACCCCCTCGGGCACGTCGAGCACGATGTGCGCCGGAACCTCTCCCGCGATGATCTGGCAGAACACGCACTCGCTCATGCCGACCCACCCTAAGCGCCGGTCACGGCGCATCCGGGGTCAGGGGTTGGCGCGGCCCGCGAGCACGTCCGGCTCGGACGGCTCAGACGGCTCATCCTGATCGGAGGGCTCATCCGGCCCGGACGGCTCGTCTCCCTCGGCGTCCGCCTCCGGCGCGGTGCCGTCGGGGTCGGCTTCGGTGTCCGCGGCGGCGGGAGGCGCGGGTTCCGGGGGACTCGGCTGGAGGTGGTCGAGGGCGGCGGCGAGTTCGTCGAGGAAGCGGTCGACGTCGGGTTCGGCGTAGCCGGGGCGGAGGGCGGTGCCGGCGAAGACCGCCTCGCGCACCGCGCGGCCGGAGACGGCGGGGCCCTCACCGCGCAGACCCGCGAGGACCCGGTCGAGGAAGGCGTCGACGTCCTGCTCGCGGTAGGCGGCGCGCACCCGGGTGACCGGGAACTCCGCCTCCGACACCCACCGCACCAGCCACGGGACCTGGCCGGACACCGTCTCGGTGTAGGGGTCGGCCTCGCCGCGCTCGCGGTGCTCCAACTGGCGCACGTACTCCAGCAGCGCGGCGTCCACGGCCTGCCGGTCGTACCCGTGCAGGACGACGCCCAGTTTCGTCGCGCGCAGTTCCTCCGCCGTGATCGGCGGCACCGGCTCCTCGTGAACGCCCAGCGTCCCCTCGATCCGGACGATCAGCGCGTCGACCTCACTGGCGAAGTAACCGCGCAGCGCGCGGGGGAACCTGGCCACCGGGGCACTCCTTCTGACGTCTGCGCCGACCGGCCTGCCGGTCAGCCCTTCGTCGCCGCGGCGAGCTGGCCGCAGGCGCCGTCGATCTCCCGGCCCCGGGTGTCGCGGACGGTGACGGCGACGCCGTGCGCCTCCAGGCGGCGGACGAACTCGCGCTCGTCCTCCGGCCGGGAAGCCGTCCACTTCGACCCCGGTGTCGGGTTCAACGGGATCAGATTGACGTGAACGAGCTTGCCTTTCAAGAGCTTGCCGAGGAGATCGGCCCGCCACGCGTGGTCGTTGATGTCCTTGATCAGAGCGTATTCGATCGACACCCTGCGGCCGGACTTGCGGGCGTATCCGAACGCCGCGTCCAGGACCTCGCGCACCTTGAACCGGGTGTTGATCGGCACGAGGGTGTCGCGCAGCTCGTCGTCGGGGGCGTGCAGCGAGACCGCCAGCCGCACGGACAGACCCTCTTCGGTCAGCTTGTGGATCGCGGGCACCAGGCCGACCGTCGAGACCGTCACGCCGCGCTGGGAGATCCCCAGGCCCGACGGGGACGGCTCGGTGATCCGCCGGACCGCGCCCAGCACCGCCTTGTAGTTCGCCAGCGGCTCGCCCATGCCCATGAACACGATGTTGCTCACGCGTCCGGGACCGCCCGCGATCTCCCCGCGGTTCAGCGCGCGCTGGCCCGCCGCGACCTGCTCGACGATCTCGCCGGTCGACAGGTTGCGGGTCAGCCCGGCCTGGCCGGTGGCGCAGAACGGGCAGTTCATGCCGCACCCGGCCTGTGAGGAGACGCACATGGTGACCCGCTCGGGGTAGCGCATGAGCACCGACTCGAACAGCACCCCGTCGAAGGCCTTCCAGACCGTCTTGTGGGTCTTGCCGCCGTCGCAGGCGAGCGCCCGCACCGAGGTGAGGAGCTGCGGCAGCAGCTCGGGACCGAGCTTGTCGCGCAGCTTCTGCGACAGGTCGGGCATGTCGGCCGGGTCGCTGATCAGCCTGTCGAAGTAGTGCCGGGACAGCTGATCGGCCCGGAAGGGCTTCTCGCCCAGCGCGGCGACGGCCTCGCGCCGCTCGGCCACCGTGAGGTCGGCCAGGTGGCGCGGCGGCTTGGCCCGGCGCGGCCCGGCGAAGATCAGCTGGCCCGGCCGGCGCGGCGCCACGGCCTGGCGCTGCGCCTCCGGGTCGAGGTTCTCCGGCTGCTCGGGCTGCTGCTCGGCCTGCTGTTCGGGCGCTACCTGGGACGACATGCTTCCAGTGTCGCTCATTTCAGGAACGACTCGAACAGGATCCAGGCGACCGGGACGGTGACCAGCAGCGAGTCCAGCCGGTCCATCACCCCGCCGTGGCCCGGCAGCAGCGTGCCGAGGTCCTTGATCCCGAGATCGCGCTTGATCATGGACTCGACGAGATCGCCCAGCGTCGCGGTGAACACCACGCACGCGCCGAGGATCACGCCCTGCCACCACTGGCCGTCGAGCCGCCAGGTCAGCAGCCACGCGCCCACGGCCATGCAGGTGAGGGCCGAGCCCGCGAAGCCCTCCCAGGTCTTCTTCGGGCTGATCTTCGGCGCGATCTTGTGCTTGCCGAGATAGGCGCCCACGAAGAAGCCGCCGATGTCACTGGCCACGGTCACCGCGATGAAGACGGTGATCCGGTCGGCGCCGTCGGGATGGGCCAGCATGAGCATGGCGAACCCGACGAGGAACGGCAGGTACACGACGGTGAACACCGCGGCCGTGACGTCGCGCACGTACCCGTCCGCGCCGTCCTTCATCCGCCAGATCAGCGTGACGAGCACGGTCATCGCCAGGGTGACGGCCATGCCGCCGGAACCCCAGTAGAACGCGACGGGCAGCATGGCCGCGCTGCCGAGGGCCACGGGGAACATCGGCACGGCGATGTCGCGCACGCGGAAGGCGCCCGTGAGCTCGCGCAGCGCGACCGCGCCGAACACGAGCAGGACGACGATGAAGGATTCACGCACGGTGTAGAGCGAGACCAGCACGAGCGCGCCGAGCCCCGCCCCCACACCTACGGCCACCGGGACGTTGCGCCCGGGGTTGCGCTTGGTCGAGGGCTCCACTGCCTGCGTCATCAGACTTCGAGGAGTTCGGCCTTCTTGTGCTCGAGCAGAGCGTCGATCGAGGCCACGTACCGCTTCGTCGCCTCGTCCAGCTCCTTCTCCGCACGCCGGACCTCGTCCTCACCCGCCTCGCCGTCCTTGACGAGCTTGTTGAGCGAGTCGTTCGCCTTGCGCCGGATGTTGCGAATCGCGATCTTGGCGTCCTCGGCCTTGTTCCCGGCGACCTTGATGAACTCCCGGCGGCGCTCCTCCGACAGCTCGGGGAAGACCACGCGGATGATCGAGCCGTCGTTGCCCGGGTTCACCCCGAGATCGCTGTTGCGGATCGCCTTCTCGATCGCCGACATCGAGCCCTTGTCGAACGGCTGGATGACGACCATGCGGGGCTCCGGCAGGTGGAACGAGGCGAGCTGGTTCACCGGGGTGAGCGCGCCGTAGTACTCCACGAGGATCTTGTTGAACATCGCGGGGGTGACCCGGCCCGTGCGGATGCCGGCGAAGTCGTCCTTGGCGACCGACACCGCCTTCTCCATCTTCTCCTCGGCTTCGAAGAGGATCTCGTCGATCACTGCGTTGGCTCCCGTCTTAGTTCTGTGCCGGGCTGACGAGGGTGCCGATCTTCTCGCCCCGGACCGCCCGCACGATGTTGCCCTTGCCCATCAGGTCGAAGACCACGATGGGAAGGCCATTGTCCATGCACAGGCTGATCGCCGTCGCGTCCATCACCTTCAGACCTCGCTGGAGGACCTCACCGTAGTCGAGGCTGTCGAAGCGGACGGCGTCCGGGTTGGTCCTGGGGTCGTCATCGTAGACGCCGTCCACCTGGGTGCCCTTGAGCACGGCGTCGGCGCCGATCTCCAGCGCGCGCTGGGCGGCGGTGGTGTCGGTGGAGAAGAAGGGCTGGCCGAGCCCCGCACCGAAGATGACCACGCGGCCCTTCTCCAGGTGGCGGACGGCCCGGCGGGGGATGTAGGCCTCGGCGACCTGCGCCATGGTGATCGCCGTCTGGACCCGGGTCTCGACCTCGAGCCGCTCCAGGAAGTCCTGAAGGGCCAGGCAGTTGATCACCGTGGAGAGCATGCCCATGTAGTCGCCGCGGTTGCGGTCCATCCCGCGCGCGGACAGCTCCGCGCCGCGGAACATGTTGCCGCCGCCGCAGACGACGGCGACCTCGATGCCCTCGTCGACGGTGGTCTTGATCGACTCGGCGATCGTCTGCACGACCGTGGCGTCGATGCCGAGCGGCTGACCGCCGGCGAACGCCTCGCCGGACAGCTTCAGCAGCACCCTGCGGGTGCGGACATGCGGAGAGGCCGTCGCTGCGTCGGTCTCAGGGTTCTCGGGCACGGCGACGGCCTCCTAGGTGTTGCTCACGTACTGTGTTCAGTTTCTCCCCTTGACGGCCCGCACCCACCGTCGGGGGGGGGTGCGGACCGTCATGGGGGCGGTACCGCGGGTGGCGGCGAAGGTCAGGCCTGGCCGACCTTGAACCGCACGAAACGCTCGACCGTCACGCCGGCCTCGTCGAGAAGCTTGGCGATGGTCTTCTTGTTGTCCTTGACGAACGCCTGCTTGAGCAGGACGAAGTCCGCCAGGTACGAGTTGACGCGGCCCTCGACGATCTTGGCGATCGCGGCTTCGGGCTTGCCCTCCTCGCGGGTCTTGGTCTCGGCCAGGGCCCGCTCCTTCTCGATCACGTCGGCCGGGATCTCGTCGAAGGTGAGGTACTTCGGCGCCATGGCGGCGATCTGCTGCGCGATGTCCTTGGCCAGGTCGGCGTTGGGGGCCGAGAGCTGGACCAGCACGCCGGTGGTCGGCGGGAGCTGCGGGTCGGACTTGTGCAGGTAGCTCGCCACGTAGGTGCCGGTGAAGTGCGCGAAGCGGCGCAGCTCGAGCTTCTCCCCGATGGTGGCGGAGTTCTCCTCGATCAGGGCCTGGACGGTCTTGCCCGGCTCGATCTCCGCACCCAGCAGCGCCGGGACGTCGGTGGCGCCGGACTCGGCCGCGAACTTCGTGATCTTGTTGGCCAGGGCCACGAAGGACTCCAGCTTGGCCACGAAGTCGGTCTCGCAGTTGAGCTCCAGGAGGGTGCCGTCGCCGTCGCCCTTGAAGTACTCGGCCACGAGGCCGTTGCCCGCGGTGCGCTCGGCACGCTTGCCCACGTCCTTGGCGCCCTTGAGGCGCAGGATCTCGACGGCCTTCTCGAAGTCGCCTTCGGCATCCGCGAGCGCGTTCTTGCAGTCCATCATGCCGGAGCCGGTGAGCTCACGAAGCCGCTTGACGTCGGCGGTGGTGAAGTTCGCCATTGTGTGCGTTCTTTCTGCGTCGTCGGGGAAGAAGGACTTACTCGGCGGCCGGAGCCTCGGGGGCGGCCTCGGCCTCGGCGGCGGGGGCCTCGACGACCTCGGCGGCGGGAGCCTCAGCGGCCTCGGCGGCGGGGGTCTCGGGGGCCTCAGCGGCCTCCGGAGCGGCCTCGGCGGCCGGAGCGGCGGCGGCGGACTCGTCGTCCTTCTTGCCCTCGAGGAGCTCGCGCTCCCACTCGGCCAGCGGCTCGACGGCCTCGACGGCCTTGTCCGAGCCACCGCCGGAGCGGGCCAGCAGACCGTCGGCGGCGGCGTCGGCGACGACGCGGGTCAGAATGCTGACGGCGCGGATGGCGTCGTCGTTACCCGGGATCGGGTAGTCGACCTCGTCCGGGTCGCAGTTGGTGTCGAGGATCGCGACGACGGGGATGTTGAGCTTCTTCGCCTCGTTGATCGCGATGTGCTCCTTCTTGGTGTCCACGATCCACACGGCGGAGGGGACCTTCGCCATGTCGCGGATACCGCCAAGGGTCTTCTCGAGCTTCTCCTTCTCGCGCTTGAGGCCGAGCAGCTCCTTCTTCGTCATGCCGGAGCCGGCGACGTCGTCGAAGTCGAGGAGCTCGAGCTCCTTGAGGCGCTGCAGGCGCTTGTGCACGGTGGAGAAGTTGGTGAGCATGCCGCCCAGCCAGCGCTGGTTCACGTAGGGCATGCCGACGCGGGTGGCCTGCTCGGCGATGGCCTCCTGGGCCTGCTTCTTGGTGCCGACGAACAGGATGGTGCCGCCGTGCGCGACCGTGGCCTTGATGAACTCGTAGGCGCGGTCGATGTGGGCCAGCGACTGCTGGAGGTCGATGATGTAGATGCCGTTGCGCTCGGTGAGGATGAAGCGCTTCATCTTCGGGTTCCAGCGGCGAGTCTGGTGACCGAAGTGGACGCCGCTCTCCAGCAGCTGTCGCATCGTGACGACGGGAGCCATAGCCCGTACTCCTTCTTCGTTTCGGTTGCCTGTCACGCCCGGACGCGTCCCACTACGACCCGATGCCGGGCTGTAGACCTGGGAGACGCGCCCCGCCATAGGCGGCGAGCGGACGCTGAGAATTCGGCCGGGATCACACATGCGCAGGGCAGAGTTCACCCGTCCGTTCCCCCAGTTTAGGGGAACCCGCGCCCCTACTCGAATCGGAACCCGGGAAGGCCCCCGGATCCGTTGTCCACAGAACGCCGTTCGGGACCCCTGACGGGGGCGGATCGGGCGCAGAGTGGTGCCATGATCACGCCGCCCGCCGTCCTCGCCGCGCTCCTCGGCGCCGCACCGCCGCTGCCCGCCCCGGCCGTCTGGCCGCTGGAGCCGCCCTTCGGCGTCGCACGGGGCTTCGCGCCCCCTTCGGAGGACTGGCTGCCGGGGCACCGGGGGGTGGATCTGCGGGCCTCGGCGGCCGGAGTCCCCGTCCTCGCGGCCGCCGACGGGGTCGTCACCCATGCGGGGCCCGTCTTCACCCGCACTGTGATGACCATCACCCACGGCGCCTACCGGACCACCTACGAACCCGTCCTCCCCCTCGTGCCCTCGGGTTCCCGGGTCGTCACCGGGCAGACGCTGGGCACCTTGGCCGCCTCCCCGTCGCACTGCGCCCCCGCGTCCTGCCTCCACTGGGGTCTCAAACTCGGCCCCTCCTACGAAGACCCCCGCACCCTCCCGACCCCGCCCCCGATCGTCCTGCTGCCCCCCTCCCCCTGACCGCCTCGCCTCTGGACCCCTCTGTGGAAACCGCTCGCCAAGGTGCCTGACGACCCCGCCGAAAAGATCTCGAAAAATCCTCGGGAGAACTGTCTGTCCGGCCCGCGGTCCTTCGTAGCACTGGTGAACGGCCGGAGAGGTCGGCCGGGAATCGGAGGAACAGCCATGGACATCACCCTCGACAGGGCCTGCACCGCCGAGAGCCGCGTCACCCGGTCCCTCCTGGGATACGGGATCGTCGCCGGTCCCTTCTACGTCGCGGTCTCGGTGGCGCAGGGGCTGACGAAGGAGGGCTTCGACTTCGGACGGCACGCGTGGAGCATGCTCGCGAACGGGCCGTTCGGCTGGATCCAGTCGGCCAACCTGGTCGTCACCGGGCTCATGGCGGCGGCCTTCGCCGTCGGGCTCGCGCGCGGCGGCGCGGGCCGGAACGCCGCGGTGCTCGTCGGCCTGTTCGGGGCGGGCATGGTCGGCGCCGGCCTGTTCCCCGCCGACCCCGGCTTCGGCTTCCCCGACGGCGCCCCCGACGGCGCGGGCGCCGCGACCGTGAGCGGCGCCCTGCACCTGGCGCTGTCCGGCGTCGGGCTCCTGTGCCTCGCGGGAGCCGCGGCGTTCCCGCTCGCCCGGCGCTTCTCGCCCCTCGTGAGCCGCGTCGCCGGCGGCGCCATGGCGGCCGGATTCGGCTGCGTCGCGGCGGGCGGCGGGGCCGTCTGGGCGAACCTCGCCTTCACCGCGGCGGTGATCGGCATCATGGGGTGGATGAGCGCGCTGGCCCTCCACGAGTACCGGCGCTGACCCCCTTCAAGACAGGAGATCCCGATGCGTTATCTCGTCACCCTGAAGAGCGCGCCCATGGACGCGCCCCCGCCGGAGGCCCTGCTGGACGCCATCCTCGCGCTCGGCGCGGAAGCGACGGCCTCCGGCGCCCTCCTCGACACCGCGGGCCTCGCCCCCAGCGCGATGGGCGGCGCCCGGGTCGCCCTCGCCGACGGCGAGATCACCGTCACCGACGGCCCGTTCGCCGAGTCCAAGGAGATGGTCAGCTACGCCCTCTACCAGGTGCGCGACCGCGCCGAGGCGGTCGAGTGGGCGGCCCGCTTCCTCCGCCTGCACCGCGACCTGTGGCCCGAGTGGCAAGGCGAGGCCGACGTCCTGCGCGTCTTCACCGCCCCGTGACCCCAGAACCCGGCGAGCCCGCCCCGGCGACTCCCACACAGCCTGCGGACATCATGAAGAGCCGAGGAGCCGGAGAGGCCGGGCAGACCGCACAGGCTGCACAGGTTGTGGAGGCCGTGTGGCGGCTTGAGGCGGGCCGGATCATCGCCGGGCTCGTCCGGCTGACCGGCGACGTCGGACTCGCCGAGGACCTCGGCCAGGAGGCCCTGATCGCCGCGCTGGAGCGCTGGCCCCGCGACGGGATCCCGCCCAACCCCGGGGCCTGGCTCGCGCTCACCGCGCGGAACCGGGCCCTGGACGTCCTGCGGCGCCGAGGCGTCCACGACCGCAAGATCGCCGAACTCGGCAGGGGCCTGCCGGGCTCCGCGGAGCCCGACCTCGACGCAGCACTCGACGACCCCGTCGGCGACGACCTCCTGCGCCTGATCTTCATCTCCTGCCACCCCGCCCTGCGGCCCGAAGGCAGGGCCGCGCTCACGCTCCGGCTCCTCGGCGGGCTCACCACCGAGGAGATCGCGCGGGCGTTCCTCATCACCGAGGCCGCCGCGTCCCAGCGGATCGTCCGGGCCAAGCGGACCCTCGCCGAACGCAAGGTGCCCTACGAACTCCCGACCGCCGCGGACCTCCCCGCACGTCTCGGCTCCGTCCTCGGCGTGGTGTACCTGATCTTCAACGAGGGCTACGCGGCGACGTCCGGCGACGACTGGATCCGCCCGTCGCTGTGCGAGGAGGCGATGCGCCTGGCGCGCCTGCTGTCCGCGCTGCTGCCCGACGAGCCCGAGACGCACGGCCTGCAGGCCCTCACCGAACTGCACGGCTCCCGCCTGCCCGCCCGCACCGCCCCGGACGGCTCCCCGATCCTGCTCGCCGACCAGGACCGCCGCCGCTGGGACCACCTCCTCGTCCGCCGCGGCCTGGCCGCCCTGGAGCGCGCCGCCGCCTCCGGGCCGCCCGGCCACTACACCCTCCAGGCCGCCATCGCCGCCTGCCACGCCACGGCCCCTTTCTTCCCCGGAACCGACTGGCCCCGCATCACCGCCCTCTACGCCCTCCTCTCCGCCCGCTGGCCCTCCCCCATGGTCACCCTCAACCACGCCCTGGCCGTGGCCATGTCCGGCTCCCCCGAAGAAGCCCTGGCCATGCTCACCCCCCTGACCGCCTCCCTCCCCCGCACCCCCCTCCTCCCCGCCACCCGCGCCCACATCCTCGCCCTCCTGAACCGCCCCGCCGAGTCCCGATCCGCCTACCTCCAAGCCGCCTCCCTGACCCCCAACCCCCACCAGAAATCCCTCTACCTCCAAAAAGCCCATTCCCCCCAGACCAGCCCACCCACCAACAGCACCCCCTAACGCCCCCACGCCCTTACCCACCGGACTCGGTCTACGGACTACTCACCGGGCTCGGTCTACGTGGCCGGGAGACCGGGTGGGGCGGGTCAGGAGGTGCGTAGCGGCGGGCGCGTCAGGGGGTGCCTAGGGGCGGCGCGCCAGAGGGCGGGTAGGGGCGGGCGGGTAAAGGGGTGGGGTGGTCGGGGCGGGTGGTGGGGGTGGGGTGGGCAGGAGGTCAGTGGGGGTGGGGGCGGTGGGGGGATTGGAGGCGCCAGCCCGAGGGGGTGCGTTCTATGAAGCCGGTGGCGGCCAGGAGGGCCAGGCGGCTGCGGGTGGTGGCGAGGTCGAGGGACGCGGCGGCGGCCACGGCGTGGGACGGGGCGCCTCGGGGGCCTGCCGGGACGGCCTCCAGGACCGCGCGGGAGTCGGGGTCCAGGTGGTCGCGGGGCAGGACGGGGCGACGGTCCGGACGGTCCAGGCCCTCACCGATCGGACCGACCTCCTCCAGCACGTCGTCCACGCAGGTGACGAGCCGCGTGTGCGGCGGAGACGCCCGCAGCAGCTCGTGGCAGCCCCGCGACATCAGCGACGTCACCGGCCCCGGATACGCCATCAGGTGCCGACGCAGAGCGCGGGCGTGATGGGCGGTGTTGAGCGCACCGCTGCGCAGGTCCGCCTCGACGACCACGGTGCCTTTGGTGAGCGCGGCGATGACCCGGTTGCGGACGAGGAACCTCGGCCGCGTCGGATGGGCCGCCGGCGGCCACTCGCTGACCAGCAGCCCCGTCGCGGCGATCTCGCCGAACATCGCCTCGTGCCGCGGCGGGTAGGCGACGTCGACCCCGCTGGCGAGGACCGCGACCGTGGTGCCGTCGGCCGCGAGGACGCCCCGGTGCGCGGCGCCGTCGACGCCGAGGGCGCCCCCGCTGACGACGGTCCAGCCTCGGTCGGCGAGTTCCGCCCCGAGGTCGGTGGCGACCCGGAGCCCGTAGGGCGTGGCCGCCCGCGCCCCGACGACCGCGACGGACCTCAGGCACACCGCCCGCAGGTCGACGCCGCCGCGCACCCACAGCAACAGCGGCGCGGACTCGCCGAGTTGGTCGAGGGTCGTGGGCCACTCCGCGTCCCCCGGGCACACGACCCGCCCGCCGAACTGGGCGCAGATGAACAGCGCCCCTTCCAGGTCGAACGCCCCCGCCCGCATCCCCCACCCGACGAGTCTCTTCTCCGTGACCCCTGTCCCGTCCGGCACCCGCCCCCGCTGGATCGCCGCCACGGCCTCCACCGCCCCGACGTCCCGCACCAACCGCCACACACTCGCGTCCCCCGGCTCGCACACCCCACTGAGCCACACCCGGGCAACCCTCTCGTCCTCCATCACCTTTCTCCCTCCCAATCCAGCCCAGAACTCACCAAACTCCCCCACCACGCACCTCTCCCCTCCCCACCGCCCCGCCTTCCCCGCACCCCACGAAGCACCCACCCATGCCGCAGTACCTCGCGCAGGGCACCTGCCAGACCATCGAGGCCCCTTCTCGCTGCCCGAACACCTCCCCGAGGCAGAGCCGCCCAAGGCGCTGGAGGCCCAAAACCGCCCGCGCGCCCCCCGACACCACTCACGTGGCACCACCACCCACCCCCGAGATCACCCCCACGCGCCGAAACCACCCGCGCAACGCACCCGAACCACCCCGCCGACACACCCGACACCGCGCGCGACAGCCCCCAGACCACCCGCGCCCCACCCGGGAGAGCACCGCACACGGCGCCCTCTTCCCGCGCCCCAGCCCGCCACGGGCTGGAGCGCGCCCCGCCGCGCCCCACCTGCCGGAGCCCGCACCCCAGCCCCCTTTCCCGGGCGGGCGTGGCGGGGCCCGGCGGCACCGCTGGGCCTCGCCGTCTACAGCCGCTCTCCCGGGGCCGCGCCCTCTGCTGCGCGGGCGACCCACCTGCCCCAGCGCACCGGCACCAGCACCCTTGCCTGGGCGGGCGCGCCAGCCCGGCAGTGCGCCGCGCCCGCGCCGAGCAGGTCTGCCGTGTCGCCCGCTGGGGCGTGGCGGGGCCCTGCAGGGCCGGTCGGCCTCGCCGCGCTGCCGCCGCTCTCCTCGGGTCACCTGTCCTCTGGCTGAGGCCGTGATGCGGGGCGGGCGGGTCGCCCGGAGGGCGGGGAGGGTCGGGGTGGGATCTTCTGTGTCCTCCTCGAAGTGGTGGGCCCGGGTGGGGGGCGGGGGTGGGGGTGGGTCAGGCGGCGTGGCCTTGCCAGAAGGAGAGGGCTTCGGCGGTGTCCCAGGGGGCCGGGGTGTCCCGGCCCGCCAGGTCGGCTATGGTCCAGGCCGCGCGTAGGGCTCGGTCCATGCCTCGGGCGCTGAGGGAGCCGTCCTGGAGGGCGAGTTCGAGGGGGATCAGGGATTCGGGGGGCGGGGCGAAGCGCTTGCGCAGTTCGGGGCCCGGGACCTCGCTGTTGGTGCGCCATGGGAGGCCCGCCATGCGTTTCAGGGCGCGTTCGCGGGCCTCCAGGACGCGTGCGGAGACCGTGGTGCTGGACTCGGCGGCCTCCAGGTCGTAGCGGAGTTCGGCACGCGTGGCGGGGCTGAGCTCCAGCTTGAGGTCGACGCGGTCGAGGAGCGGACCGGAGATGCGGGACAGATACCGGGAGCGGACGGCGGGCGTGCAGCGGCATTGCAGGACCTTCGCAGCGGCGCAGGGACAGGGGTTGGCGGCCATCACCAGGGTGAACAGGGCCGGAAAGCGGACGGTGAACGCGGTGCGGTCGATGCGGACCTCGCCCTGCTCCATCGGCTGCCGCATCGAATCGAGCACGCCGCCCTGGAACTCCGGGGCCTCGTCGATGAACAGGACGCCGGCGTGGGCGAGGCTGATCGCGCCCGGGCGGACGCGCCTGCCGGAGCCGCCGCCGATCATCGCGGTGCGCGACGCGGTGTGGTGCGGCGCCTGGAAGGGCGGCTGGTCGACGAGCGGCTGTCCCGGTGGGAGCGCGCCCGCCACGGAGTGGATCGCCGTGACCTCCAGGGCGGTGCGGCGTTCCAGGGGCGGGAGCAGACTGGGCAGCCGTTCGGCGAGCATGGTCTTGCCGCAGCCAGGCGGCCCGAGCAGGAACAGGTGGTGCCCGCCGGCCGCGCTGATCTCCAGGGCGCGCCGGCCTGCGGCCTGGCCCCTGACGTCGGCGAGGTCGAGCATCCCGCGCCGCGGCGGGAACGCCTCCAGCCCGGTGTAGGCGGCCGGATCGGGGGACGGGTCGGGCTCTTCTGGCGGTGGATCGCCGCGCAGTTCGCACAGCAGCGCCCGCAGCGACCCGACGGCGTGGACGCGCAGCCCGGGGACGAGTTCGGCCTCCTCCCGGTTGGCCCGCGGCACCACGACGCTGCGGAATCCCGCCTCGGCCGCGGCCATGACGGAGGGGAGCGCGCCTTGGACGGCCCGGACCCGGCCGTCGAGGCCCAGTTCGCCGATCATGGCGGGTTCCGCGCACGGCGCGAGCGGAAGCACCCCGGCCGCGGCGAGGATCGCCACCGCGATGGCGAGGTCGAAGCCCGCGCCGCCTTTGGGGAGGTCGGCGGGGCCGAGTGCGACCGTGACGTGCCGGGCGGGCCAGTCCTCTCCCGAGTGCAGGATCGCCGCGCGGACCCGCCCCCGGGCCTCGCTCAGCGCGGTGTCGGGCAGCCCGACCAGGTGCAGGCCCGGTGTCCCGTTGGTGATCGCGGCCTCCACGTCGACGAGGTGACCGCGGACGCCGACGAGTCCGACGGAGCGGGTGCGGGCGAGCGCCATCACGCCACCTCCCGCAGGTGCTCGACGACGAAGCCCGCGGGCCCTCCGCCGATGAGGCCGATCAGGTCGATCCTGATCCCGCCGGCGCGGACTCCGTGCTCGCGGGACCATCGCAGCGCGAGCCCTCTTAAACGGCGGGCCTTCACCGGTGTGATCGCCTCGGCGGGGTGGCCGAAGGCCAGGGTCCGGCGGGTCTTGACCTCGCAGAAGACGTGGGTGCGCCCTTCCAGGGCGACTATGTCGAGTTCGCCTTCGGGGCAGCGCCAGTTGCGGTCGAGGACCCTCCAGCCGAGCCGCCGCAGGTAGACGGCAGCGGCTTCCTCACCGCGCCGGCCGAGTTCGTGGTTGGCGTTCATCGCCGATCACCTCCACCCCCGACCCTGCATCCACCCGCCCGGACGAACCGGACCCGAATCAAATTCTGTGGATAACTTCCGCGGAGATGGCACCCGAATCGACCGACAAAGCCCCAGAGAGCAGGCGAAAACCGAAGAAGAAAAAAGTGATCTAGTTCGGCAGTTGAAGATCCGGCTTGGCGAGCTCCTCCACGTTCACATCATGGAACGTGACGACTCGGACATTCTTCACAAACCTCGCAGGACGGTACATGTCCCAGACCCAGGCGTCCTGCATGGTGACCTCGAAGTACACCTCGCCGCCTTCGAGCGCCCGCACCTGGAGATCGACCGTGTTGGTCAGGTAGAACCTGCGCTCGGTCTCCACCACGTAGGTGAACAGGCCCACGACGTCACGGTATTCACGATAGAGCTGGAGCTCCATCTCCGTCTCGTACTTCTCCAGGTCCTCAGCGCTCATCTGCTCCTCCCCATCTGCTCATTGTTCACCATGCCCGGGAGCGCGACCACTCCAGAGCCGCCCGCGACCCGTGCGCGGACGTTGACGAAGGAGAAACGGTGCTCCGGGCAGGGTCCGTGGCCGGAGAGGGCGGCCATGTGCTCCGGGGTGCTGTAACCCTTGTGCTCGGCGAAACCGTACTGCGGATAGGTCCCGTGCAGGTCCGCCATGATCCGGTCCCTGGTGACCTTGGCCACCACGGAGGCCGCCGCGATGCACGCCACCGCCTGGTCGCCCTTGATCACCCGCAGGCTCGGCACCTCGAGGCCGGGCACGCCGAACCCGTCGCTGAGCACGTAGGACGGCTCGACGGGCAGCGCCCGCAGGACCCGCCGCATGCCCGTGACGTTGCTGGCGTGCAGCCCCACCCGGTCGAGTTCCGCGCTCGGCACGACGAGGACCGACCAGATCGCCCGTGCGGTGATGTGCGCGTACACCTCCTCGCGGCGGGCCGCCGTCAGCAGCTTGGAGTCCGCGAGGCCGGGCACCTTCAGGCCGTCGAGGATCACCGCGGCCACCACGAGCGGCCCCGCGCAGGCGCCGCGTCCCGCCTCGTCCACGCCCGCGACGCGGGTGAAGCCGCCGTGCGCCAGAGCGCGCTCATAGCCGTACATCCCGGCGTCGCGCCGCGGGGTGAACCGCACCGGACGCCGTGTTCCGGCGATCACGGGAGGTGCCGGACGAGACGCCTGTACATACCCGAAACTTTACGCCCACCGGGGGACGACCGCCCAACGCCCGTCGAGATCCCCCGTCACGGCAGGGTGTGGATCCGGTCACCGTCCATCGCGGCGCGCCAGCGCCAGGGGCCTCTCGGGCTCCGCGGGCGTGTCGCCCGCGCCGCCCGCCCCGAGACCCGGCTGCGAGAACGTCGCGGGGATCTCCAGGATCTGCCAGTTCCGGACCGGCCACACCACCACGAACGCCCTGCCGATCACGCTGCTGACGGGGATGGTGCCGCTGCCCGGGTCCGCCTGGTGCCCGCGCGAGTCCCATGACACCTCGCGGTGGTCGCCCATGACCCACAGCCTTCCGGGCGGCACGACGACGTCGAACTTCTGGGTGGACGGCACGTTCTGCTTGCCGGTGATCGGGTCGGTGTACAGGTACGCGGTCTCGTCCAGCGGGACGTCGTTGACGGTGATCCGCCCGGTCCCCGCCTCGCAGCAGACCACGTGGTCGCCGGGCACGCCCACGACCCGCTTGATGTAGTCCTTCTCCCCCGGGACGACCCCGAACGCCGTCCCCACGGCCCTCAGGACGCGCTGGACGGGATTGGTGGGCTCGGCGACGTCCACCTCCGGGTCCCAGCTGTCCAGGCCGCTGAAGACGACGATGTCGCCGCGCTCGATGTCCCTGACCTTGTAGACCAGCTTGTTGACCAGGACGCGGTCGCCGATCTGGAGGGTCTCCTCCATCGAGGAGGACGGGATGTAGAACGCCTGCACGACGAAGGTCTTGATCAGCAGAGCCAGTCCCAGGGCCACCGCGATCAGCAGGGGCAGCTCCTTCCAGAACGAGCCCTGCTTCTTTCCCTCGGAGGCCTCCGCGGCGTCTTCGGGACCCCCGGTCCCCTCGCCTTCGTCGGCGCTGACGCCGTCGATGTCGGAACGCACCGGTCTTCCGTCCTCCCCGGACGCGCTCGGCCCTGGATCTTCGTCGCTCATCAGGGCCAGAGCCTAGCGCCGCCCGGTAGAAGCAAGCTTCGGGAGGGGTTCATGGGGCGGCCAAGAACGCCGAACGCCCGGCCCCCGAAGAGGCCAGGCGTTCGGAAAGTCCCGTTCGGGAGCGGCGACTAGAAGTCGCGCTTCTCCTTGATGCGGGCGGCCTTGCCGCGCAGGTTGCGCAGGTAGTACAGCTTGGCGCGCCGCACGTCACCGCGGATGGTGACCTCGAGCTTCTCGATGGCGGGCAGGTTGAGCGGGAAGGTCCGCTCGACGCCGTAGCCGCCCTTGCTGACCTTGCGGACGGTGAAGGTCTCGCGCGCGCCGCCGCCCTGACGGCGGATCACGACGCCCTCGAAGACCTGGATACGGCTGACCTTGCCCTCGGTGATGCGCACGTGCACCTTGACGGTGTCGCCGGGGCGGAAGCTCGGGAGGTCCGACCGCAGCGCGGCCTTCTCGATCTCCTGGATCAGGGTGTGCATGGAGTGTCCTTGCTTGCTGGCCCGGACCCGAGAGGCCCCAGAGGTGAAGATGGGGGCGTCAGGTGCGGGGACGTAGAGATGCGCGCGCGGAAGGCACGCGACGCTCTAGTTTGCCACAGGTACGGCGTGCTCCTCCAAATCGGAGCGCGCCCGCCCGGTCACCGAAGGCTGATCAAGGGTGATCAGCCGTCCAGCGCGTGCTTTCCGGGCACCGCGAGGTCGCCGAAGCCCAGTTCGGTCAGGAGCCTCCGGTCGTGCTTGTCCAGCGCCTTGGGATCGAGGCGGGCCAGGAGGTCGGGCCGCAGGGCCGCGGTGCGGCGGAAGGCCTCGTCGCGCCGCCACCGGGCGATCCTGCCGTGGTGGCCGGACTTCAGGACCTCCGGCACCTCCAGGTCGCGCCAGACGGGCGGCTTGGTGTAGACGGGCCCTTCGACGAGGGTCTCCATGCGGCCGGGCGCGAAGGAGTCGTCGGAGACCGACTCGGCGTTGCCGAGGACGCCGGGCACGAGCCGGGAGACCGCCTCGATCATCACCAGGACCGCGACCTCTCCCCCGGCGAGCACGTAGTCGCCGATGCTCACCTCGTGGACCTCGACGACGTCGCGGTAGTGCGCCATGACGCGGGAGTCGATGCCCTCGTAGCGTCCGCAGGCGAAGACGAGATGGGGCGCGGAGGCGAGTTCACCGGCGACGGCCTGAGTGAACGGCCTGCCTGACGGGGTGGGGACGACGAGTCGGCTCTGCGGCGTCAGTACGTCGTCCAGGGCCTCGCCCCAAGGGGCGGGCTTCATGACCATGCCGGGGCCGCCGCCGTAAGGCGTGTCGTCCACGGTGCGGTGCCTGTCGTAGGTCCAGTCGCGCAGGTCGTGCACGCCGAAGGACAGGAGCCCCTTGTCGGCGGCCTTGCCCAGGAGGGAGGCCGACAGGGGCGAGAAGTACTCGGGGAAGATCGTGATGACGTCGAAGCGCACGTTGGGGATCCGGAGGTGCTAGTCGAAGAGCCCGTCGGGCGGGTCGACGACCAGGCGGCCGCCTTCGAGGTCGACCTCCGGGACGAGCGCCGCGACGAAGGGCACATAACGGTCGCCGGCGGGGGTGTCCACCACCACGAGTTCCTGCGCGTGGTGCAGGATCTCCGAGACCGTGCCGATCTCCTCGCCGGAGGTGGTGACGACCTTCAGCCCGACGAGCTGCTGGTCGTGGAAGTCGTCCGGGTCGGACGAGGTGAGGATCTCCGAGGAATCGATCACCAGCCAGGTGCCGCGCAGTTCCTCCGCGCGGTTGCGGTCGGCGACGCCCTCGAAGCGCACCACGAGCCGCCCGCTGTGCCAGCGCGCCGAAGCGACCGTCAGCGGGCCGGCCGACACGGGATCCGTGGCGAGCACCGCGCCCGGGGCGAACCGGGCGTCGGCGTCGTCAGTGCGCACGTCGACGGTGATGTCGCCGCGGATCCCGTGCGGTTTGCCGATGCGGCCTACTACCAGTTGCACTGGTCAGCGGACCTCGTTGACGTCGAGCAGGTCCACACGGACGTACCGGCCGCCCGAGAGGGCGCCCATGACCGTGCGGAGGGCCTTCGCGGTACGACCGCTCCGGCCGATGACCTTGCCGAGGTCCTCGGGGTGCACGCGCACCTCGAGAACCCGGCCACCGCGGATCCGCTTGGCGCCCACCTGCACCTCGTCGGGGTGATCGACGATGCCGCGGACCAGGTGCTCGAGCGCTTCTTCGAGCACTTAGGCCTCGCTCGGGGCTTCGGTCTCGGCGGACTCGGTCTTGGCCTCGGTCTTGGCCTCGGCCTTCTTCTTGGCCTTCGGCGTGGTGGCGGCGCCACCGTCGAGGCTCGCGGCCTCCTTGGCGGCGGCGGCGTACAGTTCGCCCTTGTCGGCCTTGGGCTCAGCGGTCTTCAGCGTGCCCTCGGCGCCGGGGAGGCCCTTGAACTTCTGCCAGTCGCCGGTGATCTTGAGCAGCTTCTCGACGGACTCGGTCGGCTGCGCGCCGACGCCCAGCCAGTACTGGACCCGCTCGGACTCGACCTCGATCAGCGAGGGCTCCTCCTTCGGGTGGTACTTGCCGATCTCCTCGATCGCGCGACCGTCCCGCTTGGTGCGGGCGTCGGCGATGACGATGCGGTACTGGGCGCTACGGATCTTGCCGAGACGCTTGAGCTTGATCTTGACAGCCACGGGTGTGGTAACTCCGGTTTCAGTGAAAGGTGAACGACGGACCGCAAGGGTGGGGACCAGAGCGGGGCCGTTCAGATGGACTCCGGGCGCTAGGGCGATGAGAGGGCGCCTCACGCACCGGGTTTCCAGCAACCCATTCTGCCAGACGCCGATGACTGCTCGCCCACGCCACTCCGAAACCGCCCCTGCACCCTGCGTTCGCGCAGGGTGCAGGGGCGGGCGGGGTCAGTCCTTCTTGCCGAAGTCGCCCAGATCGGGCATCTGGAAGCCCGGGGGGAGCTGGGAGGGCAGGCCGGCGCCGCCGCCGAAGGCCGGGGGGAGGCCTCCCTGCTGCTGCTGTTCCTCGGGCTTGGCGGCAGGGCCCAGGGCGCGCTTGCGGGGGTCGCCGGACTGGCGCTTGCCCTTCTTGGGCTTGATCTGCTTGGCGGGCTTGCCGCGGCGGGCGCCCGGCATGCCGGGGATGCCCATGCCGCCGGCCATGGCCTTCATCATCTTCTGGGCCTGGAAGAAGCGGGTGACGAGGGAGCTGACCTCGCCGACGGTGGTGCCGGAGCCCTTGGCGATGCGGGCGCGGCGCGAACCGTTGATGATCTTCGGTTCGGAGCGCTCGCCCGGGGTCATGGAGCGGATGATCGCGGCGACGCGGTCGAGGTCGCGGTCGTCGATCTGATCGATCTGCTGCCGCATCTGGCCCATGCCGGGCAGCATGCCGAGCAGGTTCCCGATCGGCCCCATCTTGCGGATCATCATCATCTGCGAGAGGAAGTCGTCGAGCGTGAAGTCCTCGCCCGAGGCGAGCTTCCCGGCCATCTTGGCGGCCTCGTCCTCGTCGAACTGGCGCTGGGCCTGCTCGATGAGGGTGAGGATGTCGCCCATGTCCAGGATCCGGCCGGCCATGCGGTCGGGGTGGAAGACGTCGAAGTCCTCGAGCTTCTCGCCCGTGGAGGCGAACATGATCGGCCGGCCGGTGACCTGCCGGATCGACAGCGCGGCGCCGCCTCGGGCGTCGCCGTCGAGCTTGGTCAGGACGACGCCGTCGAAGCCGACGCCGTCCATGAACGCCTGCGCGGTGTTGACCGCGTCCTGGCCGACCATGGCGTCGACGACGAACAGGACCTCGTCCGGCTCGGTGCTCCGCCGGATGTCGATCGCCTGCTGCATCATCTCGGAGTCGATGCCGAGGCGGCCCGCGGTGTCGATGATCACCACGTCGTGCTGGGCGCGCTTGGCCTCGGCGATCGAGGCCTGGGCGACCCGGACGGGGTCGCCGACGCCGTTGCCGGGCTCGGGCGCGAAGACCGGGACCCCGGCCCGCTCGCCCATCACCTGGAGCTGCTGGACGGCGTTGGGCCGCTGGAGGTCGCAGGCGACGAGGAGGGGCGTGTGGCCCTCGCCCTTCAGCCAGTGCGCCAGCTTGCCCGCCAGGGTGGTCTTACCGGCGCCCTGGAGGCCGGCGAGCATGATGACGGTCGGGGCGGTCTTGGCGAACCGGACGCGCCGGGTCTCACCGCCCAGGATGCCGACCAGCTCGTCGTTGACGATCTTGACGACCTGCTGTGCCGGGTTCAGCGCCTTGGAGACCTCGGCGCCGCGCGCCCGCTCCTTGACGTTCTCGACGAACTCCTTGACCACGGGCAGCGCGACGTCGGCCTCGAGGAGCGCGACCCGGATCTCCCGCGCGGTGGCATTGATGTCGGACTCCGACAACCTGCCCTTGCCGCGCAGGTTGGTGAAGACCGAAGTCAGCCGATCGGAGAGATTCTCGAACACGGTCCGTCCTAGCGTGACGCGGAAAAGGAACGTCGAACAGCCTACCTATCCGAAGCGCCCGTTGACGTAGTCGGCGGTGCGGGGGTCTGCCGGATTGTCGAAGATCTCGGATGTGGGGCCTGATTCCACGATACGTCCGGGGGTGTCGTGTTCGGCGAGGAAGAACGCGCACGTGTCGGAGACGCGGTGCGCCTGCTGCATGTTGTGGGTGACGATGACGATCGTGACCTCCGAGGCGAGTTCGCCGATGGTCTCCTCGATCCGCCGGGTCGAGGTGGGGTCGAGGGCCGAGCACGGCTCGTCCATGAGCAGGACCTCGGGCGAGACGGCCAGCGACCTGGCGATGCACAGGCGCTGCTGCTGCCCGCCCGACAGGGCGCCGCCGGGGGCGCGCAGCCGCTTCTCGACCTCCTTCCACAAGCCGGCGCGGCGCAGGCACTGCTCGACGAGCGCGTCCTTGTCGGCGACCTTGAGGCCGGAGAGCTTCAGCCCGGACGTCACGTTGTCGTAGATCGACATCGTGGGGAACGGGTTCGGCTTCTGGAAGACCATGCCGATGCGGCGGCGCACCTCGGTGATCCGGCGGCCCGGCGCGTAGATGTCCTCGCCGTCCAGGGCCACCTCGCCCGCCAGGGACGCCGACGGGATCATCTCGTGCATCCGGTTGAGTATCCGCAGGAAGGTGGACTTCCCGCAGCCTGAGGGGCCGATCAGCGCGGTCACCTTGCCGGGCTCCATGGCCAGGCCGACCCTGTCGAGCACCTTGCGCTCGTCGAACCAGGCCGACACGTCGGTGGCGACGAGCCCGCCGCCGGCGCGGGGCGCGGGGGCGTCCGGGGTGAGGGTCCCGTCGATGAGCGTGTCGTCGGGGAGCGTGCCCTCAGGGATGATGCTGCCGGAAAGCGTCTTGTCGGTCATGTCATGCCCGTCCTGATTCACAGCGTGTTGGGGAGGAGCCGGGCGAGGCTCTCGTAGATGTTCCAGAGCACCGCCAGCAGGACGGGCGAGGAAACGACGTAGGTGGGCCACTTCGACCAGCGCAGGTAGGAGAAGGTCGTGAGCCCGACGCCCAGGAGGAGCGCCTCGGCCCACAGGAGCAGCGGGATCAGCGCGCCGGGGTCGCCGCTGAGGCCTACCTCGGACCTGCTGATCCGCGGCGCCTCCGCGGTGTTCCCGGCCACCGGCGCGGTGGTGAGCCGGGCCGTCACCAGGGCCTCGCCGCGCGGCGCGACGGGGCTGTCCGCGGTCACCAGGACGAGCGTCGAGGAGCCGGAGTCGGGCGGCAGGATCGACGGCCCGGAGCCGCTGACGGTGTAGGAGGCCAGGCCCTGGCCGGTGATCACCGTGATGACGTCGCCGGTGTGCAGTTTGTCCAGCGCGCCGAACGGGCCCCCGTAGACGCCCGCGCGGCCGAGGATCACGCTGATGCCGGGCTGCCCGGGCAGCGGGGTGTCGCGGCGGTGGCCGGGCCCGTGGGCCAGGTCGCCGGACGTCGTCCCCTCCACGACGACCTCGCGCAGCCCGAGGCGCGGGATCTCCAGGATCGCCACCGACGCGCCGGCCGCCATCGGCGGGGCGACGGGCGCGGTGCCTTCGGCGAGTTCCTTGCGGAAGTCCGCGTAGCGGGTCACCTGGTCGCGGTCGTGCTGGAGCGGCGAGAGCACCGCGAGGTAGGCGAGGAACCCGAGCAGGAAGGCGCCCAGGAGGCCGAGGCTCACGCCCGCGACGACCAGGTACGGGTTGCCCCGGCGCGGCGGCAGCGCGGGTCCGGGACGGGGCGCCGGGGCCTCCTCCGCGGCTTCGACGTGCTGTTCGAGGGGCTGATCTTCGACGGCGGTCACGGCTTGCGCCTCCTTCCGGCGTTCCGGAGCGCCTTCACGCGCGGGATCTTGGGCAGGGACCAGCGCGCGGGCGGCGGCACGACCACGCCGAACCGGCCCGCCCCGTAGAGCATGGGTCCGAGCAGCGCGGCGGCGAGGCCGGCGCCGAGCAGGGTGGGCAGCAGCCAGCCGAGCAGCGGCGAGGCGTCGGCCGAGAGCCTTCCGCCCATGGGGGCGGGCGCGCCCGCCTGGAGCGCGGGCAGCGCGACGGGCTGCGGGGCGTCCTCGGCGGCCGGGGCCTCGGGGGCCGAGCCCCCCGGCGGCTCGGGGATCTTGCCCTTCTGCGCGATGACGGCCTTGGCCGCCTTCTTCGTCTGCGCCTTCATCGCCGCCGTCAGGGGCACGTACCCGACGGGCCGGGTGCCGGGCTTGACGCCGGGCTTCTGGCCGGGTCCGGCCGCGTGTTCGAGGAAGGAGGCGATCTTGCCGGCCTTGCCGGCGGCGACCCCGTTCGTGGGCACCTCGGCGTACTGGACGTGCGTCAGCGGGTAGGCCTTGGCGTCCTTGGCCTTGTAGTCGGGCAGCGCGGTGACCCCGTCGGTGTTCTTCTCGAAGTGCTTCAGCATCGCCGCCATCGACTCGTCCGTCGGCGCGACGTACTTGCCCGCCGCGTTGCGCAGCTTCGCGGAGGAGAACCGCAGCGCCTGCGCGTCGGAGGTCGCGACGATCGCGAACAGGCCGCGGTTGCCGACGGCGTAGGGCGGGGTCTTCACGTAGTTCCCGTACTGGTCCTTGACGTAGTTCTCGCTGTTGTCCCGGTTCGTCACCAGGTAGCGGGCGACCTCGTGCAGCCCGAGCACGGGGATGAACCCGTGGACGAACCGCTTGTCCGGGTCGCGGGAGACGAACGCGCTCGTGGGGAACTCCGCGCCCTTGAAGTTCTTGTTGACCGTCATCCCGCCGGGGGCCTTGGCGCCGCCCAGGAAGGCCGCGGCGTCGGGGTCGGCGGCCAGCCAGCGCGTCAGCTCGTAGGTGAGGTCGTTGTCTCCGGAGACGACGGTCGGCCAGCCCATGCTCGGCCAGGAGTGCTCGTCGCCGTTGAGCTTGAGGAACTCGGGGTCCTGGAAGATGTCCTGCGGGTTGTCCTTGGTGGCCTTGTTGCAGTCCTTCACCCCGGGACCGCAGGCGGCGCTCATCGAGTAGGACTCGGTGAGCATCTTGGCGACGAGGCGCGGCGTCAGCTTGATGCCGGTGATGGGCTTGCCGGTGTCGGCGTCGTCGACGCGGTAGGCGATGGCGACGCCGGAGATCCCGACGGGCGCGTAGTCGAACGCGCGGGACGGCGCGGTGTCCTCGGGCCGGGTCGTCAGGGCGACGTCGGTGCCGTTCGTCTGGAAGCTGGAGCGGGCCAGGGGCTCGCCGAGCGAGGTGTAGTCGACGTCCACGTCGGCCTTGGAGGTGCACAGGCCGGGCTGCCACCGCTCGATGAGCCGCTTGGACTGCGGGGAGCCGGTGATGCGGAAGTCTGCGTCCTCCAGCTCGCAGGTGGCCGCGGAGACGGCGAAGCCGATGGGCGCGACGATCCGGTTGGCCCAGGCCCAGTCGGAGTCGAGGTAGGCCTGGGTGGCGAGCTGGCCTTCCAGGGTCGGACGGGTCGGGTCGCCGTCGTTGGGGATCACCACGATCGAGCAGTCGTCGGCGGCGTCGCACGCGAGGCTCGCCGACTCGGCGATGGTGCGCACCTCGACGTCGGCGTAGCCGCGGCCGTTCGGCGCGGTCAGCGCGGTGACGGCGTTGGTGGGCCCGTCGGGCAGCACGCCGCCGCCCTTGGGCTTGTCGGGGTAGGTGAACGAGCCCGAGCCGTAGCAGTCGGCGACGGACTCGGGGGCCTTGCCCCGGCACTGGTAGACGCGGACGACGTGCGTGGTGCTGTCGCTGAGGAACGCGTCGGAGCTGGGCGTGAATCCTCGCCAGCTCACCCGGATGACCTGGTTGACCAGGTCGGCGGCCTGGTCGACCGTCACCTTGCCCGTGGTGTTGGCCGGGTATTCGGGCTCTGCGGGGTCTTCGGGATCTTCAGGGGCTGCGGGCTCCTCCGGGTCCTCGGTCGTGTCCGGGTCCGCCGACGGGCTCGCGGTGGCCGTGGCCGAGGGGGTCGCCGAAGGCGTCTGGGTGGCCTCCGGGTCGGCCGCGGCGGTGGTGCAGAACGCGAGGGCCACGGCGGCCAGGGCGGCCCCGACCCGGCGCGTCATCGCGCACCACCGGAACGGCGGCGGCGGGCGAGGGCGGTGAGGACCGGCGGCAGGACGAGCGCGCCCAGCAGCACGCCCGCGGCGACCGTTCCGGCGACCAGCGCCGTCCCGCTCTGCGCCGACACCTCGACCGGCTCGGCGAAGGCGGTGCTGCCCGCGGCGACCACGGGGGCGTCGCCGCCGAGGGCGACCGGCGTGGAGGCGCCCGCGGACGGCTTCGCGGTCGCCGCCGGGTCCGTGGCGGCGCTGGTGCCCGCACCCGGCTCACCGCAGGGGATCTTGCCCTCCTGGTCGCAGGCCTCGGGCTGCGCCGCGGTCTCCAGCAGCACGTTCTTGCCGCCCTCGAAGGTGGGGTTGTGGCACGTCGACAGGTCCGCGCCGGCCGAGATGTGGCCGGGGATCCGGTTCATCTGCTGGTAGGCGGCCTCGACCAGGTTCTTGGGCAGCGGCGAGTACCCCAGCTCCGGCGCCTTCTGCTGGCCCGCGCACAGGAAGTAGTCGATGAACGTCGAGAGCGTCTTGCCCTTCTCCGCGGTGAAGGGCGCCTGCGTGGACGTCGGGATGATCATGTAGGAGTAGCTCGACAGCGGGTAGGCGCGCTTGTCGGCGCTGTCGTAGACCCCTTCGAGCTTCTGCGTCAGGTCGGAGTTGATGTCGGCCTTGGTGAGCGCGACGGCGACGTTGGAGGCCGTCGGCAGCGTGTAGTAGCCGGACTTGTTCTTCACCTTGATGACGGGGTAGCCCGCGTTCCGCGCGTAGGCGTACTCCACGTACGTGATGGCGCCTTCGCCGTAGCTGGCGGACACGTAGGCGGCCACGCCGTTGGAGCCGTTCTGCTGCTTGCCGCCGGGCAGCGTCGGATAGTACGACGTCAGCCCCTTCTTCTTGAAGAACGGGCGCCAGAGGTCGGGGTACTGCGTGTCCATCCACAGGGAGAACTGCGCGGTGGTGCCGGAGCCGTCCGAGCGCGTCACCGGGGTGATCTTCCGGTTCGGCATCGCGACGCCGTTCATGTCCTTGGTGATCGCCGGGTCGCTCCAGTTGGTGATCTTCCCGGTGAAGATCTTGGTGATCGTCTCGCCCGACAGCCGCAGGTTCTCCACCCGCTTGCCGTTCCTGGTGAGGTGGTACATGAACGAGGTGCCGCCCGCGACGATCGGCATGTAGGCGTAGGAGCGCTTGCTCACCTCGGCCGGGCTGCCGTCCTCGGGGTGCAGCTGGAACGGGATCTCCGAGACGGCGAAGTCGACCTGGGAGCTGCGGAAGTCGGTGCGGCCCGCGGTCGAGCCCGAGCCGGTGTAGTTGACCGTGATGCCGTTCTTCTTCACGGCCGCCGCCCACTGGTCCAGCGCGACCTGGCTCCAGGTCGAGCCGCTGCCGGTCACCGGCACGAAGTCCGCGGCGGCGGCCGGCCGGGCGGAGGTGAGGGCGAGCAGGGACGCCAGGATGAGCGCCCCCAGACGTCGAGCGCTCATGCGGACGTCTCCTTGTCGGATGCGATGGGGAAGCCCCCGGGCAGCGCGGAGGCGGAGGCGGGGGCCGCGGCGCGTTCGGCCTTCGCGAGCCTGCGGCGGGCCCGGCGCGTCATCTGCCCGGGCGCCGCACCCCCCAGCAGCCGCGCGACGGTGAAGAGCACCAGCACGACGAGCGCGAGGACCAGCGCCGCCCCGAACGCCCGCGAGACCATGTCCGGCTGCGGGAACTTCACGTAGGTGTAGATGTAGAGGGGAAGGTTGGTCATGTTCCCCGAGAACGGGTCGACGTTCATGCCGCGCGCGAACCCTGCCGTCAGCAGGACCGGCGCGGTCTCCCCCACGCCGCGCGCCATCGCGAGGACGATGCCGGTGGCGAGGCCGGAGCGCGCGGTCGGCAGGACCACGCGCCACACGACCTGCCACTGCCCGGCGCCCAGCGCGTAGGCCGCCTCGCGCAGACCGCCCGGCACCAGCCGCAGCACGACCTCGGACGCCCGGGTGACGATCGGCACCATCATGATCGCGATCGCGAGGGCGGCGGCCAGCCCTGACTTCTGGAACCCGAACGTCAGGATGAACGCGGCGAGCACGAACAGTCCGGCGAGGACGGACGGGAGCGCGCTCATGGTGTCGACGATGAGCCGCACCGGACGCGTCAGCCTCCCGCCGACCTCGACCAGGAACAGCGCGGTGGCGATCCCCAGCGGCATGGCGATGGCGACGCCGATGCCGAGCTGGATGAGCGAGCCGACGACGGCGTGGATCACGCCGCCGCTGGTCAGCGGGTCCAGCGCGCCCGTGTCGGACATCGTCTGGGTGAAGAAGTTGGCGTGCGCGAACGCCTGGGCGCCGCGCAGCACGGTGAACCCGAGGATCGCCGCGATCACGGTGACGGTCAGCAGCCCCGCGCTGTGCACGAGCACGCTCACCAGGCGGTCGGTCGCCGCGAGCCGCCCGTGCTCGTGCGTCACGATGATCGCGTACAGGACGAGGAAGGCCGCGTACCAGCACACGGCGAAGCCGAGCGCGCCGGAGAACGGCAGCAGTCTGGTGTAGAGGAGCCACACCAGGGAGAGGCTCGCCGCGGCGGCCCCGGCGAGGGCGTAGCGGTCCTCGCGGACGATGCCGCCGGGGCGGAAGCGGCCGCGAACGGGCCGCCGCCCGGGGGCGGCGGAGGGGTCGGTGCGCGGTTCGGCGATGGTCATGGTCAGGCCTCGGTCGACGCGCCGGAGCGGCTGCGGTTGATGATCATGGCGGCGAAGAAGTTGATGACGAGCGTCAGCGCGAACAGCACGAGGCCCGCGGCCATGAGGGCCGACAGGCCGAACTCGCTGGAGTCGGAGTAGCGCAGCGCGATGAGCGCGGAGATGGAGTTCCCGGCTCCTTCCAGGACGTGCAGGGTGGCGCGGAAGTCCGGGGAGATGATGAGGACGACGGCGATGGTCTCCCCCAGCGCGCGGCCGAGCGAGAGCATCGCCGCGCCGATGACGCCGCCGCGCCCGAAGGGCAGCACCACCGTGCGGATCATGCCCCAGCGGGTCGAGCCGAGCGCGTAGGCCGCCTCCCGTTCGGCCTGCGGGGCCTGGGAGAACACCTCGCGCGAGAGCGAGCAGCAGATGGGGATCACCATCATCGCGACGACGAGGCCGGCGATGAAGTGGGAGGAGGTGTAGGAGCCCGGGTCGGCGTGGTCGGTGTCGACCCGGAAGAACGGCAGGAAGGAGGCGTGGTCCGACAGCCAGCGCGAGACTCCGATCAGGCGCGGCTGGAGGAACGTCACCCCCCACAGGCCGTAGAGGATCGACGGGATCGCCGCCATGAGGTCGACGACCGCGATGAGCGCCCGGCGCATGCCCGGGGAGGCGTACTCGCTGATGTACAGCGCGGCCAGCACCGCGATCGGCACGCCCACGGCCAGCGCCGTCAGCGCGATCTCGACCGTGCCGAGCAGCACCGCGGCGACGCCGAAGTCGTGCAGCTCCGGGTCCCAGGTCTGCGTGGTGAAGAAGTGGTACCCGGCCGTGTTGAGCGCCGAGAAGCCGCGCAGGGCGAGGAAGAGGCCGATGAAGCCGAGGATGACCAGGAGGGTCACGCCCGAGCCGCGTACGGCCGCCCTGAAGGCGGCGTCCACCGGCGCGAACCGCGCGGTGATCCGCCGCCGCTGCTCCGCCGGGGCGGGCGCGGCGCCGGGGGGCGCCGAGGGGGCGATGCTCATCGTGGTCACCGTTTCTTGGGAGCCCGTTCTTGAGAGAACAAGGGCCGAAGGCGACCGGACGCCGCCGGTCGCCTTCGGATGCTTCAGCTCAGGGAGCGAAGGGCCGTGGCGTCAGGAGACGGCGCCGCAGCCGCCGCCGATGGGCTCGAAGCCGAAGGAGCGGATGAGCGCGGGCTGGTCGCACACGAAGCCGGTGGCGCCGAAGATGGCGTCGAACTTCACCGCCTCGTCGGTGCGGACGACGTTGTAGACCAGGCGCAGGTACTGGTGCGGGAAGTCGGAGGCGTTCAGGCGGATGTTCTTGCCCTTCACGCTGCCCTTCTTGCCGATGGTGATCTTGCCGGTGGTCGGCGAGACGCCCGCGATCTTGCCGAGGACGAGCTTGCCGTGGCGGTCGCTCTTGTGGTTGATCGCCTGGGCGATCCACTGGCCGATGGAGAACGGCGCGATGGAGGCGCGGTTCGTGCCGACCTTGGTGCCGTCGTTCTCGATGTTGGTGGCCTTCTGGTTGACGCAGGAGCCCACCTGGGCGTCGGTCAGGCCGATCGCGCCGAGGAAGAACGAGCGGGTGCCGGAACCGGCCTGCGGCAGCCACGGCTTGATGGCGACGCGCTTCTTGCCGTTCTTCTTGCCGCCGACCTGGTCCCAGTAACGGGCCGAGGAGGCGCACTTGTAGATGCTCGCGAGCTGCGACTTCTTCAGGCTCTTGGGCGCGAAGCTGTTGTAGTTCACGGCCCAGGTGACGCCGTCCTGGGCGAAGGCGTAGAAGCTCAGGGTGGCCTCGGTGCCGTCGGTCTTCTTGGCGCGCGAGGAGCGGGCGAAGTCGTAGGCGCCTTCGTTGTCGGCCAGCAGTGCCTTGATGCCGTTGCTGGAGCCGACCACGCGGGCGCGCTTGGGCAGGCCGGCCTTGGGCGTGAAGGTGGCCGAGCCGGTCGCGTTGAAGCTGGCGAGCCTGGCGGCGGGCTTCGTCTTGTTGTACGCGGCGGCGAGCGCGTTGACGACGTCCTGGGTGGTGTCGGAACCAACACCGACGAGGTCGGTCTTGGCCGGGGTGAAGCCCGGGTCGGCGCTCGCCGGAACCTGGACGGCGCAGACGGCCAGGGCGGCGGCCGCCGCACTGAGGACCATCTTCTTGAGCATTCTTCCTCCGCGAAGATGCTTCGGCGGCACTGCGACCGCCGGCAAGCCACTCAGCTCGCGGAGGAAACCTTGGAGCCGCGAAACGAACACGCGAGTCCTTTTCACATGTCCGGCCGTCGCTCACTTGGCGAATTACTCGCGAACAAGATGAACGGGGACGAACATCACCTGCGGCGGCCGCGTCACAGGGCGCCGCGGGAGCCCCGGCCGAGGCTCCCCGCGGGCCCTTCGAGGCCTCAGCCGAGGGCGCTGAGGATGTCCTCCTCGATCTCGCCCAGCAGCACCGGGTCGGTCACCGGGCCGCCGTCGTGCCCGACCACGTAGAACACGTCGACCGCCTCGGAGCCGAGCGTGTCGATCTTCGCGGCGCGGATGTGCAGGCCGCAGTCGCCGAGCACGCGGCCGATCCGCCACAGCAGGCCGGGCTGGTCGTGCGCGCGGACCTCCACGACGGTCGCCGTGCTCGACGCCTCCTCCACGAAGGTGACCTTCGGCGGCGCGACCGCGACGCCCCTGCGGTGCCGGACCGCCCTGGCCCGCTTCTCCAGCCGGTCGGCCACGTCGAGCCGCCCGGCGAGCGCACGGCGCAGATCCGCCTCGATCGACGCGGGCTCCGGCGGGCTGCCGAACTCCGGCTGGGCGGTGAACTCGATGACGGCGTTGCCGGCCCCCACGTCGCCGTGCGAGAACGTCCGCGCGGTGCGCAGGACCAGCCGGTGCAGGGCGAGCACGCCCGCCGCCTGCCAGAGCAGCCCGGGACGGTCCCAGGCGACGATGGTGACGCTCAGCGCGCCGCCCGTGTGCCGGGCCCACGTGCCCCGGACCGCGCTGCTGCTCACCCGGACCGCGACGCCGTCGTGCCGGGCGAGCGCGAGCTGCGCGGAGGTCGGCGCGGGCGTGCGCGGCGGCTCGTCGCCGCGCAGGGCCGCGCCGGTGCGGCGGACCAGCTCGTCGATGAGCCGCGACTTCCACGAGCCCCACGCGGCGGGGCCCGTCGCGCCCGCGTCGGCGGCGGCGAGCGCGTGCAGCAGCTCAAGGACCAGAGGCGTCTTGACGGCCTTGGCGACGGTCTCGATGGTGAGCGGGTCGTCGAGGTCGCGGCGGGTGGCGGTGTCGGGCAGCAGCAGGTGGTGCAGGACGACGGCCACCAGGACCTCGACGTCCTCCTCCGGGAAGCCGAGGTAGGCGGCGATCTCCCGGGTGTACTCGGCGCCGACGACCGAGTGGTCGCGGCCCGAGCCGTCCTTGCCGATGTCGTGCAGGAACGCGCCGACGAGCAGGAGGTCGGGGCGGGAGGACTCGCGGATGCGGCCCGCGACGCCCGCGGCGGCCTCCATGAGGTGCCTGTCGACGGTCCACTTGTGGACGGCGTTGCGCTGCGGCCGGTTCCGGACCCTCGTCCAGTCCGGGATCATCCGGACCACCAGGCCCACCTGGTCCAGGCCCTCCCACACCGGGATCGCCGCCGCGCCCGCGCCCAGCAGCGAGACCAGGGCGGTGCGCGCGGCCTCCGGCCACGGCACGGGCAGCCCCGGGAACGACTTGGCGAGCTGGTCGAGCGTCGCCGGGGCCAGCGGCAGCCCGGCGCCCGCCGAGGCGGCGGCGGCGCGCAGCGGCATCGACGGGTCAGTGAGGTTCGCGCCGCGGGCGAGGACCACCTCGCCCTGGTACTCCACAAGGCCGTCGGCGATGGGCGTGCGCTCGGAGCGCGCGGGCGGGGCGCAGAAGCGCTCGACGTTCCGCCAGACGGTGTCGCCGGCGTAGGAGATCGTCCTGGCGGCCTCCGCGACGCTCCCGAGCAGCGCGATCCCGTCGTCCAGCCCGAGTTCCTCGGCGACGCCGTCCTGCTCCTGGAGCAGGAGGCGGTCGGCGGAGCGGCCCGTGCGCTTGTGCAGCGCGTGCCGGATCTCCAGGAGCGAGTCATAGGCCGCCCTGACCTTCGGAGACGGCTCAGGGACCGCCCAGGTGGCCACGACGGCCTGCATCACGTGCACGTCCCGCAGGCCGCCTTTGGCGTCCTTGACGTCGCCCTCCAGCAGGAAGGCCAGCTCGCCGAGTCTGTCCCACCGCTCGACCGTCATCTCGCGCAGCTCCGGCAGCCGGGTGCGGGCCGAGGCGCGCCAGTCGGCCAGCACCTTGGAGCGCACGTCGTCGGCGAGTCTGCGGTCCCCGGCGAGGCACCTGCCGTAGAGCAGCCCCATCAGCGCCTTGAGGTCCTCCCCCGCCACCGCGCGGGCCTCGGCGACCGTCCGCACCGAATGGTCGAGCTGGAGGCCGCGGTCCCAGACGGGGTACCAGATCTTCTCGGCCAGCTCGGCGATGTCCGGCCGGCCGTCGTGCAGCAGGACGAGGTCGAGGTCACCGCCCGGGGTCAGGTCTCTTCGGCCGAGGCTGCCGACCGCGACGAGGGCGACCCCCTCGGCGTCGGCTACCAGCTCGGCGAGCCAGTGGTCGAGCTCGGCCACCCGGGCGGCCCGTTCCGTCGCGAAACTCAGCACCTCGTTCACCTCTCCGCACAGAGTAAGGGGCGTCCCGGATGTTCTCCGGAACGCCCCTCGCGCTCTCCCCCGAATCCGACGGCCCCGGCTTAGAGGGCCTCGGCTCCGGTCTCGCCGGTCCGCACGCGGACCACGGTGTCGACCGGGGTCGACCAGACCTTGCCGTCGCCGATCTTGCCGGTCTGCGCGGCCTTCACGACCACGTCGATGACCTCTTCGGCGTCCTCGTCCTCGACGAGGATCTCCAGGCGGATCTTCGGCACGACGTCGACCTTGTACTCGGCGCCGCGGTAGACCTCGGTGTGGCCCTTCTGCCGGCCGAAGCCGGAGGCCTCACTGACGGTCATGCCCTTGACTCCGAAGGTCTCCAGGGCGGCCTTCACGTCGTCCAGCTTGAACGGCTTGATGATGGCGGTGATGAGCTTCATGCGTCAGCCTCAACCTTCTTGTCGGAGGCGACCGGTGCCGAGAAGGACGAGGTACCCGCGTGCGAGGGGGCCAGGTCGTAGGCGCTCTCCGCGTGGACCGCGATGTCGATGCCGTTGGCCTCGTCTTCTTCGGAGATCCGGAACCCGATGGTCTTGTCGATGATCTTGCCCAGGATGAAGGCGATCACGAAAGAGTAGACGCCCACGGCGATCGGGCCGATGCACTGCCACAGGAGCTGCTCGACGCCGCCACCGTAGAACAGGCCCTTGCCCTGCGCACGGGACAGGCCGTTGTCCTCGGTGAGGAACGGGTAGGCGGCGAAGAAGCCGAGGGAGACGGCGCCGATGACACCGCCGACCAGGTGGACGCCGACGACGTCGAGCGAGTCGTCGTAGCCGAGCTTGTACTTCAGGCCCACCGCGAAGGCGCAGACGGCACCGGCGATGAGGCCGATGACCACGGCGGCCCAGGGGTCGACGAAGCCACAGGCCGGGGTGATGGCGACCAGACCGGCGACCGCGCCGGAGGCGACGCCCAGCGTGGTGGCGTGGCCGTCGCGGAGCTTCTCGACGAGGATCCAGGCGCCGGCCGCGGCGGCGGTGGCGACCTGGGTGTTCATGAAGGCCAGGCCGGTGGTCTGGTCGACCGCCAGCTCGGAGCCGGCGTTGAAGCCGAACCAGCCGAACCACAGGAGGCCGGTGCCGAGGAGCACGAAGCCCAGGTTGTGGGGACGCATCGGCTCACGCGGCCAGCCCTTGCGCTTGCCGAGGACGATGGCCAGGGCCAGCGCCGCGGCACCGGCGTTGATGTGGACGACCGTACCGCCGGCGAAGTCCTCGATGCCCTTGCTCCACAGCCAGCCGCCGCCCCAGACCCAGTGCGCGACCGGGAAGTAGACGATGGTGACCCACAGGCCCGCGAACAGCGTCCAGGCCGCGAACTTGGCGCGGTCGGCGATGGCGCCGGAGATGAGGGCGACGGTGATGATGGCGAAGGTCAGCTGGAAGGCCGAGAAGACCATCTCCGGCATGTTGTCGGAGGTGCCGCCGTCGACGTCGTCGGGGATCAGGCCGGAAAGGACGGAGTTGAAGACGCCGTCCAGGCCGAGCTTGTCGAAGCCGCCGATGAAGTTGTTGAGCCCGGTCGCCGGGTTGGCGGTGAAACCGACCGTGTAACCGAACAGCACCCAAAGGATGGAGACGACGATGATGCTGACAAAGGACATCATCATCATGTTGAGGACGCTCTTGGCCCGGGTCATGCCTCCGTAGAAGAAGGCCAGGCCTGGCGTCATGAGCAGGACCATGGCGGTGGCCGCCAGCATCCATGCGGTCGTACCTGTGTCGATCATGAGGAAGAGCGCCCCTCCTATGTGGGTTTTCCGTTCGCCCAGAAGACTCTTCCTTGGCCGTTTCGCCCTCGCGGCACAGATGTTTCCGACGTGTGAAACATCCATAACCGATGTTTCACAAGTGTTTCCCCTCTCGCACCGTTCCAATACCCGCCGAACGATCGCCGACGGGCGCCCCGGAACGTGACTTCTTCGAAATCTGACCGCGTCCCGGGGGCGTGATCACCGAAAAGGAGGACCGGTCCGCACGGACCGGTCCTCCTTCGTGCGCGGTGGATCAGGGCTGCCGGTGGGTGCCCGTGTGCTGCGCGCCGGTGCCGCCGGGCGCGCCCGGGTCGACCCATTCCATGCCGGGGACCTGCTGGCCGGCCCCCGTCTGCTTGTGCGCCATCGCGCCCCACAGGGCGAAGGCCGTGAGCGCGATGCTCGCCGCGATCGACAGGTACCAGCCGGCGTCAAGGCCGATGCCCGCGTCGGCAAGCGCCACCGCCTCGCTGCCGCCCAGGACGGGCGGGATGTCGAGCGCGTTGCCGAAGCGGAACGCGAAGACCACGCAGGCGATGAAGGCCAGCGCGCCGCAGATGGCCGAGCCCATGAGCATGCCGCGGCGGTTGCCGTCGGTCACCATCGCGGCCAGGGCCATCGCACCGGCGAGGAAGGCGAGGATCAAGGCGATCTTGCCCTCCCACAAGCGGACGCCGCTCATCGTCGCGGCGCTGAAGAAGGTCA
Organism: Actinocorallia aurea; assembly: GCF_054783995.1. NCBI lineage: Bacteria > Bacillati > Actinomycetota > Actinomycetes > Streptosporangiales > Thermomonosporaceae > Actinocorallia > Actinocorallia aurea. The sequence continues at coordinate 257,838 of NZ_BAAGPQ010000002.1, forward strand.
CGCTGATCCACGGCAACAGGGTGCCGAGGATGAGCACCGCCGCCGATATCGCCGACGCCTTGGACGCCGTTGACGTGATGCGATGCTCGGCGGAGAGCATCGGGGACATGCCATGACCCATGGCGGTCTCCCCTTGCGTTCCACCTGCCATCTGGGTGGACGAGCCGCTCGGCCCCCCAGGGGCGGCCTCTCCCCCCGCGGATGTCGCGCCGTGCGGGCGCCTGGTCGGTGTTGACACTTCGATCCCCCCGATCTGTACGGGTTCGTGCCTATCTCCTCACGTAAGCACAGATCGAGGGGGAACGTTCCAAGCCCGGTTATGGCCGGTGGCCGGATTCCCTCAAACCGATCTTTCTTCCTGATCTCCGGACCCGATTCGCGGGGATCCGCCGCGATGCCCTCCCGAGCACCGCGGCACCGCCCGCGCGGCCCCGAAGAGGGGATCAGCCGAGGATCGCGTCGACGAAGGCGCCCGGTTCGAACGGCGCCAGGTCGTCGGGGCCCTCACCGAGGCCGACGAGCTTCACCGGCACACCCAGCTCGCGCTGGACGGAGATGACGATGCCGCCCTTGGCGGTGCCGTCCATCTTGGTCAGCGCGATCCCGGTGATGTTGACCGCCTCGGCGAACACCCGGGCCTGGGTGAGGCCGTTCTGGCCGGTCGTGGCGTCGAGGACCAGCAGGACCTCGTCGACCGAGGCCTGCTTCTCGATCACCCGCTTGACCTTGCCGAGCTCGTCCATGAGGCCGACCTTGGTGTGCAGCCGGCCCGCGGTGTCGATGATGACGGTGTCGACGCCCTCGGCGATGCCCTCCTTGACGGCCTCGAACGCGACGCTCGCCGGGTCGCCGGCCTCCGGGCCCCGGACGGTCCGGGCGCCCACCCGCTCGCCCCAGGTGGCGAGCTGGTCGGCGGCGGCGGCGCGGAAGGTGTCGGCGGCGCCCAGCACGACGGTCTTGCCGTCGCCGACCAGGACACGGGCGAGCTTGCCCGTCGTCGTGGTCTTGCCGGTGCCGTTCACGCCGACGACCATGAGGACGGCAGGGTTGCCCCCGTGCTTGTCGACCTTGAGGCCGCGCGGCAGGTCAGGGCCGATCTGGGCGATGAGCTGCTCGCGCAGCATCGCCTTGACGTCGTCGGGCGACCGCCTGCCGTCGACCCGCACGCGGGTGCGCAGCTCGTCGACGATCATCCGGGACGGGGTCACGCCGACGTCGGCCTGGATGAGGAGGTCCTCGATCTCGTCCCAGTCGTCGTCGGACAGCGAGTCGCGGGAGAGCAGGGCGAGCAGGCCCTGGCCGAGGGTGCTCTGGGAGCGGGCGAGGCGCGCGCGCAGCCGCTGGAGCCGGCCCGCGCTCGGCGGCGGCACCTCGATCTCCGGCGCGGGCGGCGCCTGGGCGGCCGGGGGCGCCGGGGCCGTCGCGACCCCTGCCTCCCCGAGGTCCGCGCCGGTGCCCGCCGGCTCCTTGATCTGCGGTGGTTCGGGCGGCGCCTCGATGGTCGGGGCGCCCGAGCGGGACCGCAGCAGCGCGACAGTCCCGCCGACCGCGATGATCACGAGCAGCGCGATACCGAGAATCAGATATTCCATAGCGCGTCCAGTCTCGCAGACTCCCCGGCGTCAGACCGGTTCGGCCTCGCGGAGGCGCTGACTGATCACCTGGGAGACGCCGTCGCCGCGCATGCTGACGCCGTAGAGCGCGTCCGCGCCCTCCATCGTCCGCTTCTGGTGCGTGATGATGATGAGCTGGGACGTGTCCCGCAGCTCCTCGAAGACGCCGATGAGCCGCTGGGTGTTGGTGTCGTCCAGCGCGGCCTCGACCTCGTCGAGCACGTAGAACGGGCTCGGCCGTGCCTTGAACACCGCGACGAGGAAGGCGATCGCCACCAGGGAGCGCTCGCCGCCCGACAGCAGCGACAGCCGCTTGACCTTCTTGCCCGGGGGCCGGGCCGAGACCTCGATGCCCGTGGTGAGCATGTCGTCGGGGTCGGTGAGGGACAGCGAGCCCTCGCCGCCGGGGAACAGCCTGCCGAAGATCCCGGCGAAGTGCTCGGCGGTCTCGGCGTAGGCCGCGGCGAAGACCTCCTGTACCCGTTGATCGACGTCCTTCACGATGTCGAAAAGATCCTTGCGGGTCTTCTTCAGGTCCTCCAGCTGCGAGGTGAGGAAAGCGTGCCGCTCCTCCAGCGCCGCGAACTCCTCCAGCGCGAGCGGGTTGACCTTGCCGAGCTGGGCCATCTGCCGCTCGGCGGCCTTCGCCCGCTTCTCCTGGACGGCCCGGTCGTACGGCTCGGGCGAGGCCTCGGGGTCCTGTGGCGGGACGGGCTGGTCGGGGCCGTATTCGGCCACCAGCCCTTCCACCTCCATGCCGTACTCCTCCAGCGCGCGCTCGGACATCTGCTCCAGGCGCAGCCGCTGCTCGGCCCGCGTGACCTCGCTGCCGTGCACCACGTTGACCAGGCGCTCCAGCTGGGTGGCGTACTCACGGACCTGCCCGCGGACGATCTTCAGCTCCTCCTCGCGGGCGGCGCGGCGGCGTTCGGCGTCCTCCCGCTCGGCGACCGCGATCTCCAGGGACCTGCCGATCCGCAGCAGCGCCGTCTGCGCGCCGTCCTGCACGGCCCGGGCTATCCGCGCCTGCTCCTCGCGGCGGCGCCTGCGCTCCACCGCGAGCGCCCGGTCGCGGCGCTCCTTCTCGGCCTGGCGGTCCAGCGCGTCGGCGCGCCCGGCGAGGGCGCCCGCGCGCTCCTCGGCGGTGCGGACGGCGAGGCGCGCCTCCATCTCCGCGCCGCGCAGTTCGCCGACGCGCTCGGCGAGCTCCTCGCGGATCTCGGTGTCGGGCTCCTCTTCGGGCTCGGCCTCCGCGTCCGCCGCGTAGCGCTCTTCCATCTCGGCGAGGCGCTCGGCCGTGGCGTCCCGGTTGTCCTCGGCGTCCCGGACGTTGCCGGCGAGGCGCTCGGCCTCCTGCCTGGCCGCCTGGGCCGCGGCCTGGAGGCGGGCCTCCTGCCTGGCCTCCTGGGCCGCGGCGGCGTCCGCCTCGCGCAGGCGGGCGCGCACCCCGTCGAGCTCCGACTGGGCCTGTCCCACGGCGGCCTGCACGGCGGCCGCGAGCGCCTGGGCCTCCTCGACCGCGAGCTGCGCCTCCGCCTCTGCCTCGGCCGCCTCCTCCAGGCCCGCGGCGCTCAGCTCGGCGGACTCGCGGGCCCTTCCCAGCGCCGCGAGCGCCTCGTCCAGGGAGGCGCGCATCTGGAGCGGTCCCTGGCCGCTGGAGGAGCCGACGCGCGCCCAGTGCGCGCCGAGCAGCCTGCCGTCGCGGGTGACCGCGCGCAGCCCGGGCTCCTCGGCGACGATCCGGCGCGCCGCCCGCGGGTCGTCCACGACGACGACGCCTTCGAGCAGCCGGTCCAGCGCCGGACGCAGCTCCTCGGGCACGTCCACGAGTTCCGCCGCCCAGGTGCCGCCCGCCGGGCAGGGGCCGCCCGTCCCCGCCGTCTGCGGGGCCCCGCCGATCACCAGCCCTGCGGCGGCGCCGCCTTCGGCCAGGAACTCCAGCGCCTCGGCGGCGGTGTCCAGCGAGGCGACGGCGACGGCCTCGGTGAGCGCGCCGAGCACGGCGGCGACGGCGGCCTCGGCTCCCGGACGGACGGCGAGCACCGACGCGAGAGTGCCCTCCACCCCGGCGATGCCGGAGGACAGCAGCGCCTCCCCGCCGTCGGCGGCCGATCCGAGGCCGAGTTCCAGCGCCTCGATCCTGGCCTGGAGCGCGGTGACCTCCTTCTGCGCCCGCTGGTCGGCGGTGCGCGCGGCGGAGATCTGCTCGCGGGCCGCCTTCAGCGCCCGCTGCGGCTCCTCGACCGCCGTGCGCGCGAGCGCGACGCTCTCCTTGGCCTCGGCGAGCGCCGCCTCGGCCACGTCGAGGTCGGCGGCGATCCGCGGATCGACCTCGATCTCCAGCTGGAACGACGCGGCCTCGGCCAGCGCGGCCTCCGCGCGGTCCTCGGCGGCCAGGCGGGCCTCGGTGAGCCTGCCGATCTCGGCCCCGGCCGCCTGGAGGCGGGAGCGCAGCGCGTCCAGCGCCGACCGCTGGCGGGCGAGGGACTCGCGGCGCTCGGCCGCGGCCCGGGTGAGCTGCTGGATGCGCCGGTCCTCGGCGGCCAGCGCGGACTCGGCCCCCGCGCGCTCGGCGACGGCCTCCTCCAGCCCGCCCTGCGCCTCCTCCAGCCGCTCGGCCAGGACCTCCTCCTGCGCGCGGATCTCCTCGGCCTCGCGCTCCAGCTCCTCGGGGTCGCGGCCGAACCGCTCCTCGCCCTCGAAGCCCGTCGCGCCCCGGTGCCGCTCGGCGGCGAGGTCGGCGACGCCGCGCAGCCGCTCCTTGAGCGACGACAGCCGGAACCAGGTCTCCTGCACGGCGGCCAGAACGGGCGCGGCCTCGGCCGCCTCGGCGTCCAGGTGCTCCTCGCGGGCCTGGGCGGTGGCCAGGGCCGCCTCGACCTCGGCCCGGCGCCTGCGGACTGCGTCCTCGTCGGCGGCCTCCCGCTCGATCCTGGCGGCGAGGGTGACGAGGTCGTCGGCGAGCAGGCGCAGCCGCGCGTCGCGCAGCTCGGCCTGGATCACCGCGGCCCGGCGCGCGATCTCGGCCTGCTTGCCGAGCGGCTTGAGCTGGCGGCGCAGCTCGCTGGTGAGGTCCTGCACGCGGGTGAGGTTGGCCTGCATCGCGTCGAGCTTGCGGAGGGCCTTCTCCTTGCGCTTGCGGTGCTTCAGGACGCCCGCGGCCTCCTCGACGATCGCGCGCCGGCCCTCGGGACCCGCGTTGAGCACCTGGTCGAGCTGGCCCTGGCCGATGATCACGTGCATCTCGCGGCCGATGCCGGAGTCCGAGAGCAGTTCCTGGACGTCGAGCAGGCGGCAGCCGTCGCCGTTGATCGAGTACTCGCTGGAGCCCGACCGGAACATCAGCCGGCTGATCGTGACCTCGGAGTAGTCGATCGGCAGGGCGCCGTCGGTGTTGTCGATGGTCAGCACGACCTCGGCGCGGCCCAGCGGCGCCCGGTTGGCCGTGCCGGCGAAGATGACGTCCTCCATCTTGCCGCCGCGCAGCGACTTGGCGCCCTGCTCGCCCATGACCCAGGCCAGGGCGTCGACGACGTTGGACTTGCCCGAGCCGTTGGGGCCGACGACGCAGGTGATGCCGGGTTCGAACCGCAGGGTGGTGGAGGAGGCGAAGGACTTGAACCCGCGCAGGGTCAGGCTCTTGAGGTACACGCGCGGAAAGTCCCCCTCACGGATGCGGCCCGGCGATGGAGTGACCTGTGATGGCCGGGAGTGAAGGAAGCAGCTTATCCCCGGTGCCGGGCCACCTCATCGTCCCATTGCCGGGGGGCGCGCACCGAGGTTTTCCACAGCCGTGACGAAAACCTGGGGAATGACAAAAGGGACGCGATTGTCATCGACGTCCCTGTCTGTCGGTACCCGGAAAGTGACCGTATGTGGACTGGAATCTGGATTCTGTCCTGTTATGCCCGGGTACAGCCCGCTTTCAGGTGAGTGCGGGCTCGCGGTCGACGGAGTGCACGACCTCAGACGAACTGAGGGCGTCGTTCTCCTCCTGGAGCCGAATCAGTTCGGCTTCCAGATCCCGTACCCGCCGCTGGAGACGTCGCATCTCCGCGACCATCCGGGGGTCGGGACCGCCGACGTGGCCGAGTAGAGCCTTCGCCATGATTGAGGGTCCTCCACGCTGAGTAACCAGCAGAGATCACACTGCACTCATGATAGGGCAGCGGTTATCGATTCAACTAGAGTCGCACTGGCCGGGACGCCGGTCAAGACGCACGTCACAGACCCGTAACAACCCTGTCGTAAAGAGTTTAGCAGGTCTGCCGCGGATTGCCAGTCGGTCATCTTTCCACGAAACCCACTACATTACCGCGGGCCCCATCCCACCGCTCGGTAACTCCCTCAACACGCCCCGGCGTGTCGCCCGATCTCAGCAGTTCCAGCAGCCTTTCACAGGCCGTCCTCGGACCTTCGGCGACGACCTCGACCCTGCCGTCGCGCAGGTTGTTCGCCGAGCCGACCAGGCCGAGTTCCAGCGCTCGCGCCCGGGTCCACCAGCGGAAGCCCACACCCTGGACGTGCCCGCGGACCCACGCGGTCATGCGGACCGGCTCGCCGGCGCTCTCCCCCGCACTCATGTGGCCGCCTTCACACCGCGCGGACGCGGCTGGCACTTGGGGCAGCTGTAGGACGAGCGGTTCATGAAGACCTCCCGGCGGATCGGCGCGCCGCAGCGCGGGCACGGCTCGTCGCGGCGGCCGTAGGCGTTCAGGGAGCGCGCGAAGTACCCGCTCTCCCCGTTCACGTCGACGTACAGGCTGTCGAAGGACGTCCCGCCCGCCTCCAGCGCGGCCGCCATGACCTCCCTGACGGACGCCAGCAGCTCGGTCGCCTTGGGCCTGGTCAGCGTGGAGGTGAGCCGCTCCCCGTGCAGCCTGGCCAGCCAGAGGGCCTCGTCGGCGTAGATGTTGCCGACCCCGCTGATCAGGGACTGGTCGAGCAGCGCCCGTTTCACCCCGGTCTGCTTGCGTCTCAGGGCCTTGAAGAACGCCTCGTCGTCGAAGGCGTCCTCGAACGGGTCGGGCGCGATGTGCGCGATCACGTCCGGGACGGGGTCCGCGCCGCCGGCCGGGTCCGGCACGAGCGGGCAGACCATGAGATGCCCGAACGTCCGCTGGTCCACGAACCGCAGATCGGTCCCGTCGGGCGTCCCGGTGTCGGTGAAGGTGAAGCGGACCCTCAGGTGCTTCTGCGGGGCGGCCGAGGCCCTCCCGACGAGGAGCTGCCCGCTCATCCCGAGATGGGCGAGCACGGCGCCCTCACCGTAGGGCAGCCACAGGTACTTGCCGCGCCTCCTCGGCGCGCCGAGGGTGACCCCGGCAAGGCGGGCGGAGAACTCCGTCTCCCCCGGCAGGAACCTGCGGATCGCCCGCGGATGCAGCACCTCGACGGTCGAGACCGTCCGGCCCGCGACCCAGCTGCCCAGACCGCGCCGGACGACCTCGACCTCGGGCAGCTCAGGCATCGCCGCCCTTGCCGGCGGCGGCGTCCAGCCCGGCGCGGATCTCCGTCCAGGCGGCCTCGGCGGCCTTCTGCTCGGCGTCCTTCTTGCTGCGGCCCTCACCCATGCCGTAGGCCCTGCCGCCGACCCGCACCGAGGCGCGGAACGTCTTCTGGTGGTCGGGGCCGCTCTCGTCCACGTGGTACTCCGGGACGCCCAGGCCCTCGTCGGCGGTGAGCTCCTGCAGCGAGGTCTTCCAGTCCAGGCCCGCGCCGAGCTTCGACGAGCTGGCGATCAGGCCGTCGAACAGCCGGTGGACGAGCGCGGACGCCTCGTCCAGCCCCTGGTCGAGGTAGACGCAGCCGATCAGCGCCTCAAGGGTGTCGGCGAGGATCGAGGACTTGTCACGGCCTCCCGTGCCCTCCTCGCCCCTGCCGAGCCGGATGTGCGCGCCGAGGTCCAGGCCCCGGGCGACGCCCGCGAGCGCCTTCATGTTGACCACCGCGGCGCGCAGCTTGGCGAGCTGCCCCTCGGGCAGGTCCGGGTGGCCCCGGTACAGGGTGTCGGTGACGACGAGGCCGAGCACGGAGTCCCCGAGGAACTCCAGCCGCTCGTTGGTGGGCAGGCCGCCGTTCTCGTAGGCGTACGACCGGTGGGTCAGCGCCCGCTCCAGCAGGGCCGGATCGAGGCTGAGGGCGATCCGCTCCTCCAGCGCTGCGGTGGGGACGGTCATTCCAGCTTCCTCACATGACGAGGCCCGCGGGCCTGGCTGAGGGCGGAACCGTCGCATCGGAGGGCATCCAGGGGACGAGGTGCGCGCCGGCAGCATCCGGCGTGCACCACGGCCTCGGGTGGACTCGCGGTGACGTGGTGGCGCCCCTTATGACGAAAAACCGGGGGACGGAGCGCACGCGACAGCGTGCGGCACCGGCCCCCGGGGATAGGTCTCGCGGCAGCGACTAGGCCGTCTCGATGACCTGCCGCTTGTTGTAGGTGCCGCAGTTCGAGCAGGCCACGTGGGGCAGCTTCTGGTCACGGCACTGCGGGCACTCGACGAGCGCGATCCGCGGGGCCTTCCACTGCGAACGGCGGTGGCGGGTCGTGCTGCGGGACTTCTTCCGCTTCGGGACGGCCATTTGTCAGCCCTCCTGGCTTTCTTCTCGTGTTTCGGCAAGGCCCTGCAATGCCGCCCACCGGGGGTCGGCGACGTCGTGCGAGTGCTCGGGGCCGACATCGGCCAACCGCTCACCGCATTCCGCGCAGAGGCCGGGACAGTCGTCCTGGCACAGGGGGGACAGCGGAAGTGCGAGCACCACCGCGTCCCGGAGCACCGGCTCCAGATCGAGGAGATCCCCGTCCAGACGGAGTTCGTCTTCGTCGGCACCCGTTCCAGAGCGGGTGTCGTCGTAGACGAACAGTTCCTGGAAATCCACCTCCAGGGTGAAGGAGATGTCGTCCAGGCAGCGCGCGCACTCACCCTCGATGGGCAAGTACGCCGTGCCCGAGACGAGCACGCCCTCCATCACCGATTCGAGCCGAAGGTCGACCTCGATCTCGGCGTCCGTGGGAACGCCGACCATTTCGACGCCCAGACCCTCCGGTGCGGCAGGGGTGATCCGCTGTTCCTTCATCGATCCCGGGCGGCGGCCGAGCGTCCTCGTGTCGACGACGAGCGGCGCCTTGGGATCGAGGCTGGACAGGGCTCCCCCTTCAGGGCTCATCGAACGGCAGGGGCCGCTCGACGAACACGTGTGCACGGTTGGATCGCCACGTCAGGCATGGCCGAGAGAAAATACTACCGGGGTCCGGACCCTCACCCCAACTCGACCAGGGAGATCGGCCTCAGGAAGCGTCCTTGAGGCGCTCGATCAGCCTCTGGTGCACCAGCTCCGGAACGAGCCCTGAGGCGTCCCCGCCCCACCGCACGACCTCTTTCATGAGGCTGGACGACAGGAAGGCGTACTCGGGGCTGGTCGCCATGAACAGGGTCTCCACGCCGGACATCCTGTTGTTCATCTGGGCGATCTGGAGCTCGTAGTCGTAGTCGGTGACCGCGCGCAGGCCACGGACGATCACGGGGATGTCGTGCTGCTTGCAGTAGTCGACGGTCAGCCCCCGGAACGAGTCGACCTTGACGTTGCCGAGGTCGCGGGTGACCTCGCGGATCATGTCGAGCCGTTCCTCGACGGTGAAGAGGTTCTTCTTGGCCAGGTTGATCGAGACCATGACCACGACCTCGTCGTAGAGCCGGGAGGCACGGCTGACGATGTCCAGATGACCATTGGTCACCGGGTCGAAGGAGCCCGGACAGACGACTCGGCGCACGACCATCAAATCCTTTCGGTGCGGACGGCGCGAAGGTACCAAACGCCGGTTCGCCCGACTTGAGGCGGGGCGAGTGTCGGCCTGGGGGCGGGGCCGGTGTCAGCCCAGCGCGGCGGCGATGGCGGCCATGATCGGCCCCGCCGCGGTGGCCCCGTAGCCGGTCCCCTGGGTCATCACCGCGATCGCGTGCGGGCCGGAGACCTTGTATCCGACGAACCAGCGGTCGTTGTAGGCCGCGCCGTCGACGTCGGCGGTGCCGGTCTTGCCCGCGACGCCCTCGCCCTGGAGGTTCGTGGCCGTCCCTTCGCTCACCACCGCCGCCATCATCTGGCGCAGCTCCGCGGCCTGCGCGACGGTGACCGCCCTGCCGAGGACGACCGGGTCCGTCGTCTCCAGGGTCGAGTCCCGCAGCGTGATCCGGTCGACGAGGCGGGGCTCCATGACCACGCCGCCGTTCACCACGCCGGCCGCCACCAAAGCCATCTGGAGCACCGTGGCGACGTTCGCGCCCTGCCCGTACGACGCCAGGGCGGTCTGCGCGGCGTCGGTGTCGGGGAAGTCGCTGGCCACCGCGGTGAGTCCGGGCGCGTACTCGAAGCGCGTCCCGTAGCCGAAGGCCTCCGACTGCTCCCGCATCCCCGCGTTCCCGACCTCCTCGGCGCCGATCTCGGCGAAGGTGGTGTTGCAGGACTGGGCGAAGGCGTCGATGAGGGTCGTCCTCGCCTCGCCGCACGTTCCCGCGTCGTGGCTGTTGCCGATGGTCGTCGCCGTCCCGGGCAGCGTGTAGGACGAGCCCGCGGGGACGGTGCCGTCCTCGGCGATGCCGTGCGCGAGGGCCGCCGCGGCCGTCACGATCTTGAACGAGGAGCCGGGCGGGTACAGCTCGCGGGTCGCCTTGTTGAGCAGGGGGTTACCGGCCGCGCCTTCCAGCCGCTTGAGCGCGCTGGAGGCCGCGGACACGTCGCGGACGGAGACCGCCTCGGGATCGTAGGACGGGTACGACGCCATGACCTCGATCGCGCCCGTCTCGGCGTTGACGGCCACAGCGGCGGCCTGAAGGGAAGTGCTCGCCTCCAGCTGCCGGTAGGCGACGCGCTGCGCGCGGGGCACGATCGTGGTGTGCACGTCGGCGCCCTTGGGGAGCTTCCCGGTGATCCAGTCCACGAGGCCGCGCACGGAGACCCGGGTGTCGGTCCCGTCGAGGACGGAGTTCATGCCCTGCTCCAGGCCGGTCTGGCTGAAGGCGCCGAAGTAGCCGGTCACCGGGGAGAAGATCTCGCCGTCCTCGTAGTGGCGGTCGAACGTCTTGCCGTCCTCGTTGGGCGTCGAGTACGCGACCCGCACGTCCCCGGCGAGGATCGCGCCGCGGTTTCGCTCGTACTGGCGGTTGAACTGCCGGGCGTTGCGGCTGTCCTGGCGCAGCCCCTCGGACTGGAACGCCATGATCAGGGTGACGTTGACCATGATGGCGAAGATCATGGCGAGCGCGAGGACCGCGGTACGCCTGAGCTGGACGTTCACACCCGCCGACGCTAACCGGCACCGGGGAAAGCGAGGGGAAAGCGTGCCTACGCGGAGTCCTCGGAGTGATCCTCTGGTTGCTCGTCCCGCCCCGCCTGCTCGGCCTGCTCGGGGAGCTCGAACGACGCGTAGTGGAAGACGGCCTCCCCGTACTTCCTGTCCCGCTCGGGGAAGTACCCCTCGGGCCACTTCAGCGCCGGCCCCCTGCTCGCTCTCTCTACGGCGATGAGGGCCCCGTCGGCGAGCCACCCGTTGTCCCGCAGCGCTTCCAGGATCGCCAGTACGGTCTCGTCGGGGACGGCGTAGGGCGGGTCGGCGAACACGAAGTCGTAGGGCTCCTCCGGCGCGCTCTGCACCAGCCGCTCGACCTTGTCGGCGACGAGCCGCGCCCCGGGCAGCCCGAGCGTCTTGATGTTCTCCCGGATCACCTTCGCGGCCTTGGGATGCGCTTCCACGAGCAGCGCGTGCGAGGCGCCGCGGGACAGCGCCTCCAGCCCCACCGCCCCCGACCCCGCGAACAGATCCACCGCCCGGATTCCTTCGAGGGAGCCCAGCAGCGCCTGCACCGTGGAGAACAGCCCCTCCCGAGCCCGGTCACTCGTGGGCCGCGTGTCCCTGCCCTCGGGCGTCGCCAACCTCCGCCCACCGGCCACCCCGGCGATCACCCTGCTCATCCCCGAATCCTATGGCTCCGGGGCCGCCGCCCCTGGCGGGGCGGCGACGTCGAAGCGCCTCAGGCGAGGGCCCATCTCGCCTGGGTGCGGACTCCCGGGTCGGGGTCGCGGAGGGATTCGGTGAGGGCGGCGAGGACCTCGGGGTGGCGGGTGGCCCACTGTTCGAGGGAGCGGACGGCTTCGCGGCGGACGTCGACGACGGGGTCGCGCAGGGCCGTGGTGAGGGGGGCGGCGGCCGCCGCGGCGGGGGCCGCGGCGAGGGCGCGGGCGGTGCGCTTGCGGACCTGCCAGCCGGGATGGGTGAGGGAGCGGAGCACGGGCGGGACGAGGGGGCCGGGCAGGCCGAGGGTCTCGGCGGCGTCGAGGGCGGCCAGGCGGACCACGGGGTCGTGGTCGCCGAGGAGCTGGTCGACGCCGTCGGGGCTGCCGAGCCGGGCCAGCCCGTCGGCGACGGCGACACGGACGTCGCGGGAGGGGTCGTCGGCGGCTTCGCGGACCGCGGCGGCGTCGCGCAGCCAGGTGAGGACGAGGACGGCCTGGGCGCGGATCTGGGGTTCGCCGTCGGCCAGGCCCTGGGCGTACAGCGCGCGGTGGGCTTCGGCGAGGAGCCGCAGGTGGGCGCGGGCGGTGGCGCGGACGAGCGGGTCTCCTCCGCCGGAGGAGGCGAGCCGGAGCGCGGCGATGCCGTCCTCGCCGACGGGCGGGCGGAGGGTCGCGAGGGCGAGCGCCGCCGCGGCGCGGACCGTGGCGTCAGGGTCGGCGAGGGCCCAGGCGAGGGCGTCGCCGGCGCCGCTGGGCGCGATCTCACCGAGGAGTTCGACGGCGGCGCGGCGGACGCGCGGGTCGGGGTCGCGGAGGTGTTCTTCGAAGAGGGTCAGGTCGGACATGGGTGGCTCCTTCCGGGTCGTGCCGTGGACATGGGTCAGCGGCGGCGACACAGGCAGCTCGCCTGACGTCGCAGATCGACGTGCGGGCGGCCGACCAGAAGCGGTGAGCTCATGGGGCGATCGTCGCCCATAAAACCTTTAATGTCAACCTGTTTAGTAGGCAATTGCTCGTAGAGGCAGGATCCTCAGGCCCTTGACCAGGAGTTCAGGCCTTGTCGAGGTAGTCCGCGCGCTCGTCCGTCAGCAGCTCCGCGAGCGCCTCGGACAGCTCCGGATGCGCCGCGAGCCCGGGGTCGTCGGCCACCATCCGGGACGCCTCCTTGCGCGCGGCGGCGATCACCGGCTCGTCGTACTGGAGGGTGAGCAGCCGCAGCGCCGACCGGTTGCCGGACTGGGCGGCGCCGAGGATGTCGCCCTCCTTGCGCTGCTCCAGGTCGAGCCGGGACAGCTCGAACCCGTCGGTCGTCGAGGCGACGGCCTCCAGGCGGCGGCGCGCGGGGGCGTCCGCGGGCGCGTCGGTGACGAGCAGGCAGAGCCCCGGCAGCCCGCCTCGCCCCACCCGGCCGCGCAGCTGGTGCAGCTGGGAGACGCCGAAGCGGTCCGCGTCCATGATCATCATCAGGGTGGCGTTCGGCACGTCGACGCCGACCTCGACGACGGTCGTGGCCAGCAGCACGTCGGTCTCCCCGGTGGAGAACCGCCGCATGGCCGCCTCCTTGTCGTCCGGGTGCATCCGCCCGTGCAGGACGTCCACGCGCAGCCCCCTCAGCAGCTCGCCTTCCAGCATCGGCAGCAGCTCCATGACGGCCAGCGGAGGCCGCTCGCCGCCTTCCTGCTCGTCTCGCGGGGGCGCGTCGTCCTCGCCGATCCGGGGGCACACGATGTACGCCTGCCTGCCCTGCCCGGCCTCCTCGCGGATCCGCTCCCAGGCCCGGGCGAGGAAGGCGGGCTTCTCCGGGGGGACCACATGGGTGGCGATCGGAGAGCGCCCCGCCGGGAGCTGGGCGAGGACCGAGGTGTCGAGGTCGCCGAAGACCGTCATCGCGACGGTGCGCGGGATCGGGGTCGCCGTCATGACCAGGACGTGCGGCCTGCCTCCGGCCACCTTCTCGCGCAGCGCGTCGCGCTGCTCCACGCCGAACCTGTGCTGCTCGTCCACCACGATGAGGCCGAGGTCGGCGAACTGGACGTGCTCCTGGATGAGCGCGTGCGTGCCGACGACGATCCCCGCGCCTCCCGAGGCCGCTTCCAGGAGCGCCGCGCGCTTGACCTTGGCGCCTTGGGAGCCCGTCAGGAGCGCCACCCTTGTGGCGCCCTCCTCCCCGTCGAGCTGCCCTGCCCGTCCGAGTGGGCCGAGCAGCGCCTGGATCGAGCGGAAGTGCTGCTGGGCGAGGACCTCCGTGGGCGCGAGCAGCGCGGCCTGGCCGCCGCCGTCGACCACCTGGAGCATCGCGCGGAGCGCCACGACGGTCTTGCCCGCGCCGACGTCGCCCTGGAGCAGCCGGTGCATGGGGTGCTCGCGGGCGAGGTCCGCCGCGATCTCCGCGCCGACCTGGACCTGGCCCTCGGTCAGCGCGAACGGCAGCCGCGCGTCGAAGGCGGCGCGCAGGCCGTCGGCGCGGTCGGGGCGCGGGGTGGCGGGCAGGTCCGCGGCGGCGGCGCGGCGCTGCGCCAGCGCGAGCTGGACGTAGAACGCCTCGTCCCATTTGAGCCGCTTGCGCGCGGCCTTCAGCTCGTCGTCGTCCTTGGGCCGGTGGATGCCCTCCAGCGCGGCGCTCAGCGGCACGAGGCCGCGCCGGGCCAGCAGCTCGGGAGGCATCGGGTCGGGGAGGTCGAGGCCGGGCCCCAGGGCGTACTCGACGGCCTTCTTGACCTTCCAGGACGGCAGGTCCTTGGTGGCCGGGTAGAGCGGGATCGGCTTCGCCGCGTACTCCTCGACGGTCTCGGCCGTCGCCCTTCCCGGGATCACCTCGTAGTCGGGGTGGTTGAGCTGGACCTTGTTGCGGAACAGCCCGACCCTTCCGGCGATCATGGCCAGGACGCCCGGTTGGAGGTCGGCGCCCGCCTTGTGCACCCCGGTGCCGAAGAAGGTGAGCCCGATCCTGCGGCCCGTGGCGTCCTCGACGGTGACCTCGAGGAGCTGGAACGGGCGTTTGGTGATCTTGCGCTGGTGGGCGTCGACGACCCGCCCGACGACGGTCACGTCCTCCCCCTCGGTCAGGGAGGCGAGGTCGGTGAGCTCCCCGTGGCGCACGTACCTGCGCGGATAGTGCCGCAGCAGGTCGCCGACCGTCTCCATGTCCCACTTGCTCTTGAGGACCTTGGCCGTCTTGTCGCCGACGGTCTTCCTCAGGTCGTCTGCGAGAGTCACGCGGTCCATTACAGCCGATGGGGGTGACAGCCGCCGACACGCCGATCACAGGTCGGCTCCGCGCGGGCGGCGAGAAGGTAAAGATCAGTGGTAACGGCTTGCCCGAAAAGGTAAAACCGGACACGCTGGTAAGGTGTCTTAGATCACCCACAATGAAGTGGAGCATCACCATCATGGTCGCTTTGACCACCACCCCCACCATTCACCAGAGGCACCTCAGCCTACTGGACTCCCTCGCGGACAGGCTCTCCCCGCACGGCCTCCGGGCCCGGCTCGAGCAGCCCATCGGACGCCCGCCCGCCCTCCACGTCAGCAACCCCGCGGCCCCCGGCGTCGCCGAAGAGATCGTGCTCGAAGACGAGTCGCTCTGGTGGCCCTGGGGAGACCGGATCGCCGCGGCCGGCGACCTCGACGCCGCCGCCGCCAGCGTCTGCCGGGTGCTCGGCGTGGCGTCCTATTCGACCCCGAAGAGCACCGGATACAGGACCTGGCCGCCTTCGTAGGCCGTCATCTCCACATCGGGCCGTTGCGCCCGCAGCCTCACCTCGATCCCGGCGGCGAAACCCGCCGGGATCTTCGCGCCGGTGACCACCGTGACCAGTTCGCCGCCGCCCGACAGCATGCGGGCCAGCACCTGCCCCGCCACCTCGTCCATCGACGACCCGATCATCACCACGTCGCCCTCGATCAGGCCGAGCACGTCGCCCGCCCGGCAGACCCCGACGGACGTCATGGCCTCGCCGGACGCGATCTGGAGGCCGCCGAAGCGGGTCGCCAGCGCCGTTCCCGCCATCGCGATGACGTCGTCGCGGAAGTGCCGGAGCGGATCGTGCACGGCCAGCGCGGCGAGCCCCTGGACCGACGCCTTCGTCGGGATCACCGAGACGCGCACACCGCTCTCGCGGGCCCGCACCGCCGCGGCCTCCGCGAGCGCCAGGACCTCGGGCTCGTTGGGCAGGACCGCGACTTCGTCTCCCGCGCCGAGGACCGCCTGCACCAGCACGTCCAAGGGCGGCATCCCGCCTGAGGGGCGACGTACGACGACGGCCCCCGCCTCCTCGAAGAGCGCGGCCAGTCCGTCCGCGGCGGTCACCGCCACCACTCCCCGGCCCGTGCAGGGCGCCTTCGGACGGCTCGAACCGCCCAGATAGGTGACGCGGATCCTTCGGGTGCGTCCCGCCGTCAGGCCCGCCTCGATGGCGGCGCCCGCGTCGTCGGCGTGGACGTGGACGTTCCACAGGCCGTCGCCCCCGACGACGACCAGGGAGTCGCCCAGGTCGTCGAGGGCCTTGCGCAGCGCGGGGATGCGGGAGTCCTCCGCGTCGAGGAGGTACATCACCTCGTATCCGGCGCCTTCGGCGGGTCGGTGACCCTGCTCGGGGACCGCCACGGCGGGCTCCCTGCGCGCGGGCACCTCGTACCGCTCGGGGTACTCCTCGGTGACGACCGCGGCCAGGGCGTCCAGGACGACGCACAGGCCCGCCGCCCCCGCGTCCACGACGCCCTGCTCGGCGAGGACGGGCAGCGCGTCGGGGGTCGCGCTCAAGGCCGCGCGGGCGCCCCGCACCGCCGCCGCCAGCGTCTCGGCGAGCCCGGTGCCGGTCGGGAGGGGCGGCGGGTGGCCGCGCGCGGCAGCGGCGGCGGCGTCGAGCACGGTGAGGATGGTGCCTTCGGCGGGCCGCGACACCGAGGCGCGGGCCAGCCGCGAGGCGTGCGCGAGGCCGTCGGCGAGGTCGGGGCCGGTCGCCGGGGGGCGCGGGCCGAGCGTGTCGGCGAGGCCGCACAGCACCTGGCTCACGATCACCCCGGAGTTGCCCCGCGCTCCGACGAGCGCGCCCCTGCCGAGCGTCCGCCAGACCTCCTCCAGCGGCGCGCCGGGCGGCAGCGCCTCGACGGCCTCGGCGCCGGCGAGCAGGGTCAGGTGGAGATTCGTCCCGGTGTCCCGGTCGGGGACGGGGAAGACATTGAGCGCGTCGATCCCGGTGCGCGCGCCGCCGAGCGCGTCGGCCGCCAGGCGCGCCCAGCGGCGGACCGCGGACCCGTCGAGGGCGTCGGGCACGAGACCCCTTTCCCGAGCAGGCACAGGGCGCCGCCGACGCAGCGCATCTCCGGAAAAGCCTATGCTGAAGGGAGTATCGGGGCATTCCGGACGCGCGAGGGTGCGAAGATCCGGCGTCGATTCGCCTACCACCTGGGGTTCGGCTACCCTGGTCCGAGCGTCCCCCTGCGCGGGGACCTTTTCCATGTAGCGCCCCGGCCGCAGATCGCCCGGGGTGCCCGAATTTCTCGACTGTTTGGAGTTACCGTGGCTGCCAACTGCGAAGTGTGCGGCAAGGGCCCCGGCTTCGGTATGAGCGTGTCCCACTCGCACCGTCGCACCCCGCGCCGCTGGAACCCCAACATCCAGCGCATCCGCGCCGTGGTCGCGGGCACGACCAAGCGCCTGAACGTCTGCACCTCCTGCCTCAAGGCCGGCAAGGTCCAGCGTCCGCTGGCCCGCTAGTACGCGAAGCCTTCCGAAAGACCCGGTGAGCTCCACACCCACCGGGTCTTTTCGCGTTCCCACCGCACGCGCGAGAGCCGGAACCGACCGCCCCGGCCACCCTGAAGATCGGACATCCCACCACGACGGCGTCCCCCGCCGCGTCGGCGGCCGCGAAGCGTGACCGCGTGGGGGCCACCCGAGCATCACGGGGCTTTCCGCCGCGCCGAGGCACGCCGACCGGGACTCGGCGGACGGCGGGTCAGGGGTGGCGGAGGTTCCAGGCGTGGTCCACGGGGCCTATGCCCGCGCCGAGGGGGAAGCCGGCGCGGATGGCGCCGGAGATGTAGGTCTTGCTCGCGGCGACGGCTTCGGGGACCGAGCGGCCGAGGGCCAGGTACGAGGCGATCGCGGAAGCGAGGGTGCAGCCTGTGCCGTGGGTGTGGCGGTTGTCGTAGCGCTCGTCGGAGAACAGGTGCGTCTCCTCCCCGTTGTACAGCAGGTCCACCGGACGGGTAGGCAGGTGGCCGCCCTTGATGAGCACCCACTCCGGCCCGAACTCCTTGACGGCTTCGGCGGCCCGCGCGAGGTCGTCCTCGGACTCGACCTTGACGCCCGTGAGCAGCTCGACCTCCCACAGGTTGGGCGTGACGACCGTCGCGATCGGCAGCAGGACCGAGCGCACCGCGTCGACGGCGTCCGCGGCGAGAAGGGCGTCGCCATGCTTGCTGACGCCGACGGGATCGACCACGAGCGGGGCGTCGTACCCGCCGAGGCGCTCGGCGACGGTCTCCACCAGGACGGTCGAGGCGAGCATCCCCGTCTTCACCGCCTGGGTCCCGATGTCGGACAGCACCGATTCGAGCTGGGCCGCGACCGCCTCCGGGGGCAGCTCCCAGTAGCCCTGGACGCCCAGGGAGTTCTGGGCGGTCACCGCGCAGATCACGCTCATGCCGTGGACGCCGAGGGCGAGCATCGTCTTCAGGTCGGCCTGGATGCCGGCGCCGCCTCCCGAGTCGGAGCCGGCGACGGTCAGGACACGGGGCGGAGCGGTAACCATGCGAGCAGCCTAGTAGAGGGCGCCCGAATCGCCGGAGCTCAGCGGCATTTGAGGTTGTTGATCCGGCAGCTCGTGGGGTTCGACCAGGCGCCCTCGCCGGTCACCTTGACCCGCAGGGTGCCGCCCGCAGGGATAGGCGACGTGCCGACCAGGACGGTGGTGCCGCCGTTCGCGGCGACCGTCTGCACGGTGGCGCCTTCGGCTCCCCGCACGACCGCGTTGGCGATGCGGAACCTCAGCTTCCATCCGCCGACCGCCTTGTCGCCGGTGTTGCGGAGGGTCACCACGGCGGTGAAGCCGCTGCCGGGGGCCTTCTGCAGCCGGAAGTTCGCGCTCAGGGCCGGCGGGACCGTCGAGCGCTCGGTCTCGGTCTCGGGGCTCGCGGTCGGGACCGCGGTGCCCACGGCGGGCATTTCCGCCTTCTGGGGCTCGCAGCCCGCGCACGCGGCCGATTCGTTGCGTTCGGAGCCGGGGCTCGCGAAATCCAGGGGGATCTCCTGTGTGAGGAACGCTGCCGTGATGACGCCGAGGGCAGCGACCCCGGCGAGCGTCGGCATCAGGGGGGTCCGTCCGATCCAGGCCATCCGTACCTTCTTGGCAGGGGAGGGCACCGGGGGCTCGTCCGTGGTCACCGGCCGGTCCCAGAACTTGGTGTGTCGTCCCATCCCATCCTCTTCGTTCTTGGGATGTATACCAAAAGCCCACCAAGCGCGCCTACCGGATGGGCAACGCGACCTCGACCAAGCGTCTTCTTTTTACAGAACTCTCAGATTCGCGAAATACCGCTCACGCACCGAAATGGTCCCAGCCGCCCCGGGTGTACTCCCGGCCGTCGACGCCGACCTCGCCCGGCCGCCCTTCCGCGACCTCCCCGATCACCCGCCATTCCGCAGGTAGTTCGACCCCAGGTGGGAACGTTCCCGCGAAGGCGTGGTCGTCGCCGCCGGTGAGGGCCGCCTCCAGGGAGACGCCGGGGTCGAGCGGCATCCGCGCCGAGTCGAGCGCGATCCGGACGGCGCCGGCCCGCGCGATGTGCCCGAGGTCCTGGACGAGGCCGTCCGAGATGTCGACGAGCGAGGTCGCGCCGAGCACGCGTGCCTCCCCGCCGGCGGTGTACGGCGGCTCCGGCCGGCGATGGGCTTCCACGAACGGCCCTGAGGCCGCCGAGGAGGCCTCCAATGCCGCGAGCCCCATCGCGGCCCACCCGATGCGTCCGCGAACCGCCACGACGTCTCCAGGGCGCGCGCCGGACCGGGTCAGCGGCGCCGCGCCGCCCAGATCGCCGAGCGCGGTCACCGCAATGGTGATCGCGGGGGTGCGCACGGTGTCGCCGCCGATGATCGAGGCGCCGAGGAGCGCGCACTCGTCGCGCAGGCCCTCGCTGAGGCCGTCGGCCCAGGCCACGTCGAGCCCGGAGGGGGCGCCGAACCCGACGAGCAGCGCCGTCGGAAGCGCGCCCATGGCGACGACGTCGGCGAGGTTCTGCGCCGCGGCCTTGCGCCCCACGTCGTAGGCCGACGACCAGTCCAGCCGGAAGTGCCTGTCCTGGACGAGCATGTCGGCGGTCGCCACCACCCGGCCGTCCGGGACGCGCAGCACCGCGGCGTCGTCTCCCGGGCCGAGTTCCACCAGGGGTCCCTGCGGATAACGCGCGGTCACCCTGCGGATCAAGCCGAACTCGCCCATCTCACCGATCTCTATGACGACCCTCCCTCACAGCTTCTGGCCATGACCAAGGTACGGTGAACCCCCGGACGCTCTTTCTCCCACCCCACAGCCGGGGAGACGCGATGGTGCAGGCGTACATCCTCATCCAGACCGAGGTCGGCAGGGCCGCCGAGGTGGCCCGGAAGATCTCGGTGCTCGAAGGCGCCGTCGAAGCAGACGACGTGACCGGCCCCTATGACGTGATCGTCAAGGCGGAGGCGCCGAACATGGACGACCTGGGCAAGCTCGTGGTCGCACGCATCCAGGGGGTACCCGGGATAACCCGGACGCTCACCTGTCCTATCGTGCACCTATGACCCCGCCCAGAACCCCGGCCCTGCTCTGCTGCGCCCTCGGAACGGCGCTGCTCGTCTCGGGGTGCTCCGGCGGCCCCGTGCAGGTCCCGGTCCCGACGCCCGACGCGGGCGCCGCGGCGGCCTGCGAGAAGCTGTCCTACCCGGAGAAGGTGGACGGCAAGGAGCGCAGGGACACCGATCCCGCGTCCCCGTACGTCGCGGCGTGGGGCAGCCCGGCGATCGCGGTGCGCTGCGGGGTGGCCCGCCCGGCGGACCCGGACTCCGGGCTCATCGAGCGGGTGGTGACCGTCGACGGGCTCGACTGGCTGCCCGCCGAAGGCGACAGGCCGTCCACGTGGACGCTGGTCGCCCGCACCGCTTACATCGAGGTCACGATCCCGCAGGAGTACACGCCCGCCGGAAGCCCCCCGGGCGAGCTGCTCACCGAGTTCACGTCCACGCTGAGCGCCCTGCCCAAGAAGCCAGAAGGCGAGTACTAGCCTGCGCGAGCCCGCCTCAGGCGGGCATCAACAGCGGGCCTGTCACGTGGAACCGCTCGACGCCGCGTTTGGTGAGGTTGACGCGCAGGTCTATCCAGCCGTCCAGGGCGGTACAGCCGTCGCCGAAGTGCAGGTCGCCCGCCGAGAGCTTCGCGCCGCGCACGTGCACCGGCAGGACGATGCGGGAGCCTGCGGTGAGGCGGGCGTCGGCGCAGGAGCCGACGATCTGGCCCGCGAGCGCCGCCGAGCGCAGCGCCCTGGCGGCGACGGGCTGGTAGTCGGCCAGGCCGGGCCGCACCCGGCCCAGGAGCGGCCCGTCCGGCTCGACCTCGACGGGCAGGGCGTCGTCTCCGGGGGCGCAGCCGAGCACCCCGGGATGGGCGCCGAGGGCGGGGCCGCCGTCGGCCCTGCCGATGCCGAGGACGTCCACCACGATGACGTCGCCGGGCTCCGCGCCGACGACGGCGATCGGCCCGCACAGCAGGGCCTCGCGGGCGCCCCAGAAGCCGCGGCACTCCATCCGCACCGACCCGCCCGAGATCACCTCGGCCACGGCGGGGATCTCGGGGTGCCAGCGGGTGTGCCCGGGGACGGTCTGGGCGCCGTACGACAGGAGCGGCACGAAGCCCCCTTCACACTGAACGAAGAAACATCTAGCCAAGGTGATAGTGCACCGTTGCGCTGTTTCGGACCCGTTTCCCTACTTTTACAGCACGGTAAGGGTCGTCTCACTCTCCGTGTCCAGCCGGGCACCCGCCCTAGGAGGGCTCCGAGCAACGCGGAAGACACCGCGGTCCGTCTGGACGGGCATGCGACGCACCCTCCCCCTGGCCGCTCTCCTCCTCGTGCCGGGCCTCGCCCTCGCCGCCTCCGCGGTAACCGCCCCTCCCCCGCCCGACGCCCCCGTGGAGATGCCCGAGATCGCCCTCGTCTCCTACTCGGGGTGCGACGACCTCCTCACCTCCCTCCGCAAGACCGCGGTCACCCGGGTCGACGCCTACGGCGGCCTGTCTGACGACTTCTATCGGCTCGACAGCTCCATGATCAGGCGGGGCGGCCTACCCACGCTCATGTCCGGCGGGGTCATCGTGGAGGAGGACGCCCTCTCGGCCGAGGTCGGCGCCGCGAAAGCCTCCGCCCCGACGCCTTCGGCGTACTCCACGACCAACGTGCACGTCGCCGGGGTGGACGAGCCGGACGAGGTCAAGACCGACGGATCCCGAGTCCTCCTCGTCGCCGGCGGCGCACTGCGCGTCCTCGACGCCGGGACGGGGGCGACCGCCGCCGAGATCGACCTCCCCGAGGGCTTCGGCAGAGGGTCCCGGCTGTTCCTGCACGGCGACACCGTTCTTGTCCTCGGCACCGCGATGGACCCGAGGATCGCCTACGACTACTACGACGACGCCTACTTCGACCTTCACGCCGTCCAGATCGACCTCAAGACCCGACAGATCGTCTCCGAGCTGAAGGTTCCCGGGAACCTCGTGGACGCCCGGATGGTCGGGTCGAGCGCCCGCCTCGTCGTCAACGCCGAACCGCGCCTCGACCTCCCCCGCCCGACGAGGCGGCAGATGCGGCACTGGGACGAGGCCGAGTCCCGGCTGCTCGACCGCAACCGCGAGCTGGCCGCGCAAGCGCCTCTGGAAGCGTTCCAGCCGTCCTACACCGTCACCGGGGCAGGCGGCTCCCCCGCGGAGTACCGGGTCCCGTGCGAACGGATCAGCCATCCCGCCGAAGCCGAGGGCCTGTCCATGACGACGATCATGGCATTCGACCTCGCCCGCCCACTCGGCGAGACGAAGGCCTCCACGGTCGTCGGCGGCAGCGGAGAGACCGTCTACGGCACCGCCGACAGCCTGTACGTCACGGAGACCACCAACAGAGACGCCTTCTACGACTGGGAGCCGTCGAAGCTGACGCGTCCGGTGTCTTCCGAGGCCCCCAGCACCCGCGTCCACCGCTTCGCCTTCGACGGGCAGGAGCCGCGCTACACGGGCTCGGGAGAGGTTCCGGGCCTGCTGCTCAACCAGTACTCGCTGTCCGAGCACGAAGGGAACCTCCGCGTCGCCGTCACCGACGCGTCGCAGGAGGAGAGCAGCGTCCACATCCTGTCCACGCAAGGCGCCGAGTTGAGCGAACTCGGCGCGCTCGGCGGGCTGGGGAAGGACGAGCGCATCTACTCGGTGCGCTTCATCGGGGACCGGGGCTACGTCGTCACCTTCCGGCAGGTCGACCCGCTCTACACGCTCGACCTCTCCGACCCGGCCGCACCGCGCGCCCTCGGCGAGCTGAAGATCACCGGCTACTCCGCCTACCTGCACCCGACGGCCGAAGGGCGGCTCCTCGGCATAGGCCGGGAGGCGGACCGCGAAGGCAGGTCCCAAGGGTTCCAGGCGTCCTTGTTCGACGTCTCCGGCGACGAGCCCGCCCGCCTGTCCCGGCTCCACCTGGAGGACACGTACATGGCCGCCGTCGAGTACGACGCCCACGCGTTCCTGTACTGGCCGCAGACAGGCCTGACGGTCCTGCCCGCCGACGACAAGGCCCTAGTCCTGTCAGTCACGCCGGAGAAGATCACCCGGCTGGGCGAGATCGCCCATCCCAGGAGGTACCAGCAGATCAGCCGCGCGCTCTACATCGACGGGTCCCTGTGGACCTTCTCGAACGCGGGCTTCCGGATCTCCGACGCCGCCACCCTGAAGTCCCGGGCGTGGGTCGTCCTGCCCGAGAACTGAGCGCAGGCCGCCCGGATGCCCTCAGGCGTCCGGGCGGGCCGCCGGGCCTCAGCGCAGGCCGAGCGGGCGGGCGAGCGCCGTCTGGATGAGCCGGTCGACCAGTGCGGAGTACTCCAGGCCGGTCGCCGCCCACATCTGCGGGAACGCCGAGGTCGGGGTGAACCCGGGCATGGTGTTGATCTCGTTGAGGACGAGTTCGTGCTCGGGCGTGACGAAGAAGTCCACCCGCGCGAGCCCCTCGCAGCCGAGCGCGTCGAACGCGCGGACGGCGGTGGCGCGCAGCCGCTCGACGACCTCGGCGGGCATCGTCGCGGGGATCTCCAGCCGCGAGGTGCCGTCGAGGTACTTGGTCTCGAAGTCGTAGAAGTCGTGCTCGCCGATCATGACGATCTCGGCCGGGAGGCTCGCCTCGTTGGGGCCGTCGCCCACGCCTTCGAGGACGCCGCACTCGACCTCGACGCCCTCGACCGCCGACTCGATGATCAGCTTCGGGTCGTGCTCGCGCGCGGCCTCGATCGCCGGGACGAGGTCCTCGGCGCGGCTCACCTTGGAGATGCCCATGCTGGACCCGGCGCGGGCGGGCTTGACGAACACGGGCCAGCCGAGCTGCTTCACCTCGTCCAGCTTGCGGTCGCGCTCCAGCCGCCACTCGCGGTCGGTGATGATCACGTACGGGCCGACCGGCAGGCCCTGGGCCTGCCAGACGAGCTTCATGAACGCCTTGTCCATGCCGACGGCGCTGGCCAGCACGCCCGCGCCCACGTAGCGCAGGTTCGCCAGCTCCAGCATCCCCTGGATGGTGCCGTCCTCGCCGTAGGGCCCGTGCAGGAGGGGCAGGACCACGTCCACCTTGCCCAGCGCCCGCGGGATCTCGTGGGGCTCGATGGTGACGAGGCCGGAGGCGTCCGGGTCGAAGGGCAGCGCGAGCGCTGGGCCCTGCCCGGAGACCTCGGGCAGCGCGCCGTCGCTGATCGCCAGCCGCTCGTCGCGGGCGAGGACCCAGCGTCCGTCGCGGGCGATGCCGATGGGCAGCACCTCGTAACGGTCGGGATCGATGGCGGCCATGACGCTGCCCGCGGTGACGCAGGAGATGGCGTGCTCTGAGCTTCGGCCGCCGAACACCACGGCGACTGTGATCTTTTCCGGCATGATGGTTCCGACTCTATCGCCCTCGGCGGCCTGTCAGCCGGGCACGGCCTCCTCGCTGAGACACCCGGCCCCGGACGTCGCACCTCCAGAGTGGGCGACGGCGGCCAGCGTGTCGAGGGCCTCGACCGCGTCCCGGATCAGATCCTCGGCGTCCTCCAGGCCGATGGAGAACCTGACGGCGGCCGGTGCCACCCCGCCTCCGGCGAGCAGCGCGTCGTCGCGGCCGGTCAGCGCGGTGGTTCCGACGTGCGCGACGGTGGTGCGGGTGCCGCCGAAGGAGGTCGCGGGACGGGCCAGGCGCAGCGCGTCGCACAGGGCGATCCCGGCCTCCCGGCCGCCGTGCGGGGTCACGGTGACCAGCGCGCCGAAGCGGGTGCCCTCGGGGCCGCGGTCGAACATGCGGCGCGCCAGGGCGTGCCCGGGATGTCCGGGCAGCCCCGGATATGCCACGGATGCGACCGCGGGATGCCGGGCCAGCGCGGCGGCGAACCGGGAGGCGGTGTCGCACTGCCGGCGCACCCGCAGCGGCAGCGTCTCCAGGCCCCGGCGCAGCAGGAACGCCTCGTCCGGGCCGAGCACCGCGCCGGTGGCGACCCGGACGCGCCGCAGTTCGGCCACCAGTTCCGCGCGTCCCGCCACGGCCCCTCCCACGGCGTCGCCGTGCCCGCCGAGGTACTTGGTCGCCGAGTGGACGACGAGGTCCGCGCCATGCTCCAGCGGACGGCACAGGACCGGGGTGGCGGCCGTGGAGTCCACCGCGAACAGCGCGCCGTGCCCGCGGGCGACCGCGGCGAGCGCGGGCAGGTCGGCGACCTCCATCGCGGGCGTGGACAGCGCCTCGGCCCACACCAGCCGGGTCGCCGGGCGCAGTGCCGCCCTGACCCGCTCGGGATCGGTGAAGTCGACGAAGTCGGCGGTCACCCCGAACCGGGACATCAGCCCGGCGAGCACCTCGTACACGCCCCCGTACAGCGCGCGCGGGGCCACGACATGGCTTCCGGACCGGGTGAAGGCGAGCAGCACGGCGCTGACGGCGGCCATCCCGGAGGCGAAGGCCTGGGCCCCGACGCCCGCGGTGGCCGCCCCTTCGAGGGCGGCCACCGCATCGGCGAACGCGTCGCTGGTGGGGTTGTCGATGCGGCCGTAGAGGTAGCCGCCGCCGTCGTGGACGAGATCGGCGTGCTCGGCCGCGCCGGAGAAGGCGAAGGCGCTCGTGCGGTAGACGGGAAGCCCTACCGGCCGCTGGGCGGGCACGGGCGGCTCGGGAAGCTGGACGGCCCGGGTGTTCTCGCCCCGGGGCCGCTCAGTCATCGACTCTCTCACTCATCGCGACCATGATGTCACGACACGTGAGCGCGGGGTGTGCTTTCGGTGGCTAGACCCCGTAGCGCTCGGGTTTGGGGGAGCGCGACATGAGCTTGAGGTACGCCTCCTCGATCGGCACGCCGTCGTGCATGACCGCCGCGACTACCTCGGTGATCGGCATTTCCACGGCGTGCTCGCGGGCGAGGGTGAGGACGGGGCGGGCCGACTTGACGCCCTCCGCGGTCTGCTTCGTCACCCCGATGACCTCCTCCAGCGTCATGCCCCGGCCCAGGTTCTCGCCGAAGGTCCGGTTGCGGGAGAACGGCGAGATGCACGTGCCCACGAGGTCGCCGATCCCGGCGAGGCCCGCGAACGTCGGCTCCTGCGCCCCGAGCACCACGCCCAGCCGGATGATCTCGGCGAGGCCGCGGGTCATGAGCATCGCCTTGGTGCTGTCGCCGAAGCCGAGCCCGGTGGCGATGCCGACGCACAGGGCGATGACGTTCTTCACCGCGCCGCCGACCTCGCAGCCGATGACGTCGGTGCTGGTGTAGACGCGGAAGTACGGGTTCATGCAGGCGGCCTGGAGGCGCAGCGCGGTCTCCTCGTCGGCGCAGGCCGCGACGGCCGCGCCGGGCTCGCCGCGGGCGATCTCGGGCGCGAGGTTCGGCCCGCACACGACGCCGACGCGCTCGGGGCCGCAGCCCAGCACCTCGGTGATCACCTGGGACATGCGCAGGCTGGTGCCCGACTCGATGCCCTTCATCAGGCTGACCAGGACCGCGTCCTCGGGGATCAGCGGCGCCCACGCGGCGAGGTTCTCGCGCAGCGTCTGCGCGGGGACGGCCAGGCACACGAACTCCGCGCCCGCCAGCGCCGCGGCCACGTCGGTGGTGGCGCGCAGGCCCTCGGGCAGGGACACCCCCGGCAGGTACTCGCTGTTCTGGTGCCGCTCGTCGATCTCACGGACGACCTCGGCCCTGCGCCCCCACAGCACCACGTCGCTCCCGGCGTCCACCAGGACCTTCGCGAAGACGGTCCCCCAGGACCCGGCTCCCATCACCGCAACGCGCGTCACGTCTGTCTACGCTCCTCATGGACGTACGGTCTTTCGGACGGCTCCCGCTCGCACTGGCCCGTCCGGCAGCGCCGTGATCTTCCGCATGATCTCACCGCCGCCGCTCTGAGGGTATCGGCGTCGGGGGGCGCGTCCGCATAAGCCGGTCAGGTCGACCTGTTCACCCCTGCCTCCGCGCCGACCCTGGCGCACATCGGCCATTGCGGAGCCCGGGCCTTCCCGGCGGGCTGGCCGCGGCGAGCCGACCGCGACACCCTAATGTCGTCCTTGTATGTCGAACACCGTCGTCGCCGGTTGGACCCTGATCGTCCCGGTGAAGCCCCCGATGCTCGGCAAGTCCCGGCTGGCCGGGGCGGCCGGAGCGCATCGCGCCGCGCTCGCGCTCGCGGTGGCGCTCGACACCGTGGAGGCGGCGCTGCGCGGAGCCGCGGTAGCCGACGTGCTGGTGGTGACCGGAGATCCTTCGGCCGCCGCCGAGTTCGCCGCCTTGGGCGCCCGTACGCTGCCCGAAGGCCCGCCGCAGGGGCTCAACGAGGCCTTGCGGCGCGGCGCCGAGGCCGTAGGCCCGACCGTGCCCCGGGCGGCGCTGCAAGCCGACCTTCCCGCACTGCGCCCCGACGACCTCTCTTACGCGCTCTCCCTGGCCGCGGACCTTCCCGAGGCGTTCCTCTCCGACATCGCGTCCACGGGCACCGTCCTGTACACCGCGTCCCCCGGCGTCCCGTTCTCTCCTGCCTTCGGCGGGCCGTCACGGGCGCGTCATCTGGCGCAGGGAGCCGTCGAGCTGCCCTGCCCGGAGCTCGGGAGCCTCCGCACCGACGTCGATACCCTCGACGACCTGCGCGCCGCCCTCACCCTGGGCGTGGGCCCCCGCACCGCCGACGTCGCGTCCCGGATCCTGGCGGGCTCCCCCGGCTAGGGTGGCTGCCATGCAGGGCACAGTGAGGGACTTCGACACCGCGACCGCCTCGGGCAGCGTGCTGCTCGACGACGGGAGCGAGCTGGCTTTCGACGCCGAGGCGTTCGCCGCGGGCGGGCTGCGCCTGCTGCGCTTCGGACAGCGGGTGAACCTGGCCCACGACGGCTCCCGCGTCACCGCGATCACCCTGTCGACGCTCCCGCTCCCCTGACCCGGGCCACGCCACCCGGTGCCCGCCGCCCCTGGACGCGCCCGCCCCTGGACGGACGAAGACGCCCGCACATTCTTGCCGTGCGGGCGTCTTCGCGTCGGTCCTCTACTTGCCGGCGACCAGGTTCTTGAAGTCGGCACCGGCCTTGAATTTGGGCACCGACGTCGCGGCGACCTCGATGGTCTTGCCCGTGGCGGGGTTCCTCGCGGTACGGGCGGGGCGGTGCGCCTTCTCGAACGAACCGAATCCGGTGATCGCGACCTTCTCCCCCTTCGCGACCGTCGTCTGGATCGTGTCAAGGAACGCCTCGACGGCTTCGGCGGCTTCTTTCTTGCTGCCGTTCAGCCGTTCGGCGATCGCGTCGACCAGCTCACGCTTGTTCATAGGGTTTACTCCTCCGGCCTTCCCCCGTTGCGCCCCCGAAACTAAGGGCATCGCACGACCCGCACAATCACCTTGTCGCGAGTTTTCCCATGTCATGGGCGAATCCAAAGGCAGATATCGCCCTGCTTATGGTGATTCGTTGGGAAAAGTCGTCAGCGCTCAGGGGCGGCTTCAGGGGTGACCTGAGCCGCTGTCCATGTGGCTGGGGCCGGTGTCCATGTCGTCGAGGAACGCGCCCAGCCGGCGTGCGGCGAGCTCGTGATCGCGCTTGGCGAGGTCGGTGATCGCCAGGAGCTGCCGGTGCAGCCGTCGCCTGGTCTCCCGCGGCAGGGGGGAGATCCGCTGGTGGGCGGTGCGCAGCTGAGCGGCGAGCAGCATCAGGAGCGGGTCGTCCCAGGCCGGTCCAGACCGGTCATCCTCAGCACCCATGGGGCAATTGTCGCAGCCGCCCCGCGGGAGCGGTCCGCGCGGGCCCGGAAAGGCCGGAGAACAGGGCATGTGCCCAGAACACGGACGCGCGCCCCCCGAAACAGTGCGTTCGGAGGGCGCGCGCTCGGACGTGCGGCGGCCGCGTTGGTGTGCGCCCGCCCATCTCTCGGCCTTGGTGCGGGCCGGGGTCTGGCGGCTGCGCCGGACTTACTGGGTGACGGGCAGCCAGGACGGACGGGCCGCCTCGAAGGCGGTGATGTCCTCGGCGTGGCGGAGGGTCAGGCCGATGTCGTCCAGGCCCTCCATCAGGCGCCAGCGGGTGTAGTCGTCCAGGTCGAAGGAGGCGGTGAGGTCGCCGCAGCGGACCTCGCGGGCCTCCAGGTCGACGGTGATCTCGGTCTGCGGGTCGGCCTCGGCGGCGGACTGCAGCTCCTCGACGATCTTCTCGTCCAGGATGACGGGCAGCAGGCCCATCTTCGTGGAGTTGTTGCGGAAGATGTCGCCGAAGCGGGGCGCGATGACGACCCGGAAGCCGTACTGCTGGAGCGCCCACACCGCGTGCTCGCGGGACGAGCCGGTGCCGAAGTCGGGGCCGGCGACCAGGATCGAGGCGCCCTCGTAGACCGGGTTGTTCAGCACGAAGGACGGGTCCTCGCGCCAGACCGAGAACAGGCCCTTGTCGAAGCCGGTCCGCGAGACCATCTTCAGCCAGACGGCCGGGATGATCTGGTCGGTGTCGACGTTGCTGCGCCGCAGCGGCACCGCGCGGCCCGTGTGGACGGTGAACTTCTCCATCGTTGGATCCCCTTCCGGAGGAAAGTGCGGACCGTGCGGCTACAGGTCGGCGGGGGCGGCCAGGCGGCCCTTGACGGCGGTGGCGGCGGCCACGGCCGGAGAGACCAGGTGGGTGCGCCCGCCCTTGCCCTGCCGGCCCTCGAAGTTGCGGTTCGAGGTGGACGCGCTGCGCTCGCCCGCGGTCAGCTTGTCCGGGTTCATCGCGAGGCACATCGAGCAGCCCGCCTCGCGCCACTCGGCGCCGGCCTCGGTGAAGACCTTGTCGAGGCCCTCGGCCTCGGCCTGGATCTTGACCTCGACGGAGCCGGGGACGATCAGCGCGCGCATGCCCTCGGCGACCTTGCGGCCCTTGAGGACGTCGGCGACGGCCCGCAGGTCCTCGATGCGGCCGTTGGTGCAGGAGCCGACGAAGACGGTGTCGACCTTGACGTCGCGCAGCGGGGTGCCGGCCTCCAGGCCCATGTACTCCAGCGCGCGCTCGGCGGCGGACCGCTCGATCGGGTCGGAGAACTCCTCGGGCGACGGGATCGAGGCGCCCAGCGGCAGGCCCTGGCCCGGGTTGGTGCCCCAGGTGACGAACGGGGTCAGCGTGGAGGCGTCGATCGTGACCTCCTTGTCGAAGACCGCGTCGTCGTCCGTCTTCAGGGTCTTCCAGTACGCGACCGCGGTGTCCCAGTCCGCGCCCTTGGGCGCGTTCTCGCGGCCCTCCAGGTACGCGAAGGTGGTCTCGTCCGGCGCGATCATGCCGGCCCGCGCGCCCGCCTCGATGGACATGTTGCAGACCGTCATGCGGCCTTCCATCGACAGGTCGCGGATGGCCTGGCCGCGGTACTCGATGATGTAGCCCTGGCCGCCGCCGGTGCCGATCTCGGCGATGATCGCCAGCACCAGGTCCTTGGCGGTGACGCCTTCGGGCAGCGCGCCCTCGACGTTGACGGCCATCATCTTCGGCTTGATCTGCGGCAGCGTCTGGGTGGCCAGGACGTGCTCGACCTCGGACGTGCCGATGCCGTGCGCGAGGGCGCCGAACGCGCCGTGCGTGGAGGTGTGGGAGTCGCCGCAGACCACGGTCATGCCGGGCTGGGTCAGGCCCAGCTGCGGGCCGATGACGTGCACGATGCCCTGGCCGCGGTCGCCCATGGGGTGCAGCCGCAGGCCGAACTCCGAGGCGTTCTTGCGCAGCGTCTCGACCTGGGTGCGCGACACCGGGTCGGCGATCGGCTGGTCGATGTTCTGGGTCGGGACGTTGTGGTCCTCGGTGGAGATCGTCAGGTCGGGGCGGCGGACCTTGCGACCGGACATCCGCAGGCCGTCGAAGGCCTGGGGCGAAGTGACCTCGTGGACGAGGTGCAGGTCGATGTAGAGGAGGTCGGGTTCGCCCTCGACCCGACGCACGACGTGTGCGTCGTAAACCTTGTCGGCCAGTGTGCGGCCCATCGGTGCACCTCTCTCCGTTGAGATCTTCATCATCTACCTTCGAGTTGCGTCTCATCTATCGAGACGGCAATATCGAGGTATGGACAACTCTAGCGGAGTCGGCGTACTGGACAAAGCAGTTCTCGTCCTCAACGCCCTCGAAGCCGGCCCCGCGTCGCTGGCCCAGCTCGTCACGGCCACCGGATTGGCCCGCCCCACGGCCCACCGGCTGGCCGTCGCGCTGGAGCACCACAGGATCGTGCACCGCGACACGCAGGGCCGGTTCATCCTCGGGCCGCGCCTCGCCGAACTCGCGGTCGCCGCGGGCGAGGACAGGCTGCTGGCCCTGGCCCAGCCGATCCTCACGCAGCTGCGCGACCTGACCGGCGAGTCCGCCCAGCTCTACCGGCGGCAGGGCGACGTGCGCGTGTGCGTCGCGGCCGCGGAACGGTCCAGCGGCCTCCGTGACACGGTACCCGTGGGCGCGTCCCTGCCCATGACGGCCGGATCCGCGGCGCAGATCCTGCTCGCCTGGGAAGAGCCCGACCGGCTCCACCGGGGCCTGCGCGGCGCCAAGTTCACCGCGGCGACCCTCGCCTCCGTCCGCCGCCGCAACTGGGCCCAGTCCATCGGCGAGCGCGAGCCCGGCGTCGGCTCGGTCTCCGCCCCCGTCCGCGGCAGCGGCGGCCGCGTCATCGCCGCGATCTCCGTCTCCGGCCCCCTGGAACGGCTCACCCGCTCCCCCGGCCGCGTCCACGCCGGCCCCGTCGTCGCCGCCGCGGAGAAGATCTCCGAGTCCATGCGGCGCTCCTCCTAGCGCCGCCTCCGACGCGGTGATCGGGCGTTCGAGGGCCCGGCTTCGCCGGGAAGCCCGATCACTCCCGGGTGCTCTCCCGTCTGGGCTCGGGCACCGGTGCCGATTTCGTCAGGCGGAGCTTGCTGTGGGGGGACGGGCCGGCCTCCCAGTCGTCCATGAGGCGGGCGTGGAGGCCGTGCGCCTCGGCGAGGGCGACGAGGGTGTCGGTGCGGTAGTAGAAGTCCTCCTGGAGGACCTGGTGGTCGGTCCGCTCGGTGCGGTCGAAGGTCAGGTCGAAGAAGGCCGCCGCGCGCATGACCCGGCCGACGTGCGCGAAACACTCGTCGATGACCTCGATCGGGGTGTGGCTGAACACACTGTGCGCGTGGATCACGTCGAAGTGATCGTCGGGAAGGCCGGAGAACGTCAGATCGGCGACCAGCATCAGATGCGGCAGCTTGTCCTGGAGGCCGTACTGGACGACGGTGTCGCCCGCGGCGAGCAGGATGTCGGGCGAGATGTCGATCCCGTGGTACCCGCCGGTGTCCAGATAGCGGATGATCCGCCAGCCCGCGCGCAGGTTCCCGCAGCCGATCTCCAGCACCGTGTGGCCCGGCATCAGGCCGTGCGCGCGCAGGTACTCGAACTGGCGGCGCCCGTTGCGCAGCCAGTGCCCGTGACTGGGGCTGCCGACCGCGTCGAACGGGCTCTTGTCGGCGACCTCCGCGCGCATCACCTCGCGGTAATAGGCGACATGGTCCGGCGCGCCCGCGCGCAGCACGAGATCGCGGGCGTACCGGGTCAGGTAGGGCCGGATGCGCGACGGATTGCGCATCGCGTGCCCTACCTGGAACAGAAGACTCGATCGCTGACGCTGCGTGAAGGCCATGCCACGATTCGTACACCCTCAGTAACGAACGTGCCACTCGAACGTCACGCGTACAGGTGGTCGATCTCCGCGGCGTACTTCTCGTGGATGGGCTTGCGGCGCAGCTTCATCGTCGGGGTCAGCTCGTCGCCGCCCGGCTCCCAGTAGCCGCCCACGATCGCGAACTTCTTGATCTGCTCCACCCGCGACAGCTTCGCGTTGGCCTGCTCGACGCCCTCCTGGACGACGGTGAGGATCGCCGGCTCCTTGGCCAGGACCTCCGGGTCGGCGGGCAGGCCGTTCGCGGCGGCGTAGGCGGCGGCCGCGTCGGGGTCGAGCGAGAACACCGCGACGTTGTAGGGCCGCCCGTCGCCGACCACGATGATGCCGCCGAGCAGCGGGTTGTGCGCCCGGATCGTGTTCTCGATGTTGGTCGGCGACATGTTCTTGCCCGCCGCGTTGATGATCAGTTCCTTCTTGCGGTCGATCAGGGTGACGTAGCCGTCGGCGTCGATCGTCGCGACGTCCCCGGTGTGCAGCCAGCCTTCGGCGTCGATCGCCTCGGCGGTCTTCTCCGGGTCGCCCCGGTACCCCTTCATCACCCAGGCCCCGCGCACGAGCAGCTCGCCGTCCTCGGCGATCTTGACCTCGATGCCCTTCAGCGGCCTGCCGACGGTGCCGATGCGGGGCGCGTCGATCGGGTTGGAGATGGCCACCGAGGTCACCTCGGTCATGCCCCAGGCCTCGACGACCCGCAGGCCCATCGCGAGAAGGAACTCCAGGGTCTCCTTCGGGGCGGCGGCCGCTCCGGAGAAGGCGTAGCGCATCTCGTCGAGGCCCAGGAGCTGGCGGATCGTGGCGAAGACGAGCTGGTCGGCGAGCTCGTACTCCTTGGCCAGCTCCGCCGGCACCTCCTCGCCCGCCTGCTCCAGGCGCACCTTGCGCAGGCCGACCTCGAAGGCCCACTCGGCGGCCTTGCGCTTGTCGTCGTCGGCGGCGGCCAGCAGGCTCTGGATGCCGTTCTTCATCTTCTCCCAGACGCGCGGCACCGCGGCCCAGACCGTCGGGCGGACCTCGCCGAGCGCGCCGAGGATCTGGGTGATGTCGGCGACCGACGTGACGACCGTGCCGTGCAGCATGTGCAGCCAGTGCGAGGCCATCCGGTCGACCGCGTGCGCGGACGGCAGGTAGGAGGTGACGCGGTCTCCGCGCCGGACCTCGAAGTCGTGCGCGAGGCCGACGGCGTTGGCCAGGGCCGCCCGGTGGGTGGTCTCCACGCCCTTCGGCGGACCCGTGGTGCCCGAGGTGTAGATGAGGGTGATGACGGCGTCGGCGTCGACCGACTTCCACGCGGAAGCGAAGTCGAACTCTTCGTCCGGCTCCAGGCCGTCCAGGTCGGCGACGTTGATGAGGTGGTCCAGCGAGGCCGCGCCGCCCTCGGTGAGGCGCGCGATGAACTGGTCCTCGGCGACGGCCACCTTCGGTCCGGCGTGGCCGATGATGTAGGCGATCTGCTCGGGCGAGCTGGTGTTGTAGATCGAGAACGGGATCGCGCCCAGGTGCAGCGCCGCGGTGTCGACGAAGTTGAACTCCGGGCGGTTGGTGAGCATCAGCGCGATCCGGTCGCCGGGCCTGATGCCGAGCCTGTGGAGCGCGCGCGCGATCCGCTCGACCTTGGCGGCGTACTCCGCCCACGTGTAGCTCTGGGCTCCGCCCGGAGTGCGCAGGGCCACCTCGTCGGGGATCTCGGCGACCGTGTTCTGGAACGCCTCTACGAGGGTCTTGGGGTGGGACATGGGCGGGCTCCCGGGGAGGTAGGGGGCTGTGCGGTGCGGTCGTGCGGCGGAGGCCTACTTGGTGAGCGCCCTGGCCGTGCCGTAGTCCGCCTTGCCGTTGGGCAGGCGGAGGTCGCGGTCGGTGCGGACGAACGTCTTGGGGATCTTGTAGCGGGCCAGGCGGGCCGCGCAGGCGTCGCGCAGCTCGTCGTCGGAGAGGTCCGCGGTGAGCCTGACGACCGCGACGATCTCGGTGCCCCACCGCTCGGACGGGCGGCCCAGCACGAGCGCCTCGGCGACGCCGGGGACCGCCCGCACGACCGCCTCGACCTCCTCGGCGAAGACCTTCTCGCCGCCGGTGTTGATGGTCATGGAGTCGCGGCCGTGCATCTCGATCCTGCCGTCGGCCAGGTGCCGCGCCCGGTCGCCCGGCAGGACCCAGCGCCGGCCGGCGATCTCCAGGAAGGTCGCCGCGGTCTTGGCGCCGTCGCCGAGGTAGCCGAGCGGGATGGACCCGCCCTTGGCGAGCCAGCCCAGCTCGTCGTCGCCGGGTGCGAGCAGGCGGGTGCGGTCCTCGCTCACGACCACCGCGCCGGGCGTCGCCTGGAAGGCGCTGTCGGCGGTGCCGTACCGGGTGATGTGCAGGCCGCTCTCGGACGAGCCGACCACGTCGAAGATCTTGGTGTGCGGCATCAGCTCGGCCAGGCGCGCCTTGGTGGCCGGGTTGATGGCCGCGCCGGAGTTGATGAGGTGGCGGATGCGGGAGGTGTCGCGCGGCGCGCGCTCCAGCTCGGCGACGAGGGGGCGCACGAACGCGTCGCCGACGACCGGGATGCGGGTCGCGCCCTCGCGCTCCATGAGGTCGAGGGTGGCGACGGGGTCGAACCTGTCGACGGCATCGGGGATGAGGACCGTCGCGCCGCCGAGCCAGCCGCCGAGGGCCGTCCAGGTGCCGGAGCCGTGCATCATCGGCGGCAGGACGAGGACCTTCGCGGCCTCGCGGGCCGCGGCGATCCGGACGATCTCCTCGTTCCCGGCGTAGTGGCCGCCGTCCTTGCGGAGCATGCCGAGGGGGCCTTCGACGAGGTCCTCGATCCGCCACAGGACGCCCTTCGGCATGCCGGTGGTGCCGCCCGTGTACAGGATGTGGAGGTCGTCGGCTCCGGGGGCGGCTTCAGGCGCGCCGTCGGGGGCGGCGGCGAGGGCGTCCTCGTAGTCGAGGGCGCCGGGCAGGAGCGGGTTGCCCGAGTCGTCGGCCACCTGGAGGAGCAGCGGCGCGGTCGCCAGGGAGGGCAGGACGCGCTCCAGGACGGGCGCGAAGGCCGCGTGGTAGAGGATCGCCTTCGGGCGGGCGTCGTTGAACAGGTAGACGAGTTCGTCGTCGACGTACCGGTAGTTGACGTTGAAGGGGGCGACCCTGGCCCGGTGCGCGCCCACGAGGCCTTCGAGGTAGGCGGGCCCGTTGTGGAGGTACAGGGCGAGGTGGTCGTGGTTGGACGTCCAGGCCTCGGCGGGCTCGCCGGTGCGGCCGAGGCCCCGGGCCTCCAGGACGCGGGCCAGCCGGCGCACGCGGTCGGCGGTCTCGGCGAACGTGCGGCGGGTGCCGCGCCAGACCACCGCCTCGCGCTCGGGGATCGCGGCGGCGATCGCTTCGAACAGGTTCGCCAGATCCAACCCAGACATCCGGTGCTGTCCCCCTTCGTAAGCTCTGCGGGGTAGTAAATCATCGCTTACCGGTCATTTTGAAGGCGGGTCTCACCCTAGGGTGACCAGGACCACTCCCGTCAATATGTTCCGGACCGATGCCTCCCCGTCGATGCCTCCCCTTCGATGCCTCGCTGCCGATGCCTCGCGCTCCGGACCGTCAGCCGTCGGGCAGGAGTGCGGCGAGGATCTCGCAGCCCCGGCGCAGCGCGCTCATCGGGGGGGTCGCGTAGCCGAGGACGAGGCCGTGGTGCGCGTGGGGCGCGTGGCTGTAGCGGCGGGTGTCGTCCAGGAGCAGGCCCCGCCCGCGCGCGGCGGCGCGCACCTCGGGAAGGCGCTCCTCGGCGAGCGGGATCATGACGTGCAGGCCCGTGGCGCCGCCGGTGACGCGGTCGCCGAGGACCTCCACCACGAGGGAGCGCCTGCGCGCGTACTCCAGGCGCATCCGGCGCAGGTGCCGGTCGAGGTCGCCGCGCTCCAGCAGCTCGGCCATCGCGTGCTGCACCGGGACGCTGGTCCGGTCGACCAGGTCGAGGCGCAGCTCCGCGATCCGGTCCGCGGTCTCCGGCGCCGCGACGATCCAGCCGACGCCCGGATCGGGGCTGAGCGTCTTCGACAGCGTGCCGAGGAGGACCACCCGGGAGGGGTCGAGGCCGTACAGGGCGGGCAAGGGCGCGACGTCGTAGCGGAACTCGGCGTCGTAGTCGTCCTCCACGAGCAGCGCGCCGGTCCGTCTCGCCCACTCCAGCAGGCGCTCCCGGCGGGCGATGGGCAGCCGGCCGCCGAGCGGGTACTGGTGCGCGGGCGTCGTGTAGAGCAGGGCGAGGTCCTCGGGCAGCCCTTCCACCACGATCCCGTCCCGGTCGACCGGGCAGGCGACGGGTTCGGCGCCGCGCGCGGCGAGGATCGACCGCGCGCGGGTGTACCCGGGGTTCTCCACGCCCGCCCGCCTCCCGGCCGCCAGGAGCGCGGCCACGAGGTCGAGGCCGTTGCCCGTCCCCCGGGTGACGATGACGTTCTCCGGTCCCGCGGCGACGCCCCGGGCGCGGCGGAGGTGGTCGCAGAGCAGGGCGCGCAGGCGCGGCAGCCCGCGGGGGTCGGGGTCGTCGCCCGGCGGATGCGCGGCGGCGGCCCGCCACGCGCGCTTCCACGCGGCACTCCCCACGTCGCCGATCCACGGGCCGCCGGGCCTGAGGTCGATCAGCCCGAGGGCGCGCGCCTCGTCTCGGCTGAGGTACGCCGGCCGCTGCGGCGCCGACTCGGGCCTCGGCGCAGGCGTCGGCTCGGGTGCTCTGGAGCCGACCTCCGCGACGTATGTGCCGGACCCGTGCCGCCCTTCCAGCCAGCCTTCGGCGTAGAGCTGCTGGTAGGCCTCGGTGACGACGGTCCGGCTCACGCCCAGGTCGGCGGCGAACGCGCGGCTGGAGGGCAGCCGCTCGCCCGCGGGCAGCGCACCCGCCCGGATCCGCGCGCGCAGCACCCCCGCGAGCTGGACGCGCAGGGGCTCGGCCGAGGCGCGGTCGAGCAGGACGGGCAGGTCGGCATGGGTCCGGGCCATGGGCGCTCCGTGTCGGGAAGGCTGCTGCGCGGGAAAGTGGTCTTCGATTACCGGGCTGAAGTGGCCATGTTCCGGCGGTCCACTCGGGCGAAGGATAGGGGGCATGCTCTCCTCGACCGAACGCACCCGGCTCCGCCGGGGCGCGCACCGCGCCGGCACCGATCCCGCCGACCTCTACGCGATCCTCGACGCGGGGCTCGTCTGCCACCTCGGCGTGCTCCGGCCGGACGGCGCCCCGATGGTCGTGCCGACGGGGTACGGCCGCATCGGGGACACCCTCTACCTCCACGGCTCCTCAGGCGCCCGCTCGCTGCGGCTGGAAGGCGAGGTCTGCGTCACGGTGACCCACCTGGACGGCATCGTGCTCGCCAGGTCGGCCTTCCACCACTCGCTGAACTACCGCTCGGCGATGGTCTACGGCACACCGCGCAAGGTCACCGACCCTGATGAGCGGATCGGGGCGCTGCGCGCGATCACCGAGCAGCTCGCCCCCGGGCAGTGGGACGCCGTCCGCGCCCCCGACCGCAAGGAGCTCGCCGGCACCCTCGTCGTCGCGCTGTCCCTCGCCGAGTCCTCCGTCAAGATCCGGACGGGGCCGCCCGTCGACGCCGACGAGGACTACGCGCTGCCCGTGTGGGCGGGAGTCCTCCCCCTGCGCACGTCCTACGGCACGCCGGAACCCGATCCGCTGCTCTCCTCCGCCCTGCCCGTCCCCGCCCACATCGCCGAACGCGTCTACCCGCCCGCCCCCTGACGCACCGGTGCCGGTGGTTTCTTTCGGAACTGTGGAAACTTGTGGTGGTTTCTGCGAGATTGGCCTGATGGTTCCGGAGGGGCTGACGGCGGCGGAGCGACGGCTCTGGGCGGCGTATCCGGACGGGGCCACGGTCGACCTGACCAACGCCGACGGCGACCGCGACGTCCGGGCGCGGGTGATCGCCGCGCTGCTGCTCGGGGCCTGCGACGCGGCGCCGGGCAGTTCGCCGGGGATCCGGCTGCGGGGCGCGCGGATCACCGGACGGCTCGAACTGCGGGCCGCGACGGCGGGCTGCCCGCTCGTGCTGACCGAGTGCGTGCTCGAAGAGGCGCCCCAGTTCATGGAGTCGACGACCCGGACCGTCCGGTTCGTCCGGTGCCGGATGCCGGGGCTCGGCCTGGCCCGGCTGCACCTGGAAGGCCTGCTGTCGCTGCGCGGCTCGATCATCGAGGGCGAGGTGCGGCTCGACCACGCCAGGATCGAGGGCGAGATCCACCTGTCCGGCGCGCAGATCGGCGCCGGCCCCGAGAAGTCCGCCCTGTACGGCGAGGGCCTGCGGGTGACCGGGACCGCCGAGTTCAACCGCGGGTTCTCCGCCACCGGCTCCGTGCGCCTCACGCACGCGCGCTTCGGCGGCCGCCTGAACTTCTCCGACGCGGCCGTGGAGGCGGCCGACCAATGGGGCGCGCTGCTGGTCGACAACACCCAGATCGAGGGGCCGTTCGCGCTGTCCGGCGCCTCGGTGCGCAACCCGGGCTCGGTGTCGGTCAGCGCGGGCGGCCTCACCGCGCACGGCTCGGTCTGGATGAACAACGGCTTCCGGGCCGAGGGCGAGGTCCGCTTCATCGGCGCGACGCTGCGCGGCCACCTCACTCTCAACACCGCCCGGCTCGACCGCGCCTCGCTCAATTTGGAGGGCGCGGTGATGTCGGGGCTGGAGGCGCGCGGCCTCATCGTCGACGGCGGCCAGATCCGGCTGGTCAACGCCCAGCTCATCAGCGACGTGGTGCTGCCCGGCGCCCGGGTCACCGGCGGCCGGGACGGGGTCGCGGTGGCCGCCGACGGGATGAGCGCCGCGGCCGTCGAACTCGGCGGCCTGCACGCGACGGGCCGCGTGTCGCTGCGCAACGTGCGGATCGGCGAGGCCGGGCTCGACGGCGCGGTCCTCGTCGCGGGGCCGGACGGCTACGCGCTGCGCGCCGACCGGGCGCACGCGGGCGCGCTGTCGGCCGAGAACCTCACCGCCGAGGGCCGGGTGACGCTGCGGGGCGCGACCTTCGCCGGGGACGTCCGCTTCGGCGAGGCAAGGCTCACCGCCGGCGACGACGGCCTCGCGTTCGTCGCCGACGGCATGGACGCCGCCCACCTCGCCCTCGGCGGCGCGCACGCCACCGGCCTGGTCTCGCTCGACGACGCCCGGATCACCGGGGAGTTCGACCTGCGCGGCGCCGTCCTCGCGGGCGACGACCACGGCGCGGCGCTCAGCGCCACGGGCCTCCACGCGGGCGGCGTGCGGAGCTCCCACCTGCGCGCCGAAGGCCTCATCGCCCTCGACGA
This sequence comes from Actinocorallia aurea, assembly GCF_054783995.1. Lineage (NCBI taxonomy): Bacteria > Bacillati > Actinomycetota > Actinomycetes > Streptosporangiales > Thermomonosporaceae > Actinocorallia > Actinocorallia aurea. Next base: position 298,156 of record NZ_BAAGPQ010000002.1, read on the forward strand.
CGCCCAGATCGTCCGAGAGGTCGACTTCACCTCCGCGTCCCTGGCCGCCGACGAGACGGGCCTCTGCCTTTCCGCCGACGGACTCGCCGCGGGCGGGCTCACCCTGGAGTCCGCCGCCGCGGCCGGGCGGATCTCGCTGCGCGCCGCGGAGATCTCCGGCGACGTCAACCTGGTCTCCGCGGAGGTCGGCCGCGACCTCGAAGGCCGCGCCCTGTCCGCCGACGGCCTCCAGGCCGTGCACGTCCTCGGCTGGGACGCCCGGGTCGCGGGCCGGATCTCGCTGCGCGGGGCCCAGGTCGTCGGGGACCTCGACCTGCGCCAGGCGCGGATCGCGGCGGGGCTGAGCGGGGTCTCGCTGGTCGCCGGCGGGATGAGCGCCGCCCGGATCAACCTCGACGACATGCGCGCCGAAGGCCGCGTCTCGATGCGCGGCGCCCAGGTCGCGCGCGACATCTCCGCGCGGAACTCCCGCACGACCGCCGACGAGAAAGGCTACGCCTTCACCGTCGAGGGCTCCACCGCGGTCAACATCTACCTTTCCGGACTCCATGCCGACGGCGTCGTCTCGGTGCGCGGCACGAACGTCACCAGCGTCATCGACCTGGCCGACGCCGTCCTGCACTCGCCCGGCGGCATCGCGCTCGGCGCCGACTGGCTGACGGCCGGGGGCATCTGGGCGCCGGGCCTGAAGGCCCAGGGCCGGGTCATGCTGCGCGGCTCCCAGGTGAGCGGCGAGATCCGGATGGAGGACGCCCGCCTGGCGGGCGACGGCGCCAAGGCGATCGTCGCCGACGGGCTCAGCGCCGGCTCACTGCGGATGAACAGGGCCGAGGCCACCGGCGAGGTGGCCCTGCGCGGCGCGCGGATCGTCGACATGGTCGACGGCAGGGACGCGGTGTTCTCCCATCCGGGAGAGGTCGCGCTGCGCCTGTCCCTCGCCGACGTCACCGGCGATGTGTTCCTCGGCCGCTCCCGCATCGTCGGGGCGCTGCGCGTGGCCGAGGCGAAGATCGGCCGGATCCTGCAGCTCACCGATGCCGACCTGGTGAACCCGGGCGGCCACGCGATCGAGGCGCGCGGCCTCCACGCGGGCCGCCTGACGCTGCGCCCGGACTCGCTGGCCGGCTCGATCGACCTGGAGCACGCCAGGCTCGGCGTCCTGTGCGACGACGCGGCCTCCTGGCCGGACGTGATCGGGCTGAACGGCCTCACCTACGAGGCGCTGGAGCCGCGGATGCCGGCCGAGCAGCGCCTGGAGTGGCTGCGCCGCGACGAGGACGGGTTCCAGCCGCAGCCGTACGAGCAGCTCGCCGCGCATTACACCCGGACCGGCCAGGAGCGGGAGGCCCAGACGGTCCTGCTGGCCCGCGAGCGCCACCAGAGCGACGGCTCGAACTGGACGGGCCGCGTGTGGGGCCGCCTCCAGGACGTCACCGTCGGGTTCGGCTACCAGCCGCTGCGCGCCGCGACCTGGCTCGCCCTCCTCGTCGCCCTGGGCTCCCTCGTCTTCGCCGTCTCGCCTCCGCAGCCCATCAAGGCCGACGAGCACCCGCACTTCAACGCGGTCATCTACACCCTCGACCTCCTCCTGCCCATCGTCGACCTGGGGCAGGAGCGCGCCTTCGACCCCGCGGGCGCCGACCAGTGGTTCTCGTTCCTGCTCGTCGCCGCGGGCTGGATCCTCGCCTCCACCATCGCCGCGGCCGCCGCCCGCACCATCGGCCGCCGCTGACCGCGCCGCCCCCTCCGCGGCGCGGGCGCGGCGCGCGTCAGCGGCGGGAGAAGGCGAACCCGAGGCCGAGCACGGCGACGAGCAGCGGGCCGGGGAAGCCGGCCATGTACTGGAGCGGCGAGACGCCCGTGAGGAGGGTGAGCCCGCCGAGGACTACGCCGACCCAGCCCAGCCAGGCGGGGACGGCCCGGTGCCGCAGGGACGCGGCGGCGACGGTCACGCCGGTGAGGCCGGAGCCGACCCACAGCCACGGGATCGTGCCGACCCAGTGGGCGCCGACGGTGAGGAACTCGTCCGACAGGGTGGCCTCCTCGCCGAAGCCGAAGATCAGCTCGGTGTCGAGGCCGGTGCCGAGGAGGGTCGCCACCGCCGTCAGGAGCAGGCCGGAGGCGGCGACCGCGGGCAGCAGGCTCTCGGCCGGGAGTGCGCGGCTCAGCCTGCGGTGCAGGCCCGCGGCGAACACCGGCAGGAGCACGGTCGCGGCCATCATCGCCGAGTGCATCACCAGCAGCGGGGTCGTGTGCTCGCCGAGGCCCGCGGCGACCTTGGCCGCGTCGTGCACGGTCGCCGGGTCGTAGGCGGCGCTGATCGCCATGCTCGCCTGGATGCCGACGATCCCCGCGACCCCCGCCGCCGCGCCCGCCCACGCCCAGAGCGACCCGCCCGCGCGCCCCTGCCCTGTCCGCCCTGCCGTGTGCCGTGCCTCTGGAATGCTCGTCATGTCTTCCGCCCGTGTGCGAGGTGTCCGGCCGCCGTCCGGCGACCGTCCCAAGGTCCCCGCCGGGCGGTCCCGCGGACCAGAGACCCCGGTCGCGACCCGCCGCACGGCCCCGGCCGGACCCGTGTCCCCGACCTGTCCCGGCCCTGTACGGGACGGCCTCCGGGACACCGCCGCACCGGGCCGCCGATCACCCCCGCGCCGTCAAAAACAAACAGGACGAAACCGCGTCATGGGCTCGGCGTTCGGGCGTCTGTCAGGCGAATCCCGAGGCAGGCCCCGGCCGGGCGCCCCGGCGCAGCCACGCTCGCCGGCCGCCCGGCCACCGGGCCCATGAGAAAACGGAGCCTGAATGTACGCCCGATCGCGTACCTGGAATCTCGACGACGTGCCCTCCCCGGTCCGGCACGCGCGCCGCGCGGCGGTGAGCACGCTGGCCGAGTGGGGCCTCGCGGCCCTCGCCGACACCGCGGCGCTCCTCGTCTCCGAGCTGGTGACGAACGCCGTCCGGCACGGCAAGCCGCCGGTGCGGCTCACCCTGTCGGTGCGGGACGGCGTCCTCAACGTCGGCGTCCGCGACGCGCTGCGCGATCCGCCCGCGCCCCGGCCCGGCGACGAGACCGGCGGCTTCGGCCTCACCGTGCTCGGCGCGCTCGCCGAACTGAGCACGACGCCGCTGCCCACCGGCAAGATCGTGGAGGCGAGGCTGCGGCTGGCCCACTGATCGCCGGGGCTCTTCATCCCGCTTCGTCCGTGAAACGATGCGGGCATGGACCACTCCCCCGGCGCCGTCGTCGCGGAGCGCTACCGGCTCGTCAAGATCCTCGGCCGCGGCGGCATGGGCGTCGTCTGGCAGGCCTCCGACGAGAGGCTGCGCCGCGACGTCGCCCTCAAGCAGCTCGTCCTGCCGCCGGGGCTGAGCGCCGAGCACCGCCGCCTGCTCGTGGCGCGGGTCGAGCGCGAGGCCCTGGCGGCGGCCAAGCTCAAGCACCCCGGCATCGTCACGGTCCACGACCAGGTGACCGACGCCGAGGGCATCCCCTGGATCGTCATGGAGTACGTCCAGGGGCGCTCGCTCGCCGACGCCGTCAAGGCCGACGGGCCGCTGAGCCCGCGCGAGGCCGCCCGGATCGGCGAGGCGGTCCTCGCGGCGCTCGAGGCCGCGCACGCGCGCGGAGTCGTGCACCGCGACGTCAAGCCCGCGAACATCCTGCTGGAGGACGGCAGGACCGTCGTCACGGACTTCGGGATCGCCGCGGTCGAGGGCGAAGGGCACCTCACCCAGACGGGCTCGGTCCTCGGCACACCCAGCTACATGGCGCCCGAGCAGGTCGGCGCGCAGCCCGTAGGCCCGGCCGCCGACCTCTGGGCGCTCGGCGCGACCCTCTACTACGCCGTCGAGGGGCGTCCGCCGTTCTCCGCGGCCTCTCCGAGCGCCGTCTTCGTGGCCATCGTCCAGCAGGATCCCGCGCCTTCCGCCCACGCCGGACCCCTCGGCCCCGTGCTGGACGCCCTCCTGCGCAAGGACCCTGCGGCGCGTCCCACGGCCGCGGAGACGACGGCCATGCTCGCCCGGGTGGGCTCGGCCCCCGACACGGTCCCGGTCCCGGAGACGGTCGTCGCGTCGCCCGCCGTCCCGGATCCCCTCACCCCCGCGCCCGTGGCCTCAGTGCCGATCACCCCCATGCCGATCACCCCCATGCCGGCCTCGGGCAGGCAGACCACAACCGTGTCGGGCCCTCCGGCCCCGCCCGCGACCGTCGGCCCCGGACCGGAGCATCGGACGCCCCGCCCCGACGGGACGACGGCGAAGAAGCGGTCCGGCAAAGGCAAGCCGATCGCCGCGGCCGTGGCCGTCGCGGCGGTCGCCGCCGCCGCGTTCCTGCTCACGCAGGGCGGCGATCCCGAGACGGGCGGCGGCGGTTCCGGCACGCCCTCGCCGGACCCGACGCTCGCGTCGGTGCCCTCGGCGTTCGTCGGCACCTGGGAGGAGGAGTCCGACTCCTTCTCCCTGCGCCTCGACATCGACAACGGCTCGGTCGGGTCGCACATCGCGCAGCTCAAGGTCGAACGCGGCCAGAACAGGTGCGAGACGCTCGGCAGCCTCGCCTGGGCCACCACCGACAAGATCGTCATCAGGATGGACGACGTCTGCGAGGGCGACGACCGGGTGAGCCTCACCCTCCTCGGCGACGGCCGAGCCCGGTACACGGCCGGAAGCGCCGACGTCACGCTGGGCCAGGAAGACTGAGCCGACGCTGAGCCGACGCCGAACCGCTACCCCTGGAGCCGCCGCAGCGCGGTCGGGAGCGGCCCGGTGTGCGCGACGGTGAGGCGCCGCGTGGCGCGGGTCACCGCGACGTACAGGTCGTGTCCGCCCGCCGGGGACTCGGTGCGGATCCCGGCGGGGTCAGCGATGATCACGGCGTCGAACTCCAGCCCCTTGGACTCGGCCGCCGTCAGAATGACGACGGGTTCGTCCAGGGCCTCGGGGGTGACGCCCCGGGGCACGCCGGGAAGGGCCGCGGTGACGGCGGGATGCCAGGCCGCCGACGTGATGACGGCCACCCTTCCCTCGCCGATGCGCGCGCGCTCGGCCTCGACGAGGGCGGGCAGTCCACTCGGCGAGTCCAAGGGCACCGCGACGGGCGGGTCGCCCTCCTCCCGCACCGAAGCCGGTGCCTCGGCTTCGGGGTCCACCTCGGCGAGGACGTCTTCGGCGAGCCGCATGATGCCCGCGGGCGTCCGGTAGTTGACCAGCAGCCTCAGCTCGCGCCAGCGGTCGTGCACGTAGGGCGAGAGCATCTCGCCCCAGGATGTCGCCCCCGCCGCGCTGCCCGTCTGGGCGAGGTCCCCCACCACGGTCATGGACCGCGCCGGGACGCGCCGCATGACGGCCCGCCAAGCCATCGCCGAGAGCTCCTGCGCCTCGTCCACGATGATGTGGCCGTAGGCCCAGTCGCGGTCGGCGAGCCGTTCCGCGGCGGTGACGGGCCCGCGGTCCTCGCGCTGCCGCTCGGCGAGGTCGGCCGCGGTGATCCCCTCGATCCCGGTCACCTGCAGGACGCCGAGCGCGTAGCGCGCCTCCTCCTCGCGCCGGGCCTCCTCGCGGCGCTCGCGCGCCCGCCCCTCGCGGTCGTCGGTGCCGAGCAGTTCGGCGGCCTCGTCCAGCAGGGGCACGTCCCCGACGGTCCAGGCCGCGCCGGGCTCCCGGTGCAGCGCGCCGAAACCTGCGCTCTCCAGGTACTCGCGGTCGGCGTACAGGTCGGTGAGGAACTCCTGAGCGGTCAGCTCGGGCCACAGCCCGTCGATGAGCGCGCGCACGGCGGGGTCCTGCCAGAGCTGCTCCTTGGCGTACTCCGCGTCGTGCTCGTCGCGCAGCAGCGAGGACCTGTCCTCCAGGATCTCCCGCAGCTCGGCGCTGAGGCCGCCCTCTTCGAGGAGCTTCAGCAAAGGCTCGTCGACCGCCTTCTCCATCCGCTCCAGCTGGTCCTCGGCGAGGGCCGCGAGCACGTCGTGGACGTAGATCCGCCTCTGCAGGTTGTGCGGGGCGCGCAAGGCCAGCGCGTGCTCGTGCGCGCGCAGCGCGGCGACGGTACTGAGCGTCAAGGGCATCCCGTCGGCCTCGATCGTGAGGTCCTCCTCCGGGACGGGCCGGAGGTCGGCGAGCGCGGCGGCCAGGAAGTCGGCCATCTCCGGGCTCCCCTTCACCACCGCGACGTCCGGCGGGTCCGCCGCGGTCGCGTGGACGCCGGGGAACAGCTCGCCGAGGGTGGCGAGGCCCACGTCGGTCTCGCCGAGGCCCGGCAGGACCCGCTCGATGTAGCGCAGGAAGGTCGGGTTCGGGCCGATGATGAGGACGCCGCGGCGGCTCAGGGAGTCGCGGTGCGTGTAGAGCAGGTAGGCGGCCCGGTGCAGCGCGGCGACGGTCTTGCCGGTGCCCGGCCCGCCCTGGACGACCAGGACGCCCTGGAACGCGGCCCGGACGACCTCGTCCTGCTCGGCCTGGATCGTGGCGACCACGTCGCTCATCCGGCCGGTGCGGCCCTTGCGCAGCGTCGACAGCAGCGCCGCCTCGCCGACGAGCCCGGCCCGGTCGGCGGGCCGCATCCCGGCCAGGTCGAACACCTCGTCGTCGAGGTCAACGACCCGGCGGCCCCGGGTGTGGATGTGCCGGCGGCGGGTGAGCGGCCCTGGGTCGAAGGACGTGGCGGTGTAGAACGGCCGGGCGGCGGGCGCCCGCCAGTCGATCAGGACGGGTTCGCCGTCCTGGTCGCGCAGCCCCATCCGCCCCACGTAGAGGGTGTCTCCGCCCTTGCCGTCGATCCTGCCGAAGCACAGGCCGTGCTCGACGGCGGCGAACTGGGCGAGCCTGCGGTACCGCTCGTTCTCGGCGGTGTCGCGGTCGACCTGCTGCTGGAATCCGCCGCCGCCCCCTGCCTCGGCCCGCGCCGACCCCTCGGCCCGCTCGCGGGCCGCGTCGAGCAGCCCGTAGAGCCAGGTGACCTTGCGCTGTTCGTGGTCGATCGCGCTTTCACTCAAGACCCGCAGCTCCCGAACGTCGATGCCCCGGACGTCGAAGAAGCCCCGATCCCATCAGGGATCGGGGCTCTCGAACACGTACCTCCGAGCGGATTCGAACCGCCGCTACCGCCTTGAGAGGGCGGCGTCCTGGGCCACTAGACGACGGAGGCAAGCCTCATATGCAATTGTTTCTTACCACATGCAGTTTTCTTCACTTCGTGAGAAGTGGTACCTCCGAGCGGATTCGAACCGCCGCTACCGCCTTGAGAGGGCGGCGTCCTAGGCCACTAGACGACGGAGGCAGGGAGCCGATCACCGGGGCTTTTTCCTCCCCGGCGGGCCAGCGAGGTAAACAATACCGTCTTCCCAGCCCAACGCAAAACGGGTTCCGCGGGTCAGCGGGGGCCCAGAAGGTCGGACCAGCTGGAGGCGAGTTCGTCGAGCATCTGGTCGCGGTCCAGTTTCCAGTCGGCGCCCGCCCAGTTCTGGGCCACGAAGTCGAGCTGCGCCATGGCGAGGACACCGCGGAAGCGGCGCTGGTGCGGCGCGAAGCGTCCGGCGGCGATCAGGCCGTCCTCGACGTCGCTGATCGCCTCCTCCATCCAGCGCTCGACGAGGTCGCGCAGTTCGGGTTCGGCGGCGGCGGCCTGGCGGCCGATCCGGATGATCGGGTGGATCGCGGGCCACTGCTCGGAGGTGCGCCGGAGCCAGGCCGCGATCACCTCGCGGCTGCCGTCGCGCACCGCCTCGACCAGGCCGAGCGCGGTCGAGCCGTGCTCCGGTGACCGCTCGCGCTGGAGGACCTCGTTGAGGCGCTCGGACACCAGCGCCTTCATCAGCTCCCCCTTGGACGGGAAGTGCGCGTAGAAGGTCACCCGGGTGGTGCCGGCCGCGCTGGCGATGTCCTCGACGGTCGTGGCGAGGTAGCCCTTGCCGGTGAACAGTTCGAGCCCGGCGTCGAGCAGCATCCGCCGGGTCATTTCCTTCTGTGCTTCACGCAGGCTGGCCACGCATGCACCCTAACGCAGGCACAACGCCCCTGATCAGGCAGGAAGCTAAACTTACAGATCAGTCGCTCACTTGACGCCACGTAAGTCAATATGACAACGTGCACAGCTACAGAGCGGGTGATCTCAATCACAAAACACTTGCCGTCCACCCTCGGCTGTGAGCACGAGACCTCCCCGTGAAGACACAAGGAGTCCCATCCCCATGGCCAAGAACCCGCCCGGCCGGACGCCGGGCTACCTCCCCACGGTGGTCGCCGGCTGCTTCGCCGTGCTGCTCGCACAGGTGGCGTACTCGCTCCCCGGCGCCCTCAACGGCACCTTCCAGCAGGAGTTCTCGACGACCGGGTCCCAGCTCACCTGGATCACCGCGGCCTTCGCCATCCCGATGGTCGTCCTGGAGCTCACCACCGGCGTGATCGGCGACCTGTTCGGCCGCAAGCGCCTGCTCCAGGCGGGCGCGGCCCTGACCGTCGTCGGCTCGCTGATCTGCGCCCTGGCGGGCACCGTCCACGTCATGTGGGCGGGCCAGGTGGTCGCCGGGCTCGGCGCGGCGGTCCTCTACCCGATCTCGTTGGCGATGATCGCCGCCGTCGCGTCCGACGAGGAGGGCCGCGCCAAGGCGATCGCGCTGTGGGCGGGCTTCCTGTCGATCGGCGCGGCCATCTCGCCGCTGCTCGGCGGCGCGTTCGCCGACGGGGGCAACTGGCGCGGCGCGTACGGCGTCGTCATCGCCGCCGCCGTGGTCTCCATCCTGATCACCTTCAAGGCGACGGACTCGGCCGCGCCCGAAGGCCGCAAGCTCGACGTCCCCGGCCAGGTCACCCTCGCGGTCGGCCTCGTCGCGCTGCTGTTCGCCGCCACCCAGGGCTCGGAGACCGGCTTCGCCGACCCGAAGATCGTCGCGGCGACCATCGCCGGCGTCGTGCTGCTCGCCGCGTTCGTGGTGATCGAACTGCGCGCCGAGGTGCCGCTGCTCAACCTGCGCCTGTTCGCCAACCGCGCCTATGCGATCGTCGCGATCTCCACGGTCGTCGGCATGTTCGCCTTCCTGGCGATCTGCTACTCGATGAGCATCTGGCTCGGCGCGATCCAGCACCAGAACGCCCTCAGGATCGGCGTCCTGTTCCTCTTCATCCAGGGCCCCGCGCTCCTGCTCGTCCCGGTGGTCTCGCACCTCATCCGCAACGTGGCCCCGCGCTGGGTGCTGAGCGTCGGCTTCGCGCTCATCGCCGTCGCCGGCCTCTGGTGCTCGACGTTCGACGTCGCCGACATGGGCTGGACCCGCTTCATCGCCCCCATGGCGATCATGGGCGTCGGCTTCGCGCTGACCGTCGGATCGATCACCGCGGTCGCGATCAACACGGTCCCGCTCCCGCTCGCGGGCATGGCCAGCGCCACCACCAACCTGCTGCGCGACCTCGGCTTCGCGCTCGGCCCCGTGCTGATCGCCGCGCTGGCGATCGGCAAGGCCAACGACGAGATGCTCGACGGGCTCGGCCAGGCGATCGGGACCTCGGGCCTCCAGTCGCCGTACTCCGACATCGCGGGCGGCATCGCCCACGAGGGCGGCGCCATGGCCATCAACGCCATGCCGGTCGTGCCGGGCCCCGGCGCGAACGCGGCCCCGGTGCCGATGCCGCACCAGCTGACCGACCTCGCGTTCACCTCCCTCGGCGGCGCCTACAACACCGCCTTCCTGGTGGCGGGCCTCTGCGCCGCCGCCGCCGGCGTCCTCACCCTCTTCGGTCTCTTCGGCCGCCACGGCAGGCACGCGCAGACCGATTCCGACGCGGTTTCCCAGCCCGGCGCCCACGGCGGCGAACCGTCACCCGGCCTCATCGGAGCGTGACTTAGACCACGTCGGAGCAGGGCGTCGACAGGGCCTCCACCCTTGCGGGTGGGGGCCTTTCGCCATGGCAGCAAACTTTACTCTGAGAGTGTTTGATTGACATGACGTAAACTCAAGTGACAGCATTCACATCGCGGCGTGATCGCTGTCACTCGCCACCACCCGAGAGGAGTACCAGTGATGGGTGCCCAGACTGCCGAGGACACCGGCAAGACCGTCAACACCGTCCTCGGCCCCGTTCCCGCACGGGAGCTGGGGGTCGTCGCGGTGCACGAGGCCCTGCTGTCGGTGCTGCCGGGCGCGGAGCACGCGTTCGACGTCACCATCGACCGCGCCGAGATCTTCGAGATCCTCGCCGGCCGGCTCCGCGACTTCCGTGCTCACGGCGGCGGCACCGTCGTCGACGCCACCGGCATGTTCCACGGCCGCGACGTGAACCTCTACGAGGCGCTCTCCCGCTCGACCGGCGTGCACATCGTCGCGTCGACCGGCCAGGGCCCCGAGGAGCTGCTCGGCGGCTACTTCCGCACCCCGCAGACCGACCCGCCGACCCCGTGGCCTGCCGAGAAGTTCGCCGACCTGTTCGCCAAGGAGGTCGCCGAGGGCATGGTCGTGCCCCGCGTCGAGCGCCGCGGCGCCGCAGGGCTGGTCGCCACCGCGGGGACCCGCGCGGGCCTGACCGCGACCGACGAGAGCCTGTACCGCGGCGCAGCCCGCGCCGCCCTCGCCACCGGCGTCCCGGTCTCCGTCCGCTTCGGCGGCGACGCCGTGCGCGAGCTCGACGTCGTCCTGGACGAGAAGCTGCCGGCCGACCGCGTCGTCGTCGGCGGACTCGACCGCGAGGACGCCGTCGCCGCCGGAGCGCCCGCCGAGATCGCCCGCCGCGGCGCCTATGTCGCGATCGACCACGTCGGCACCGAGGACGAGCGGCACCTCTCCGACAAGGAGCGGGCCGCCCTCGTCGCGCGCCTCGCGGGAGCCGGCTTCGGCGACCGGATCCTGCTCTCCAGCAGCGCGACCGGCGTCGCCAAGGGCCACGACGGCAACGACGTGCCCTACAGCCACGTCCTGACGACGTTCGTCCCCCTCCTCAAGGCCGAGGGCCTGAGCGACGAGGACGTCCGGCGGATCCTCGTCGCGAACCCCGCGGCCCTGCTGACCGTGCGCTGAGCGCGCGCGACAGCCGAAGACTTCGAACGCCAATTGAGGTGAGTGTTGTGTCGAGAGTGAACACGGTCCTCGGACCGATCCCCACCGAGGAGCTGGGTCTCGTGGCCGTCCACGAGCACATCGGCTACGGCATGCCCGGCTCCGAGCTGGACACCAGGTGGTGGAAGACGCCCGAGCAGCGGTACGAGGAGACCGTCCCCAAGCTGCGCAGGTTCCACGGGTACGGCGGCGGCACGTTCGTCGACGCCACGGGCATCTGCAACGGCCGCGACATCAACTACTACCAGTCGCTGTCGGAGAAGACCGGCGTCCACATCGTCGCCTCCACCGGCTTCGTCGGCGGCGACACCGCCCTGCCGTTCTTCGAGCGGGCGAGCGTCGAGTACCTCGCGGACCACTTCGTCCACGAGATCACCGTCGGGATCGGGAGCACCGGCGGCAAGGCCGGGATCATCAAGGTCGGCGTCAGCCGCGGCGGCCGCATGACCGACCTCGACAAGCGCATCTACCGCGCCGCCGCCCGCGCCGCCAAGGAGACCGGCGTCGGCATCCTGACGCACCTGGCCATCGACGCCGAGAACGCCATCGCGATCTTCAACGAGGAGGAACTCCCCCTCGACCGCGTCCTGTTCGGGCACGTCGACGACGGCGTCAACGCCGACAAGACCCGCGACACCTGGATCGCCGAGCAGGGCGGCCGGATCGGCTTCGACACCTTCGGGTACGAGACCGAACTCCCCGACCCGCCGTTCTGGGCCCGCCCCCGCAAGGACCGCCTGGACCACTTCCTGCGGTTCATCTCCGGCGAAGGCCGCATCAAGCAGGTGCTCGCCTCCGCCGACGCCAACTGCAGCGCGCTGGGCTGGCCGGGCGTCAGGGGCCACACGGTCAACTACATCTTCGAGGACCTCATCCCCGACCTGCGCGCCGCCGGTCTCGACGAGTCCGCCATCAAGACGATCTTCGTCGACAACCCCGCCGACTTCCTCTCGATCAAGAACTGAGGGCCCACCCCCATGAAGTCCGAAGAGCTCAAGAACCTCGACATCGCCATCGTCGGCGCCGGGTACGGCGGCGCGGCGGCGGCCAAGGCCCTCAGCCTGCTCGGCGCGAACGTCAACGTGTACGAGCAGGCGGGCCAGATCCGCGAGGTCGGCGCCGGCATCGGCCTGCGGCCGTCCACGATGGCCCGGTTCCAAGAGTGGGGCATCGCCGAGGCCATCCAGAAGGTCAGCTCCGCGAGCGACTACTTCGAGATCCTCACCGGCGACGCCCACCCGATCATGCAGGAGGAGTGGCCCGAGAAGGAGACCTTCGGCTTCACCACCCACCTGATCCACCGCGGCGACTTCATCGAGGCGCTGCTGTCGGTGCTGCCCGAGGGCATGGTCCACCTCGGCCACAAGCTGGAGAAGATCGAGGACAAGGGCGCCACCTCCGTCCTGACGTTCGCGGGCGGCGCCACCGTCGAGGCCGACCTCGTCATCGGCGCCGACGGCATCAAGTCGGTCGTCCGCAAGGCCCTGTTCTCCGACAACGAGCCGGTCTTCTCCGGCGAGCACGCCTACCGCGCCGTCATCGACATCGACGCCGCCCACGGCATGGTCGTGGACGACAACCTGCGCATGTACATCGGCAAGGGCACGAAGGTCTACCTGCTGCCGCTGCGCCACCGCGGCCAGGTCTCCTTCGACATCACCGCGCTGTGCCCGGACGGCACCTGGGCCCCCGACATCACCGTCGACGACATGGTGAAGACCGTCGAGGGGTTCGACGAGCGGCTCGTGGCGATCACCCGCGAACTCGACCTCGGCACCGTCAACTGCCGCGCGGTCTACGACATCGACCCCGTCGACACCTGGCACACCGGCTCCGTCGTGCTGATCGGCGACGCCGCCCACTCGATGCTGCACCACCAGGGCCAGGGCGCGAACTCCGCGATCCTCGACGCCGGCGCGCTCGCCGACGCGCTCCGCGAGGCCGACTCCGTCGAGGACGCGCTGGCGCTCTTCCAGGCCACCCGCAAGCCGGTCACCGACGAGCTCCAGCGGATCTCCCGCCAGGGCTGGACCGAGGACGAGGTCGACGACGTCTTCCCGGGCCAGAAGCCCGCGTCCCAGAACCCGACCGAGAAGCCGGGGGCCTGAACCATGCCGCTGCATCCCGAGATCGCGCGGATCCTCGCGAGTCTGCCCGCCCCGCCGCCCGGCCCGCTGGACCCGGTCGCGATGCGCGCGGGCGAGGAGGCCGAGGTCGCGCCCGTCGCCGAGCGCCTTGCGCTGCACCGCGTCGAGGACCGCACCGTGAAGACCGCCGCCGGGGACGTCCCGGTGCGGATCTACACCGCGGCCGAGGCCGACTCCTACGGCGTCCTGGTCTACTTCCACGGCGGCGCGTTCTTCCTCGGCAGCCTGGAGACGCACGACCACGTCGCGCGCCACCTCGCCAAGGAGACCGGGCTCAAGGTCGTCTCCGTCGGCTACCGGCGCGCCCCCGAGGCCGCCTTCCCGGCGGGGCTCGACGACAGCTACGGCGTCGTCCGCTGGGTCGCCGAGAACGGCGCGGAGCTGGGCTGGAACGGCCGGGCCCTGGCCCTCGCGGGCGACAGCTCCGGCGGCACCTTCGCCGCCGCCGTCTCCGCGATGGCGCTCGACGACGGCTTCGACAAGATCACCCACCAGGTGCTCTTCTACCCGTCGCTCGACCTCGACTTCGCCGAGGACCGCTACGCGTCGCTGCGCGACAACGCCGTCGGCCACGGGCTGGAGACCGCCGGGCTGAAGCCGTTCAACGCGTTCTACACGGGCAGCGGAGCCGACCCGGCCGACCCGCGCGTCTCCCCGATCAAGCGGGCCGACCTCTCCGGGCTGCCGAAGACACTCGTCATCACCGGCGAACTCGACCCGCTGCGCGACGAGGGCGAACTCTACGGCCGGAGGCTCAAGGAGGCCGGCGTGGACGCGACCGTCAGCCGGTACGACGGGGCGGGCCACGGCTTCGTGCAGCACTTCTTCTGGCTGCCCGAATACCACCGGGCCTTCGAGGAGACCGCCGCCTTCCTGGCGGGCTGAGCCCGCACCGCCGACGCCAGGGCCCCACGACAGAGATCGGAAAGAGCACCATGACCACCGCGAAAGTTCACCCCCTGGTCTCGCCGTGGGGTCGCTTCGGCCTCTACAGCTTCTTCATCGACGCGCCCGAGCCCGCGATCGTCGACACCGGCATCGCCTCCTCGCCCACCGAGGGCATGGCCCCCGCGCTGGCGGCGATCGGCCGCCGCATCGAGGACGTCCGCTGGATCCTGCTGACGCACGGGCACATCGACCACATCGGCGGGGCACACGCCCTGTGGGAGATGACCGGCCGCAGGGCGCAGGTCGTGATCCACGAGGCCGACGCGCCGTTCCTGCGCTCGCGGCAGGCCCACGTGGATGAGTACCTCGCGAACCGCGGGCGGTACCTGAACGACGCCGACGGCGCCGCCAAGGTGGGGGCCGCCGCGAACGCCGTCATCTCCGGCGAGATGGAGCCGACCCTGCTCGTGAAGGGCGGCGAGACCCTCGACCTCGGGGGCGTCGAGGTCTCCGTCCACGCCGTCCCGGGCCACACCGCGGGCTCGGTCGCGTACGTGATCGACGGGCAGCGGTCGGTCTTCGTCGGCGACGCCGTGCAGGTCCACGGCGCGGCCAACGGGTTCCCCGGCTTCGCGGACCCTGCCGCCTACCGCGCCAGCCTCGCCTACCTGCGCGACGAGGTCCGCCCGAACCACCTCTATCTCGGCCACCCGTACCGCCGCACCGACGGCACTCCCTACGGCGTCGAACTCGACGCCGAGCAGGCCGCCGAGGCGCTGCGCGAGAGCCTGGAGATCGAGGGCCGCGTCGGCAAGGCCGCCCACGACTGCCTCTGCGGCGCCGGTGGGCCCCTCGGACTCTTGGAGACCGCGTCTCCCTACTCGCCCTTCCAGCCCGTCGCCGAGGCGGTCGGCTACGAGGGCGACCCCACGCTGGAGCCGTCTCCGTTCTTCACGTCGATGCACGGCTACCGCACCCAGTTCACCGAGCACTCCTGAAAGAGAGGCTTCGCACCATGGCTGAAATCCAGATCATCCAGGCGGGCCTGGACGAGATCACCGTCCGCAAGGACCTCAACGTGCCCATGCGCGACGGCGTCGTCCTGGCCGCCGACGCCTACCAGGGGCTCGACGACAAGCCGCGTCCGGCGCTCGTCGCGCTCAGCCCCTACGGCAAGGAGCTCCAGGCCCTCGCCCTGACGACGCCGCCGCAGCGCCGCCCGAGCCCGATGTGGGACGGCTGCATCGAGGCCGGCGACATCGCGCGCGTCGTCAAGGAGGACTACGTCCACGTCATCGGCGACCTGCGCGGCTCCGGCGCGTCCGAGGGCGAGCACATCGGCAACTACAACGCCGGCGGCGTCCCCCTCGGCCAGGACGCCTACGACTTCATCGAGTGGGTCGCCGCCCAGCCGTGGTGCGACGGCAACGTCGGCATGATCGGCATCTCCTACTTCGGCTCCATGCAGGTGCTGGCCGCGGCCGAGCGCCCGCCGAGCCTCAAGGCCATCTTCGTCTCCGGCGGCCACTACGACTTCTACGAGACGACCTACCACGGCGGCGTCATGTGGTTCATGCCGCGCGCCGCCCGCGAGGGCCGCGGCGGAGACTCCGGCTGGGCGTTCACCGACGGCGTCAAGTCCCGCATGCTGGAGACGTACTCCCCCGACGAGATCAAGCGGAAGGTCGCCGAGCGGCTCAAGGACCCGGACGTCGCGGCCTGGCCGAACCTCGTGCACACCCTGAACTACCCGAAGAACCACGAGGCCTGGTTCGACATCGTCATGAACGAGGTCGACGGCGCGTGGTACGAGGAGCGCAACCCCGTCAACCTGGCCCGGAACATCGACATCCCGGTGTGGCTCCAGATCGACCAGGGCCGCGGCTGGACGATGGACGGCACCATCGAGGCCTACCACGCACTCAAGGGCCCGAAGAAGCTCGACATCGGCCCGTACCCGCCCATGCAGTCGCGCCCCTTCATCGAAGAGCACGACAAGATGTTCCGCTGGTACGAGTACTGGCTCAAGGGCGTCGACAACGGGATCATGGACGAGCCCGCCGTCACCGTCCACGTCGAGGGGTCCCGCCAGACCGTCACCGGGCCGACGTGGCCGCCGAAGGACGTCGAGCACAGGTCGCTGTACTTCCGGCCGCGCCGCAAGCTCTCCTGGGAGCCCGAGCTGATGGGCGCCGAGTACGCCGCGCCCGACGGCTTCTACCAGGCGCCGCTGACGGTCACCGACAAGGTGGAGATCCTCAGCTGGAGCACCGAGGCGTTCACCGCGCCGACCGAGATGATCGGCCAGGGCGCCGCGCACCTCTTCGCCGAGATCGACCAGCCGGACACCAACTTCATCCTGCGCCTGTGGGACGAGGCCCCGGGCGGCAAGCGGCAGCTCATCACGACCGCCTACCTGAAGGCCTCGCACCGCGAACTCGACACCGAGCGCACCACCGAGGGCGACCCGTGGCACCCGCACACCCGCGCGGTGCCCGTCGAACCCGGGAAGATCGAGGAGTACGTGCTGCGGGTCTACCCGTTCGCGGCCACCTTCCTGCCCGGCCACAGGCTGGTCGTCGAGCTGTCCAACGACGAGCCGCTGGCCGACGAGCACAACGCGCTGCTCCCGCCGGACGCGTTCCACCTGCCGGTGGGCCGCCCCGTCACCCACAAGATCTACCGCGACGCCGCGCACCCGTCCCGGCTGGTGCTGCCGTTCACGGTGGAGAACCGGTGAGGGACATGGCTTTCGTCTACGCGGCGGCCCGCACACCGTTCGGCAGGTTCAACGGGGCGCTCTCCGGCGTCCGTCCCGACGACCTCGCGGCGACCGCCGTCACCGGGGTGCTCGCCAAGGCGCCCGCGCTGGACCCGTCGGAGATCGGGGAGATCGTCTGGGGCTGCGCGAACCAGGCGGGCGAGGACAACCGCAACGTCGGCCGGATGGCCGGGCTGCTGGCCGGGCTGCCGGTGTCGGTGCCCGCGACCACCGTCAACCGGCTGTGCGGCTCCTCGCTCGACGCCGCGATCATCGGCTCGCGCGCCATCGACACCGGCGACGCCGACGTCGTCCTCGTCGGCGGCGTCGAGTCGATGACCCGGGCGCCGTGGGTCCTGCCGAAGCCGGACCGAGCCTTCCCCGCCGGGAACACCACCGCGGTCTCCACGACGCTCGGCTGGCGGCTCGTCAACTCGCGGATGCCCGCCGAGTGGACGGTCTCGCTGGGCGAGTGCAACGAGCGGCTCCAGGAGCGGTTCGGCATCCCCCGCGAGCGGCAGGACTCCTTCGCCGCGCGCTCGCACCGGCTCGCGGCCGCCGCGTGGGACGAAGGCTTCTACGACGATCTCGTAATCCCCGTCGAAGGCGTCGAGCCGGACCGGGACGAGAGCATCCGGGCCGGCTCGACACCCGAGAGGCTCGCCGGGCTCAAGCCGAGCTTCCGGCCGGACGGCACCATCACCGCGGGCAACGCCTCGCCGCTGAGCGACGGGGCAGCCGCGGTGCTCCTCGGCTCCGAGGCGGCGGCCGGCCGGATCGGGCTCGACCCGCTCGCCCGGATCGCGGGGCGCGGCGCGTTCGCGCTGGAGCCGCAGATGTTCGGGTTCGCCCCGGTCGAGGCCGCGAACCTGGCGCTGGCGCGGGCCGGGATCGGCTGGGACAGGGTCGGCGCGGTCGAGCTGAACGAGGCCTTCGCCGTCCAGTCGCTGGCGTGCGTGGACGCCTGGCGGATCGACCCCGAGATCGTCAACACCAGGGGCGGCGCGATCGCGATCGGCCACCCGCTCGGCGCGTCCGGCGCCCGGATCCTGGGCACGCTCGCCAAGGTCCTCGTCGAGAGGCGCGAGCGCTACGGCGTGGCCGCGATCTGCATCGGCGTGGGCCAGGCCCTCGCCGTGGTCCTGGAGAACGTGACGGGAGAAGCAGCGTGAGCAAGACCCAGATCCTCGCGACGCCCGACGAGGCCGTGGGCGTCGTCAAGGACGGCGACACGGTGCTCGTCGGCGGCTTCGGCCTCGCCGGGATGCCGTTCGACCTGATCGACGCGCTCATCCGGCACGGCGCGCGGGACCTCACCATCGTGTCGAACAACGCGGGCAACGCCGAGGTCGGCCTCGCCGCGCTGCTCAAGGCCGGGCAGGTCCGCAAGATCCTCTGCTCCTTCCCCCGGCAGGTCGACTCCTACGTCTTCGACGACCTCTACCGGCGCGGCGAGATCGAACTCGAGGTCGTCCCGCAGGGCAACCTCGCCGAGCGGATGCGGGCGGCCGGGGCCGGAATCGGCGCGTTCTACAGCCCGACGGCCGTCGGCACCCCGCTGGCCGAGGGCAAGGAGACCCGCACGATCGACGGACGCGACTACCTGCTCGAATACCCCATCAAGGGTGATGTCGCCCTGATCTCGGCGCACATCGCCGACACGATGGGCAACCTCGTCTACCGCAAGACCGCCCGGAACTTCGGCCCCGTCATGGCCACGGCCGCCGCGACCACCGTCGTCCAGGTCGCCTCGATCGTGGAGGTGGGCGCGCTCGATCCGGAGGCCGTCGTCACCCCGAGCATCCACGTCGACCGGATCGTCCAGGTCGAACCGCGCCACTACACCGTGCAGGGAGCCCGCTGATGCCTCTGAACCCCGACGAACTCGCCGCCCGGGTCGCCCAGGACATCGCCCCGGGCAGCTACGTCAACCTGGGCATCGGCCAGCCCACCAAGGTCGCCGACCACCTCCCCGCCTCCCTCGGCGTGGTCCTCCACACCGAGAACGGCATGCTCGGCATGGGCCCCGCGGCCTCGGGCTCCGACCTCGACCCCGACCTCACCAACGCGGGCAAGGTCCCCGTGACGGAACTCCCCGGCGCGTCCTACTTCCACCACGCCGACTCGTTCGCCATGATGCGCGGCGGCCACCTCGACGTCTGCGTCATGGGCGCCTTCCAGGTCTCGGCCGGCGGCGACCTCGCCAACTGGGACACCGGCAAGCCCGGCTCGATCCCCGCCGTCGGCGGCGCCATGGACCTCGCCATCGGCGCCAAGCGGGTCTACGTGATGATGACCCTGTTCGCGAAGAACGGCAGCCCGAAGCTCGTGCCCGCCTGCACCTATCCCCTGACGAGCGTGGCCTGCGTCAGCCGTGTCTACACCGACCACGCCGTCTTCGAGATCGCCCCCGGGGGCGTCCGACTCCTGGAATCCTTCGGCACCCCCGCCGAGGAGCTCCGCTCCCGCCTGGACGTCCCGCTGCTCACCGGCTGAGGCCGCGCCGACGCCGAACACCGGCTGGCGCGACCCCTGCGTCCTGCTGCTCGATGAGCCCTTCGCCTCCGCCGCGGGCCTCGGCGTCCTGCTCTTGGAAGGACCGGATGCCCGGCGACCCCGGCGGACCGTGCGGTCCGCCGGGGTCGGCGTGTCCCGGCCCGGGGATCAGAAGCCGATGGCCTCGCGCAGCAGCAGCACGGTGGCGCGGCCCGGGTGCGGCTCGGCGTGCAGCACGAGCAGTTTGTTGACCGCGCCCGGCGTGCCGTAGGCCTTCCGGGCCCGTTCGTCCTCCAGCGGCAGGGCGTGCTCCTCCAGGCGGCGCATCGCGGTCGGCAGGTCGGGCACGACCTTCTGCGCGCCGACGATCCAGATCGCCCGGCCCGCGCCGCCGGAGTAGGCCGGCAGCTGGCTGCCGCTGGCCGAGGCGACCAGCAGCGAGCCCGTCTCGGTGACCGCGGCGACGCTG
Organism: Actinocorallia aurea; assembly: GCF_054783995.1. Classification (NCBI taxonomy): domain Bacteria; kingdom Bacillati; phylum Actinomycetota; class Actinomycetes; order Streptosporangiales; family Thermomonosporaceae; genus Actinocorallia; species Actinocorallia aurea. The sequence continues at coordinate 317,959 of NZ_BAAGPQ010000002.1, forward strand.
CCGACGACGACGTCCGGGCTGCTGATCAGCCGCCGGATCTCGGCGCCCTCGGTGGCCCGGTCCAGGGCCGTCGCCCGCGGCCGGATCGCGTCGTAGCGGCCGCCGTTGAGGTCCTCCTCGATGCCGGACAGCCGCAGCGTCTCGCTCGCCCCGGTGAAGACCGACTCTCCCGCCGCGATGAGCTCACCGATCCGGCCGCGCGCGGCGGCCGCGTCGTCCAGGATCTCGACGGCGAACCCGTGCTCCCGCAGCGCCGCCGCGGCCCGCTCCAGCCGCGCCGCGGGCGCGGGCGCGGCGAAGTCGGGCCCGGAAGCGGACACGGGCGAGTCGGGTCCGGGCGCCGGCGCGCTCGGGGCATCGTCGTGCTCGTGCGGGGCCCGGCCGGCCGGAGCCGCGGGCGCGGAGCCGCCGAGCGGGGTGGTGTCGAGGTATCTGACCTCGTAGACCCGCTCGGCGAACCGCCAGCCCTCCCGGGTCCGCCGGTACCTGTCGTGGTAGACCGCGAAGTTCTGGCCTTCGAGCCCGTTGCGGAGGCGGACGAGCTCGTACACGAAGGCCCGGCCCGTCGCGGTGTCGCCGTCGATCACCACCGCGCCAGGGTGCGTGTTCTGCACGAAGAAGTCCCACTGGGCCTGCAACCGCTCGCGGCCTACGTAAATCTCCTCCCGGCCGGTCAGCTCGATCGGCACGTTGGGCATGCGCAGCACGCCGTCGTCGGTGAACAGAGCGGCCAGGCGCGCACGGTCGCGCATCATCACCGCGTCGGTGAACTCGGCGCGCAGCGCGTCGATCTCGATCCGGTCGGCCGCGGCCTGAAAATCGGTCATCGTTCTCTCCTGCCATGGGGTTCACTCGTCTTCGCCCCTTCGACCACGCGGCCGCCCGGAATGTGAGGCCGGCGCCGGCCTGACATTCCGGCGGCCTGTCCGGTCGAAGACGGTGTGGACATTCAGATGCGGGCGAGCGGCGAGGACCGGGTACGCGTGAACGGCGAGGACGTGGTCATGGACGAACGGCAGCGGCTGATCAACCTGGCTTACCGGATGCTCGGCTCACTCGCCGACGCCGAGGACGTCGTCCAGGAGACCTACATGCGCTGGTACGCGCTGACCGAAGCGGGGCGGGCGGACATCGAGGTCCCGGCCGCCTGGCTGACGACGGTGGCCAGCCGGATCTGCCTGAACCTGCTCGGTTCGGCACGGGCGAGACGGGAGACATACGTGGGCGAATGGGTCCCGGAACCGCTGCCCGAGCCGACCGAGTGGCTCACCGGGGGCGCCTCCGGCGGCGGCATGGATCCGGCCGAGCGGATCACCATGGACGAGTCGGTGAGCATGGCCTTCCTCGTCGTACTCGAATCGATGACTCCGGCCGAGCGCGTCGCGTTCGTCCTGCACGACGTCTTCCGCTACCCCTTCGCCGAGGTCGCCGAGATCGTCGGACGCAGCCCCGCGGCCTGCCGCCAGCTGGCCTCCTCGGCCCGGCGGCGGATCCGCGCGGCGCGGGCCGACGCGGGCCCGAGCGCCGCGCACGCGGCGGTCGTCCGGAACTTCAAGGCCGCCTGGGAGGCGAACGACATCGGCGCCCTGCTCGGGCTGCTCGACCCCGACGCCGTCTGGATCGCCGACGGCGGAGGCAAGGCCCTGTCCATCCTGGAGCCCGTCGTCGGCGCCGCCCAGATCGCCCGCGCCTACCTCCACATCGCCGAGTCCGCCCCCGCCCTCACCGTCCTGGAACGCACCGTCAACGGCCTCCCCGGCCTGGTGGCCCAGCTGAACGGCACTACCGTCACCGTCTACACCTTCAACATCACCGGTCACCGGATCACCCACATCTGGGCGGTCCGCAACCCGGACAAACTTCACTCCTGGACCACCCCCTGATCCCAACTCTGCGACGGACGCCGTGACACATCGGGTTGTCGGAGTGGACGTCGAGTGGACGTCGAGGGAGCGCGCGGAGCATGGCGGGCAGGAGACGGCTGGGCCGGCGGTTCGGCTGGTTGTGGGCAGAGTACGCGGTGAGCGCCTACGGGTCCGGGCTGGGGTGCGGGGCGTTGCCGCTGATCGCGGTCGGGCCACCGCTGGGCGGAGCGGCGATCGGCCTGTTCGGACCGGTCGCCACCGTGATGGCCGTCGAGCTGGCCATCATCGTCACATGAGCCTGTACACCCCGGTGCTCGCCACCTACCGGCTCGAACAGACCCCGGAACACCTCATCGCCCGCACCTTGACGGCCTGGTCGATCGGCCAGCAGACCTCCATCGCCGTCCTCACCGCCCTCGGCGAACTGCTCGCCGCCCCCGCAGATCTCCGCCTAGGCGACGCGCTGCAAATCGCCTATGTGCTGACCAGGGCGCCCGCAATGCGCTCCCGCAGAGGCCCGGGAATGACGAAGGCGCGTCCTCTTGGGAGAGACGCGCCGCAGGTCAGGCTGTGAAGCTGGGGTACCAGGACTCGAACCTAGAATAACTGAACCAGAATCAGTCGTGTTGCCGATTACACCATACCCCATCGCGCTTGGGGGCTTCCCGTTTCCGGGGGCTCCCTGGCGACCTCTGGAAGCTTACAGGACTTCGGGAGTGGTCGCCAAAACGATTGCGCGGACGCCTGTTCAGTCCCTGGCCACGACGCGGTTGGAGAGGGTGCCGAGGGACTCGATCTCGACGGTGACGGTGTCGCCGATCTCCAGGGGGCCGATGCCCTCGGGGGTGCCGGTGAGGATGACGTCGCCGGGCAGGAGGGTCATCACCTGGGTGATGTGGGCGATGAGGTTGGGGATGTCGTGGACCATCGCGGACGTGCGGGAGTCCTGGCGGACCTGGCCGTTGACCAGGGTGCGCAGGGCGAGGTCGGAGGGGTCGACGCCGGTGACGAGGTACGGGCCGAGCGGGCAGAAGGTGTCGAAGCCCTTGGCGCGCGTCCACTGGCCGTCCTTCTTCTGGAGGTCGCGGGCCGTGACGTCGTTCGCGCAGGTGTAGCCGAAGACCACCTCGTGGGCGCGGGCGACGGACACGTCGCGGCAGACCCGGCCGATGACGACGGCGAGCTCGCCCTCGTAGTCGACGCGCTGGGACAGCTTCTCCGGGTAGAGGATGGTCTGGTTCGGGCCGATCACCGAGGTCGAGGGCTTGCTGAAGATCAGCGGCTCGACGGGCGGCTCGTTGCCCATCTCGCGGGCGTGCTCGGCGTAGTTGCGGCCGATGGCGATGATCTTGTTGGGGATGATCGGCGCGAGCAGCCGCACGTCCGCCAGCGGGAAGCGGGCCCCCGTGAACGTGATGTCCCCGAGGAGCGGGTGCGCGGAGATGACCGCGATCTCCTCACCCTCGACGACCCCGAAAGCGACTTCTTCCCCGACGGCAAACCTTGCGATGCGCATCGTTCCATTTTTCCACAGGGCGCGGTCAGAACCCGCAGGGTGTGCCGCCGAACGCGCAGTCCTGGGGGCGCGACGGGGCTCCGCCGCCGCCGAACCTGATCTCGACGCTCCGGCCGGGGGCGATCGGGGACGTCTCGGCGTCGCTGACGATGGTGACCTCGTTGCCCGGGTCGGTGAGCCTGCCGCCCCAGACGTTGCGGATGTAGGCGCCGGGGTAGGCGAACGTCAGGGTCCAGGACGGGATGGGGTCCGATGAGCCGTTCGTCAGGGTGAGGGTGCCCTCGAAGTAGCCGGTGGAGACCTCGACCGTCTTGTAGACGACCTGGACGCCACCGGGGGTGACCCCCGAAATGGTCTGCGCGTTCTGGTTCGCCGGTGCAGCGGTGGTGGGGGCGGCCCCCGACGTGGGGGCCCGCTGCGGGCCTCCGGGCGTCTGCGGCCAGATGAGGGCCGCGACGGCCCCGATGACGAGCAGGCCCGTGGCGATCACCCCCGGGATGACCAGGCCGATCTTCGCCTTGGGCCGCGGCGGCGTGTAGAGCGCTTCGGCGAGGACCGGCGAGATGGGCGGGTGGACGCGCCGGTCGCTGCGGGGGCGGAGGGTCTCCTCGTCGGCGCCGCCCGGGGTCTGGGTCCGCCCGAGGAGGCCCATCAGTACGGGGAGGGGAGGCTGCGGGCCCGTCTCGTCGTCCGCTCCGACGATCGGGCCGAACACCACGTCGGGCTGCGGCCTGGGCGGCAGCCCGGGAAGTCCGCTCTCGGTCCGCGCGTCGGCGGCGCCTCCTTGGCCGACGGTCTCGGCGGCGGCCCTTCGATCGACGACGGTCTCGTCGCCTACGCCGCTCTCCGGGGGCCTCGGCCTGGGGACGCGCCGTTGGCCGTCGACGTTCGTCTTGCCGGAGATGCCGTGGCCCGCGACGGGTATGTCCCGCTGCTTCGGCGCGGCGTCCACGATCGTCTGATCGGGAGGCTCGGCCGCCTCGGGCGGGGCGTCCACCGTGGTCCGCTCCGCGTCGTCGCGCGGAGACATCGCGGAGGCGGCCTCCACGACCGTTCGTGTGCCGGGGAGCGCGGGCGGGACCGGGGTCCCCCAAGGGGTCTCCGCCATGGGCTCGGTTTCGGGGGTGCGGTCGGTGAGCGTCGCGTCGGGCTCCGTCTCGGACTCCCTCGGAGCCTCCGGCACGGTCTCCGGCGGGGCCTCGCGACGCGCCCTCGCGCGGGCCCGCCTGCCCGGCAGGGGCAGATCCCTGCGGGTCACCCGATCCTTCTTGCCGCCCAACCCCGACTCCTCCCGAACGCGTCCACGGAGTGGGACGCCCCTCGGCCATCCGGAGTTCGCCGCCATCCGCCCGCCGCGGGCCTCTGACCGGAAGTCCCCTCTCCCCTGTCTCCAACGCACGGACGCCGTGCCGGATCCCCTGTTCCGGCATGGATTCGACTCCCGTCGCGGCGCTCGTGCGCCTTCCGCTCCAGAGGGCGCTCCTGTAGCGGGACGCGAGGCGACGGCCCGCAAGCGCGCGGGGCGAGAAGCTCCGAGAGGGTTATCCACAGCGCCGTCGGATGCTCGGCGGGCCCGGCCTATAGCGTGGGGGCGTCGCGCCGGCATGGGGCCCGCGCGACGTGGTGAGGAGGCCTGCCATGTCCGTGGTGAAGATCAACGTGTTGACGGTGCCCGAAGGCATGGGCGCCGAACTGGAGAAGCGCTTCGGCGCGCGCGCAGGGCTCGTCGAGGGGTCGGACGGCTTCGAGGGCTTCGAACTGCTCCGCCCCACCGACGGCACGGACAAGTACCTCGTCTACACCCGCTGGCGCAGCGAGGAGGACTTCGAGAACTGGACCAAGAGCTCGGCCTTCGTGCAGGGCCACGCCAAGGCCGCCGCGGACGCCCAGGCCTCCGGCGAGGGCCACGGGCACGGCCACGGCCACGGCCACGGCGGCCCAGCCTCCACGGGCGCCGAGCTCTGGGGCTTCGAGGTCATCCAGAAGGTGGAGCCCAAGTAGGCGGCGGGCCGGCTCGCTCCGCCGGCCGACGACCGCCCCGCGCCGCCGGGCGGAAATAAGGCGAGCGCCCCTTCGCCGAGTGGCGGAGGGGCGCTGGGCCGCGGGGTCAGGCTCGGAGGTCTTCGTATTCGGGGTGGCGGGACATGTACTCCTTGACGAAGGGGCAGCGGGGGACGACCTTGAGGCCGCGGGCGCGGGCGTCGTCGAGTTCGCCTCCGACGAGCCTGCTGCCGAGGCCCTGTCCTTCGAAGGCCATGTCGATCTCGGTGTGCAGGAACGTGATCACGCCCTCGCGCAGCGAGTAGGTGGAGAAGCCGGCCGGCTCCCCGTCGTCGGTGAAGATCTCGTACCTGTTGTGCTGCGGGTTGTCCGCTACCTTGGGCATGATCGGATTTCTACCAGTTCAGGAAGCGTCGTAACCCGCGCGGAGCAGGCAATACGTCACAGCCTCTTCGAGGGCTTCCCACGAGGCGGCGATGATGTTCTCGCCGACGCCGACGGTGCCCCACTCGGCCTTGCCGTCGGAGGAGTCGATGAGGACGCGGGTGATGGCGTCCGTGCCGTGCGAGCCCTCCAGGATGCGGACCCGGAAGTCGACGAGCTCCAGCGACGCCAGCTCGGGGTAGAGCCGCTCCAGCGCGACCCGCAGGGCCATGTCGAGGGCGTTGACGGGGCCGTTGCCTTCGCCGGTGGCGACGATCCGCTCGCCCTTGGCGTGCACCTTGACGGTCGCCTCGCTGACCTGGGTGCCGTCGGGCCGCTGCTCGACGATGACGCGCCACGACTCGACCTTGAAGTAGGACGTCTTGGCGCCCGCGAGCTCCTCGCGCAGCAGCAGTTCGAAGGACGCGTCGGCGGCCTCGAACGTGTAGCCCCGGGATTCGAGGTCCTTGACCCGGGTGACGACCTCGGCGGCCTTCTCGCCGGAGAGGTCGTAGCCCAGCTCCTTGCCCTTCAGCTCGACCGAGGCACGGCCCGACATCGAGGAGACGAGCATCCGCATGTCGTTGCCGACGCGCGCCGGGTCGAGGTGCTGGTAGAGGTCAGGGTCGACCTTGATCGCGGAGGCGTGCAGGCCGGCCTTGTGCGCGAACGCCGAGTAGCCGACGTAGGGCTGCTGCGACCCGAGGGTGATGTTGGTGACCTCCGAGACGGCGTGCGCGATCCGCGTCATGTCGGCGAGCTGGCCCTCGCTGACGAGGTCCATGCCGCGCTTGAGCTGGAGGTTGCCGACGACGGTGAAGAGGTTGGCGTTGCCGGAGCGCTCGCCGTAGCCGTTGGCGCAGCCCTGGACGTGGGTGGCGCCGGCCCGGACCGCGGCGAGGGAGTTGGCGACGGCGCAGCCGGAGTCGTCGTGGCAGTGGATGCCGACGCGGGCGCCGGTGGAGACCACGTCGTGGACGACCTCGGCGAGTTCGTCGGGGAGCATGCCGCCGTTGGTGTCGCAGAGGGCGACGACGTCGGCGCCGGCCTCGGCGGCGGCCAGGACGGCCTCCAGGGCGTAGGCGCGGTTGGCCTTGTAGCCGTCGAAGAAGTGCTCGGCGTCCACGAAGACGCGCTGGCCTTCGGCCCTCAGGTGGGCGACGGTGTCGCGGATCATCGCGAGGTTCTCGGCGAGGGTCGTGCGCAGGGCCAGCTCGACGTGCCGGTCGTGGGCCTTGGCGACGAGCGTGACGACGGGGGCGCGGGAGTCGCGCAGCGCCGCGACCTGCGGGTCGTCGGCGGCCTTCAGACCGGCCCGGCGGGTCGCGCCGAACGCGGCGAGCTTGGCGTGCTTGAGGTCGAGTTCGGTCCGGGCGAGCCGGAAGAACTCGGTGTCCTTGGGGTTGGCGCCGGGCCAGCCGCCCTCGATGAAGCTCACGCCGAGGTCGTCCAGATGCCGCGCGATGACCAGCTTGTCCTGGACGGTCAGGTTGAGGCCCTCCTGCTGGGAGCCGTCCCGCAGGGTGGTGTCGTAGACGTGAAAGCCGTCACTCATGGGTGGTGCCCCTCAGATCGCAAGGTCCGGCGAAACAAAAAGACCCCCCACGGGACGTGAGAGGTCTGCGCGCCGGCGATGTCCTTTTAGCCGACGCGCCGTCCGATAATGATCAGGCCGGAGCGCATAGTGCTCCGCAGTCTGCCACACGTGTTACAGCCCCGTCACATGAATCTCAGATTACGAGACGCACATCACTGGCCGTCCGGAGAGTGAGACGGGCCTGACGCGTGCGCGTCAAGCCCGCTCCTTCGAGACCGTTCAGGCGAGGTTCGTGATCCACTGGTAGGGGTCGGGGCGGTTGCCGTACTGGATGCCGACGAGTTCCTCGCGAAGACGGAGGGTGACGGGGCCGCCCTCTTCGGAGATGGTGAACTCGCCCTCGGCGCCCTTGACGCGGCCGACGGGGGTGATGACGGCGGCGGTGCCGCAGGCGAAGACCTCGGTGAGGGCGCCGGAGGCGACGTCGGCCTGCCACTGCTCGACGCTGATCGGCTCCTCGGAGACCTTGATCCCGAGGTCGGGTGCGAGGCGGAGGAGGGAGTCGCGGGTGATGCCGGGAAGGATCGTGCCGGTGGTGGGCGGGGTGATGATCCGCGCGTCGGCGCCGGAGCCGTAGACGAAGAAGAGGTTCATGCCGCCCATCTCCTCCACCCAGCGGTGTTCGGCGGAGTCGAGCCAGACGACCTGGTCGCAGCCCTGCGCGACGGCCTCCTGCTGGGCGACGAAGGCCGCGGCGTAGTTGCCGCCGCACTTGGCGAAGCCGGTGCCGCCGGGGGCCGCGCGGGTGTACTCGGTGGACAGCCAGACCGAGACCGGCTTGATCGCGCCGGAGAAGTACGCGGCGGACGGCGAGGCGATCACGCAGAACAGGTACTTGGACGAGGGGTAGTTGACGCCCATGCCGGTCTCGGTCGCGATGATGAACGGCCGCAGGTACAGGCTGTGGCCCTCGCGGGTGGGCACCCAGTCCCTGTCGGCGTCGACGAGCAGGCGCAGCGCCTCGAGGAAGGTCTCCTCGGGCAGTTCCGGCATGGCCATGCGGCGGCAGGAGACGTTGAAGCGGGCGGCGTTGGCCTCGGGCCGGAAGCTGACGATGGAGCCGTCGGGCTGGCGGTAGGCCTTCATGCCCTCGAACAATTCCTGGGCGTAGTGGAAGACCTTGGTGGCCGGGTCCAGGGAGAGCGGTCCGTACGGCCGGAGCTGGGCGTCGTGCCAGCCTCGCTCGGTGTCCCACTCGATGGTGATCATGTGTTCGGTGAACACCTGCCCGAACCCGGGCTCGGCCAGCAGCTTCTCCAGCTCCTCCGGGGACTTGCGCTGCTCGGCGAGCTTGACGGTGAACTCGATCATTTGTCCAAACCTCTTCCGGGTCACCGGGGAACGACCTCCGGTGCTCTCCATTGTGTGCTCTGTCTCACGTTCACGCGACCTGGACCTTCTCGGTGACGCGGACACACCCGGAAAAACCGAAAACGGGCGCGCCGCGTCCGCGGCACGCCCGTCCTGACGACCCTTGAGGGGGACCAGGCGGCTGCCGCCTACCCGGCTACTCGCTTGGCGATGTCGTCGCCGATCTGCTGGGTGCTGCGCGCGCCCGAGCGCTCGGTGAGGTCCTCGCCGACGGCCTTCTCGATCTTGCGCGCCGCCTCGGGCAGGCCGAGGTGCTCCAGCAGCATCGCGACGGACAGGATGGTGGCCGTGGGGTCGGCCTTGCTCTGCCCGGCGATGTCGGGGGCGCTGCCGTGGACCGGCTCGAACATCGACGGCGCGGTCTTGTCCGGGTTGACGTTGCCGGAGGCGGCCAGGCCGATGCCGCCGGCGATCGCGGCGCCGATGTCGGTGATGATGTCGCCGAACAGGTTGTCGGTGACGATCACGTCGAAGCGGGACGGGTTGTTCACGAAGAACATGGTGGCCGCGTCGACGTGGACGTAGTCGGTGGCGACCTCGGGGAACTCCACCGCGACCTGCTTCATGATCCGCTGGTACAGCTCACCGGCGAAGGTGAGGACGTTGTCCTTGTGGACCAGGGTCAGCTTCTTGCGGGGCCGGGTGGCCGCGATCTGGAAGGCGTACCGCACGACGCGCTCGACGCCGAAGGCGGTGTTCACGCTCTCCTGGGTGGCGACCTCGTGCGGGGTGCCCTTGCGGACGACGCCGCCGACGCCGGTGTACGGCCCCTCGGTGCCCTCACGGACGACGATCATGTCGATGTCCTCGGGGGCGACGCCCGCCAGCGGGGTCGAGACGCCGGGGAACAGCTTGACCGGGCGCAGGTTCACGTAGTGGTCGAGGGCGAACCGCAGCTTGAGCAGCAGCCCCCGCTCCAGGGTGCCCGACGGGACGGTCGGGTCGCCGACCGCGCCGAGAAGGATGGCGTCCTGACCGCGGATCTCCTCCAGGACCGAGTCCGGGAGGACCTCGCCGGTCCGGTGCCACCGGGCGGCGCCGAGATCGTAGGCGGTCTGCTCGATCGACAGGTCGTACTGGCCGGCGATCACGTCGAGGACCTTCAGGCCTTCGGCGACGACCTCGGGGCCGATGCCGTCACCTGCGACGACTGCGAGTCGGATGTTGCGGGATGCCATGGCGGCATCCTAGTGCATTCGTCTCAGTCATCGGGCATCCGTCTCACATTTCAGAACACCTCACGAGACGCCCGAGATGTCCGCGCTTGACGGACGGCCCGGCGACAGAGGACCCTCCAAGGGACAAATCAATACAGAGGCGACGGTGTGCAGGAACCCGGTGAGAATCCGGGACGGTCCCGCCACTGTGATCCGGCCGCGTCCGGAGAGTCAGAACACTGACCCGTCGTCCTCCCTGATTCGGGGCGAGGCACCCCGAAAGGAGAACCATGAACACTCCCGAGACCACGGTGGCAACCGGCGCGCAGTCGGCCGCCGTAAGCGATCTCCGTACCTACGTGTTCCTCGCATTCGCGCTCGCCGTGGCGTTCGCCACGCTCTACGCGCTCTTCTTCGCCCCCCAGACCGTCCTGCACGAGCTCGCGCACGACGGCAGGCACCTCTTCGGCGCCCCCTGCCACTGATGGCCGCCGAACCCCTCCCCCGGCTCGTCGGCCGGGGTGTCATCGCCGGTGCCCTCGCCGGCCTGATCTCGGGCGGCTTCGCCTTCCTCGTCGCCGAACCGGTCATGGACCGGGCGGTCGAGCTGGAAGGGGAGCGCTCGGCCGCCGAAGCCGCAGCGGCGGGAATCCACGAGCACGCCGAAGAGGTGTTCACCCGCTCCGAGCAGCACCTCGGCCTCGTCCTGGCCTCGGTGGGGGCGGGCATCGCCTTCGGCATCATCTTCGCCGCCGTCTACTGGGCCGTGTTCCGCCGCACGTCGGCGGAACATCCTTGGCGGCGTGCCCTGACGCTCGCCGGAGCCGCCTTCACGGGCTACTGGCTTCTCCCGTTCGTCCGCTTCCCGCCCAACCCGCCGGGGGTGGGCGACGAGGGGACCCTGCAGCAGCGGACGCTCACCTGGGTCGCGGCGATCGTCATCGGCCTCGCCGCGATGTTCGTCGCGTGGCGGGTCGACGCGGCGCTGCGCGACAAGCCCGCGCACCTCAGGCACCTGGCGACCGGCGCGGTGCCGGTCGCGGGGCTCGCGGTGCTCTTCCTGATCCCCGGCGATCCCGACGAGCTCCCGGTGCCGCCGGAGCTGCTGTGGGACTTCCGGATCCTGGCCGCGGCCTCGGCGGTCATCCTCTGGACGTCCCTCGGCGTCGTCTTCGGGCTCCTCGGCGTCCGCGCCGCGGCGCCTGCACCGCGGCCCGTGCCGGCTTGACCCTGCCGACAGTGCCGACCGCGGCCCTGCCGGCCTGACCGGGCGCGCCGGGCGGACTCCCCTCCGCCCGGCGCGAGTCGGCTAGACCGGCGGCGAGAGCAGGACCGCGAGCCGCTCCGGCCCGGAGACCCCGAGCCGGCCGCAGATCTCGGCGATCTGGTCGGCGACGGTCTTGGCGGCGAGCCCCGTCTGCTCGGCGATCTCCGGCTCGGTCCGGCCTGCCGCGACGAGCCCGGCGAGCTCGTACTGGATGCGGCTGAGGTCGGGCACGGCGGCGGTGCGCAGCGCGGGCGTGCGGACCTGGTCGGAACGCTGGGCGAGCACCCACGCCCGGGTTCCGGCGGCCGCGGCCTGCTGCTTGTCCCAGTGCACCTCGGCGGCCTGCGCCGCGGCCTCCGCCGCGTGCAGCGTCATGCCGAGTTCCTCGAACTCGAACGACACCCCGATCAGCCCCGACCAGTCGCCGGCCGCCGACGCCTCGGCGTGCCTGGCGCACAGTGCGGCCAGGTCTCCTTCGGCGTCCTCGGCGAGGTAGGCCAGCCGGTCGGCGACGACGCCCGCGGCCCCGAGCCGCACCACGTCGTGCAGGGCGGTGAGCGCGTAAGGCCGCAGTTCCAGGGCTTCGGCCGCCGCGGCGGCGTCCAGCAGCCCGTGCACGGCGGCGCCCGTCGCGCCCTGGGCGACGAGCAGCCACGGGCGGGCGAGCGCCACGGGGAACCACAGCGCGCGCAGCGTCGGCAGCGCGCGGCGGTCGGCTTCGGCGAGCGCCTGCCGGGCGGTCGCGAGGTCGCCCGCGAGCGCCGCCGAGTGGGCGAGCTCCCCCAGGCACGGCCCGGCGAACAGCGACCTGCCGCGCGCCAGCATCCGGGCGCCGTCCCAGCCTTCGCGCAGCGCCGCGTGGATCTGGCCGCGGGCCCGCAGCACCCGCGCGCGGGTGGCGGCCCGGGCGACCGGGTCCTCGGACGGGGTGCCGTGCTCGGCGGCGGCGTCGAGGTCGCCGACGCTGATCCACACCCAGGAGCGCGCGAACTCCAGCAGCGGCTGGGACTCCGGCGCCTGCTCGCGCCAGTGCTCGGCGTGCCGCAGGCCCGCGCGCACCTTCTCCAGCGCGGCGGTCGCCTGCCCGGTGAGGGCCGCGGTGACCGCCTCGACGGTGTCGATGCGGGTGCGGATGGCCGGGTCGGCGTCGCTCAGCTCGGCGGCGTCGTCGGCGAGGTCGAACGCCTCGCGGTTGGCCGCGCGGTGCACCGCGAACGCGGCCCGCTGGGCGAGCAGCCGCTGCCGCGCGGCGGGCATGCCGACGGTCTCCAGCGCCACCGACAGGACGCGGTCGGCGTCCTCGGCGCGGCCCAGCCCGTAGGCGAGGACCGCGGCGCGGGCGCAGGCCAGCACGGTGCGGGCCTTGTCCTCGGGGCGGCGCGGCGCGTCGGCGAGCATCAGCTCGGCCTCCTCGGGCGAGCCGAGCGCCGAGAGCAGGGACGCCCGCGCGATGGCCTCCTCGAGGGAGGCGGGGCCGTCTCCGGAACGCGCGGGCACCTCTTTCCACTGGCCGCCGTCCAGGACGCCCGTGGATCTTCCGGCGCGCAGCAGCTCGTGGAGCAGGCGCAGGTCGCCGCCGGTCGCCTCGGCAAGGTACTCGGCGGTCGGCTCGTCGACGTCCTCAAGGACGCCGAGGTCGGCGAGCGGGCTCAGCTCGACGCGGCCGAGTGCGAGCCCGGCGAGCGGCTCGGGCACGTCACCGCCCGCGGCGATCAGGCACATCCGGCCGGAGGTGGCGAGCTCGGCCAGCAGCAGGCCCGAGTCCGCGTCCAGCTCGTGCACGTCGTCGACGACGACCGTGAAGGTGCCCTCCCCCGCACGCGCCAGGAGCGCGGCGGCGCCTCCCGCGACGTCCTTGACGGGCGTGCGGATCGGAAGGAGATGGGCGAAGGCGCCGAACATGACGGCAGGCGCCTGCCCGGCACGGGCCTCCAGCACCGGCGTGTCGACGGTCGCGGCGAACTCGTGGAGCAGCCGGGACTTGCCGACGCCTCCCGGTCCGACGATCACGGCCCCCGCCAGCGACGGGTCGAGGACCGCGGTGCGCACCGCGGCCATGTCGGCGTCCCTCCCGCGGAACGGCCATGCGGTCCCCACATCGGGAGCGAAGATTCCCCAGCGCGTCACGACCAGCCCTCAACTCTCCGGTGCGTCCCGGGCCACACCTCGACCTCGCGGTCACGGACCATCTGACGCCTGCCTTCTGCCGACGGTTCGCAGTTCACCAGTGTCTTTTACAGCGGGCGGTAGCCGCATTTCTCGCCGCCGGGCGGAACTCGGAGAAACAGGCGGCAGCCCTTACGCGGCCGTGAGGAAGTCAAGGCTGCCACCAGAGACGTCCGCTCCAGCATCGCACCTCGCGCCCCCCGTCGCGCGGTGACGGCCCGCGGCCGATTCCGGACACCTGCCGATCATCGGAGCGATTCCTACGGCGAAAGAACGAAATATCCGAATGCGGTGGATAGTCGTCGGTGCGAGGTCCGGCATTCGCCGTCCGGAAAAGAGAGAACGCCCGCCGGTGGCCGGCGGGCGTTCTCTCTTTTCGATCACGGGTGGGCGGCACGCGCCCGGCGGGGGCTACTCGCCCAGCTCGACCCGGCGGACCAGGCCCGCGCCGATCTCCTCGGAGATCGACTCCAGTACCTTCGGGTCGATCGCGGAGTCGACGGTGAGGACGGTGAGGGCCTTGCCGCCCTTGGCGTCCCGGCCGACCTGCATGCCCGCGATGTTGATGTTGAGGTCGCCCAGAAGGCGGCCGATGATCCCGATGACGCCCGGACGGTCGACGTAGCCGAGGACGACCATGTGCGGCGCCGGCGACAGCTCCACGTCGAAGCCGTTGATCTCGACGATCCGCTCCCAGTTGCGCGGGCCCGACAGGGTGCCGGAGACCGAGACGACCTCGCCGTCGGCCATGGTGCCCTTGACGGTGACGATGTTGCGCCACGCCGGGGACTCTTCGCTGGTGACCAGCGAGACCTCGACACCGCGCTCCTGCGCGACCAGCGGCGCGTTGACGAAGGTCACCGACTCCTCGACGACGTCGGAGAACACGCCCTTGAGCGCGGCGAGCTCGATCACCTTGACGTCGTGGGCGGTGATCTCGCCGCGCACGATCACGTCGAGGCGGGCGGGGACGCCGCCGGCCAGCGCGGTGAAGACCCGGCCGAGCTTCTCGGCGAGCGGCAGGCCCGGCTTGACGTCCTCGGCGACGGCGCCGCCCTGGACGTTGACGGCGTCCGGCACGAACTCGCCCGACAGCGCCAGCTTCACGGACTTGGCGACCTGCGTGCCCGCCTTCTCCTGCGCCTCGTGCGTGGAGGCGCCCAGGTGCGGAGTGATGACGATGTTGTCGTGCTTGAACAGCGGGCTTTCGGTCATCGGCTCGCTGGAGAACACGTCGAGGCCGGCGCCGGCGACGCGGCCCTCGGTGAGCGCAAGGTCGAGCGCGGCCTCGTCGACGATGCCGCCGCGGGCGGCGTTGACGATCCGGACCTCGGGCTTCACCAGGTGCAGCTCGCGGTCGCCGATGAGACCGAGGGTCTCCTTGGTCTTCGGAAGGTGGACGGTGATGAAGTCCGCCTGGGCGAGCAGCTCGTCCAGCGACACCAGCTTGACGCCCAGCTGGGCGGCGCGGGCGGCCTGGATGTAGGGGTCGTAGGCGATGACCTCCATGTCGAACCCGGCGAGGCGCTGGGCGACCAGGACGCCGATGCGGCCCAGGCCGAGGACGCCGACGGTCTTGCCCTGGAGCTCGACGCCGGTGTACTTGGAGCGCTTCCACTCGCCCTGCTTGAGGGCGGCGTGGCCCTGCGGGACGTTGCGGGCCGTCGCCAGCAGCAGCGCGATCGCGTGCTCGGCGGCGGTGACGATGTTGGAGGTCGGCGCGTTCACGACCATGACGCCGGCCTTGGTGGCGGCCTCGACGTCGACGTTGTCCAGGCCGACGCCGGCGCGGGCGACGACCCGCAGGCGCTTGGCGTGGTCGAAGACCTCCGCGTTGGCCTTGGTGGCCGAGCGGATGATCAGCGCGTCGACATCGGCGACGGCGGGGAGCAGGGCGGCGCGGTCGGCACCGTCCACGTAACGCACCTCGAAGTCGTTCTCCAGGACGGCGATACCCGCCGGAGACAGCTCTTCGGCTACGAGGACGACTGGCTTGCTCAACGTGGGAATCCTTGAGGTGAGATCTGTGCAGGTGAAAGGCCGCCACGCCCTCGTGCCAGGCCCGTGGTCCACTCTATCCCCGCCCGGGTGTCAGGCCCGACGAGACCGCCCGAACTCCCAGAATCGGCGTGGGCGGGGCAGGGCCGTGCCGTCGATTCCGATCCACAGGCCGTCGGAGAGGTCGATGGTGATCCCCTCGCGGACCTTGGGGTTCTTGAAGCCCGGGGCCAGGACCGTCCCGAAGGGGGCGGTCCGGCGCAGTCCGAGGACCGTCACCTCGACGTCGACGGTCCACATGCCGGCTTCCGGCACTTCGAGGGCGTACTCGAACTCCTCGCCGGAGTCCGAGACGGGGTGGGCGACCGTCTCGTCGCCGTCGCGGAAGATGAGCTGGATCTCCTGGCCCCTGGCCTGGACCCGGGAGATGGCGGCGCGGCCGACGATCTTCAGCCGTCCGCTCCGGTCCCAGGACAGGCCGGTGAGGACGTGGTCGACGCCCACCTCGGCGGTGATGTCGGCGTCTTGGCGGGGCACCCCGCGCAGGTACGGGTAGACGGCGTAGACGCGGCCCCCGACGACGACGGCGCCCTCCTTGTGTCCGGCGAGCTCGTCGGCGATGAGCCGCTCCAGCTCCTCGAACAGCTCGTTCTCGATGCAGAACGCGCGCAGCCTCTCGCCCTCGGGCAGCTCCTGCCGGACGTCGGCGGTGAGCAGACCCCCGAGCAGGCCCTTGGTCGCGGTCACGACCTGCCGTCGCACGGGCTGCTCCACCTCCAGGAACCGCTGGTCGTACACGCGCAGGATCTCGCGGGTGATGCTGAGGGTCGGTGTCGTCGTCACTGGTGAAGGGCTCCCCGTGGGGCGGGCGCGCGGGCGCTGCGGACAACCCTGAACGGTAGGCCCGGAAGGCCTTTTCGCGCGACTCCGACACGGCACACGGCGAACCGGGCGGCCTCTCCCCTTGTCCGGTACATACTCGGTATGCATACTCAGTATGTATGTCGATCCGTCACGGCCTGCTGGCCCTCCTCGCCCGGGGGCCCCGCTACGGCTACCAGTTGCGCGCCGAGTTCGAGGCGGCGACGGGCGGCGCCTGGCCCCTCAACATCGGCCAGGTGTACACGACGCTCGGCCGGCTCGAACGCGACGGCCTCGTCACACGGTCCGAGACCGATGCCGAAGGCCGGCAGTGCTACGCCGTCACCGAGGAGGGGCGGGCCGAGGCCGCCCAGTGGTTCACCGCCCCGATCACCCGCGCCGACCGACCCCGTGACGAACTCGTCGTCAAACTGGCCATGGCGCTCGACGGGCCCGGCGTGGACGTCCGCGCCGTCGTCCACGCCCAGCGCGCCTCGACCCTCGCGGCGATGCGCGACCTCACCCGGCGCAAACTGGCCGCCGCCGAACCCGCCCAGGCACTCGTCCTGGACGCGCAGATCTTCCAGGCCGAAGCCGAGATCCGCTGGCTCGACCACTGCGAACGCTCGCTGAGCGCACGCTGACCGCGTCTCCCCCGACCCCCCGAGGAACGACCATGAGTGTGCTCGACCTCCGCGACGTCCATCGCGACTACGGCTCCGGAGCCTCCCTCGTCCACGCCCTGCGCGGCCTGTCCTTGACGGTCGAGGCCGGCGAGTTCGTCGCCGTCATGGGGCCGTCGGGATCCGGCAAGACGACCCTGCTCAACATCGCGGGCGGGCTGGAGCGGCCGAGCCGGGGCGAGGTCCTCGTCGCCGACCGGCTGCTCACCGGCGACCGCGCCGTCCTGGCCGCCCTGCGCCGCCGCTCCGTCGGCTACGTCTTCCAGGACCTCAACCTCATCCCCGCGCTCACCGCCGCCGAGAACGTCATGCTGCCGCGCGAACTCGACGGCGTCCGCGCCTCCCGGGCCCGCGCCGAGGCGCTCGCCGCGCTCGACGAGGTGGGCCTGGCCGAGGCGGCCGACCGCTACCCCGACGAGCTGTCCGGCGGGCAGCGCCAGCGCGTCGCCATCGCCCGCGCCCTCATCGGCGAACGGAGCCTCATCCTCGCCGACGAGCCCGCCGGGGCCCTCGACTCGGTGTCCGGCGACGAGCTGATGAAGGTCCTGCGCGGCCGCTGCGACGCCGGGGCCGCCTGCCTGATGGTGACGCACGAGTCCCGACACGCCGCCTGGGCCGACCGGACGGTCTTCCTGCGCGACGGCGCCCTCGACGGCTTCGAGGAAACGGCGTGAACGGCCTTCGCGCCCCGCTGCGCCTCGCCTACCGGGACGCCCTGCGCGCCAAGGGGCGCACCGCGCTCGTCCTGGCGATGATCGGCCTGCCGGTCGCCGCCGTCACCGTCCTCAGCCACGTGCTGGGGGCCGTGCACACCGGGAACGCGACCGCCGACCACGTGGACTCCTCAGCGCAGGCCGCCGACTTCGCCGTCTACGCCCTCGTCGCGGCCATGGCCGTGCTCCAGGTCGTCCTGCTGGCCGGTCCCGCGTTCGCGGTCGGGCTGCGCCGGCAGCGGCTGCTGCTCGCCCAGCTCGCGGCGGCGGGAGGCACGCCCGGGCACCTGCGCGCCGTGGTCCTGTCGGCCGGGCTGCTGCTCGGCGCAGCCGCGGCGGTCCTGGGCACCGCGGCGGGGCTCCTCGTCTCCGCCGTCCTGCGCCCCGCCCTGTCCGACGGCATGGACTTCGCGCCCTGGCGGTTCGACGTCACGCAGATCGCCGTCACGGCCGCCGTCGCGGTGCTCAGCGGACTCGCCGCCGCCTACTCCCCCGCCCGCCAGGCCGGGCGCACCGACCCCGCCGCGGTCCTCGCCGGACGCCGCGACGAGCCCCGTGCGAGCCGCGGCCTGCCCGTCCTGGGCATCGTGCTCATCGGCGCCGGGCTCGTCTTCACCAAGATGTCCCTGTGGAGCCTGCGCGAATGGGGGCCCGCCCTCGGGGCCGTGCCCGTCATCCTCGGATTCGTGCTGCTCGCGCCCACCGCCGTGGCGCTGTGCGCCCGGCTCGCCGGGCCGCTGCCGCTCCCGCTGCGCCTGGCCGTCCGCGACGCGGGCCGCCACCGCGGCCGGACCGCCCCGGCCGTCGCGGCGATCACCGCGGCGGTGGCGGCCTTCACCGCCCTCGGCGTCGGCCTCGTCAGCGACACCGAGCAGCGGCGGCTCGAATACCACGGCACGGTCGCCGAAGGGCACACGGTCGTCGGGGACCTGCGGCCGGACACCGCCGTGCGGGTGCGCGCCGCGCTGGAGGCCGCCGTGCCCGAGGGCTCCGTCCACGAGGTCGTCGGGCTCGACGAGTCAGGCCCCGACCTGTCGCCGCAGTGCTCGTGCGTCACGACCGGGCCCGCGTGGGAGCTGCGGCTCGGATCCCGCCACTTCGTCGGCGGCCCGGAGGTCCTGCGGTACCTGCTCGGCCGCGACGACCCGGCGGCCACGGCGGCGCTGGCGCGCGGCGAGGCCGTCGCGCTCGTCCCGAACGGCCTGGAGGGCGGGGAACTGCGCCTCGAATACGCGGACTTCCCCGAAGACGGCTCCGAAGGCCCGTCGAAGGTCCCGGTGCGGGAGATGGCCTTCCCCGCCGTACAGGTGACCGCCTACCTCGACGGGCCCATCGCCGTGCTCCCGCCCTCCCTCGCCGAGAAGACCGGCCTGCCGTCCCACACGAGCGCCTTCGTGGTGACCAGCCCGCTCGACGAGGAGGCGACCGCCGCGCTCGCCCGGGAGCTGCGGCCCTTCGGCGCCGCGGTGATGACCGAGCGCGGCTACCGCGAGTCGATCGCGATGCCCGCTCTCGTCCTCGGCGGCGTCGCCGCCTTCCTCGTCCTGGCCGCGGCCCTGATCGCGACGGGACTGGCCGCCGCCGACTCCCGCCCCGACCTGGCCACCCTCACCGCCGTCGGCGCCCGCCCCCGCACCGTCCGCCTGATCCGCCTCGCCCAGTCCGCCTACATCACCCTTCTCGGCTGCGCCCTCGGCATCCTGGCGGGCCTCCCGCCGGGCATCGCCGTGACCCGCCCCCTCACCGCGAACCAGGAGACCTCCCAGGCCGCCCCCCACGGCGTCATCACCGAAATCCCCTGGTCCCTCCTGGCCGCCGTCTGTCTCGGCACCCCACTCCTCGTCGCCGCCCTCACCGCCCTCACCACCCGCACCACGATCCCCCCGGCCCGCCACCTCACCTGACCGGGGACGGGCAGGGGCCCTTCCCGCACTGCGGGAAGGGCCCCTGCTTCCGTGGATCAGGCCCGGAAGACGTCCTCGGCCGACCCGGCCTCGAAGGCCGCGTCGAACCAGCGGTCCAGGGTCTCCAGGTCGGTGCACTCCAGGACCCTGTCGCGCACCTCACCGGACACGTGGAGGCCGCGCCGCCGCAGCACCCTCAGGACGGACTCGGCCTTCCCCCTGGCCTCGCCCTCGGCCAGGCCCTCGGCCAGGCCCTCGGCCTTGTACTGGGCGCCGAGGCGCTTGGAGTACTCGCTGGTGAAACGGAAGTCCTTGGTGGCCATGATGTGCTCCGCGTGGGCTCGGGCTGGTCCGGTGAGGAGAGCGGTGACGAATTCACTGTACTGAGCCCCGGTGACGGGGTCCAGGGTGTTGAGGGCTTCGAAGACGGCGTCCAGAATTGCCGTTTCTCCCGATTTATCGCCATGAGTGATGGCGGAAAGGACGGCGAGTTCGACATTCCGGAGGGCACCGGACATCGTGGTGACGCGCTCGATGTGCTCGCTCGTGACGACGAGGGGGCGGAGGACGAAACCGGGGTGGCCGATCGCGAGTCCTGCCGCGCACCACTGGCGCACCCGCTCGCTCGTGGTCAGCACCAGCATGACGACGGGGCAGCGCAGGTCATGGAACAGCCGCACCACGTACATGGGCCAGGCGAAGCGGCGGGACTCGTCCTTGCGGAGCTGGACCTCGAAGCACACCGCGAACTCGGGCTCCCCTTCGGAGTTCCGGAAGATGACGGTGCGGTCCCTGGTGAGCTCGACGGGCTTGAGCTCGTTGCTCTCGTCCGAGCCGAGGAAGGGGGTGCAACCCTCCGGGGTCTTGACACCCAGGAGTTCACAGAAATGCGCGACCAGCGACGGATTGTTCCTTATCAGGAGAGTCCGTGCTTCGTGCGCCAGCGATACAGGCATGGAAGTGACGGTAGGCGCACCTGCGGAGGCGTTTCCGGGAAATCTGACTTTCCTGATTTGTATATAGAAGGGTTTGTCCAGATAGAAAAGGAAAGGTCGAGGGGGAAACGGGCCCTCCCGGAGGAGGGCCCCTGTCCGTCAGAGGACGATGACGGTTTTGCCCTTGGATCTGCCGGAGCGGAGGGACGTGATCGCGGCCGGGGCGTCCTCCAGGCGGACTTCGTTCTCCACCCGGACTTTGAGGCGGCCTCCGTCGGCGAGCTCGGCGAGGAGGGCCAGGAGTTCGGAGGTGGTGCGGTTGAAGAGGTTGGCGCCCTGGATGTCGATGGCGGCGAGGGCGTCGGGGTCGGCGGCGCCGAGGGTGCTGATGTAGATGCCGCCGCGGCGCAGGACGCCGGTGATCGGGGTGTCGCCGCGGGTGGCGGTGACGAGGTCGATGACGACATCGATGCCGCCAGGGTGGGCTTCCAGGACGTCCTCGACGACACGGCCGCGCGTGAAGTCGACGGTCTCGGTGGCGCCGAGTTCCGTCAGGTAGTCGGCCATGTCCGGTTCGGCGGTCGCGATGACATGGGCGCCCTTGTTGTCGGCGAGTTGGACCGCCGACTGCCCTACCCCGCCCGTCGCCCCGTTGATGAGCACGACGGTGCCCGGTTCGATCTTGGTGGTCTCCACCAGGTTGTAGGCGGTGCTGCTGGCCGTCGGGAGGGCCGCCGCCCACGTGAAGGGCAGCCCCTCCGGGAAGGTCGCCACGGGCCCGTGCTCGTCGGCCACCGCGTAGTCGGCGTACGACCCCAGGCCCTTCTGGACCCGCATGAACTGCCCGTAGACGGAGTCGCCCACCTTGAACCTGCTGACCCCCGGGCCGACCTTCTCGACGACCCCCGCGCCGTCCGAGCCCATGATCATCGGGAAGTGGTGGTCGACGTTCCCGCGCATGGCCCCGTCGGCGGCCTTCCAGTCGAACGGGTTGATTCCCGCGGCCCGCAGCCGCACGAGGATCTCCCCAGGGCCCGCCTCCGGAGCCGGCAGCTCCATCACCTCGGGAGTCGCCCCGAACTCCGCCACCGCCACAGCACGCATGGTCTGCTCCCCCCGAAGCCGCTGTCCCGTTACCGGGGAAGACCTACCCCGAAGCGGACCGCCCGCACACCCCAAGGGCGTACGGGCGGTAAGCGGGCCGGAAAGACCGCGTCGCGGGGACGTCAGTCGTTCAGCCAGGAGAACATCGGGCGCAGCTTGGCGCCGGTGACCTCGATCGGGTGCGAGCCCAGCTCCTCGCGGTACTTCAGGTGGTTCGGCTGCCCGGCGGCGAACTCGGCCACCAGCTCCTTGGTGAACTCACCCGACTGGATCTCGGCGAGGATCTTCTTCATCTCGGCCTTGGTGTCCGAGGTGATGATGCGCGGGCCGCGGGTGTAGCCGCCGAACTCGGCGGTGTCCGAGACCGACCAGTACATCTTCTGGATGCCGCCCTCGTAGATGAGGTCGACGATCAGCTTCAGCTCGTGGAGGCACTCGAAGTACGCGACCTCGGGCTGGTAGCCGGCCTCGACCAGGACCTCGAAGCCGGTCTTGATCAGCTCGGCGGTGCCGCCGCACAGCACGGCCTGCTCGCCGAACAGGTCGGTCTCGGTCTCCTCCTTGAAGGTGGTCTTGATGCCACCCGCGCGGAGGCCGCCGATGCCCTTGGCGTAGGACAGGGCGAGCGCCCAGGCGCTGCCGGACTCGTCCTTCTCGACGGCCACGATCACCGGGACGCCGCGGCCGGCCTCGAACTGGCGGCGGACCAGGTGGCCCGGGCCCTTCGGGGCGACCATGGCGACGTCGACGCCCGCGGGCGGGTCGATGAGGCCGAAGCGGATGTTCAGGCCGTGGCCGAAGAAGAGCGCGTCGCCCTCCGACAGCTCCGGCTTGATGTCGTTCTCGTAGATGCCGGCCTGGAGGTGGTCCGGGGCCAGGATCATGATCAGGTTCGCCTCGGCGGCGGCCTCGCGCGGGGTGACGACGCGCAGGCCGTCGGCCTCGGCCTTGGCCCGCGACTTGGAGCCCTCGGGCAGGCCGACCCGCACGTCGACGCCGGAGTCGCGCAGGGAGAGCGCGTGCGCGTGACCCTGGGAGCCGTAGCCGATCACCGCGACGCTCTTGCCCTGGATGATGCTCAGGTCAGCGTCGTTGTCGTAGAACATCTCAGCCATGGTGTGGGCTGTTGCCTTTCTCGTGGGTTACGCGCTGCGCGATTCGAGCGCACGCAGAGAACGATCGGAAATGGAGCGGGCGCCGCGGCCGACCGCGATGATGCCCGACTGCACCAGTTCCTTGATACCGAACGGCTCCAGGCACTTGAGCAGCGCCTCTAGCTTGTCACGGTTGCCGGTGGCTTCGATCGTCACGGCGTCGGGGGCGACGTCGACGACCTTGGCCCGGAACATCTGGACGATCTCCAGCACCTGGGAGCGGATCTCCGCGGAGGTGGCGACCTTGACGAGGATCAGCTCGCGCTGCACGGAGGACGACGGGTCGAGCTCGACGATCTTCAGCACGTTGACGAGCTTGTTGAGCTGCTTGGTGACCTGCTCCAGCGGCAGATCCGAGACGCTCACGACGATCGTGATGCGCGAGATCTCCGGGTGCTCGGTCTCGCCGACCGCCAGGGAGTCGATGTTGAAGCCGCGGCGGGAGAACAGGCCCGCGATACGGGCCAGGACCCCGGGCTTGTTCTCGACGAGAACGGAGAGTGTGTGCCGGCTCATCAGTCTTCGTGCTCCCACTTCGGCGCGAGGTCCCGCGCGTACTTGATGTCGTCGTTGCTGGAACCCGCGGCGACCATCGGCCAGACCATCGCGTCGTCGTGGACGACGAAGTCGATGATGACCGGCCGGTCGTTGATCGCCATGGCCTTCTCGATGGCCGCGTCGACCTCTTCGGCGCGCTCGACCCGCAGGCCCTCGCAGCCGTAGGCGTCGGCGAGCTTCACGAAGTCGGGGATACGCTTGGAGTGCAGCTTGGTGTTGGAGTAGCGGCCGTCGTAGAAGAGGGTCTGCCACTGCCGGACCATGCCGAGGTTACCGTTGTTGATGATGGCGACCTTGATGGGGATGCCCTCGATCGCGCAGGTGACGAGCTCCTGGTTGGTCATCTGGAAGCAGCCGTCGCCGTCGATCGCCCAGACGACCTTGTCGGGCGCGCCGGTCTTGGCGCCCATCGCGGCCGGGACCGCGTAGCCCATGGTGCCCGCGCCGCCGGAGTTGATGAACGATCCGGGCTGCTCGTACTCGATGAACTGCGAGGCCCACATCTGGTGCTGGCCGACGCCCGCGCAGTACAGCGCGTCCGGTCCGGCGATCTTGCCGAGCCGCTCGATGACGTACTGCGGGGCGAGCTCCCCGTTCGGCGGCGTGTCGTAGCCGAGCGCGTAGGTCTCCTTCCACGCGTTCAGTTGCTTCCACCAGGCGGTGTAGTCGGCGGTGCGGCCCGCTTCCTGCTCGGCCTTGACCGCGGTGATCAGGTCGGCGATGACCTCGCGGGCGTCGCCGACGATGGGGACGTCGGCGTGCCGGTTCTTGGAGATCTCGGCGGGGTCGATGTCGGCGTGGACGACCGCGGCGTCGGGCGCGAACGAGTCGAGGTTGCCGGTGACGCGGTCGTCGAAGCGGGCGCCGAGCGCGACGAGGAGGTCGGACTTCTGGAGCGCGCCGACCGCGCCGACGGTGCCGTGCATGCCGGGCATGCCCATGTGCTGCGGGTGGCCGTCGGGGAAGGAGCCCAGCGCCATCAGGGTGGTGACGACGGGCGCGCCGGTCAGCTCGGCGAGGACGCGCAGCTCCTCGGACGCTCCGGCCTTGATGACGCCGCCGCCGACGTACAGGACGGGCCGCTTGGCGTCCATGATCAGGCGGGCCGCCTCACGGACCTGCTTGGAGTGCGGCCGGGTGACGGGGCGGTAGCCCGGCAGCCGCATCTCCTCGCCCCAGACGAAGTCGAACGTGGCCTGGAGCGCGTCCTTGGAGATGTCGACGAGGACGGGGCCGGGACGGCCGGTGCCGGCGATGTGGAACGCCTCGACGATCGTCCGGGCGATGTCGCGCGGGTCGGTGATGAGGAAGTTGTGCTTGGTGATCGGCAGGGTGATGCCGGAGATGTCGGCTTCCTGGAACGCGTCGGTGCCGATGGCCTTGGAGGCGACCTGGCCGGTGATCGCGACGATCGGGACGGAGTCCATGTAGGCGTCGGCGATCGGGGTCACGAGGTTGGTGGCGCCCGGACCGGACGTCGCCATGCAGACGCCGACCTTGCCCGTGGCCTGGGCGTATCCCTGTGCCGCGTGTCCCGCGCCCTGCTCGTGCCGGACCAGGATGTGCCGCAGCTTCGCTGAGTCGTAGAGCGGGTCGTACGCCGGAAGGATCGCCCCGCCCGGAATCCCGAACACGGTGTCGACGCCGACGTTCTCCAAGGCACGGACCAGCGCCTGGGCCCCGGTCATCTGCTCGGTCATCTGTACTTCCTTCGGAAGGAGGGAGGGTGGTGAGACGGTGTCGATGGCGGCCGGCGAGTGGGTCCCCGGCCAACAAAAAACCCCTCGCGCCGCAAGGGCGGTCGAGGGGCGCGCACAGGCCGAGGACTTGGCTCAGGCTGCGCGCCTGCCAAGTACTACGAGGATGCGGAAGCTGTTCTGCACACCCCTACTTTTGCCGATGTGACACCTCCAGGTCAAATCCATGTTGCAGATATCTCAGGACTTGAGATAGGAGGCGGGTTCAGCCGGCCTGGACGCCGGGCATCGGGACGACCCCGGGCCTGATCTCCGCGTCGATCCGCGCGGCCGACATGGGGCGGGCCAAGTAGAAGCCCTGGCCGCGGTGGCAGCCCATCTCGCGGAGGGCCCCGTGCTGGGCGGCGCTCTCGATCCCCTCGGCGACGACGGTCAGGCCGAGGTCGGAGCCGAGGCGGATGATCGTCCGGGTGAGGAGGGTGCGGGTCTCGTCGCCGTCCAGGCCCGCGGTGAAGGACGGGTCGATCTTGATGACGTCGACGGGGAGCTGGCCGAGGAAGGCCAGGGAGGCGTAGCCGGTGCCGAAGTCGTCGATCGCCAGGCGGACGCCGAGCTCGCGCAGCACCGCGAGGCGTTCGCCGTGCTGCTCGCCGGGCGGGATCTCGCCGCTCTGGAGCTGCTCGACCAGGACCTCCTCCTTCACCTCGAGGATGAGGGCGTGCGGCGGGAGGCCCGTCTCGGTCAGCGCGGCGGCGACGGTCGCGGCGAACTTCGGGGCGGCGATCTGCCGGGCCGTGAAGTTCACCGACAGGCTGATCTCCCAGCCCTCGGCGCGCCAGCGGGCCGCCTGGGTGCATGCCTCCCGCAGGATCCAGGCGCCCAGCGGCACGATCAGCCCGGACTCCTCGGCGGCGTCCAGGAACTCCTCCGGGGGCATCTGGCGGCCGTCGCGGCGCCAGCGGGCGAGCGCCTCCACCCCGGTGACCCGGCCGTCGGCGAGCTCCACGATCGGCTGGAAGGCGACCTCGAACTCCTCCTCGGCCAGAGCGCGCTGGAGGTCGCTGCTCAGCTCCATCCGGCGGACCACCGCGGCGTGCATCTGGGTCGCGAACACCTCGACCCGGCCGCCGCCCAGCTCCTTGGCCCGGGTCATGGCCAGGTCGCCGTTGCGGATCAGGGACGCCGAGCCTGTCTCGTCGAGGCTGTGCGCCTCTGTGGTGGAGGCGAGGTCGTCGTCGGCGAACGCCACGCCCACGCCCGCGGTCAGCGCGATGCCGCGCTCCCCCACCCGGTACGGCTCGCCGGACAGCACCCGAAGGAGGCGCTCGGCCAGATCGACGACGGACTGGGCGTCGGAGGCCGTCTCGACCAGGACCGCGAACTCGTCGCCGCCCCACCGCGCGACGGTGTCGTCGGCCGGGACCGCGGCGCGCAGCCTCCGCGCGGCCTGGGCCAGCACCTGGTCGCCCGCGGCGTGCCCCGCCGAGTCGTTGACGGCGGTGAACCCGTCGAGGTCGAGGAAGATCACCGCGCTGACGGGGCTGCGGCGGGCCAGCACCTGGCGGGCCCGCTCCTCGAAGTAGGCGCGGTTCGGCAGGCCGGTGAGGCCGTCGTGGAAGGTCAGGTGGTCGACCTGGCGCTTGAGCGCCGCCTCTTCCGACAGGTCACGGATCGTGATCAGCACCCGGCCCGGGGCATAGCGGGAGAACGTGGACTCCGTGGGCAGCCAGGTGCCGTCCTCCGTGCGCAGTCGGCAGGCGAGCCTCAGCGGCTCGCGGGCCCCCTCGTCGCACCGGTTGAGCGCCGCGACGACCTCCGAGACGTCCTCGGAGTGCAGCAGGTCGGTCAGCGGGCGGCCGAGCAGATCGGGCAGGGCGTGCCCGGTGGTCCACTGCTCGCCCGCGTTGACGTACTGGACGGTGCCGGGCTCGTCGCAGATCAGTACGAGGTCCTCGACGCTCTGCGCGAGCGCCCGGAAGTGCTCCTCGCCCGCCCGGACATCCGACTTCAGCCTGTCGTTCTCGCGCAGCAGGTCGGTCAGACGGGCGATGAGGACGAGCAGGGCCGTTCCCGAGACGATCAGCACGACCGGTTCGACCGGGCGGCTGCCCGTCAGGGTGTGCCCGGCCACGAACATCGCCGCGGCGCCCGCCAGCAGCGCGGGCGCGATGCCCGGCCCGACCATCCGGCCGCGCGCCCCGCCCCGGCGCGAGCCCGTGCCGATCCAGGGGGCCGCGCCGAGCAGCAGCAGCCCGGCGAACCGGAACACGTCGCCGATGACCGAGGTGCCGCTCTCCAGCCGGACCGCGGTGTTGATCACGTCGCCGGTGGTGAGCGCGAGCAGCACCAGGTAGGCGACGACGGCGGTGGGCCGCTGCCTGCGGGCCGCGCCCAGGACGAACGGGAGCAGCGCGCACAGCAGGACTATGTCCAGCAGCGGGAAGACGAGTTCCAGAAGGAACTGCACCGGGGCCTCGCCCGACAGCCGGAAGAGGTTCCCGAAGATCGCGTCCCAGCCCAGGACGAACAGCGCCACCCCGCACACGTAGGAGTCCGCGCCGTATCTCAGCCACTGCCTCGCCGAGCGCGGCAGCCGGGTCGGCGCGATGAAGCCCGCGGCGAACGCGACGACGGCCGCCACCCCGAACAGGTCGGCCAGCGACAGGGACATGACCTGTCCCGGGATGACCAGCAGGGTGACCGCGCGGACGACCGCGCTGATCCCCCACAGCGCCGCGGCGGCCCCGAACCAGCGCCACGAGGCGGTGTCCCCGGGCTTGTGCCAGGCCGCGTACAGGAGGCTGCCGCAGGCGGCGGCGCCCGCGCCGGCGGCGAACCAGTCGCTCGTCCAGCCCAGCAGCGCACCGATCGCGTACAGCGCGGCCAACGTGCCGACGATGGTCAGCGGCAGCGCCTGCGCCGGCAGTCGGCGCGGCGATTCCTCGCCTGTCATCGTCGTTCTTGCTCCTGGTTTCGCGCGGCCCGCCGGACGGCCACGGCTCGGCGTGGAAAGCAGGCGGCGCTGCCTGTACGGGCGCCGACCCATGTCGGCACCGTGCCCATCAATCTACGTTCCGTAGGTCACGGAGCGATTGAGGGTGAGTGCCCATCCGGCGACAGAATCTCACGGCGTGTAATCGCGGCAGGGCACGCGCTGCCCCGGCTTGCCGTTTTGTGATCGGGAAGACAGCGGACTGCCGCCGTCGGGACACAGCGTGATCGCCGCGAAGTGACGGCCGGCCGCCGCGAAAGCGGCCGACCATCACGGTGTGTCGCGGATCACCGCCCGGTCCTAGGCCTGGCCGAGGCGCTCCAGGATCAGCTCGCGGGCGCGGCCCGCGTCGGCCTGGCCGCGGCTGGCCTTCATGATCGCGCCCACCAGCGCGCCGGCGGCGGCGACCTTGCCGTCGCGGACCTTCTGCGCGGCGTCGGCGTTGGCGGCGATCACCTGGTCGACGAGCGCGAGCAGCTCGCCCTCGTCGCTGACGACCTTCAGGCCGCGGGCCGCCACGACCTCGTCCGGCGTGCCCTCGCCCGCCAGAACGCCCTCGAACACCTTGCGGGCGAGCTTGTCGTTCAGCTCCCCGGCGTCGACCAGCGCCTGGATGCGCGCGACCTGCGCCGAAGTGATCGGCAGCTCCGGCAGCTCCACGCCCTGGGCCGTCGCGTGGCGGGACAGCTCGTTCATCCACCACTTGCGGGCCGCGGCCGGCGAGGCGCCCGCGGCGATCGTCTCCTCGATGAGGTCGAGCGCGCCCGCGTTGACGACGTCGCGGAACTCCTCGTCGCTCAGCGACCAGGCGGCCTTCACCCGCACCCGGCGGGCGGCGGGCAGCTCCGGCAGGGTCGCCCGGATCTCCTCCACCCACGCCCGCGACGGCGCCACCGGCACCAGGTCGGGCTCGGGGAAGTACCGGTAGTCCTGCGCCTCCTCCTTGGAGCGGCCCGGACTGGTGGACCCGTCGGTCTCGTGGAAGTGGCGGGTCTCCTGGGTGATCTTGCCGCCCGCGTCCAGGACGCCGGCCTGCCGCTCGATCTCGTAGCGGACCGACCGCTCGACGCTGCGCAGCGAGTTCACGTTCTTGGTCTCGGTGCGGGTGCCCCACTCGGCGGCGCCCTTCGGCATGAGCGACACGTTCACGTCGCACCGCATGGAGCCCTCCTCCATGCGCACGTCCGACGCGCCGAGGGCCCGGACCAGCTCGCGCAGCTCCGTGGCGTAGGCCCGCGCGACGAGCGGGGCCTTCTCCTCGGTCGCCTCGATCGGCTTGGTGACGATCTCGATCAACGGGATGCCCGAGCGGTTGTAGTCGACCAGCGAGTGGTCGGCGCCGTGGATGCGCCCGGTCGCGCCGCCCACGTGGGTCGACTTGCCGGTGTCCTCCTCCAGGTGCGCCCGCTCGATCCCGATCCGGTACGTCTCCCCCTCGACCTCGACGTCCAGGTACCCGTCGAAGCAGATCGGCTCGTCGTACTGCGAGATCTGGAAGTCCTTCGGCATGTCCGGATAGAAGTAGTTCTTCCGGGCGAACCGGCACCACTCGGCGATGTCGCAGTTCAGCGCCAGCCCGATCCGGATCGCGAACTCGATGGCCTTCTCGTTCACCACGGGCAGCGACCCCGGCAGCCCCAGGCACACCGGGCAGACCTGGGTGTTCGGGTCGCCCCCGAACGCCGTCGCGCACCCGCAGAACATCTTCGACGCCGTCCCCAGCTCGATGTGCGTCTCGATGCCGAGCACCGGCGAGTACTTCTCCAGCGCCTCACTGAAGGGAACCAGCGTGCTCACAGATATCCCAATCCTTTCAGGGCTTCTTTGGTCTCGTCCGCCCACCGGGCGAAAGCAGGTATCCGTCCCAGCACCTGCAAGCTGATGTCCTCACCGAGACGTCCAAAATAGTCGGTCGGCCGAGTGATCCCGGCCGACCGCAGCGCCTTGGCCAGCACGGCCTTGGGCTCCGCCGCCTTCTCGACAGCCGTCGGGTCGCTCGGCAGCAACCCGACGTCGGCCCCGCGCACTTTCGCGAACGCCGCCCGATCGGCGAGCATCCACGACTCGGTCTCTCGCCTGGGTACCAGGACGACGGTCCGGCAGGCAACCACGGGCTTCAGCGCCATGGCCTCATGCGCCTCGTTGTGATCGGCGTGCACGAACACGAGATGGCAGCGCTTCCCAAGGCCTGCGCAGCCTCGACGAACCGGTCTTTTCCGTGCTTCTTCACCGCAGGGGACGACACTGTCGCCGACAGGTCGAAATCCGCGGCCCGGTTCTCTACCAGCACCCCTTTCAGGAACCTATCGATCACCGGGCGCAGGAAGTCATGGTCTGGGTCTCCCTCAGCGACGAGTCCGGGGACCAGAGGACGGCTCAAAGGTCGCCCTCCCGCACCGTCTCCAGGAAGCGCTCCACGTCCCAGGGAGTGGCTGCGCTTCCCGGAGGGGCCGAACTGGAGCACGTCGGCGACGAGGGTCAGGGCGTCGAAGAGGTTGGATTTGCCGCTGGCGTTGGGGCCTACCAAGGCGAGGAAGGGGGGCACGTCGAGTTCGAAGTCCAGGAAGGACTTGAAGCCGTTGATCTTGATGTTGGTGATCATTGACGTGCCGCCCCTTCGTCGGGCCCCTAGAGGGCCGGGGCCTTGGTGAGGAGGGGGCCGTTCCAGCGGGATTCCAGGGCCTGCTCGACGGCGGCGGCCACGCGGTAGCAGCGGTCGTCGGCGAGGGTGGGGGCCATGATCTGGAGGCCTACTGGGAGGTCGTCCTCGTCGGCGAGGCCGCAGGGGACGGAGATGGCCGCGTTGCCGGCCATGTTGGACGGGATGGTGCAGAGGTCCGCCAGGTACATGGCCATGGGGTCGTCGGCGCGCTCCCCGATGGGGAAGGCCGTCGTGGGAGTGGTCGGCGAGATGAGCACGTCGACCTGGGCGAAGGCGGCGTCGAAGTCGCGCGCGATGAGCGTGCGGACCTGCTGGGCCTTGCCGTAGTAGGCGTCGTAGTAGCCCGAGGACAGGGCGTAGGTGCCGAGGATGATCCGGCGCTTGACCTCGGGGCCGAAGCCCGCGGCGCGGGTGAGGGCCATGACCTCTTCGGCGGAGCGGGTGCCGTCGTCGCCGACGCGCAGGCCGTAGCGCATCGCGTCGAAGCGGGCGAGGTTCGAGGACGCCTCGGACGGCGCGATGAGGTAGTAGGAGGACAGCGCGTAGGTGAACGCCGGGCAGGACACCTCGACGACCTTCGCGCCGAGCGACTCCAGCAGCTCCACGGTCTCGTTGAAGCGGTTCAGGACGCCGGGCTGGTACCCCTCGCCGGCGAACTCCTTGACGACGCCGACGCGCAGTCCCGCCACGTCGCCCTGCCTCGCCGCCGCGACGACCGCGGGAACCGGCTCGTTGATGGAGGTCGAGTCGCGCGGGTCGTAGCCGGAGAACGCCTCGTGCAGCAGCGCCGCGTCCAAGACGTTCCGGGCGAACGGCCCAGGGGTGTCGAGGGAGGAGGCGAACGCCACGAGGCCGTACCGGGAGGAGCCGCCGTAGGTCGGCTTCATCCCGACCAGGCCGGTGACGGCGGCCGGCTGGCGGATCGAGCCGCCGGTGTCGGTGCCGGTGGCCAGCGGCGCCTCGTAGGCGGCGACGGCGGCCGAGGAGCCGCCGGAGGAGCCGCCCGGGATGCGGGTGAGGTCCCACGGGTTGTGCGTGGGGCCGTAGGCGCTGTTCTCCGTGGAGGAGCCCATCGCGAACTCGTCCATGTTGGTCTTGCCGAGGATCACCAGGCCTGCGGCGCGCAGCCGCTCGGTGACCGTGGCGTCGTACGGCGGGACCCAGCCTTCGAGGATCTTCGAGGCGCAGGTGGTGGGCATGTCCTTGGTCGTGAACACGTCCTTGTGCGCGATCGGGACGCCGGCGAGCGGGCCCAGCTCCTCGCCCGCGGCGCGGCGGCGGTCCACGTCGGCGGCCTGCGCGAGCGCGGACTCCGCGGCGACGTGCAGGAAGGCGTTGACCTTGCCTTCGACCTGCTCGATGCGCTCCAGGTGAGCCTGGGTGACCTCGACGGAGGTCGTCTCGCCGGACGCGATGAGGGCGCCCAGCTCGGCTGCGGTCTTGAAGATCATTCGTCCTCCTCCAGGATGCGCGGCACCCGGAACCGCTCGGCTTCGGCGGCGGGGGCGCCGGCGAGCGCCTCGGCGTTCCCGAGCGACGGGCGCACCTCGTCGGCGCGGAAGACATTGGTCAGCGGCAGCGCGTGGGTGGTCGGCGGGATGTCCTCGGCCGCCACCTCCTGCACCCGCGCGACCGCGGACACGATCGCGTCCAGCTGGACGGCGAAGTGGTCGAGTTCGTCGTCGCCGAGCGCCAGCCTGGAAAGCCGGGCGAGATGCGCGACCTCGTCACGGGTGATGGACATGAGTTAAGGGCCGTTCCGGAGTGATCGACTGGGATTCCCTCCCATCCTATGGCCACCCGGCCCGCCGCCCGGCGCGAACGGGCCGTCAGCGCGGGGCGGCGGCCTCGGTGAGCCGCAGGCGGCCCCGCATCCACTCGGTGGCCTCCGCCGGCTCCATCGGACGGCCCAGGTGCCAGCCCTGGCCGCTGTCGCAGCCCATCTCGGCGAGCCGCCGCGCCGTCTCGGCGTCCTCGACGCCCTCGGCGACCGAGCGCAGCCCGAGGGTCCGCACGAGGTCGATGATCGAGCGGACGATCACGGCGTCCTCGGCCGACTCGGAGAGCCGCCGGATGAACGAGGCGTCGATCTTGACCTCGTTGACGGGCAGGCGCTTGAGGCGGACGAGCGAGGAGTAGCCGGTGCCGAAGTCGTCGAGGCTGAGCGGGATGCCGAGGTCGGCGAGGGCGCGGACGGTCTCGGAGGCGTAGGCGGACTCGTTCATGAGGATCCGCTCGGTGATCTCCAGGCAGAACGCCTCGGCGGGCAGCCGCCGCGCCATCAGCTCGCCGGTGATGGCGCGGCGAGCTGGCCGTCGAGGAGGTCGCGGCCGGAGACGTTCACGCTGACCTGGACCCGCAGGCCGTCGGACCACCAGGCGTGCGCCTGGGCGAGGGCGTCGCGCACGACGGCGTGGGTGATCGCCTTCATCAGGTAGGTCTGCTCGGCGAGCGGCAGGAACTCCTCGGGGCCGAGCAGCCCGCGCTCGGGGTGGCGCCACCGCAGCAGGCCCTCCATGCCGAGGAGGCTCCCGTCGGACAGCCGGACCTTGGGCTGGTAGTGCAGTTCGAGCTCGCGCCGGTCGATGCCGCGGCGCAGGTCGCCGAGCAGGCCGAGGCGGGCCGGGGAGTTTCGGTCGCTGGCCGGGGAGTAGATCTCCACGCCCGAGCGGGACTCCTTGGCGACGTACATGGCGACGTCCGCGCGCTGCAGGAGCAGTTCGAAGTCGGGGGCGTGGTCGGGGCTGAGCGCGATGCCGACGCTGCCTTCGAGATCGAAGCTCATGCCGTCGAGGCGGACGGGCTCGCTGAGCGCCGCGCGGAGCCGGACGGCGACCTCCCGGGCGGCGTGCACGTCGCGGACGGACGGCAGCAGGACGGCGAACTCGTCGCCGCCGAGCCTGGCGACGAGGTCGCCGGGGCGGACGCTGTGGGTGAGCCGGTGGGCGATGATCTGGAGGAGCCGGTCGCCGGTGGGGTGGCCGAGGGTGTCGTTGACCTCTTTGAAACGGTCCAGGTCGATGAGGAACAGGCCGACCTTCTGGAGCCTGTCGCCGCGGGCCTCGCGCAGCTGCCGGGCCGTCAGCGCCTCCTCCGCGCGCATGAACAGGAGCTTGCGGTTGGGCAGGCCGGTGAGCCCGTCGTGCAGGGCCTGGTGCTCGCGTCGGACGGAGGCCGCCGCGGTGAGGTAGACGGCGGTGAACGGCAGGATGATCAGCGGGATGAACGCCGGGGACCGGTCCACGACCACCACGACGATCGGGGCGAGCCCGAGCAGGGCGAGGTGGGCCAGCACCTGGTAGGCGAAGTCATGGCGCAGCACCCGCACGAGCCCGATCCGCTCGTGCAGCGCGACGGCCCCGGCGACGAGGACGTCGTTGACGAGGAAGTACGTCATTCCGGCGAGCATCACCGCGGCGAGGTCGTCGCCGTGCGGCACCCACACGTGCGACGGGCCCGCGCCGACCCCGAAGCCCCACAGCACGACCGCGGCGGCGGCCTGCGCGACGGAGTACTGGGCGACGTTGAAGGCCGTCCGGTGCGGGGAGTGCCGCCGGAAGACCCCGCAGACGACCAGCGCGGCGCCCTGGAGCAGCAGGGACGTCGGCAGGCCGGCGTACAGGAGGGTGGCGAAGGTGAACGTGGTGGAGGTGGACGCGCCGTTGTTCTCGTTGGACCCGGGCGTGATGATCGGTTTCAGCTCACCGAAGACCACGAAGCCGGCGAGCAGCCAGAAGCGCGGCTCGGTGAACAGCGCGTCGAGGTCGCGGCCGCTGAGCTGGGGCAGGGTGAACAGCAGCAACAGGGTGCCTGCGGCGGTGACCGCGGTCAGGTAGCCCCACAGCGGCGAGCCGATGCGGGGACACGTGTCCCGCGTGTTGTTCGGGTCCTTCATTCAGCTTCCTCAAGGGACACACCGGATTGAGGTTCAAACAGGTGCTCATGAGGAGAGTACGGCTTTGACTCAGCTTTACGAAACCGGATGCGTACGTTCTGTTACTCACCGATTGATAGCCAAATCGGCATTTGTGCCGGTTTTTCGCCTAGCCTGTGGGCCTTCCCCGCCGAAATCCGGTTACTCCTGGTTCAGGGTTACGGCCTTGGCCGCATCCGGCCCCTGCTCGATCAGGATCTGGAACCCCGCCT
Source organism: Actinocorallia aurea (assembly GCF_054783995.1). Taxonomy (NCBI): domain Bacteria; kingdom Bacillati; phylum Actinomycetota; class Actinomycetes; order Streptosporangiales; family Thermomonosporaceae; genus Actinocorallia; species Actinocorallia aurea. The sequence continues at coordinate 352,729 of NZ_BAAGPQ010000002.1, forward strand.
CGTCCAGGAGGGGAACGCCCAGCTCAACGGCCTTCGCCTCCTTGGAACCCGCGTTCTCGCCGACCACGACGAAGGACGTCTTCTTCGACACCGAGCCCGCGGCCTTCCCGCCCAGCCTCTGGATCGCGTCCTTGGCCGAATCCCTGCTGAAGTTCTCCAGCGAGCCCGTCACCACGATCGTCAGGCCCGCCAGGGGACGTGGGAGGTCCTCGGCCGTCGTGTCCTCGAGGACGACGCCCGCGGCCCGCCACTTGGCGACGATCTCGCGGTGCCAGTCCACCTTCCACCACTCGATGATCGACCGCGCGATGGTCGGACCGACGCCGTCGACCGCCGTCAGCTCCTCCTCGGTGGCGCTGAAGATCCGGTCGAACGAGCGCAGCTCCCGGGCGAGGTCCTGCGCGGCCCGCGGGCCGACGTGCCGGATCGACAGCGCGACCAGGAACCGCCAGAGATCCTTGGTCTTGGCCTTCTCCAGCTCCGCGAACAGGGTCTCGACGACCTTCCTCGGGCTGCCGTCCTTGTTGACGAAGAAGGTGACGACCTTGTCCTCGCCGGTCTTCGGGTCGATCTTCGGCGTGCCCGAGTCCTGGTCGAGGACGAGGCTCACGATGGGCAGCAGCTTGTCTTGCGTGAGGTGGAACAGATCGCCCTCGTCCTTGACGGGCGCGTCCGCGGGCGCCATCGGCTGGGTGAGCGCGGTGGCCGCGACGTAGCCGAGCGCCTCGATGTCCAGGACGGTGCGCCGGCCCATGAAGAAGATCCGCTCGCGGAGCTGCGCCGGGCAGTGCCGGGTGTTGGGGCAGCGGATGTCCTTGTCGGCCTCCTTGGCGGGGGCCAGTTCGGTGCCGCACTCCGGGCAGTGCGTCGGCATGACGAACTCGCGCTCGGTGCCGTCGCGCAGCTCGGCGACCGGGCCGACGATCTCGGGGATCACGTCGCCCGCCTTGCGCAGCACCACGGTGTCGCCGATGAGCACGCCCTTGCGCGCCACCTCGAACCTGTTGTGCAGGGTGGCCCGCTCGACGGTCGAGCCCGCGACCGAGACCGGCTCCATCAGGCCCCACGGGGTGACCCTGCCGGTGCGCCCGACGCCGACCTTGATGTCGAGCAGCTTGGTGCGCACCTCCTCCGGCGGATACTTGAAGGCGATCGCCCAGCGCGGCGCGCGGCTGGTGGAGCCCAGCCTGCGCTGGATCGCCAGGGAGTTGACCTTCACCACGACGCCGTCGATCTCGTAGGCGGGGTCGTGCCTGTGCTCGCCGTAGAAGGAGATGTACTCCCTCACCGCCGCAAGGTCGGGGACCACCTTGTAGCGGTCGCTGACGGGCAGCCCCCAGGCCGCCAACAGGTCGTAGACGGCGCTCTGGCTCTCGGGGACGGCCGGACCACCCTGCCAGGCCCCGAAGCCGTGCACGATGAGCGTGAGGGGCCGCTGGGCGGTGATCCGCGGGTCCTTCTGGCGCAGCGCGCCCGCGGCGGTGTTGCGCGGATTGCGGAAGGGCTCCTCCCCCGCCGCCTCGCGCTCGGTGTTGAGCTTCTCGAAGACGTCGACGAACATGACGACCTCGCCGCGGATCTCCACGAGGTCGGGCACGTCGTCCCCGGTCAGGACGGTCGGCACCGACGGCATGGTCCTGACGTTGTTCGTGACGTCCTCGCCCACGACGCCGTCGCCGCGGGTGACGCCGCGCACGAGCCTGCCGTTCTCGTAGGTCAGGGCGATGGCCAGGCCGTCGATCTTCAGCTCGCACAGGTAGCCGCCGACGGGCGCGCCCTCCAGCGAGGCCTCGAGGCGCTCCGCCCAGACGGACAGCTCCTCGAAGTTCATCGCGTTGTCGAGGCTCTGCATCTTCTCCAGGTGCGCCACCGAGACGAAGTCGGTGGTGATCGGCGTGCCGACGTTCTGGGTGGGCGAATCGGGGGTGACCAGCTCGGGGAAGGTGAGCTCGATCTCCTCGAGCTCGCGCATCTTCAGGTCGTAGTCGATGTCGCTGAGGGTGGGGTTGGCGAGGATGTAGTACTGGTAGCTCGCCTCGCGCAGCTCCCGCGAGAGCTCCGCGTGCCGCTCGAAATACTGCTCGGCGTCCATCCCTGAACCTCTCTCTCGGCATGCGGCCCCTACCGCGCCCGCACCCCTATCTTCCCGCCCCCCTCTGACAGTTTCCGCCGGTCACTCGGGGGTGTCGGCCAGCGACTTCGCGGCCTTGACGCAGTGCGCGAGCGCCTGTCGGACATATCTGGAAGAAGCTCCGGCCATTCCGCAGGCCGGGGTCACCACGACCTGGCGCGCGATCTCCTCCGCGGGGAAGCCGAAGCGCCGCCACAGCTCGCGGACGGGCGCGACGGACCTGGCCGGTTCCGGCAACCTGGCGTCCACGCCGGGCACGACCCCGAAGAGGAACCCGATCCCGCTCTCGATCGCCTCGCCGATCACGTCGTCGTCTCGCGCGGGGATCGCCGAGACCTCGACGGACAGGGCCTTGGCCCCCGCGCCGAGCAGCACGCCGAACGGGACGTTCGCGGCGCAGCAGTGCACGATCGGGAAGGCGTCGGAGGCCTCCAGGACGACACGCAGGCCCTCCTGGGCGTTGGGCGCGGGGATCGAGCGCAGGGTGCGGAAGCCGCTCGCGGTCGGGACCCGCCCGGAGAGCACGGCGGGCAGCGCGGGCTCGTCCACCTGGAGCAGGACCTCGGCCCCGGGAACGCGGCGGCGCACCTCGGCGACGTGCCGGGCGACCCCTTCGGCGAGCGACTCGGTGAGGTCGCGGACGGCTCCGGCGTCGCGCAGGGCCCGCGCGCCGGACCGCAGCTCGATCGACGCGGCGAGGGTCCACGGCCCGCACACCTGGATCTTGATCGATCCCCCGTCGCGGGCCAGTGGCGAGGCCTGCTCCTCCAGGAGGTCGAGGTCCCGCTTCATGAGGTCGTGGGCGCGCCGCAGGTCGAGGCCGGGGCGGTCGGCGAACCGCCACCCCGACGGCTGGAGGTGGACGGGCAGTTCGACCAGCAGTCCGGCCGAGCGGCCGATCATGTCGGCCCCCGGTCCGCGCTCGGGCAGTTCGGGCAGATGGGGCAGCGGCAGCTCGCCGAACGCGATCTTGGCGACCTCGCCGGCGTCGGTGCCCGGGTAGGAGCCGACACCGGTCGCGCTCGCCTCGGGCCAGGGGAAACTCACCCGCCCATTGTGCCGCCCTTAGCGTGGGCCCCGTCCCGTGCCCTATTCTGCGTCGGCATGCGCGCCCCCCGGCCAGGCTCGGCCCCTCGCAGAGCCCTGAGGGCCTTTCCCACGGCGGTCTGTCTCCTCCTGGCGGCGGCGTGCGGAGGCTATACGCCCACCGGACGGCTCGACTCCGCGCCGCTCCCGACCCCCGATGTCTGTGCGGGCATCCCGGCCGACCTTGTGAAGGACACCCTGGACGCCAAGTCCTTCGTGTGCGATTCCGGCACCGCGGGCGGCACGCACGGGGCCCGGTTCACGGCCGGCAAAGGCAAGCAGGCGGTAGTGCTCGTCATTTCCTACATCAGCAGGTACGACGCGAACTCGAGCCTGGATCTGTGGGAGGTCTACGGCTACGTGGAGAAGGGGCGGGTGTCCCTGATCGGGGTGGGCGCGGGCGAGGACGGCGTCTACGACCCGGCGACGGGCATCGCGGCGGCGCCAGGTGAGCATTTCATCGTCCGGGTGGCCGTGCAGAGCTCCGCGGACCAGCAGAGCTTCGGCGACGGAGGGAAGCTCGTGCCCGTCCTGGAGGCGGCGCTGGTCCTGGGCCAGAAGGCTGTCGCGTCGGCCGCTCCGACCGGGACGGCTTCCCCTCCCGTAATAGCCCCGTAACCAGGAGTTCCCATGTCCGTATCCTGCCTTATGCCGGACATGTGAATGTGACGCGGGTTACTCTCCTGGAACGGTCCCAACACTGGACAAGACCGATGAAGGGAGTTGCGGGCAATGACGAGCCTCGGACTGCTCGCCGGAGCACTGACCACGGGCTGCTGGCTTCCCCAGCTACTGCGATCCTGGCGCACCCGTTCCACCGACGACATCTCCTGGACCTACCTGGCACTGCTCGGCTCGGGCATCGCGCTCTGGCTCGCCTACGGCCTGATGAGCGCGGACCTCGCCCTGATCGCGGCCAACGGCATCACCCTGCTGTTCATCACGGCCATCGCCGGCATGAAGTCCCGCGAGACCGCGCGTCCCGACGTCGCCGAGCCCTCGGCCGACACCCTCACGGGCTCCTGAGCCCCGCCTTCCCCCATCCCCGCCGCGAGACGCGGACCGGACGCGCAGACACGCCCGGTCCGCCCCGTACGGGGGCTCTCAGGAGACCGCCGCGACCCGCGCCGCCGAGACGATCGTGGCCGAGCCGAGGACCGTCTCCCCCGCGTACAGCACCGCGGCCTGGCCCGGCGCGACCCCGCGGGCCGGCTCCAGCAGCCGCAGCCGCAGCTCGTCGCCCTCCCGGGAGGGCTCGCACGGGTAGACCTCGCCGTGCGCGCGCAACTGGACCGCGCAGCGCTCCGGCAGCGGCCCGTCGAGGCCGATGATCCTGTCCGCGACGATCTCGGTGACGTCGAGGGCCTCGCGCGGGCCCACCCGCACGGTGTTGGTCACCGGCGAGATGTCCAGGACGTACCGGGGCTTGCCGTCCGGGGCCGGAGTGCCGATCCGCAGGCCCTTGCGCTGCCCGACGGTGAAGCCGTACGCGCCCTCGTGCTCGCCGACGACCTCGCCGGACTCATCGTCCACGATCGGGCCCTTGGCCGCGCCGAGCCGGGCCGCGAGGAAGCCCCGGGTGTCGCCGTCGGCGATGAAGCAGATGTCGTGGCTGTCGGGCTTGTCGGCGACGAGGAGGTCGCGCCGGGCCGCCTCGGCCCGGATCTCGGTCTTGGTGGTGTCGCCGAGCGGGAACATCGCGTGCCGCAACTGCTCGCGGGTGCAGACCGCGAGGACATAGGACTGGTCCTTGCCCTCGTCGACGCCCCGGCTCAGCACGCCGTCCGACACCTGGGCGTAGTGGCCGGTGCAGACCGCGTCGAAGCCCAGCGCCAGCGCACGGTCCAGCAGCGCGGCGAACTTGATCTTCTCGTTGCAGCGCAGGCACGGGTTCGGGGTGCGGCCCGCGGCGTACTCGGCGACGAAGTCGTCGACGACGTCGGAGGCGAACCGCTCGGCCATGTCCCAGATGTAGAAGGGGATGCCGATCACGTCGGCGGCACGGCGGGCGTCACGGGAGTCCTCGACGGTGCAGCAGCCGCGGGCCCCCGTCCGGTAGGACTGGGGGTTGGCCGACAGCGCCATGTGGACGCCGGTCACGTCATGGCCGGCCTCGGCGGCACGGGCCGCCGCTACTGCGGAGTCGACGCCGCCGGACATGGCGGCGAGCACGCGAAGAGTCATGGTGTTCCCAGGATATCGGCGCCGTCCACCGGTTTACCTGCCGAGCGGGAGGCACCCTCCCCTGAGAAGGCCTTAGCATGGGCGGCGATATGGGCATCTTCAAGCGTTCACGCGACAACTCCCCGGCGGCAGCGGCCATCGCCGAGTTCTGGGAGCGGTGGCCTGAGCTGCGCGAGCGGATCGCGGCGGCGGGCGAGACCCTGCCGACCGACCTGCACGAGGAGATCACTCTGCTGGTCCATCGGATCCACCCGGACCTCGTGTGGGAGATCGACCCCGGCGCGCCCTCCTTCACCGTCAGCGGGCAGGGCGAGGACGAGCTGCGTGGCCTGGCCGAGCGCTGGCGCAAGGGAAGGCCGCGGCGCGACCGCTGGGCCTTCCACGCCGCCCGCCAGGCCGACCCCGAGGCGCTGGGCACCAAGCTCGCCCTCGGCGACCATGAGTTCGACCTCTCCTACGTCAAGCTGGGCATGCGGGTCGACCAGGCGCGGGCGCGCATCGACATCGCCGCCTACCACCCCGACTTCCTGTTCGTGGACGAGGACACCCAGCTCCAGGTCGCCCGGACGGTGCTGGTGTGGGCGCTCGGCGAGGACGACGTGGCCCGCTGGATCGGGGACGTGACCATCGCGATCGAGGCGCCGATGGACGCGCTGCCACCGAACCTCCTGGCCTCGGTGGTGGAGCAGATAGCCGAGCCTTTTAAGGAAGGGGCGTGGCTGAAGGGCGAAGGCCGCACCCCGAGAGGACATCCCGCCCAGATCACCGTCAGGTTCCCGCTGCACCGCCAGGACCACCCGCTGTCCGACCTGCACGTGAGCCTTTCGCTCCCGTACGCGAACTCCGGACCGGACCGGCTGCCCGTGGCGCCGTCGTCGCAGGCGCTGCGCGAGGTGCAGGAGCGGATCGAGGAGCTGGCCGGCGCGGTGCTGTTCCTGCGCGAGACCGGTGACGGCCTGCGCGTCTTCCACCTGTACGCCGACCCCGACTCCGCGGTGGTCGCCGAACTCGACCAGATCGCCGCCGCCTGGCCGGAGGGCAAGGGCAAGATCGAGTCCCGGCAGGACCCGGCCTGGCGGACGGTCCAGCCCTACCGCCTCTGAAGACTCCGGCCCGCCCTGCTCGGCGCCTCAGGTGAGGCCGGCGCGGCGGGCCCGTTCGACGACGGGGCCGATCACCGCGGCGAGCGCCCTGACCTCGTCTTCGGTGGAGCCGTGGCCGAGGGAGAACCGCAGGCTGCCGCGCGCCTGCTCCGAGCTCATCCCCATGGCCAGCAGCACGTGGCTCGGCTGGGCGATCCCGGCCGAGCAGGCCGAGCCGGTGGAGCACGAGACGCCCCGGGCGTCGAGCAGCATGAGCAGGGCGTCGCCCTCGCAGCCGGGGAAGGAGAAGTGGGCGTTGCCCGCGAGCCTGCCGACGGGATCGCCGTTCAGCACCGCGTCGGGGACCTCGGCCCGCACCAGCTCCACGAGCAGGTCGCGCAGCGCGGCGACGCGCCGCACCGTCTCGTCGCGCCGGGCGACGGCGGTCTGCACCGCCGCGGCGAATCCGGCGATCGCCGGGGTGTCGAGAGTGCCCGAGCGCACGTCGCGCTCCTGGCCGCCGCCGTGCAGCACCGGGGTCGGATCGACGCCCTTGGCCAGCAGCAGCGCGCCCACGCCGAGCGGGCCGCCGAGCTTGTGCGCGCTGACGGTCAGCGTGTCGGCGCCCTCGGCGAGGGAGACCGGCAGGAACGGGGCGGCCTGGACGGCGTCGGAGTGGAAGGGGACCCCGCGGGCACGCGCGAGCGCGGCGAGTTCGGCGACGGGCTGGATGGTGCCGACCTCGTTGTTGGCCCACATGACGGTGACCAGGGCGGTGTCGTCGGTGAGGGCGGCCTCCAGGTCGGCGGGGGCGACGCGGCCGAGGCCGTCGACGGGGAGGTGGACGACTTCGGCCGCTTCGTGCTCGGCGAGCCAGTGCACGGCGTCGAGGACCGCGTGGTGCTCGATCGCGCTGGTGATCACCCTGCGGTGGCCGAGGTCGCGGCGCTGCCAGTACAGGCCCTTGACGGCGAGGTTGTCGGCCTCGGTGCCGCCGCTGGTGAAGATCACCTCGGACGGCCGGGCCTGGAACGCCTCGGCGATGATCTCGCGGGACTCCTCGACGACCCGACGGGCACGGCGGCCCGCGGCGTGCAGGGAGGAGGGGTTGCCCACCCGGCCGAGCTGCTCGCTCATCGCGGCGACGGCCTCGGGGAGCATCGGCGCGGTGGCCGCGTGGTCCAGGTACGCCGCGTGTTCTGCGTACGCCGCGCGATCTCCGAGAACCAACGGGGGCTTCCTTCCTCCAGTTCGCCCCATCCTATCCGCCGTCGGGGGGACCCGCATTTGCCTACTGTACCGTCCGGACGGTACAGTAGCCGGTATGAAACGCGAGGCCCTTCTCGACGCCGCGGAGGCCGTGCTCGGCGAGCACGGCAGCCAGGCGCTGACGCTGAACGCGGTCGCCGAGCGCGCCGCCGTCAGCAAGGGAGGGCTGCTCTACCACTTCGCGACCAAAGAGGCCCTGATCGGGGCTCTCGTCGGCCGCGTCATCGACGAGTTCGACGCGCTCGTCGCCGAGCACGCCGAACGCGAAGGCTCCTACACCCGCGGGTTCGTCGAGGCCAGTTTCGCGATCCTCGCCGCCCCCGAAGGGGTGCGCACCACGCGCCGCTGGGCCGCGATCACCGCCGCCGCCTGTTCCGCCGAACTGCGGACCCCGCTCGCCGAGGCCATGCACCGCTGGCACCACCGCGACCCCGCCGAGGAGCCCGACCCGGTCGCGGCCTCCGTCGTCCGGCTGGCGGCCGAGGGCCTGTGGGAGGTCTCCGCGCAGGACCCCGGCGGGTACTCCGCCGAGCAGTTCGCCGCGCTGCGACGAAAGATGCTCGACCTCCTTTAAACCGGCGGCCTCCCCTTCCCTCTTCCAGCGCGTCCGGGTGATCCCGGTCGCGCTTTCCCGGGTCCCCCCCACCTCACCTTCTCCCTCGTCTGTTCCCTCTCGTCTTGTTCTTCGCGTCTTGCCTGGAGTGTGCATCATGCTGTTCCGCGCCCGCTGGGGCACGTTCTTGACCTTCGCGCTCGCCGGGCTGCTCTCGGGGGTGTGGGTCACCCGGATGCCCGCGCTGAAGGACACGTTCGGTCTCGGCGCGGGCTCGGTCGGCGTCGTCCTGCTGGTGTGGGGCCTCGCCGCGATCGTCGCCATGCAGGGACTGCGGTCCTTCATCTCCCGCGCGGGCAGCCGCGCGGTCCTGCGGGTGTCCACCCCCGCCACCGCGGCGTCCGTCGCGCTGCTCGGGCTCGCGCCGGACTTCGGCACGCTGCTCGCCGCGGTCGCCCTGTTCGGCGTGGCGTTCGGCCTCACCGACGTGTCCATGAACGCCCAGGGCTCGGTCGTCGAGCGGGCGGAGCGCCGGCCGATGATGAACCGGATGCACGCGGGCTGGTGCGTCGGCGCGATGACCGGCGGCCTGCTGGGCGCGGGCACGGCGGCGCTCGGCTGGTCGTTCGGCGCCGCGGTGCTGGCCGTCGGCCTCGTGGCGCTGCCTCCGGCGCTGGCACTCGGCCGCACCTACCTGCCCGACCCGCCCGCCGAAGCCGCCGCCGCGGCCGCCCGGGGACGCCGCCGCCTGCCCGGCGTCGTCTACCTGATCGGCGCGGTCACGTTCCTGGCGTTCATGGCCGAGGGCGCGGTCGCGGACTGGAGCGGGCTGCTCCTGCACGACGACCTCGGCGCCGCCCAGGCCGTCGCCGCCCTCGCCTACCCGGCGTTCGAGGCCGCGATGCTGCTCGGCAGGCTCGTCGGCGACCGGGCGCGGGTGCGGTTCGGCAGCCGCGGCCTGCTCACCATCGCCGGAAGCGGGACCTTCCTCGGCATGGTCGTGGTGCTGCTCTCGCCGAACGTCGGCCTCGCCTTGTCCGGGTTCTTCCTCACCGGCCTCGCGGTGAGCGTGATCGTCCCGACGATGATCTCGCTCGCCGGAACCGCCGCGCCCGGCAGCTCGGCGGCCTCCGTCGCCCAGGTCGGCGCCATGGGCTACGGCGGCCTCCTCCTCGGCCCCGTCGTGATCGGCGGCATCGGCGAGTCGACCTCGGTCCGCGCCGCCATGACCGTCGTCCTGCTGCTGTCCGTCGCGATCGTCCTGGCCACCCGCCGCATCCCGCTGCGCGAGGCCTCCGACATCGCCCAGACCGACCGCGAACTCCAGCCGGCCTGACCGGGCCGGTGGACGCGGACGCGCCCGTCTTGGCAAGATTCTCAGCGGAACTCCTCACACCCCCCGAAGGACCGGAGGCCCCGCCGTTGAACCTGCGCCCGATAGGCCCCGGCGAGAACCAGGTGACGCCGGCCAGGCGGTCGGTGCCGGCGCCGACCGGCCCCGGAGCCCCCACGCACAGGGCCGAGCAGCTGGGTCTCGGCGGGACGCGCCTGCGCGACGAGTGCTGGAACGCGCTCGGCCCGAAGGTCCGCGCGAGGCTGGAGGAGACCGCCGGCCGGACCATCGCCTGGTTCGCCGCCGATGACGCCTCCGACCCCGACCGCAGGCCCCTCGCCGCGGTCTTCGGGGACTCGGCCCTGTGCGTCGCCCGGCCCCGGCTCGACGGCGAGCACCGGCCGGTGTACGCGCTGTCGTCCTACCATCTCGGGCCGGTCCGCCACCTCGACGTCGACCACCGGCCCGCGGCCTCCAGCGGCCCCTCGGGCGGCGCGCCGGGCTTCGGCGGTCCGGGCGCGGGCTCCGCGCCCTCCGGCCTGACGGCCGCGGCCCGCGGCGTGCTGGGCAACCTCCCCGAGAAGGCCCAGGTCCTCCTCCAGACGCCTTTCACGGACGGCTCTCCCGTCTCCTACTGCGACTGGTACTACCAGGGCTTCGAGCACCACCTCGACGTGTTCGTCCTCGTCCTCGCCGGAGCCCGGCACGTGACGGTGGCGGCCGGGAGCAAGATCATCCCGGTCGGGCACACCGATGCCACGGCGCACTGGTCCCTGCGCTGCTACCGGGCCGACGTCGTGCGCCGCGTAGGCGCGTGACCGCCTTCGGCGCGCTCCAGGGCCACGACGCCTACGCCGTTCTCGGGCTCTCTCCCGACGCCACGGACAAAGAGGTCCAGGCGGCGCACCGCAGCCTCGTCTTCGCGCACCATCCGGACCGCAACGGAGACGACCCCGCCGCGCGCGAGCGCACCGTGCTGATCAACGCCGCGCGCGACGTGCTCCTCACCGACCGGGCCTCCTACGACAGGTGGCGGACGGCGGAGGACGACGACGGCACGCGGGACCCCTGGGAGCCGCCGGACTCCGATCCATGGGCCGGCGCGGCCTACGGCGCCCCGGCCGAAGCGCCCGACGACCCGTGGGCGGATGCCTCCCCCACCGGGAGCACCCCGGAGCAGGACCTCTCCGACGACCCTTATGACGACCCGTACGAAGACCCCTGGGACGATCTCGACGACCCCTGGGACGACGCGGTCCCCTCCGCCTGGTCGCAGGAGCAGCCGCCGCCGCACTACCCTCCTCCGCCGTATCCGCCGCCTCCCTATGCCCAGCCCGCATATCCCCCGCCCGCATATCCCCGGCCCCCGTACCCTCCGCCCGCGTATCCCCCGCCCCCGCATCACGGGGCGCCGTACCGGGTGAAGCACCGGCTGAGCACCCCGCGCAAGATCGTGCTGGGCGTGCTGGCCCTGTTCTTCTTCTGCCCCTGCTTCCTCAGCCCCCTCGTGGACCTGGTCTCCCGCGCAGAGCCCGTCCCGGAGGTCCCCGCCGCCCTGCGCGGCACCTGGACCGGCACCATCAAGCCCGCCGACAAGGGCGAGGACCCGTGGAAGGTGAGGCTCGTGCTCACCGCCGAAGGCGGCACGACCTCCTACCCCGGCCACAAGTGCAAGGGCACGCTGACGGTCGGCGACAACGGCGAACTCGCGGCCTCGCTGTGGGAGGACTCGACCGGCGGGGACTGCGGCGACTCCCGGATCCGCGTCCTGCTCGACGACTCGCGCCGCCTCGGCATCAAGTACTGCCCGGACGCCGCTTGCGACCGGCCCACCTGGACCGGGGTGCTCAAGCGCGGGTCGTGAGACGCCGAACGCCCCCGGCCGGTGTGGCCGGGGGCGTTCGGTCGAGGAACCGAGCGCTTACTTGCGCTTGGCGATCTCCTCGGTGAGCTGCGGCACGACCTGGAACAGGTCGCCGACCACGCCGTAGTCGACGAGCTCGAAGATCGGGGCCTCAGGGTCCTTGTTGATCGCGATGATCGTCTTGGACGTCTGCATGCCCGCTCGGTGCTGGATCGCGCCGGAGATGCCGGCGGCGATGTAGAGCTGCGGCGAGACCGTCTTGCCGGTCTGGCCGACCTGGAACTGGTGCGGGTACCAGCCGGCGTCGGTCGCGGCGCGCGAGGCGCCGACGGCCGCGCCGAGGCTGTCGGCCAGACCCTCGATGACCTTGAAGTTCTCGGCGTTGCCGACACCACGGCCACCGGAGACGACGATCGACGCCTCGGTCAGGTCGGGGCGCTCGCCCTTCTCCTGCACGACCCGGTCGGTGATCTTCGCGGCCTTGGCGGCGTCCGACAGGGCCACCGAGACCTGCTCGACGGCCGGGCTGCCGGGCGCGGCCGCCAGGGCGATCGCGTTCGGGCGGACCGCGATGATCGGGGTGCCCTTGGTGACCTTGGCGTGCGCGATGACCCCGCCACCGAAGATGGAGTGCTCGGCGACCAGGTCGCCGGTCACGCCCACGACGTCGGTGAGGACGCCGGAGTCGAGGCGGATCGCCAGGCGGCCCGCGATCTCCTTGCCCTCGGCCGTGGCCGGGACGAGGACGGCGCCGGCGCCGGCCGCGAGCTGCTGGAGCACCTCGACCTTGGGCGCCACGACGTAGTCGTCGAGTTCGGCGTCGGCGGCCACGTAGACCTTGGCCGGGCCGTACTCGGCGATCTTGTCGGCCGCGCCCTCGTAGCCCGGACCGATCCAGACCGCGGAAGCCTCGCCCAGGGAGCGAGCGAGGGTCAGGAGCTCGAAGGTGACCTTCTTGACCTCGCCACCCGCGTGGTCGACGAGGACCAGAATCTCTGCCATGTCCCTACTCCCCTTACACGAACTTCTTGCTGGCGAGGAAGTCGGCGATCTTCACGCCGCCGTCACCCTCGTCGCCGACGATCTCGCCCTTGGCGCGCGCGGGCGCGTCGGCGTGGTCGACCACGGCGGAGTAGGCGTTCGCGACGCCGACCTGGCCCGCGTCGATGCCCGCGTCCGCGATGGACAGGGACTCGACCGGCTTCTTCTTGGCCGCCATGATGCCCTTGAAGGACGGGTAGCGCGGCTCGTTGATCTTCTCCACGACGGAGATGACCGCGGGCAGCGACGCCTCGACCTTGTCGAAGCCGGTGTCGGTCTGCCGCTGGACGGTGACCGCGGTGCCGGCGATCTCGACCTTGTTGGCCAGGGTGAGCTGCGGCCAGCCGAGGCGCTCGGACAGCATCGCGCCCAGGACGCCGGTGCGGGCGTCGGTGGACTCCGAGCCCAGGATCACCAGGTCGGCGTCGGCGCGGCTGATGAGCTGCTGCAGCGCGTAGGAGGTCTGCAGCGCGTCGGACCCGACGAGCGCGTCGTCGACCAGGTGGATCGCCTTGTCGGCGCCCATGGCGAGGGCCTTGCGGATCGACTCGGTGGCCTTGTCCGGACCCATGGTCAGGACCGTCACCTCGCCGCCGTGCGCCTCCTTGATGAGCAGCGCCTCCTCGATGGCGTACTCGCAGAGTTCGTTGATGACGCCGTCCGCTGCAGCGCGGTCGAGGGTGTTGTCATCGGACTTCAACTTACGCGGGCTCTCCGTGTCGGGAACCTGCTTCACGCATACGACGATGTTCATGGCCGCTGGCCGACCTCCCTGCAACTTCATCTCTGGGGCTGACTGAATCCTTTGTTGGCTACAGCCTGCCAAACGCCCGAACGTGCTTCGGATCCGGGGGTCAGTCAGACCGTACCCCGATGTTACTCACCGGTAGCACGCACCCGACACCTTGGGGGCCCCGTGCAGGGGATCTCGGGCGCACACGTGGCGAGGATCACACTAACGTGTGCGCGGGACCGCCCGCGGATCTTGCCGGTCCGCGGGACGCGCCGGGCGCTAGGCGATGTCCCCGACCCAGCCCTTGACGGTGTGCCAGGTGTCCTCCAGCCAGGTCGCGAACGACGCGAAGGCACCGGGATCGGGCGGGTTGTCGTAGACCATGAGGGCGAGCACGGCGACCGCCGCACCCACGCACAGCACCGCGATCAGCGCGGGCTCGCGGCGCGGCAGGACCCCGGCCCAGATCCGGGCGAGCTGACGCCGCGTGCCGGTGCCGCCCATCCCCCAGAACTGCAGGAGCACGGCGAGGACCACCCCGACCGTCACCGCGGTGTTGCCCGGCTGCCCGGCCACCACGAGCGCGGTGGCGAGCAGCATGCCGAGCAGCAGGTTCGCCAGCGTGATCACGGCGGTGCCGATCAGCGTGCTCGGCAGGTGCAGCGGGGTGCGCAGGAGCGTGCCGGCGAGATCGGAGTCCCGCTCGCCGCGCCTGACCTGGCGCGACTCGGTGCCCTTGGCGGCCTTGTCGCCCGCCCGCAGCAGGGTCGCCGCGACGAACGCGACCACGAGGGCCGTCGACGGGACCGCCCACGCCAGCGCCAGGACGCCGACGAGCAGCAGGAAGCCGAGCAGCCGGTAGAGGCCGAAGGGCTTCGGCTCGTCGGGCCGTCCGGCCCGCTCCCCGCCCCGGTCGGGCCGGGTCTCGTACCCCTGGTCGCCGCCGCCCCGCTGGGGCTGCCCCTGGGGCTGGTAGGGCTGCTGGGGCTGCTGGGGCTGGTACGGCTGCGCGGGCGGCGGGTACGGGTTCTGGCGGCCCTGCGCGGACGGAGGGCCGTACAAGGACGACGGCGGAGGCGGCGGCGCGTACGGCCGGTCGTCGCTCGTCGCGTACGGGTCGTAGGCCTCGTACGGGTTGACCCCGGTGAACCTCCGGGTCTCGCCCAGCGGCTCGGGGGGCGGCGCGACCGGGGGAAGCTGCCCGACGAAGTCGCTCGGCTGCGCCATCCTCGCGTCGGTCGGCGGCCGGCGCGGGATCTCCCGCATCTCCGGCGGCGGCGAGACGGGCAGCGGCGGCACCGGCGGCCGATGGCTGCGGTGCGCCGAGCGGTCGTCCATGAGCGTCTGGTCGAACATCGTCATCTCGAGGTCGATCCGCTCCGCCAGGCTCGCGATGTGCTTGGCGGTGGGGCGCTCGGCCGGGTGCTGCGCCATCGCGCTGCGCAGCAGCGGCAGCAGCGGCGCGGGCACCCCGTCGAGATCGGGCGTGCCCTGGATGATCTTCGCGAAGATCTGCTCGAAGGTCCCGTTGCCGAACGGCGGGCGCCCGGTGGCCGCGTAGATGACCGTGCCGGCCCAGGCGTGGACGTCGGCGGGCGCCCGGAAGTCCTCGCCGCTCAGCAGCTCGGGCGCGAGGTAGCCGGGCGTGCCGATGACCATGCCGGCCGAGGTCAGCCGGGTGGCGTCGACCGGCTGGGCGATGCCGAAGTCGATGAGGATCGGATCGCCGTTCTCGGCGAACATGACGTTGCCGGGCTTGAGGTCGCGGTGCACGATCCCCGAGGCGTGGATCGCCGCGAGCGCCTCCGCCAGGCCCCATGCCAGCCGCTTGAGCGCGAGCCCCGACAGCGGCCCGGAGTCGTCGATCGTCTGTTCGAGGGTCTTGCCGGAGACGTACTGGGTGACGATGTAGGGCGGCTCGTGGGTCACGTCCGCGTCGATGATCTGGGCGACGAACGGGCTGCGCACGCGCCGCATCGTGTCGACCTCGCGGGCCAGCCGGCGCAGCGCGGTCTCGTCGGAGGCGCCGCGCAGCAGCTTGACGGCCACGGCCCGCCCGGCCGGGTCGGTTCCCCGGCGCACGACTCCCATACCGCCCTCGCCGAGCACCTCGGCGAGCCGGTACGGGCCGATGCTGTCCCCGGACGTGGCGCTACTCCGATCGCTTCGGCCTTGCTGGCTCATCGCGGCCAACCCTACCCCCGGAACATCACGGCCGGGGCGGACGGACGAGGCCCCGGCACCCGTCTCCAGATGAGACGAAGGGCCGGGGCCTTTGGTTGCGTCCGCGACGATTCCGGTCTGCGGAGCGGGTCGTCAGCCGCGCGCGGCGATGCGGGCGCGGCGGGCCTCGCGGCGCTCCTCGAACTTGGTGGCGGCGGCGTCGAGGCCGGCCATGAACTCGGCGAGCTCCTCGCGGGCCTTCTCGCCCTCGCCGTCGAGGCCCTCGATGCCGAAGACGTTCCACTTGCGCAGGACGGGCATGATGACCTCGTCGTGGTGCAGGCGGAGGTCGTAGATGCCGGCGTTGGCGATCGCGACGGACTTGCGCAGGAAGCCGTCGATCGTGTAGCCGGGCATCTGGAAGCCCTTGACGACGTCGACGACGGCCCGCATGGCCTCGTTCGGCGCCACCTCGAAGCCCGCCGAGATGACGTTGCGGTAGAAGATCATGTGCAGGTTCTCGTCGGCCGCGACGCGCTGCATCATCTGCTCACAGAGCTCGTCGCCGGAGGCCCTGCCGGTGTTGCGGTGCGAGACGCGGGTGGCGAGCTCCTGGAAGGAGACGTAGGCGATGCCGTGCAGCACCTTGTCGCCGTGGTCGGGCTCGTAGCCGATCTCCATGTGCTGCATCCGGGCGCGCTCCAGCAACACCGGGTCGATCGCCCGGGTCACCGTGAGGAAGTCGCGGATGACGATGCCGTGCCGGTTCTCCTCGGCGGTCCAGCGGTTGACCCACTGGCCCCAGGCGCCCTCGCGGCCCATGATGCGGCCGATCGTCGCGTGGTAGCCGGGGAGGTTGTCCTCGGTCAGCAGGTTGACCAGGAGGGCCTCGCGGGCCGCGTCGCTGACCTTGGAGTCCTCGGGCACCCAGTCCTCGCCGCCGAGGAACGCGAAGTCGCGGCCTTTGCCCCACGGCACGTACTCGTGCGGGAACCATTCCTTGGCCATCGACAGGTGCCGGTTCAGCTCCCCTTCCACGACCGGTTCGAGCTCGTTCAGCACCTTGATGTCAATAGCTTCCGGCATACCTGGACCTTTCCGGATCTCTGTTGATCGGCCAGGGCTGGGACCCCGGGCCCGGACGCCCTCGCGCCGGGCGCCCCGACGACAGCGTCGGATGACGACGGTTCACCATGCTAGGGCGGCGGGCCCCGCACCGATATGAGCGACGGCTACAACTCCTCCGGGCAGGCTTTGGGGGTAGCTCACAAGTCTTGGTGCCCCTGGGCCAAGTCTTGGTGCCCCTCGGCCTTGAGAAGCCGCCTCCACAGCGCGCCGGATCCGGCCCGGCGCAGCGCGGCGGGCGCCAGCGCGAGAACGGGGAGCAGCGCGCGGTACTGCGCGCCGGGTACGCACCTGTCCTTGCCCCGCGCGACGGCGGCCAGTCCCTCGGCGGCCACCTTCTCCCGCGCGAGCCACACGAGGCCGGTCGGCGCGTCGTCCTCGGTCCGGGTGAAGCCGGGGCACAGCGCCGTCACGTGGACGCCCGCGGCCTTGGCCTCCACGTGCAGGCTCTCGGTGAACGACGCGACGAACGCCTTGGACGCCCCGTACACGGCGCTGCCGGGCGACGGCGCGTAGGCGGCCACGGAGGCGACGTTCAGGATGCCGCCGCTCCCCCGCGCGGCCATCCCGCCGAGCGCGGCATGGGTCAGCTCCATGAGGGCGGTCACGTTGAGCGCGACCTGTCTTCTGGCGTCGTCGGCGGGCAGGTCGGCGAACGCCCCGAACGCGCCGAAGCCCGCGTTGTTCACGAGCAGGTCCACCTCGGACGCCCGCGCGCACACGCGCGCCAGGTCGTCGGGCCGGGTCAGGTCGGCGGGCAGGACCTCAGCCCCGCCCAGCTCGGCGGCCAGCCGCTCCAGCACCTCGCCCCGCCGCGCGACCAGCACCAGGCCCACCCCGCGCCCGGCGAGCCGCCGCGCGAAGCTCTCCCCGATCCCGCTCGACGCCCCCGTCACCATCGCCGTCCGCCACATGGAGCCGCACCCTAAGCCCCGGTGGGCTCCCCGCACAGACCCCGGCCCCTTCTTGCCGGCCGGTCTCGTTTCCGCGGCCGGTCCGCTCCGAACCGGTTCTGTCCCCCGGCTGGTTCTGTTCCCGCAGGTCCCGTCCCCGGCGGGTTCTGTCGGATGCCGCTGGTAGCTTCGCGGGCATGCTGGTGGCGCACGGGGTGTGGCATGGCGGGGCGCTGTGCCTGTGGGCCGAGCACGACGGGAGGCGCGCCGCCGATTCCGGCGTGCACCCGTTCGCGACGCGGGAGTTCGCGGGGACCGCCCTGGAGGGGCAGGTGCGGGGCGCCGCGCGCGTCATGCTGGAGATGCTGCTGCCGAGCGCTGGGGGCGCACCGCTGGCGTCGGGCGAGCTGGGGGTCGCCGCGGCGGCGGAGTCGCCGGAGCTCGCGGTGTGGAAGGTGCCCGCGCTGGTGCTCGATCCGTTCGCGGCGATGGGCGTGCTGAACGCACCGTTCTGGCACGCGGAAGCCGACGAGGGTGCGGACGGCCCCGTCGAGCGCGGGCTCGTGGCCGGGAGCGATCTGCGGTTCCTCGCCGTCGTCGCCGAGGACGCGCTGGAGCTGGCGCGGCGCGGCAGGGTGCTGCCCGCGCTGCGCGAGGAGGACCGCGAGCTCGTGGCGCACTGGCGCGCGGTCGCCGATCCGGGCCGCCTCGCGCGGCTCGCCGCGGCGATGCCCGCCGCCTGCCGTGCCGCGGTGCCGGGCGGCCCGGCCGCCCGGGTGCTCGGCGAGGCGCTGGACGGCCTGGTCGACACCGCGGTGCGGGCGAGCGCCCCGCACCCGCTGCTGCCTGCCCGCACCGGCAAGGCGCCCGAGCGGATCCCGCTCGCCGAACGCTGGACCGAGGCGCTGACGGGGCCGTCCGGGCTCGTCGTGCGCGAGCCCGGCGACGATCCTGCCGAGCTGCGCGCCGAACTCGACTCCTGGCTGCGCGCCGCGCGGCCCGCCGAAGGGCTGCTGCGGCTGACGTTCCGGCTCGTCGAGCCGGCGGCCGAGCCTCTGGAGCCGGAGAAGCCCGCCGAGACCCTCTTCGCCGAGGAGGTCCCGGTGGTCGACGCGCGGCCGTGGCGGGTGGAGTTCCTCGTGCAGGGCACCGAGGATCCGAGCCTTCTCGTGCCCGCCGCGCGGATCTGGGAGGGCGACGCGTTCCTCGAAGGCGCCGAGGAGACGTTGATGGCGGGGCTCGGCCGCGCCCTGCGCGTCTTCCCCGATCTGTCCGGCGCGCTGGACTCGCCCGTCCCGGCCGAGCTGCCGCTGGACGTCGCCGGCGCGTTCCGGTTCCTCAAGGGCGCGGCGCCGCTGCTGGCCGCCGCCGGGTTCGGCGTCCTGCTGCCGACGTGGGCGGGCCGGGAGCGGCTCGGGCTGAAGCTGCGCACCGCCGACCCCGCCGAGGAGAACCCGGACGGCGCGTCGGCGAAGTCCGGGTTCGGGCTGGGCGACCTCGTGGAGTTCCGGTGGGAGCTGGCCGTCGGGGAGGAGACCCTCGCCGAGGACGACCTCGCCGAGCTGGCCCGGCTGAAGACCCCGCTGGTCAGGCTGCGCGGCCGCTGGGTGGAGCTCGACCCCGAGCAGTTGGACACCGCGCTGGACTTCCTGCGGCACGGCGGCTCGGGCGCGATGACCGCGGGCCAGGTCGTGCGCGCGGTCATCCACGCGGGCGAGCAGTCGCTGCCGCTGGTGGCGGTCGAGGCCGAAGGCGCGCTCGGCGACCTGCTGTCCGGTGAGGCCGACCGCCGCATCGCGCCGGTCCCGACGCCCGAGGGCATCGTCGCGACGCTCCGCCCCTACCAGGAGCGGGGCCTCGCGTGGCTGGCGTTCATGGAGGACCTCGGCCTGGGCGCGCTGCTGGCCGACGACATGGGCCTCGGCAAGACGCTGACGGTGCTGTCCCATCTGGTGCGGTCGGTCGAGGCCGGAAAGCGGGAGCCGACCCTCGCGGTGGTGCCGATGTCGCTGGTCGGCAACTGGAAGCGCGAGGCCGCGCGGTTCGCGCCGAAGCTGCGGGTCCACGTGCACCACGGCGCGGCCCGGCACAAGGACGCCGCGAAGCTCGCCGCCGCGGCGGGGGCCGCCGATCTCGTCCTCACCACCTACGGCACGGCCATGCGCGACGCCGACGCCCTGTCCGCCGTCCCCTGGGCGCGGATCGTGTGCGACGAGGCGCAGGCGCTGAAGAACAGCTCCACACGGCAGGCCAAGGCGCTGCGGGCCATCCCCGCGCCGAGCAGGATCGCGCTGACCGGCACCCCGGTGGAGAACCATCTCGGCGAGCTGTGGTCGGTGATGGAGTTCGCCAATCCGGGGCTGCTCGGCCCCAAGCAGGCGTTCCGCGAGCGGTTCGCGGCCCCGATCGAGGCCGAGGGCGACGAGGCCGCCGCGGCGGCGCTCCAGCGGGCGACGCGGCCGTTCATCCTGCGCCGCCTCAAGACCGACAGGTCGATCATCTCCGATCTGCCGGAGAAGCAGGAGATGAAGGTCTACTGCACCCTGACGGTCGAACAGGCGTCCCTCTACCAGGCGACGGTCGAGGACATGCTGGAGCGGATCGCCGAAGCCGACCCGCGCAAGCGGCGCGGGCTCGTGCTGGCCACGATGGCGCGGCTGAAGCAGGTCTGCGACCATCCGGCGCTGCTGCTGAAGGACGGCTCCCGCCTCGAGGGCAGGTCCGGCAAGCTGGACCGGCTGGAGGAGCTGTGCGGGCAGATCCTCGAAGCGGGTGAGAAGGTCCTGGTGTTCACGCAGTACGCCGAGTTCGGCACGATGCTCCAGCCGTACCTGGAGGCGCGCCTCGACCGCCCGGTGCTGTGGCTGCACGGCGGCACCACGCGCGACCAGCGCGACGCGATGGTCCAGCGGTTCCAGGGCGGGTCCGGGCCTTCGGTGTTCCTGCTGTCGCTCAAGGCGGCGGGCACGGGGCTGACGCTGACGGCGGCCAACCACGTCGTGCACTTCGACCGGTGGTGGAACCCCGCGGTCGAGGACCAGGCGACGGACCGGGCGTTCCGCATCGGCCAGACCCGCGACGTCCAGGTCCGCAAGTTCGTGTGCGCCGGGACGATGGAGGAGCGCGTCGACGAGATGATCGAACGCAAGAAGGCGCTGGCCGAGGCCGTCGTCGGCACGGGCGAGGACTGGCTGGGCGAGCTGTCGGTCGCCGAGCTGCGCGAGGTGCTCGCGCTCTCGCCGGACGCGGTGGGCGGCTGATGGCGGCCCCGATCCGCGTCCGCAAGGTGACCCCGCGCGAGACGGCCTCCCCGGCGGACTCCCACTGGTCGCGCCTGTTCCTCACCGCGCTGGCGGGCTTCCTCGGCACCGCCGCGCTCGCCCGCGGGGTGGCCGCCCGCGACCGCGTGCTGCGGCTCGACGTGCGCGCGTACGAGGTGACGGGCCTGGTGCAGGGATCGCGCGAGGAGCCCTACCAGGTGACCCTCGGGCTGCCGGAGATCGAGGGCTGGGAGGAGATCGAGGGCGAGCTGGCGCGGCGCTCGGTCGTCCGGGCGCGGATCCTCGGCGGGGAGCTGCCGCGCGAGGTCGAGCGGGTCTTCGCCGACTGCGGCGTGCCGCTGTTCCCCGAGTCGGCCGAGGATCTGCACGTCATGTGCGACTGCCCGGACTGGGGCGGCGCCTGCGACCACGCGCTCGCCGCGCTGGCGATGCTGGCCGAGGCGTTCGACGACGATCCGTTCCTCATCCCGGCCTGGAACGGCAGGACCCCCGAGGAGCTGCGCACGGCGCTGCGCCGCCGTCCGGCGGCGGCCGCGGCGCGCGAGCCGGAGGGCCCGCCGCTGTCCGCCGAGGGCTTCTGGACGCCGCCCGCGGGCCTCGCCGCGCTGCGCGAGCGCCAGAGCGCGCCGCCCGCTCCTTCGGACCTCCTGCTGACCCTCCTCGACCCGCCCGAGGTGCGGGTGCGGCGGCGCAAGCTCACCGAGGTCCTTGCGCCGGTGTACCGCGCGCTGGGCGACTGAGGTTCCCGCGCACCCGAGTGGCGCCGACAAACCCCTACAAGATCCACCGAGAACCTACAACTCGGGAATTATCAACAAAGCGACCAGATCCGGACGTGGTCGACTTTTCGCACGCGGATACACCTGTGCGTTCAAGAATCTCCGGACGTTTTCAAGATCAATACGAAGATCTGTCCTCGGCGTCATATACCGGTTCCTGCGGGAATGCACGGTGCCGATCTTCGCGTGCGCTAGGCCGAGGCCCATTCGAATGACGAGTCAGACGCCACGGGCCGTCCGAAATGTCCTAGGCATACCACCATCAACCGACCATTTCCATAACGCCGAAGGCTACCAACTCGTTGTAGTGGACCCCTGACTGTCCGCATCGACCCGCTGGTCGTAGGATGGCGGCGTCACCTAACGGATGGCCTTCCGCGTACATCTGAACATCATGAGGGTGGCCTACATCAAACAAGAGCAGATACCCACTCCGCACGGGGGCCCTCATGAACACCCAGCACTCCCTCGGGCCGGCGATGCTGTCGCAGACCGCCCGGCGCAACCGGCTGGACCTGTCCAGGCGGCGGACCCAATGGCCCACGGTCACCGCCGTGATCCCTACTCTCAATGAGGCCGACAATCTCCGATGGCTGCTGCCGCGACTGACCGCGGTGGACGAGGTCGTCATCGTCGACGGGGAATCGACGGACGGCACCGTGGAGATCACCCGGCTGCTGCGGCCCGACGCGGTCATCATCGTGGAGCCCCCGACGGGGAAGGGCACCGCGATGCGCACCGGGATGGCCGCCGCCACGAGCGAGGTCATCATCATGCTCGACGCGGACGGGTCCATGGACCCGGCCGAGTTCGACAGCTTCCTGTCCCTGCTCTGCCGGGGCTTCGAGTTCGTGAAGGGCTCCCGCTACAACTGCGGCGGCGGCTCCGACGACCTCACCTGGCTGCGCGACAAGGGCAACCTCTGGCTCACCCGCACCGCCAACATCCTGTACGGCCAGAAGTGGACCGACCTGTGCTACGGGTACGTCGCGATGCGCCGCAACGTGGTCGAGAAGCTCCAACTCCAGTCGACGGGCTTCGAGATCGAGACCGAGATCTGCGTCAACGCGGTCCGGGCCGGGCTCAAGGTGGCCGAAGTGGCCAGTCATGAGTCCCACCGGCGATTCGGCGAGTCGAACCTCAACACCTTCCGGGATGGTTGGCGGGTGCTGAAGACGATGTTCAAGCTCCGGTTCGCCGGCAAACTCGACAATTCCCACCTGAATCCGACTTTCGAGCCGGTCTCCGTCGGCAGTCTGGCGGCGGCGAGGGCCAAATGAGGACGCACGTCGTCCGACCCTCCGAGCTGGGCGAGCCGGAGGTGCGCCGATGGCGCGAACTGCGCGGAACGGACCCGGCGCTGGGCAACCCGTTCCTCGCCCCGGAATTCGTCCTGGGCGTCGCGCGGTTCCGGGACGACGTGCGGGTGGCGGTCGTCGAAGACGGCGCGGGGGTCGCCGCCTTCTTCCCGTTCGAACGCCACCGGGGCGGCGTCGGCCACCCGGTGGGGTTCGGCCTGACCGACCTCCAGGGCATCGTCGCCGACCCCGCCCTCGACCTTCCCGCGGGCGAACTGCTGCGCGCCTGCGGGCTCGGGGTGTGGGACTTCGACCACCTCATCGCCGGACAGCGCATGTTCGCCCCCTACCACCAGGTGGTGCGGGTCGAGCCCATCATCGACCTGGCCGCCGGCTTCCCCGCGTGGGAGGCCGAGGCCCGGGCGATGGCCCCCAAGACGCACAAGACGATCCGCTACAAGGAGCGCAAGCTCGGCCGGGAGGTGGGCGAGCTGTCCTACGACTTCGCCTCCGCCGAGCCGGACGACCTGCGCCTGCTCATGCGCTGGAAGTCCGCCCAGTACCAGCGGACCGGGCGCACCGACAGGTTCACCCGGCCCTGGATCGTCTCCCTCATGCGGCACTTCCACGAGACGGGCTTCGGCGTGCTGAGCGTGCTGCGCGCCGGGGATCGTCCCGTCTCGATGCACTTCGGCCTGCGGGACGGGGCGTCGATGGCGGGCTGGTTCCCCGCCTACGACACCGGGTTCGCGCGCTACTCGCCCGGGATGATCGGCCATCTGCGGCTGGCGGAGGGCGCGTCCGGATCCGGCCTCGACGAGATCTGGATGGGCCGGGGCGGCAAGGAGTTCAAGGAGTGGCTGAAGAGCCGCGAGATCCCCATCGCCGAAGGCCGGGTGGCCCGTCCGTCGGCGGGAGCGGCCCTGCACTGGGTTCGGCACGTGCCGCTGAACCGGCTGCGCGACAGGGCGCTGGACAATCCGAAGTTCTACCGGCAGGCCGACCGGGTACTGAAGGGCTACGCCAAACTGCGGGGACGGTCGGCATGACTGACACCGGCCGGGAACCCGGCCAGAGCGCAGGCCGCGGGCCTTGCGGGATCCGCGTCTCGGTGGTGATCTGCGCCTTCACCGACAGGCGCTGGGAGGACGTGCTGGCGGCCGTGGAATCGGTCCGCAGGCAGCGGCACCCGGCCCACGAGATCATCCTGTCCGTCGACCACAACACCGATCTGTACCGGCGGCTCAGCGAGACGCTGCCGGACGTGCGCGTGGTCGAGAACGCCGAGGCGCGCGGCCTCTCCGGCGGGAAGAACACCGGGGTGTCGCTGGCCGAAGGCGACGTGGTGGCCTTCCTCGACGACGACGCCGTGGCCGCGCCCGGGTGGCTGGAGGCCTTCGCCGCCGCCTACGCGGCCGACCCGAAGGTCCTCGGCGTGGGCGGGCGCACGCTCTCGCTGTGGCCGGGCTCGCCCGCCTCCACGGAACTGCGCACGCACCTGGAGAAGGGAAGGCTTCTGCGGATCCAGACCGGAGACCCCCATCTTCACCCCGACTCCGCAGAAGCCTTCACCGTCGAAACGGGCCGAAGGCCGCGATGGTTCCCGGATGAGTTCGAATGGACCGTGGGCGGAACGTACCGGGGCATGCTGCCCGGCCCCGTCCGCAACGTCCTCGGCGGCAACGCCTCGTTCCGCAAGGAGGCGTTCGAGGTCGCGGGCGGGTTCTCCAGCGACATCGGCCGCACCCACGCCATCGACCGGCCGCTCGGCTGCGAGGAGACGGAGTTCTGCATCCGCCTCGGCCAGCGCAGGCCGGACGCCGTCCAGCTCTTCGAGCCCGCGGCCGTCATCTGGCACCGGGTCCCTGCGGAACGCACCCGCTTCGCCTACTACCGCTCGCGCTGCTACGCCGAAGGCCTGTCCAAGGCGCTCGTGGCCTCGATGGTCGGCAGCCAGGACGGCCTGTCGAACGAGCGGGCGCACGCCTTCAAGACGCTTCCCCTGGGAGCCCTGCGCGGGGTCGGCGACGCGGCGCGCGGCGACGTCGCCGGGCTCGGCAGGGCCGCGGCCATCACCGCGGGCCTCGGGTTCACCGCCACCGGGTACCTGGTGGGCCGGCGCGCCGTCCGCAAGGGGGGCTGACCATGCCCGGCGTCCCGATCCTCATGTACCACTCGGTCCGCGCCGATCCGCCGCCGGAGACCAAGGGCCTGTCGGTGGACCCGGGGATGTTCGCCGAACAGCTCGCCGTACTGCGGGACCGGGGGTTCACCCCGGTCCCGCTGTCCGGTCTGGCCGGCCTGCACGCGGCGCCGGGCAGCGGCCCGTACGCCGCGGTGCCCAAACCGGTCTGCATCACCTTCGACGACGGCTACGCCGACTTCCACTCCGAGGCGCTGCCCGTCCTTGCGACCTTCGGGTTCCCGGCCACGGTGTTCGTCACCACGGGCTGGCTCGACGACGCAGGACCGGACGCCGCGGGCCGTCCGCTCGACTCGATGCTCTCCTGGGCGCACGTCAAGGAGATCGTCGAGCACGGGATCGAGGTCGGCGCGCACAGCCACAGCCATCCGCAGCTCGACCAGCTCCCCGACGGGGCGCTGCACGACGAGCTGACCCGCAGCAGGCTGCTCCTGGAGGACTCGCTCCAGCGGCCCGTCAAGACGATGGCCTATCCCTACGGTTACTCCAGCGCTCGCGTCAGGCGGGCCGTGGCGCGCGCCGGATACGCCTCGGCGTATGTGGTCGCCAACGACATCGCGCAAGTGCGCTCCGGCTACGCGATCCCCAGACTGACGGTGCAGCGGTCCACCTCCCTTGGCCTTTTCGAGGAGATCGCCGAAGGGAGGCATGGGTTCTTCCGGGAGAAGGCACTGACCAAGGGGTACGCGCTCGTACGCCGCTCCAGGTACCTCTACCGGAAGACGATGCACCATGGCTGACCCCAAGGCCGCGAGCGCGGCCGGCGCCGCCGCGGCCGGCGAGGACATCGCCGGGCTCCTCGGACCCGAGCACGTCGGCCCTGCCCCGCGCGGGCCGCGGCTGGCATGGCTGCGCGGGGAGCTGGGCAACCCGCTGTTCCGCAACGCCTACGCGCTCATGCTCAACGGCGGCCTCACCGGGATACTCGGCCTCGGCTTCTGGATCGCCGCCGGGCACTTCTACGGGCCCGCCGACTTCGGCCGCAACGCCGCGGTCATCCAGGCCGTCATGTGCATCGGCGGCATCACCACGCTGAACTACGTGCTGATGCGCTTCATCCCGCAGGCGGGCCGCTCGTCCGGGCGGCTCATCCTCGCCACGTACCTGTTCGGCTCGGTCCTCGCCGTCCTGCTCGGCGTCGGCTTCGTGCTGTCGCTCGCCTGGTGGGACAGCGCCAACTACGACCACCTCGCCGACCCTGCGCACGCGATCCCGTTCATCGTCTTCATCGCCGCGTGGAACGTCTTCACCCAGCAGGACGCCGCCCTGACGGGGCTGCGCCACGCCGGATGGGTGCCGGTGAAGAACACCGCGTACGGGCTGGTGAAGTTCGTCGTCCTCGCCGGACTCGCCTGGACCCTCGCGCCGTCCGACGGCATCCTGCTCGCCACGATGGTCCCGGTGATCTTCCTGGTGCTGCCGATGGACTTCTTCGTCTTCCGGCGGCTCCTGCCCGAACACGTCGAGCTCACCAAGGACCGCCACCACACCCCGACGCCGCGCGAGATCGGCCGCTACCTCCAGGGCGACTTCATCGGCACGGTCGCCTCCCACTCGGCCATCAACTTCATTCCGCTGCTCGTCGCGGCGAAGGTCAGCGAGGCGGCCAACGGCTACTTCGCGATGGCCTGGATCTTCGGCCTCATGCTCGACCTGCTCGCGCTCAACATGGCGATGTCCCTCACCGTCGAAGGCTCGCACTCGGCCGACGACCTCGCCTCGACCACCCGCGACGCGCTGCGCCGCACCCTGATGCTGCTGGTGCCCGTCTCGCTGCTCGTCGCGCTCGCCGGGCCGTACGTGCTGAACCTTCCGTTCCTGTTCGGCCCGCGCTTCGGCGACGAGGCGGGGCTCGTCCTCGTCCTGCTGGCGCTGTCGACACTGCCGAAGGCGCTCATCGAGCTGTACGTCGGCGTGCTGCGGGTGCGGTCGCGGACCCGTCCCGTCGCGCTCATCCAGGTGCTCCGGTTCGCCGGAGTCGTCGCCGGCGTCGCCGTCTTCGTGCACGACGACCACCTGGCCGCCGTCGGCTGGTCGGTGCTGCTGGTGCAGACCGCGGTCGCGCTCACCGTGCTCCTCCCGCTGCGCCGCGCGGCCCGCGCCGGATCGACCGGCCCGCTGCCCGCCCAGGCGCAGTCCCCGGACTCCATCACCCCTCAGAACCCCGGCCACGACGTGCCGCAGTCTCCGACGGAGGATGGAAAGTGAGCGTGACGACCCGCTCGGCGTCCGAGCCAGAGGTCCTGCCCGCAGATCCGCTGGAGAAGCTGCCGGTCGTCCTGCTGAGCCTGTGCGTCGGGCTCGGCGCGGTCCTGTACTGGGTGCCGCTGCGCGGGGTCACCCCGCGCGACGCGAACGGCCTCGGCCTCATCAGCGTGCTCCCGGCGCCCACCCTGGTCGGCGCCGCAGTCCTCACCCTCACCTTCGTGGCGACGCTCGCGCTGCGCAGGGCCTCGCGGCCGCTCCTCGGCGCGCAGGTCGTCCTCGTCGTCTTCGCGCTGCACACGCTCGCCCAGATCATGGAGCCGGTGGCCCGGTTCCCCACCGTCTGGCAGCACGCCGGATTCATCGAGTTCATCACCCGCACCGGCAGCATCGGCACCAACCTCGACGCCCGCTTCTCCTGGCCCGCGTTCTTCGCGTTCGTCGGATTCGTGGCCAAGGCCGTCGGGGTCACCGACTTCAACCAGGTCTTCAAGTGGTCGCCGGTCGTCATCCAGCTGCTCTACCTGCTGCCGCTGGCGATGATCGTCCGGGTGATGAAGGCCAACTGGCGGGCCAAGTGGTTCGCCGTCTGGCTGTTCCCCGTCGCCAACTGGGTCGGCCAGGACTACCTCGCCCCGCAGGCGTTCGGGTACCTCGTCTACCTGTTCTTCCTGGCGATCCTGCTCACCTGGTTCCGGCCGGCGGTGCTGCGCACCCGGATCCGCGGCAAACGAGGCAGAGGCGACGAGCCGGGCAGGCTGTACTCGTTCTTCTTCGGACCGAAGACCCCCGGTGAGGAACCCGTCCGCGAGGTCGGCCTGTGGGAGCGCCGGTTCCTCGTGCTCCTGCTCGTCGTGCTGCTGCTCGTCGGCACCGCGGCGCACCAGCTCACCCCGTACCTGCTCATCGCCTCCTCGGCCGCGCTCGCGCTGGTCGGCCGCAACGAGCTGCGCGGGCTGCCGATCATCGGCGGGGTGATCTACCTGGCGTGGATCTCCTTCATGGCCTACGGCTACTGGGGCTACGACCCGAAGGGCACCCTGTTCGCGGGCGGCGGCAACCCCCTCCAGACGATCCTGGAGAGCACCTCGGGACGCATCGGCTTCGGCGACCCGGACCTCGGCATGATCCAGCGGCTCCGGATCGTCATCGTGCTCGTCGTCATGGCGCTCACCGTCATCGGGCTGCTGCGCCGCAGGTTCCGCGGCATCGACGACCGGGTCGCGCTGATCCTGCTCATCGTCCCGATCAGCTCGTTCGGCCTGCAGTCCTACGGCGGCGAGATCGCGCTGCGCACCTACATGTTCATGCTGCCCGGCGCGGTGTTCCTCGCCGCGTACGCGTTCTACCCCGACCCCAAGCCGGTCCCGGTGGTGCGTTCGGCGCCGCGCCGCCAGCGGCTGCGCCGGTGGGGTCCGACGGTCCTGGCGAGCACGTTCGCGGTGCTGCTCATGGGCGGGTTCCTCGTCGTGCGGTACGGCAACGAGGCGTTCGAGCAGGTCCGCCCCGGCGAGCTGCGCGCGATCGGCGCGATGCTGGACGACGCGGGCGGCAAACCGATCACCCTCGTGTGGATGTCCGGCGAGATCGTCACCCTGGAGGCGGCGTCGAGCCAGACGCCGCAGGGCCCGTGGGGCTACCGGAACTTCGAGGACTTCACCTACTCCGCGACGCACTTCGCCCAGGAGCCGTACCGGACCCGGATGCTGCAGAAGCCGCCGGTCGGGCCCACCAAGAGCGAGGCGCGCGAACGCCGCCCGAACGTCGCCGACGTCATCGCGGCCATGCAGGAGGAACCGGGCAGCTACCTGTACTCGTCTCGGACCAACGACACCTACCAGGTGCTCAACTTCGGCCTCGCTCCCGACTGGAACCAGCGGCTCATCGCCGAGGTGAAGGCCTCAGGCAAGTTCAAGGAGGTGTACGCGGGCGGCGACGCGTCGGTCTACAAGCTCGTCGAGCAGAAGGGCGAGCCGGCCGAGCGCCCCACCCCGACGGGCCTCGTCGTGGGCATCAGCAACTGGACCCCCGCGGGCCTCATCTACCTGCCCGTCCTCCTCGGCGTCCTGACCGCCCGCGAACTCCGCCGCATCCGCCTCACCCCCGACCAGTGGAGCCGCCTGCGCCCCTACACCGTGGTCGCCTTCCCCCTCTTCATCGGCTTCCTCGCCATCGTCATAGAACGCTTCATCACACTCAAGGGCATGCAATGACGACTCCCCCCTCCCCCGTCCTGACGACCGCGCCCTCCGTCGGGGTGGTCATTCCCACGCTCGATCGGCCTGCGCTGCTTCGGGAGACGTTGGAGTCGGTGCTGGGGCAGGAGTACGCGGGGGTGGTGAAGGCCGTCGTGGTCTATGACCGGAGTGAGCCGGATGGGACGCTGGAGTCGGACGACGCGTTGCGGCCGGTGCGGGTGCTGGCCAACGGACGGACGCCGGGGGCGGCCGGGGCGCGGAACACCGGGCTGCTGGCGGCGGAGACGGACTATGTGGGGTTCTGCGACGACACCGACCTCTTCCTGCCCGGCAAGATCGCCGCTCAGGTCGAGGTGCTGACCGCGGAGCCGGACACCGAAGTGGTCTGCTGCGGGCTGCGCCTGTTCGGCAGGACCATCGAGGAGACCGACCGGGGCGTCCCCCGGCCCCGCGTCACCCGGGAGGACCTCCTCGGCGGGCACAACCCCAACCTGCACCCGTCGGCGCTGCTGCTGCGCGCCTCCGCCGGACTGCTGTTCGACGAGGACATCCCGGGCAGCTACGGCGAAGACTACGAGTTCGTCCTGCGGGCCGCCGGACGCGCGCCCATCCGGCAGATCCCGTTCGTCGGACTGGGCCTGCGCTGGCACGAAGGCTCGTACTTCTCAGTGCTGAACAACGCGCCGCTCATCTCCGAGGCCGCGCAGTGGATGCTCGACCGGCACGACTTCCCGTGCAACGGCTACGCGCACTGGGCGGGCAAGGTCGCCTTCGCCGAGGCGGTGAGCGAACGCAAGGCGTCGGCGCTCAGGTGGATCGGGCGGACCATGGCGGCCCGGCCGCTCGACCCGCGGGCACTGCTCGCGCTCGCGGTCACCGCCGGTGTCCCGGCCTCCTTCATCATGAAGAACCTCGATCGGATCGGACGGGGCGTGTGAGTGCACTGCTGATTCTTGTGATGATCGCCGTTCCGGCGGTCTGCTTCGCCTGGCTGCTGCGCGGCCTCGACCCGCTCGGGAGGGCGATGGTCGGGGTGGCCGCGTCGCTCTGCCTGCTGGTCCTGGTGCCGCAGACCATGATCATCGTCAGGGCGTGGTCGCCGGTCGGCGGCCTCGCGGTGGTGGCCGGGATCTGCGCCTTCCTCGCGGCGGCGGCGTGGCTGCGGCGCCCGTCGACCGGTGCGGAGGCCGCCGCGGTGCCCGCCGCGCGCGCCGATGACGAAGACTGGATTTTCGACGAATAAGGCGAACTCCACGTGAACTGTGGTACTCCAACCGCTGAGGTGGGAGAGTCCCGCCGTCATCGACGGGAGCAGCCGTGTCCGAGTTCAACAGGGTGCAGGAGTTCAAGCAGAGCAGATCGGGGGCTCGCGCGCTGCGCGTGGGCCTCGCCGCGGCGGTCGCCGCGAGCGGTGTGCTCGCGGTCTCCGCGGTGCCCGCTGCGGCCGCGCCGAAGAAGTGCTACACGGGCCAGTGGGTGACCACCGGCCTCAAGGCGAAGATCACCGGTAGGTCCAACGAGACCAAGAAATTTCAGAACGTCTCCTACCAGGGCATGGCGGGCATCAAGCTGAAGCTGCACCCGACCAAGGGCCTGGTCTACGACTTCACCGGCTCCAAGCGCGAGACGTTCGCGGGCGTCGACGTCAACGGCAAGAAGGTCGCGGGCTGGGAGAAGCTGACCGGTGTCCTGAACCTGCCCGCGAAGATCACCGGTGACATGAAGGGCACCATCACCAGCCGCAACAAGAAGGCGAACGGTCCCGCGACCGGCACGGGCATGAACACCAAGCCCGTGCAGGCCTCCTGGGGCACCTGGAAGGTGAAGGACCACGCGAAGATCGGCCACTTCGACACCCCCGTGGTGAAGAAGGCGACCTTCACCTGCACCCCGGGCAAGAAGCTCGTGATCAAGGACGTCCGCAAGTGGGACACCTTCACCGAGACCCTGACCATGAACTTCAAGCCCAAGAAGAAGGCCTAGCTCCCGGCCTGACGACATGGCCCGTCCGTACCCGGGCCTCCTCCGCCGCCGAAGGCGCCCCCACCGCGGGGCGCCTTCGGCGTCTCCGGGGCCGGTGAAGGCTCCTCGGGGCGGGTGCGCGGGCCGACCCCGTCCGTCGCGCGGTGCTCGCGAGATGGGACCCTTGACCCTGTGAGCACGGTCATCACCGGCATCGGGGAACTCCTGACCAACGCGGGGCGGCGGGGAGAGCCGGAGATCCTGAAGGACGCGGCGGTCGTCATGGAGGGCGGCCGGATCGCGTGGGTGGGCGACGCGAAGCGCGCGCCCGCCGCCGACGAGCGCTTCGACGCCGGGGGGCGGGCCGCGCTGCCCGGGTTCGTCGACTCACACGCGCATCTGGTGTTCGCCGGGGACCGCGGGCAGGAGTTCGCGGCGCGGATGTCGGGCCGCGCCTACTCCGCGGGAGGCATCCGGACGACCGTCGAGGCCACCCGCGACGCCGAGGACGACGTGCTGCGCGCGAACGTGGCCCGGCTCGTCGCCGAGATGGCCCGGCAGGGCACGACGACCGTCGAGTGCAAGTCCGGCTACGGGCTGACCGTCCGGGACGAGGTCAGGTCGCTGCGGATCGCCGGGGAGATGGCCGACGAGGTGACGTTCCTCGGCGCGCACGTGGTGCCCGAGGGCATGGACACCGACTCCTACGTCTCCCTCGTCTGCGGCGAGATGCTGGAGGCGTGCGCGCCGTACGCGGACTGGATCGACGTGTTCTGCGAGCGCGGCGCGTTCGACGGCGACCAGACCCGGGAGATCCTGCGCGCGGGCGTCGCGGCGGGCCTGCGGCCGCGGCTGCACGCCAACCAGCTCGGCCCGGGGCCCGGGGTCCGGATCGCGGTCGAGTTCGACGCGGGCTCGGCCGACCACTGCACGTTCCTGACCCGGGCCGACGTCGACGCGCTCGCCGCGTCCCGCACCGTCGCGACCCTGCTGCCGGCCGTCGAGTTCGCCACCCGCCAGCCCTACCCCGACGCCCGGGGCCT
The DNA here is from genome assembly GCF_054783995.1 of Actinocorallia aurea. Lineage (NCBI taxonomy): Bacteria > Bacillati > Actinomycetota > Actinomycetes > Streptosporangiales > Thermomonosporaceae > Actinocorallia > Actinocorallia aurea. The sequence continues at coordinate 385,155 of NZ_BAAGPQ010000002.1, forward strand.
GCTGGACGCGGGCGTCGCCGTCGCGCTGGCCACCGACTGCAACCCCGGCTCCTGCTACAGCTCCTCGATGCCGTTCTGCGTCGCACTGGCCGTCCGCGAGATGGGCATGACCCCCTTGGAGGCCGTCCAGGCCGCGACCCTGGGCGGCGCCCAGGCGCTGCGCCGCGACGACATCGGCCACCTGGTCCCCGGCGCCCGCGCCGACCTCCAGATCCTCGACGCCCCCTCCCACCTCCACCTCGCCTACCGCCCCGGCGTCCCCCTCACCGTCGCCGTCTGGAACGCCGGCCAGCGGATGCGCTAACGGTAGCGGCGGCCGATGCGGATGAGGGGGTCGGCGCGGGTGAGGTAGTCGACGGCGAGGACTTCGGCCACGAAGAGGACGTGGTCGCCGGCGGGGATGCGCAGGCGGGTCTCGCATTCGAGGGCGGTGAGGCCGTCCTCGATGATGAGGGCTTCGGAGCGGCGGCCGCGGTGGTGGGGCTGGCCCGCGAGCAGGAGGCGGGCCGACGGCCTGCCTTCGGCGGCGAAGCGGCCCGCCAGGGCGCGCTGGGCGGCGCTCAGCACCGTCACCGCCCAGGCGGGCCTGCGGTGCAGCACCTCGCACAGGTAGGACGCGGCGGCCACGCCGATCATCAGCATCGGCGGGTCGAGCGAGACCGAGGCGAACGAGGTGACGGTCGCGCCGATGTCGTCGCGGCCCTCGCTGACCGTGACGACCGTGACGCCGGTCGCGAAGGACCCCAGCGCCGCGGTGAAGTCCTGCGAGGAGATCACCAGCGCAGATCCCCGGGCATGACCAGCGGGCCGGCCGTCGGGAAGCCGAGCCGGGCGGCGGCGCCGGCGAGCGAGCCCCACGCCTCGAAGCGGGCGGTCGCGGCGGTCCTGTCGTCGCTGGACTCCGGCGGGCGGAACCTGTCGAGCGGCGAGACGTGCGGGAACGACCGGACCGGGGCGTCGGCGGGCAGGCGGGCCTTGCGCCGGGCGAGGTCGAGGGTGTGGTCGAGGCCGCCGAGCTCGTCGACGAGGCCGCGCTCGGCGGCGTCGGCGCCGGTCCAGACGCGGCCGCGGGCCAGGCTCTCGATCTTCGCCAGTTCCATGCCGCGGCCCTGGGCGGCCTTCGCGGTGAAGTCGGCGTAGATGCGGTCGAGTGAGGTGTTGATCCGCGCCCACTCGCCTTCGGAGAAGTCCCGGACGGTGCTGTGCATCGCGGCGTGGTCGCCGAAGGCCGCGGCGCCGAAGCCGACGCCGAGCCGCTCCAGCAGCCCGGTGACGACGGGCTTGCCGGTGTAGACGCCGATCGAGCCGGTGAACGTGCCGGGCTGGGCCACGATCGTGTCGGCGGCCATGGCGACGAAGTAGCCGCCGGAGGCCGCGACGTTGCCCATGGAGACCAGGACGGGCTTGCCGGCGCGGCGGGCGAGGATCACCTCGCGCCAGATGACGTCGGAGGCCACGTAGGAGCCGCCGGGGCTGTTGACCCGCAGCACGATCGCCTTGGTCTTCTCGTCGCGCACGGCCGCGCGCAGCGCGGCGGCGAGGGTGTCGGAGCCGACGGCGCCGCCCTGGCCGGGCACGGGCCCGCGGCCGGAGCGGCCGAGCCGGATCATGCCCTGCGCCTGGATCAGCGCGATCCCGTCGGCGGGCTTGCGCGGCACCCGGTCGGCGAGGCCCGCCCGGGCGTAGCGTGCGACGTACAGTAGCCGGGCGTCGGGTCCGGCGGCCTCGCGGACGCGGGCGTAGACCTCGTCGCGGTAGCAGAGCTCGTCGACGAGGCCCGCGTCCAGCGCCTCGGACGCCAACAGGGGGGCCCGGTCCACGAGGGCGCGGACGTCTTCCTCGCTCAGCCCGCGCGAGGCCGCCACCCCGCCGGTGAACTGCTCGCCGACGGAGGCGACGAGCCGCTCGGAAGCCTCGGCGTGCTCTTCGGTGTAGTGGTTCTCCAGGAACATGTTCGGCGCGGTCTTGTACTCCGCGCGACGCCCGAAGCTAAAGGAGATGCCCGCTTTGTCCAGAGCGTCCTTGACGAACGGCTCGGACAGCGCGAACCCGGTGATGCCCACGTCGCCCGACGGCTGGAGGCACACCCGCTCGAAGGCCGAGGCCAGGTAGTAGGCGGGGGTGCCCTGGCCGGACTCGCCGAACGTCTCGGTCCAGGCGACGGTGAGCTTGCCCGCCGCGCGCAGGCCCGCGACGGCGTCGCGCAGCTCCTGGGCGAGGGCGATCCCGACCGGCCCGTTGATCCGGGCGACGAGCGCCTTGACGCGCGGGTCGGTGCGGGCCTTGCGCAGGCCGTCGAGGACGTCGCGCAGGTGGGTCCGCCGAATCGACATCAGCGCGCTGACGGGGTCGGGCGGGGAGCCCTCGACCAGCCCCTCGGACAGGTCGAGTTCGAGGATCAGCGGAGCGTTGCGGCGGTCGCGCAGCTCCTTCACCGGGCCGAGGGCCGTGAGCGTGTCGAGTCCTTTGAACGCCATGGGTCAAACCCTACGCGCCCGCGCCACCCGCCAGACCGCGCTGGAAGGCCTTGTTGGGGGTCGTGCTGGCCGTGGCGGAGGCCGCGACGGCGCCGTCGGGGTCGACGAGCCGAGCTGCGCAGACCGTCCGGCGGCGGCCGTGGTGGGTGACGGTCCCGATGACGCGGTAGGGCACGCCCTTCTGGACGGTGCGCAGGTAGTCGACGTTCAGGTTCAGGGTGAGCTGGGGGATGAAGTGCTCGCCGAGGCTGGCCGCGGCCAGTCCGACGGCGTTGTCGAGAACGAGGGCGATGAAGCCCCCGTGGGCGCTGCCGCCCGGGTTGCACAGTTTCTCCTCGGGCGTCCAGCCGAGCACGACCCGGCCCGGGTCCGCCTCCAGGACGCGGTCTCCGACGTAGTCCGAGACGCCGCCGAGGCCTTGGCCGATCCGCCCGTCGGCCAGGGCGCGCAGGACTTCGGCCCCCGACAGGGTCTTCCACAGTTCGAATTCGCTTGCCACGAGCGCAGCGTAACCGCTCACTTATGCCAGGTCGGCGGCCGGGGCGGGCCGGGCGGCCGGTCAGGAGTCGCGCTGCACAGTTCCGTCGCCGCCCGCGCCGTCGCCGCCGGTGTAGGCGAGCTGCGCGGTGCCGTCGGAGGCCGTCGTCATCACCAGGGTGCCGCTGGGGCAGGTGCCCGCCGCGTGACTCAGCTCCAGGTCGACGCTGGCGGCCGTGGCCTTGGTCACGGTGACCGTCCCCGAGCACAGGGCGCCGTTCTCCAGCTCGGACTGGCCCGAGCCCTGGCCCTGGAACAGGGTGATCTTGGCGCGGTAGTACACGTCGCCCGCGGCCGCCTTGACCGTCAGGCCGCCCGACCAGTTGCCGGCGAGGGCCGCGGGCACCACGTACGCGCCGTCGCCCCCACCTCCCCCGCCGCCGCCCTGGCCGTTCGGGGAGTCCTCGGCGAAGGCGAAATAGGCGCCCGCGGCCACCAGGCCCGCGACGAGCACACCCGCCACGGTCTTGCCGACCCAGGCGGACCCCCGGCGCGGCCCCTGCTGCGGGGTGAACGGCTGAGGAGTGAACGGCTGGGGCGTGAACGGCTGGGGGGTCGCCACTCCGACGGGGGTCGGCGGGAACGTGGTGGGCGGGAACGTCGCGGGAGGCGGGGGGAACGAGTGGCCGTCACCGGCCTGGCCGGGCCACGGGCCGACGCCCGGGTGGAAGGCCCCCGGCGGCGTCATGGGCGGCGCGAAGGGCAGCGGCCCGGAGGCGTCGCCGTGCGGGACGTCGGCCTCCAGCGCGGACTCCAGCCTGTCGCGGAGCTGGCGGGCGGTCGGCCGGCGCAGCGGGTCCTTGTCGAGGCAGGTCAGGAGCAGCGGGGCGAAGTCGGCGAGGCCGTCGCCGAGGCGCGGCTCGGCGTGCATGACCCGGCCGAGGATCGCCGCGACGTTGGAGCCGTCGTCGTCGAACGGGCCGAAGGGAGCGTGGCCGGTGGCCGCGAAGACCATGGTGCAGGCCCAGGCCCAGATGTCGGACGCGCGCGAGGCCTGCTCCTCGCGCAGCAGTTCGGGCGCCAGGTAGGACGGGGTGCCCATGAGCTGGGGGCGGGTGTGGTGGTCGACGTGCCGGGCGATGCCGAAGTCGACGACGCGCGGCCCGTCGCGGCCGAGCAGCACGTTGGCGGGCTTGAGGTCGCGGTGCACGATCCCCGAGCCGTGGATGGTCACCAGGGCCTGCGCGGTGAAGATCATCAGCCGCTCCAGGTCGCCGTCGCGCAGCGGGCCCGCCTCGGCGACCCGGTCGAACAGCGACGGCCCGTCGACGTACTCGGTGACGATGTAGGGGCGCGGGCCCTCGAAGTCGAAGCCGATGACGCGGGCGATGCAGAACCGCAGCCGCACCTGGAGCGCGGAGTTCATCTCGCGTTCGAGCCTGCGGCGGGCCTCGGCGTCGGTCGCCTTGAGCACCTTGACGGCGACGAGCTCAGGTGAGTCGGCGGAGCGGCCTAGGTAGACGATGCCCTGCCCGCCTTCGCCCAGCCGTTCGAGCAGAGTGAAACGCCCGAGTTCGCGTGGATCGTCGGGCCTGAGTGCTTCGCCCATGGTCCCTCCTGGTTTGCAGGTATCCAACCAAGCGATCGAGAGGGCCGCAACCACCCGACGCCCTTCCGTGATCAAGCGTGTTCTCCTGCCGTCACCCTTACGCTGCCGACATGCGCACCGTGCTGATCGTCGACGCCGCCAACGTCATGGGATCCCGTCCGGACGGGTGGTGGCGGGACCGCCTCGGCGCCGCGCGAAGGCTCCGGGACTCCCTCGCCGGGCTCGGACCGGTCTCCTTCGGGCCCGAGGAGCCCGTCCAGGCCGAGGTCGTCCTCGTGGTGGAGGGGGCGGCGCGGAGCCTTCCGGGGATCGAGGGCGTCACGGTGGTGGCCGCGCCGGGCAGCGGCGACGACACCATCACCGACCAGGTCGGCGCGTTCGGCGACCCGGACGGCGACCCGCCGGTCCGGTACGTGGTCGTCACCGCCGACCGGGGGCTGCGCGCCCGGGTCCAGGCCCGCGGCGCCGAGGTCGCCGGGCCCCGCACCCTGCTCGACCGGCTCGGCTGACGCGCCGGACCGCCCGTCAGAGGTCGATCGCGTAGTCGAGCACGACCCGGTCGGCCGGGATGACGATGTCGCGGCACACCTCCAGCACCCGCTCCCCCGCCATCATCCGCCGCGTGACGGTGATGACGGGCACGCCCGCGCCCATCCGGAGCGTCTCGGCCTCCTCGCGCGAGGGCATCCGCGAGCGCACCGACTCCTCCACCCGGGTCGCCGGATGGCCGAGGTAGGCCAGCTGGGCGGGGGTGCCGCCGGGCCACGGCTCGCGCGCGGGATCGGCGACGGGCGTGCCCGCGACGAAGTCCCAGGGCAGATAGTTCACCGAGATCTGCTGCGGCTCCTCGCGGGCGAAGAACACGAACCTGCGGCGCAGGAGGGCGGTTCCGGCGGGCAGCCCGAAGAGCGCGGCGAGTTCGGGATCCGCGCCGACCCTGCGGTAGCGCCGCTCCAGCCGGTAGTCCGCCCACTCGATCCGCTGGTCGCGGGTGAAGGACGTCGCGGGCTCGGCCGGCGGGGGGTCGGCGGCCTCCGCCCTGTAGCGGTCCATCGCGACCCGCCGGACGGTCGGCCTTGTGCGCACGACCGTGCCGCCGCCCCGCCGCGTCTCCACCAGTCCCTCCGCGCCGAGCACCGCGACGGCCTGCCGGACGACGATCTGGGAGACCTCGTGCCGGGCCGCCAGCTCGACGAGCGTCGGCAGTTTCGTCCCCGGGGCATACGCACCGGAACGAATTCCTTCGCGCAGTTCGTCCGCGATCTTGAGATATGCCGGTCTCGGCACGCGCCACCTCCTCACAGCCACCGCCTCACCCGAGGGAAACGTTCCGGTTACCTGCGGCTTGACGGTTCATCTCGCACGTATCACTTTTGTATACGGAATGTATTGATCGGGGAAGGGACCGGGCGATGGGAGACTTCGCGGATCTGAAAGCGCTGATCGAGGCGGCATATCCGGGATGGCAGGTCTGGCGGAGCGACGCGGGCCGCTGGTACGCGACGAGAACGGGGGACCTCTCCGACGCCCAACTCCAGGCGGGATTGGCCATGACCCTCGCGTCGGACGACGAACCGGGCCTGCGTGAGCTTCTCGCCGACCAGGCGACGAAAAATAACGAGGACGGCGAAACCTAGGAAAACGGCCACTTCCGGCGCGGGGTGCGGGGTCCGGTATGGCTGATCGCTTTCCGGGCAGAGTCTCGGTACCGTGGGTAATTGAACCGTACTTTCCGGGTAAGCCATTCCGGCTGTGAATCCGGGTGAACCAGGGCGGCGGTCCGGCGTTCATACACGGGGAAAGCACAATCCGACTCTGGAGGCACCGTGCAAGGCCACCCTTCGCCGCCGCAGATCCGCAACGCGACAGCTCCCAGGCGCGGCCGGCACGGTCGCAGGAGACCGCTGTGGATCATCGCGCTCGCCGCCCTCGTCACCGGAGCCGCCGTCGCGTCCCTCGTCCTGTACGTCCTCGGCGGCGGCGAGGAGGACCCGGCGCGGCAGCCCGGCGGGGTCGGGGTGGCCCAGGTCGGGCAGATCAGCGCCGGACTTCCCGGTGACTGGACGAACTGGGGCTTCACCCACACCCAGACCAGCCTGGAGACCACCCCGTCGGCCAAGGCCGCCGTGCGCGAGGTGCCGATGCTCCAGGTCCAGCACATCATGGGGTTCGGCGCCGACAACCCCCAGCTCACTCCCGGCCGCTACGACTGGAGCTCCCTCGACCGCCGGATGAAGGACATCAAGGACACCGGCGGCGTCCCGATGCTCACCCTGTGCTGCGCGCCCGACTGGATGAAGGGCGGCCCCGAGGGCGCCACCGACTGGAGCCACCTGGAGGACTCCCCGCTCCCCCAGTTCTTCGACGCGTTCGCCGCCCAGGCCGCCGAGGTCGCCCGCCGCTACCCGGACGTCAGGTACTACTTCGTCTGGAACGAGTTCAAGGGCTTCTTCAACCAGGACGCCAACCGCTGGGACTTCGAGGGCTACACGCAGCTCTACAACAAGGTGTACACCGCGCTGAAGAAGGTCGACCCGGACCTCCAGGTGGGCGGCCCCTACATCCCGGTGAACTCCTACGCCGACGCGCACTCCGCGGCGTCCCGGAGCCTCCGCGGCGAATGGGGCGCCGCCGACCAGCGCGCGATGACCGCCGTCGAGTACTGGCTGGAGCACAAGAAGGGCGCCGACTTCGTGGTCGTCGACGGGTCCTCGCTGCCCGAGGACCGCACCGCCCACGAGGACCCGTTCCGCGACAACGCCAAGTTCGGCGCGGTCACCGAATGGCTGCGCGGCAAGACCGACCTGCCGGTCGTGTGGGCCGAGTGGTACACCGAGCCTGAGGACTCCGGCTGGTCCTCCTCGAAGCTCGCCGCGGTCCAGGCCGACGCGATGATCCGGTTCGCCGCGTCCGGCGCGGCCGGCGCCCTGTACTGGAGCCCGCAGGGCATCGCCAACTGCACGAGCTGTCTGTGGAACGCCAGGGGCGAGGCGCTGCCGCCGCTGGAGCTGCTCCAGAACTTCGTCCGCGCGTTCCCGCCCGGCACGGAGCTGCGCAAGACGGAGGTGTCCGACCCCCAGATCCACAGCCTCGCCTCCGGCACCGACCTCCTGGTCGTCAACACCTCCGAGTCCGCGGTCAGCGCCACCGTCGACGGCGCGCCCCTCGACCTCCAGCCCAACGAGATCAGGTGGATCAAGCTATGAGCACAGCCGCGGACCTCGTCGGCACGGAGTTCTGGGGGCGGCCGCACGCCGAGCGGCACGCGGAGTTCGCCCGGCTGCGGAGTCTGAACGCGCCGGTGTACTACGCCGAGCCGCGGATTCCGCTGGTGCGGGCCGGCAAGGGGTTCTACGCGCTGGTCAGGCACGCCGACGTGGTGGAGGCCAGCCGGAACACCAAGGTGTTCTCCAGCGAGCCGGCGGCGACGTCGCCGGAGCCGCCGCCGTGGATCGCCGCGCTGTTCGGCAGGCCGATGGTGAACATGGACGATCCGCGGCACGGGCGGCTGCGCCGGATCGTCTCGCGGGCGTTCAGCCCCAAGATGCTCGCCGACCTCGCCGACGACATCCAGGCGACCGCCACGGGGATCGTCGACGACGTCCTGCGCGACGGCCCCGCGGACTTCGTCGAGCAGGTCGCGGCCCGCCTGCCGATCGAGGTCATCTGCGCGATGATGGGCATCCCGCCCGAGCAGCGGCCCTACGTCCTCAAGCGCATCGACGTCATGACCGAGTACTCCGGCGTCCGCGGCTCCCTGTTCAGCCCGCGCACGCTGCGGCTGCTCGGCGGGAACCTCAAGGCGATCGTCGACCTGCACCGGCTGGTGGCGAAGATGGGCCGGGAGCGGCGCGGGAACCCGCGCGGCGACCTCGTGTCCGCGCTGGTCAACGCGAACGTCGACGGCGAGGCCCTCACCGTCAGGGAGCTGGGCTCCTTCTTCGACCTGCTGCTCGTCGCGGGCAACGAGACCACCCGCAACGCGCTGTCGCACGGGCTCCGGCTGTTCACCGAGAACCCCGACCAGCGCGCCTATCTGCTCGCCGACTACGACGCGCGGATCGGCCCGGCCATCGAGGAGATCGTCCGGTACGTCTCGCCGATCATCCAGTTCCGGCGCACCCTCAAGGAGCCGTACACGCTCGGCGGCCACGAGTTCCAGGCCGGCGACAAGGTCGTGCTGTTCTACCAGGCGGCCAACCGCGACCCCGAGGTCTTCCCCGACCCGGACGCCTTCGACGTCTCCCGCTCGCCCAACCCGCACGTCGGGTTCGGCGGCCCCGGCGCCCATCTGTGCCTGGGCGCGAACCTCGCCCGGATGGAACTGAAGATCATGTTCCGCGAGCTGTTCACCCGCCTCCCGGAGCTCCGCACCAAGGGCGACCCGGAGCTCCTGCTCTCCAACTTCGACAACGGCGTCGTCAGGCAGGCCTTCGACTTCTGAGACCGCCCCGTCCTTGCGGCCGTGCCCTCCGGGGCGCGGCCGGAGGCGTCCCTAGCCCTTCCAGACCTCGCGGATGGCCGCGTCCAGGTCGGCCTCCAGGGTCGGCAGGAGGAGGTGGCGGCCGTCGCGGACGACGGTGCGGCCGGAGACGACGACGTGGGTGATGTCGGTCGGCGCCGCGGCGAAGACCACGGTGGCGGCCGCGGTGGCGAGGTCGGTGCCGGCGAGGGCGACCGAGTCCAGGGCGACGGTGACGAGGTCGGCGCGGGCGCCCGGCTCCAGCCGTCCCGCGTCCGGCCAGCCGAGCGCCTCGTGCCCGGTGGACGTGGCCGCGGTGAGCAGTTCGAAGGCGGTGAACGAGCCGCGCTGGCCGCTCTTCAGCCGCTCGCCCCACTCGACCGAGCGGGCCTCGGCGAACATGTCGACGAGCGCGTGCTGGTCGGTGCCCAGGCTGAGGTCGCATCCGCCGTCGCGCAGCGCCGCCGCCGGGCCGATCCCGTCGGCGAGGTCGCGTTCGGTCGTCGGGCACAGGCACACCCCGGTCGACGTGCCCGCCAGCAGGTCGAGGTCGGCGGCCGTGACGTGGGTGGCGTGCACCACGACCGTGCGGGGGCCGAGCGCGCCCGCCTCGGCGAGCAGCCGGGCGGGCGAGATGCCGTGCTCGGCCAGGCACTCCTCGTTGTCGGCGCGCTGCTCCGACAGGTGCAGGTGCAGCGGGGCCGCGTGGTCGCGGGCCCAGGCCGCGGCGATCGGGATCTGCTCGCGCGGGACGGCCCGCACCGAGTGGACCGCCGCGCCGATCCTGGCGTGCGGCCGGCGCAGGGCCCGCGCGCGCAGCGCCGACACCCGCCGCGCCCAGATCCGCGCGTCGCCGTCGCTGAACCGCAGCTGCGCGCCGTCCAGGTCGCGGCCGTAGCCGCCGCGCAGGTACAGCGCGTCGAGCAGGGTGATCCGGACGCCCGCCTCCGACGCCGCGTCCAGCAGCGCCTCCCCCATCGCGTTGGGGTCGGCGTAGGGCGTGCCGTCCGGGCCGTGGTGGAGGTAGTGGAACTCCCCCACGCAGGCGATCCCCGCGCGGGCCATCTCCCCGTAGACGGCCCGCGCCAGCGCGAAGTACGTCTCGGGCGTCAGTCTCTCGGCCACCGAGTACATCAGCTCACGCCACTTCCAGAACGTGGCGGCGCCGTGCTGGGCCCTGCCGCGCAGCGCCCGGTGGAAGGCGTGCGAGTGCGTGTTCGCGAAGCCCGGGAGGGTGAGGCCGTGGAGCGGGTAGGCGTCCGACGGGCGGGGCGTGCCGGGGCGGATCGCGGTGAACCTGCCGCCGGAGGCCTCCAGCAGGACGTCGGCGGCCAGTCCGTCCCCGGTCCAGGCGAGGTCCGCGTGCCAGCGCATCACGCCGCCGCCAGATCGCGCAGGACGGCGGCCAGCGCGGCCACCCCGGCCAGGCAGTCCGCCTCGGTGACGTGCTCCTCGGGGGCGTGGGAGACGCCCGTCGGGTTGCGCACGAAGAGCATCGCGGTCGGCAGCCGGGAGGCGAGGATGCCCGCGTCGTGGCCGGCCGCCGTCGGCAGCACGGGCGCGCCGCTGAGGACGGCGAGGATCCTCTTGCGGAGGTCGGCGTCGAAGTCGACGAGCGGCGTGTAGGACTCGGGGGTGAGGCCGAAGTCGACCCCATGGTAGGCCGCGGCCAGCGAGACCCGCTCCCGGATCTCCGCGACGGTCGCGCGCACCACCTCGTCTCCGGGGCCGCGCGCGTCGAGCCAGGCCGTCACGTGCGAGGCGATGACGTTGGTGCCGCCGGGCAGCGCCCTGACCCGTCCGACGGTCGCGCGGGCGCCGTGCCGTTCCGCGGCCTCGCGCGCGGCGATGACGGCGTGCGCGAACGGCTGCATCGGGTCGTGCCTGTCCTCCAGGCGGGTGGAGCCCGCGTGGTCGCCGCGCCCGGCGAAGTCCATGCGCCAGCGGCCGTGCGGCCAGATCGCCCCGGCCACCCCGATGGGGACGTCCAGGGCCCGGCCCTGCTCGACGTGGAGTTCCACGAAGCAGCCGATCCTGCCGAGCAGTCCGTCATCACGGCCTATCTCGTCGGCGCCGCCATCGTCGGTGGCGCGATCGTCGGAGACGGTCTCGGCGAAGGTCGTGCCGGAGGAGTCGGTGAGGACGCGCGCCCGGTCGGGGTCGATCTCGCCGGCCAGCAGGCGCGAGCCGAGGCAGGCGACACCGAACCTGGCGCCCTCCTCCTCGGCGAACGCGGCGACGCCGATCGGGTGGCCCGGCCGGAACCCCTCGGCGCGCAGCAGGTCGATCGCGGCGAACGCCGAGACGATGCCGAGCGGGCCGTCGAAGGCGCCGCCGCCGGGCACCGAGTCGAAGTGGCTGCCGGTCAGGACGGCCTGCCCCCTGCCCTCGGACCACCAGGCGAACAGGTTGCCGTTGCCGTCCCGCTCCACCTCCATGCCGCGCCGCTCGGCCTGCTCGGCGAACCAGGCCCGGCAGCGCAGCTCCGGCTCCGTCCACGCCTGGCGGAAGTAGCCGCCGGTGCCGTCGTCGCGGCCGATCGGCAGCAGCGACGCCCACAGTTCCGTGAAGGTCACCCTTCATCCCTCCATCGGAAGACGCACGCCGCGCTCGGCGGCGACCTCGCGGGCCCGGTCGTACCCGGCGTCCGCGTGCCGGACGACGCCGAGGCCCGGGTCGTTGGTGAGCACCCGCTCCAGCTTGCGGGCGGACAGGGCGCCGCCGTCGGCGACGCAGACCTGGCCCGCGTGCACCGACTTGCCCACGCCGACGCCGCCGCCCTCGTGGATCGACACCCAGGAGGCGCCGGATGCGGTGTTGAGCAGGGCGTTGAGCAGCGGCCAGTCGGCGATCGCGTCGGAGCCGTCGGCCATCGCCTCGGTCTCGCGGTAGGGCGAGGCGACCGAGCCGCAGTCGAGGTGGTCGCGGCCGATCACGAGCGGCGCGGTGATCTCGCCGCGCGCGACCATCTCGTTGAACCGCAGGCCCGCCTCGGCCCGCTCGCCGTAGCCCAGCCAGCAGATGCGCGCGGGCAGGCCCTGGAACCTGACGCGCCGGCCCGCGAGCCGGATCCACCTCCCGAGCGCCTCGTCGCGGGGGAACAGGTCGAGGACCGCCCGGTCGGTGGCCGCGATGTCGGCCGCCGAACCGGACAGGGCGGCCCACCGGAATGGGCCCTTGCCCTCGCAGAAGAGCGGCCTGATGTAGGCCGGGACGAAACCCGGGTAGTCGAACGCCCGCTCGTAGCCGCCCAGCCTCGCCTCGGCGCGCAGCGAGTTGCCGTAGTCGAACACCTCGGCGCCGGCGTCCTGGAACCCGACCATCGCCTCGACGTGCCGGGCCATCGAGGCGCGGGCCCGGCGGGTGAAGCCCGCGGGGTCGTCCTTTCGCAGCTCGGCCATCCGCTCGAACGGGACGCCCTCGGGCAGGTAGCGCAGTGGGTCGTGGGCGGACGTCTGGTCGGTGACGATGTCGACGGGGGCGCCCGCGGCCAGCAGGTCGGGCAGGACCTCGCAGGCGTTGCCGAGCACACCGATCGACAGCGCTCTGCGCTCGTCGCGCGCCTGGACGGCGAGTTCCATCGCCTCGGCGACGGTGAGGACCTGGACGTCGCAGTAGCCGCCCTCGACCCTTCGGTCGATCCGGGACGGGTCGCACTCGACGCAGATCGCCACGCCGCCGTTCATGGTGACGGCCAGGGGCTGCGCGCCGCCCATCCCGCCGAGCCCCGCCGTCAGGGTGATGGTCCCGGCGAGGGAGCCGTCGAAGCGCTTGCGGGCGACCGCGGCGAAGGTCTCGTAGGTGCCCTGGAGGATGCCCTGGGTGCCGATGTAGATCCACGACCCGGCGGTCATCTGGCCGTACATGGTGAGGCCGAGCGCCTCGAGCCTGCGGAACTCATCCCAGGTCGCCCATTCCGGGACGAGATTGGAGTTGGCGATGAGGACGCGCGGCGCCCACTCGTGCGTCTGGAACACCCCGACGGGCTTTCCGGACTGCACCAGCAGGGTCTCGTCCTCGGCGAGGTCCGTCAGCGATCTGACGATCCCCTCGTAGCAGGCCCGGTTCCTCGCCGCCTTGCCCGTTCCGCCGTAGACGATGAGGTCGTCGGGGTGCTCGGCGACCTCGGGGTCGAGATTGTTGTCGAGCATCCGCAGGGCCGCCTCCTGGGGCCAGCCCCGGGCGGTCAGGATCGTGCCGCGCGCTGCGCGCACGGGGAAGTGGCTCATCGCGTCCTCCTACGCCAGCGGTCCGGTGACGGCCTCTGCGGCTTCGAGCAGGGTGCCCCGTCTGACGAGCCGCACGGCGGCCTCTATCTCGGGGGCGAGGAAGCGGTCCGGCCCGGGCGGGAGGACCCGGTGGCGCAGCGCGGCGGTGGCCGCGGCGGTCGCGGGCGCGGCCCGCAGCGGGGCGCGCAGGTCAAGGGCGCGGGCCGCGGTGAGGATCTCGACGGCGAGCACCCGGGCGAGGCCGTCGATCGCGCGACGCAGCTTGCGGGCGGCGTTCCAGCCGAGCGAGACGTGGTCCTCCTGCATCCCCGACGACGGCAGCGAGTCGACGGACGCGGGGACCGCGAGCCGCTTCAGCTCGGCGACGATGGACGCCTGCGTGTACTGGGCGATCATCATCCCGGAGTCCACGCCAGGGTCCTCGGCGAGGAAAGGGGGCAGGCCCGCCGAGCGGGCGCGGTCCAGCATCCGGTCGGTCCGCCGCTCGGACATCGAGGCGAGGTCGGCGACGGGGATGGCGAGGAAGTCGAGCGCGTAGGCCAGCGGGGCGCCGTGGAAGTTCCCGTTCGACTCGACCCTGCCGTCGGGCAGGACCACGGGGTTGTCGATGGAGGCCGCGAGTTCCCGTTCGGCTATCGCGACGGCGTGCGCGAGGGTGTCGCGGGCGGCTCCGGCGACCTGCGGGGCGCAGCGCATCGAGTAGGCGTCCTGGACGCGGTTGCAGTCGGGCCCGCGGTGCGAGGCCATGATCATCGAGCCGGAGAGCAGCGCCCTGAGGTTCGCGGCGGAGACCGCCTGGCCGGGGTGCGGGCGCAGGGCCTGGAGGTCCGCGGCGAACGCCCGGTCGGTGCCGAGCAGGGCCTCGACGCTCATCGCCGCGGCGAGGTCGGCGGTGCGCAGCAGCAGCCGCAGGTCCGCGACGGCCAGGGCCAGCATGCCGAGCATGCCGTCGGTGCCGTTGATGAGGGCGAGCCCTTCCTTGGCGGCCAGTTCCACCGGCCGCAGGCCCGCGGTCTCCAGCGCGGCCGCGGCGGGGACGACCGCGCCGGACGCGTCGCGCACGTCGCCCTCGCCGGTGAGCGCCAGCGCGCAGTGCGCGAGCGGGGCGAGGTCGCCCGAGCAGCCGAGCGAGCCGTACTCGCCGACGACGGGGGTGATCCCCGCGTTGATCATCGAGGCGAGGGTGAGCGCGGTCCGCGGGCGGATGCCGGTGTGCCCGCTGGCCAGCGTGGAGAGCCGGAGCAGCATCATCGCGCGGACCACCTCGCGCTCCACCTCGGCGCCGCTGGTGGCGGCGTGCGAGCGGACGAGCGAGATCTGCAGGCGCACCCGCTGGGCCGGGCCGATGTGCCGGGTGGCGAGCGCGCCGAATCCGGTCGAGATACCGTAGACCGGAGTGGACCGGGCGGCCTGCTCCTCCACCCTCGCGCGCGCCTCGGCCATCACGGCGAGCGCGTCGGCGGTCAGGCCGACCAGTGCGCCGTGCCGGGCCACGGCGACGACCTGCTCCAGGGTGAGCGGGCCCGTGCCGACCTCGATCAGCGGGTGTCCGGCCCGCGCTGCCCCCATGTCCCTAGTCCTGCCCGGATGGGCGGACCCGACACACCGACCCGCCCGCAGGATGCTTGGAGCGACGAAAAGGAGCTCGAAAAGTCCTGTCCTGTTCACTTATGCCCCGCTGAGCGACCATAGTTAGGCGGGTGGATCGGAAGGTGGCGCAGCGAGCGCCGGCCGACGACGCCGAGCTCTCGGCGGCGGTAGGCGCGGCGCAGCAAGGGGACGAGGCGGCTTTCCGGTGCGTCTACCAGGACCTCCAACCCAGACTGCTGCGCTACCTGCGCGCTCTGGTCGGGGAGGACGCGGAGGACATCGCGTCGGAGGCCTGGCTGCACATCGTGAAGGACCTTCCGTCGTTCCGCGGCTCCTACGATGGTTTCCGCGGCTGGGCGACGACGATCGCCCGCAACCGCGCCCTCGACCATGTCAGGATGCGGCAGCGACGGCCCCGCGCCGACACGCAACTGGAAGAGCTGGCCGGGGTCGCGGGCGACGAGGACACCGCGCTGCGCGCGCTCGACGGCCTGGGCACCGAACGGGCGCTGCGGCTCATCATGCGGCTGCCGCGCGACCAGGCCGAAGCGGTGCTGCTGCGGGTCGTCATCGGGCTCGACGCCAAAACCGCAGGCCAGGTGCTCGGCAAGCGGGCCGGAGCGGTGCGGACCGCCGCCTACCGCGGGCTCAAAAAACTCGCCGGAGAAATCCAGTGACACTTCCGACCCACCTGACGCTGAGAAGAGTGAGATGAACGCCAAACGGATCAGCCGAAGGGCCGCCGAGCAGATGCTCGGCGGTGATTCGGCAGGCCATCAGGGCCCTCTCGCCGATCTGCTCGCAGCGGCGGCCGCACCCGGCCGGACCGAGGAGCTGGTCGGTGAGGCCAAGGCCTTGGCGGCCTTCCAGGAGGCGTATCCCGACGGACCGAAGATCGACCTCGACTCCGCCGCAGCACGGTGGGACGAGCAGGAAAGGGCGAAGTCATCATCGCTGGCAGCCGTACTCAGCCGCAGGTCGGCCCGAGCCTGGAGCATCAGGATCTTCGGGACGGTCCTCGTGGTGGGCGCGGTCGGCGGCGTGGCGATCGCGAGCAACGGGGTGCCCGGCCGCAATCCGGCGTCCGCCCCCAAGACGCCGAAGCCCTCGATGACCGCCCCGCAGCTCACCCGCAAGCAGGCCCCGGCCCCCTCGCCGCAGCCCACCGCGCAGTCGTCGCTGGTGGAGATGTGCCGCACGCTGATCGACGGCGAGGGCCGCAAGCAGCTGGAGCCCTTCATCAAGGCGGCCGGCGGCAGGCAGAAGGCGCTCGCCCTCTGCAAGGCGCTGGTCACCGGGCAGGGCGGGGAGCCCGTCCAGTGGCCGGAGGACTGGCCCGGCATGAAGGACTGGCCCACGGCGCTGCCGTCCTGGCCGCGGGAATGGCCGGGCGCGGACCGCACGGACCGGCCCAAGAAGCCGAAGCACGCCAAGCCGCACAAGACCCCCTCCTCGGAACCTCCCTGGTACTCCGGCCTGGAGGACGACTGACCCCATGACCCCGGGCCCGTCCGCGGGCCCCCGACCACAACTGAAGACTCCGGACACCCACGACGGGTTCTGCCCCCGTTCCCGTCAGCCCGGGGTGTCCGGTACCGCCGGAGATCTCCTAGCGCCCTCCGGTCCGGGTGGTGCAGCGTTCCCATGTGCGAGCGGCCGCCCGGTCGCGCGAAGGATCGCCGGCGGAGGAAGCCGTGTTCGCGGACTTTGCCCGGGTCCGCGAACACGGCTCACCGTTTTCAGCCGGTCGGCCGATCAGGGGTGGTCGGCCGACCGGCTGCCTTGTCTCACAGGTTCGCCGACAGCCACTCCTCGGCCACCGCGGCCGCGTCCGTCTTGTCGGTGACGACCTTGTTCACCAGGTCCAGCAGGCCCTGGGTGGTGAGCTTGGCCGAGATCGCGTCGAGCGCCTGCTGGCCGGCGGCCGGGACATCGTCGCCGCGGACCAGCGGGGTGACGTTCTGCAGGCCGAAGACGCCCTTCGGGTCCTCCAGCACCACGAGCTTGTCGAGCACGACCGCCGGGGCGGTGGTGAAGACGTTGCCGACCTGGATGTCGCCGCTCTTCAGCCAGGTGGAGATGTTGCCGCCGCCGGAGCGGTCCGGCTTCCACTCCTTGAAGGTGATCCCGTAGACCTCGTTCAGCTTGTCCTTGAAGCGCTTCTCGAACGGCGCGGGCCCGCCGACGGTGAAGTCCTTGGCCACCGGGGCGAGGTCCTCGATGGTCTTCAGGTTGTTCTTCTCGGCAGTCTCGGCGGTGACGGTGAGGGAGTCGTTGTCCTGCGCGGGTGAGGAGGCGAGGATCTTCAGCCCGGCGGGCAGCTTCGCGGTGACCGCCGCGTTGGTCTCCTCGGTGGTGGCCGGCAGCGCCGCGTTCGCGTCGAGGTAGGCCAGCAGGGCGCCGTTGTACTCGGGCAGCACGTCGATGTCGCCGCTCTCCAGCAGCTTGTAGTAGACCTCGCGCTCGCCGATGCTCAGCTTCTTCTCGACCTTCACCCCGGCCTTCTCCAGCGCGCCGGAGTAGATCTCGGCGAGCAGCACGCTCTCGGGGAAGGCGGCGGAGCCGACGGTGACGGTCCCGCTCTCGGCCGGCGACGCCCCCGAGTCGAGGGGGTTGTCGCTGGAGCCGCCGCCGCAGCCGGCGGCGGCCATGGCGACCAGTGCGGCTCCGGCGATGATCCGCAGGGATCTCATGAGGTGGTGTCCTTTCGCAGTCCCCTGGGGGTGACCAGGCGGGTGAGGAGGGTGAACAGTCCTTGGACGGCGACCGCCAGCACCACGACCAGCACCGAGCCGCCGACGGCCTCGCCGTACTCGCGCAGCAGGATGCCGTCCATGATGTAGCCGCCGAGGCCGCCGAGATTGATGTAGGCGGCCACGGTGGCGGTGGCCACGACCTGCACGGCGGCGGTGCGCGCGCCGAGCAGGATGAGCGGGACGGCGATGGGCAGCTCGACCCGCAGCAGCACCTGCCGCCCGGTCATGCCCATGCCGCGCGCCGCGTCGCGCACCTGTGGCTCGACCTGCCGGATGCCCTCGCAAGAGTTGATGAGGATCGGCGGCACGGCCAGCACGACGAGCGGGATGAGCGCGGCGATCGAGCTTCCGGTGGTGAGCAGGAAGATGAGGACGAGCAGGCCGAGCGTCGGCAGCGCGCGGGCGCCGTTGGCGGTGTTGATCACCGCGAACGCCCAGCGCGGCCCGGCGTGTGCGATGAGCAGGCCGAGCGGGAGGCCGATGAGCAGCGCCACGGCCAGCACCAGCACGGTGTAGCCGACGTGCTCGGCGAGGCGCGTGAGGATGCCGTCCGGACCGTGCCACTGGGCGGGGTCGGTGAGCCACTCCCAGCCGGCGTTCATCGCGTGCTCCAGGGGGTGAGAGCGCGCTGGAGCAGCACGAGCGCGAGGTCGAACACCACGGCCAGCGTGATGATCAGGACGATCCCGGCCAGGACGGGCGTGGTGAACTGGAGGTCGAAGCCGTCCTTGAACAGCTTGCCGAGGCCGCCGATGCCGATGAGGGCGCCGACGCTGACGAGGCTGATGTTGGAGACCGTGGCGACCCGCACCCCGGCCATGATCACCGGGACGGCGATGGGCAGCTCGATCGCCAGGAGGCGGCGCAGCGGGGTGTAGCCCATGGCGATCGCGGCCTGCCGGGTGCTGTCGGGGACCTGGCGCAGGCCGTCGACGACGTTGGGGACCAGCACCGACAGGGTGTAGAGGGTGAGCGGGATGACGACCGTCCAGATCGTGAGGCCGGTGAAGTCCAGCAGCACGAGGAACAACGCGAGGGACGGCACCGCGTACAGGATGTTGGCGACGGTGAGCACGGGCGGGTAGAGCCAGCCCCAGCGGGCGCACAGCACGCCCAGCGGCACCGCGAGGAGCAGGCCGAGCAGCACCGGCAGCAGCGACAGCTTCAGGTGCTCCAGCGTGAGGTCGCCGAACTGGCCGAGATGGCTCGCGATCCAGTCCCACCGGACCAGGGGCTCGTTCTCATTCACAGGGACGCACCGGGCCCCTCCCCGTTCCCGGGGCCGACCGAGTCTTCGGGGCCGACCGGGCGGTCGGCCTCGGGGGTGGCGTCGAGCTCGGCGAAGAACCGCAGCTTGCGCAGGCCGCGCTCGCCGCCGAGGAACTCGGTGACGAACCCGGGCTCGGGCGCGGCGAGCAGCTCGCGCGGCGCGGCGAACTGGGCGACCCGGCCGCCCTTGGCGAAGACGGCGATGCGGTGGCCGAGCCGGACCGCCTCGTCGATGTCGTGGGTGACGAACACGATGGTCTTGTGCAGTTCGGCCTGCAGGCGCAGGAACTCCTCCTGGAGCCCGGCCCGGACCACCGGGTCGACCGCGCTGAACGGCTCGTCCATGAGCAGCACGGGCGGGTCGGCGGCCAGCGCCCTGGCCACGCCGACGCGCTGCTGCTGCCCGCCGGACAGCTGGTGCGGGTAGCGCGCGCCGAGCGCCTCGTCGAGGCCGACCCGCGGCAGCAGCTCCAGCGCCCGGTCGCGGGCCCGCTTCTTGTCCCAGCCGAGCAGCAGCGGGACCGTCGCGATGTTGTCGACGACCGTGCGGTGCGGGAAGAGGCCGCCCTGCTGGATCACGTAGCCGATGCCGCGCCGCAGCTCCGCGGGGGGGCGGGAGGTCACGTCGGCGCCGTCGATGGCGATGGTTCCCTCGGTCGGCTCGACCATCCGGTTGATCATGCGCAGCGTGGTGGTCTTGCCGCAGCCCGAGGGACCGACGAGCACGGTGATCTCGCCGGTCGGGAGGCTGAGGTCGAGGCCGTCGACCGCGACCGTGCCGTCGGCGTACCGCTTGGTGACGCCGGAGAAGGTGATCACTGGGACATCCGATCATTGTGCGGCGCGGCGCCTGCGGGCGGGGCCGTGGAGGCGCGCGGGACCAGGGCGGGCTCGCGGACGACGCGGCGGCCCGGCGGCCCGCCGTCGATGCCCGCGAGGACGAGGCCGACGGCGTCGGCGGCGACCTCGGCGAGCCGCCAGTCGACCGTGGTGAGCGGCGGGGTGAGCAGATCCGAGAGGGCGTGCCCGTCGTACCCGCACACCGAGACGTCGGCGGGGACGCGCAGGCCGAGCGTCCGGGCCGCGTCGTAGACGCCGTAGGCGATCGAGTCGGAGAAGCAGAAGACCGCCGTCGGGGGCGGGGCCTCGGTGAGCAGCTCCCGCGCGGCCTCCGCCGCCTCGGCGCGGCCCGCGCCGCTGATCGCCACCCGCGCGGTGAGGCCGAGCCGGGCGGCCTCGGCGTGGACGTGCAGGTCGGCCGGCCGGTCCGGGGTGCCGGCCAGGGTCGTGGTGAGCACGCCGACGCGGCGGTGGCCGAGGCCGTGCAGGTGCTCCAGCGCGAGCGTCACCCCGCGGCGGTTGTCGAAGACGACCTCGCCGTGTGGGTTCCCGGCGAGGGCGTCGCCGATCGGGACCAACGGGACGGTCTCGGCGAGTTCCGCCCACAGTGCGGCGGCGGGATCGAGGGCCTGCACGATGAGGCCGTCGACCCGCTGCTCGCGCAGCCGCAGCGCCAGGGCGGCCTCCCGGGCCGGATCGCCCGCGGCGTCCAGGATGATGGCGTACCGGCCGCCGGCGAGGAGCTCGCGGCCCACGCGGACCGCAAGATCCTGCTGCCAGTAGTCCTCCAGCGAGCCGCACAGCACCCCGACGGTGCCGGTGCGCCCGCTGGCCAGCGCCCGCGCGATCGGATCGGCCCGGTAGCCGAGTTCGGCCGCGGCCCGCCGCACCCGCCGCTGGGTCTCGGCCGAGGTGTGGATCCCGCGCAGCGCGTAAGAGACCGCGGCCGGCGACAGGCCCGTGGCCCGCGCCAGCTCGCGGATCGTGACACGGCCCCGCGGACTCGGCATGGGACCAGCCTAGATCGGCTCTGTGACAGTTCTTTAGCAGCGTGTTTCGCGGGGTCTTCGTCACACCTCCGTTTCGCCGCCCGTGGAGTGGATCCGGACGCTCATCCGGCGGCGGGAACGGCGAGGGTGAGACTGAAGTCACCGTCGGGATCGGTCCAGAGGGCCCGGATGCCGAACCCGGCCGCGGTCAGTTCCTCCTTCAGCCCCTCGGGGCGGAACTTGGCCGAGATCTCGGTGCGCATCTCCTCGCCCGCGGCGAACTCGACGGTCAGGTCGAGGGCCGCGATCCGCACGGTCTGCGCCGACCGCGCCCGAAGGCGCATCTCGATCCACTCGTCCTCGGCGTTCCACACCGCGACGTGCGCGAACTCCTCGGGCCGGAAGTCCCCGCCGAGCCTGTCGTTGATGACGGCGAGAACGTTGCGGTTGAAGGCCGCGGTGACGCCCTCGGCGTCGTCGTAGGCGCGCACCAGCCTTGCCGGGTCCTTCACCAGGTCGGCTCCGAGCAGGAACGCGCCGTCCTTCCCGACGAGGGAGCGCACCGCGGCCAGGAAGCCGCGGCGCTCGGCCGGGACCATGTTGCCGATCGTGCCGCCGAGGAAGACGACGAGTTCGGCAGGCCCGCCGGGCACCTCCGCGAGGTGCTCCTCCAGATCGGCCACCACCGGCCGGACCGCGAGGCCCGGGTAGTCGGCGGCGATCTTCGAGGCCGCGTCGGCGAGGAACTCCCCGCTGACGTCCACCGGCACATAGGTGTCGAGGGGAAGGGCGTCCAGCAGGAGCCGGGTCTTCTCCCCCGAGCCCGCGCCCAGCTCCACAAGGGTGCGGGCGCCGGTGAGGGTCGCTATCTCCGGAGCGCGCTCGACGAGGATCGCGCGCTCCCTTCGGGTCGGGTAGTACTCCTCCAGACGGGTGATCCGATCGAACAGGGCGCTTCCCCTGTCGTCGTAGAACCACTTGGGCGGGAGCGTCTTGGGCGTCGCGGTGAGGCCGGCGCGTACGTCGGCCCGCAGTGCGGCGTCCAAGGCTCCCGGGGCAAGCAGGATCTCGGGCTTGGGGTGGGCGTCCATGTCACTCCTTCAGCGCAGCGGATGGATGGCCAGTCGGACGGTGTCGCCGTGCCGGTGCGCGGCGACGAGCGAGCGGTCGGGCACCCGCTGCCAGGCGGGATTGCCGTCGTAGGGCTCCGAGGCGATGACCGCCGCCTGGTCGGTCGCGCGCACGAACAGGGAGGCGCCCCAGGCCGTCGCGGCCAGGGAGGCGCCGTCGGAGGCGAGCAGGTTGTAGTCGCCGGGCGCGATCGCGGCGACCGTCCGGACGGTCTCGGCCAGCCCCTCGGCGAGCGCCCGGCCGCCCCGCCAGAACCTGACGGCCCGCGCGAACAGCAGCGCCGAGTCGAGCGGGGCGCGCGCCTCGGGCACCAGCGAGAGGTCGCCGGCCAGCTCGCGCAGCTTGGCCTCGACCGCGCTGAACCCCTCGACGCGCCCGTTGTGGCTGAACAGCCAGCGCCCGCAGCGCATCGGCTGCGCGCCCGACTCCTCGACCGGGAACCCGGGGGTGGCGCTGCGCACGGCGGCGAGCGCGACCGAGGCCGTCAGGATCTCGCTGAGCTCGGCGAACCCGGTGTCGGTCCAGATGGGCTGGGCGCGGCGGTAGCGCAGGGTCCGCTCGCCCGCGTACCAGCCGACGCCGAACCCGTCGGCGTTCAGCTTGTTGCGCGCGCACAGCTTGGGCTCCCACGACTGCCGCTCCAGGGAGTGCGGCGGGCCGTAGACGAGCGAGTGCAGGCTGCGGGGCGGGCCCAGGTAGGCCAGGTGCCTGCACAACTAGACACTCCTCGCGCAGCGGAAGCCGGCGAAGATCTGGCGGCGGATCGGGAGGTCCCAGTTGCGGAACGTGCCGCGGGCGGCGACCGGGTCGGTCGCCCAGGACCCTCCGCGCAGCACCTTGTAGTCAGGGCCGAAGAACACCTGCGAGTACTCCTTGTACGGCTTGACCTGGAACCCCGGGTAGCCGTGGAAGTCCGTGGCCGTCCACTCCCAGACGTCGCCGAGGAGCTGCCGGACCCCCGTCGGCGAGGCCCCATTGGAGAAAGATCCCGTTTTGGCGGGCTGCAACCACTTCTGACCGAGATTGGCCCTCTCCGGGGAGTAGATGTCACCCCAGGGATATCTGCGGGAGCGCTGGGCCGCCTCGTCCCAGCGCGCCGCCTTCTCCCACTCCGCTTCCGTGGGCAGCCTGCGCCCCGCCCAGCGCGCGTAGGCGTCGGCCTCGTACCAGCTGACGTGCTGGACGGGCCGGTCCGGCGGCACGGGCTCCACGTCGCCGAACCTCCGGCGGAGCCAGACCCCTTCGCGGAACCAGAAGGCCGGGGCCTTGGCGTCCTTGTCCTTCCGCCACGCCCAGCCCCGCGGATCCCACCACTCCGGCCGGTCGTAGCCGCCGTCCTCGATGAAGGCCATGTAGTCGGCGTTGCTCACCGGGACCGTGTCGATGAAGAACGGCGGGACGTCCACGACGTGGGCGGGACGCTCGTTGTCGTAGGTCTCGGGGTCGTCGGTGCCCATCGTGAACGGGCCGCCGGGGATGAAGGTCTCGGGGGCGAAAGGGACGATCGGCGAGGGGTCGCCGGCCGGGGGCTCCGCGAGGCCGGCCGGTTCCTTCCGGAGCTGGTGGGTCGCGAGCATCGTCTCGTCGTGCTGGTGCTCGTGCTGGATGACCATCTCGTACAGGTAGAGGCGGTCCTCCCGGAGGTCCTTCAGGGAGTCCAGGACCATGTCCCGGACCGTCCCGATGTAGGAGCGGGCCTCCTCTGGCGGCAGCAACGGCAGCGAAGGGCGGCTCGCGCGGGGGTGCTCGAAGGCGTCGTACAGACCATCGATCTCCGGTCGGAGCGGCTCCACGCCCGCCGCCGCGCGCAGCAGCCACAGCTCCTCGTAGTTGCCGACGTGGGCCAGGTCCCACACCAGCGGCGACATCAGCGGCGACACCTGCGTCGTCAGATCCCGGTCCTCAAGGGCGGTCAGCAGGTGGCTGCGCTCCCGCGCGGCGACGAGTTCCGCCGCGATCCGCTCCTTCACCGCGTCCATGCGTGCTCCCTCTTCAGAACGTCGTCCGCCGGGCACAGCCCCCGGATCACGTACCTTTCGGCGTACTCCTCCACGAGATGCTTGAGCGGCCCGTCCAGCCGTGCCGCCGCGGCCTCGAAGCAGGCGACCGCGGCGCGGGCCAGGACCGGGTCGCGCACCCCGTCGCGCGCCGCGCGCGCCCACAGGCCCGCGGCCGGGGCCGCCGCCTGCTCGGCGGCGTCGGGCGCACGGTCCAGCAGGGCCGCGACGAGCGCGACGGGCACCCGCCAGTACGGCTCGGGCAGCTCGTCGATCATCCGCAGCTCCAGCCAGCCCTGCGGCCGGACCGGCGGGAACAGGGTCGTCAGGTGGTAGCGCAGGTCGTCGGCGGTGGGCGAGCCCTCGTGGATCCACTGCCGGAACGTGAGGCCGGGGTCGCCCAGCCAGCCGTCCTCCCTCCGGATCAGCATGACCCGGGCGTCGAGGGCGTATTCGGCCCAGGCCGTCTCGGGGACGGCGCCGACGGGCGCGGAGGTCCGGCAGCGGTCCAGCCCCGCCCAGACCGCCTGGCGGGTCGAGGCGTAGCCGGTGCGGCGCCCGCCCAGCAGCGGCGAGTTGGCGAACGCGGCGACCAGCACCGGGCCGAGCAGGTGGGCCAGGCGCCAGCGGCGCGCGGCCTCGGCGGCGTCGCCGCCGATGTCGAGGCAGACCTGCACCGAGGCGGTCGAGCACATCATCGTGATGTCCCCGAAGTAGTCGCTCATCGCCCGGTAGCGCGCGTCGTGCACCTGAAGACGGGACGGGCGGTCGGGATCGACGCCCATGCCGACGAGCTCCAGCCCCGGCAGCCTGCGGCGGGTCTCGGCGAGGTCGGCGGCCAGCGCCGCGCAGGCGGCCTCCGGGCCGTCCATCGGCGCCGAGCTCAGCTCCAGCTGACCGCCCGGCTCGAACGTGACCTTGCTCCCGGCGGGCAGCGGCGCGGCCATGGCCTGGCGCAGGCGCTCCACCGGGACGGGCGCGAGGGGCCTGGCCCTCTCGCGGACGAACCATTCGGTCTCGGCTCCGACCGTCCCCGGCGGGCCCTTCTTGAAGCACACTCCATGGACGTACTCATAGACGTCCTCCACGGTCACCGGCACTGCGCCTCCCCATGGGCGTAGGGTCAGTAGCCCTTCCCAGGTGAACCGGATCAGTTGCCACGGACACCCTAGAAAATTCGGTGAAGTCCCGAGATAACTCCCCCACCAGGGCGAATGCCGACATCTTTGGACTATCCCCTTATCGAAGGACGGCTAGTACCAAACGACGGCAAACCCCAGATGATCACCTGCCTCGTCCGGCTCAGGCGCTGCTCTCGCGGGCCGCCCTGTCGATCCGCTCGGCGAGATCGAAGTCCTTGGCTGTGAGCGTCGAACCCGCATCGTGGGTGGTGAGCGTGAACGTCACGTTCCGCCACCGGATGTCGATGTCCGGGTGGTGGTTCATGTCCTCGGCCTCGCGGGCCACCTCGTCCACGATGGCTATCCCGGCCAGGAAGCTCGGCGCCTCCACCGTCCGGGTGATCACGTTGCCGCTGCGCTTCCACCGCGGCACGTCCACCAGTCGCACCAGGATCTCGTCCTCCGACAACCGCGCCATGACGACCCCCTCGCTTCGATGCCGTTCCTCGGGGCCCAGCGAGCACGACGCGGCCCCGGCACCTTCCACCCTAACCGCCCGGCCGCGACCCATCGGTGCACATTTGTTTACAGAGAGTGACGACAGTGGGATAACCCAGTCATCGTCCGCAACTCACCCTGGGAGCCCTTTGCAGACCCGCTGGCTGATCCCGCCCGCGCTCGTCGTCCTCACGGCGGCGTTCTTCGCCGGGCGCCACTGGGCCGAGGGGCCTTATCCCGAAGGCGTCGTGTTCCACGGCACCACGAGGCCCGACCGTGTGGCCCTCGCCGACTTCGTCACCGCCCTGCGCGCAGGCGACGCGGCCCGCCTCAAGTCCCTCGACAGCACCTCGCCCGAAGCCACGGGGCAGGACATAGACGCCGCGGCCACCTACCTCGTCACCGAGTACTCCCGCATTCCCGGGCCCGTCACGGTCACCGTCACGCACCCGTCCCCCACGTCCGCCGCCATGACGGCCTGCCTTCACTTCCCCCCGGACCGCAGCCTCCAGTTCGCCGGGACCACCGCCCGCTTCCCCGGCACCTCCTCCCTCTACTTCGCCGACGCCCACCACTTCGCAGACGAGGCGGAACCCTCCGGCAGCCCCACCTGCGCCGCCCTTTCAGCGCCCCAGTAGTCCCGCTCACCTACGCACCCCTGACGAAAGTGGGGGGCGGCTCCTCTCCTTCGCCCCAAGATCAGGGCCCGCCTCCGTCCGTAGCTTCGGAGCATGCGAGAAGGAGGCGGAACTTGATCACTCTGACGGACCTGACCAAGCGCTACGGCGACGTGACCGCCGTGGACGGGCTCAGCGCCCGGATCGAACCCGGGCTCGTCACCGGATTCCTCGGCCCGAACGGCGCAGGCAAGAGCACCACCATGCGGATGGTCCTCGGGCTCGACTCCCCCACGCGCGGAAGCGCGCTGGTGAACGGGCGGCCTTACCGGGAACTGAAGTGGCCGCTGCGGGAGGTCGGCGCACTGTTGGACGCCCGCGCGGTGCATCCGGGACGCAGCGGGCGCAACCATCTGCTCGCCTTGGCCCGGTCGGGCGGCTTGCCCGCCTCCCGGGTGGACGAGGTGCTGGAGACCGTCGGGCTCGCCAAGGCCGCGCGCCGCCGTGCGGGCACGTACTCGCTCGGCATGAGCCAGCGGCTCGGCATCGCCGCCGCGCTGCTCGGCGACCCTGCGGTGCTGCTGTTCGACGAGCCGGTGAACGGCCTCGACCCCGACGGGGTGCGCTGGGTGCGGACCCTCATGCGGTCGCTGGCCGCCGAGGGCAGGACCGTGCTCCTGTCCAGCCACCTCATGAGCGAGATGCAGCTGACCGCGGACCGCCTCGTCGTCATCGGCCGCGGAAGGCTGCTCGCGGACACCACCGTCGCCGACCTCGTCGCGGACGGCGCGGGCGTGCGGGTCGCGTCGCCGGACGCCGCGGGCCTCGCCGCGCTGGCCGCCCGGCTGCCCGGAGCCCGCGAGACGGGCCCCGGAACGCTGCGCGTCACCGGCACGGCGCCCGAGCGGATCGGCGACCTCGCGCACGAACTCGGCCTGCGCCTGCACGGCCTGGCCGTCGAGGAGGCGTCACTGGAGCAGCGGTACATGGAGCTCACCGGCGAGTCGGTGGAATACGGGGTGCGGGCATGAGCGGGGAACTGCGCGCGGCGGCGGCCGCGGAGTGGACGAGGCTGACGACGGTCCGCTCCACCTGGTGGACGCTTGCGGCGGCGGCCGTCGTCATGGCGGCGAGTTGCGCCCAGATGGGGATCATCCACGCGAACGAGAACACCGACGACCTCGCGGACAACGACTCGGGCGTGCACGCCGTGGGCGCCGTCGCCATCGACTCCTTCACGATGGGGCAGTTCGTACTCTTCGCCCTGGTCGTCCTGTCGGTCAGCGCCGAGTACGCGGG
Organism: Actinocorallia aurea; assembly: GCF_054783995.1. Lineage (NCBI taxonomy): Bacteria > Bacillati > Actinomycetota > Actinomycetes > Streptosporangiales > Thermomonosporaceae > Actinocorallia > Actinocorallia aurea. Next base: position 412,516 of record NZ_BAAGPQ010000002.1, read on the forward strand.
CGGGGGGATCCGCTGGACGTTCCAGGCCGTGCCGGTGCGGGGGCGGGTCTTCCTGGCCAAGGCCCTGGTGCTGGCGCCGGTGATGTTCGTCGCCGGTAGCGTCCTGTGCCTTCTCGGGGCCCTGGCCGCGCTCCCCTTGCTGGGCGAGTGGGGAACTCTGGACGGCCTGGTCGGCGATGCCCTCGTCATGGGCGTCTACTCGGCCTTCATGGGGGTCCTCACCCTCGCGATCGTGTTCGTCCTGCGCAGCGCGGCCGGAGCCTTGTCGGCGCTGTTCGTCCTGCTGATCCTGGTTCCCATCTTCGCGATGGAGGCCGAGTGGCCCGCGGCGGAGGCCCTTCCCAGCCTCGCCGGGAGCGTGTTCATGTCGGGCGTCTCCGACCCCTACCCTCCGGCGGCCGGTCTCGCGATCGTCATCGCCTGGACGGTCGCGGCGTCCCTCGGCGCCGTCCAGGTCCTGCGCAGGCGGGACGTCTGACCGTCAGATGAGCCCCGCCTCATGCGCCTGGATCGCCGCCTGCACCCGGTTGGCGGCGGCCAGGCGCACGAGGATGGAGCTGACATGGGCCTTCACGGTGCCTTCGACGAGGTGAAGGCGGCGGCCTATCTCGGCGTTGGACAGCCCTTGGGCCACGAGCGCGAGAACGTCGCGTTCCCTGGGCGTCAGGCGGGCGACCGCGTCCCTGGCCCTGGCCGCGCGGGCGAAGCGCTCGCCGCCGAGGCCGTCGACGAGGCGGCGGGCTACGGACGGGGCAAGGCAGACCCCGCCGAAGGCCGCGGCCCGGATCCCGGCGAGGAGGTCGCGCGGGTCGCCGGTCTTGAGCAGGAAGCCGTCGGCGCCTTCGGCCAGGGCGCGGGTGATGTAGGCGTCCTCGGAGAAGGTCGTGAGGATCACCACGGCCGTCTCCGGGGCCGTCCTGCGGAGTTCGGCCGCCGCCTCAAGGCCGTCCATGCGGGGCATCCGGATGTCGAGCAGCACGACGTCCGGCCGGTGCGCGAGCACCCCGGCGACGGCCTCGTGCCCGTCCCCGGCCTCGGCCACCACCTCAAGGCCCGGATCGGCGGCGAGGACGGCCCGCACCCCGGCCCGCAGCAGCGGCTCGTCGTCGGCCAGCAGCACCCGCACCCGCGCGCCTTCGGTCACCATGGGCAGCCTTTCGTGTGAACGTGGTAGGCGAGCATCGCGACCCCGAGCGCCCCGACGAGGAGCGCCGGGACCGCCACGGCCGCCGCGAGGCCCCGGCGGGCCGCGCGCCGCCGTGACGTCCGGGCCGCCGCGGACTCACCCTCCTCCGCGGGCTCGGGCTCCATCGCGGGCGGCGGGACGTGCGGCAGCCGCGCGCGGACCGCGAAGCCCTCACCGTCCGGCCCCGCCGCCAGTTCACCGCCGCTCAGCCTGACCCGCTCGCGCAGCCCCGTCAGGCCGTGGCCGCCCCCTGACGCGCCGGGCAGGGCCCCCGCGGGCGGCCGCTCGTTCACGACCTCCACGGCGGTCTCCGCGCCCGTCCGGACCAGGCCGACGCGCACGGCCGCGCCCGGCGCGTGCCGCGCCGCGTTGGTCAGCGCCTCCTGCACGATGCGGTGCGCGGCCCGGTCGGCCAGGGCGGGCGCGGCAGGCCCGGACTCGGTGAGCACGACGGCCATCCCGGAGCCCGCTGCGCGCTCCACCAGATCGGCGACGGTCTCGCCCGCGGGACGCGTGGCCGCCTCGCCCGGCCGGAGGATGCCGAGGATCTCCTGGAGCCGCTCGGTCGCCGCGGCGGTGCCCTCGCGCAGGTCGCCGGCCGCGGCCCGGTGCCGCTCCGGCAGGTCGGCGGCCAGTTCCAGGGCCGCCGCGCGCAGGGCGAGCAGGCTCAGTTCGTGGCCGAGGGAGTCGTGCAGGTCCGCGGCGATCCTGCCCCGCTCGCGCAGCCGCTCGCGCTCCCCCACGAGGCGCTGCTCGTGCTCCAGGCGGCGCGCCCGCTCCCACCCCGCTTCTTCGAGATCGGCGCGCAGCCGCCAGTACCTGCCGAGCAGCCAGGGCAGGACGCCGGCCACGACGAACCACCACGTCAGCACGAACCAGGTCTGCGCGGGCACCCCGTACGCGAGGTTGAGCGCCGCACCCGCGACGAACACCCCGCACAGCGTCCAGACGACGGGCAGGACCCGCTCCATCCGCCGCCCCGCAAGGAGGCTCATCACCGGAATCCCGAACACGAAGTTCCCGTGCACGGCCGTCAGCGCGAGCACCGCGCCCAGTGCCGCCGCCGGGAGCCGCCGCGCCACGGCCACCACCCCGGCCAGCCCCACGAGCCCGAACACCTGCGGCAGGTCGGACTCGCCGACACCGCCGGGGCCCGCCAGCGCGGCGCAGACCGGCGCGGCGAGCACCAGGAACAACCCGGCGTCCTCCCACGTCTCCCTCCGCATGCGCCCGAACCTACCTCTGCCGGGACAGAGGCGCCCCGAACGGGCCCGCCCAGTCCCGCGATCCGCGATGATCGGCTCGTCCACGCTCACCGGGTCGTCGCGCTCAGCACGCCGTCCACGGTCACCGGGTCGGTCGCGGTCATTCGGTGGGCGCGGCGCTCGGCGTCGCGGTGGGGCTCTCGGACGGCGAAGGCCGCGCCTCAGGGGAGGCGCTCCCGGTCGGGACCGGTTCGGGCTCGAAGGGCTCCGCCGGGACCGTCGCCGTGGGGGCCACCGCGGGGAAGGTCGGAGCGCTGTCGTAAGGGTCGAACCCCTGGGCCTCCCCAGGGCAGCTGGGGACCATCGCGCTGACCATCCCGTTCACCGCGCAGATCTCCTTGGGGTAGAGGTTGCCCATCAGGGGGTCCCCTCCCCGTTCGATGTAGCCCCAGCCCTCCGGCGCCGTCAAGATCGGCTCGCCCCACTGGTCGTACAGGAGGACGTCCTTGACCGGTTTGCCGTCTTTGGTGAAGACGTAGATGTTGGCGACGTCCCCCAGCGGTCCCGCGGAGATCGCGACCGCCTCGGCGTGGTCGTCCTCCGCCGTCGCGGCGAAGGCCATCCCGCCGAGGAGGCCGAGGCCGGTGAGGGCCGCGACCGCGAGCACCGCGGCCGTCCGGCGCGGCGCGCCGCGGCGCGCCCTGCTGCCGAGCCACACCGAGCCGCACACCGCCAGCAGCATCACGAGGAGGGCGAAGGGGTCGTTCGGGATGTACGCGCGGCCCTCGCCGAGGATCGCGTTGAGGAGGAACCCGGTGAAGTAGCCGCGGGCGACCCACCAGATCGGGCGCAGGTCTCCCAGGACGACACGCAGGGTCGAGCCGGGCGGGAGCACCGAGTCCTTGACCCGCCGGCGGCGGACGTCGACGGTGGACAGCAGCTCACGGGCCCCCCGCCGCGTCTTGACGGGAGCGGCGTCGGTGTAAGCGGCGCGCAGTTCGGCCGCGTAGGACTGAGGCGTGCCCAGGCGGCCTTCCAGGGGGCCGTCGTGTTCGGCGGCGACCTCGGCGAGGTGCTCTTCCAGGTCCTCCAGGAGCTCCTCCCGGTCGGCCTGGGGGATGTCGGCGAGGGCCGCGCGGACGGCGGCCGCGTACTCGGTGACGGTGCTCATCTCTGCTCCAGGAGGGTGTCCATGGTCCGGGCGAATCCGCTCCACGTCGCCCGGGAGTCCTTCAGGGTCGTGCGGCCCGTGTCGTTCAGGCCGTAGTACTTGCGGTGCGGCCCTTCCTCGGAGGGCACCACGTAGGACGTCAGGGCACCCGCCTTGAACAAGCGCCGGAGCGTGCCGTACACCGAGGCGTCTCCGACGTCGTCCAGGCCGGCCTCCCTCAGCCGCCGGACGACCTCGTAGCCATAGCTGTCGCGCTCGTCGAGCACCGCGAGCACCGCCACGTCCAGCACCCCCTTCAGCAACTGCGTCGTGTCCATGCGCCTCCTCTTTCGCACTACGCACTATTACGTATTCCGAAATAGTGCGCAAGAGAGAAGCCCGCACCCCGGTAGGGATGCGGGCCCTTACTCATTGAGCCCGGTGGCAGGCTCTTGGAGAGCCCGGCTTCGCCGGGGAGCCTGCCACCGGGCCCTTACTCATTGGGCCCGGGCCTCAGCCCGCGCTGAGGACCAGTCCGCTCGTGGGGACGCCGGTTCCTGCGGTGACCAGGACGTTCGCGACGTCGGCGACCTGGTTGGCCGCCGTGCCGCGGATCTGCCGGACCGCTTCGGTGATGCCGTTCATTCCGTGGATGTAGGCCTCGCCGAGCTGGCCGCCGTGCGGGTTCACCGGGAGGCGGCCGTCGATCTCGATGCCGCCGCCGGCCAGGAAGTCGCGGGCCTCGCCGCGGGGGCAGAAGCCCAGTTCCTCCAACTGGTAGAGGACGAACGGGGTGAAGTGGTCGTACAGGATGGCGGTCTGGACGTCGGCCGGGGTCAGGCCCGAGTCGCGCCAGAGCTTCTCGCCGACGACGCCCATCGCGGGCAGCTCGGTGAGGTCGTCGGCGCCGTAGTAGCCGAACATCATGTACTGGTCCTTGGCCGCGCCCTGCGCCGCCGCGGCGATCACCGCGGGACGGTTCGGGAGGTCCCGGGCGCGCTCCGCCGACACCACGAGGATCGCGACGCCGCCGTCGGACTCCTGGCAGCAGTCCAGGAGGTGGAGCGGGTCCACGATCCAGCGGGAGTCCTGGTGCTCCTCCAGCGTGATCGGCCGCTCGTAGAACCAGGCGGCCGGGTTGGTGGCCGCGTGGCGGCGCATCGCGACGGCGACGCGACCGAAGTCCTCGCTCGTCGCGCCGTACTTGTGCAGGTACCGGCGCGCGCACATGGCCACCCAGGCGGCGGGCGTGGACAGCCCGTAAGGCAGGTGCCAGGAGAACTCCAGCCCTTGCGAGGTCGCTCCGCGCGTGGAGTTGGTGGCCTGTCCGAAGCGGTGCCCTGAGCGCTCGTTGAACGCGCGGTAGCAGACCACCGCGTCGGCCTGCCCGGTGGCGACCGCCATGGCCGCGTGCGCCACGGTGCCGCAGGCCGCGCCGCCGCCGTACTCGACCCGCGAGAAGAACCGCAGCTCCCCGATCCCGGTCTCCCGAGCGACGGCGATCTCGGTGTTCACGTCCGCCGAGAACGTCACCAGCCCGTCCACGTCGGCCGGGGTGAGGCCCGCGTCGCGGATCGCCGCGAGAACGGCCTCGGAGGCGAGCTGGAGCTCCGAGCGCCCCGACTCCTTGGAGAACTCGGTCGAGCCGATCCCCGCAATGGCCGCCTTGCCGGAGAGCGTCCGGCCGTTCGATCCGCTCATCGCAGCGTCACCGTCGCGTTCACGTGGTCGCCGAGCGAGACGGTTCCCCGGACGGTCACGGTGTCTCCTTCTCTGGTGCCGGTGAGGACCAGCGCGTCGCCCGCGTAGGCGGGGGCGCCGAGCCTGACCTTCATGCCGGCCAGGACCGCGCCGGGGTTGTTCTCCAGGACGTAGCGCTGGACGAGGGCCATCGTGGTGAGGATGTTGAGGAAGATGTCCTTGGAGCCTTGCGCGCGCGCGAGCGCCACGTCGTGGTGGACGGGAGTGAAGTCCCGCGTCGCGATGGCCGTGGAGATGATGAAGGTGGGCGTCAGGGCGACCTCCAGGGACGGCCAGTCCGAGACGCGCTCGGGAACCGGCTTCGGAGCCGGTGCCGGACGGCCTTCGGGACGCCACTGCGGCAGCGTCACCTCGTCGTCGACCTTCTCGAAGGACAGCTCGACGGGCATCCCGACGGACACCTCCGACGGCTCCGCCCCGAGGACGTTCCCGATGATCCGGGGCCCTTCCTCCAGCTCCACAAGGGCGACCACGTAAGGCGGGGTCCTCCCGGGCACCGGAGGGTGGTGGTGCACGACGTAGCTGTAGACGGTGCCCCGCCCGGACACCACCACGTGGTCGCGCTTCGTGGAGTTGCACGCCGGGCACATCGGCCCCGGCGGGTGCCGCAGCTCTCCGCACTCCCCGCACTTCTGGATGCGCAGCTCGCCTTCGCGCGCGCCCTCCCAGAAGAACTCCGTGTCCTGCCCCACGGCCGGCGCGGAGGGCTTGCCCTTCGGCCTTCGCTTGACGGGCTGGAACTTCAGCACCCTGAACAGCATCTCGGCGACGCGTTCCTCGCCGACGTACCAGGACTGGTACCAGGTGACGAAGTAGCCGAGCCCCATGGCGGTCTGCTTGGGCCCGGCCAGGGCGCCGAACCGCGCGGTGGAGCGCAGCCGCTCCCCCAGCCGGACGGGCCGGTCGTAGGTGTGCTCGCAGTTGACGGCGACGACGCCGGTGTAGCCGCCCGCGTTGAGCGCCTGGAGCACGTCGTCGGCCGCCGAGGGCTCCTTGCGGGTGACCAGGCCGGGCATCGACCACACCTGCGCCATCGCGGGCGGGGCCTCCTCGCCCCAGTCGCGGGTGTCGCCCATGGCCTGCCGCCAGTTGCGGATCATCGCCTCGTTGACGGCGTCCTGCGGCGGCGGAGCGGGCCGCTCGCCTTGCGCGATGAGTCTTTCGGCGAGCGCGGTGAGTTCCTCGTGCACGTCGGTCCTCCTACCGGGGCGCGCGGGGCAGGCCGAGGCCGAGCATCGCGATGAGCTCGCGCTGGATCTCGTTGACGCCGCCGCCGAAGGTGAGCACGACGGCTCCCTTGACGGAGTGGTCGACCAGGTCCATGAAGTGCGCGGTGCCCGGGTCGCCGGGGTCGCCGAACCGGGCGAGGGTCTCGCCGATGATCCGGCCGGTGTCCTGCATCCGCTCCGAGCCGTAGATCTTGGTGGCCGAGGCGTCGGCGGCGCCGAGCCAGCCGAGGGCGGCGTTGGCGGCGACCTGCCAGTTCAGGAACTCGTTGACCCGCAGGAAGCCGTACACCTGCGCCAGGGCGCGCCGCACGGCCGGCTCCTCGATCGTGCCCGTGCGCCGGGCCCACGCCGCGAACCTGTCGTAGTGGTGGCCGATGTTGCCGGCCGGGCCGAGGGTGACGCGCTCGTGGTTGAGCTGGTTGACGATGAGGTTCCAGCCCCGGTTCACCTCGCCGATGACGTCCTTCACCGGGACGTGGATGTCCTGGTAGTAGGACGCGTTGGTGTGGTGGCGGCCGTCCATGGTGACGATGGGCGTCCAGGAGTAGCCGGGGTCCTTGCAGTCCACGATGAGCATCGTGATGCCCTTGTGCTTGGCGCCCTCCGCCGACGTCCTGGCGGCCAGCCAGATGTAGTCGGAGTAGTGGCCGCCCGAGGTGAAGATCTTCTGCCCGTTGACGATGAAGTGGTCGCCGTCCAGCACCGCGGTCGTGCGCAGGGAAGCCAGGTCGGTGCCTGCGCCGGGCTCGGAGTACCCGATGGCGAAGTGGCACTCTCCGGCGAGGATCTTGGGCAGGAAGAACGCCTTCTGCTCGTCGGTGCCGTACTCGATGATCGTCGGCGCGACGGAGTTGAGCGTGATGATCGGGTAGGGCACCTCGGCGCGGGCGATCTCGTTGGCGAAGATCTGCTGCTCCATCGGGCCGTAGCCGCGGCCGCCGTACTCGACGGGGAACGCGACGCCGAGCATCCCGTCGCGTCCGAGCTTGCGGCAGTGCTCGATGTAGGCCCCGCCGAAGGGGTCGCCGGCGATGGCCTTGCGCTCCTCGTCGGTGAGGCACGAGGTGAAGTAGGCGCGCAGCTCGTCGCGCAGGGCCCGCTGCTCGTCGGTCAGCTCGACGAGCAGGCCCTCGCCCTGCGGGGTCGGGCCGGGCTTCTCCGCGGGGTGCCGGAGGTGCGCGCCGAGTGCGTCGAGGGCCGCCTCGGCGCCGCCCAGGAAGTGCGCCCGGTGCTTGCCCTCGGCGAAGTAGCGGTGCAGCGGGTAGGTGACGTCGAGGCCGATGCCGCCGTGCAGGTGCTGGCAGGTGTACAGGGCCTTGGCCACGGGGTCGGCGGCGTTGGCCGCCGCGATGGCGAGCACCTCGTCGACGTCGGGGCGGCCGTGCGCGAGCCGCCAGGCCGCGGCCCACACGGCGACGTCGAGGGCGGTCCGGGCGATGTAGACGTCGCCGACCTGCATGGTGACGGCCTGGAACTCGGCGAGCTTGCGGTCGAACTGCTCGCGGGTCTTGACATACTCGGTCGTCAGCTTCAGGGCGCCGTCGATGACGCCGGAGACCAGGGCGACCGCGCCGAGCGAGGCGTACCGGCGCAGGGCGGTGCCCGCTCCGGAGCCGACCTTCTCGCCGGGGGCGCCGTTCAGCTCGACGCGGGAGAGCGGCTCGGAGGTGGCCGAAGGCTGCGCGGTGAGGACGGCGTCCGAGGTGTTGACGAGGTACGCGTCGTCCCCGACGGGGACAAGGATCCGCTCGGCCTGCGCCGCGTAAGGCACGTAGACGGCTACGCCCGTCAGACGTCCGTCGTCGCCAAGGGTGATCTCTCCGCGCGTGCGAGGTGCGAAGGTGAGGAGCTTCGCGCCTTCGGCGACCGGGGCGAGCGCGGCCACCTGGGCGTCGTCGCCGTGCGCGGCGACGACCGCGCCCGCGGTGAGGACGGCGAGCGCGGGGACGGGGGCGACCGCCCTGCCGATCTCGCGCAGGATCACGGTGTACTCCACCGCGCCCAGGCCCGCGCCGCCCACCGCCTCGGGCAGCACCGCGCCGACCAGGCCGGTCTGCACGAGGGAGGCCCACAGCGCGGCGTCGTAGGGCTCGCCCGAACGCTCGAAGGACTCCAGCCGTTCGGGGGTCGCCTCCTTGGCCAGCAGGTCGGTCGCTAGCGACCTCAGTTCCTTCTGGTCGTCGTCGAGGTCGAAGTTCATCAGCGCCCTTCCAGGAGATGAATGCGGCCGGTCCGCGCGAACTCCGCGCGCAGGTCCGTCACGTCGTCGGGGGTGAGCGGCCGGTAGGCGGTGCCGCGGCCGGACCGGTACCAGACCGGGTCTGCGGTCAGCCACGCCTCGGCGGCGAGCGAACGCTTGAGGATCTTGTTGGAGGCGGTGAGCGGAAGCTCCCGGCAGACCCGGACGAACCGGGGCACCCATTTGGGGTTGAGCCGACCGGCCAGCACGGCGAAGGCCGCGGGGTCGAACTCTCCGGTCACGGCGAGCATCACCTGGTCGCCGGACGCGGTGTCGGGGACGCCATAGACGGCGAAGGGGGAAGGCAGCTCGCCGAGGGCGCGTTCCACTTCGGCGGCGCCGAAGTTCTCCCCGTCCACGCGCAGCCTGTCGAGGGAGCGTCCGACGAAGAAGACGTAGCCGTTCTCGTCGGCGTAGGCGTGGTCTCCGCTCCAGAACATGCCTTGGCGGGTCTGCTCGGGGGCGTCGTCCCGGTAGTAGCCGTCGAAGAGGCCCATGCCGGTGGCCACGAGTTCGCCGGTGACGCCGGGTGGGCACGGCTCGCCCGTCACGGCGTCGAGGATGACGACCCCTTCGCCGAGTTTCCCGAGGGAGTTGGGCGGTCCGAAGGGGTCGGGGCTGAAGGTGATCGCCGTCTCGGTGGAGCCGTACGCGTCGATGACGTGGCAGCCGTACCGTTCGGCGAAGGCCGCCTGCTCGGCGGGGGCCGCCTCGTTGCCGAAGGCGAACCGCAGAGGGTTGTCGACCTTCTCGGGGGTCGCCATGAGGGCGTAAGACAGGGCCTTGCCTACGTAATGCATGTAGGTGACGCCGTGCTCGCGCAGGTCCGGCAGCAGCCCGGAGGCCGAGAAGCGCCGCCGCAGCACGAGGTGGGCTCCGGCGGCCAGGGCCGGCGCGAAGGCTGCCATGATCGCGCCGCTGTGGAAGAGCGGCATCGGGCTGTAGACCACGTCGGCGGCGTTCACGAGGCGTCCGGCGAGGTTCTCCCCGGGGACCACCACCTTGCGGTGGGTGATGCGGACGGCGCGCGGATCCCCGGACGTCCCGGAGGTGAAGATCAGCATGAGCAGCGTGCCCGGGTCCGCGGGGACGTCCGGAGCGGGCCGCCCGAGGTGGGGCGCGAGCGCGGCGGCGTAGGAGGCGTCCTCGTGGTCGACGACCTCCAGTCCGGCCTCCTTTCCGAGTGTCCGCGCGGCCTCCAGATGCCGGGGCTCGGTGAGAATCAGGTCACAGTCCGACCGCTCGGCGTCGACCGCGAGGCGGTCGGGCGGGCGGGTCGTGTTGAGCGCGACGAGCACGGTTCCCGACAGCGCGGCGCCGCCCAACAGGAACAGCATCTCGGGCACGTTGTCGAGCAGCACGCCGAGATGGAGGGGCCGCGCCGGATCGGCCGCGCGGAGCCCGCGCAGCCAGTGCGCGCGGACCGCGCACTCTCCGGCCAGCTCACGCCACGTCCAGGTGCGTCCTTCGAACGTGAGGCCGGGCGCGTCCTCGGCGCTCCGGGCGGCGAGCAAGGCGGTGACGGTGTTCAAAAGACCCCCTTCGTCCACCAGATCACGACGAAACTAGAACAGATTCTAGTTTCTGTCCATAGCGCAGATCGGGCCGCATAAACGTAGGTAGAGCGGGCCGGAGCCGGGCATCTCGGGGGATAACAGGTTCTCGCGAGTGCCCCTAGAATGAGCGGCTGTGACTACCGATCCGGCTCCGGCGCCCACTCGGGCGCGCAGCCAGCACCTGCGCCGCAAGCGCATCGTGCAGGCCGCCGCCGCGCTCGCCTCGCGCGGCGGGGTCGAGGCGATGCAGATGCGCACGGTCGCCGAGCGCGCGGGGGTCGCCCTCGGCACGCTCTACCGCTACTTCCCGTCCAAGATGGACCTCGTGGTGGCCGTCGTCAGCGAGGAGATGGACCTCCTCGAAGGCAGCATGGAGCGCCGCCCGCCGGGCTCGTCCACGCCCGCCTCGCGCGCGGTCGAGCTGCTCATGCGCGCCACCCGCGGCCTCATGCGCGAGCCGGAACTGGCCGACGCGCTCATCCGCTCCCTGCTGCTGTCGGACGTCAAGACCAACTTCGGCTCCCGGATGACGGGGATGCTGCTGCGCGTCGCGTCCGAGGGCGAGGCCACCGAGGAGCAGCGCACGCTCGTCGGCGCGCTGAACAGCGTGTGGGTGATGGAGATGATCGAGATCCTGCGGGGCCACGCCACCCCGGAGGAGACGCACGGCCGCCTAGACGTGGCCGCCGAAAGGCTCCTGGCCGGCTTCTGAGCAGGCTTCTGAGCCGCCGCCCGGCGGCCCGGGACGGATCGCGCGCAGTAGCCGGAATCAGCCTCCCCCGGCCCCTGCCCGGCGACTACGCTGAGGGCATGACCGAGTACCGCAAAGAGTTGTACGGCGACGAAGAAGACGGCGTCATCATCGAGTTCATCCCGTCCGAGGACGTCCCGGACGAGATGCGCAAGGACAACAAGATCTTCCTGCCGGGCACCCAGGCCATCGTGATGAGCAACGCGGCGGAGCCCGACGGCCCCCGCCTGTACTTCACCGAAGGCGAGTGGGAGGCCTTCGTGCTCGGCGTCAAGGACGGCGAGTTCGACGACCTGCTGGAGGACCTGCCCGAGGACGCCGAAGGCGAGCCCGCCGACGGCGCCGCGACCTCCTGATCCGCCGGCCCCGCCCGCTACCAGGAGTAGGCGCCCGCGAAGGACGTCGGCTGCGGCTGGAAGCCCAGGCGGGTCCGCGCCGCGGTGATGTCCAGGGTCCGCTCCACCGCGAGGTGCCCGAGCGCGTACCTGGTGAGCCGCGGCGCCTTCCTGGCCCCCGCCAGCAGGTGCAGCCCCTCGGAGACCGCGGCGAGGCGCAGCGCCGGTCCCGCGGGCAGGTAGACGCGCTCGGCCTCGATGCCCCGCTCGGCGAGGATGAGGGCGAGGGCGTCGTCGAGGACGACGGGCTCGGCGTCCGTCACGTTGAACACCCCTGTCGCGTCCCGCTCGCAGGCCAGGACGCAGGCCTGCACGAGGTTGCCCACGCTCGTCAGGCTGATCCGCTGCCTTCCGCTGCCCACCGCGACCAGCCACGGACCGCGTACCGAGGCCTCCACGCGCGGCAGAAGGGTGGTGTCGCCGGGTCCGTAGACGGCGTGCGGGCGGAGGATGACGCTCTCCACGCCCGATTTCAGCACCGCCCTCTCGGCGGCGGCCTTGGACGCCCCGTAGCCGTTCATGTAGCGGCGGACGGGGGCCTGGTGCTCGGCCGCCATGACGGTCGGCAGATAGGGGTCGTAGACGCTCGCCGTGCTCACGTGGACGAAGCGCGCGCCGGGGAAGCTGCCGAGGGCGTGCCGGGTGCCGTCGAGGTTGACGGCGAAGAACTCCTTCACCGGCCCCCAGTCGGTGACGCTGCCCCCGCAGTGCACGACGGCGTCGACGGCGGGCGCCGATTCGAGCGGCCCCCGGGTGAGGTCCCAGGACCGGTAGCGGGCGCCGGCCACGTGCTCGGGCCGCACCGCGGCCCGGCGGCCGTAGGCCTGGACCCTGGCGCCCCGGGCGACGAGCGCGCGGCACACGGCGCCGCCTACGAATCCGGACGCGCCGGTCACAGCAACCCTCATCAACTCTCCCCTGGCGAAACCATTCCTCTCAGAACATTCCGGTCGAGTTTGCGGCCCCGTCCCCCGTAGGGCAACTCCTCCACCCTCACGATCCGGTCGGGCCACGCCCCCGCGTCCAGAACGCCCTTCAGACGCACCGCGAGCTCATCCGGCTCCACGTCTCCGGTGACGACGAGGACGACCTCCTCATCGCCCGTCTCGGCGTCGGCGCACCCGACGAAGGCCGCCTCGCGGACGCCGTCGAGGGCCATCACGGCGGGCTCGTAAAGCCCTGGATAAAGATTGAACTTCCCCCGGATCACCATGTCCTTCTTCCTTCCCATCAGAACCAGCCTTTCCCCCTCTGACCTGGCCAGATCACCCGTCGCGAGTTCCGTGTGGTCCTCCTCGCCCAGGTAGCCCTTGCAGAGGTTCGGTCCGGAGAGCAGCAGTTCGCCGTCGGGCGCGATGCGCGCCGTCACCCCCGGGAGCGGCTCGCCGAGAAGGTCACCGCCCTTGGCCGCCTCGGCGTGCGCGAGCTTCTCGGCCGCGGAGGCGATCGCCACAGGGACGATCTCGGTCATCGCGTACACCGAGAGGATCTCGGCGTGCGGCGCGGCGGCCGCGGCGCGGCGCAGGATCCCGGCGGGCGCGGGCGCCGCGCCGAGCAGCACGTGCCGCAGCGTGTCCGGCAGCGGCCCGGGGGCCGCGTCGAGCACCTCGGCGAGGTGGACCGGCACGCAGAAGGTGTGCGTGGCCCCGCGCTCGGCGAGCTGGGCGCGGAACCGCTCCGGCGGGCAGCCGAGCGGCGGCATCGACCAGCAGGCGCCGGCGACCAGCGTGGGCAGGCCCAGCATGAGCTGGTCGGTGTGCACGGTGTCGCCGGCGGCCAGCGGCACCCGCGCGCGGAACAGGTCGAGGCCGGAGGCCAGGGACGCCTCGGTGTGCACGACGGCGCGCGGCGCGGACGTCGTCCCGGAAGTGAAGATCACCACGGCCGGGTCGCCCGGAGCGGCCTGCCTGACCGGGGCCTCGGACGGGCGCGAGCGGGCCCAGGCGTCCAGGGACGCCGCCCCGCGCGGCACCCCCGGCAGCCACCGGCCGCTGTAGACGTGCCTCAGGGACAGTCCGGCCAGGCGCGGCAGCAGGAGGCCCCTGCGGCGCGCGTAGGCCCGCACGGGGCCGATCCGGCTCGCGGCGTACAGCAGGGACTCGGCGGCCGACCAGCGCGGCGCGGCGAGCCGCAGCCGGGCCTCGAACATCTCCGGGCCCGCCCCCGGGTCGGCGAAGACGACGACGCCGCCCGCGGCCACCACCCCGAGCGCCAGGACGAGCGACTCCGGCGACGGGCGTACCGAGAACAGGACCCCGTCGCCCTCCGCGAGCCCTTCCCTGACGAACCCGTCGCGGACGGCGAGGACACGCCGCCGGAGGTCGCCGTAGGTCAGTGCCGTGCCGTCCCCGGCGATGAGGGCCGTCCGGGAAGGGTGCTCCTCGGCCCGTTCCAGCACCTGCCTGACAAGGCTCAACTCTCACCCCTCGGTAAAGCGCCCGTCCCGGGCGTCATCTTGTTCTCTCCCGATCCCGCCGGAAGCGTTCACGGGGCGCCTGCGCGGCGCACCTTGAGCGAGGCGTACGTCGGGATGAGGACGCCTCGCGCGGCGCGCCGGGAGACGATCTCCAGAGGCGCGTGGTCGAGCAGGGCCCGCATGACGGCCCTGATCTCCGCGTGTGCGAGCGGGTAGCCGAGGCAGAAGTGGGGGCCGGCCCCGAACCAGAGCCTGCGCAGGGCGGCCTTGGCAGGGTCGCCGTCCAAGGCGAAGGGGCCGAGGGCGCGGCAGCACGTGTGGGTGGCGATGAGGACCCGGTCGCCCGGTCTCACCCGGACCGCTCCGGCCGTCCCGGTCCGGCCCAGCACGGCTGCCGCGTGCACGCTGCGCAGCATGACCGGGGTCGGCGTGGTGACCCGCATGGCCTCGTCGATCGCCGGGTCGAGCAGCGCCGGGTCGGCGGCGACGCGGCCGAGCTCGCCGTGGTCGTGCAGCAGCGCGACGAGGCGCGGGACCAGCGTGGCGACGGTCTCGGTGCCGGTGAGGAAGAACGCGCCGGCCGCGCCGCGCGCCTCGCCCTCCGACAGGCCGAGGGCCCGCATCCGGCCCATGACGGTCGTCTCGTCCCCGTTCCGGAAGGCGCGGGCGGCGACGTCGCCGATGGGGTCGAGCACCTCGCGCGCGACCGCGATCCGGGCGGGCGACAGGGTGCGGGTGCCGAGGCTCACCATCGACACGATCCGCTCGCCCGCCTCGAACATCTCGCGGCAGGCGTGCTCGTCGATGTCGGGCAGCCCGATCACCTCGCAGATGACGCCTCCGGCCATCACCCGCATGACGTCCACGAGGTCCACCTCCTCGCCCTTGTCCAGGCGTGAAGACAGGTCCCGCAGGGGTGCTTCGAGTACGCGGGCGCAGAGCGCGGACGTGGACGACGGCGTGAACAGCTCGGCCAGCTTGCGGCGAAGGGCCCGGTGCGCCTCGCCCTCCATGTTCAGCAGGACCGACGGCCCGAGGATCGGCGTCCACAGGTCGCCGGGCGAGCCCGGCCCGTCCTTGCGGAAGGTCTCCCCGTCCAGCAGGACGTCGCGGGCCGTGGCGGCGTCGTTGACCACGACCCCGAGGCCGGGCACCCGCACGACGTCTCCGAGCCGGGCCAGCGCGCGCAGGAGCGGGTAGGCGAAGGGGTGGGCGCTCATGTAGAGCCGCCGCTCCCAGTCCTTCGCCCTCGCCGGGCTCATCTGATGTCCACGTTCGGCCGACCGTCCGCGGTGGTGGGCTGGTAGCGGTGGTCGGCGTACCAGGCGAGGGTTCCGGCGAGGCCGTAGGCGCGCAGCCGCCTTACGGAGCCGTAGACGGTCATGTCCTTGCGCAGCCCGTACGCGCGGGTGATCTTCCGGACGCGGTTGACCAGCGCCCTGTCCTCGTGGACGTCCTCGATCCTGGTGCGGGGGAAGCCGCCGGCCTTCTCGTACAGGGCCGCGGTGATGGCCATGTTGCAGCCCGGCATCATCAGGTAAGGGCCGAGGTACTCCGGGTCGCGGTTGCCGGGCCGGAACCTGCCGAACGTCGCGGCGATCGAGACGACGGCGGGCAGCAGCCTGCGCTCCCACAGGCGGAGCCGGAACTCGTCGGTGCGGGGCCGCAGCGGGCCGCTGGCCATCTCCAGGCCCGCGGCGAACGCGGCCCGCACCGCGGCGATCCAGGCGTCGTCGGGCAGGCAGTCGGCGTCGGTGCGGGCGATGTGGGTCGCGCCGCCGAGGATCGCGTGGCGGAACCCGGTGTCGGCGGCCGAGCCCGTGCCCTTCTCGGGTTCGGCGACGAGCCGGACGCCGGGGAAGCCCCGGACGACCTCGGCGGTCCCGTCGGTGCTGCCGTTGTCGACGACCAGGACGGTGAAGTCCCGGTCGGTCTGCTGGGCGAGCCGGGCGAGGGTCGCGCCGATGGACCGCGCCTCGTTGTAGGCGGGGATGACGACCCAGAGGTTCACGCGCGCCCCTTTCAGGACCACTCGGCGAAGGCGACGCCGAGGCTGACGCCCCCGGCCAGCCCCACGAACGCGACCTTGTCCCCGGGCGTGAGCCGCCCTTCGGCGACGGCCTGGGCGAGCTGCAGGGGCAGCGTGGCCGACGCGACGTTCCCGTGCTCGGGAAGGGTGACGACGAGCTTGTCGGCCGGGATGCCGAGGATGCTCCGCAGCGTCTCCAGGTAGGGAAGGGTGACCTGGTGGACGAGGACGACCTTGAAGTCGTCCCACGTGAGCCCGTTCTTGTCCAGGGCGTCGAGCCAGAGCCCTGGGCCCTGTCCGAGGAACGCGTCCTTGAGCCTGCGCCCGTCGCCGGAGAAGTAGGTGTACTCGGGGTCGCGCGGATGCATCGACCCTCCGGCGGGAAGGGTGCCGACCTGCCATTTGGCGGAGACCGCGGCGAACTCGAAGCCGAACAGCCCGGTGGGCGCGGCCTCCAGGAGCATCGCCGCGCCCGCGTCGGACAGCGTGTAGCCGGCGAAGGAGTCGACGAACTGGGCCCGGTCGCGCACGCTCCAGCGGACGGCCCGCGAAGGGCTCTCCCCGCTGCACACCAGGACCCTGCGGTACTGGCCGGTGCGGATGAGCGCGTCGCCGACCTGCATCGCGTTGAGGAAGCTGTTACAGGCGTTCTTGACGTCGAAGACCGGGCACGTCAGACCGAGCTTGGCGGCGGCGATGTGCGCGGTGGCGGGCTCGATGAGGTCCTGGGAGGCCGACCCGAACAGCAGGAGGTCGGGCTCGTCGCCGGAGTCGGCCAGGAGCTTGCCCGCGGCCTCCACGGCGAGGTCGGAGGCCTGCTGGTCGGCGCGCATGACGTGCCGGGAGCGGATGCCGGTCATCCGCTCGACGATGGTCGGATGCGGCCGGTAGGGCCCGATCCGGGACTCCACCTCCGCGCTGGACACCGTGTGGTCGGGCAGGTAAGCCGCGACCCCCGCGATCCGTGCTCTCATGCGTCCAGCCTGTCCCCTCGTGACGCGCGCGCCCATGCGTTCCCGTACTCAAGTGCTTTGGGGGTTAGTACCTACTTTGACCAGCTTTGTTCGCGGCATCATCGCACGGGGACAACGGACGGAGAACGCAATGGACCGGTACGAGGCGCGCCTGCTGCGCCAGGGCAATCCCTGGCTCTACGCCCTGCTGAGGGGCTCGCGGCTCGCGGGCCGGATCACCAAGGTGCCCCGGCTGGGCTGGCTGGTGACCGACCCCCTCATAGCGCGCAGGGTCCTCAAGGACCACGGCGGCTTCACCATGGCGGGCGAGGGCGGCGTCGGGCACATGTGGAGCCAGCTGTTCGGCTCGGAGATGGCAGGGCTGTTCGACGGCGCCGCGCACACCCGGGTGCGGGCCGCGGCGCGGGACCTGTTCACCGAGCAGGCCGCGGCCGAACTCGTCGAGCGGGCGCAGGGCGAGCACTACAGGCGGCTCGCCGACAGGCTGCGCGAGGGCGAGACCGTTGACGTGGCCGTGGCGACCCGCGTCCTTGCCGGACGCCTGGTGGCCGACCTCTTGGGGCTTCGCCTGGGCCCGGAAGACTCGCCGTATGAGAACCTGTTCTCCCTGGGCGAGCGGCTCGCCGCGCTCGCCCTCGGCACCACCTCCTCGACCGACCTTCCCGAGGCGAAGGTCGCGGAGGCGTCGCGGATCGCGGCCGAGCTGACCCGGGCCGTCCCGCAGGCGTACGCCTCGGCGGGACCCGACACGATCCTGGGCCGCTGCCGCGCCCTCGGCTTCAGCCTCGACCTCACCCGCGGGCTGGCCACCCTCCTCGCCGTCGCGGGCACCGAGACCGGCGCGTCGGGCACGTCTCGCACCGTTGCGCTACTGCACGACACAGGGCAGCTCCGCACACTCCTGACCAGGCCCGACCTCATGCCCAACGCCGTGCGCGAGGGCCTGCGGGTCGCCACTCCCGCGCCCCTCATTGGCAGGCACGTGGCCAAGGACGTGACGGTCGAGGGGAGGCTGATCCGCGAAGGCGAGCGCGTCATCGTGCTCACGCACAGGGCGAACAACGGGGCCGGGGCCTTCGACGTCACGCGCGAGTACGTGGCCGAGACGCGGCAGTTGTGGTTCGGCGCGGGACGGCACCTGTGCCTCGGGGCGGCGGTGGCCCGCACCCAGGTGACGCGGATGCTCCAGGCGCTCACCGAGACGGGCCGCCCTTACCGGGTCGTCTCCCGCCGTGCCGCGCGCGGCGTACTCGTGCCGACCTACCACTCCCTCAAGGTGACCCTCGACGCGCCAAACTAGAACACGTTACAGTTAGCCCCGAACCTTATTCGGGAGGAGCGGGCATGGGACGACCGGTCATAGTCGAGGCGGTGCGGACCGCGCAGGGCAGGCGGGGCGGCTGGCTCGCGGGCGTCAAGGCCCAGGAGGTGCTGGGCCGCACCCTGAAGGCCCTGGTCGAGCGGGCGGGCATCGACCCCGCCGAGGTCGGCCAGGTCTTCGCGGGCTGCGTCACGCAGTCCGGTGAGCAGGGCGGGCACGTCGGCCGCCAGGCGTGGCTGTACGCGGGCCTGCCCTGGCAGACCGGCGTCACCACCATCGACGCGCAGTGCGGCAGCGCCCAGCAGAGCGTGCACCTCGCCGCCGCGCTCGTCCAGGCGGGCATCGTGGACGTCGCGATCGGCTGCGGCGTGGAGGTGATGAGCCGCGCCCCGCTCGGCTCCAACGTGCTGCCGGCCAACCCGCGCCCGCCGGACTGGGACCTCGACCTGCCGAACCAGTTCGAGGCCGCCGAGCGGATCGCCGACCGGCGCGACCTCACCCGCGAGGACCTCGACGCGTTCGGCCTGCGCTCGCAGCAGCTCGCCGCCAAGGCGTGGGCGGACTCCCGGTTCGACCGCGAGATCGTGCCGCTGCACGACGTGCCCCAGGTCGACAAGGAGGGCAACGAGACGGGCGAGCGCCTCACCGTCGCCCGCGACCAGGGTCTGCGCGAGACCACCCTTGAGGGCCTCGCCAAGCTCAGGCCCGTGCTGAAGCGGCACACCGCGGGCAGCAGCTCGCAGATCTCCGACGGGGCCGCGGCCGTGCTCGTCATGTCCGAGGAGAAGGCCCGCGCCCTCGGCCTGCGCCCGCGCGCGGCCTTCCGCGCCCAGGCCCTGGTCGGCGCCGAGCCGTACTACCACCTCGACGGCCCCGTGCAGTCGACGGCCAAGGTGCTGGAGACCGCCGGGATGTCCCTCGGCGACATCGACCTCGTCGAGATCAACGAGGCGTTCGCCTCCGTCGTCCTGTCGTGGGCCTCCCAGCACCGGCCGGACATGGACAAGGTGAACGTCAACGGCGGCGCCATCGCCCTCGGCCACCCCGTCGGGGCCACCGGCGCCCGCCTCATCACCACGGCCCTCCACGAACTGGAGCGCCGTGACGGCGAGACCGCACTCGTCACCATGTGCTGCGGCGGAGCCCTCTCCACCGCCACCATCATCGAGCGCGTGTGATCCGGAAGGTCCCCTCCACCAAGGCTCCCGCCCGCCCCCGCGCCGCAGGCCTCGACGAGGAAGCACACTGAAGTGATCGGGCGCCCCGGCGCCGCCCATCGGCCCCCAGGGCCGGAGCGGCGGCGCCGGGATCCCCAGCGGCCGATCACGGAGCGACGAAGGAGCGACCAGAAGAAATGCCGGATCTCGGTGGCGGTTTGTGGAGCGTGCCAGTGCCCATTCCGGGCAATCCTCTGGGGCGGACCATCGTGTACGTCCTGGAGAGCCCCAAGGGGCCTGTGCTCATCGACGCGGGGTGGGAACACCCCGAGGCGTGGAAGGCGCTCAAGGAAGGGCTCAGCGGGATCGGCGCCTCGATCGAGGACGTGTACGGGGTCGTGGTCACGCACATGCACCCCGACCACGCGGGCCTCGCCGGGCGGATCCGGGAGCGGTCCGGGGCGTGGATCGCGATGCACCGGGCGGACGCGGCGCTCATCAGGCTGATGCGGGAGCGGACCGACGAGCGGCTCGGCGACTGGATGGTGCGGGCGGGCGCGAGCGAACCTGAGGGCGCGGCGTTCAGCGACGGCGACCACCGGCCCGACCCGCCCGCGGTGCCCGACCGCGAACTGGAGCACGGCGACCTGATCGACCTGCCGGGCAGGGCGCTGCGCACGGTGTGGACGCCGGGCCACTCCCCCGGGCACATCTGCCTCCACCTGGAGGACCGTGACGCGCTCTTCACGGGCGACCACGTGCTCCCCGAGATCACCCCGCATGTGGGCCTCTATCCCTACGACCTCCCCGACGTCGACCCCTTGGGCGACTACCTGCGCTCGCTCACCATGACGGCCGACATGGGCGTCGAAGACGCGCTGCCCGCCCATCAGTACTCCTTCAGCGGGATCCCCCGCCGCTCGAAGGAGATCATCGAGCACCACGAGGAGCGGCTGAGCGAGGTGCTCGGCCTCCTGACGCCCGAGCCGCAGACGCTGTGGGCCCTGACCTCGCGGTGCCATTGGAGTTACCCGTGGGACACGATGCCGGCCGTCAGCCGCCATCTGGCCACCGGCGAGACCGCGGCGCATCTGCGCGTCCTGGAAGTGCGGGGCTTGGCCCGGCGCGCGGGCGGGCAGGCTCCTCTGCGATACGCGCTCGCCCCCTGACCGTCCGCGACCACCACCCCGATCTGTGGCGTGGGACACACGCCGCACCCGAGTGAGACCCTTGACGAGACTGGCGTCTCACCGTTGACTGGACACAAACCAAGCAAGCGTTAGATCATCCGGAGCGTTCATGAGCGACACCCCTGCCGCCGCCGACACCCGCCTGGACGGGCGCGCCGCGATCGTCACCGGCGCGGCCCGCGGCCTCGGCCGCGCCGAAGCCCTCGCCCTGGCCGGCGAAGGCGCCCGGCTCGTCCTGAACGACCTGCCCAGTGCCGCGCTCGACGCGGTCGCCGAGGAGATCCGCGACGGCGGCGGAGAGGCCGTCGTGCACGCGGGCGACGTCGCCGACTGGAACACCGGCGAGGGCCTGGTCAAGGCGGCCCTCGCCGCGTACGGCTCGCTCGACATCCTGGTCAACAACGCCGGGTTCACCCGGGACCGGATGATCTTCAACATGTCCGAGGAGGAGTTCGACTCGGTCGTCCGCGTCCACCTCAAGGGCCACTTCGTGACGTCGCGCCACGCCGTCGTCCACTGGCGCGGCCTCTCCAAGGCCCAGGGCGGGCCCGTTTACGGGCGCATCATCAACACCTCGTCCGAGGCGTTCATGATCGGCGCACCAGGCCAGCCCAACTACGCGGCGGCCAAGGGCGGCATCACCGCGCTCACCCTCTCGACGGCGCTCGCGGCCGGCCGCCTCGGCGTCCGCACCAACGCGATCTGCCCCCGGGCCCGCACCGACATGACGACCGCGGTCTTCGGCGCCGCCCCCGAGGACGGCCCGGACCCGCTGTCCCCCGCGCACGTGTCCCCGCTCGTGGCCTACCTGGCCTCGCCCGCCGCCGACTCCGTCAACGGCCAGGTGTTCATGGTCTACGGCGGCCACGTCGCCGCCCTGGTCCCGCCGACCGTCGCCGAGGTCGCCACCGCCCCGGACGGGGCCGCCTGGACGCCCGAGGGGCTCGCCGGCGCGCTCCGCGTCCCCGACGGGGGCTTCATCACCCCGTTCCCCAAGCTCGGCTGAGCGACCGCAAGCCCACTCCTGAAACCGACGCCCACCCTTCGAGGAGTCCGCATGTCCGCACCCGAGATTCCGAAGATCGACATCATCGCGCTCGACCAGTACGAGCAGAGCGGGACCCCGCACGAGCAGTGGACGTGGCTGCGCCACCACGACCCGGTGCACTGGCACTACGACCCGGACCCGAACGTCCCCGGCTTCTGGGCGATCACCAAGCTCGACGACATCATCCACGTCTCGCGCAACCCCGACCTGTTCTCGGCGGCGATCCGCACGTCGATGTTCCAGGAGATGACCGACGAGGACCTCGCCCTCCAGCAGCAGATGATGCTGTTCATGGACCCGCCCAAGCACACGCGGCAGCGGTCCTACGTCAACCGCGGCTTCACCCCGCGCATGATCAACAAGCTGCGCTCGCACATCGAGGAGATCACCCACCGGCTGATCGACGACGTCTGCGAGACCGGCGAGGCCGAGTTCGTCCGGCAGATCGCCGCGCCGCTGCCGCTGCAGACCATCTGCGAGCTGATGGGCGCGCCGATCGA
The DNA here is from genome assembly GCF_054783995.1 of Actinocorallia aurea. NCBI lineage: Bacteria > Bacillati > Actinomycetota > Actinomycetes > Streptosporangiales > Thermomonosporaceae > Actinocorallia > Actinocorallia aurea. The sequence continues at coordinate 434,623 of NZ_BAAGPQ010000002.1, forward strand.
GGACGCCGACTTCCTCTTCGAGAAGTCGAACATGCTGGTCGGCTACGACGACCCCGAGCTCCAGGCCACCCCCGAGGTCGCCCAGGCCGCCGCCGCCGAGATCTACATGTACGCCCAGAACATCGCCGAGCAGCGCAAGGCCGAACCGCGGGACGACATCGCCACCAAGCTCCTGCAGCCGGACGAGAACGGCAACCTGCTCACCGACGACGAGTTCAACCTCTTCATCCTGATGCTCACCATCGCCGGGAACGAGACGACCCGGACGGCGACGGCCGGCGGCATCGTGGCGTTCTTCGAGCACCCCGACCAGTGGGCGCGGCTCAAGGAGGACCCGTCGCTGATCGCGTCGGCGGCCGACGAGATCGTGCGCTGGACCAGCCCGCTGAACCTGTTCCGGCGGACCGCGACCCAGGACGTCGAGCTGCGGGGCAAGAAGATCAAGGCGGGCGACAAGGTCGTCATGTTCTACCCGTCGGGCAACCGGGACGAGGAGCACTTCGAGAACCCGTTCGCCTTCGACATCGGGCGCGGCCTGAACCCGCACATCGGGTTCGGCGGCGGCGGCCCGCACTACTGCCTCGGCACCCACCTGGCCCGGATGAACCTGACCGTCCTGTTCGGCGCCCTGGCCGAGCGCCTGCCGGACATCGAGCAGGCGGGCGAGGTGCGCCGGATGCGGTCGAACTTCGTCAACGGGTTCAAGGAGATCCCGGTCCGGTTCACGCCCACGCCCAGGCGCGGCTGAGAACCCTAATACCCGGGCGAATACCCTCAAATAAGGCGGGTCACCCCAAGGTGGCCCGCCTTTCACCATAGAAGTGCAAGGAACCCATCGGTAACATGTTCGGGCTAGAGTCAGACACTCCGTACAACACTGGATTGATCCGGGCGCGATGATGAAGAGGTGGGCGTGAGCGCTGAGAAGCCGCTGCGGATTGCACTGCTTTCCTACCGGAGCAAGCCCCACTGTGGAGGACAGGGCGTCTACCTGCGGCACCTGAGCCGCGAACTGGTCGACCTCGGCCACACCGTCGAGGTCTTCTCCGGACAGCCGTACCCCGTCCTCGACCGCGAGTCGATCACCCTCACCAAGATCCCCAGCCTCGACCTCTACAACGACGAGAACCCGTTCCGGAACCCCGCCCTCGGCGAGTTCCGCGACTGGATCGACGTCCTGGAGTTCGCGCACATGCGCACCGGCGGCTTCCCCGAGCCGCTGACGTTCAGCCTCCGGGTCCTGCGCGCCCTCAAGAAGCGCCGCCGCGACTTCGACATCGTGCACGACAACCAGGTGCTCGGCCTCGGCAACCTCGGCATCCCCAAGATCCTGCCGTTCGTCACCAGCATCCACCACCCGATCAGCCAGGACCGCAAGATCGAACTGGAGGCCGCCCGCAAGGTCGGCGGCTGGGCCGGCGTCAAGCAGTACCTCGGCAAGATGCGCTGGTACGGCTTCGTCCGGATGCAGGCCTACGTCTCGTCCAGGATCGGCCGGGTCCTCACCGTCTCCAGCTCCTCCAAGCGCGACATCGCCGCCGACTTCAAGACCGACCCGGCGAAGATCCACGTGCTGCCGCTGGGCGTCGACACCTCGATCTTCCACCCGCGCGGGCCCCGCGAGGAGCGCGTCGCCGGCCGGATCGTCGCGATGGCCAGCGCCGACTCGCCCCTCAAGGGCGTCGACGTGCTCCTGCGCGCCGTCGCCAAGCTCGCCACCGAGCGCGACGTGCACCTCGTCGTGGTCAGCCGCCCGCAGAAGGACGGCCCCACCGAGAAGCTCGTCAAGGAACTCGCCCTCGGCGACAAGGTCCGGTTCGTCTCCGGCGTCTCCGACGAGGAACTCGGCGACCTCCTGGCCTCCGCCGAGATCGCCGTCGTCCCGTCCCGCTACGAGGGCTTCTCCCTGCCCGCCGTGGAGCACATGGCCTCCGGCACCCCGCTGGTCGCCAGCGCCGCCGGGGCGCTGCCCGAGGTCGTCGGCGACGCCGCCGTCCTGGTGCCGCCCGGCGACGTCGAGGAACTCGCCGCCGCCCTGCGTCGGCTGCACGACTCCCCCGACGAGCGGGCGCGCGTGGGCGAGGCCGGATACCTGCGCGTCCAGGAGCGCTACACCTGGTCCGCGGTCGCCAAGGCGACCGTCGAGCACTACCGGGCAGCGATCGCATCCGCACGCTGACCCTACGTTCGCGGATCTGCCCCGATCCGCAGGTGGAAGGAGCCCCCACTGCTTACCGTTGACTTCCAGCGGTTCCCCATCGCCCTGGGGGAGCGCGTCCTCGACATGGGCTGCGGCGGCGGACGGCACGCTTTCGAGCTGTACCGCCGAGGCGCCGCCGTGACGGCGTTCGACATGGACGCCGAGGAGCTGAAGAGCGTCCAGACGATGTTCGGCGCGATGGAGCTGGAGGGGCAGGCCCCCGAAGGCGCCTCCGCCGAGACCGTCGAAGGCGACGCGCTCGCGCTCCCCTTCGGGGACGACACCTTCGACAAGATCGTCGCCGCCGAGGTGATGGAGCACATCCCCGACGACATGAAGGCGATGCGGGAGCTGTTCCGCGTCCTCAAGCCGGGCGGCCAGGTCGCCGTCACGGTGCCGTCGTGGCTGCCCGAGCGGATCTGCTGGGCGCTGTCGGAGGACTACCACACCGCCCCCGGCGGCCACGTGCGCATCTACACGCGCGCCGAGCTGGAAGCCAAGCTCAAGTCCATCGGCTTCCGCATCGACGGGCACCACCACGCGCACGGGCTGCACTCGGCCTACTGGTGGCTCAAGTGCGCGGCGGGCCTGGAGAACAACGACAACCCCGCGGTGAAGGCCTACCACCAGGTCCTGGTGTGGGACATCATGAAGCAGCCCCTGGCGACCCGTCTGGCGGAGAAGGTGCTCAACCCGGTCATCGGCAAGAGCGTCGTCGTCTACCTGACCAAGCCGTCCTATGCGGGCTGACGTCATCCTCACCCCCGAGCAGGTCAAGGCGACGGCCCTTTCCATCGTCCGTCAGCAGTACCCCTCGGGGGCCATCCCTTGGTACTCCTCCTTCGACGGCTACCCGGCCGGGAAGGTCGACGCCTGGAACCACATCGAGGCGGCGATGGCCCTCTCGGCGTCCGGGTTCGGCGCGGAGGCGCGGCGCGCTTACGCCTGGCTGGCGGGCGAGCAGAGGCCGGACGGCTCCTGGCCCGCCAAGTGGGAGGACGAGCAGGTCACCGACACCGGGGGCGAGTCCAACCACGCCGCCTACATCGCGGTCGGCATGTGGCACGAGCTCCTCGTCACCGGCGACGAGGACTACGTCAGGTCCATGTGGCCGACGGTCCGCGCCGCGATCGACTTCGTCGTCGGCCTCCAGACGCCGCTCGGCGACGTCAAGTGGATCCGCTGGGAGGACGGCTCGACCGGCGCCGAGTCGCTGCTGACGGGCTGCTCGTCGATCTACCAGGCGCTGCGCTGCGCGGTGGCGCTCGGCGAGCGGCTGGGCGAGCCGCAGCCGGAGTGGGAGCTGGCCGCCGACCGGCTCGGCCACGCCATCGCCCACCACCCGGAGCTGTTCGCCGACAAGTCCCGCTGGTCGATGGACTGGTACTACCCGGTGCTCGGCGGCGCGGTGCGCGGCGAGGCCGCCGACGCGCTGATCGCCAAGGGCTGGGACACCTACATGGCCCCGGGGCTCGGCTGCCGCTGCGTGTCGGACCAGCCGTGGGTGACCGGCGCCGAGACGTGCGAGCTGGTCATGGCCCTGGACGCCGCAGGAGACCCCCGCGCCTACGACGTCTTCGCCGACATCCAGTTCCTGCGCCACGAGGACGGCTCCTACTGGACCGGCTGGCAGTTCGAGCACCAGCGCCACTTCCCAGGGGACCGCTCCACCTACACCGCTGCGGCCGTCCTGCTGGCCTCCGAGGCCCTCGCGGACGCCACCCCGGCCGCCCGCATCTTCAAGGAGATCGCCGGCCGCCCCCTGGGCCCGTCCCCCACCCCCGCCCCACCGGCCTGCGACTGCCCCCAGCCCGCCCGCACCTGACGCCGGAGCGGCAGGGACACGGACGGGACGTTGTCCCGGCCGGACGGGACGGCGCGGACCGAACCCGCACGCGCGGCCGCCCGTCGGTACCCGGAGACGATCCGGTACCGACGGGCGGGAGCAACGATGGACGGCAAGGCGGAAGGGCCCTCGCAGCCCGCCGGCAAACGCGCGGCGCGCACGGAGTGGCGGCCCTCCCCGCGGACGCGCGACAGCGGCCTCATCGCCGTGTTCGGCGGCGTCCTGTACCTCGTCTCCTACGTCCTGCAGGATTCCTACGGCCTCGACGCCGCGAACGTGTCCTTCATCGTCCCCGGGTTCGTCGCGCTGCTGGCCGCGGCGGGCCTGCTCGTCGCTGAGCGCACACGCGTCGCCGGGGCCGGACTCGTCATCGCCTACGCCGTGCTCGACGCGGGCTGGCTGACCTACGACTACACGGAGAGCGACCACTACCCGGCGACGTTCGCCGTCGGAGCCGCACGCCTCCTGATGTACGTCGGAGCGCTGGGGACCGCGGCCAGGCTCTTCGCCTCCCGCCCGCGCCCGTTCCGGCCCACGGTCGGCAGCCTGTTCTTCCTCATCACCACGGCCGTCCAGCCGATCGCCCACCTCGGCATCGTTCACGCCGAGGGAGCGCCTCTCGTCATCGACGCCACCCTGATCTCCGTGGCGATCGCCGGCACCCTGGTCATCGGCGGCGCCACCTGGTCGGTCGAACGCTCCCCCGCGCTCTCCCTCGGCCTCCTCGGCGGGTGGGCGAGCCTGCTCGCCTCGCTGGTCCTCTACTCCGCGACAGGCTCCGGCGTGGTGAACTCCCCTTGGCTGGAGATCATGATCAGCATGTACCTGGTCGCCCTCGGCGTCCACTTCGGCATCAACGCCGAAAAGCGCCCTCGCGCCTGAGCACTCCCCTCCACCGCCGCGCGAGTACTCCGTCCGGTGTACGCGGTACTCGAAAGGAGCAGGCCGAAGAGCCTGCTTCTGGACGACGTGCGGGGGCGGCCGGAAAAATAGCTTTTCGACCATGACGCACACGACGACCCGGCCGGGCACCTCGGCCGGAACCCTCCGCAGAACCGCCGGCACCGCCGCGGCCGTCGCCTTCGCCGCCTTCACCCTCTCCGACCTGGTGCACCCCGGCTACGACCCCGTCGCCGAGCCGGTGAGCAGGTACGTCAACGGGGCGCACGGGTGGCTGGTGACCCTCGGGATCGCCGCCCTGGCCCTCGCCGTCGCCGCCGCGGCCGCGCTCGCCGGGCGGGGGCGGCGGCTCCTCGCCGCGTCCGCCGCGGGCTTCGCGGTCGCCGCGGTGTTCCCGGCGGACCCGCCCGGCCGCTGGCAGGCCCCCTCGCTCTCCGAGTCGGTCCACGGCGCCGCCGCCTGGACCGCGCTGATCCTCCTGTGCGCCGCGGCCCACGTCGTCACCCGCTCGCTGCGCCGCTCGACGGGCCTCCCCCTGCACGCCCTCCGCGCCTGCTCCGCCACCATGACGACCGGGCTGGTCCTCTTCGCCCTGAGCCTCGCCGACCGCATGGCCCTCACGCACAGCGCCCCCCTGGGCCTCGCCGAACGCCTGCTCCTGGCCGGCGCCCTCGCCTGGCTCGCCCTCGCCGCCGCCTCCACCCGCGAGGCCGCGGGATGAGGCGCGACCTTCTTGTCCAGTCCGCTGCTTACGCGGCGGTCTGCCCCCTGATCTTCATCGCCGTCGTCCTAGCCCCGGCCGTTGTGGGCGCTCCCATCAGCTGGGAGGGTTCGTTCGCGCTGGGAGCCGCGCTCAGCGTCCTCCTGATGCTGCGGGATCGCGCACCGGGAACCGTGCTCGTCCTCTCGGCCCTCGTCCTCTGCGCTTTCCGCACCACCGGTCTCTACGAATCGGGCTGGGCGTGGCCGCTCGTACCGGCCCTGCTCGCGGCATACTCCGCGAGGCGCTATGCGGTGGCCGCTACCACCGTCTCCGCACTCCTCGCCTTCGCGGTCTTCGGCGAGATCGTCTTCTTCTCCACCTCGGTACCCGAGTCGGTCATCCGGGTCGCGACGGAGGCACTCTGGCTCGGGCTTCCGCTCGCGCTCGTCACGATCGTGCGGCAGAACGCCCAGCGGCGGTCCCAGCAGAAGGAACTGCGCGAGCAAGAGGGAAGAGCCCTCCTCGCCGAACAGCGGGTGGAGATAGCGCGGGAGGTCCACGACGTCGTGGCGCACACCCTGGCCGTCGTGGGCGTCCACCTCAACGTCGCAGCCGACGCGCTCTGCGACGACCCCGACGGCCCTGGCGTCGATCTCGACGCCGCCCGCGCGGCGCTCGCCACGGCGCGGGAGGCGCGCGGCGCGGCCATGGCGGACCTGAAGGCCTTCGTCGGGGACCTGCGCGGCGCGCCCCAGGCCGGCCTCCCGGAGATCGAGCGCCTCCTGGACTCCGCCCGCGCGGCCGGGCTGGAGATCGAGTCCTTCCAGGGCTGGGATCTGGCCGCCGTCCCGGCCGCACAGAGCCTCGCGGCTTACCAGGTGGTCCGCGAGGCCGTCACCAACGCCCTCAAGCACTCCGGGGCCACCCACCTCTCCGTTTCCCTGGTGGCCGGTTCCCGCGCGCTACGCGTCGAGGTGTCCGACGACGGCACGCCGGCCTCCCCCGTCGTCCCCGGGCACGGCCTGACGGGCATGCGGGAGCGGGTCACGGCGCTCGGGGGGTCGGTGCAGTGGGAGTCCGGCGACGGGTTCACCGTCCGCGCGGTCCTGCCCCTCGATGCGGGAGGATCGGCGGCGTGACCGTCACCGTGCTGCTCGCCGATGATCAGGCGCTCGTGCGAGCGGGCTTCCGTAGTCTGCTCGCCCGGGCCAGGGACATCGCGGTCGTCGGGGAGGCCGCGTCCGGGACCGAGGCCGTCGCGCTCGCGGACCGGCTCGCGCCGGACGTCGTACTGATGGACATCCGGATGCCCGGGATCGACGGGATCGAGGCGACGCGGAGGATCCTCGCGGCCCGGCCGGAGACGAAGGTCGTGGTGCTGACCACCTTCGACACCGACGAGCACGTCTTCGAGGCGCTCGCGGCCGGGGCGAGCGGGTTCCTCACCAAGGAGGTCGAGCCGGCGGAGCTGCGGCGCGCTGTGGCCGTCGCGGCGGCCGGGGAGGCGCTGCTGTCGCCCGGGGTGACGCGCCGCGTCGTCGCTCGGTTCGCCGGGGCCGCCGCCCGCCCGTCCGCGCCGCTGGAGGCGTTGACGGCGCGGGAGAACGAGGTGGTCCGCCTGGTCGCGCGGGGCCTGTCGAACGAGGAGATCGCGCGCGAGCTGGTGATCAGCCCGCTCACCGCCAAGACGCATGTGACGCGGGCGATCGCCAAGCTCGGGGTGCGCGACCGCGTCCAGCTCGTCATCCTCGCCTACGAGCGGGGCCTCGTCGCGCCCGGTGACGGGGCCTAGGCGATCGGGTCGGCGTCTGAGGTGCGTTCCAGGATGCGTAGGGAGCCTTGGATGCGGCGTTCGGTGAAGGCGCCGGAGGCCATCGCGCGCTCGTAGACGTGGAAGGGGGCCTGGCCGCCGTCGGCGGGGTCGGGGAAGACGTCGTGGATGGCGAGGCAGCCGCCGATCATGATCTTGCCGGCCCAGTGGGTGTAGTCGGCCTGGGCGAACTCCTCGCTGTGGCCGCCGTCGATGAAGAGCAGGGACAGCGGGGTCGACCACAGGGGCGCGACGGTCGCGGAGGTGCCCACGACGGCGACGACGACGTCCTCCAGGCCCGCGGCCCCGATGGTCTTGCGGAAGACCGGGAGGGTGTCCATGCGGCCCGTGCAGGGGTCCACCAGGGACGGGTCGTGGTGCTCCCAGCCCGCCTGGTTCTCCTCGCTGCCGTGGTGGTGGTCGACCGTCACCAGGACCGTCCCCGCCTCGCGGGCCGCGGCGCCGAAGTAGATCGCGGACTTCCCGCAGTAGGTGCCGACTTCGAGCATCGGGCCGAGGCGGCCGTAGTGCACGGCGGTCTCGTACAGCGCCCTGCCTTCGTCCGGGGGCATGAAGCCCTTGGCGTTGAGGGCGGCCCGCAGGAGTTCGGCGGGCATCTCCGGAAGGGTCTCGGTCATCGTTCAGGCGCCTTCGTCCAGCGGGTTCGGGGTGGGTAGGAAACACTCCCGCATAGGGCCCTCGCATCCCAGGGGCAGGGGGTGTGTGCTAGGCCACACCTGGTGGGGCGGGGACTTGTGCGGCCATATTAGAACGTGTTCTACTTCGGCGAGGCGGAGGGCACCCCGGTCCCGGGCGGCACGGAACCGAACGAGATTCGGCGAGTCGGGCCACTCGTGGTACAACCCCCGGGACACCGCAAGCTCGGCTGAGGAGGAACTGCCATGAAGGTCACCGTCGACTACCTCGTGTGCGAGGCGAACGGAGTCTGCGTCGGGCTCGCCCCGGACGTCTTCGACCTCGACGACGACGACAACCTCACGGTTCTCACCGAGGAGGTCCCGGCCGGCCAGGAGGACAAGGTCCGCCACGCCGTCCGCTCCTGCCCGAAGGCTGCCCTCTCGGCCGAGTGACGCAGCCCCGCGGGCGGGATGAGAGGGCATGACAAGAGCCCCCCGGAAGCCTCCGAGGGGCTCTTCGCGCGTGCACGCCGCGCCCGAGGTCAGCGGTCGCGGAACTTCGGCGCCCGCTTCTCCATCGTCGCCGCGATGCCCTCCAGGAGGTCCTCGGTGAGGAACCCGAGGGTCTGCGTGCGGTTCTCGATCGCGAGCTGGGTGCGCAGGCCCGGCGCGTCGAGCGAGAGGTTCAGCAGTTCCTTGGTGTGCCGCAGCCCGAACGGCGAGCGGGTGAGCAGCTCGGCGGCCAGCGCCTCGGCGCCCGCCACGTCGTCCTCGGCGATCTCGGTGACCAGCCCCAGCTCCAGCGCCTTCTCGGCGCCGATCGACCGAGCCCGGTAGAAGATCTCGCCGGCGCGCGCCGTGCCGATGAGGCGCGGCAGCATCCAGGTGAGCCCCAGGTCGCCCGCCGAGAACCCGAGGTTCAGGAACGGGGTGTGGAACTTCGTCGACGGCGCCGCGACGCGCAGGTCGCAGGCGAGCGCCATCGAGAAGGCCATGCCCACCACGGGGCCGCGCAGCGCCGCGATGACGGGCTGGGGGATCTCGCGCAGGCCGAGGACGATCTCCCCGGATCTGACCATGCCCTGGTAGATCTTCTGGATGCGGCCCTGGCCCTCGCCCTTGCCGCCTCCGGAGCCCGCCAGGCCCTGCCCCTGGATGTCCATCCCGGCGCAGAACCCGCGGCCCTCACCCGTCAGGATGACGACCTTGGTCTCGGTGTCGGTCTTGAGCCCGTTCAGGATCGCGAGGATCTCCTCGACGTTCTCCGGGGTGATCGCGTTGAGCCGCTCCGGACGGTTCAGGGTGATCGTGGCGATCCCGTCCTTGCGGGTGAAGCCGACCACGGGTTACGCCAGGGCCTGGAAGGTGGCGGTGGTCTGCTCGCCGATGTTGGCGTAGATCGCGAACGGCTCCTGGGTGGAGATCTGCTCCCAGTTGTCGCGGATGTCCTCGACGCTCAGGCCGTCCTTCTTGGTGAAGCCGGGGCCCTCGGCGACGAAGATCTTCGCGATGTGGCCGCCGCCCACGGTGTAGACCTGGCCGCTGTCCGGCACGCTCTCGTGCGCCAGGAAGACCACCAGCGGGGTGACCTGCTCGACGCCCAGCTTCTCGGCGAACTCCGCAGGGAAGAGGTCGGCGGTCATGCGGGTGTAGGCGACGGGGGCGATCGCGTTGACCTTGATCCCGGCCTTCTTGCCTTCGGCGGCGAGGGTCCGGGTGAAGCCGACGAGGCCCATCTTGGCGGTCGAGTAGTTCGCCTGGCCGAAGTTGCCGAACAGGCCCGCGGGCGAGGAGGTGTTGACGACCCTGCCGCCGGACTCGACGAGGTGGGGCCACGCCGCCTTGGTGACGAGGAACGCGCCGCGGAGGTGGACGGCGATGACGGCGTCCCACTCGCCCGTGGTGATGTTCTTGAAGGACTTGTCGCGCAGGATGCCCGCGTTGTTGATCAGGATGTCGATCCGGCCGAACGTGTCGATCGCCGTCTGGACGATGGACGCGGCCCCCTCCTCGGTGGCCACGTTCCCGCCGTTGGCGACGGCCTCGCCGCCGTTCTTGACGATCTCCGCCACGACCTCCTGGGCCGGGCTCGTCGAGGCGCCCTCGCCGTGGAGGTCGCCGCCGAGGTCGTTCACGACCACCTTCGCGCCGCGGGAGGCGAGCTCCAGCGCGTGCTGGCGGCCCAGACCGTGGCCGGCGCCGGTGATGATCGCGACTTTGCCGTCGTACCTCAGTTCAGACATTGCTTGCGCTCCCTGTCGTTGACGAATCCGGCACTCGGGCGTCGGCGGGCGAGCCGAGAGCGGGTGGGACCCCAGTGGACCATGGGCCGGGTACCCATTGGTAGCACTGAACCGAATCCGGCTCTAGTGGGACCCCACCCCTTCCGAACCCTCTCCGGCGGCGGCCGTCTCCGGATACGACGGAGGTCACGGCAGCGCGCGCTCCCTGAGGCGAGTAGCCTTATGGACGTTTAGAACCCACCTGCGAGCTGCGGAAGAGGGCGATCTCCGCCGTGTCGAGCGAGTCGCACACCCCTGCCGATCTAAGTGATTTCGGCGCCAACGAGTGGTTGGTCGATGAGCTCTACCAGAAGTACTTGGAAGACCCTGAGACGGTCGACAAGGCCTGGTGGAGCTTTTTCGCGGATTACCAGCCGGGCGCGAAGCCCGCTCAGCCTGTGAACGGCGCCGCCGCCGCGGCAGCCCCGAGCACCCCCGCGGCGCCCAGCGCGCCCGCGGCACCCAAGGCTGCGCCCGCCCCCACCGCGAAGGCGGCGCCCAAGGCGCAGCCCATTCCGGTGACCTCCGGTGCGGAGGAGGTGAAACTGCGTGGAGTGGCCGCCAAGACGGTGGCCAACATGGAGAACAGCATCTCCGTGCCGACCGCGACCAGCGTGCGCGCCGTCCCGGCGAAGCTGCTGATCGACAACCGCATCGTGATCAACAATCACCTCAAGCGGGGCACCGGCGGCAAGGTCTCCTTCACCCACCTGCTCGGCTATGCCATCGTGCAGGCGCTCAAGGTGATGCCGGAGATGAACGCCTACTACACCGAGGTGGACGGCAAGCCCACCATGGTGAAGCCGGAGCACGTCAACTTCGGCCTGGCGATCGACATCAAGAAGGCCGACGGCCAGCGCCAGCTCGTGGTGCCGTCGATCAAGGCCGCCGAGACACTCGACTTCCGCCAGTACTGGGCGGCGTACGAGGAGCTGGTCCGCAAGGCCCGGGCCAACAAGCTCACCATCGAAGACCACATGGGCGGCACGATCAGCCTGACCAACCCGGGCACGATCGGCACGGTCCACTCCGTGCCGCGGCTCATGCCGGGGCAGGGCACGATCATCGGCGCCGGCGCCATGGAGTACCCCGCGCAGTACGCGGGCGCCTCCGAGGAGAGCCTCGCCCGGATGGCGATCTCGAAGGTCATGACGCTCACGTCGACCTACGACCACCGCATCATCCAGGGCGCCCAGTCCGGCGACTTCCTGCGCGTCGTCCACCAGTTGCTGCTGGGCCAGAACGGCTTCTACGACGAGATCTTCGAGTCTCTCCGGATCCCGTACGAGCCCGTCCGCTGGGTCCAGGACATCTCGGCGACCCACGAGAACGACATCGCCAAGATCGCCCGCGTGCACGAGCTGATCCACGCCTACCGCGTGCGCGGCCACCTCATGGCCGACACCGACCCGCTGGAGTACAAGCAGCGCCGCCACCCGGACCTCGACATCCTCCAGCACGGCCTCACCCTGTGGGACCTGGAGCGCGACTTCGCCACCGGCGGTTTCGGCGGCAAGCCGACCATGCGCCTGCGCGACATCCTGGGCGTCCTGCGCAGCTCGTACTGCCGCACCGTCGGCATCGAGTACATGCACATCCAGGACCCCGAGGAGCGCGCCTGGATCCAGGAGCGCGTCGAGCGGCCCTTCGAGGCCCCCTCGCGCGAGGAGCAGCTGCACATCCTGCGCCGGCTGAACTCGGCCGAGGCGTTCGAGACGTTCCTGCAGACCAAGTTCGTCGGCCAGAAGCGGTTCTCGCTGGAGGGCGGCGAGTCCCTGATCCCGCTGCTCGACGCGGTGATCACCGCCGCGGCGACGGCGCACCTGGACGAAGCGGTCATCGGCATGGCCCACCGCGGCCGCCTCAACGTGCTCGCCAACATCGTCGGCAAGTCCTACGGGCAGATCTTCAACGAGTTCGAGGGCAACCTGGACCCGCGCTCGGCGCAGGGCTCCGGCGACGTGAAGTACCACCTGGGCGCCGAGGGCGACTTCCAGGCCTGGAACGGCAACGGGATCCGCACCTCGCTGACGGCCAACCCGTCGCACCTCGAGGCGGTCAACCCGGTCCTCGAAGGCGTCGTGCGGGCCAAGCAGGACGTCATCGACATCGGCGAGTCCGGCTTCTCGGTGCTGCCGATCCTGATCCACGGCGACGCGGCGTTCGCCGGGCAGGGCGTGGTCGCCGAGACCCTGAACCTGTCCCAGCTGCGCGGCTACCGCACCGGCGGCACCGTGCACATCGTGGTGAACAACCAGGTCGGCTTCACGACCGCGCCGGAGTACTCGCGCTCGTCGGTGTACTCCACCGACGTGGCCCGGATGATCCAGGCGCCGATCTTCCACGTCAACGGCGACGACCCCGAGGCCTGCGCCCGGGTCGCCCGCCTCGCGTTCGAGTACCGGCAGGCGTTCAAGAAGGACGTCGTCATCGACATGGTCTGCTACCGGCGCCGGGGCCACAACGAGGCGGACAACCCCTCGTTCACCCAGCCGCTGATGTACGACCTGATCGACGCCAAGCGCTCGGTGCGCAAGCTGTACACCGAGGCCCTCATCGGCCGCGGCGACATCACCGTCGAGGAGGCCGAGCAGGCCCTCCAGGACTACCAGCAGCAGCTGGAGCGGGCGTTCACCGAGGTCCGCGAGGCCGCGGGCGCGCCGACCCCGCCCGGGGCCGTCGTGCGTCCGCCCGACGAGGACCGCATCCCGATCGACCACGGGGCCGCCGGTTCGGCGATCTCCGCCGAGACGGTCAAGCGGATCATCGAGACCCAGGCGAACCTGCCCGAGGGCTTCCAGGTGCACCCGCGCCTGCAGCCGGTGCTCGACCGCCGCGTCAAGAGCGTCGACGAGGACGCCATCGACTGGGCGACCGGCGAGATGCTCGCGTTCGGCTCCCTGCTGATCGACGGCCACCCGGTCCGCCTGGTCGGCCAGGACGTCCAGCGCGGCACGTTCGGCCAGCGCCACGCGGTGCTGGTGGACCGCCGGACCGGCGAGACGCACACCCCGCTGTCGGCGTTCATCCAGGGCGTCAACAAGTTCTACGTCCACGACTCGCTGCTCAGCGAGTACGCGGCGATGGGCTTCGAGTACGGCTACGCGCTCCAGCGGCCGGACGCCCTGGTCATGTGGGAGGCCCAGTTCGGCGACTTCGCCAACGGCGCCCAGTCGATCGTCGACGAGTTCATCTCCTCGGGTGAGCAGAAGTGGGGCCAGCGCGCGCCGCTGACGCTGCTGCTGCCGCACGGCTACGAGGGTCAGGGCCCGGACCACAGCTCGGCCCGCATCGAGCGGTACCTGCAGATGTGCGCCCAGGACAACATGACCGTCGTGTACCCGACGACCCCGGCGAACTACTTCCACATGCTGCGCTGGCAGACCCTGTCGGGCCGCAAGAAGCCGCTGATCGTCTTCACGCCGAAGTCGCTGCTGCGCTCCAAGGACGCCACCTCGGCCGCCGCGGAGTTCACCTCGGGCGCCTTCCAGCCGGTCATCCCGGACCACAAGATCGACCCTGCGGGCGTCAAGCGCGTCGTCCTGACCACGGGCAAGATCTACTACAACGTGGTCCAGGCCCGGGACAAGGCGGGCATCACCGACACCGCCGTCGTCCGGATCGAGCGGCTCTACCCGCTGCCGATCGACGAGATCAAGGCCGAGCTGGCCAAGTACCCGGCCGGCGTCGAGATCACCTACGTGCAGGACGAGCCGAAGAACATGGGCGCCTGGCCCACCTTCGCGCTGGTGCTGCCGAGCTACCTCGACACCAAGCTCAACCTGGTCTCGCGGCCCGCGTCCTCCTCGCCGGCCGTCGGGTCCGCCAAGACCCACGCCGCCGAGCAGGAGGCCATGCTGAAGCGGCTGTTCCCGAGCGCCTGAGCGCACCGGAACACCAGGCGGCCCCGGCCGCCGACCTGAGCGGAAAGGCCCCGGCGCGCGCGCCGGGGCCTTCTGGCTACCCCGAGCATCCGATCCGTTGACACCCCGATCCCTTCAGACGAGGAGACGGCCATGTACTTCACCGACCGCGGCATCGAGGAACTGGTCGCCCGCCGCGGCGAGGAGGAGGTCTCGATGGTGTGGGTCGCCGAGCGCCTGCGCGAGTTCGTCGACCTCAATCCCGAGTTCGAGATCCCGGTCGAGCGGCTGGCCACCTGGCTGGCGCGGCTCGACGACGAGGACGACGACGACCTGGACTGAGCACTCCCCCGAAGCGCCCGGACGGCTCGCCTCCGCCGAGAAGTGGCCGGATCCGGGCGCTCGGCGTTTCTACGGAATACAGGGCGTTCTCGGCTCCCGCGGGCCTCCTGAGCCCGTCCAGCACCTTCCACCGCACTGCCTCGCTCCCGTCCCCACCTCCACAGATGTCTGTGAAGCATAAATCTGTCCCAACAGGCAAGACAGCACCGCAGGAAATATTGCGCTCTTTTGCTTCATTGCTAAATAATGCTCTGAGGGGCATTGAGCTCATGGGTGCGGGACCGCGTCCCATCCGGGCGGAACCCGCCCAAGCCCCGTCCAGCAAACGCCGAAGAAACGGACAAGAGTGACCTATCCCTCACCCGGGACCTGCTGTTTGAAGTCCGGCACGGGTATGTCACAATCGCTGGACGGGTGACCCCCGTGTTCCTCGAGAGGCGACCAACCCGACACCCCCCCACCTGAAGGCAGGGTGTCTACCTCTGGCGTCTGCCCGAAATTCCGAAACTTCTTCTTTCAGTGGGGTCGCTGTGGCTACTGATCTTCCCGATTACTCCGACGATCCGGCTTTCGCGCTCCACGTGGGCGGCAAGCTCGAGGTCCGCTCGACCATCCCGGTCCGCGACAAGGACGACCTGTCCCTCGCCTACACCCCCGGGGTGGCCCGCGTCTGCACCGCCATCGCCGACCACCCGGAACTGGCCTACGAGTACACCTGGACCTCCAAGGTCGTCGCCGTCGTCACCGACGGCACCGCGGTCCTCGGCCTCGGCGACATCGGGCCCGCCGCGTCCATGCCGGTCATGGAGGGCAAGTCCCTGCTGTTCAAGGAGTTCGCCGGCGTCGACTCGGTGCCGATCGCGCTCGCCACGACCGACGTGGACGAGATCGTCGACACCGTCATCCGGATGGCCCCGTCCTTCGGCGGGATCAACCTGGAGGACATCAGCGCCCCCCGCTGCTTCGAGATCGAGGACAGGCTGCGCGCCGCCCTCGACATCCCGGTCTTCCACGACGACCAGCACGGCACCGCGATCGTCTCGCTCGCCGCGCTCAAGAACGCCTCCCGCCTCATCGGCAAGCCGCTGTCGCAGATGCGCGGCGTCATCGCCGGCGCGGGCGCCTCGGGCATCGCGGTCTGCCGCATCCTGCTGAACGCGGGCGTCGGCGACATCGCGGTCTCCGACAGCAAGGGCCTGGTCTACGCCGGGCGCGACGGCCTCAACGACAGCAAGAAGGCGCTGGCCGCAGTCACCAACAAGGCGGGCCTGACCGGCTCGACCGAGGAGGCCCTGCGCGGCGCGGACTTCTTCATCGGCCTGTCCGGCTCGACCGTCGCCGAGGACGCCATCGCCACGATGGCCGAGGACGCGATCGTCTTCGCCCTCTCGAACCCGACCCCCGAGGTCCACCCCGAGGTCGCCCGCGCCCACGCGCGCGTCGTGGCCACCGGCCGCAGCGATTTCCCCAACCAGATCAACAACGTGCTGGCCTTCCCCGGCATCTTCAAGGGCGCCCTCGACGTCCGCGCGCACTCGATCACCGAGGGCATGAAGGTCGCCGCGGCCGAGGCGCTTGCCTCCGTGGTCACCGACGCGGAGCTGTCGGAGGACTTCATCATCCCCAGCCCCTTCGACGAGCGCGTCGCCCCCGCGGTGATCGCCGCGGTCTCCGCCCAGGCCCGCGCCGAAGGCGTCAACCGCATCTGACCCGGCCCGAAGAACACGGCCTGGCAAGGCGTCCCGGCGAAGCCGGGCTCTCAAACGCCTGGCCAGGCCCGAAGAACACGGCCTGGCAAGGCGTCCCGGCGAAGCCGGGCTCTCAAACGCCTGGCCAGGCCCGAAGAACACGGTCCCGGTGCGGGGCGGTCCGTCGCCCCGGACCACCCCGCGCCGGGGCCGGGCATCCCCGTCCGGCTAGGGTGCGGCCATGTTCGCTGTCACCGCCGCGCGTATCGACGCGGAGAATCCCCTGTCCGGACTTCAGCTCGGGGAGCACCCCGACCCCGCGGTGCCCGAAGGCTGGACGACCGTCACCGTCAAGGCCGCCGCGCTCAACCGCCACGACCTGTGGACCCTCAAGGGCGTGGGCGTGCGGGCCGAGCAGCTTCCCCTGGTGCTCGGCTGCGACGCGGCGGGGATCGACGAGGACGGCAACGAGGTCGTCGTGCACGCGGTGATCGGAGACCCCGATCGCGGGCACGGCGACGAGACCCTCGACCCGAAGCGCTCGCTGCTCTCCGAGGTCCACGACGGGACCTTCGCCGAGAAGGTCGCGGTGCCGCGCCGCAACCTCGTCGCCAAGCCCGCCTCGCTCTCCTTCGAGGAGGCCGCCTGCCTCCCGACGGCATGGCTCACCGCCTACCGGATGCTCTTCGAGAAGTCGGGCGTCCAGCCGGGCGGGACCGTCCTGGTGCAGGGTGCGGGCGGCGGCGTCGCGACGGCGCTGATCGCGCTCGGCGGGGCGACCGGCTACCGGATCTGGGCGACCAGCCGCAGCGAGGCCAAGCGCGCGCGGGCGCTCGAACTCGGCGCCGCCGCGGTGTTCGAGACCGGCGCGCGGCTCCCCGACCGGGTCGACGCGGTCATGGAGACCGTCGGCGCGGCCACCTGGGCGCACTCCACGAGGTCGCTGCGGCCGGGCGGCCGGATCGTCATCTCCGGCGCCACGTCGGGCGACGCGCCCCCCGCCGAGCTGACCCGCACGTTCTTCCTCCAGCTCCAGGTCGTCGGCTCCACGATGGGCACCCGCGACCAGCTCACCCGGCTGGTGAACCTCCTCGACACCACGGGTCTGCGGCCGTCGATCGACCGGGTCATACCGCTCACCGAGGCCCGCGACGGATTCGCCGCGATGGCCGCCGGAGAGCAGTTCGGCAAGATTGTTTTCACCATGTGAATCCTGCCGGAGAATTCACGGTTCACCGGGTGCTGCCTGATGTGATACTCACAGACAAGGGCGAATTCGGCATTTCTGTGATCACCGTGAGGGCGCTCGTGGACCTCCTTTCTTACGCGGACCTGGTGGTCGAACTGGTCAACACGCGCGATCCCGCGGTGGACGCGCTGCGCGATCTGGACACGCTGCGGGAGCTGCTGCTGATCCGGCCGCACCTCATGGGCCGGGTGACCTACCGCGACCTGGAGGCCATGCGGCAGCTCCGGCAGAACCTCCGCACCGTCTTCGAGGCGGCCTCCGGAGGCGACCACGACAGCGCCGCCGACGGCGTCAACCAACTCCTGCTGCGCCATCCGATCCACCCGGCGCTGTCCAACCACGACGGCCGCGACTGGCATCTGCACCTGATCGAGGACGGTTCCGTACCGGACCGTTATGCGGCGGGCGCGGCGATGGGCCTCAGCCTGGTGATCGGCACCCGCGGATTCCGCGCGCTCGGGGTGTGCGCCGCCGATAACTGCGACAACATCTTTCTCGCCGAGGACGTCCGGAAACTGCGCCGCTACTGCTCCGGCGTTTGCCGCAAACGCAGCAGAGGCCAATAGCGGAACAGCACGCGGCCGATGATCGCGTCTTGAGAGACGGCCCCGAAGTCCCAGCTGTCCCTTCTGCCCGGCGCCTTCTGGTTGTCGCTTTCCAGCCACCACCCGCCGTCCTGCCGGAACGTCGCCCGCTTGACCATGAGCGTCCCGGCGTGCTCGGCGACGACCACGTCCCCCGGGCGCACCGCGGCGCCCGTCCGGACGATCAGCAGGTCACCCGGGGCGAGGCCGGGCAGCATCGAGCGCCCCTCCACCCGCACGGGCTTCCATCCCATCCCGACCTCCTCGATCACGCCGCCCCGCGGCCGGAGTAATGTCGTTACGACAAGATCCGATCCACCATGACCCACGAAGGGAACCACGACCCGTGAGCGTTCTCCGACCCACCACGGTCGTCTCGGCGCACTGCGACCTGCCGTGCGGCGTCTACGACCCCGCGCAGGCCCGCATCGAGGCCGAGTCCGTCAAGGCGACCATCGAGAAGTACCACGCCAGCGACGACGAGACCTTCAAGGCCCGCGCGATCGCGATCAAGGAGGAGCGGTCCGACCTGGTCAAGCACCACCTGTGGGTGCTGTGGACCGACTACTTCAAGCCGCCGCACTTCGAGAAGTACCCGCAGCTCCACGAGCTGTTCAACGAGGCCACCAAGCTCGCCGGCGCCGGTGGCACCAAGGGCAGCCTCGACGTGAAGGTCGCCGAGAACCTTCTCGGCAAGATCGCCGAGATCGACACCATCTTCTGGGAGACCAAGAAGTAAGGGACCCGATCCCGACGGCGCCCGGCTCCTCACGCGAGGGGCCGGGCGCCGTCGTTCCCGGACCGTCTTGGACGCCCCGAGGACCGTCCACGTTCGGGTGATTCTTCCCACCCATCGTAAATTGGTATTAAAGATGCCACTTTGCTAGTTTCAAAGGGTGCGCCTCACCAAGTTCACCGACCTGTCGCTCCGGGCGGTCATGCGGCTGGCGTCCTCCGAGGAGGACGCGCCCCTGACGACCCGTGAGATCGCGGTCGCCGTGGAGGTGCCCTACGCGCACATGGCCAAGGCCATCAGCAGGCTCGGCCGGCTCGGCGTCGTCACCGCCCGGCGCGGCCGCGGCGGCGGCCTCGAACTCACCGCGCTCGGCCGCCGCGCCTCGGTCGGCTGGCTGGTGCGCGAACTGGAGGGCGAAGAGGAGGTCGTCGCCTGCGAGGGCGACACCCCGTGCCCCCTGCGCGGCGACTGCCGCCTGCGCGGCGCCCTCCGCCGCGCCCAGGAGGCGTTCTACGCCTCCCTCGACCCGATCACCATCGAGGACCTGACCTCCTCCCCGGAAGGCCCGGTCCTCGTCGGACTGACCCTCCGACCACCCGGCTGAGCCTTCCCGCGCTCCCGCGCGGCCTCAGCCCGCCGTTGAATCAGTAGATGATCTACCAATTATCTGGAGTTCCCCATGCTGCTCTCCGAGACCGCGGCCCCCGTCGTCCGCGCGACCCTCCCCGTCGTCGGCGCCCATCTCGGCCAGATCACCGAGCGCTTCTACGCCAGGCTCTTCGAGGCCCGCCCCGAACTCCTGCGCGACCTGTTCAACCGCGGCAACCAGGCCAACGGCGACCAGCAGCGCGCCCTCGCCGGCTCCGTCGCGGCCTGGGCCGGGATGCTGCTGGCCGAGCGGGACGATGCCGACGAGCAGGCCCCGGACCCGCGCGCGGTGATCAGCCGGATCGCGCACAAGCACGCCTCCCTCGGCATCCTCGCCGACCAGTACAAGCTCGTCTACGAGCACCTGTTCGGCGCGATCGTCGAGGTGCTCGGCGACGCCGTGACCCCCGAGGTCGCCGCCGCCTGGGACGAGGTCTACTGGTCGATGGCCGACGCGCTCATGGCCGCCGAGGCCGACCTCTACCGGGCCGCCGGCATCGGACAGGGCGGCGGGCTCCCCGGCGCGGTGTGGCGCCGGATGCGGGTCACCGGCCGCACCCGGGAGACCGCCGACATCGTCTCCTTCACCCTCAGCCCCGTCGACGGCGAGCCCGCGGGGACGTTCCGGGCCGGCCAGTACGTGAGCGTCCAGGTCGAACTCGCCGACGGCGCGCGCCAGATCCGCCAGTACAGCCTCTCGGAGGCCCCCGGCGGAGCCGAGTGGCGGATCAGCGTGAAGCGCGAGCGGCCCCTGGACGGCCCCGTGGGCGAGGTCTCGGCCCTGCTGCACGACGAGGTCTTCCCTGGCGACGAGATCACCGTCTCCGCCCCGTTCGGCGACCTCGTCCTGCCCGAGGGCGACGGCCCCCTGCTGCTGGCCTCCGCCGGCGTCGGGATCACCCCGACCCTGTCGATGCTGCTCGACCTCGCCTGGCACAAGTCCGACAGGTCGGTCACCGTCGTGCACGGCGACCGCCACCCCGACACGCACGCCCACCGCGTCCAGCAGGAGGCCTGCGCGGCCGAGCTGCCCGGGGCCGACCTGCACGTCTGGTACGAGGAGCCCGGCGAGTCCGGCGCGCGCTCGGGCTACCCCGACCTCTCGGCCGTCGACCTCCCCGAGGACGTCACCGCCCTGCTCTGCGGCCCGCTGCCCTTCCTGCGCGCCGCCCGGACGGCGCTGCTGGAGCGCGGCGTGCCCGCCGAACGCATCCACTACGAGGTCTTCGGCCCCGACCTCTGGCGCGGCGCCGCCTGACGCCCCGCCCCACGCGGCGCCGCGCCAAGAGCGCGGCGCCGTCCGCGTCCGCCCCCGGTTAGGCTGACTCGATGAGCACGAAGGTCCGCACCGCCACGATCGCCGACGTCCCCGTCATCCTGGGATTCATTCGCGACCTCGCGGAGTACGAGAAGGAACTGGACAAGGTCGAGACCACCGAGGACGACCTGCGAGCGGCCCTTTTCGGCCACGAGCCGAAGGTCTTCGCCCACATCGCCGAAGACCCCTCGGGCACTCCGGTCGGTTTCGCCCTCTGGTTCCTTAATTTCTCCACCTGGACCGGTAAACACGGAATCTACCTGGAAGACCTCTACGTCTCTCCCGAAGCCCGCGGCGGCGGCCATGGCAAGGCCCTCCTCGCCGAACTCGCCCGCGTGGCCGTGACCCGCGGATATGCCCGGTACGAGTGGGCCTGCCTGGACTGGAACACCCCTTCCATCCGCTTCTACGAGTCCCTCGGCGCCAAGGCGATGACCGAGTGGACGGGCTACCGGTTGGCGGGCGAAGCGCTCCAGGCCGTCGCTCGATAGCGTGTGGCATCGCGCCGAAGTGGTCGGCACGCGGTAGTTTCAGAAGGAGCGGAGCAACCCCGAAGAGGGAGACACGTGACTGAGGAAACCGCTGCCATGACGGCAGGCACCAAGCTCACCCTGCGTGACGTCGTCACCGTGAAGCTGCCTGCCGCGAGTGCCTATCTGTCGGTGCTCCGCACCGCTACGGCCGGGCTCGCGGTAAGGCTGGACTTCACGATCGACGAGATCGAAGACCTGCGCATAGCCGTCGACGAGGCCTGCGCGATGCTGCTCGCACAGGCGGTGCCAGGCACCGACCTGACCTGTGAGTTCGAACTCACCGGTGATGCCATGCGCATCTCGGTCTCGGTGCTGACGGTCGACGGCCGCACACCGAGCCGCGACACTTTCGCCTGGACCGTTCTGTCGTCTCTGGCCGGAGAGGTGGATGCCACCGCCGGGCCGGACGACCGCGTGACGGTCACGCTCCAGAAGCGGCGCGGCGCGGGCGGAGCGGCGTGACGCCGGCCGAGCGCACCTCCCCCGAGGAGACCCAGGAGGAAACGGTGGCCGACGAGGTCGTGGTGCCGGAGCCTCCCCGGTCCAGTGCGGTCCCCGACCGCACCAGGGCCAAGGAGCTCTTTCACACGATGCGGGCGCTGCCCGAGGACGATCCTGAGCGGCAGCGCATCAGGGACCAGCTCGTCGAGATGCATCTGCCGCTGGTGGAGTATCTCGCGCGCCGGTTCCGCAATCGCGGCGAATGGCTGGACGACCTGGTCCAGGTCGCCACGATCGGCCTGATCAAGTCGATCGACAGGTTCGACCTGGAGCGCGGGGTGGAGTTCTCCACCTACGCGACGCCCACCATCGTCGGCGAGATCAAGCGGCACTTCCGCGACAAGGGCTGGGCGGTGCGCGTCCCGCGCCGCCTCCAGGAGCTCAAGCTGAGCCTCACCAAGGCGATCAGCGAGCTGGCCCAGAAGGAGGGCCGCGCGCCCACCGTCGCGGAGCTCGCCGCCCATCTCCAGATGACCGAGGAGGAGGTGCTGGAGGGCCTGGAGTCCGCCAACGCCTACTCGACGGTCTCCCTGGACGCGCCCGACTCCGGCGACGAGGACGCGCCCGCCGTCGCCGACAGCCTCGGCATGATCGACGAGTCGCTGGAGGGCGTGGAGTACCGCGAGTCCCTGAAGCCGCTGCTGGAGAAACTGCCGCCGCGCGAGAAGAAGATCCTCCTGCTGCGCTTCTTCGGCAACATGACGCAGTCGCAGATCGCCACGGAGCTCGGCATCAGCCAGATGCACGTCTCCCGCCTGCTGGCCAGGACCCTCGCCCAGCTCCGCGAGGGCTTGACCGCCGAGGACTGAGTGATCGACCCCCAGGGCCGTCTGAGCGCCGCTCAGACGGCCTTGTCGTTCCCGCGCTTCCCGCCGGGCGGCACAGCCTTCGCGTCCCGCTCCTTCTCGGCGTCCTGCTCCTCCTCGACGATGTCGTCGGCGTAGAGGGCTTCGAGGACGGGGCGGCTGAGGAGGGTCAGGAGGGCGAGGACGGCCACGGCGATGAGGGGGTAGCCCAGCCAGGGGCGGTCGCCCTGGATCAGCGAGACCGACACCGGCACGGCGAACAGCTGGGTGAGGACGGCCGGGGAGCGGCTCCAGCGCTGGAGGTTCCACAGCCCCTTGGCGATCCACAGGATGAGGACGCCGCCGCCCGCGGTCAGCACCGAGACCGACACGGCCGTCGCCATGTTCGTGCGGTGCCCGAGCACCGTCTCGACGGCGATCAGGAGCCCCCATCCGAGGGCGACCAGCCCCGTGGCGGACTGGAGGACAGCGGCTGCGGCGAGGGCCCGGGGACGTTGTGGCACGCCCGCCAGACTACCTCCGCGGACCTGTGGCATACGCTGGCGCCGTGCGCGCCATGCTGATCGCCAACCCCCGGGCCTCGACGACCACCCGCCAGGTCAGAGACCTTCTCGTCCGGGCGTTCGTGGGCGATCTGGAGGTCGAGCCGGCCGAGACCGGGCACCGCGGGCACGCGATCGAGCTCGCCGAGCGGGCGGCCCGCGAGCACTACGACATGGTCATCGCACTCGGCGGCGACGGCACCGTCAACGAGGCGGTCAACGGGCTCATGGCGGTGCCGGGCACGGCCGAGACCAGGCCGGCGCTGGTGATCCTGCCGGGCGGCAACGCCAACGTCTTCGCCCGCGCCCTGGGCCTGCCGGGCGATCCGATGCGCTCCCTCGCCGCCATCCTCGGGGCGCTGCGCGGCGGGCACACCAGGACCGTCGCCCTCGGCCATGTGACGACGCCGAAGGAGAGCCGCTACTACACGTTCACCGCCGGAGCCGGGCTGGACGCCGAGGTCGTCAAGGCGGTCGAGGAGGCGCGCGAGCAGAGGCGGTCGGGCAAGGCCTCCAACCTGCTCTACGTGCGGTGCGCGCTCAGCCGGTTCTTCGCCGGCACCAACCGCTCCCTGCCCGCGCTGGAGGCCCGCGCGAACGGGCGGGTGGCGCGCGGCCTGTTCCTGGCGTTCGTCTCCAACACCTCTCCCTACACCTATCTCGGGCCGCGTCCAATCGTGCCGAGCCCCCGGGCGAGCCTGGGCGCCGGGCTCGATCTCTTCGCCATCCGCTCCCTGCGGACGGCGCCGGTCGTCGCCGCGCTCGCCCAGATGCTCCTCCCGGCGACCGGCGGACCCAGGGGAAGGCAGATCGTGGAATTGCACGACGCGGAGGAAGTCGTCCTCACGGCAAGGCGGCCGATCGCTTTGCAGGTGGACGGCGATTATGTGGGAACACGCGAGCACATGGTGTTCCGCAGCGTGCCAGCAGCGCTACGAGTGGTCATCTGAGACCGTTTCGAGACCCTGGAGAGGTCCGCCACAAATCTCCTGAGACCTAGCTCTCGTTGCACTGAGCTGCGGGAACGTCTAAGGACAACCACTTAGCCGGTGAATGTGTCACCCATGTTCCAACGGTGTGACACAACCGACAGCCATACCAGGAGAAACCTTTCTCCAAGTACTTGCGCGGTCCATTGCCGCCCTGACACGCTCAAAGTGCGCCGCGAGAGACCCTGCAGTAGGGATGCGCAGGCGCACTTCCCGGATGCCACACCCCGGCCCGGGCGACCAACATCGTGAAACCATTCACATGGGTTTCATGGCGAGTAAGGAGTGGACGCATGGACTGGCGCCACCGCGCAGCCTGCCGTGACGTGGACCCCGAGCTGTTCTTCCCGATCGGCAACACCGGCCCCGCTCTGCTTCAGATCGAGGAAGCCAAGCAGGTGTGCCGCAAGTGCAATGAGACCGACGCCTGCCTGCGGTGGGCGCTGGAGTCCGGCCAGGACTCCGGGGTCTGGGGCGGCATGAGCGAGGACGAGCGCCGCGCCATCAAGCGCCGCGCCGCCCGGGCCCGCGCCCGCGCCAACACTGCGACCGTCTGACACTGCGACCGTCTGACACCTCGACCGCCTGAACATCTGAAACGTCCGGCATTTCGAGCGTCTGACACCGCACCCTTACTCGCCGGCCTCGCGCGGCGTGCGGCCATGGGCCTGGATCATCCGGGACCCGGCAGCACGCCGCGCGAAGTCGTCTTTATGGCGATGCAATGGGATCGCAGCGAGCTGACCATTGTTGTGGCGGTTTCTCCGAAGTCGACCGTCGTGACATGGGGGGTTAGGTGTAGGTTCGCCGCATGATGCGGACGGTGATCATGGTGAGTGCTGCGGCGGGTCTCCTCGCGGCGCTCGCCGCATGCGGCGGCGAAAGCGACACCCCCGAGAAGACGCCGGAACCCGTGCGCAGCGTGGCCGGGCTCCCGCAGGAGCTCATCGGCCCCTGGCAGGTCGCCGAAGGCGAAGGCTCCTACGAGTTCGTCGTCGACGGGACGTGGACCTGGAGCGAACCCGGCTGCCAGGCCGCGGGCGGATACACCGCCGAGGCGTCCCGGCTGGCCCTGACCGTCTCCCGCGAAGGATGCGGACGCGAGGCGGGCGACCTTACCTGGAAGATCGCCGACGCCCGGCTCACCCTGACCCGTCCCGACGGGCAGGCCGAGGTGTACGTCCGCCCGCAGGACGGCTGACCCGGCCCGGCTCGACCCGGTGCCACCGACCGGCCCGTCAGCTCCGCGGCGGCCCCTGCGGCCGGTGCTCCAGCGGCAGGTCGAGCACGACGCTCGTGCCGCCGCCCTGCCGGTCCCCGAACGCGATGGTGCCGCCCAGCTCCCCCTCGGTGAGCGCCCGGACGATCTGGATGCCCAGGCTGTCGGCGCTCTCGGGATCGAAGTCCGCCGGAAGGCCGACGCCGTCGTCGGTGACCTCGACCCGCAGCCGCTCCTCGGTGCGCGAGACGAGCACCTCGAGGTTCCCGCCGTGCTCGGCGAGGCCGTGCTGGAGCGCGTTCTGGAGCAGCTCGGTGAGGACCATCGCGATCGGGGTGGCGATCGCGGCGGGCAGCACCCCGAAACCGCCGAGCCGGCGCGGATGCACCCGGATCTCCAGCGACATGAGGTCGCCGGACATCGCGATGACGCGGTCGGCGATCTCGTCGAAGTCGATCAGCTCGTCCGGGGTGTGCGACAGCGTCTCGTGCACGATCGCGATCGACCCGACCCGCCGCACCGCCTCCTCCAGCGCCTCCCTGCCCTCCGGGACGCGCAGCCGCCGCGCCTGGAGCCGCAGCAGCGCGGCGACGGTCTGGAGGTTGTTCTTCACCCGGTGGTGGATCTCGCGGATCGTCGCGTCCTTGGTCATCAGCTCGCGGTCGCGCCATCGCAACTCGGTCACGTCGCGGATGAGGGCGATCGACCCGATCTGCTCCCCCGCCACGATCAGCGGGAGCATTCTGAGCTGGACGAACGCGCCGTGCGCCTCGACCTCCACCTCCCGGTGCGCCTTGCCGCTCAGCATCCCGATGAAGGACTCGTCGATCGGCTGGCCGGTCTCCGCCAGCTTCGCCGTCGTCTCCCCCAGGTGGTCGCCCACCAGGTCGGTGGCCAGGCCGAGCCGCCGGTAGGCCGACAGCGCGTTGGGGCTGGCGTACACGACGCGTCCGGTGCGGTCCACGCGCAGCAGGCCGTCGCCGACGCGCGGGGACCTGATGAGGTTCGCCTCCGCGCCCGGGACCGGGAACGTGCCCTCGGCGATCATCTGGGCGAGGTCGCTCGCGCTCTGCAGATAGGTCAGCTCGAGCCGCGACGGGGTGCGCGCCGAACTGAGGTTGGTGCTGCGCTGGATGACGCCGATCATCTTGGCCTGGCCGCCGTGCCTGGCCAGGATCGGGATCGACTCCTCCCGGACGGGGATGCCGCTCCCCCACTCCGGATCGCCCTCCCGCACGATGCGCCGCTCCCGCCACGCCACGTCGATGAGGCCGCGCTTGCCCGTCCGGACGATCCTGCCGACGAGGTCGTCGGGGTAAGCGGTCGGGCCGGTGGTCGGGCGCATCTGGGCGACGCACACCCAGCCGTCGACGGCCCTGGGCGGCCAGTGCCCCTCCCCGGTGGGGCGCTTCTGCGGCACCCACAGCACCAGGTCGGCGAAGGACAGGTCGGCGAGGAGCTGCCAGTCCGAGACCAGCGCGTGCAGCCATTCGAGATCTCGCTGGTCCAGATCAGTCTGCTTGCGGACGAGGTCGGGCAAGGTAGGCACCTGCCCATCATTCCAGCCCTGCCCCCTGCGAGGATGGGCAGGTGAGCGCGACAGACCGCACGGGCCGTCCCGACCCCCTCCGCCGGCTGACCGAGGCGACCGAACGGCGCGACGCCGCCGGGCTGCGCCGGCGCCTGCGCCCCCGCACCGGCGACTTCGACGGCCTCGTCGACCTCGCCTCCAACGACTACCTGGGCCTGTCCCAGGACCCGCGCCTCATCGACGGGGCCGTCCGCGCCCTGCACGGCTTCGGGACGGGATCGACCGGGTCCCGGCTCGTCACCGGCACCACCCTCCTGCACGACGAGCTCGACGCGAGGCTCGCCGCCTTCTGCGGGGCCGCTTCCGGGCTGACCTTCTCCTCCGGATACCTCGCCAACCTCGGCGCGGTGACCGCCCTGTCCGGGCCGGGCGCCCTGGTGATCTCCGACCAGGTCAACCACGCGTCGATCGTCGACGCCTGCCGGCTCTCCCGGGCCAGGGTGCGGATCGTCCCGCACCGGGACGTCGCCGCCGTCGAGAGGGCGCTGGCCGAGCGGGAGGAGGAGACCGCCGTCGTCGTCACCGACGCGGTGTTCTCGGTCGACGGGGACGTCGCGCCCCTTGCCGCGCTGCACCGGGCCGTCCGGGCGCACGGGGCGCTGCTCGTCGTGGACGAGGCGCACGCCCTCGGCGTCGTCGGGGAGCACGGGCGCGGAGCGTCCTGGGCCGCGGGCATCGCCGGGGAACCCGACGTGGTCCTCACCCTCACCCTGTCGAAGTCCCTCGCGTCCCAGGGCGGCGCGGTGCTGGGCGCCCCCGAGGTCCGCGAGACGCTGATCGACACCGCCCGCAGCATGATCTTCGACACCGGCCTCAACCCCGCGGCGCTCGGCTCCGCGCTCGCCGCCCTCGATGTGATCGAGAACTCACCCGAGCTGCCCGGACGGGCCAGGGCCGTCGCACGGCAGGTCGTGAAGATCGCCGAAGCGCACGGCCTGGAGACTCGCATACCGGACGCGGCGGTCGTTCCAGTCTTTCTCGGACAGCCCAAAAAGGCCCTTCAGGCTGCGGAGATCTGCCTCGACCACGGGTTGCGGGTTGGCTGTTTCCGGCCACCGTCCGTGCCCGAGGGACGCGCGTGCCTGAGAATCACGGCGCGGGCCAGCCTCGGCGAGGCGGAACTCACAGCCCTCGACCAGGCACTCGCGGCGGTCGCCCGCGCTGTGGACCCGTAACCTGCTCGCGTAACATCGAGCCAAACCGGCGGTGAACAAGGAGCTTCGTTGACAGCCGAACACGCACTGGGCGACTTCGGGCTCTCGGCCCCGCCAGGCAGGCCGCAGATGCCGGGCAACCCCCTCGCGAGCTCGCCCCGCGTGCCGAAGTACTACCGGCTGAAGGAACTGCTCGTCGAGCTGATCACCTCGCTGCCGGCCGGCAGCCCGCTCCCTCCCGAGCGGACCCTGGCCGAACGCTACGGCACCTCCCGCACGACGGTCCGCCAGGCGCTCGCCGAACTCGTCGTCGAGGGACGGCTCCAGCGGATCCAGGGCAAGGGCACCTTCGTGGCCAAGCCGAAGGTCCCGCACCAGCTCCAGCTCGTCGGCTACACCGAGGACATGCGCCACCACGGCCTCCTGCCGGAGACCCGGATGCTCGACGTCGCCTACCTGACCGCCGACGAGCGGCTGGCGAACCTCCTCGGCATCCGCCCCGGCGGCCGGGTCCTGCGCATCCACCGGCTGCGCCTCGCCGACGGCGACCCGATGTCGATCGACTACACGCACCTGCCCGCACGGCGCTTCCCGGGCCTCCGCAAGGAGCTGTCCCGCAACCTGTCCCTCTACGAGACACTCGCCGCCGCCTACGACGTCCACCTCGCCGAAGCCGAGGAGACCATAGAGACGGTCCTGGCCACCCCCTACGACGCCCAGATCCTCGGCGTCGACGTGGGCCTCCCCCTCATGCTGATCTCCCGCCAGTCCTTCGACACCACGGGCGAACCCGTCGAATGGGCCCAGTCCTTCTACCGCGGCGACAGGTACAAATTCGTGACGCGCCTGCGGCGCCCTGGGGATTGACCCTTCGGGGAGACAGAAGATTCAAAGCCTAGGATTCCCGCCGCAGGCGCTGTCTTGAATTGCGCCGCCTCCGGCGACGCGTGATCGGGCGCTTGAGATCCCTGGACCGTGTCCGATTGCGCCGCCTCCGGCGACGCGTGATCGGGCGCTTGAGATCCCTGGACCGTGTCCGATTGCGCCGCCTCCGGCGACGCGTGATCGGGCGCTTGAGATCCCTGGACTGCCCCTCCGGCCCTGGGGGCCTACGGGGCAGCCCAGGGGCGCCCGATCACTGGTCCTCGGCCCCAGGGGGCCTGCGGCGTGCAACTTGCCCGGGGCGATCCCGCTGGCTCTCGGCGTTCGGCCGATCCGGTCTCCCGGTGCTTCCCGACCTCACAGAGTCTGGCTGAGGGCCTTGATCGGCATCTGGAGTTCGGTGAGGAGGTCCAGGTCCTTGGTGGCGTCGCGGCCGAGGGTCGTCAGGTAGTTGCCGACGATCATGGCGTTGATGCCGCCGAGGAGGCCGTCCTTGGTGCCGAGGTCGCCGAGGGTGAGCTCGCGGCCGCCGGCGTAGCGCAGGATCGTGCGGGGGAGCACGAGGCGGAACGTGGCGATGGTCTTGAGGGCCTCCGCGCCCTCGACCAGGGGGAAGTTCGCGAAGGGGGTCCCGGGGCGGGGGTTGAGGAAGTTCAGGGGAACCTCGTGGGGGTCGAGCTCGGCGAGCTGCGCCGCGAACTCGGCGCGCTGCTCCAGCGTCTCGCCCATGCCGATGAGGCCGCCGCAGCAGACCTCCATCCCGGCCTCTCGCACCATCTGGAGGGTGTCCCAGCGCTCTTCCCATGTGTGGGTGGTGACCACCTGCGGGAAGTGGGAGCGGGCCGTCTCCAGGTTGTGGTTGTAGCGGTGGATCCCCCACGACGCCAGGTCGTCGACCTGCTCCTGGGTGAGCATGCCGAGCGAGCACGCGATCTGGATGTCGACCGCCGCGTTGATCGCCTCGACGCCCTGCTTCACCTGGTCCATCAGCCGCTTGTCCGGCCCGCGGACCGCCGCGACGATGCAGAACTCCGTCGCGCCCGTCTTGGCCGTCTCCCGGGCCGCCTCGACGAGCGACGGGATGTCCAGCCACGCGGCCCGCACCGGGGAGGAGAACTGGCCGGACTGCGAGCAGAAGTGGCAGTCCTCGGGGCAGCCGCCGGTCTTGACCGAGACGATCCCCTCGACCTCGACCTCCGGGCCGCAGTGCCGCATCCGGACCTCGTGGGCGAGGCCGAGCAACTCTTCCAACCGGTCGTCGGGGAGGGAAAGGCATTCCAGGGCCTGGGCGGCGTCCAGCCCCCTGCCTTCTTCGAGCACCTGCTGCCTGGCTACCGCAAGGATGTCAGTCACGCTATGCGCCTCTCGATTGAGTCTGACGGAAGGTACCAGCGTCGAAAATGCCGCCGAAGACCGGGGAGAGCCCGGTTCTGGCGGCGAGCAGGAACTCGGGGGCGTCCATCCGTCCGGCCCCCGCGGGCAGGACGCCGCCGAGTGGGCGGGCCGAAAGCGTCTCCAGGTCGCGCAGGTTGCTGCGCATCGCCAGATCGGGCTCCTGCGGCCATGATCCGACGACGAGCCCGGCGAGCTGGACCCCGCGGTGGGCCAGCGCCTCAAGGGTCAGCGCCGTGTGGTTCAGGGTGCCGAGGTCGGGCCGCACGGTGACGACGACGGGCGCGCCGAGCCAGCGCGCGAGGTCAGCGATCGTGTTGCCCTCCTCGTCGAACCTGACGAGGAGGCCGCCGGCGCCTTCGACGAGGACGAGGTCCCGGGTCGCCGCGAGGTCGCGGATCAGCGGCACGGCCTGCGGGAGCTGGGCGGGGGGCCGCCCGCTCACCCGCGCCGCCGCCGCGGGCGACAGCGGATCGGGGAACCGGGTCCCCTCGTGCAGGTCGGTGATCCCGGCCAGCCGGCCCACCTCGAAAAGATCACCGGGTTCGTCCGGCTCCACACCGGTCTGCGCGGGTTTGACCACGGCGACCTTCGCGCCGCGCGCCGCCGCCAGCGCCGCCAGCGCCGCAGTGACGACGGTCTTGCCCACCTCGGTATCGGTACCGGTGACCACGAGCACACTCACGGGACCCGACCCTAGCGCCGCACCCTCGGCCCGCCCGCTCGCGGATTCCGACAGAAAACCGGGTGGCCTCTTTGTTCGCCGGCGCGCCGCGCCCAGAACGAGACCGAGGTCACAGCCCCGGCCTCGACCGACCGCCGACGCGCCGCCTAGGACGGGACGGAGGTCACTGCCCCGTGCTCGACGCAGTGGGCCCGCCACCCGAGCGGCGTCACCTGGACGACCATCCGCCTGCGGCAGCCCGCGCAGTAGCGGGGCGGCTCCATGACCAGCGCCGCCCGGCACCCCGCGTGATCGCCGCCGGACTCGTCGCCGCAGTGCGCGCAGAACACGTCCATGACCCGACCCTCCACGGCCCGATTCTCCATGGCCGAGAACCTATCCGCTAGGCGACGACGGCGATGAGGTCGCCCTCCTGCAGAACGTCGCCTTCGGCGACCCGGACCTGGGCGACGACGCCCGGGATCTCGGCGAGGACCGGGATCTCCATCTTCATCGATTCGAGGATCACCAGTTCGTCGCCTTCGGCGACCCGGTCCCCCTCGGCCACCAGGACCTTCCAGACATTCGACACCAGCTCCGCCCGGACCTCGCCCATGGCTCCCCCTCGCCTCGCCCCGCTGACCAGCCCGAACCTAGCGAGGGCCTCGCGCCCCCGGTGCTTGGACGCGCTGTTCAGAAGGTTTTAATGGCGCTCGCGAGGAGGTGGATGCCCACCGACTCGTCCTCGACGCGGGTGTCGTAGGGGGTCTGGAGTTCGGTGCGGACGAGACGGTCCAGGGCGCCGGGGTCCTTGGTGAGGACGTGCTCGGCCGTGGACGGGGACACGACCGTCCGGGGCCTGATCCACTCGACTTCGAGGCCCGCGTCGGCGAGGAACTCGCGGAGCTGGTCGGACCAGAAGCAGCGGGTGATCGTCCCGTCGGGCCAGGGCACGAGGACGACCTCGGCCCGGGGCACGTCGGACAGGTGGGGCCACAGGTTCTGCTCGGCGAGGACGGCGAGGCCGAGCGTCAAGGAGTCGACGCACAGCAGGACGCGCCCTCCGGGCCGCAGGACCCGGGCGATCTCGTGCACGGTCTGCTCGGTGGCGAGGCTCCGGGACAGGACCCCGTCCTCGGCTATGACGGCGTCCATGCTCCCGTCGACGAGGAAGTCGAGGGCGAACGGGTCGGCGACGACCCGCTGGTGGCCGGCCGGCCCGTCAGGCCGGGAGACGACCTCCAGCACGTGGTGCCCGGCGGCCGCGGCCTGCTCGGCGGACCGGCTCACGCCGCCGGAGACGTCGAGGATCACCGAACTGTGCCGTGGCAGCCAGCGTGCGAGCTGGGCGTGCGCCACGGCCCGGTAGAACTTCCAGTAGCCGGTGTGGGGATCTTCGGCTGGTGAGCGCAGCGTGTGAGGCCTGCCCGGGAGCGGCAGCAAGGCGGGAACTCCTTAGAAAGCGTGCCAGCTCATCTTCCCCCGTCCAGCCCCCCAAGTAACCCTCTGTAAGAAAACAAAGGCGTTTCTTCCCTGAAATTCTCAGGTCCGCGGCCCGGCCGGAGCCGGGGCGGCGAACCGGGAATGTCAAGAGGGTCTTGGCTGTTGCCCCAAGACGTACAGGAGGAGGGGACGGATGCCGGTGCTGACCGGGCCCGCTGACACGTTCGGTAAGGGCCTACCGCTATTGTCGTACAGACCGCAAGAGGGTCTGGATCATCCGACGATGGTCCCTGCACAGGGGGTGGGTACCGTACCGGGCACCGCGGAGACCGGAGCGCAGCGCCGCGAGCGCTTCCAGCGTGATGTGCTTCCGTTCCTGGACCAGCTGTATCCGGCGGCGTTGCGGATGACCCGCAATCCCGCCGACGCCGAGGATCTGGTGCAGGAGACGTTCGCGAAGGCGTTCGCCTCATTCCACCAGTTCAAGGAGGGCACGAACCTCAAGGCGTGGCTGTATCGGATCCTCACCAACACCTTCATCAACTCCTACCGCAAGAAGCAGCGGGAGCCGAAGAACTCGGGCACGGAGGAGATCGAGGACTGGCAGCTGGCGCGGGCGGAGTCGCACACGTCGTCGGGGCTCAAGTCGGCCGAGGCCGAGGCGCTGGAGCACCTTCCGGATTCGGATGTGAAGCACGCGCTGCAGGACCTCCCCGAGGATTTCCGCATCGCGGTCTATCTCGCGGACGTCGAGGGCTTCTCCTACAAGGAGATCGCCGACATCATGAACACGCCGATCGGTACCGTGATGTCCCGGCTTCACCGTGGTCGGCGGCAGCTCCGTTCGATGCTGGAGGACTACGCTGCCGAGCGCGGCCTCACGCGGGAGGGTTCGAAATGAGCTGCGGCAACGAGCATGCGACACCGTGCAGCGAGGTGCTGGCGAAGGTCTACACCTACATCGACGGTGAGCTCGCCGACGCGAGCTGCGCCGAGGTGACCGAGCACCTCGACGAGTGCGGGCCGTGCCTGCGCGAGTACGGCCTCGAAGAGGCGGTGAAGAAGCTGGTGAGCAAGTCCTGCGGCTGCGATCCGGTGCCGTCCGATCTGAAGGCCAAGGTCCTCGGCCGCATCGAGAGCGTTCTCGCGGGCGACGAGGACTAGCGGGCGCGCCCACCGCTCGCAGCGGGGCCTGACCGCCCTTGACGGGTAGGGTTGGCGGGTGCGCATCCTCGTCACCGGCGCCGCCGGGTTCATCGGGTCCCATCTGGTCGACCGCCTGCTCGGCGACGGGCACGAGGTCGTCGCGGTGGACAATCTCGCCTCCGGTCGGCGCGCGAATCTGGCCGACGGGGTGGAGCTGCACGAGGTGGACGTCGCCGATCCGGCGTTCGTGGAGCTGGCGGCCAAGGCCGAGCCCGAGGTGATCTGCCATCTGGCCGCCCAGGTGAGCGTCCGGGTGAGCGTGGCCGATCCACTGCGGGACGCCCGCACGAACGTGCTCGGCACCATCAACGTGCTGGAGGCGGCCCGCGCTTCGGGCGCCCGCAAGACCCTCTACACCTCTTCCTGCGCCGTCTACGGCGTCCCGGACTCCCTGCCCGTGGGGGCGGACGCCCCGCTGCGCCCCCGCTCCCCCTACGCGGCCTCCAAGACCACGGGCGAGACCTACGCCCAGGCCTACCGGGACCTGCACGGCCTGGACTTCACGACGCTGGCTCTGGGCAACGTGTACGGCCCGCGCCAGACCCCCGAGGGCGAGGCGGGCGTCATCTCCATCTTCACCGCGGCCCTGCTCAAGGGCGAGCCGACCATCGTGTTCGGCGACGGGAGCCAGACCCGCGACTACGTCTACGTGCTCGACGTGGTCGACGCGTTCGCCCGCGCCCTCGCCACCGGGTCGGGCGGACGCTTCAACATCGGCACAGGTGTTCAGACGTCCGATCGTGAGCTGCACGCGCTCGTCGCGCGGGCCGCGGGCGCGCCGGACACGCCGGGCTCGGCACCCGTCAGGCTGGGCGACCTGCCCGCGATGGTCCTCGACCCGGCTCCGGCCCGCGAAGGGCTCGGCTGGCGTCCGACGACCGCGCTAGCGGACGGCCTTGAGGCGACCGTTGAATGGGCCCGTTCGCACTGAAACCGGCCGAACCGGCGAAACGGTCGTCTGTCGCGCGAACACAGAGTGACGCACAGTTCACGCTTTGCTCTCGATTTCCTTTGTTCCTGTAGGACGATCACCGGGTTGGCTAGTCTTGTCATTGGCCAGTGGCCGGGAGCAAGGATGGAGTCCGGGGAGACCTCCCCGGATTCACTTCGGGGGGAGTACATCGCCATGCTCAGGTACTTGATGGTCGCCGCGGGAGCCGCGGTGTCCGCGATGGTGCTGCTGACCGATCCCGCGGGCGTTTCCTGGGTCTGACCCCGGCGGCGTCGGTCACCTCGTCACCTCGGAGGCGGCAATGCCGGTCGCAGGTCTTCCCCTCGCTGCCTGGACGTATGTGGGCACCGTGGTCGCGCTCGCCGCGACCCTCATGGCCACCGCGTCCTACACGGACGTCACGTGGACGAAGCTGGCGGCGATGGCGGTCCTCTTCCTGATCTGCGACTCCGTGCCCGCACTGCTCAGTCTGGAGCGGGCACGGGTCTCCCTCGGATTCTCCGCCTGCCTCGCGTCGGTCGTGCTGCTCGGCCCGGCCGGCGCGGGGCTGGTCGGCGCCTGCGCGCTGTTCACCTGGCAGCGGGTCGCACCCGTCAAGCGGGTCTACAACGGGGCGCAGTTCGCGCTGTGCGGCTGCGTCGCCGGCCTCATCTTCGACGCGCTCAGCCCGGGTCCGCACGCCGACACGGCCCAGCAGATCCTGCCGTTCGCGGTCGCGCTGGTCGCCTACGTCACGTGCAACCTCGCGCTGGTGTGGGGCATTCTGCTGCTCACCAAGTCCGCGACGGTCCGGGAACTGCGCGCCGAGACCACCCAGCTCGCGCCGGGGCTGCTCGGCTACGGCTCGTTCGGGCTGCTCATCGCCGAGTTGTACACGACGATCGGGGCGTTCTCCGCGGTGCTGGTGCTGCTGCCGCTGCTCGTCGCCCGGTGGGCGTTCGCGCAGACCCTCGCCCAGCAGCGCGCGCACGAGGCCACCCTCGCCACGCTCTGCCAGGCCGTGGAGACCAAGGACTTCTACACCCGCGGGCACAGCGAGCGCGTCTCGCGCGGCTCGGTGATGATCGCCGAGGAGATCGGGATGAGCCGCGCCCGCGTCGAGGCGATCCGGTTCGCCGGAATGCTGCACGATGTCGGCAAGCTCGGCGTGCCGA
Source organism: Actinocorallia aurea (assembly GCF_054783995.1). Classification (NCBI taxonomy): domain Bacteria; kingdom Bacillati; phylum Actinomycetota; class Actinomycetes; order Streptosporangiales; family Thermomonosporaceae; genus Actinocorallia; species Actinocorallia aurea. The sequence continues at coordinate 470,458 of NZ_BAAGPQ010000002.1, forward strand.
CGAAGGTCCTCCAGAAGGAGGGCCCGCTCAGCGAGGAGGAGTTCGCCGCCATCCAGCTCCACCCGATGCGCGGGCGGGAGATCATCCGCGAGATCGGCTTCCTTGACGAGGCCCTGACGGGGATCATGCACCATCACGAGAAACTGAACGGGCGCGGCTACCCGATGGGCCTGGCCGGGGACGAGATCCCCGAGTTCGCCCGCATCATCGGGGTCGCCGACGCCTTCGACGCGATGACGTCGACCCGCTCCTACCGGCCCGCCCGGTCCGTCGCCGAGGGGATCGCGGAACTGGAACGGTGTAGCGGCGCCGACTTCGACCCCGAGATGGTCGCGGCGTTCCTGCGGGCCCTGGACAAGAAGGGCTGGGCCTCCCCCGACCGGGTCGTCGCGCCCGCCGAGGCGCAGACGACCATGCAGGACCACGACGACCCCAGCGCGCCGATCCGGGTCTCCGGGGAGGGCGCGTGGTAGCGGGCAGCAGGCTCCAGGCGACCCGGGAGAAGCCGGGCTGGCAGCATCTGGACTCGGCTCAGCTCGTCGTGATGGGCGCGGCCGCCGCGCTGGTGGTCGCGGCGCTGGCGTGGCTCGCCGCCAACGGCGGGGTCGACGACCTGGAGCCCGCCATCATCTTCGGCGTCCTCATCGCGCTCGGCGAGCTGTTCCGGATGAACATGCCGGGCGGCCGGGAGGTCGCGCCGATCAGCCGGGCCGGCGCGCTCGCCTACGGGATGCTGCTGAGCGTCGGCGGCGACCCGGTCATGCACTCGCCGTTCCAGGTCGTCGCGGTGACGGCCTGCGGCATGGTCGCCGGGACGCTTCCGCACGTCGCGGTGAACCGCGCGCCGAAGATCGACGCGATGGCGCGGCGGCTGGTCGCGGCGGCGGTCGTGGCGATCCTGTTCCGGCCGCTCACCGACGTGCTGTTCACCGGGGAGCCGCTGACCCGGCACGAGTGGTGGACGGCGCTGGGCCTCATGACGGCGATCTCGGCGGCCGCGGCGATCGCCGACATGACGGTCTCGGCGCTGATCCGTTCGGAGGCGGTGCGGGCCAGGTTCGGCATCGCGTTCGTCGACGAGTTCCGCGCCAGCGCGCTGCTGTGCGCGGCGTCGTCGGCGACGGGGATGCTCATCGCGGTCGCCACCTCGGTGATGGGCCTCGCGGCGCTGCTGCTGTTCACCGCGCCGATCCTCACCACCCAGTTCGCGTTCCGCCGCTACGCCGCGGTGCGCACCACCTACCTCCAGACGGTCCGGGCGCTCTCCCAGGTGACGGAGGTCGGCGGCTACGTCGAGACGGGCCACTCGCTGCGGGTGAGCAGGCTGTCGGTGGCGATGGGCCGCGAGCTGGGCATGGCCGAGGCGGAGCTGCTGGAGCTGGAGTACGCGGCGCTCATGCACGACATCGGGCAGCTGTCCCTGCCCGACCCGATCCCGGGCGGGGCGACGGTCCTCGCCGCACCGGAGGACCAGCGCCGGATCGCCGACCTCGGCGCGGCGGTCATCGAGCAGACGGGCGTCCTGGACATGGTCGCCCGGATCGTCCGCGCCCAGTGCGACCCGTACCGGGACCCGGCGGGCGTCCGGCCGGGGCCGCCGCTGGCGAGCCGGATCATCAAGGCCGCCAACGCCTACGACGACCTCATGGGCGACTCGCGCGACCGCGACCGGGCCGCGGCCGTCCTGGACAGGCTGCGCGCCGACTCGGCGTACCAGTACGACCCCGCGGTGATCGAGTCGCTCGCGCGGGTGCTCGACCGGCGGGTGCTGCGCTGACCCGTCAGAAGGGCGGGCCTCGGAAGACCGGGTGTCAGAAGAGGGTGTCGCCCTCGTCCGGGGTGTCGGATGGCTCGGCGTCCGGGATCTGCGCCTCGGCGATCGGCCGGATGAGCTGCGGGCCGCTGCTGCGGACGTTCCCGACCTCCTTGCCGACGGGGTAGGCCTCCAGCCGCCGGGACATCGCGGGCACGAGGAGGCGGCCCGCCGCCGCGGTGTCGGTGAGCCCGGGGTCGAGCCAGGCGTCGGGGTCGGTGACGGTCATCGGCATCCGGTCGTGGATGTGGCCGAGCTCGTCGGCGGCCTGGGCGGTGATGACGGTGCAGGTGAACAGCCACTCGCCTTCGGGGGACTTCCACAGCTCGTACAGGCCCGCCATGGGCAGGACGCCGCCGTCGTCCGGCCGGATGAAGAAGGGCTGCTTCTTGCCTCCCTCGCCCCTGTACCACTCGTAGTAGCCGTCGGCGGGCAGCAGGCAGCGGCGGCGGGCGAAGGCACGGCGGAAGGCGGGCTTCTCGGCGAGGGTCTCCACCCGGGCGTTGATCATCCGGTTGCCGATGGCGAGGTCCTTCGCCCAGGACGGCACGAGACCCCACCGGACCATGCGGAGGGTGCGCACGGCCTCCTCGGGGGTGTCATGGCCGCCCGAGCCGTGCGGCGGGCGGATCAGGACGGCCGGGACGTCCTTGGTCGGGGCCGCGTTGTAGTCGGGGACCAGGAGGTCCCTGCCGTCGTCGGCGACCGTCTCGTCCACCTCGATCCGGAAGGTGTCGAGGAGTTCCTGGCGCGCCCGTGCCGTCGCGTATCGCCCGCACATGCCGTCAGCCTACGCAGGGGCGCCGACAGGATCACGCGGTCGCGGCGGCGTCAGGGTGACCACCTCGTCGATGTGCCGCAGAACGGGGTCGGCGCCGGGCACTCCGGGCCGGTGGGTGATGAGCAGGACGGTCCGGTCGCCGGCGGCGGTGAGGAGGTCGGTGAGGACCCTGCCCGCGGTGTCCTCGTCGAGGTGGGCGTCGGGTTCGTCGAGGATCAGGACGGGGAAGTCGGCGAGCAGAGCCCGGGCGAGGGCGATGCGCTGCCGCTCCCCGCCGGAGACCGCGGCGCCGTGCTCGCCGACCCGCCGGTCGAGGGGCAGGTCGAGACCTGCGCGGCGCAGCACCTCGGCGACCTCGGCGTCGGACGATCCGGGCCTGGCCAGCCTGACGTTCTCGGCGACCGTGGTGTCGAAGACATGGGCGTCCTGGGCGCACAGGCCGATGACGCGCCGGACGTCGTCGCCCGCGAGGTCGGCGAGCTCCACCCCGTCGAGGGTGATCGACCCTTCGTAGCCGGTGAAGCGCAGGAGGGCCGCGGCGAGGGTCGACTTGCCCGCGCCGCTCGCGCCGAAGACGGCGACCTTCCGGCCGGGCGGCAGGTCGAAGTCCAGCCCGGCGAGGGCGTCGGTGTCTGCGCCGTCCCAGCGCACCCGCAGGTCCCGGACGCGCACGGTGACGCCCTCGGGCAGGGGCGCGGGGGCCTCGGGGTCCCGCACGGGCGGTTCGGCGTCCAGGACGCGGCCGAGCAGGGCGTCGTCCGCGCGGGAGCGCAGGAGCTGCTGGGCCGACGCCGAGAGCGTCGAGATCGCCTCGAACGCGGCGAGCGGGGTGAGCGCGAGGACCGCGACGTACAGCGGGTCGAGGTCGCCCGCGCGGGCCGCCGGGACGGCCAGGGCCAGCGCGCCGAAGACCGCGGCGCCGCAGGCCAGGACGGTCATGCCGGAGGCCACGCCGAGGGACCAGGCCGATCTGCCGCTCGCCCGGTCGAGGTCCGCGTCGGCCTCCTCCAGCTCCGCGAGCCGCTCAGGCACCGCCCCGTAGGCGACGAGTTCAGGCAGCCCGTGCAGGGTGCGGGTCGCGACCTCGGACATGCGGTCCCTGCCCCGCGCCTCGCGGACCGCGGCCCGGCGCGCCGCCGCCGCGGCGACGAGCGGGGCCGCGACGCCGCCGAGGGCGAGGGCGGCCAGGAGGACGAGCCCGGCCCGCGGCAGCAGCACGGTCTGCAGCGCCAGGGCGGCGAGGGCAGCGGCGGCGGCCGAGAACATCGGGAGCCTGCCGCGCAGCCACCGGTCGGCCACCCCGTCGACCCCGGTGACGACCAGGCCGAGCGTGCGGGACGCGCCGAGGCGTCCGGGGGCGAGGTCGGCGAGCCGGTCGAAGACCGCGACACGGGTGCGGGTGAGCAGCCGCAGCGCCGCGTCGTGCGAGGCGAGCCGTTCGCTGTAGCGCAGGACGCCCCGGCCGAGGCCGAAGGTCCGGACCGCGGTGATGGCGACCATCAGGTACAGGACGGGCGGCTGCTGGTCGGCCCGCGAGATCAGCCAGCCGGACGTGGCCATGAGGCCGATCCCGCAGATCAGCGCGCCAGCGCCGAGGGCCGCGCCCAGGGCGAGCCGGGAGCGCACCGGGTGCGAACGCCCGGCCGTCGACCGCGCAGAGTCCGATCCCGCAGGGCCGGACCGCACGGAGTCGGATCGCACAGGGCCGGATCGCACAGGGCCGGACCGCACAGGGCCGGATCGCACAGCGGTCACAGGAGCGCTCCCGTCTTCTCGCCGGCCTGGGCGCAGGCGTCCCAGACGACGGTCTGGTCGGCGTGGTCGGCGAGGCCGCGCCGGTGGGTGATGAGCAGGGCGGTGCGGCCTTCGGCGAGCCGCTCGATTCCGCCGGCGAGGTCGAGTTCGGTGCCGGTGTCGAGGTGGGCGGTGGGTTCGTCGAGCAGCAGGAGGGTGATCGGCAGGAGCGCGCAGCGCAGGTGCACCCGGGCGAGGGCGACGCGCTGGCGCTGTCCGGCCGACAGCCCGTGGCCGTCCTCGCCGAGCACCTTGTCCGGGTCGGCTCCGGTGGCCAGGGCCGCCGCCCGGACGGCGTCGGCGGGCGCGCCGGGGACGGCGAGGGCGATGTTCTCCGCGACGGTCCCGGGGAACAGGTAGGGCCGCTGCGGCATCCAGGCGACCGTCCCGCGAAGCCCCTCCCAGTCGGTCCCCTCCCCCAGCTCCGCGCCGTCGAGCACGACCCGTCCGGCGTGCGGGGAGAGCAGCCCGAGCAGGACCGCGGCGACGCTCGACTTGCCCGTCCCGGACGGGGCCATGAGCGCCGTGCTCGTCCCCGCCTCCAGCACGAGGTCGAGCGGCGGCAGCCCCTCCCGGGCGACGAGCCCCTCGACGGTGACGCGCGGCGGCCCGTCCTGGGCCGCGAACGGCACCGGGGCGGCCTCGCGGACCGTGCCGTCGGGAAGCACCGCGAAGATCTCCTCCGCCGCCGCAAGGCCCTCCTGGGCGGCGTGGAAGTGGGTGCCCACCTGGCGCAGCGGAAGGTAGGCCTCGGGCGCGAGGATCAGCACGAACAGGGCGGTCTCGAAGGGCAGGCCGCCGTGCACGAGCCGCAGGCCGATGGAGACGGCGACGACCGCCACCGAGAGCGTCGCGGCGAGCTCCAGCACGAGCGCCGAGCTGAAGGCGATCCGCAGCGACGACATGGTGGCCTTGCGGTGCTCCTCCGACACCCGCTCGATCTCGCGGAGCTGGGCGCGGGCCCGGCCGAAGACCTTCAGCGTGGTGAGCCCGGCGACGACGTCGCCGAAGTGCCCGGCCAGCAGACTGAGCGTGCGCCACTGCCTGCGGGTGCGCACTGCGGTGTAGGTGCCGATGAGGAAGCCGAACATCGGGATCAGCGGCAGCGTCACCGCCACGATGACCGCCGAGGCCGGGTCGAGGGTGAACAGCGCGACGACCACCGCGACGGGCACGACCAGGGCGAGCACGAGCTGCGGAAGGTAGCGGGAGAAGTACGGGTCGAGGGCGTCGACGCCGCGCGTCACCAGGGCGGCGAGCGCGCCCGACGGGCCGGGCGCGCTCCCCTCGCGGGTGACCGAGCGCAGCACCGCCGCGCGCAGCTGCGCCTTGACCCCCGCCGACGCGCGGTGCGCGGCGACCTCCTGGAGCCAGGCGAGCACGGCCCGCCCGGCGAACACCGCGAGCAGCGCCGCCGGGACGGTCAGGGCCGCGATCGCGTGCGCGAGCAGCCACGACTGGGCGATGACGAGCGCCGCGGCGGCGACGCCCAGCACCACGCAGACCAGGAGGTAGGGGACGGTGGCCCGGGCGTACCGGGCCAGCCGCGGGTCGAACGGCCTCATGACGTCGCCGGGTTCATCTCGTGCTCGCCGGCCGGGATCTGGTCGACGTGGATGCGCTTGCGGAACACCCAGTACGTCCAGCCCTGGTAGATGAGCACGATGGGCAGGAAGACGCCCGCGACCCAGGTCATGATGCCGAGCGTCTTGGCCGTCGACGAGGCGTTCTGCACGGTGAGGCTGTGGGTCGCCTCCGCGATCGTCGAGGGCATCACGTACGGGTAGAGCGACAGGAACAGCGTGGCCACCGCGAAGACGATGGCGAGGCCCGAGAGCAGGAACGCCCAGCCCTCGCGGACCCGCAGCGACACCGCGATCGACGCGGCGAGGAGCACCGCGGCGAGGACCGCGGTGGCGACCGCCCACCCGTCGGAGCGGTGGACCAGCGTCCACACCAGGAAGATCCCGGCGGCGACGAGGGCCGCGGCGCCGAGTCCGATCGACATGCGGTTGGCGCGGGCCCGGATCTCGCCGTCGGTCTTCAGGGCGGTGAAGACCGCCCCGTGGAAGGTGAACAGCACGAGGGTGACGACGCCGCCGAGCAGCGCGTAGGGGTTGAGGAGGTCCCAGAAGGACCCGACGTAGTCGTGGTCGGCGTTGAGCTTCACGCCCCGCACGATGTTGGCGAAGGCCACGCCCCAAAGGAACGCGGGGATGAGCGAGCCCCAGAAGATGCAGCGGTCCCAGTTGTCGCGCCACCGCTGTGTGTGGCCCTTGCCCCGGTAGTCGAAGGCGACGGCCCGGAGGATGAGCGCGATGAGGATGATCAGCAGCGGCAGGTAGAACCCGCTGAACAGCGTCGCGTACCACTCGGGGAACGCCGCGAAGGTCGCGCCGCCCGCGGTGATGAGCCAGACCTCGTTCCCGTCCCAGACGGGCCCGATCGTGTTGATCAGCACGCGCCGCTCCCGGTCGTCACGCGCCAGGAACCTCGTGAGGATCCCGACCCCGAAGTCGAACCCCTCAAGAAAGAAGTAGCCGATCCACAGCACCGCGATGGCGATGAACCAGAGGTCGTACAGGTGCATGTCCCCGTCCCTAGTACGCGAATTCGAGCTTGGATTCGTCTGGGGTCTTCGGGTCCTCCGGGGGGTCCTTGCGGGCGAACCTGATCATGAGGCCGAGTTCGACGACGGCGAGGACGCCGTAGAGGAGGGTGAAGACGAGCAGTGAGGTCAGGACGGTACCGCCGGGCACGGTCGGGGACACCCCGTCCTCGGTCTTGAGCAGGCCGAACACCAGCCAGGGCTGGCGGCCCATCTCGGTGAAGATCCAGCCGAAGGAGTTGCCGATGAAGGGCAGCACCACCGACCAGATGGCGAGCGTCCAGATCCACTTCTTCTGCGGGAGCCTGCCCTTGCGCGTCAGCCAGAGGCCGACGACGGAGACCAGGGCGATGAGCATCCCCGCGGTGATCATGATCCGGAAGCCCCAGTAGGTGATGGGGATGTAGGGGCGGTAGTCGCCCGGGCCGAACTCGGCCTCGTACTGGGCCTGGAGGTCGTTGATGCCCTTGACCTCGCCGTCGAAGGTGCCCGTCGCCAGGAAGGACAGCAGGTCGGGGATCTCGACGGAGAACGTTGGAGCGGTCCCGTCCAGGGTGCCGAGGGTGAACAGCGAGAACGAGGCGGGCTGGCTGGTCTCGTAGAGCGCCTCGGCCGCGGCCATCTTCATCGGCTGCGTCTCGGTCATCACCTTGCCGAGTTGGTCGCCCGACAGGAAGAAGCCGATGGAGCCGATGAGGGTGAAGGCCAGGCCCAGCCGCAGGGAGGCGCGCATCGGCTCCAGGTTGCGGCCCCGCTTGAGGTGCCAGGCGGCGATGGCGGACATGAGGATGCCGCCGGTCACGATGCAGCCGGTCAGCGTGTGCGGGAACGCCCAGAGCAGCACCTTGTTCGTCAGCACGTCGGTGAAGCTGGTCAGCTCGGCCCGCTGGGTCTGCTCGTTGAAGGTGTAGCCGACCGGGTTCTGCATCCAGGAGTTGGCGGCGAGGATGAAGTAGGCCGACAGGACGGTGCCGATCGCCACCAGCCAGATGCACGCCAGGTGGACGAGTTTGGGCAGCCGCCCCCAGCCGAAGATCCAGATGCCGAGGAACGTGGACTCCAGGAAGAAGGCCAGCAGCGCCTCGATCGCGAGCGGCGCCCCGAAAATGTCCCCGACGAACCTCGAATAGTCACTCCAGTTCATGCCGAACTGGAATTCCTGCACGATCCCGGTCACCAGGCCGAGGGCGAAGTTGATGAGGAAGAGCTTTCCCCAGAATTTGGTGGCTCGCTTGTAATGATCCCGCCCGGTACGCACCCAAGCCGTCTGGAGCAGCGCCACCAGCAGCGACAGGCCGATCGTCACGGGCACGAACAGGAAGTGGTACACCGTCGTCACGCCGAACTGAAGGCGCGCGAGGAGCAGCTCATCCATGAAGGCACCTTCCCCGAAAAGACATCAGGACAAGCATTTACCGCGGCCCCTCCCAAATGGGGAGGACTAAGGTTCTCTTCGACCCTACATTGGTCCTTTCCACACCCCGATCCACCCCCTCTTCGACCCCGATAGGCTGGTCACATGACCACCAGCACGGCCCCCTGGGCCGCTCCGGCCGCCGAAGAGCCGGTCTCGGCAGTCGTGGAGCTGCCCGGCTCCAAGTCCATGACGAACCGTGCCCTGATCTTGGCCGCGCACTCACGGGAGGGCGCGGTCCTCACCGGCGCTTTGCGCTCCCGCGACACGCTGCTGATGGCCGCCGCCCTGCGCGCGCTCGGCATCGGCGTCGAGGAGGAGGGCACCACCTGGCGGGTCCTGCCGGGTGAGCCCTCGGGCCCCGCGGCGATCGACTGCGGGCTGTCGGGCAACGTCATGCGCTTCGTCCCGCCGCTCGCCGCCCTGGCCGACGGCCCCGTCGCCTTCGACGGCGACCCGCACGCCCGCACCCGTCCGATGGGCCCGCTGCTGGGCGCGCTGCGCGACCTCGGCGTGCGGGTCGAGGACGAGGGGCGCGGTCTCCTCCCCTTCACCCTGCACGGCACGGGCGCGGTCGCGGGCGGCACCGTCGTCCTCGACGCCTCGAGCTCCTCCCAGCTCGTCTCCGGCCTGCTGCTCAGCGCGCCTGCGTTCGGCAAGGGCGTCGAGCTGCGGCACGAGGGGCCGCCCGTGCCGTCGGCGCCGCACCTGGAGATGACGGTCCGGATGCTGCGCGAGGCCGGCGCGACCGTGGAGACCGAGCCCGACGTGTGGCGGGTCGCCCCGGGCGCGCTGCGCGGCGGCGCGTGGAACATCGAACCCGACCTCTCCAACGCCGCCCAGTTCCTCGCGGCGGCGCTCGTCACCGGTGGCGAGGTCACCGTGCGGCACTGGCCCGAGCACACGACCCAGCCGGGCGACAGGCTGCGCGATCTGCTGGCCCGGATGGGCGGCGAGGTGTCCTGGTCGGCCGAGCGCGGGCTCACCGTCCGCGGCACGGGCCGGATCGAGGGCATCGAGGCCGATCTCAGCGAGTGCTCCGAGTTGGCCCAGGTGCTGGCGATGGTCGCCGCGCTGGCCGACTCCCCCTCCCGGTTCACCGGCATCGCGCACATCCGCGGCCACGAGACCGACCGGCTCGCCGCGCTCGTCGCGGAGCTCACCCGGCTCGGCGGCGACGCCGAGGAGACCGCCGACGGCCTCGTCGTCCGGCCCCGTCCGCTGCACGGCGGCCTGTTCCGCACCTACGACGACCACCGGATGGTGATGGCCGGGGCGACCCTCGGCCTGGCCGTCCCCGGCATCGAGGTGGAGAACCCCGCGACCGTGGGCAAGACCCTCCCGACGTTCACCGAACTGTGGACCCGGATGTTGGAGCGGTCATAGCGCGCGACTGGAAACATCTCGACGAGGACGACGTCCGGGTGCGGCCCGGACGCGGCTCCCGTCCGCGTACCCGCCAGCGGCCCGCCCACGACGACGCCGTGGAGGGCCTGGTCGTCGCAGTCGACAGGGGCCGGTACCGGGTGCTGGTCCGGCACTCGCGTCGCAAGCAGACCGCCGTCACCGCGATGCGGGCGCGCGAGCTCGGCCGCAAGGGCGTCGTGGTGGGCGACCGGGTGGCCCTGGTCGGCGACACCTCCGGGGAGCCGGACGCGCTCGCCCGGGTCGTCCGGGTGGAGCCGCGCACCTCGGTGCTGCGCCGCACCGCCGACGACACCGAGGACGTCGAGCGCGTCATCGTCGCCAACGCCGACCAGCTCGTGATCGTCACCGCGCTGGCCGACCCCGAGCCGCGCATCGGCATGATCGACCGCTGCCTGGTCGCCGCCCGGGACGCGGGCATGGAGGCGCTGCTCTGCCTCACCAAGGCCGACCTCGCCTCTCCCGAGAAGCTCCTGTCGATCTACGAGCCGCTCGGGGTCAGGTCGTTCTCGACCCACCGGGGCGGGGACCTCGCCGGGCTGCGGGAGCTGCTGGCCGATCGGATGAGCGTGCTCGTCGGGCATTCCGGCGTCGGCAAGTCGACCCTGGTCAACGCGCTGGTGCCGGACGCCGGGCGGGCCGTCGGCCACGTCAACGCGGTCACCGGGCGGGGCCGGCACACCTCGTCGTCGGCGCTGGCGCTGGAGCTGGACGACGGCGGCTGGATCATCGACACGCCGGGTGTGCGCAGCTTCGGGCTCGCCCACATCCCGCCGGCGGACCTCATCCTCGGCTTCCCCGACCTGGTCGAGGGCTCGGCGAACTGTCCGCCGCAGTGCTCGCACCTGGAGGAGGCCTGCGCGCTGGACGCCTGGGTGGCGGCGGGGCACTCCTCCCCCGAGCGCCTCGACTCGTTCCGGCGGCTGCTGACGAACCGGGACGAGAATCGCGAAGAGGGCAGGGACGAGTCCGGCGGCTGAGCGGCCGGCTCAGTCGAGCAGGCGCATCTGCCGGTCGAGCCGGTCCATGAACTCCTTGTCCCGCTCGCGCTCCCGCTTGCTGGCCGAGCCGCCGACGAGGACGAGCAGCACCGCGGTGACCAGGCCGACGCTCGCGATCAGGGGCAGCAGCACATGGGACATCCCGGTGCCCTCGACGGCCCGGTCGGCGACGTCCGTGACGCGCAGCGCGGCCATGCCGGTGTAGTGCATGCCGCTGATGGCGAGGCCCATGATCATCGACGCGCCCAGGATCGGCGCCCAGCCGTCGAGGCGGACCGCGCACCACAGCGCGGCGGTGGCCGCGGCGATGGCGATGAGGATCGAGACGATGACGAGGTCGAGCGCGTAGTCGATGGTGGCGCCCGCGTTCATCGCGGCCATGCCGGTGTAGTGCATGATCGCGATGCCGCAGCCCGCGAGGACGCCGCCGGGCAGCAGGGGCCGGTGGAACCCGACGAAGAACAGCCCCGCGCCGACGACCGCGATGGCGAACAACGCGCTGAAGACGGTCAGCGGCACGTCGTAGCCGATGCGGGTGCCGGGGATGCTGAAGCCGAGCATTCCGACGAAGTGCATCACCCAGATGCCGGTGCCGCCGAGGGCCACCGCGGCCCCTGCCAGCCACGCGCAGCGCTGCTGGAGGCTTCGGACGGCCCGTGCGCGGGCCGTGCACTGGAGACCGAGCATCGACCCGAGGACGGAGAAGAGGTACCCGATGACCGGGGTGACCGGGCCGTAGGTGAATTGCGTGACATGGGACACGTGATCATGCACGAGGCGGTCCACCCACCTTTGGTCTCGAAAATCGGGACCATGGTCTCTTACCGGACTGTTTCCGGCAAATCGCCTGACGTTTCCGTGGTGAACCGGGCCAGCACACGACGCTCAAGATCACTGAGCGACCTGAGGTGCTCCGGCGCCAGTTCGGCGACCTCCCCCGCGAGCGCGGCGGCGACCTCGCCGAACGCGGCCTCCTCCGCGGCCCGCAGCGCCGTGCACGCCGTCGCCGCGCGCGCCCCGGCCATCGACCACTCCAGCTCCAGCCGGGCCAGAGTCTCGTCGGCGACGACGGCGAGACCCGCCGCCTCGGCGAGCACCCAGGCGGGCAGTTCACCGTGCCCCTGCGCGCGCACCCGTCCGGTGAGGCCGGAGATCCGGCCCGCGAGCCCGAGGCCCTCCTGCGCCGCGGGCAGCACCTGGCGCACGAGCTCCGCGGCCGAGGCGGCCAGCTCCGACGTCCGGTCCAGCAGGAGTTCGGCCGCGCGCTGCACGGCGGCCCCGGTGCACGCGCCGAGCCGCTCGGCGACCTGCCGCTGCCGCTCGGCCAGCTCGGCGACGACTTCGGCGCGCAGCTCAGCGCGCCCCTCGGGCGCCTCCCGGGCGAGCAGGCGGGCCAGCCTCGTCCGCGCGGTCTCCTCGATCTCCGCGTTCACCTCGGCGAAGGCGACCTCCGACCTGCGCTGGAGTCCGTCGACCAGTGCGCGCAGCTCCTCGGTCGCGAACGGCGCGTTCAGGGCGGTGAGCTGCTCCTGGAGCCTACGGGAGACGTCGACGGCCTGCTCCGCGAGCGGGACGAGCCTGTCGGCCAGCTCCTCCAGGGTCCGCGCGCGGCGCGGATCGGTGAGTTCGGCCACCCAGTCGGGGAAAACGTGCGGCATGCCGCCATCGTCCCACCGCGGCCCGGCACCCAGTCCGTTACTCACAAGTAGACAGCGGTTGCGTCACGAACACGGATATGTCTCACCGCTGGACCGAGAGTCAGCCTCCCGACCACCCTGACAACGCCCCCGATACAGTAGATTTTCCAGTCGTGGCCGATGGATACTCTGACGATCTCCGCCTCGCCCACGTCCTGGCGGACGCGGCCGACGACCTGACGACGCGCCGATTCAAGGCGCTCGACCTGCGCGTGGAGACCAAACCCGACCTCACCCCGGTGAGCGACGCCGACCGAGCCGTCGAGGAGCAGATCCGCGGCACCCTCGGACGCGCCCGGCCCCGCGACGCGGTGATCGGCGAGGAGTTCGGCAAAAGCGGCTTCAGCCAGCGCGTCTGGGTGATCGACCCCATCGACGCCACCAAGAACTTCGTGCGCGGCGTACCCGCCTGGGCGACCCTCATCGCCCTCATGGAGGACGGCGAGGTCGTCGTGGGCCTCGTGTCCGCGCCGGCCCTCGGCAAGCGCTGGTGGGCCGCCAAGGGCGGCGGGGCGTGGACCGGGCGGAGCCTGGCCAAGGCCCAGCGCATGCGGGTCTCCCAGGTCTCCGCTCTGTCGGACGCCTCCTTCTCCTACTCCAGCCTCAGCGGCTGGGAGGCGCGCGGCAGCCTCGACGGATTCCTCGGCCTCACCCGGAACGTGTGGCGGACCAGGGCCTTCGGCGACTTCTGGTCGCACATGATGGTCGCCGAAGGGGCCGTCGAGATCTCGGCCGAGCCCGAGGTCAGCCTCTGGGACATCGCGCCGCTCAAGGTGATCGTCGAGGAGGCCGGCGGGACCTTCACCTCCCTCGCCGGCGAGCACACCGCCGAAGGCGGGAGCGTGGTCTGCTCCAACGGCCTCCTCCACCAGGAGGTCCTCGACTACCTCTCGTGAGGGAGGACGCCGCCCCGGGACCGACATAGTGTGGAAGGGACCCCGCGGGAAAGGCGGAGCACATGACACCCCGTACGAAGACCGTCCTCATCGGCGGCGCGGCCGCGATCATCGCCTGGTGGATCCTGCCCACCTGGCTGGCCGTACTGATCATCCTCGGCATCATCGCGGTGCCGGCGGTCGCCTACCTGATGCTGGACCCGTCGCAGAAGCGGAGGCTCCGCGAGCAGGGCCGCCGCCGCCTCGGCCCATAGCCCTCGCGGCAGTGATCTCCGGGTCCCCGATGGGGGACAGTCGCGGTAAAGCTTCCGACTAGCCCGGTTTCGCCGGATGGCCCCGGGCGACGATGGCTGTATGTCGCAACGTCACGGATTCGACCCGGGAACGCCCTGCTGGGTGGACGTGTCGGTGCCCGACACCGACGCCGCCGCGCGCTTCTACGACGCGCTGCTGGGCTGGCGCGCGGGGTTCGACGCCAACCCGGAGGCGCAGGGGTACGGCCAGTTCCATCTGAACGGCAAGGTCGTCGCGGGCATCGGCCCGACCATGAGCCCCGACTCGCCGCCGCACTGGACCACCTACGTGGCGACCGACGACATCGACGCCACCTCCGAGCGGGTGCGCGAGGCGGGCGGCACCGTCGTGGTGCCGCCCATGCGGGTGCTCCAGGCGGGCAGGCTCGCCGGGTACACCGATCGCGAAGGCGCCTACTTCGCGGCCTGGCAGCCGCTCGACCACAAGGGCGCCGAGATCGTCAACGAGCCCGGCGCGTGGGCGTGGAACGAGCTCAACACCCGTGATCCCGCCGCGGCCCGCGATTTCTACCCCCAGGTCTTCGGCTGGGAGCACGGCGGCGACGCCTACTACACCGAGTGGAAGACCGGCGACAAGACCATCGCCGGAATGATGCCGATGCCGCCTGATCTGCCGCCGGACGTGCCGCCGCACTGGCTCGTCTACTTCGCCGTCGACGACGTGGACGCCTCCGTCAAGCTCGCCAAGGAACTCGGGGGCGAGCAGGCCGGTCCCTTCGTCGACAGCCCCGCGGGCCGCCTGGCGACCGTCCGGGACCCGCAGGGCGCCGTCTTCGCCCTGATCTCGGGCCTCCAGGAGCACCACTGAGCAAGCACCCCTGACGGGAGCACACTGACGGGTGCTCCTGCGCCTGTCGGCCGTAGGCCGGGGGTCGCCCGCCGGGGGTCAGTGCGTGTCGGCGGTGTCGTCGTCGTGGTCGGGGGCCGGCTCAAGCTGAGCTGGCGGTTCGGGGACGGACGAGCGGGCCGCGGCCATGACGACCGAGCCCTGGCGGGGCGTGCTCACCGGACGGACGGGCTCGGCGACGACGTCCGAGACGGCAGTCTCCTCGGACTCCTCGTCAGGCCCGGTACCGGAGTCCCGGACGAAACCGGGCAGCGGCAGTGCCATCGTCGCGTCGGACAGGCGGGGCGCGGGCGGGTCCAGCGGAACCCACTCGTCCTCCTCGCCGTCCGAAACTCCCTCGCCGTCCGGCACGTCCTCGACATCGTCGGCCGCTTTCGCCTCTTCGGACTCTTCGGGCTTCTCCACCTCTTCGGGCTTCGCGGCCGAGTCCACCGGAGCGTCCTCCCACCAGGGGCGGGGGTCTGCGGGCTCCTCGTCGTCGGCGTCGTCCTCCCACCACGGACGGGCGACGGGCTCGTCGACGGCCGTCACCGTCGCGGTCGGCGCCTCTCCGATCTGCGGCTCCTCAGTGTCCGGCTCCTCAGTGTCCGACTCCTCGGTGTCCAGTTCCTCCGGAGGCTCGGCCCGGTCGACGACCGTGCGGAGCGGGAGCAACGACGTCGAGTCGAGCATCGTGCGGGTCGGGTCGCCCCCGTCCCGCGGCGCGGGCACCTCGACGGGCTCGGACTCGGCCGGCTCAGACGCGGTAGGTTCGGGCGCCACCGGCTCGGGCTCTGCCACCGGCTTGGCGAATCCGGCGGCCTCGACGAACCTCTCCGCCGTGAGCGGTTCGACGGGCGCGACGGGGCTCCCGGCGACCTTGATGGCCTGCGAGTCGGTCTTGGGCCTGCGGAACTCCGCGGGCACCGCGATCGGTCCGGTGTCGGTGACGACCATCGGCACGACCGCGCCGGGCTCGTTGAAGGTGCCCGCCCGCTCCATGGTCTGCCAGCGCAGCCGGGAGCCGAGCACCGCGGTGACCAGCGACTGGATGACGATCAGGTACATCAGCTGCCGGTAGACGATCTGCTGGAGCGGCAGCGTCCACAGCGGCGTCAGCCTCTCCTTGTCGAGGATGAGCGCGAGCGCCCCGCCGAGCAGCTGGACACCGACGAAAGCCACCCAGATCAGGGCGATCTCGCCGCGGTCGCCGAACAGCAGCGCGTGCAGCGCGAACACGTCGACGGCGGGCGCGAGCAGCGGGAAGAAGACCTGGAAGAGCACGAGGTACGACAGGCACCGCCTGCCGTTCTTCACCCGGAACCACGGCTTGTGCTTCCACATCGCCTGCATGGTGCCGTAGCACCACCGGTAGCGCTGCCGCCAGAGCTGCCCGAGTGAGCCGGGCGCCTCGGTCCAGGCGATCGCCGACTCCTCGTAGGCCACCCGGTAGCCCGCCCGGTTGATCGCCATGGTGAGGTCGGTGTCCTCGGCGAGGGTCTCCTCGCTGACGCCGCCGACCTGGTGGAGCGCGGCGGTGCGGAACGCGCCGATGGCTCCGGGGACGGTCGGCATGCAGTCGAACACGTCGAACATGCGGCGGTCGAGGTTGAAGCCGATGACGTATTCGATGTGCTGCCAGCGGCCGAGGATGCCGCGCCGGTTGGCGACCTTGGCGTTGCCGCTGACCGCGCCGACGCGCGGGTCGCGGAACGGGCGGACGATCTTGCGCAGGGTGTCGCGCTGGAAGACGGTGTCGCCGTCGACCATGACGAGGATCTCGCTGGTGGCGTGCGCGATGCCCGCGTTGAGCGCGGACGGCTTGCCGCCGTTGGCCTTGGTGATGAGCGTCAGGCCGGGTTGGGCGAGCCCGCGGACGATCTCGGCGGTCCGGTCGGTGGACCCGTCGTCCACGACGATGATGCGCAGGTCGCCGCTGAAGTCGGTGTCGCGCAGCGAGGCGATCGTCGCGGCGATCCCGACCTCTTCGTTGTAGGCCGGGACGATGACGGTGAGCGAAGGCGGATCGTCGTCTATGCCGGGCACTTTCCGGCCGCGCCGGGTGGCTCTGGCGTGCCGGACGGCGACGACCATGAGGAAGACGATGCGGATCAGGCCGAGCGCGCCGCCGACGAGGAACAGGATGCCGAGGACGTCGACGGAGAAGTGCGCCACACGCTGGCTGTTGACGATGAGCTTGCCCGCGAGCTGGCTGCGCACTGACGCGGTCACCTCCGCGCGGGGCAGCTCCAGCGCCTCGGCGAGGGTGGTGAAGCGGTAGCCCTTGGCCTGGAGGAGCGGGATGAACTCCCTCAGCGCCTGCACGGTCTGCGACCGGTCGCCGCCGGAGTCGTGCAGCATGATGATGGCGCCTTCGCCGGAGTCGGTGTTCTCCAGCGCCTCCGCCACCATGAACGGCACTCCGGGGCGTTCCCAGTCCTTGGTGTCGCGGTCGGTGTAGACGACGATGTAGCCCTGTTCACCGGCGATCCGGGTGGCCCGCCACTGCCCTTCGGTCGCGCCGGCCGTGCTGCCCGAGTAGGGCATGCGCATGAGCCGCGTCTTCACCCCGATGGTGCCGGCCAGCGCGCGCTGGGTGAGGCTCAGCTCTAGCTTGATCCGCCATTCGGGGGACGTGGCGAGGTCGACGTGCGAGTAGGTGTGGTTGCCGATCTCGTGGCCCTCGTCCAGGACCCGGCGGGCCAACTCCGGATACCGGGCGACATGGCCGCCGATCATGAAGAAGCTCGCCTTGGCGTCGTACTCGGCGAGGACGTCGAGGATCTGCGGAGTCCACTTCGGGTCGGGGCCGTCGTCGAACGTCAGGGCGATGGTCTTGTCGGGCATCCGGGCGGACTGGACCGCGCCCTGGCCCGTGTCGACGACCGCGCCGGCCTCGGTGAGCTGGGCCGGGCCGTCGAGGCCGCCGCCCGCGGTCTCGACGTTCTTGGTCTCGCCGACGACGCCCTGCACGAACCCGTCGAGGAGCAGGAGGACGGCGAGGAGGAGGGAGCCGAGCCCGATCAGGAACCAGTGGGCTCGGGGATCGCGTTGCTTCATCCGTCAGCCGCCCGCCGGGACTTCTTCCACCGGGTCGGTGGTCTCCTCCGGTTCGGGCGCCGGCTCCGGCTCGACGGTCGGCTCGGCTTCGGGCTCCGGCTCCGCGGTCGGGTCGTCCGACTCGGTGGCGGCGGGCCGCGGGCTGACCGGCGTGCTCGGCTCCTCCTCGTCGTCGGAGGTCGCGGACGGTTCGTCGGCGGGGTGCGTGCCGGCGGGCTGCACGGGCGCGGGGTTCTGCCGCCCGCCGTCCGGCTGCGCCTTGCGCGCGTCCTGGCTCGGCGAGACCTGCTTCGGAGCCTTGCCCGTCGGGCTCTCGCTCGGTTCGTCGGGGAGCACCCAGGTCGTGATGGGCACGTCGGATCCCACGGCGACGCTCACCGCGAGAACGGCGACGTAGCCGCACACCAGGACGCTCAGGACGATGCCCCCGACGCGCAGCAGGCGCCGCCGTCTGCCGCTGCCGTCCACGAAAACCGGCCGATCTTCACTCACGTTGCGAGTTTAGGACGAATCCCTACCCGAGCAGGCTTCGATATCGGTATGAAAGGCGTGTTACCGACTGGGACGATCTTGACTTCGGGAACAATTCGTTAACACCGGCCTGCACACCGATACCACAGAGCCCACAGAACAGACGTCAGCGCGGGAAACCGCCTCCGCCGCACCGGTGATCACCAGCCGGTCCTGCCGAAAATTAAGCTGTGGTAACGATCCTGATGGATCAAAGCGACCTGTCCGATTCCGGGCCTGCTCCGCGGGAACCATCACGCACAGAACAGGACCCGGAACGCAGACGGGACTGAACAGGCGGAACCGGGTCAGGACCGGATTCGCGCGTCGTAGCCCTTGCGGGCCGACTCGTCGAAGTCCAGGAAGATGCTGTCGAGCCCGAGCCTGGCGTTCAGCTTGTCCTGGACGCCCTGCGGCAGCAGGCTCGCCAGCTTGAGCTGGGCCCCGAACTTCGCCGGCACGGTGACCCGCGGCCGCGGCTTGGCGACGATCTTCAGCACGGCCGCCGCGATGTCCTCCGGCTCGGCGTTCTTCTGCCCCTTCGGGCTGCGCGTCCCCGCGATCAGATCGGTGTTGGTGAAGGTCGGCAGCACCGCGCTGACGTGCACGCCGTGCCTGGCGACCTCCTGGCGGGCCGCCTCGGTGAACATGACGACGGCGCCCTTGCTGCCGTTGTACAGGGCGAGGCCCGGCGTCGGGAGGATGCCCGCGATGGAACCGACGTTGATCACGTGGCCGCGGCCCTGGGCGACGAACTTCTTCAGCGCCAGCTTCGTGCCGAGCATGACGCCGTGCACGTTGATGTCGATGCAGCGGCGGGCGTCGGCGTCGGACTCGTCGAGGATCGAGCCGATCGGCATGATGCCCGCGTTGTTCACCAGGACGTCGTAGTCCCCGGCCTCGGCGAGGAACGCCTCGAAGGACGCCCGGTCGGTGACGTCCAGGCGCACCCCCTTCAGGCCGTTCTCCTCGGCGGCCTTGGCGACCGCCTCCTCGTCGATGTCGCCGATGACGACGGTGGCGCCCTTGGCCTTGAACGCCTTGGCGGTGGCGAGTCCGATGCCGCGCGCGGCCCCGGTGATGGCGACGATCACTGCACACGCTCCAGATTCACGGGGAGACCGTCCTTGGGGACGGGGAGGGTCGTCATGTCGAGCGGCCACGTGTAGCCGTCCGGCACGGTCCAGGAGTATCCGAGCAGCACCTGGTGGAGGATGGACTTGACCTGCATCCCGGCGAAGTGCAGCCCGATGCACTTGTGCACGCCGCCGCCGAACGGGTACCAGGCGTACTGGTGCACCTTGTCCTCGCGGCGCTCGGGCGCGAACCGCTCGGGGTCGAACTTCTCCGCGTCGGGCCAGTAGTCCTCGATGTAGTGGTTGGTGAAGGTCGCGAGGTTCACCATCGTCCCCTTCGGGATGTGGAACCCGAGGACCGAGGTGTCCTTGACGGCGACGCGGGGCAGGCCGGGCACCGGGGAGCAGAGCCGCAGCGCCTCCTTCATCACCAGGTCGAGGTCGGTGAGCGCGTCGAGGTCGCCGAACTCCAGCCGGTCCTTGCCCAGGGCGCGCGACTGCGCCCGGCAGCGCTCCTGCCACTCGGGGTGCTTGGCCAGGTAGTAGGCCATCGACGTCATGGTGATGGTCGTGGTGTCGTGCGCGGCCATCAGCGCGAAGATCATGTGGTTGACGACGTCGGTGTCGGTGAAGCGGTGGCCGTCGTCGGTCTCGGCCTGGCAGAGGGCCGCGAAGAGGTCGTCGCCGCCTTCGGCGCGCTTGGCGGCGATGTTCTTGTAAAAGAAGCCTTCCAGCTTCTTGCGCGCCTTGAGGCCGCGGCTCCAGCGCAGCCCGGGCACGGGGAAGCGGACGATCGACAGGCCGGCCCGGACCGAGTCGACGAACGCGGTGTTCACCTCGTCGCGCTCGGCGGGGTCGAGCTGGAGGCCGACGAAGACCTCGAGGGCCAGGTCGAGCGTCAGCTTCTTCATGCTCGGCAGGACCTCGAACGGTCCGGGCCGCCAGCCCTCGATGCCGCGCGCGACCTCGGGGGCCATCATGTCGAGGTAGGTGACGAGCCTGTCCCGGGTGAAGGCCTGCTGCATGATCCTGCGGTGGTGCAGGTGCTCCTCGAAGTCGAGCAGCATGATCCCGCGCTCGAAGAACGGGCCGATGAAGAAGCCCCAGGCCGGACCGTTGGCGAAGGCCTTGTCCTTGTTGGCCAGGATCTCGCGGGCGGCGTCGGGGCCCTGGAGGGTCACGACGCGGCGGCCGAGGAAGTTGTTCCAGGAGACGTCGCCGAACTTGGCCCGGCGGTCCCTGGCGAACCCGATGGGGTCGCGCATCTGCTGGAGGATGAATCCGAGGTAGGGCAGCCCCGGCTCTCCCGGAACGGGCTTGAGATCCGTGCCCTCCGGAGCGGGTGCGAGCAAGGCCATGGTCTTTCTTACCCTCCTGCCGACGTACGCCGTACGAGGTAAGTCTCGACTTACAGCGTACGTCCGGTCAAGTACCGGCAGAGGCCCTCTTGCCCACTGTAGGCCGCACGAAGAAGGGGCGCCCGGCTGTTCTCCGCCGGACGCCCCCGCTCACGCGCGATCAGGCCAGGACGCGGATGCCGTCCAGAGTGCCCGCCTGGAGGCGCTCGTACATGTAGCGCCGGCGGGGCTTGCCCGAGGAGGTGCGCTCGATCAGGCCGCGCGGACCGGTGACGATGGTCAGCTCGGCGTCGTCGAGGCGGCGGGAGAGGAACCGGCGGGCCGCGGCCGTCCAGTCTCCCTCGTCGGCCTCGACGAACAGGGCGACGCCGCGGCTGCCGACGCCCGGCACGGCCACCACGGTGATCCGGCCCTTGTGCAGGCCGGTCAGCTCCGCGAGCTTGGCCTCCAGGTCCTCCACGTAGACCGAGCGTCCGCGCACCTTGAGGCTGTCGCCCATGCGGCCGAGCACGAACAGCTGGCCCTTGTAGACGAAGCCCGCGTCGCCCGTCCAGACCTCGCCGTCGATGAAGCGGGTCGACTTGCCTTCGGCTCCCGCGTAGTAGCCGTCGCACGCCGACGCGCCGCCCGCGACGATCTCGCCGAGGTGCCCCTCGGGCAGCGGCGTGCCCTGCTCGTCGCAGATCCGGACGGGCAGCGCCGGGTCCGGCGCGCCGCAGCCGACCATCCAGCCCGACACGTACTCGACGGCCTCCGCGCCGATCCGGTGCTCGGCGTCGATCCTGACCTCCTCGCCGAAGTTCAGCGAGTCGGGGTCGGGGCGGATCGCCAGCGGGGAGGCGCTGCCGTCGAACATGGTGACGCACAGGGTGGTCTCGGCCATGCCGTAGGCGGGGCGGAAGACCGTCGGCCTGAAGCCGGTGTCCTTCAGCAGCTCGGCGAACGCCGCGAGGCCGGAAGGGTCGACGGGCTCGGCCCCGACGATCACGCTCTTCCAGCCGGAGAGGTCGAGCCCTTCGAGCTGGTCCTTCTTCAGACGCCGGGCCATGTAGGTGAAGGCGAACGGCGGGCAGCCGGCGAACTGGGCCCGGCTGAACCGCTCAAGCCAGCGCTTCGGATCGCGGATCCACTGGTCGGGGCGCATCAGGTGCAGCGTCCCCTGCCGGGTGACCGGGGTGAGGAACGCGCCGATGAGGCCCATGTCGTGGTAGAGCGGAAGCCAGGAGTTGACCTCGTCGCCGTCCTCGAACTCGGCGAACCGGGCGATGAGGTCGGTGTTGGCCTCCAGGTTCTCCCAGGTGACGCGCACGCCGCGCGGCTCGCCGCTGGACCCGGAGGTGAACTGCAGCAGCGCCAGCTCCGAGGCGGGCTTCAACTCGGCCTCGGTGTCGGCCTCGCGCGGCCGCCACGGCTCGCCGTCGATCCCGGCACGTTCCATGCACTGCTTCGTCAGCGGCGCGAGGTCGGCGGAGGCGATGGTGAGCTTCGGCTTGGCCTGGCGCAGGATCGCCGCGACGTGGTCGACGTACTCCTCGCCGGTCTGGAACAGCGGCGGCGTGATGAGGCACATGACCGCGCCGGACGCCCAGACCCCGAAATAGGTGGAGATGAGCGTGTAGTCCGTTGGGATGATGGCGCACACGACGTCGCCCGTCCCGACGCCCTCGGCCTCCAGCGCCGCGGCGATCCGCTTCGCGGACGAGGCGATCTCCGGGTAGGCGCGGTAGTCCCATCCGCCCTCCTCGGTCGCCAGGTAGACACCGCGATCGGGGTGCGGCTGGTCCAGCCAGTTCCGGAGCCACGAGCTCATCGAAGGGTCCTTCCGATGCAAGGAACGCAGTGGTTGCAGGGCATATCCGCGGGAGCTCCCGCGTACTTACCGGACCGTAGGGTAACGATGCGATGGCTCCGGATGTTACTCACCGGTGAGGTAGATCGACAGGGGTTGCTTCGTCCGCTTTTGACAACCTGTTCAGCAACGGCCGGTACTCCTGCGGCACCACCTGTTCGACCCGGACCGCGTCGCAGCCGACCCACGCCGCGGCCTCGGTGAGGGCGCGCATGGCGGGCTCGGCGTGGCGTGGGTGCTCCAGTGAGATCCGCTTGGCCACGAGGGTCCCGCCCTCCCTCGCGGGATCCACCCTGCCCACGAGTTCGCCGCCCGTCAGCAGCGGCATCGCGAAGTAGCCGTGCACCCTGTCCTTCTTCGGGGTGTAGGCCTCCAAGCGGTGCGCGAAGCCGAAGATCCGCTCGGTGCGCGGCCTGTCCCACACCAGGGAGTCGAACGGGGACAGCAGCGTGGTGCGGTGCCTGCCGCGCGGCTCCGCCGCCAGCGCGGCGGGATCCGCGTAGGCGAGGTCCTTCCAGCCCTCCACCCGGACCGGGACGAGGCCCGAGGCCTCCAGCACGCCGCGCACCTCGGCGGCGCGCAGCCTGTGGTAGTCGGCGAGGTCCTTGACGGTGGCCACGCCCATCGCCCGGCCGGCCAGGCGCACCAGCTCCGTCAAGCACGTCGCGTCGTCCGGCTCGGCCTCCCGCAGCTCCGCCGGGACGACCCGGGAAGCCAGGTCGTAGACGCGCCGCCAGCCCCGCCGCTCCACGCAGGCCACCTCGCCGATGTCCAGCAGCCACTCGACCGCGACCTTCGACTCCGACCAGTCCCACCAGGGGCCGCCGTTCTTCGCGCCGCCGAAGTCGCCCGACGTCATCGGACCCTCGCCCTGCAGCCTCGCCAGCAGCCTGCGCGCCGCGCCGTCCAGATCGTCGATCTTGTGCCAGCGGTGGCCGCGCGCGACGAACGCGCGGCGCCGGAAGGAGAACAGCGGCCACAGCTCCATCGGGATCACGCAGGCGGCGTGCGACCAGTACTCGAACGCCGACCCGTCCCAGTAGGCCGCCTCGACCTGGGCCCGGCCCACCGGACCGAGCCTCGCGTACGGGATCAGCTCGTGCGAGCGCGCGAGCACCGAGATCGTGTCGAGCTGCACCGCCCCCAGCGACCGCAGCACGCCGGGCACCCCGGCCCGCCGATCGGGCGCCCCCATCAGCCCCTGCGCGCGCAGGGCGATCCTCCGCGCCTGGCCCGCCGACATCGTCTCCATGCCCCGACCCTAGAAGGCGGCACCGACAGAAACCCGGTGACCAGCGCGAAAACCCCGCCCTCACGCGGGTTCTGGCGTCGGCTCGGGCTCCGGCGTCGGCGGCACGGGCTGCGGCGCAGGCGGTGGCGTCGGGATCGGCGGCCCGGGCGGCCGCGGCGGCCGCACCGGCATCGGCGGCGGCAGCGGCGTCGGCTCGGGCTCCGGCACCGGCCCCGGCGAGATCGGCGGAACAGTCATGCCCCACCCCTTCCCACCAAGGGAAACCCCGGGACAAACCCGCGGTAAAACCACTTCCCCTACTGCACGCTTATGTGCACGTGGTCGAAGTGGTTCTGGGTGATGGAGCCGCGATCGCCCATGAGACGCCAGCACTTGCAGACGCTGGGGTTCCAGATGTGCTGGCGCCAGATGACGTACTTGACGCCGAGGCGCTGCCAGTTGGAGATCGCGTAGTTGGCGGTGCGGTCGCCGACGGCCATCCATGCGTTCGTCGGCATGCGGCCGCCGGAACTGAGCATGTAGTCGGTGGCCTGGCCCTGGCCGTGGTCCTGCGGGTCGCCCGGCCGCATGCAGCCGATCACCGGGAACGGGCCGAACATGGCGTCCAGCTCGTTGCGGACCGCCTGCATGTGCGGCGTGCAGCCGGCCGTCCCGGTGAGCGGGGAGCGCGCGGTGCCGGCGACCTGGACCGAGCCGGCCACCTGGCGCGGCAGGACGGTGACCTTCACGCCCTTCGGCAGCACGGTCTTCAGCTTCTTGCCGAGCTTCTTCAGATCGGTCGTGGGCGCGCTCACGACCATGGCGTTGCCCGTCGCGAGGCCGAGCCGCTTCGCCTGGTCCCGCGAGACGATCGCCTGCACGCCCGGCACCCCGATGGGCGCGACCCCGCCGATCCGGGCGCTGGCCCCCAGTCCCGTCGCCCCCGCCTTGACGACCGTGCCGAGCTCCGGACCGGTGAAGGAGATGACGACGTCGCCGCCCGCCACGTTGCGCCACAGGCCGTCGAGCTTCGCCGACTCCTTGGGCGCGAGGTTGCGGAACGACGAAGGGTCGACGCCGAGCAGCCCGACCTGCTTGCCCGCCACCTGGGTGCGCGCCCCGTCGACGACCTCGGCGACCTTGACGCCCTTCACCTTCAGCACCTTCGCCGCGGAGTCCGCCGGCAGCGGCTCGGTTCCGGCGATCAGCAGGTGAGGGGTGTACCGCTTCTTCAGCGGGGCGACCGTGATGGTCTCGGCCTGTTCCGGGACGTGCGCGACCTCGTCGGAGACCTCGAGGTCGACGTACTGCGCCTGGTTCCACTCCCCCGCGATGACCGCCACGTCGATCGAGAGCGTGAGGAGGGCGGCGACGCCGATCGCCGCCGGAACCGACACCCGCACTTGGCCGTCCTTCCTCCGGAGTTCCCGCTCGGTAACCTACACGCGTGAACGGCGTGCGACTCGACTCGGCCACCGGGCGGTCCATCATCCTCGCCACCGTGCTGGGCAGCGGTGTCGCCTTCCTCGACGGCACGGTGGTCAACGTCGCGCTGCCGTCGATCGGCCGTGAGCTGGGCGGCGGCCTGACCACCCTCCAATGGGTGCTCGACGGCTACCTCCTGACGCTGGGCTCGCTCCTCCTGCTCGGCGGAGCCCTGGGCGACAGGTACGGGCATCGGAAGGTCTTCGCGATCGGGCTCGTCGCCTTCACCGTCGCGTCCTGCGTGTGCGGTCTCGCCTGGGACGCGCCCTCCCTGGTCGTCGCCCGGATGTTCCAGGGCGTCGGCGGCGCGCTGATGGTGCCGGGCAGCCTCGCCATCATCGAGGCGACCTTCCACCCTGACGACAAGGGCCGCGCGATCGGCCGCTGGGCAGGGCTCGCGGGGGTCTCCACCGCGCTCGGCCCGTTCGTCGGAGGCTGGCTCGTCGACGCCGCCTCGTGGCGGTTCGTCTTCTTCGTCAATGTGCCGATCGCGGCCGTGGCGTTCGCCGTGACGGTCCTGAAGGTGCCCGAGACCGTCACCCTCGACCGGCGCCTGGACTATCCGGGGGCGATCGCGGTCACCGTCGGGTTGGGCGGCTCGATCTACGCGCTCATCGAAGGGCCCGGACGGGGCTGGCATCCCCTCACCATCGTGGCCGGGATCTGCGGAGTGGCCGCCCTCGCCGCGTTCGCGCTCATCGAGCGCCGGCATCCCGACCCGCTCCTGCCGCCAAGGCTGCTGCGGTCCCGTGTGTTCGTGAGCGTCAATCTGACGACCCTCGCCATGTACGCGGCCCTGTCGGGTGGGCTGTTCATGCTGACCCTGCAACTCCAGGAGACGATGGGGTACTCGGCCCTCCGCGCGGGCCTGGCCACGCTGCCGCTCACCGCGGTGATGCTCCTGCTCTCCGGACAGATGGGGGCGCTCTCCCAGAAGACGGGCCCGCGCCCTCTCCTGACGGCCGGGCCCATCATCGCCGGGGCGGGAATGGCGCTGCTGACCTTCGCGCGGCCCGGGACGTCGTTCGTCGCGGGGGTCCTGCCGGGGATGCTGGTGTTCGCGCTCGGCATGTCCGTGACCGTCGCGCCGCTGACGGCGACCGTCATGGGGTCCGTGGAGCCCGCGTACGCGGGGGTCGCCTCCGGGACGAACAACGCGGTCTCCCGGATCGGGGGGCTGCTCGCGGTGGCCGTCCTCCCGCTCGTCTCCGGCGCCGACACGTCCCTCTCCGAGGGGTATCCGACGGCGATGCTCGTCGCGGCGGCCGTGTGCGTCTTGGGCGGATTGGTCTCTTGGTTCGGGATTGACAGGAGAGCAGACGGATCACCCTGATCCGTGAGAGAGTGCGTGCCGTGACCCCCCCGAGGAACCGCCGGGCTTTCGAGGCAGTGGCCGTCGGTCTGTGCACCGCGTCACTGGTCGGGCTCGCCGGATACGCCTACTTCGATTCCCAGGCCCCCGAGGCCGACGTCGCAGCCGAGGCGGCCCCGTCCGTCCCCGCGGGCCGGGAGTCGGTGCCGGTGCAGCAGCCCAAGCAGGCGGCGGCTCCCGCGGCGGCCGACCCGACCATGGCGGCCGGCCTCGGCATCGAGGTGCCGGTGCCCGTCGCGAAGTCGGCGGCGGCCACCCCGTCGCAGGACGCGAAGGCCGGGAAGTCCTGCTTCAAGGGCGTCGCGACGTGGGCGGTCGCGAACTCGTCGAAGTCGATGAAGAAGTCGAAGGCCTGCTGGTTCTACACGTGGGGCGCCGACCGGGCCGGGGTGAAGGCCCCCGCGGGTGTCGAATTCGTCCCGATGATCCACCGGGCGGACACGATCGGCGACGTCGCCAAGGCCAAGAAGGCCAAGAGCAAGTACCTGCTCGGCTTCAACGAGCCGGACCTCGGCGCCCAGGCCAACATGCCCGTCGCGCAGGCCCTCGACCTGTGGCCGCGGCTGGTCTCGACCGGCAAGAAGCTCGGCAGCCCTGCCGTCGCGACGGGCGGCGCCACTCCCGGCGGCTGGCTCGACCAGTTCATGAAGGGCGCGAAGTCCCGCGGCATGCCCGTCCACTTCGTCACCCTGCACTGGTACGGCGCCGACTTCCGCGCCCAGCCCGCCGCCACCCAGCTCCGCGACTATCTCCGCGCCGTCCACAAGCGCTACGACAAGCCCATCTGGCTGACCGAGTTCGCCCTCACCGACTTCACCCAGGGCACCCCGCGCTACCCGACCCTCAAGCAGCAGGCCGCCTTCCTCAAGGCCGCCACCAAGATGCTCGCCAAAGAGAAGTACATCAAGCGCTACGCCTGGTTCGCCATGCCCACCACCCAGTCCGGCACCGGCCTCTTCTACCCCAACGGCACCCCCACCCCCGCCGGCACCGCCTTCTCCACCCGCCCCACGTACAAGTAGCGATATAACCAGCCTTAACCCCGGTAGCCCCAGTAGCATCCCATAGGCCGGAATCGCTTCATACCGTTACTGATCAACTCCGCATTGCACACACACCCGCTGCTGTGTATCGTTAGCTTGACGGCGTGGTTGCAAAAGAGATCGAGAAACTACTCGTCGAACTGCGGAGCCTGGGATGCACGGTCGTCATGTGCGGACCTCGCGCACACTGCTACGCGAAGGTCCTCTGCGACGGGGGCTGCTGCGCCCCGATCCCCATCTACGGGACACCGCGCGTTCCTGAGCATGAGCGTCAGAGGGTGCTCAAGAAGATTTCGCGCTGTCCGACGATCACCGAGGGTGAGGCATGAAGCAGATGGCCACGTACTGGTTCACGGTGCGAGTCGCGGGGTTCTCCGAGGACATCTGCGACGTCGCGGACCGTCTCTACGAGGAGATGCTGAAGGGTGACGGCGTCGACGGGACTCTGTCGGGGGACGAGCGGGGCGGCGAAATCGACTTCTCCCGGGAGGCCGAAGACGCCGTCATCGCGGTCGTGTCGGCGATCGAGCAGGTGGAGGCGGCGGGGCTGCGCGCCCTCGGGGTCTCCGAGGATCTCGTGACCGCCGAGAACATCGCCGAGCAGGCGAAGGTCACCCTCGGCGCGGTCTCGCACTGGGTGTCGGGTGTGCGCGGCGGCGGAGGTTTCCCGGCCCCCGTCATCGAGCGGCGCAGGGGCAGCCTTTGGTCCTGGGCGGAAGTGTCCCAGTGGATCGCCGCCCGGAACCTCGGCCAGGTCGATGAGGCCGCCGTTGAGGTCGCGCACGTCGCGAAGTTCCTCAACGCTCTCATCACCGCCCACCACGAACGCGACCAGGCCGTCCCCCCGCACCGCTTCGCCCGAGTCCGCCCCTTCGTGGACCGCCTCATCGCCTAGAGCCCCAATGCCCGGCCCTCCCACCTGATCACGGGGCCGGGCTTTCAAAAGCGCGGCGAAGGCGGGCGGACGGCTTGGACACCTGAGGAAGTGCCGGCGGCCACGGGGCGCGGCTTCTTCCAAGCGCGGCGAAGCGAACAGGTGGGCGGCTCAAGGCCCTGAAAGGTGCCGCCGATCATGAGCCGGGCCTTTCACAGCGCACCGAAGACAGGCGGCCGCCCGGGCGGCTTAGGCTCTCGAAAAGGTGCCGCCGCTCACAAAACCCGAGTATCAAAACCCAGGGGGATTTTCCCTGAGGTGGACGGGGGCGTGGGGGGCGGAGCCCACCACATCGGGGGTCTGGGGGTCGCCCCCAGAAAGACCAAAGGGCCGGTGCGCGAAGCAGCGAAGCTGCGAGCACACCGACCCTCGGACCTTTGGTAGCGGGGACAGGATTTGAACCTGCGACCTCTGGGTTATGAGCCCAGCGAGCTACCGAGCTGCTCCACCCCGCGTCGTTGTGTTTTAAGACTATGGGGTGGGCGTGACTTGCGCAAACTGGTTTGGAGCGGGGGGTTACAGCGGGGTGACGTAGGCGCCGGAGATGCCGCCGTCGACGAGGAATTCGGCGGCGGTGATGAAGCTGGAGTCGTCGGAGGCGAGGAAGGCGGCGGCCGCGGCGATCTCTTCGGGTTCGGCGAAGCGGCCGACGGGGATGTGGACGAGCCGGCGGGCGGCCCGTTCGGGGTCCTTGGCGAAGAGTTCCTGCAGGAGCGGGGTGTTGACGGGGCCGGGGCTGAGGGCGTTGACGCGGATGCCTTCGCGGGCGAACTGGACGCCGAGTTCGCGGGACATGGCCAGGACGCCGCCTTTGGAGGCCGTGTAGGAGATCTGGCTGGTCGCGGCGCCCATGCGGGCGACGAACGACGCGGTGTTGATGATCGAGCCCTTGCCGCCCGCCTGCATGTGCGGGATCGCGTACTTGCAGCACAGGTACACGCTCGTCAGGTTGACTTCCTGGACGCGCCGCCACGCGTCGATGCCCGTGTCGAGGATGGAGTCGTCGTCGGGCGGGGAGATTCCCGCGTTGTTGAAGGCGATGTCGAGACGTCCGTAGGTGTCCCGGGCTGTCTGGAAGAGGTCGCGGACGTCGTCTTCGCTGGTGACGTCGGTCCGCACGAAGAGTCCGTCGACTTCGGCGGCGGCGTTCTTGCCGCCCGCCTCGTCGAGGTCGGCGACGACGACGCGGGCGCCTTCGGCGGCGAAGCGGCGGGCGGTGGCGAGGCCGATGCCTGAGGCGGCGCCGGTGATGACGGCGACGCGGTCTGCGAGACGCTGCATGTGAACGGGTGCTCCTCGAATGGTGCGGGTGGCTCAGTACTCGGTGGAGAGGAAGACGTTCTTGGTCTCGGTGAAGGCGTCGAGGGCGTCGGGGCCGAGTTCCCTGCCGAGTCCGGACTGCTTGTACCCGCCGAACGGCGTCCAGTAGCGGACCGACGAGTGGGAGTTCACCGACAGGTTCCCCGCTTCGATGGCGCGTGCGGTGCGCAGGGCCCTGCCGACGTCGCGGGTCCAGATGGAGCCGGACAGCCCGTAGGCGGTGTCGTTGGCGATGGCGATCGCGTCGGCTTCGTCGGTGAACGGCGCGACGGTGACGACGGGCCCGAACACCTCCTCGTGCCAGGCGGGGAAGCCCTGGACGTCGGGGGGCGTGAGGACGGTCGGCGCGAACCAGTATCCGGGCCCTTCTGGCACGTTCCCGCGGAAGGCGACGGGCGCGTCCGCGGGCACGTACGAGCGGACTCTCTCCAGGTGGGCAGCGCTGATGAGCGGCCCGACCTCGGTCTTCTCCTGTTCCGGATCTCCGACGACGACGCCCGCGACGGCGGCTTCGAGCAGTTCCATGAACCTGTCGTAGACGTCGCGCTGCACGAGGATGCGGGAGCGGGCGCAGCAGTCCTGTCCGGCGTTCTCGAAGACCGCGTAAGGCGCGGTCGCCGCCGCGCGCTCAAGGTCGGCGTCGGCGTAGACGATGTTGGCGCTTTTGCCGCCGAGTTCCAGCGTGAGCCGTTTGACGTCGGGGGCGCAGGCCGCCATCAGCTCCTTGCCGACCCGCGTCGATCCCGTGAAGACGATCTTGCGCACGTCGGGGTGGTCGGCGAGCCGCCGCCCGGCGACGGGCCCCTCCCCCGGGACGACCTGGAGCACCCCTTCGGGAAGTCCGGCGTCCTGGGCGAGTTCCGCGATCCGCAGGGCGGTGAGCGGCGTCCATTCGGCGGGTTTGACGATGACGGTGTTGCCCGCCGCGAGCGCCGGCGCGACGCCCCAGCCGAGGATCGGCATGGGGAAGTTCCACGGGACGATCACCCCGACGACCCCGAGCGGCTCCTTGAAGGTGAGGTCCACGCCTCCCGGGACGGGGATCTGAAGCCCCGTCAGCCTTTCTGGCGCCGCCGAATAGTAGAAGAGCGTGTCCCGTAGGTTCCCCGCTTCCCAGCGCGCTTGCCCGATCGGGTGGCCCGCCTGGCGGACCTCCAGGAGGGCGAGTTCCTCGGCGTGGAGGTCGATCTTCTCGGCGAACGCGCGCAGCAGCCGCGCGCGGTCGCCGGGCGCCACCGCGCGCCACGCCGGGAACGCCGCGCGGGCCCGTGCGACGGCCTGGTCGACGTCCTCGGTCGAGGCGGCGGGGACTGTGGCGACGACCTGTTCGGTCGCCGGGTTGAGCACCTGCATCTACAGCCTTTCGAAGCCCCTGAACAGTTCCCAGTCGGTGATGGCCCGGTCGTAGGCGTCGAGTTCCACGCGCGCGTAGTTCGCGTAGTGCTCGACGACCTCGCGGCCGAACATCCCGGTGGTGAGCGGGCTGGCGGTCCAGTCCGCGGCGGCGTCCCGGAGCGTCCGGACGACGGTCGGGGCGTCACTGGCATAGGCGTTCCCCTGGAAGGGCTCTTCCAAGTCCAGTTCCTCGTCGATGCCGTGCAGGCCTGCCGCGATGAGGGCGGCGACGGCGAGGTAGGGGTTCACGTCACCGCCCGGCACCCGGTTCTCCACCCGCAGCGACGGCCCCGCCCCGACGAGGCGGAGCGCGCACGTCCGATTGTCGAGCCCCCACTTGACGGCGGTCGGCGCGAAGGAACCGGGTTGGAAGCGCTTGTAGGAGTTGATGTTCGGCGCGTACAGGAGGGTGAGGTCTCTAAGGCAGGCGAGTTGTCCGGCGATGAACCTCTCCCCTATCTCCGACAGTCCGTGCGGCCCGTCCCCGGCCATGATCGGGATGTCGTACTCGTCGCGCAAGGAGATGTGGATGTGGCAGGAGTTGCCCTCACGGTCGTTCGGTTTGGCCATGAACGTCAGGGACATCCCCTCCTGGGCGGCGATCTCCTTCGCGCCGGTCTTGTAAAGGGTGTGGTTGTCGCAGGTCTCCAGCGCCTCGGCGTACCGGAAGGCGATCTCGTGCTGGCCGAGGTTGCACTCGCCCTTGGCGGACTCGACGTACATGCCCGCGCCCGTCATCTCGTTGCGGATGCGGCGCAGCAGGGGCTCCACGGCGGCCCCGCCCAGCAGCGAGTAGTCCACGTTGTACCGGCTCGCCGGGGTGAGGTCGCGGTATCCGCGCTGCCACGCGGACTCGTAGGTGTCGGCGTAGACGATGAACTCCAGCTCGGTGCCGACGAAGGCCCGCCAGCCCCGCGCCGCCAGCCTGTCGAGCTGGCGGCGCAGGATCTGGCGGGGCGAGGCGACGACTTCGCTTCCGTCCTCCCAGCACAGGTCGGCCCGCACG
Source organism: Actinocorallia aurea (assembly GCF_054783995.1). Lineage (NCBI taxonomy): Bacteria > Bacillati > Actinomycetota > Actinomycetes > Streptosporangiales > Thermomonosporaceae > Actinocorallia > Actinocorallia aurea. Next base: position 502,666 of record NZ_BAAGPQ010000002.1, read on the forward strand.
AGGGCAGTGCCCTCGTGCCACGGCACGATGCGCAGGGTCGATAGGTCGGGCTTCAGTACGAAGTCGCCGTAACCGCGCTCCCACGACGACATGGCGTACCCGTCGACGGTGTTCATCTCGACGTCCACGGCCAGGAGGTAGTTGCAGCCCTCCGAGCCGTGCCCTGCCACTTCCTCCAGGAAGTAGCGCGCTGACAGCCGCTTGCCTTGCAGACGGCCCTGCATGTCGGTGAACGCGATGACGACGGTGTCGACCCGCCCGGTGTCGGCGGCGACGCGCAGCTCTTCCAGTGTCAAACCGACCTCAGATCCTCTTCGATCGCGGCGAGCTCTTCGGCGGTGCCCTGCACCTTCGGCCCGGTGAACCACTTGCGCGCCGACACGAACCACCACAGCGCCGCCCCGCCGAGGACGACGGCGAACGCCAGGGGCGCGTAGTTGAAGGTGTCGACGGTGATCGGGCTGGCGGGCGGCAGCATGAACAGAATCGCGATGAAGGCTACCCAGACGACGGCGACCGTACCCACGGGCCGGCTCCACTTCCCGAGTGTCCAGGGACCCGCCTCGAAGGCGTCGCCCTGGCGCAGCCGCAGGAACGTCGGGATGACGTAGGCGATGTAGAGCCCGATGACGGCGATGGACGTCACCGCGAAGTAGGCGGTGAGGTTCCACAGCGCCGGAAGGGTGAGCACGAACGCGCCTCCGGCGGCGAGCCAGATGGCGTTGGTCGGTGTCCGCGTCCGGTGGTTGATCTTGTGCCAGAAGGACGAGAAGGGCAGCGCCCCGTCCCGGGAGAACGCGTAGACCATGCGGGAGTTCGCCGTCACCGAGGCCATGCCGCAGAAGAACTGGGCCCCGAAGCAGACGAGGATGAGGAACTTGCCGATCCCCTCGCCGGTCGCCTCCAGGAAGATCGCGGTGGGTCCGCCCGCGACGGCGTCAGCGTAGTCCTGGATGGCGAAGGTGACGCCCAGGAGCAGAATCCAGCCCGCGACGACCGAGACGAGCACCGAGTTGACGATGCCCTTAGGGCCGGAGCGGGCGGCGTCGACGGTCTCCTCGGTCATGTGGGCCGAGGCGTCGTAGCCGGTGAGGGTGTACTGCGAGAGCAGCAGGCCGATGAGGGCCGCGTACGCGCCGTACTGCCAGCCGGTCTCGTTGGAGAACTCGGTGAAGACGAACGAGAACGACTGGTGCTCGGCCGGCTTGAACACCAGCACCGCGACGACGATCGCGACACCCGCCACGTGCCACCAGACGCTCACGTTGTTCAGCAGCGCGACGAGCGTCACGCCGAACTGGTTGACGGTCGCGTGGATGAGCAGCAGGATCCCGAACAGCAGGAAGGTGTGGCCGAGCGAGACCTCGAACCCGAACTGGAGGTCCAGCAGCGCGTTGAGGAACCCTGCCGACCCGTAGGTGATGCCCGCAGTGACGGCCACCTGCCCGATGAAGTTGAACCAGCCGGTGAACCAGCTCCACGCGGCCTTGTTGCGCTTGGCGAGCTTGGCCGACCAGTAGTAGAGGCCGCCCGCGGTCGGGTAGCTGGAGCAGACCTCGGCCATCGCGAGCGCGACGAGCAGGGTCATGCCGCCGACGAACAGCCAGCCCCAGGTGATGACGACGGGGCCGCCGCCTTTGAGGCCGATCGTGTACGACGTCAGGCAGCCGGTGAGGACGGAGATGATGGTGAAGGAGACGGCGAAGTTGGAGAATCCGGACATGGACCGGCTGAGTTCCTGGGCGTAGCCCAGTTCGTGCAGCCTCTTCTCGTCATCGGACAGGGGCGTCTTACTCATGGACGACCTCCGCGGCTGGGGGGACCGCTCCCTGAAAGGGTCTGATGCCAGACCATTAATGATCGGCGGGGTGCGTCCGTCAAGGCCTGAAACCGGGAAGTAACGTGGGACGTCCAGATTTGCCCCTTCTGAGGCTGGAGGCCGTGCCATCGACGCCGAAGCGCGCGCCCTGGCCGCCGTCCTGGGGCCCGTCCGGGCCGGGAACGCGTTCGAGGAGACCGTCGAGCGGCTCCTGCGGGTGATCAAGCTGCGGCTCGTCGACCACGGCGAGCGGCTGCCGCCCGAGCGGGAGCTGGCCCGCAGCCTCGGCATCAGCCGCGTGACGCTGCGCGAGGCGATCCGGGTGCTCACCGAAGAGGGCTATGTGGAGTCGCGGCGCGGCAGGACCGGCGGCACGTTCGTCCTGTACCGGCCGCGCGCGCCCGAGGCGGGCGACCTCGCCCGGGTCGCGGCAGGAAGGACCGCCGAGCTGCGGGACGCGCTGGTGTTCCGGATGGCCGTCGAGACGGGCGCGGCCACCCATCTGGCCGCGACGGGCCTCGCCTCCGAGGACACCGAAAGGCTCGTCGCCGCCTTGCACGCCGTCAACGAGGCGGCGCCCTCCGACTACCGGCGGCTCGACGTGCGGTTCCATCTGACGATCGCGGAGCTGACCGGATCGCCGCTGCTCGCCGCGGCCTGCGCCGAGGCCCGCCTGCGGGTGACCGACCTGCTCAACGCGATCCCGGTGCTGCGCCCGAACATCGCGCACGCCGCCGTCCAGCACGCCGCTATCGTCGCGGCGATCCTCGCCCGCGACCCGGCGGGCGCGCACCGCGCGATGGCCGAGCACCTCGACGGGACGGCCTCACTGCTGCGCGGCTTCCTCGGCTGAGTCCGAACCCGCACACTCCCGGACGATCAGGGGACGAATCCCGCCATCGAAGGTCATTGACGGACAGTCCGATACGGAGTTGTCTGACGGGCATGCCGATCCCCCGCTCCATCCTCGCCAAGGACGACCCCGAAGACCTCGACCTGACCGTCGTGTCCGGCGCCTGGCCTTCCGACGTGGGCGGGCACTTCGTCGTCAGCACCTCCGACCAGCGCACCCACCCGATCCACGCGTTCTTCGGCGACGGCATCCTCGTGCGCCTCCCGCTGCGGCCCGACGAGAACGGCGTCTTCCCCTGGCGGCCCCGCCTCGTGGAGACCCCTTCGGTGCTGCTCCGCCGGGCCTGCCCCGATCTGTTCGTGAACGGGCCGGTCGGGACGAGTTCGCCGTTCGGGATGGTCAACGCGGCCAACACCGCGCCGCTCCCGTGGGGCGACCGGCTGTTCGTGACCTGGGACGCGGGCCGTCCCGTCGAGGTCGACCCGGTGACGCTGGCGTTCGTCGGCGAGGTCGGGCACCGCGACGACTGGGCGCCGACCCTCGACCAGCCGGTCCTGCCGCTCGTGTCCACGACCGCGCATCCCGTCGTCGACCCCGAGCGGGGCTGCCTGTGGTCGGTCAGCCGGGACGTGATCTCCGGGGCGGTCTCCGTCATCCGGTACGACGGGGTGGGGCCGCGCGTCGAACGGTGGCTCGTGGAGAGCGCGTCGCTGCCGCAGTCCACGCACACGATCACCCAGACGCGGGACTGGCTGATCCTCGCGGACACCGCGTACAAGGTCGACGTCCAGGAAATCTTCGGGGCGGACCGGACGGTGGCCAACAACCCGGACGGGCCGGTCCTGCTGATCCGCAAGGACGATCTCGTCGCGGGCCGCCCGAGCGTCCCGTGCAAGGAGTTCCGCCTCGCCCCGGAGGTCAACCACTTCTACGCGCGCTACGACGACTCCGACGGCGTCGAGATCCTCATGGAGCACTCCCCGGGGGTGGACATCGGGATGTACCTGCGCGAAGACGACGTCGACGCCTACGGCCGCCCGATCGACCCGGCGCTGCGCGGCATGTACTGCCACGGGATGAGCCCGACCGTCACCGCGCTGCTGCGCTTCGACCCTTCGAGCGGCCGGATCACCGAGCGGGCACGCGCCCAGGACCCCGCGCGCTATTGGCAGGCGGAACTCTCGGCGATCGACTGGTCGTTCGAGGGCCAGCTGGCGCCGACCGTCCACCACCTGATCTACCTGGGGTTCCATCCGGAGGCGATCAACCAGAGGGCGCTGGCCAACTACGGCGACAGGATCGACCGGAGCGCGTTCCCCGAGGCGGAGACCCCGTCGATCCTCGTCACGCACGACCGGGAGTCGTTGAAGGCGCTGCACGAGTGGACGTTCGCCCTGGACGACTACCCGACCTCGCCCTCGTTCGTCCCGCGTTCGCCCGGTGCGGGAGGTCGCTCCCGTTATGCCGGGGCTTCGCCGGGCGGCCACGACGGCTACCTGCTCGTCCTGGTCCACAACGACGACCGGTTCCGCCTCGAGCTGTTCGACGCCGCCGACGTCGCGCGCGGGCCCGTCGCCGTTCTCGCCCCGCCGCCGGGCCGCACCGTGCCGTTCATGATCCATTCGGCCTGGATGCCGGAGGCCCGCACCGCGCCGGACGTCCCGCGCCACCATTTCCGCGACGACCTCGACCACCGCCTCGACGCGCTGCCCGAACCACTGCGCGCCGCCGCCCACCGCGTGGCCGAACTGCTGCCCTGAACGGCTGATGGGCGGATCAGGACGCCTTTGTCCTGATCCGCCCATCTGTGCCAGAGAAGCGCTCCCCAGCGCTCACCCCTCCCCAACACCCGATGAGACGCCGCCCGCGGCCGGAAGGTTCGGAGGGTTCGCCCGGAATCTCTGGACGGAACCCGAACACCTCGGCTCCAGCGGACATATGGCCCCGGGTGCCCGGGAAGCGGAGACGGTGAAGAGCGCCGATTCGTCCTCTCCTTGGCCATCGCCGAGCCCGACTGCGGGCCGGGACGGCCAAGGAGGGACCTACTGCTCGCACCCGTTTCAGGGCGCGTTGTGCTGTGCCGGCCACCGCCCCTCAGGCGGCGGGCCGGATCGGGGGGAGGTGCTTGTTACGGGTTGAAGATGCTCACGCCGCCAGGGCCGACGAGCAGCCCCAGGACGATGAGCACGATGCCCAGCAAGATGTTCCGCTGAGCAATCAGCACGTAGATCCCGTAAATCACCAGAACCACTGCAATGAGCCACAAAATAGTACCCATACCTTCTTCGTAACCGTTTCGAGATCTGTCAAACGTGATTCGACCCCGAAGGGGACACAGCACACATCGCATGAGAGCGTGGTACGCGATCAAGACAACGATTGAGGGGAGCATCATGCCTCTGGAAGGCGAGTACGCGCCGAGCCCGTTCACCCAGGCCGCAGAGCAGGTGGAGGTGTACGAGCGGACGGGCGGCGCGGAGGGCAACACACTGGCCGGCAAGCCCGTCATCATCCTGACGACCCGGGGCGCCAAGACCGGCAAGATCCGCAAGACGCCGCTCATGCGCGTCACCGACGGGAAGAGCTACGCCGTCGTGGCCTCCATGGGCGGGGCGCCGAAGCACCCCGTCTGGTACCACAACATCGTCGCCGAACCCGACGTGCTGCTCCAGGACGGGCCGGAGCCGCGCGAGTACCGCGCCCGCCTGGCCGAGGGCCTGGAGCGGGACCAGTGGTGGCAGCGGGCGGTCGAGGCCTGGCCCGCCTACGCCGAGTACCAGACGAAGACGGACCGGAAGATCCCCGTTTTCATCCTCGACCCCGCCTGACGCGACGGCGCGGGCACCTCGCCGGTGCCCGCGCCACTTGACAGCGCGGATATCTTCGATATATCGCTAGCACATCGCTGACATATCGAAGGAGTCGCCATGGCCGACCGCCGCGGCACGAAGCCCTACCGCACCGTTGTGCTCCGCAAGGAGCAGCTCACCCCGCACATGGTCCGCGTGGTCGTGGGCGGAGACGACCTGAAGCAGCGCTTCCAGGCCGGGGCCTTCACTGATCACTACGTGAAACTCCAGTTCCCGCGCGCCGATTCCCCGGTGCCCTTCGATCCCTCGGTGATCCGGGAGACGCTGCCACGCGCCGAGTGGCCGATCACGCGCACCTACACGGTCCGCGCCTGGGACGCGGAGTCCGCCGAACTGACCCTCGACTTCGTCGTGCACGGCGACTCGGGCATCGCCGGACCGTGGGCCGCCTCCGCAGAGCCCGGAGACGAGCTGTGGCTGGCCGGGCCGGGCGGGGCCTACCGCCCGTCGGCCGACGCCGGATGGCACCTTTTCGCGGGCGATGAGAGCGCCGTGCCGGCCATCGCCGCCTCCCTTGAGCAACTCCCCGAGGGCGCCACCGCCATCGCCTTCCTGGAAGTCGAGTCCGCCGAGGAGGAAGTGCCCCTTCCGTCACGCCCCGGCCTCACCGTCACCTGGCTGCACCGGGGCGACACCCCCGTCGGCGAGAAGCTCACCGCCGCCGTCGAGGCCCTCGACTTCCCGAGCCGAGACGTCCAGGCCTTCGTCCACGGCGAAGCCGGCCTCGTGAAGGCCCTCCGCCGCAACCTCCGCGTCACCCGCGACCTCCCCCTCTCCCAGCTCTCCATCTCCGGCTACTGGCGCCTGGGCGCCGACGAAGACGGCTGGCAGTCCTCCAAGTCCACCTGGAACGCCCAGGTCGAAGCCGAAGAATCCGCCACCCTCTCCTCCTGACCCCCACCGAAGCCCGCTGCCCCGCAGCGGGCTTCCCGCTTTCCCCAAGACAGACACCCACCCCAGCGCGAACCCTGAGGCTGATCACGGGGCCGGGCTTCTCAAAGGCGCGGCGAAGGCGGCGAGGGGCTGAACTTCACGCACGACCGTCGCTGATCGCGGGGCCGGGCTTCCTGAAGGCGCAGCGAGGGCGGCAGCGGGGCCGGCCTGCACACGCGACTGCCGCCGATCACGGGGCGGAGCTTCTCAAAAGCGCAGCGAGGAGACCGGTGCGCTGGGCTCCCGAACGACTGCGGCCGATCACGGGGCGAAGCTTCTCAAAAGCGCGGCAAAGACGACCTGCGTAACGGACGCTCCGGCACGTCGGCACATTCGCGACTTGGCGGTTGGCGACTTGGTGCGGGAACTTCCCGAAAGGGTCGGATACCACCAAACCCGTTTACCTAAACAAAAGGGAGTTTTTTCCCTGAGGTGGACGGGGGGCGTGGGGGGGCGGAGCCCCCCCACATCGGGGGTCTGGGGGTCGCCCCCCAGAAAGACCAAAGGGCCGGCGCGCGAAGCAGCGAAGCTGCGAGCACACCGACCCTCGGACCTTTGGTAGCGGGGACAGGATTTGAACCTGCGACCTCTGGGTTATGAGCCCAGCGAGCTACCGAGCTGCTCCACCCCGCGTCGTTGTGTTCAAAGACTATGGGGTGGAGCAGGGTTACGCAAATCAGTTGGTGGGTGATGGGCTGGGGGTGGTGGTGGGTTCGGTGGCGTTCGGCTCGGTGGTTTCGGCCTTTTTCTGGACTTCGACCAGGTTGTTGATGGCCTGGCTGAGTTTGTCCTGGGCGTCGGCGTACTTCTTCAGGTCGCCGCTCTTGAGCGCGTCCTGAGAGTCCTGGAACGCCTGCTTGACCGCGTCGATCGCCTGCTGGAGCGACGGCGACGTGCCCGGCGCGGTCTCCGGCCGGTCGGTCGTGTCGTCGCTCTTGGGGACGTCGGTGCCCGGTTGCAGCACCTGTTGGAGCGCGTCCTCGAAGGTGGTCGCGAAGCCGATCTTGTCGCCGAAGCTGACCAGGACCCAGCCGAGCACGGGGTACTTCGCGCCGGTCGCGGACTGCTGGTACACCGGCTGGACGTACATGAACCCGCCGCCGAACGGGAGTGTGAGCAGGTTGCCGTAGACCACCTGCGTCGTGCTTCCGGCCGGACGGTTCAGGACGGGCGCGACCTGGTCGTTGCCCTTGAAGGTGTTCTGCATCTGCCCCGGGCCGAGGATCGACACCTCGCGTGGCACTTGGAGCAGGCGCAGTTCGCCGAAGTTCGCCGAGCTCGGATCGCTGTTCGCGGCAAGGAAGCCCGACAGGTTCGTCCCGTTCCTAGAGACGTAAGTGGACGTGAGGGAGAATCCGGGCTGTTCCGGCTCTGCCTCGTCCTCGCGCGACGGCATCTGGAGCGTCAGGTAGAACGGCGGCTCGGTGATGCTGGCCTCCGTCGGGTCGACGGGGATCTCCCAGCTGTCCTGGCCGTCGTAGAACGACGACGGGTCCGTCACGTGGTAGCTGCGCAGGACGCTGCGCTGCACCTTGAACATGTCCTCGGGGTAGCGGACGTGCGAGAACACCTCGCCGCCGAGGGTCTTCTCCAACTCGGCCTTGCTCTTGACGGTGCCGGGGAACGCCTTCTGCCAGGTCTTGAGGATCGGGTCGTCCTCGTCCCACGCGTACAGCGTGACGGTGCCGTCGTAGGCGTCGACCGTGGCCTTCACCGAGTTGCGGATGTAGTTGATCTCCGAGCCGGGCTGCCGGCCGACGGCCTGCCGCTCGGTGTTGGAGTCCCGCGTGGTGTCCTGCAGGTTGATCCGCTCGGAGTACGGGTAGCCGTTGGAGGTCGTGTAGCCGTCGACGACCCACACGATCCGGCCGTCGGCGACCACCGGGTAGGCGTTGCCGTCGACCGTCAGCCAGGGGGCGGCCTTCTGGACGCGCTCGCGGGGGTTCCTGTCGTACAGGATGCGCGACTGCTCCTTGATGTCCCCGGACAGCAGGATGTTGCGGTCCCGGAACTTCAGCGCGTACGACACCCGGTTGAAGAAGGAGTCCATGCGGACGCCGCCGGTGCCGTCGTAGGTGGTGCGGGGGCCGTTCGGGTAGTCGAGTTCCTCCTGGACGCCGACGATCGAGTAGTCCGGGGACTGCTCACCGAAGTAGACCTGGGGCTTGTCGATGGCGAACTGGCACTCGTTCGCCTTCGTCTTCACCTCGCAGGACTGCGGCATGTCCGAAGCCGTGTAGACCGGGCCCTTGCTCTGCGGGTCGACGGTGTTGCCGGGGGCCGCCACGAACCCGTAGCCGTGCGTGTAGGTCAGGTGCTCGTTGACCCAGCCGGACTGGCTGCCGGGCGGGCCCGTCAGCTCGCGGACGGCGATGAGGGTGTCCTGCGTCTTGCCGTCGGCGTCGGGGTAGCGGTCGATGTCGAGCGGGTCGGAGAAGGTGTAGTAGCCCTGGAGCTGCTGGTTCTGGCGGAACGTCGGCGACAGCAGGGTCGGGTCGAGCAGCCGGACGTTCGGGATCGTCTCGGAGTACTTCTCGACCTCTTCTGCGTCGGGCTGTTTGGTGGGCGCGTAGTTCTGCTCCTGCACGCCGGCGACGCCGAACGCCTCCCGCGTCGCCTTGATGTTGCGGTCGATGTAGAGGCGCTCCTTGGCCAGCTCGTTCGGCTTGACCTGGAACTGCTGGATGATCAGCGGGTAGACGCCGCCGACGAGGACCGCCGACAGGACCAGCAGGCCGAAGCCGACGCCCGGCAGCATCATGCCCTTGCGCCAGATGTTGACGAAGAACAGGATCGCGCAGATGAGCGCGATCGCCGCGAGGATCGTCTTGGCCGGGAGGACGGCGGTGACGTCGGTGTACCCCGGGCCCGTCACCTTGCCGCGCTCGGAGTAGGCGAGGCCCCAGCGGTCCAGCCAGTAGGCGATGGCCTTCAGCAGGACGAACAGGCCGACCAGGACGGACAGGTGCGCGCGCGCCGAAGGCGACGCCTTGTCTCCCGGGCCCTGAAGGCGCAGCCCGCCGTACAGGTAGTGGACGGCCACCGCGGCCAGGACCGACAGGACGACCATGACGAACAGGAAGCCCATGATCAGCCGCAGGAACGGGTACGTGAACACGAAGAACGACACGTCCATGCCGAACTGCGCGTCCTTCTCACCGAAGCTCGTCCGGTTCATGAAGGCGAGCCACGTGCCCACCTGGCCGGCCGCCGACAGGCCGGTGAACAGGCCGATCGCGCCGAGCAGGGAGAAGAAGACCGCCTTGCGGTGCGGATCGACCGCCGCGCGGTAGCGCTCAAGGCCCTGCTGCTCGACCGACACGGGCCGGTAGGCGGGCCGCAGCCGGTAGGCGATCACCATGTTGGCGCCCACCGCCGCGGCCATGAGCAGCCCGCCGAGCACGAACAGCAGCACACGGGTGCGCAGCTGGGTCGTGAAGACACCGGAGAAGCCGTCGCCGAGCGAGCGGTACCAGAGCAGGTCGGTCCAGAAGCCCGTCACGATGAAGAAGAGGGCGACGATTACGGCCAGCGTGATCAACACCGGCGCGAGCAGCCGCGGTCTCCCTTCGGGGACACGCCGCCCGCCCGGGCGTGGGGTTCGGAAGCTCACCGCTTCCCTCCGATTCCTCAAGTTCCAGCCAGCACTATGAGCAACTTACCGACATCCCGCGCGGTTCCCGATCCAGGCATCGGCTCGGCAACGGAAGAATGGCCGCATGACCCCTCTCGAAGAGACCGTGCGGAGCATCGAGGCGCAGACCGGATGGGACGGCCCGCCGCGGCTGTTCGCGCTCGTGGAGACAGGTGAGCTGCTGCGCGCGCAACCGGAACTGGCCGAGCAGCTCGGCCTCTCCCCGGACGACGCGCTCACCGCCGTCGACCAGGGCGATCTGGAGGACGGCGACATCGGCGCGCTGCTGCCCGGGATCGTGTGGCCGCCGAACGTCGCCGGGGTCGCGCTGGCGATGGTCCGGGTGACGCTGCCACCGGAGGTCGAGGAGGAGATCCCCGCGGACGGCGACGCCGTCGAGTGGGCGATGCGCCATCCGCGCCACGAGGAGCTGCGAATCGTCGCGGGCGCGCTGCGCGACGGGGCACGGCACGCGGTCCTGCGGATCCGCAGCCACGAGGAGGAGCTCCTGTCGGCCGAGGACCTCGTCCCGGACGTCACCGACGCGCTCGCGCAGACCCTCCTGCCCGACGAGGTCTGACGGCCCGGCCGGGATCACCCGGGCCGGGTCGTGTGCTTGTGCTGTGCCGAAGAAGGTGCGTCAGCAGGCGGGGAGCTGGCCCTTCCCGTCCTGCAGCGCCTTGAGGCTCTTCACCGCGCTGTCCATCGTGTCGGCCTTGATCAGGCGCAGGCCGTCGGGAGCGGCGGACTTGGCTTCGGCGCAGTTGCCCTGCGGGACGAGGAAGTCGGTGGCCCCCGCGTCGCGGGCCGCGATCATCTTCTGCTGGATGCCGCCGATCGCGCCGACCTCGCCGTCCGCGGTGATCGTCCCGGTGCCGGCGATGAACTTGCCGCCGGTGAGACTGCCGGGGGTGAGCATGTCGTAGATCGCGAGGGAGAACATCAGGCCCGCGCTCGGCCCGCCGATCTCTCCGACGTTCATCTTCACGTCGATGGGCAGGACGAACTTGTCGACGAGCTGGACCCCGATCACCGCGCGCTTCTGGCCGTCGGCGGTGGTCTCCCCCATCGTCAGCTCGGACTTGCTCTCCTTGCCGTCGCGCACGATCGTCAGGGTCACCTTGTCGCCGACCTTGTAGTGCGCCAGCTTGTCGGTGACCTCGGTCGCCTTGGTCACCTTGGTCCCGTCCACCGAGATGATCTTGTCGCCGGCCTTGAGGACGCCCTCGGCGGGCAGGCCCGCCTGGACCTTGCCCACGTAGGTCTCGCTGCCGAGCGGCTTGCCCATCTGGGTGAGCGCGGCGGCGACGGCCGTCTCCTGGGAGTCGGCCATGAGGACGGTGTTGGCCTCCTCGACCTGCTCCGCCGTCTCCCCGGGCGGAAAGATCGTGTCCATCGGGACGACGGCGCGCTTCGGGTCGATCCAGTCGCGCAGCGCCCGGTACAGGGTCGGCGGGTTGTCGGGGTCGCCGGTGTAGGCGACGGTCGTGAAGTTCAGGTGGCCGTCGTCGGGATAGGTCTGGGCGTCGACGATCTCGATGAGCGGCTTCTTGGTCTCCGGGTTCACCCCGAGGGTGTTCAACGTCGGGCCCGGCTGGAGCGAGACGTACGGCACCGGCAGGACCGCGCCGACCAGGGCCAGGAGCAGCACCACCACGGCGACGACGGAGAGGGTCAGCGCCCGCCGGTGCGGGAGCTGCCCGCGGAGCGACTGCACGACGTTGGAGACCATGCGCGCAAGCCTACGACCACCTCACAGCCTGTGCGCCAACCTTCGTTTGCGCACCGCCCCCTCCTCGGAGGTCCCCCGCACACCGTCCAGTCCAGACGATGGAGGGGGTTCGCGCCGTTGACGACCCCCGGGCGACCACCGCCTCTATGAGGTGGACGGTTTCCAGGGATCTGGGTCGCGCGTTGGTGACCCGGCCCGCTGCCAGCAGGTCCGGAGCCCTGTTCAGGGCCTTGGAGGGACGAGGAGACGGGGTCCCTGTCGGGCGAGATTGATCGCGGCGTTCAGGTCCCGATCTCTCTGCAACCCGCACCGGTCGCACTGGTAGACCCGCCGGGAGAGGGGGAGTTCCGTGGCGCGGTGTCCGCAGGCCGAGCAGGTCTTCGACGAGGGGAACCACCGCTCGGCGTGCACCACGGTTCCATGTCTCCAGTCGGCCTTGTAGCCGATCATCTGGGCCAGGGCGGCGAAGGAGGCGTCGGTGAGAGCCTTGGCGAGCCTGCGATTGCCCATCATGCCGCGGATGTTCAGATGTTCCAGAACGAGCTGGTCGTGGTTGTTGACCAGCAGGTTGGACACCCGGTGCAGCAGGTGTCCGCGGATCGCGGCGGTCTTGGCCTGGAACTCCCGCACCCCCGCAACCGCCCGCCCATGGCGCTTAGACCCGGGCTCTTTTCGGGTCAGGCGGCGCTGCCTCCTCGCGAGCCCCTCCTGGCGGCGCTGGAAAGTACGGGCCGCTGGAACGCGGAGGACCTCCTCTCCCTGGTCGGTGGCCGCAACGACCAGATCGTTCAGCCCGAGGTCGACGCCCACCCACCCGCGGCCCCGAGCTCCTGCGTCGCGTGGCGGGTGGTGACGGGAGGCGTGCAGGTCGGGAGCCGCCACGGTGATGGCGATCGCCCACCTGTTGCGCCGCCATCGGACGGTCACCGAGCAGATGCGGGTGCGGGGAGTGCCGTCTGGGCCGGGGCGCAGGAGCCGCCGCAGTCGGCGGGTGTCCTCCTTCACTCCGATCAGCCCGAGCTTCGGCAGCCGCACCGCCCGCGGCCTGTCCGTGGCACCGACCTTGATGGCGTCGTTCTTGTTGCGGATCCGAAAGCTGTACGGCGTGCGGTTCTTCTTCTTGAAGACCGGGAATCGCATTCGCGGCCCCGACCGGGCACCCGACCGGGAAGCTGAGAACGCCGCCAGAGCGGCCGCCAGATCCGTGACGGCCTCCTCGAACAGGACCGCCGGGATCCCCAGATGCCAGGTGTGGCCTCCCAAGTCCAAGGCCTCGCGCTTCCAAGCGTTCACCGCGTTGATCAAATCGAATCGCGACCATGGCACCACCACCTCGAGATCGACCTCGCGCGCGGCGAGCTGGTCCTTCACCAGAGCGAGAACCCGGTTGTAGGCGGAACGAGCGGCTCCCCCGGCCGTCCGCAACAAGTCATCCTGAGCGGCCGTGGGGGTGAGCGTGAGCGAGAACGTCACCATGCGCGACATGTCCATCACACTACACACCGCGACTAGAACAAGCGATCGAAATCCCGAAAGTGGATCCCGTCGCTCAGACGATCGATGGTCGGCTCATCCGTCGGGCCTCAGCAGGCGCCGACCCACTCCGACGTGCCGTCGGTGAAGTGCTGGTGCTTCCAGATCGGCACCTCGTGCTTCAGGTCGTCGATCAGGCGGCGGCACGCCTCGAAGGCCTCGCCGCGGTGCGCCGCGGCGGCCGCGACGACCACCGCGTGATCGCCGATCGCCAGATCGCCCACCCGGTGGACGGCGGCGAGCGCGACCACGGGGATGTCGGCGGCGACCTTCTCCATCACCTCGCGCAGCCGGTCCAGCGCCGAGGGGTGCGCACTGTAGGAGAGCGCGGTGACGGCCTTTCTCTCGGTGCCGTCCTGGGCGTGGTCGTTGTCGCGGACCGTGCCCGCGAAGAACGCGGTGCCGCCCGCCGCGGCGTCCTGCACCGCGGCGACGACCTCGTCGACGGACAGAGGCGTCTCGCGGATGTCCAGCAGTCGGATGATGCTCACGAGGAGAAAATACCGCTAGATCCTTCGGCGCTTGCGGGCGCGGCGGACCGCGGCCGCGGCGCCGATCACCGCGACGGTCGCGCCCGCCGCCGTCGCCATGGTCGCCTCCTTGCCGCCGACCCGGCGCCCGACGACCGCGTGGCGCCCCGCGGATTCCGCGAGCATGGCCCGCAGCGCCGCCTCGTTGTCGTGCTCGGGCTTCCAGCCGGACGCGCGCAGCTTGGCGCAGTCGACCACCCATGGATAGACGACGTAGTGCAGGTCGGTGGCGGGCGCGGGGGTGAGGCCGAGGCGGTGCAGCCGCTGCGCGGTGCCGAAGGTGAGCGAGGCGGGCAGCTCGAACCCGGACTTCCCGGTGATCTTCTCGACCTCCTCGCCGGTGAGCGAGCCCTCGCACCCGACGGCGATGGCTCCGGACACCTCGCCGAGCGCCGCGAGCTCCAGCGCCGAGACGAGATCGTCGACGTGGCAGAACTGCCAGCGCGGCTCGACGCCCTTGGCCCGGAGCAGCCTGGGTGCCTCGAAGTGCCGGGTGACGACGGTGTCCACGCCGGGCCCGGCCAGTGAGGCAGGCCGCACGACGGAGATCCGGAGGCCCGGGTGCAGTCGGCTCGCCGCGAGTTCCTCGATCTCCAGGAAGTCGCCCGCGACGGAGGTGTCGGGCTCCGCCCTCAGCGGGGCGCTTTCCGGCAGGGGCAGCGGATTGTCCTCGGAGGCCCCGTACACGGCGGCGGAGCTGAGCAGGATCGCGTCCTTGACGCCCGCACCCGCCGCGCAGGCGATCACCGTCTGGGCGCCTCGGACGTTGTAGGTACGGCGTTCCTTCGGATCGGTCTCGGGCGAGCGGTCGACGTCGACGTGCACCAGGACGTCCACGTCGGAGAGGCGCCGGGCGAGCGCGGGGTCCCGGATGTCGACGACGCGCCAGACCGCTCCGGGCACGTCACCGCGCCTGCCGTCGAGGGCGATCACCCGCTCGAACCTGCCGGACGCCGCCAGGCGCTCGGTCAGGGCCTGTCCGATTCCGGACGCCGCGCCCGTGACTGCGACTGTCCGTCGGTCCCCTGTGCTCATGGCGAACGCCCCCCTATGCGGCCACGGCTCGCTCCGGAAAGCGACTACCTTTGAGGTTATGGCCTTTCCCCGCAGCCTAAGGCGATTCTGATGGGCGACACTCCTTTCGGCTTCAACCGACCCGGCGACGAGGACGGAGACGACAAGCCCAACGACCCGTTCGGTATGGGTTTCGGCATGCCCGGTATGCCCGGTGGCGGCGGTGACATGTCGCAGTTCGCCGACATGCTCCGCCAGTTCGCCGACATGCTCAGCGGCATGGGCTCCGGCGGCTCCGGCCCGGTGAACTGGGAGATGGTGCGCAACATCGCGCGCCACCTCGTGGTGGAGGCGGGCGACCCGTCCGTCGTCGACGCCGAGCGCCGCCAGGTCGAGGACGCGCTGCGCCTCGCCGACCTGTGGCTGGACGAGGGCACGACCCTCCCTGCCGGGATCCGCTCTCCCAAGGCGTGGAGCAGGTCCGAATGGCTGGAGGAGACCCTCCCCGTGTGGGAGAAGCTGGTCGACCCGATCGCCGAGCGGATGACCGAGGCGATGGGCGGCGCGATGGGCGGCCCCGAGAACATTCCGCCGGAGATGGCGGCGATGGCCGGGCCGCTGATCGGCATGGTCCGCCAGATGGCCGGCGCGATGGTCGCGGGCCAGGCCGGGCAGGCGCTCGGCGCGCTCGCCAAGGAGATCATCGGGTCCGCCGACGTCGGCCTCCCGCTCGCGCCCGAGGGCGTCGGCGCGCTGCTGCCGTCCGGCGTCGCGGCCTTCGCCGAGGGCCTGGAGATCCCGGCCGACGAAGTGCGGCTGTACCTCGCGCTGCGCGAGGCCGCCCACCAACGGCTGTTCGCGCATGTGCCGTGGCTGCGCCCCGCCCTGCTGAGCGCCGTCGGCGACTACGCGCGCGGCATCAACGTGGATCTGTCGGGCCTTGAGGAGAAGATCTCCGGGCTCGACCTCAGCAACCCGCAGGCGATCCAGGAGGCCCTGGGCGGCGGCGAGATCCAGCTCACGCCGGAGGAGACCCCCGAGCAGAAGCTCGCGCTCTCCCGGTTGGAGACCCTGCTCGCCCTGGTCGAGGGCTGGGTCGGCGTCGCGGTGTCGGCCGCGGCGACGAACCGGCTGCCGAGCGCCGACAGGCTCGCCGAGGCGATCCGCCGGCGCCGTGCGACCGGCGGCCCCGCCGAGCACACCTTCGCCGCGCTCGTCGGCCTGGAACTGCGCCCCCGCAGGCTCCGCGAGGCCGAGTCGCTGTGGCAGTCGGTCACCTCGCTCAAGGGCGTGGACGGCCGGGACGCCCTGTGGAGCCACCCCGACCTCATGCCGACCGCCGGCGATCTGGAGGATCCGGACGCGTTCCTGCACTCCTCCGGCGACGAGTTCGACCTGTCCCAGCTGGAGGGTCTGCCCCCCGCGGAGGATCAGGGCGGAGACCGGACCGGAGACCAGGGCGAGGACAAGGGCGACGAGCCGGGTCCGCGTTGAGCGTGCTGCACACCGACGCCGTCCGGGTGCTGACGGGCTGGCGGGCCCCCGAGCCCGCCCAGGAGGCGATGCGCGAGGAGTTCCTCGGCCACCTGTCCCGGTATCCGGACGGCATGTGGCGGGCCTGTCGGCCCGGCCATCTGACGGCGAGCACCCTGGTGCTGAGCGCGGACAGGTCGCAGGTGCTGCTCACCCTGCACGCGAAGCTGAAGATGTGGCTCCAGATGGGCGGCCACTGCGAGAGCGGCGACGCCACGCTGGCCGCCGCGGCGCTGCGCGAGGCGACCGAGGAGTCGGGGATACCCGGGCTCGTGCTCTCCTCCACGCCGGTGCAGCTCGACCGTCATCCGGTGCCGTGCCATCCTGGAGGCTCCTGGCATCTGGACGTGCAGTACCTTGCCGTCGCTCCCGAAGGGGCACGGCACGCGATCAGCGCGGAGTCCGACGACCTGCGCTGGTTCGACCTCGACGCGCTGCCCGACCTCACCGATGCCGCCCTGCGCTCGCTGGTCGCGCGCGCCGCGGTCGCCGGCTGAGGGGGATCAGCCCGTGGCCTCCAGATGGGGGGCCGCGGCGACACCCTCCAGGTAGCCCCTGGCCCGCTCCGTCTTCGGATAGCGGTTGACCAGGCCCCAGAAATAGGCGTTGTGCGTGGGTTCGAGCAGGTGGGCGAGCTCGTGCACGATCACGTAGTCGACGACCCAGGCGGGCATGCCGCGCAGCATCGTGGAGATCCTTATGCTGGCGTCGTCAGGCGTGCACGAGCCCCAGCGGCTGCGCTGGTTGGCGGCCCACCTGACACTGACGGGCTGCGCCGCGCCGTCCAGGTAGCGGGCCGACAACCGCCTGGCACGGTCCAGCAACTCCTCGTCACAGGACGGGGGACGGGATTTGCGCTCACGGCCCTCCAGACGCTGGAGGATGCGGGCGATCTCGTATTCCTCCTCGGCCTTCGTCAGGCGGGAGGGCAATAGCACGATCGTTTTGTCGCCGTCGCGGTATGCCGACACTGTTCTCCGGCGTCGGGCGCTACGGCGGACCTCGACGTTGGGGGGCACATGCGCAACCGTAGCCGAAAGTTTCGGTTTTCCACAGGCCCGGACCAACGTTTGCCCAGGTAAAACCTGACAAACGCCCCTTAACACCAACGGTTTTCCACAAGCTACTGACCTGCATGGGCTAAACGTGATATACAACACTCCCCGCCCCTAGAGGTAAACTCATACTTACGTCTCCACCGTCACGTTGTGGCGGGAACGAGGCGGGATCGCGGAGAATGAGGCCGTGAGCGACCTACCCCTGCGCGCCGTGACGCGAACCGCCAAGCTGGCCGCCCTCCCCCTGGGCTTCGCCGGCCGCACCGCTCTCGGCCTTGGCAAGAAGACCATCGGACGGTCCGCCGAGGCCGTCGCCAACGAGATCCAGACCCGCACCGCCGAACAGCTCTTCAAGGTCCTCGGGGAGCTCAAGGGCGGGGCCATGAAGTTCGGGCAGGTGCTGTCGATCTTCGAGGCGGCCCTGCCACCGGAGATCGCCGGGCCCTACCGCGCCACCCTCACCAAGCTCCAAGAGGCGGCGCCGCCCATGCCCGTCACCACGGTGCACCGGGTCCTCGCCGAGAACCTCGGAGAGAACTGGCGGGACGAGTTCCAGTCCTTCGACGACAAACCCGCCGCGGCCGCCTCCATCGGCCAGGTCCACAAGGCGGTGTGGAAGGACGGGCGCGAGGTCGCCGTCAAGGTCCAGTACCCGGGCGCGGGCAAGGCCCTGATCAGCGACTTCAACCAGCTCGCCCGGGTCGGCAAGCTCATCGGGGTCCTGTTCCCCGGCGCCGACATCAAGGCGATCCTCGACGAGCTGAAGGTCCGGGTCCGCGAGGAACTCGACTACACCGTCGAGGCCGCCTCCCAGTCCGCGTTCGCCAAGGCATACTCCGGTGACCCCGACTTCCTCGTGCCCGAGGTGATCGCCCAGTCCGGCACCGTCCTGGTCACCGAATGGATCTACGGCACCCCGCTGTCGCAGATCATCGCCAAGGGCACCAAGGAGCAGCGGGACAGGGCCGGGCTGCTGTTCGCCAGGTTCCTGTTCTCCGCGCCCGCGCGCTGCGGCCACCTGCACGCCGACCCCCACCCCGGCAACTTCCGGCTCATGGACGACGGCCGCCTCGGCGTCATCGACTTCGGCGCCGTCGACAGGCTGGAAGGCGGCCTCCAGGAGGAGATCGGCACCCTCATGCGGATCGGCACCCTCGGCTCGCCCGAGGAGATCGTCGAAGCGTGCCGCGCCGAGGGCATCATCCGCGACGGCGTCGAGGTCGACGGCGAGGCGCTCGCCGCGTTCATCGAACCGCTCGCGGTGCCGATGAAGGCCGAGACGTTCCAGTTCAGCCGCGAATGGCTGCGCGACCAGGCCGCCCGGGTCACCGACCTGCGCCCCGACAACGTGGTCCGCTACCTCAACCTCCCCAACGACTACGTCCTGGTCCACCGCACCATCGGCCTCGGCACCGGCGTCCTCTGCCAACTCGAATGCGAAGGCCCCTTCCGCGCCGAGGCCATCCGCTGGGTCAAGGGTTTCAGTGTCTGAGTCTGATTGCGCCGCCTCCGGCGTCGCGTGATCGGGCGCTTAAGATCCCTGGACTGCCCCTCCGGCCCTTGGGGGCCTACCGGGCAGCCCAGGGGCGCCCGATCACTGGTCCTCGGCCCCGGGGGGCCTGCGGCGTGCGACTTGCGCGGTGCGAAAGGCTGGAAAGCAGTGAGGCACCCACCTCTTTTGGCGGGTGCCTCACTGTCTTTTCAGCGGCCGATCAGCCTGCGGAGGCCGCTCATGCGGATCCTCGCCTCCTGGCGGGTGGCGCGGCCGGTGTCGACGGCGGCCTGGCGCAGCGCCTCGCGGCGGCTGCGGCGGACCTGGGCGGCCCACTGGAGCGCGGCCACCTCGTCTTCGAGCCGGCGTATTCGGTCGTGGTAGATCTCTTCAGCGATCAAGCTCATGGTCTTGGCTCCCGTACTGGGGGCGGGGGCCGGGCGGAAGCCCGGCACCCGCGCTTCGGTGCGCCGTGCGGCGCGGAGGTCGGTCGGTCCGGTGGTCATCAGGCGGCCACTTCGGTCTGGGCGGGGTTCTTGCGCGGACGGCCCCGGGGCCGCTTGCGCGCGACGATCTCGCCGCGGACGAACAGCTCGCCACCCCACACGCCCCACGGCTCGCGCCGCTCGACGGCGCTGGCGAGGCAGCTCTTGCGGACCGGGCAGTCCACGCAGAGCGCCTTGGCCAGCTCCACGTCGGCGGGCGCCTCGGCGAAGAACAGCTCGGGGTCGGTGCGGCAGGGCAGCTCTTCGATGGCCGCGAAGCTCGGCTGGGGCCCCTGGATGAGGTTCACCCTCAGTCCTCTCGTTGGATCTCAACGTCTTTGTCGTCGGGGTATCTCGGGCGGCCGTTCCCTGGCGGAATGAGCTTCGGGAAACAAAAAGGCCGCGGATCCGGTGCTCGGATCCGCGGCCTAGAAGCTCACACTCGGTCGTCTAGACCGGTGGCCTCCAGCTATACGGAGCCATTGCACCGAACTTGTCCTGTCGGACACGCGTCAGCAGGGATTCGCCGCCATCAAGCGCCGATCCATAGCCGAACTGCTCTCCATGCCTCACGGCGGGGGCGCAGACGATCTGCGGGAAGGCGGCGGCGTCAACGGGCATGCCGTTGCCCAAGGTCGGTTCGACCACGGGCCGGGCGCTGACGGTCAGGTTGCCGATGGGCATTTTGATCGTGTTCCACATGACGCTGTCACCTCCTTCAGAGGGTCCGGGCCGCGCGCTGAGCGCGGGGCTGTTCCAGTGCTGCGAAGAGCCTACGAGAAGACTCGAGAAGTCTTCAACCTATTTTTGAGCTGGGGTTTCTCACTATCTCGAAAGAAAATCGAGCCCCTCAGAGGTCGCTGACGCGGACCAGGCCCTCCTGCGCGACCGAGACGACGAGGTCGCCCGTCTGGGTGAAGACCTGGCCGCGGGCGAACCCCCGGGCTCCGCTCGCCGAGGGCGTCTCCTGCACGTACAGCAGCCATTCGTCGGCGCGGAACGGCCGGTGGAACCACATCGCGTGGTCGAGGCTCGCCCCGACCGTCCGGTTGTCGCCCCAGGCCAGTCCGTGGTTGACCAGGACGGTGTCCAGAAGCGTCATGTCGGACGCGTACGTCATGAGGCAGACGTGCAGGGTCGGGTCATCGGGGAGCTTGTCGTTGACCTTGAGCCAGACGACGGACTCGGGCGTGGCCAGTTCCGGCTTGCCCTTGGCCTCCCACGTCAGCGGGGTCGCGTGCCGCAGATCGAACGGCCGGTGCGCCATGAACTGCTCGGCGATCTTGGCGCCGAAGAGCTTCGAGAACCGCTCGAAGCCGGTCGGCAGCGTCTCGGGGTCGGGCGCGGCCGGCATCGGCGTGTGGTGGTCCGGGCCGTTCTCGGGCACCTGGAAGCTCGCCGACAGCGTGAAGATCGCCTTGCCGTGCTGCACGGCGACGACCCGCCGGGTGGAGAAGGACCTGCCGTCGCGCACCCGGTCGACGGTGTAGACGATCGGCACGAGCGGGTCGCCCGGGCGGATGAAGTAGGCGTGCAGCGAGTGCACGTGCCGGGCGATCGGCACCGTGCGGGTCGCGGCGACCAGCGCCTGACCCGCGACCTGGCCCCCGAACACGCGCTGCTGGCGGTCCTCGGGGCTTCTGCCGCGGAAGATGTCGTCCTCGATCTGTTCGAGGTCGAGGATGTCCAGCAGGTTCTGCAGAGCCGTGTTCACCCCGCCAGTCTGGCAAACCCGGCGACATGCCGACCCCTCAGGGGGGCGCGACGTACGTCTCACCTGGGGACTCGCCGCGGCACAGGGCGAGCACCGCGGTGTCGTACTTCTCCAGCTTCACCGCGCCGATCCCGCCGATCCCCGCCAGCTCGGCCCGGCTGCCCGGCTTCCGCTCGGCGATCGCCTGGAGGGTGGCGTCGGTGAACACCACGTACGGCGGCACCTTCTGGACCTTGGCGGTCTCGGCGCGCCACTCCTTGAGCGCCTCGAGCAGCGCCTCGTCGACCTCGGCGGGGCAGCTCTCGCAGCGGCCCAGCTTGCGCTCGACCGCGCGCAGCAGCGACCTGCCGCACACCCGGCACGGCTGCGGCCCGCGCGCCTTGGGCGCCCGCGCGGCCCGCTCCACCCGGGGCGGGAGCGGGGTCGAGGAGCCGGGCGCGATGCCGTCGAGGAACCTGCTGGCGCGCCGGTGCGCCCGCTGGCCGGGCGAGCGGGCCGCCGACCACGACAGGGTCAGATGCTCGCGGGCGCGGGTGATCCCGACGTACAGCAGCCGCCGCTCCTCCTCGATCTGCTCGGGGGTCTCGGCATAGATGATCGGCAGGGTGCCGTCGGCCAGGCCAGCGAGGAACACCGCGTCCCACTCCAGGCCCTTGGCCGCGTGCAGCGAGGCGAGGGTCACGCCCTCCAGCGGCGGCGCGTGCTGGGCCGCGGCCCGCTCCTCCAACTCGGCGACGAACCGGGCGAGCCCGGCCTCCGGCTCGGCCATGGCCATGTCCTCGGCCAGCTGGGCGAGGGCGGCCAGGGACTCCCACTTCTCCCGGACCGAGCCGCGGCCCTCCGGTGGCCGTTCGGTGAACCCGCATCCGGCGAGGACCGCGCGCACCTGGTGGATCAGGCCCAGGCCGTCGAGTTCGGCGTCGCCGCCCGAGCGGGCCGCGCCGCGCAGCCGCACCACCGCCTCGCGGACGGCCGGGCGCTCGAAGAACCGCTCCGCGCCGCGCAGCACATAGGGCACACCCGCGTCGGCGAAGGCCTGCTCGAAGACCTCGGACTGGGCGTTGATCCGGAACAGCACCGCGATCTCGCGGGCCGGGACCCCCGACTCGATCAGGCGGGCCGCGCGCCGCGCGACGTCCTCGGCCTCGTCCAGCTCGTTGGCGTAGGAGGCGTGCGCCGGGGCGGGGCCGGACGGGCGCTGGGCGATGAGCTCCAGCTTCTGCCGGGAGTTCTTCAGCACCTCGTTGGCCAGGCCGACGACCTCGGGGGTGGACCGGTAGTCGCGGACCAGGCGGACGACGGCGGCGTCGGGGTACTCGCGGGTGAAGCCGAGCAGGTAATCGGGGGTGGCGCCGGTGAAGGAGTAGATCGTCTGGCTCGGGTCGCCGACCACGCACAGCTCGCGCCGGTCGCCCAGCCAGGCCTCCAGCAGCAGCTTCTGCAGCGGGTTGACGTCCTGGTACTCGTCGACGACGAACGAGCGGTACTGGCCGTGGACCTCGCGCCGCATCTCGGGCGACTCGAGGAGCAGCCCCGCGGTCAGCTCCAGCATGCCCTCGAAATCCAGAAGGTTGCGCTCGCGCCTCAGCTCCTCGTACATGACGTAGAGGCGGGCGATGTCCACGACGTCTACGCCAGGGCTGCGGCCCGCCTTGGCGACCGCCGCCGCGTAGTCCTCCGGCCTCGTCTGGGTGACCTTGGCCCACTCGATCTCGCCGGCGACATCGCGCAGTTCGGTGCGGCCCAGCGCCGTCAGCCGGCAGGCGCGGGCGGCGTCGGCGAGCAGCGGGAACTTCGACTCGATCAGCCGCGGCGGATCGCCGCCGACGGTGCGCGGCCAGAAGTACAGCAGCTGCTTGTAGGCGGCGGCGTGGAAGGTGCGGGCCTGCACCCCGGGTGCCCCGAGCGCGCGCAGGCGGCCGCGCAGCTCTCCGGCGGCCCTCGTGGTGAACGTCACCGCCAGCACGTTCTGCGGCTTCACCGCGCCCGTGATGACCGCATAGGCGATGCGATGGGTGATCGCGCGGGTCTTGCCCGTGCCGGCACCGGCCAGGACGCAGACCGGCCCGCGGACGGCCTCGGCGACCGCCCGCTGCTCGGGGTCGAGGCCTGCCAGCACCCGTCGCGCGTCCATGCGTCACATCCTTCCAGCCGGCACCGACAGAACGCGCCCGCCCCAGGGCAGGAATTCAGGCGGTCTCCCGCGCGTTCGGTCCTCTGGCAGGATTTGCCGGGCCGTTCCCCGTACGTGACCGGACGGTTCCCCTGAGCGAAAGGACCCCGATGAGCGCCACCGGCCAGCTCACGATGTACACCACCCAGTGGTGCGGTTTCTGCAAGCGGCTGAAGAGCCAGCTCGCCCGCGACGGCATCGCGATGCACGAGATCGACATCGAGCAGGACCCGAAGGCCGCGGAGTTCGTCGCCAGCGTCAACGGCGGCAACATGGTCGTGCCGACCGTGATCGCCATCACCCCGGACGGCGAGGAGCACGTCCTCACCAACCCCAGCGCCAAGACCCTGAAGGGCCTGATCGGGGCGGCCTGACCCCGGACGTGACGTGCGGCGGGCGCGGGACCGCGCCCGCCCGTCACAACCCCCAGCTGCCGGGGAGATCCGCGCCGTACCAGTTCTCGATCAGCTGGCGCGCGATGGAGACGCGGCCGGGCAGCAGGAGGTCGCGGCTGAGCGCGGCCGCCTTGAGCTCGTCGCGCGTGTACCAGTGCGCCTCGGCGATCTCGCCCGGATCGAGCTTGAGCTTCGCGCCCGCCTCGGTGCGGCAGGAGAAGCCCATCATGAGGCTCTGCGGCATCGGCCAAGGCTGGCTGCCCAGGTAGCGGATGTCGTCGACGACGAGGCCGACCTCTTCCTTGACCTCGCGCGCCACCGCCTGCTCGATCGACTCCCCCGGCTCGATGAACCCGGCGAGGACCGACGCGCGCCGCTCCGGCCATGAGACGCCGCGGGCCAGCAGCACCCTGTCGTCGGTGTCGGCGACCAGCATGATGACCGCGGGGTCGAGCCGCGGGTACTGCTCGCCGCCGTCCTCGGTGCACACCCGCACGTGGCCCGCCGCGATCGCCTTGGTGGGCGCGCCGCAACGGGGGCAGAACTGGTGCGCCCGGTGCCAGGCCGCCAGGGCGACGGCCTGGGTCATCAGGGTCGACTCGAGATCTCCGAGCAGGGCCCCTATGCGGCGCAGACCGGTCGGCTCGGCGTCGGGCAGGTCCTCCGGGATCGGGGCGCAGACCGCGAAATAGGCGATCCTGTCCTCGTCTATGCCGAGAAGCACGCGCTGGCCCTTGGGGGCCGTCCTCGACGGGACGTACACCAGCTCCGGACCGTCGTTCATCCGGACCGGGACCTTGCCCTCGTCGTCGACGACCAGGACGCGGGAGCCCGCCCACGCGGCCGCCACCCAGTCCTCGTCCCTGCGCCGCTCCGACATCCGGTCAAGGGCCCCACGGGCCAATGCCAGCCACCCCAGCGTCATGTACCCAACTCCTTAAAGCCGCAACCAACCTAGCGCCAGCACAGGGGTGTCTACGCTGGGCAGGTGGCGCTTTACATCGACCCGCCCATCTGGCGGGCCAGGGGACTGCTCTGGTCGCACCTGATCAGCGATGTCTCCTTCGCGGAACTGCACGCCTTCGCCGAGCGGCTGGGCGCTCCCCGGCGCGCCTTCGAGCGCGATCACTACGACGTGCCCGAGGAGGCGTACGCGGCGGCCGTACGGCTCGGCGCACGGGAGGTCGGCTGCCAGGAGCTGCTCGGGCACCTGCGGCGGTCCGGGCTGCGGCGCCCCAAGTTCGCCGCGCCCGGCTCCTCGGTCGCCCCGACGGGCTGAGCGGCCTGCCTAGCCGCGCAGGGTCGCGAGTTCCGCGGCGAGGTTGGCGCGGGCGGCCGCGTCGAAGCGGGCGCGGGCGGATTCGGTGTGGAAGAGCGCCGGGAGGCCGAGCAACTGCTCAAGGACGGCTGTGCGGCCCAAGGCGAAGTACTCGTCCGGGACGAACGAGTACTCGGCCCTGACGGCAGCGGTGTAGGCCGTATAGGCGGCTTCTTCGGCGGCGAGGATGGCGAGGTCGGCGTCGCACAGGACCTTTCCGTCGGCGTCCTGCGGGTCGTGCGTCTTGGTCATCCGCACCAGCGCCGCCACGTGCGCGGCCCGGGCGGGGTCCAGGGAGGTGTCGGCGAGCATCCGTTCGGCGAGGCGCGCGCTGCGCTCCTCGTTGTCGTCGCGCTGCGGGTCGTAGACGGCGTCGTGGAACCACGCCGCGAGCCGCACCGCGTCGGGGTCTCCGGCCTCCCCGACCAGCTCGTCGACGAGGTCCAGCACCGCGACCAGATGCGCGGTCGTGTGGTAGCGCCGATGCGGTTCGGCGTAGCGCACCAGCAGTTCCTCGCCGAACGCCCGCGCCTCGGGCCCGACGAGCGCCATCCAGCGATCGAGGAGATCCATCGGGTCAATATCCCACGCGGGGCGGGCGCGGGTCGTTAGAATTAGGCAAGGCTTACCTAACGGGACCGGTATGCCTTGCGTGGCCGGCCTGTCCTGTGCAGCCGGTATGCCCTTTTGGGCCGGTTCGGGTTGTTCATTCGATTTTTCCGCGGGGCGCCGACTCGCCCCGCCGCGAGGGGGACGGGTGCGGCTGTTCGTGATCGCCGGGAAGGCCACCGACTCGGTGCTGGCGGGCTTCCTGCCCGCGGCCGGGCGGCTCGGCCTCGACGTCACGGTCCTCACCGACCGGCCGGAGCAGTACCCGGGGCACAGGGTGGTCGCCTGCGATGTGGCGGACTTCCGCGAGATCGTGCAGCACGGCCGCCCGGACGCCTACTTCTCCAACGGCGACTTCCTCCAGACCCCCACCGCGCTCGCCGCCGAGTTCCACGGCCTGCCCGGCAAGGACTGGAAGGCGACCCTGCGCTGCAAGAACAAGAGCCTCATGCGGCGCCACCTCGGGGACGTCTGGGCGGCGCCCTTCCCCGTCCCCGACGACGCGCCGTACCCGCTCGTCGTGAAACCGCGCGAAGGGGTGGCCAGCGAAGACGTGGTCCTCGTGCGCACGCCGAGCGAACTCGCGGCCTTGCCCGAGACCGGACGTCCGATGGTGGCCGAGGAGTATCTGCCCGGACGCCTGCACACGCTGGAGACCCTCAACGGGCAGGTGCTCGGCTCTTTCGCCACCACCCTGTCCCCTGAGCCCTACTTCATCGAAGAGCGCCTGGACTGGGCGCCGCCTCCGCCGGAGACCCCTCAGGTCCTCGCCGCGCTGGACTCCCTCGGCGTCGGCTTCGGCGCCTGTCACACCGAGTTCGTCGTGCACGAGGGGCGTGCCCGGATCATCGAGGTCAACTACCGGATCATCGGCGACCACTGCGACTTCCTGCTCGCCGACCTCCTCGGCAGGGACGTCTTCGCCGACGTCCTGCTGACCCATCTCGGACGCCCGCCCGCCTTCGTGCCCCGCCCGTCGGGGGCCGCGACCGTGGAGTATCTGGTCGCGAACAGGTCGGGCACCCTGACGGCCGCGCCCGCTCCGGGGACGGTTGTGGACAGGGATGTCTCGGTTACCTACCGGCCACAGCGGAATATTGGTGATGTGATCATCCAGACCAATACAAACCGGGATTATCTCGGCACCGTTCAGCTCGTCGGCCCCGACCGCGCGGCCGTCGACGCGGCGCTCACCCGCTTCCGGCAGGCCCGGGCATGGGCCGTTGGCTGAGGCGGAGTTCGCGGCGCGGGTGCTCAACGCCCTCGTCCGCGAGGGGTACGTCCGTGCGCCCGCGCACGCCTCCACCGAACCCGACGGCTTCCTCTCCGACGCCAAGGTCTCCGGCGGCGTCTCGCTGGCCGAACTCGCCGAACTGGTCCGCGCCGAAGCCGCCGAGGACGACGACGTCGAAGGGTTCCTCGCCGAGTGCGCCGAGGCCTACCGGGCCGAAACCGCCGACCTACCTGCGGTCCGCCCCGGGATCACCCGCCACGACGCCCTGGCCGCGCGCCTAGGGCACCCGGTTCATCCGCTCGGAAGGGCCAAGGCCGGGCTCACGGCGGCTGAAGTCGCCGCGTACGCGCCCGAATACCAGCCGACCTTCGAACTGGCGTGGACGGGCGTGACCGGGGGCGTCCTCCATGGGGAGCTGCCTTCGTGGTGGCCTTCGGCGGCTTCCCTTGGACTGCCGGGGGACGCGGTGCCCTTCCCGGTGCATCCTCTGACCGCTGCCAAGGGGCTCGTCCCTACCGTGGCGGAGACCCGGGTTTCCGCCGCCCCCACCCTTTCCATGCGCACTCTCGCGGTGACCGGCACCGACCACGTCAAAGTGCCGCTGCCCACGGCCACGCTCGGCCGCAGGAACGTGCGCTCGATCAAGCCGGGCACCCTGGTGGACGGCGCCCGCGTGCAGCGGCTGCTGGCCCGGATCGCCGACGCCGAGGGCCTGCCCGTCCTGCTCGCCGACGAGCAGACCTACGGGCACGCCCACGACCCGAACCTCGCGTTCCTCGTGAGAAGGCTGCCCGTCTCCGACGCCGTCCCCGTCGCCGCCCTACTGGCCCGCACCCCCGAGGGCCCTTACGTCATCGAGGAGGTGTCCTCCGGCGACGTCCGGGGGTTCTTCGACGCCTACCTGCGCACCCTGTTCGCCTGGAACGTCGCGCTGTTCGAGCGGCATGGGATCGCGCTGGAGGCGCACCAGCAGAACGTCTCGGTCACCCCGCGCGGAGAACTCCTGCTCAAGGACAACGACGGGGCGATGCTCGCCTCGGGCGTCTTCGAGGACCCCCGCATGGTCGGCGGCCTGGAGGCCCGCGCCCGCGTCTTCGTCACGATCACCCTGCATCTGTGCGCGGGGGCGCTGGCGTTCGGGCTCGCCGAACGCGGCCTGCTGCCTCTGCCCGCGGCCTTGCGCCTCGTCCGGGACCGCCTGGACGAGACCGTCACCGACCCCTTCCTTCGCGCCCGCACCCTCGAAGCCCCCCGGCTGCCCTCCAAGGCCATGCTCACGGCGGGGACCCTCGTGCCCAAGGCACGGACCGGCTCCGCCGACATCAACAAACACTACGGCCCGCCGGGCCCCAACTACCTGAGGGAGCTTCCGTGCCGCTGACCGCGACCGCACCGACCGGGACCAGCCCGGCCGACGCGGACGAGGCGACCGCCACCGCTCTGCTGCACTGCCTCGTCCGGGAGGTCAGCGGCCCTTCCGGACGGGCCGCCGCCGACGGCGACACGCTCGTCGTCCGCCTCGGCCGGACCACCCTGACCGCGCGGCTGCCCAGACCGTCCCACGGGCCCTCGCTGCGGCTCTCAGGACCGTTCCTGCGCGACGGGGAGGAGATCGGCTGGTACGAGGTCGCCGAACTCGTCGCGGCCGAGCTGAGCCGCTGGACGGGCCTGCCTAACCCCGAGTTCCTCGGCCAGGTCGTCAACAGCCACCAGGCGATGACCGCGATCCTGCGCGCCCGCGCCACCGTCCCGGCGAGCCCCCTCCTCGCCTCGGAGCAGGCGCTGTTGGCCGGGCACCGCTACCACCCGTCGCCCAAGGCCCGCCAGGGGGCGCCCGCGACCTGGCTGCGGTACGCGCCGGAGACGGGCTCCCGCTTCCGGCTGGGCCTGCTCGCGGCCGACCCGGGCGTCCTGTGCGGCGAGGGCGACTTCTCCCCGCTCGCCCCCGAAGGCCTGCTTCCGGTGCACCCGTGGCAGTGGCGGCTGCTCGCCGGCAACCCCGTCCTGCGCCGCGCCCTCGACTCCGGGGTGCTGCGCGAGGCCGGCCAGGGACCCGAGGCCGCCCCCACGTCGTCGGTGCGCACCGTGCTCACCCACGGCGAGCGGGTCTTCGCCAAGTTCAGCCTTGATGTGCGGATCACCAACTGCGTCCGCAAGAACGCCTGGTACGAACTCGACTCCGCGCCCGCGCTCACCCGGCTGCTGAAGCCGCTCCTCGGCGACGACCTCCTCGGCGAGCCCGCGTACCGCACCGTCGCGCTCGCCGACCGGAACCTGTACGAGGGCCTCGGCGTCATCCTCCGGGAGGCCGCCCCTTCCGAGGCGGTCGTGGCCGCCTCCTTGGCCGACCCCTGGGCGGGCTTCCTTCCCGAGGGCGTGGACCCGCTGGAGTACTGGACGGCCTACGTGCGCATCGTCGCGCTGCCCGCCCTGCGGCTCTTCTTCGACCACGGCGTCGTGCTGGAGCCCCACCTCCAGAACGTCCTGATCCTCCACGACCCCGCGGGCCTCCCGTCACGCGCCGTCTTCCGCGACCTGGAAGGCACGAAGCTGCTTCCCGGACCGTCCTTGGCGGAGCTGGATCCCGCCATCAGGGAGTCGGTCGCCTACGACGAGGAACGCGGCTGGAACCGCGTCGCCTACTGCCTGTTCGTCAACCACCTGGCCGAGATCGCGGGCGCTCTCGCAGACAGGGACCCCGCTTGTGAGCCGTCCCTGTGGCGCGCCCTGCGCACGGTCCTCGGCGAGTTGCCTTCGCACCGGCGCCTGACCGACCTCTTGGCGGGGAGCCCTCTGCCGGGCAAGGCGAACCTGCTCACACGCTGGTCGCGTTCCCCCGACCGGGCCGCCCGCTATGTTTCGGTACCGAACCCCATGGGGGATCAGCGAGGACTCCGGCTACATGCGAGGTCCATCCCGGTGTGACAGGGTGGAAAACGGAAGAAGGACCAGCCGCTCCCGAGGGGACCGACCGTGCTCGCACACCTCCGCCCGGCCATCGACCTCCTTTCCGGCACCGCGCGGGTGATCCGCGACGTCGGCGCTCTCCAGCCCGTCGGGCCGCGCGACCTCGCCCGGCTGCCCCTGCAGGCCGCCCGGTTCGGCGCCACCCCCGCCCTCGCCGGTGCGGCGTCCGCCCTGCGCTTCCCCGCCCGCGTCGCCGTCGCCGACGAGAAGGGCGCGGTCACGTACGGCGAACTCGAAGCGCGCGCGGCCGCCCAGGCGACCGCCTTCCGCGGCCTCCTCGACGCAGACGCCCGGATCGGCGTCCTGTGCCGCAACCACCGCGGGTTCGTCGAGGCGGTCCTCGCCGCATCCCGGCTCGGCCACGACGTCGTCCTGCTCAACACCGACTTCTCCGGGCCGCAGCTCGGCGACGTCCTGGCCGCCGAGGGCGTCGGACTGCTCGTGCACGACGCCGAGTTCACCGACGCCGTCGCCGCCTCCGGATACGACGGGGCCCGCGTCATCGCCTGGCACGACGGCCCCGTCACCGTCCCGACCCTCGACGACCTCGCCCGCGGGCCCGCCGAACCCCTCGTCGCCGGACGGACCGGGAAGATCGTCCTGCTCACGTCCGGAACGACCGGACCGCCCAAGGGCGCCGCGCACACGTTCGGGCCGTCCGCGCTCCTCGCCCAAGGCCTCGGCCACCTCCTGCGCGTCCCCCTGCGCTCGGGAGAGCCGATCCTCGTCGCGCCGCCGCTCTTCCACGGGCTCGGATTCACCTACCTCTCCGTCGCGCTCGGCCTCGGCTCCCCCCTCGTCCTGCGCCGCCGCTTCGACGCCGCCGAGGTCCTCAAGACACTCGACCGGCGGGCCGTGAGCGTCCTGGTCGCGGTGCCGCTCATGCTCTCCCGCCTCCTCGACGCGCCCGCGCGGCGCAGGCCGCAGGCGCTGCGGATCGTGCTCTGCGGCGGCGCCGCCCTGCACCCCGGCCTCTCCGAGCGCTTCACCGAGCGGTTCGGCGACGTCCTGTACAACGCCTACGGGGCCAGCGAGACCGGCTGGGCGACCATCGCCACCCCCGCCGACCTGCGCGCCGCCCCCGGCACCGTCGGCCGCCCCACCCTCGGCACGACCGCGCGTGTCCTCGGCCCCGACGGCCGCGAGATGCCCCCAGGGGAAGTCGGCACCCTTCACCTCGATGCCGGGCTCGACTTCGGCGGCTACACCGGCGGCGGCGACAAACGGCGCGTCGACGGCCTCATCGACACCGGCGACCTCGCCCACACCGACCCCGAGGGCCGGATCTTCATCGACGGCCGCGCCGACGACATGATCGTCTCCGGCGGGGAGAACGTCTTCCCCGGCGAGGTCGAAGACCTCCTCGAAGCCCACCCCTCCGTCGCCGAAGCCGCCGTCACCGGCGTCGAGGACCCCGAGTTCGGACAGCGCCTCGCCGCCTGGGTCGTCCCCACCGCCGACGCCGACGTGACCTCCGACATGCTCAAGGCGCACGTCCGGGCCCGGCTCGCGCGCTACAAGGTCCCGCGGGACGTCCATTTCGTCACGGAACTGCCCCGTACCACGACGGGCAAGGTCAAGCACGGGGTGCTCCAGGATCGGTGATCCGGTGGCGCTTTGCCGTCACTTGCGGTAGATCAGAGGCATGAGCGAGGTCACCGTGGAGTTCCCAGAAGACGTGCTGGAAGCCGGAGCCGAACTGGGCGAACCCGTCGTGGACCAGCCGGACCCCCGCCGCCGCACCCTGCTGCTGATGATCGTCGTCGATCTCGTCGCGGTCGTCGTCCTGGGCGTCGGGGCCGCCTTCGCGCCGACCCTCCACCTCGCGGTGGCGGGCGTGTGGGCGGTGCTGATCCTCGCCCTGCTCGGCCACGCCGCCGTCCAGGCCACGCGGCGGCGCGCCCTCTCCGACTCGTCCGTCGCGCTCTTCGAGAACGGCCTCGTGCACGCCACCGAGGACGGCCTCACGCCGCTGCCGTGGTCGTCGGTGAAGATCGCCTACCTCACCCCGGGCAAGCGGCTCATCCTCCACCTGGAGGACAACACCTACTTCACCCTGAAGGCCCCGGTCCGCAACCTGCCCCTCATCGAGGCCGCGATCCGCGCCGGCGTCCCCCGCGACCAGATCCGCCGCGGCCTCCCGCCCAAGAACCTCGCCGCTCTCTGACCCTCCCGGCCGCCCCGCTCCTGGCCGCCCCGCTCGCGCCCGGCCCGCCGCCTCCCGGTCAGAGCTCCCACCCGGCCTCGCGCGCCTCCCGCCTGGCCCGCCTCCCGCGCACGCCCACCACCCGCGACAGCTTCCCGACGGCCGCCACCCGGTGTCCACCCTCCACCCGGCAGAACCAGAAGGCCCCGGCCGGTTCCGCTCCCCGCTCATGCGCCGAGCGCTGATCCAGGTGCAGCCCCGTCCCATGCTCCGGGCACACCGGCCAGACCTTCCACGTCTTGTCCATGACCGTCTCCTGGAGCGCGTCCGCAGCCCACCAGAGCCAGATCCCGGCGTCCCCCGCGTACGACCTCGTCGAGGGCCCCCGTGAGAACCCGCCGTAGGCGATCTGGGCAAGCATGTCACCCGGCTCGAAGTACATGACGGTCACCGGCTCGGTGAACCCCTGGCACTGCGCGTCCCTGCCGACGATCGCCGCGGCCTCCTCGATCGCCGCCCGCCGATCCGCCGCCGCCCCGAACCCCGGGTCATGGTCGATCAGGTCCAGCAGCCGAGCCGCCGCCTCCCGCATCGCCGACCCGTCCAGCCCAGCCTCAAGAATCCCCCGCACCACCTCATACAGCCTTTCACCCCTCTCCTCATCCTCACCGTCCCTCTCGGCCCCCTCGTCCTCCCACAGTCCCCCCAGCACCTCCCACGCCAACTCCACCGCCGCCGCCCCCACCTCCCCATGGTCGCGCAGCCCCGCGAACACCACATCCGCCACGTCCAGCCCTGCCTTCCCCTCCTCCCCACGCCCCTCACCCACCGGACACATCAACCACTCCACCCCCTTCCCACCACCCCACTCCCATCCTGCCCCGTCCGCCATCGACCGCTCCCCCCGCTCCTCATCCACCACGAACCACTCCCACCCGTCCCCACCCACCACGACCACTCCCTCTTCGGCCACCCACCCATCCGCAACACACCCAAACCAACCCAAACGCAACAAGCAACCCCTTTACCCCCCCGGGTCCACCGCCCGGGAACCACGGCGAGAAGGCACAGCCGCGCGGCACACCCCGGAAGCGGCCCGCCCTCCACCGAGACACGGCCCAGAAGACGCGCGATCGCGCCGCCCGACAGCCCAGGCACCCCGGCCACGTGGCGGCCGACGCCCCAGCCAACACGGGCCGCATAGTGGCCACAGCCCGGCAGACACGTCGTCGCGCCGGCCGACCGCCCGGGCAACACGGGCCGCATGGTCACCAACAGCCGTGATGCGTGGCGGCCGACAGCTCGGGCAGTGCGGACCGCGTGGTGGCCAACGGCCCGGGAGACGCGTGGTGTGTGGCGGCCGACGGCCTGGGCGACACCGGCCGCGTGCCGGCCGACGGCTCGGGAGGCACGTGGTGCGTGTGCGTAATGGCCGACTGCCCGAAAGCTGCGTGGTGCGGGCTGCATGGCGCTTGTGCGGATGGCGCGAGGGCGCGGAGGGGGCGCCGCGGGAGATGCGCGGGGAAGCGCGGTCACCGGTGGCGCGCGGAAGAGGTGGGAAGTGCGTAATGGGTCAGGCGACGAGGGCGGAGTCTCGGGCGGCGCGGCAGAGGCGGGCGAGGTCGACCAGGGCCTGGGAGCGGCGTTGTTCCAGGGGGCGGCGGTCGCCGGGGTCGGCGGCGGCGAGGGTGTCGAGGACCAGGGAGAAGACGGGCCAGTCCTCGGGGGCGATGAAGCCGCGCAGGTCGTAGCCCTCTTCGGCGGCCTGCTCGAAGTCGACGTTGTGCAGGAGCGTGCTCAGGGCGCGCTCGGCCGCGACGACGCCGATCCGCATGGCGAGGGCGGCCGGCGAGGGGGACGTCTCGGTAGAACCCACGTTCGAGAGCCTATCGAACACGGGTTCGCCCTTTCAACAGTACGTTCGAAGATCAGTGCGCCGTCGCGTGGACGAACGCCCGCGAACCAGATGTCTTGGACCGCTTGATCTCGCCGCCCGCCGCGACGACCAGCGCGCGGAGGTCGGCCTCGGAGAGGTCCGGGTCGGCGACGACGATGCCCGCGCCCGGCCGGGCGACCCTGACGAGTTCGCGCAGCACCGCGCCCGGGTCGGCGGCGGTGCCGAGCGCGTCGTGGCAGAGCAGGAGCGTGAAGGTCCGGTCGAGGTAGGGCAGCGCGGCGGCGTCGCCCCGCTGGAACGTGATGTTGGTGAGCGCGTCCCGGTCGGCCCGGCGCTTGCCGTCGGCCAGCATCTCCGGCGACTCGTCCAGCGCGGTGATGTGCCGTACCCGCCGCGCGAGCGTCCGCGACACCTCGGCCGCCCCCGCCCGTACCTCAAGGCACACGTCCTCAAGGTCCAGCTCGGGTTCGGCGTACCCGCAGAACTCCCGCGCGGCCGCCGTGACCGTTTCCTCGCTCATCACCGTCACGCCGCCTCCCGGGTTTCTCGTTCAGAGGAATATGCCCCGAACCCGCCACAGAAAGCTAGTCCGGTGAGAAGGATCACCCTTCACCCCGATGGTCTGACCGACCACCCCATTCATGAACAAAGCGCACATTCACACGAAACCACCCCCCGTGTCCAATTGTGGACGCCTCCCCAGCTCCGAGCACCGACCGCTGCGCGCCGCACCCCGCAGGCCCATCCGGCGCAGCACCGTCCCGGCGGGAGCCCGCGCTCGCCTGTGCGTGGCCGTCCCCTGGATCGGAACTGTAGGCGTGCGTCAGCCTGGGGCCTGTGGGAGGGCCGTGAAGAGGGCGGCGAGGGCGGGGGCGTCGGGAAGGTCGGTGGGGCGGAGGGTGGTGTTGGCGCGGACGTAGTGGAAGGCGGCGGAGACGTGGTCGAGGGGGACGCCGGCCAGGGCCGCCCATGCGATGCGGTAGGCGGCGAGCTGGATGACCAGGTGGGCGCGGGCCTCGGGTGGGGGCGGGGAGCCGGTCTTCCAGTCGACGACCTCGTAGCGGTCGCCGTCGCGGAAGACCGCGTCCATGCGGCCGCGCACGAGGCGGTCGCCGATCCGGGTCTCGAAGGGGATCTCGACGTCGACGGGTTCGCGGGCCGCCCACTCCGACTCCTCGAAGCGGGCCTGGAGGAGCGCCAGGTGTGCGTCGCCGTCCAGCGCCGCTTCTTCGAGGTCGTCGTCGGCCGCGCCGAAGAGATCGTCGGGGTCGACGAGGCGCTGCTGGCCCCAGCGGGTCTCCAGCCAGCGGTGGAAGGAGGTGCCGCGCCGCGCGAACGGCGCGGGTGGCCGCGGCATGGGGCGGCGGATCTGCGCGGCGAGCTCCGCCGGGTCGGCGGCGAGCGCGACGAGCGAGGTGACCGTGAGCTTGTCCGGAAGCTCGACGGTGAGGCCGTTGACGCCGCGGCCCTTGTCCCGCTCGGCCAGCAGCAGCTCCACGTCGCGCGCCCAGGCGCCCAGCCGGGCCCGGTGGGCGCCTTCGAGGTCCGCGGTGGACGTCCAGGGCGCGGGGCGGCCGACCATCGCGTCGCGGACGAAGCGCGCCCCTTCCAGCAGCGGCCCCTCTCCGAGGGGCGGGGCGGGCCAGCTCCGCGTCTTCGGCTCCGCGAGCAGCGGGTTGTGCGCGGACTCCTCGGGCTCGGGGGTCCAGACCCACTCCGCGTCCGCGCCGTCCCTGATCTCCTCCAGGAAGGGCGAGGGCCCGAGCGGCTTCGCCGAGCCGCCCCACCGGTAGCCCGTGGCCACGAGGAGTTCCGCGGCACGTGTGACCGCGACGTAGGCGAGCCGCCGCTCCTCACGGAAGTCCCGTTCCGCGCAGGCGTCGTCGAAGGCCGCCAGGTCCTCCTTCTCCAGTCCGGGCAGCGCGGGCAGCTCGGCGTGGTCGCCGCGCAGCGGGAACGGGATCATCCGCGGGTTGGTGGTCCAGCGGGTGGAGCCCGCCGGCGGCGTCGGGAACACCGAGCCCTTGCCCGGATTGCCGTTCTTCAGCGGCGTGAACGACAGTCCCGGCACGAAGACCACGGGCCATTCCAGCCCCTTGGAGGCGTGCACGGTGAGCAGCTTGACGCTCTCGGCCTCGCTGACGCGGCCCGCCTCCAGGCCGAACTCCTCGGTCTCGGCCGCCGCGAGGTAGGCCAGGAAGGCGCCTGCCGTCGGATCCTCGTTGTCGCCCGCGAACGCCGCGGCGGCGTCCACGAAGGCGTCGAGGTCGGCGCGGGCGGTGACCGGGTCGAGGCCGGAGCGGGCGGCCACCTCGATGTCCAGGCCGAGGACCCGTTCGATCTCCGTCACCAGGTCCGGCAGGGGCAGATGGGCGTGTCTGCGCAGGTAACGGAGCTCGTCGCGCAGCCGCAGGAGCCGCCGCAGGCCGTCGGGCGAGTAGGCCTCGGCAGGGCCCGGGTCGTCGAGCGCGTCGACCAGGCTGCCCTGCTCCTCGCCCAGTTCCCGGACGAGCTGGGCCAGCGGATCCGCGGCCTCGGCCGGCGCTTCGGGCTCCGGGAGGTCCTCCCGGGTGATGTCGCGGCGCGCCTCCCGTGCGAGGTCCCGCGCGCGGCGGCCGAGGGCGACGAGGTCGCGCGGGCCGATCCGCCAGCGCGGTCCGGTGAGCAGCCGCGCCAGCGAGGCGCCCGCCGAGGGGTCCTGCATGACGCGCAGGGTCGCGACGACGTCCTGCACTTCCGGGACGGTGAGCAGCCCGCCGAGCCCGACCACTTCGACTTTGATGTCCCGCTCGATCAGCTTCTGCCTGATCAGTGGGAACTGGGCGCGTTTGCGGGCGAGGACCGCTATGTCGGAGGGCTTCACCTGCTCGTCGGTCTCGGGATCGGCGGCGGCGAGGAGTCGCGCGATGCGCGCGGCGATCTCCTCCGCCTCGTCTTCGACGGTCGGCAGGAGCGCGCACTCGACCCGGCCGCGCCCCCTGCGCGATTCGGCGGGCCGCAGCGGCGACACCCGGCGCATCTCTGCGCGCAGTTCGGCCTGCACCCGGGCCGCGGCGTCCAGAATCCGCTCGCCGTTGCGGAAGCTGCGGGTCAGCTCCCGCATCGGCGCCTCGCCGCCGCCGGGTATGGGGAAATCGCGCGGGAAGCCCAGCAGGTTCCCGGCCGACGCGCCGCGCCAGCCGTAGATGGACTGGCAGGGGTCGCCGACCGCGGTGACCGCGTGCCCGCCGCCGAACAGGGACTTGAGCAGGACGAGCTGGGAGTGGCCGGTGTCCTGGTACTCGTCCAGCAGGACGACCGGGTAGCGCGAGCGCTCGATCACGCCGACCTCGGGATGCCGCTCGGCGATCCGGGCCGCGAACGACATCTGGTCGCCGTGGTCGACGACCTCGCGGCGCCGTTTGGCCCGCGCGTAGGCCTCGATGAGCGGGAGCAGTTGCTCGCGCGCCGCGTGCTTGTCCAGTACCTCCCGCTGCTTGGCGAGGGGCTTGGCGAGCGCGGCGAACCGCTGGGCCAGCCACTCCCCCACGCGCTGGACGTGCTCGGGACCCCGCAGATGCTCGGCGAGATCGCCGGAAAGGCCGATCACCGCCCGGGTGACGGTGTCGGGCGTCCAGTCGATGCGGTCCATCGGGCCGTCGTGGGCGTCGACGACCCGCGTGGCGATCTGCCAGGCGACGGCCGGGGAGATGAGCCGCAGGGTCGGCTCCAGCCCCTCGCGCAGCGCGTGGTCACCGAAGAGGCGGGCGGCGTAGGAGTGGTAGGTGGAGACGGTGGGTTCGCCGTCGAGCAGTTCGGGCTCGACGAGATCGGGATGCTCGCGCAGGCCGTCCAGCCGCTTGCGGACGCGGGAGGCGAGTTCGGCGGCGGCCTTGCGGGTGAAGGTCAGGCCGAGGACGCGTTCTGGCCGCACGAGCCGGTTCGCGACCAGCCACACCACACGCGCCGCCATCGTCTCGGACTTGCCCGACCCGGCCCCGGCGACCACCGCCATCGGGCCGAGCGGCGCGCGGATGACCGCGGCCTGTTCGTCCGTCGGCTCCGGCAGCCCCAGCCGCCGCGCCAGTTCCCCCGGCGTGATCACGCCGCTCACCCCCTCTCCGCGAGCGCCGGCCGCTCGGCCGGCGATCCCGATTCAACACCCGCGCGACGACGGCCGCAGAAAGTTGTCCACAGCCCCCGATCGCGACTTGACCGTGAGTCAACACCGAGGGTCCGACAGAATCGCGGCCCCTCCAGGCGCTCCCCAGCGCGCTAGGAACCGACTTCGCCGCCGTTCTCATGGACGGGGCAGCAGGACTGGACGGGACACGTCCGGCACTTCTCGTTGGCCGTCGCCTGGAAGACCGGCGAGGACATGCCCTCGGCCACGATCTCCACGAGCTTCTTCGGCCACGCGGGATCGGCGTCCTCGGAAGGCGGCGGCTGCGACTGCTCCCGCGCCTTGCGCGCGAAGGCGGCCTTGCCCACCTGGACGAGCTTGGCCCCGCCCGGCTCCAGCAGCCCGTGCCGGGCGAACGCGCCCAGCATCACCGCGTACTGGTAGACGCCGAGCTGGGGATTGCGCTCGAGCTGGTCGGCGGGCACGGGCTGGCCGCCGGTCTTGATGTCGATGATGACGCCGCGGCCGTGCGCGTCCCGTTCGGCCCGGTCGATCCGCCCCCGGATGATGACCCTGCCGAGGTCGACCTTGAACGACTCCTCCAGGGCGACGATCTCGTTGGGGTTGTCCCGGTGCCAGGTCAGGAACTTGTCGACCATCTCGGCGGCCTGCGCCCGCTGCTTCTCTCCGTACCAGGCGCTCCGGAAGTCCAGTTCGGACCAGATCTCGTCGAGCCGCCGCGCGAGGTGCCGCTCGGTCACCTCCGGGACGGAACCGGCGAGTTCGGCGACGGCGTGGATGACCTTGCCCATCGTGCTGTACTCGCCGGGGCCGCCTTCCTGCGCGCCCACCGCGGACGTGAGCAGCCAGCGGAGGCCGCAGGTGGTGAACGTCTCGACCTGCGACGGGGAGACGGCGATCTGCTCGTCCGCGGGGAACGCGGGACCGGGATCCGACAGAGGCGTGATGGCGTACCAGCCGTCCGGACCCGCACCGCGTACCTGCGCGCGTGCCAGCCGGGCGAGGTGGGCCGCGGCCGCGCGGCGCAAGGCGAGCGGCCTACCCGGGTCGGCGACCGACGAGCGGAGGTCGGCGACCAGGGCGGGCAGGGAGAGCCAGCGGGTCTTCTCTTCCGGCCGGACCTGCTCCGCGCCTCCCGGCACCAGTTCGTTGAGGAACCTCGACGGCCTCTCCTCGGTGTCCTCGCCTCCGACCGCCGTCACGACGAGGCGCTTGCGGGCGCGGGTGACGGCCACGTAGAACAGCCGCCGCTCTTCGGCCATCATCTTCGCGGCCAGGGTCGCGCCGGAGACCGGGTCGAGGAGGTCCGGGCCCTCGATCATCTCCTCCACCCCGAGGAGGGAACCGCGCAGCCTCAGGTCCGGCCACAGGCCTTCCTGGACCCCGGCCACGGCCACGACGTCCCATTCGAGGCCCTTGGCGCGGTGCGCGGTGAGGATCTTGACGGTCTCGCCGTCGGGCGCCCGGTCCGCGAGCGTGTCCCCGGCGATCTCCTGGTCGGCGAGGTCCTCCACGAAGACCAGCGGTCCGCCCTTGGGCAGCCGGTCGACGAACCGGGCGGCGCGGTCGAACAGCGCGACGACCGCGTCGAGGTCCCGGTCGGCCGCGGCGCCGCGCGCCCCTCCGCGCTGGCTCTCGGCGAGCCAGCGGTCGGCGAGCCCCGACTGCTCCCAGACCGCCCACAGCACGTCCTCGGCGGTGCCGCCGGTCTCCCGCGCGGTCTGGATCAGCGCCGCGATCCGTTCCGCCGGGGCGCGGACCTTCTCGTGCACGAAGATCAGCTCGCGGGCGTCGTCGAGTGCCGCAACAAGGAGTTCGGCGCTGCCGCGGGTGCCCTTGGCGAGCTCTTCGAGGTCGCGCAGCGCGCGCCGGAGCCGGCGCATGCCGAGCGCGTCGGCGCCACCCAGGGGGCCGGTGAGCAGCTCCTCGGCGATCCGCTCGGTGAGGTGGCCGGGCCGCAGCGCCGCCCGGAGCACCATGAGCAGGGGCCGCACCGCGGGCTCGTTGTAGAGCGGGACGTCCTCCGCCGAGGCGCTGACCGGCACGCCCGACTGGACGAGCGCCCGCCGCAGTCCCGCGACCTGGTGGGCGCCGCGGACGAGCACCGCGCACCGCGACCAGGGCACGCCCTCCAGCAGGTGCGCCCGGCGCAGCTCGTCGGCGACGACGGCGGCCTCCTGGCTCGCGCCGTCGGCGACGACGACCCGCACCTCGCCGGGATGCGCGCCCTCTTCCTCCCCGCCGCCGGACGGCGTCTCCGCCGAGGGCACCAGGGAACGGTGTTCGGCGGGGCCCGGAAGGCGACGTGCCACGCGTCGGCTGGCCTCCAGAAGGTGCTCGGGCATCCTCCGGGAGACCTTCAGCGGAAGGACGGGCGCGGGAGAGCCGTCGAAGCGGGGGAACCGGGTGGAGAAGTCGAGGATGCCCCGTACGTCGGCGCCGCGGAAGGCGTAGATGGACTGGTCGGGGTCTCCGACGGCGACCAGGTCCCGGCCCCCTCCCGCGAGCCCTTGGAGCAGTGCCTCCTGCGCCGGGTCGGCGTCCTGGTACTCGTCGACGAACACGGCGTCGTAGGCGGCCCGCTCCCTACGGCGGACCTCCTCGTCGTGCGTGAGCAGCCCCGCCGCCTCACGGATGATCTCGGCGTAGTCGTAGGACTGGGCGGGGTCGAGCGCGAACCGCTGGTCGTAGCGGACCATGAACCGGGCGACCGCGGTCCAGTCGTCGCGGCCGTTCTCCATGCCCAGCTCGTACAGCCTGCCCGGGTCGATGCCGCGTTCCTGGGCGCGGGAGACGAAGTCCCGCAGTTCCTCGGCGAACCCTCGGGTGTCCAGGGCGGGGTGGAGCCTCTCGGGCCAGCCCTTGGCGCCGTCGTCCAGCTCACCCTTGAGCAGGCGCCTTATCTCGAGCAGCTGCTCGGGGCCGGTGAGCAGGCGCGGCGGCTCCAGGTCGTCGAGCACGGCCTGACGCCGCAGCAGCGCCCAGGCGTAGGAGTGGAAGGTCAGGGCCAGCGGCGAGCGGGTGGTC
The DNA here is from genome assembly GCF_054783995.1 of Actinocorallia aurea. Taxonomy (NCBI): domain Bacteria; kingdom Bacillati; phylum Actinomycetota; class Actinomycetes; order Streptosporangiales; family Thermomonosporaceae; genus Actinocorallia; species Actinocorallia aurea. The sequence continues at coordinate 543,755 of NZ_BAAGPQ010000002.1, forward strand.
GCGCCGAGCCTGCCGTTGATCCGGTGCCGCAGTTCCTCGGCGGCACGGCGGCTGAAGGTGAGGACCAGGACCCGCTCCGGGTCAGTGCCGCGCCGCTCGATCCGGTCGACGACGGCCTCCACGATCGTCGTCGTCTTGCCCGTTCCGGGCCCGGCGAGCACCAGCAGCGGCCCGCCGGAGTGCGCGACGACCGCGCGCTGCGCGGAGTCGAGGACGGGCGCCTCCACCCGTGCCGGACCGACGCCGGGACCACCGCGACGCACGAGCCGGTAGGGAGAGGAGACCACCCTGGAAACTCAAGCAGAAGATCCGGGCTGGTTGGGCCAGTGTGCACGGACGCGCCGAGGTTCATCCCGGAAAACCACCGTGAATCACCGTGAATCCGCGGCCGGGAGCGGAGCGGGGGACGGATGTGACAGCGCTTGTCGCATCCGTCCCTTCCGGTCCGTCAGCGGTAGTAGGGCGTCGGCGACGGGCTGTTGAGGGAGGTCCACAGCGCCTCCGCGCGCGCGGTGAGGGGGTGCGCCGGGCCGAGGACCTTGTGGCAGTCGGTCTTGAGGGCGGTGGCGATCGCGTGCGCGCGCGGGAACTGGCCGACGGCCTGGTTGGCGAGACCCAGGAGAAGCCGGGTCTCCAGGGTGTCGGGGTGCTCGTTGCCGAGCAGTCGGCCGCGGGCCGTGGCGGTGTCGAACGCGACCGAGAGGGCCTCGGCGTGGCGGCCGAGGGAGTGCAGCGACCAGCCTTCGGTGTTGCGCGCCTCCTGCGTCTCGGCGTTCTCCGGACCGAAGATGCGGCCGCGGTCGCGGGCGACGCCCTGGGCGATGGGCAGGGCCTCCAGCGGCCGGCCGACCGTGTAGAGGATCTTGCCGACGAGCAGCCAGCTGCGCAGGGTCCGCGGGTGCTCGCCGCCGAAGACGCGGGCGCGCGCCTGGGCGACGGTCCGCGCGACGGCTTCGGCCTCCTGCCCTCGCCCGGACAGGTACAGCGCCGAGGCGAGGATGTTCCGGCTGCTCAGGGTGTCGGGGTGCTCGGGGCCCAGGAGCTGCGCGCGCCCGTTGGAGGCCTGCTCGGCCGCGGTGATCGCGTCGTTGAAGCGGCCTTCGTGGCAGTAGCGCGCGGCGCGGCTGTGCAGCTGGTCGTACTCGGCGGCCGGGGTCGGGGGCGGCGTGTGCGAGGAGACCGGCGGGAACGGGGACGCCTGCGGGACCGACGGGGCCGAGGGCACCGACGGCGCAGCGGGAGCCGGTGCGGCATGGTGCGCGGCCGGGGCGGCCGCGGGCGGCACGGCCTGGACGGGGCCGAGCGCCTTCAGCCGCCGCACGATCTCGGCCGCGTCGGCGGGCCGCTCGGCGGGTTCCTTGGCGAGCATGTCCAGGACGAGCCTGTCGATCTCCGGCGGCACCGCGGGGTTGTGGTGCCGCGGCCCCTTCGGCTGGTACTTCAGGTGTCCCTGGACGAGTTCCTCAAGGCCCTCGTCGATCGGGAACGGCGGCTTGCCGCAGAACAGCTCGTGGAACATGCCGCCGAGCAGGTACACGTCGGTGCGCGCGTCGATCTCGCGGCCGAGGAACTGCTCGGGCGCCATGTAGACGGGCGTGCCGAGGACGCCGCTGCCGGTCAGCCCGGTGGCCGAGGACAGGTGCTTGGCGATGCCGAAGTCGCAGAGCTTCGCCCGGCCGCCCTCCACGACCATGACGTTCGCGGGCTTCAGGTCGCGGTGGACCACGCCGCGGGCGTGGGCGGCGCCGAGCGCGTCGGTGATCTGGATCGCCAGGTCGACCGCCTGGTCGAGCGGGAGGCCGCCCGGGCGCGACTCCAGCAGCTTGTACAGGTCGCGGCCGTTCAAGAGCTCCATGACCAGGTAGAGCACGTTGTCGTCCACGTCGATGTCGTGCACGACGGTGATGCCGGGGTGCTGGAGCGTCGCGGCGAGCCGCGCCTCGCGCAGGAACCGGGCGACGCCCACCGTGTCCTGGTCCGGCGCCTGGGGCAGCACCTTGACCGCGACCTCGCGCTCAAGCCGGGTGTCCATGGCCTTGAAGACCTGACCCATCCCGCCTTTGCCGATCTGCTCTCCGAGCCGGTACCGGCCGCCGAGAACCACCCCGTCCGTCATCGCTCTCTCCTCCCCGAGCCTAGGACGCATGATCGCACCAACCAGGCGTCATATGGGTCGCCATCGGCAAACATCCGACCTGGCGGTCCCGCACGGTTTCGACGCCGGATATCCCGTTCTGGATCGCTGTTCGGGCAGGTGAGATCCGGCCCTTGGCGGCCTCTCGACGGCTCCGATTACCCGCGGTCATCGGGGACAGGGCATGATGCGCCGGGGGGTTTCGCCCCACAGTCGAGGGGAGAGTCCTGCATGCCGGAGTCGCGTGAGTCGTGCGTGGTCGCGCTTGACGTGGGCGGCACGCGGATGAAGGCCGGGCTCGTCGGGACCGACGCCCGGGTGATCACCGAGCGGCTGTACGACACCGGTAGGGAGGACGGCCCCGCCGCGGTGACGCAGCGGCTGGTCGGCGCCGTCCGCGACCTGTCCGCCCAGGCCCGCGAGCGGGACCTGCGGACGTCGGGAGCCGGCGTGGTGATCCCCGGCATCATCGACGAGGCCGACGGCGTGGTCCGCTCCTCGGCGAACATCGGCTGGATCGACTTCCCGCTGCGCGACCACCTCTCCGCGCACACCGACCTGCCCGTCGCCATCGGCCACGACGTGCGGGCCGGCGGCCTCGCCGAGTCGGTGCTCGGCGCGGGCAAGGGCGAGACCGACCTGCTGTTCCTGGCGCTCGGCACCGGCATCGCCGGCGCGATGATCCTTGAGGGGCGCCCGTTCAGCGGCGGCGGGTACGGCGGAGAGATAGGCCACATGCTGATCGAGCCGGGCGGATTCCCGTGCGGCTGCGGTTCGCTGGGCTGTCTGGAGACCGTCTCCTCCGCCTCTGCCGTCGGTCGGCGATACTCCGAGCGGGCAGGCCGCAAGGCCGCGGCGCACGAGGTCGCCGCGCTCGTCGAGGCGGGCGACCCGACCGCCCTCGGGGTGTGGCAGGACGCCGTGGAGGCCCTGGCCACGGCCATCCTCGCCTACATGACGATCTGCGCCCCGGCGCGCGTGGTGATCGGCGGCGGGCTCGCGCAGAGCGGCGAGACGCTGCTGGCCCCGCTGCGCGAGCTGGTGACGGCCCGGACCACCTATCACCGGCCGGTCGAGATCGTGCGCGCGTCCCTCGGCGACCGGGCCGGGCTGCTGGGCGCGGCCCTGATCGGCGGCGCCGCGGTGCCCCAACGGTAGATTGGGAATGTCCCAGGCCATGACTCGGTTATGCCTGGGCGAACAGCGCGCCCCATCCCGGCATTGGAGTGAAACGTGTCCCTGCCACCGCTGGTCGAGCCTGCGGCCGACCTGACCCGTGACGAGGTGAACCGCTACTCGCGGCACCTCATCATCCCCGATGTGGGGATGACCGGGCAGAAGCGCCTGAAGAACGCCAAGGTGCTGGTCGTCGGTGCCGGCGGCCTCGGCTCGCCCGCGCTCATGTACCTGGCCGCGGCCGGCGTCGGCACTCTCGGCATCATCGACTTCGACATCGTCGACGAGTCCAACCTCCAGCGGCAGATCATCCACCGGCAGGCCACGCTCGGCCTGCCGAAGGCGGAGTCCGCGGCGGCCACCGTGCGCGAGATCAACCCGCTGATCGAGATCGTGGTCCACAACACCGCGCTGGACCGCGACAACGTCATGGAGATCTTCGCCCAGTACGACCTGATCGTCGACGGCACCGACAACTTCGCGACCCGCTACATGGTCAACGACGCGGCGGTCCTGCTCGGCAAGCCCTACGTCTGGGGCTCCATCTACCGCTTCGACGGCCAGGCCAGCGTGTTCTGGGCCGAGCACGGCCCGTGCTACCGCTGCCTCTACCCCGAGCCCCCTCCCCCCGGCATGGTGCCCTCGTGCGCCGAGGGCGGCGTGCTCGGCGTGCTGTGCGCCTCGATCGGCTCCATCCAGGTCAACGAGGCCATCAAGCTGCTCGCGGGCATCGGCGAGCCGCTGGTCGGTCGGCTGATGATCTACGACGCCCTGGAGATGACGTACCGCTCGGTCAAGGTCCGCAAGGACCCCGACTGCCCGCTGTGCGGCGAGAACGCCACCATGACCGAGCTGATGGAGGACTACGACGCCTTCTGCGGTGCGGTGTCGGTGGAGGCCGCGGACGCGGCCCAGGACTCCACGATCACCGTGCAGGAGCTCAAGGCCTGGCAGGACGCTGACGAGAAGATCTTCCTCGTCGACGTCCGCGAGCCGAACGAGTACGAGATCGTCAGCATCCCGGGCTCGACGCTGATCCCCAAGGGCGAGTTCCTCAACGGCAACGCGCTGGAGCTGCTGCCCCAGGACCGCAAGATCGTGCTGCACTGCAAGTCGGGCGTGCGCTCGGCCGAGGCGCTGGCCGTGGTGAAGCAGGCCGGCTTCGCCGACGCCGTGCACGTCGGCGGTGGCGTGCTGGCCTGGGTCCGCCAGATCGACCCGAGCCTGCCGTCCTACTGACGGTCCCGGCCGCGGCCCCTGCCGCACCGGTGAGACACAGGTGAGAGAGCCCCGCGGGATTCCCCGTGGGGCTCTTCGCATTCCGGCGACCGAGATCCCCCCGCCGTGCGACCGTGCCCTTCAGGGCACGCTGTCCTGGGCGGAGCCGATGGGCCGGCCGACGATCCGCTGCAGTTCCGCCACATAGGTGCGGAAGGCCGCGCGGCCCTCCTCGGTGAGGGAGAGCCACGTGCGCGGGCGCTTGCCGACATGGCCCTTGCGGATCACGACGTAGCCGGCGCCCTCCAGCGCCGCGGCCTGCTTGGACAGCACCGAGTCGCTGACCTCCACCGAGTCGCGGACGAAGGAGAACTCCGCTTCCTGCGCCGCCGCGAGCAGCGACATGATCTGCAGTCGGACCGGCGCGTGGATCACCGGGTCGAGCGGACTCATGAGATCACCTTCCCCTTGCTCAGCCGCAGGACGAGCGCTTCGGCCGGCCGGGTCGTCACCAGCAGGTACGCCACGGCCACTCCTCCGGCGGCGAGCTTGCGGCCCGGCTCGGCGAGGCCGTCGAACACCAGGTAGTGCGTGCCGAGTGCCAGCGCCGCCGCGAGCAGGAGCCAGCCGACGTACACGGCGGACGCGGCGGGTGTCCACGTCTCCTTCGTCCAGCGGACCCGGGCCCAGCGGTTGATCAGGAAGGACACGAGCGCGCCCAGCGCGGCGATCCCGCCGAGGCCGAGCACGAAGAACCGCCACCCGAAATCGTCGTCGAGTCCGATCTCGAAGACGGTGATCAGAGCGGCGCAGCCCGCCGGATACCACAACGGCAGCTGCTGCCGCGTATAGGCGCTCTGCTGCGTCCTGCCTATCTGGGCCAGGGCCTCTTCGGGCGAGATCTCACTCATGGCACGCACCTTTCGGGGGGACGGCGCCCTGGCCTGAACCCTGCGGCGCCTGCTCGGCACATTCTCTTTCCGCTTTGGAAAGTACCTTCCACTTTCCCAACCGTCAAGTACTTTCCATGGCCGGTCTCCGATGCGGTCCGCCCGCGCGTGGCAGGATCGGTCCATGCCCGAACACGAGGAAGGCCAGGTCTCCGGTGACGCGGCGCGCTCCTACGCCGACCTGGTCCTGGACCTGGTGGAGCGCATCCCGCCCGGGCACGTCATGACCTACGGCGACGTCGCCGAGTACCTGGGCGTCGGCGGGCCGCGGCAGGTCGGCCGGGTGATGGCGACCTCGGGCGGAGCCGTGCCGTGGTGGCGGGTGATCCGCGCCGACGGGCGGCTCCTGCCCGGGCACGAGCGGCGCGCGCTGACCCAGTACGCTCGCGAAGGGACGCCGCTGCGCACCGAAGACCGCGTCGACCTGCGGCGGGCCCGATGGCAGGGCCCGCTCCCCGGGATCCGGTGAACGGGTTTCCCGAAGCCCCCTCGGGTGAGAAGGCGAACATGATCAAAGCCCCACGCGCGGTCGCCGTGCTGCTCGCGCTCGCCCTGGCCTCGGGCTGCGGCGGCACCTCGCCGGGCCGTTCCCCCGCACCTGAGACGCCTTCGCCCACGCCGACGGTGACGACGCCGGCGCCGCCGCTCGAACTCGACTCCAGCGCGCTGGACGAGGACTTCAAGCGCTACTTGAAGGGCCGGTCCAGCGCGGCGGGGATCATGGCGGTCGACCGGGTCACCGGGCAGTCCTACGCGTTCGGCGAGGACGAGGAGTTCGTGACCGCGAGCGTCGCCAAACTCGACATCGCCATGGGTCTGCTGCTGCGCCGCCAGAAGGACGGTGACGGCCTGTCGTCCTCCGAGCGCGACGACCTGAAGATCATGATCCGGAACTCCGACAACGAGGCGGCGGACCGCTCGTTCGTCCGCGCGGGCAGCGCCTCCGGCGTCAACTCGTCGGACAGGCGCTTCGGCCTGAAGGACACGACCGCGATCGACGCCTCCTGCCTTGACCTGCTGTGCTGGAGCCTCACCACGACGACGCCGGCGGACCGCGTCGAACTCCTGGAGCACCTGTTCACCGGACCGCTCGACGAGGAGAACCGCGCCTTCGTGCTGGAGCAGATGGCTGCGGTGCAGGAGGACCAGCGCTGGGGCATGCGCGCGGGCGCGGCCGAAGGCGACAGGCTCTACGTCAAGAACGGCTGGATGACCCACGCCCGTGACGGCGAGCGCTGGGCCATCAACAGCACGGGCCGGATCGAGGGGCACGGCCACGACCTGCTCATCGCGGTGATGACCAAGCACAACCCTTCGGAGGGCTACGGCATCGAGACCGCCGAGCACATGGTCGCGAAGGTCGCCGAGGCGTTCCGCGCCACGACCCCCGACGTCCCCGCCGGCTTCGCCGCCCCCTTGCCTGGCAACACGGCGGTGGAGTCCGTCCCTCCCATCGCAGTGCCGTGAGGCGTCAGACGGGCACCGCCTCGCGTTCCGGGGCGGCCTGGACCTCTTGCGGGGTCTCCTCCCGGATGCCGTACCTGCGGTGGAGCCGGGCGAGCGGCCCGGGAACCCACCAGTTGGCCGCGCCGAGGAGCCGCATGGTGGCCGGGACGAGCAGCGCGCGGACGACCGTCGCGTCGAGGACGACCGCGATGACCATGCCGACGCCGGTGAGCTTCATGAAGCTGATGCCCGAGGTGGCGAAGGCGGCCACCACGACGACGAACAGCAGCGCCGCCGTGGTGATGATCGAACCGGTCCGCTGAAGACCGGTGGCGACGGCGAGGGTGTTGTCTCCGGTGAGGTCGTACTGCTCCCGGATGCGCGACAGGAGGAACACCTCGTAGTCCATGGAGATGCCGAAGAGCAGCGCCAGCATCAGGATGGGCATCGAGGGCGAGACGTCGCCCGTGACGGTGAAGTCCAGCGGCCCGGAGAAGTGCCCGTCCTGGAAGATCCAGACGATCGCGCCGAAGGTGGCGGTGAGGGACAGCAGGTTCATGATGATGGCCTTGACGGGCAGGAGGACCGACCCGAAGGCGAGGAACAGGAGCACGAAGGTGGCCGTCCCGACGATGCCCGCGAGGAGCGGGAGCCGCGGGCCGAGGCTCGCCAGCTGGTCGTGGAGGGTCGCCGAGACCCCGCCGACGTACGTCGTGCCGGGGGCGGGGACTTCTCTCACCCTCTCGACGACGTCGCGGGCCCCCTCGGAGTAGGGACGAGCCGCGTACGTGAGCTGGATTCGGGTGACGTCACCGGACCTCCCCTCGATCCGGCCTCCTTCCACTCCGGGCACTTGGGTCAAGGCGGCCAGGTAGGAGCGCCCGGCGGCCTTGTCCGCCCCTCGGACGGCCACTTCGATCGGGTTGACGGCGTTGCCCGCGAAATCCCGCAGCAGCGCCTCGGCGACGGACCTGCTCTCGGTCCCCTCCGGGAGGACCCTGGTGTCTATGCCGCCCCAGGCGATGCGCAGGAACGGCGAGCCCAGGGCCAGCAGCAGAGTGACGATCGGCAGGGCGACGAGGAGAGGCCGCCGCATGACCACGTCGGCGAGCCGTCGCCACCGGTGCCCGGGCCCGGCCGCGGTACCGGGGCGCGGGCGCGCGCGCCTGCCGTTGACCCGCGGTCCGAGGACGGACATGAGCGCGGGCAGCACGACGACGGCGGCGAGCATGGCGACCAGGACGGTGGCGACGCCGCCCATGCCCATCGAGCGCAGGAAGGACTGCTCGAAGACCAGGAGCCCGGCGAGGGAGACCGCGACGGTGACGCCGGACACGAGGACGGTGCGTCCCGCGGTGCCCATCGTCCGGGCCGCGGCGGTCTCCACGTCGCCGTCGGCGCGGGCGAGTTCCTCGCGGAAGCGCCACACCATGAAGAGCCCGTAGTCGATGGCGAGGCCGAGGCCGAGGAAGGTGGTGATGGAGATCGAGAAGGTCGAGACCTCGGTGAGGCAGGTGAGGACGCGCAGCGCGGTGAAGGACCCGAGGATCGCGACGCCGCCGATGACGAGCGGAAGCGAGGCCGCGACGAAGCCTCCGAAGATGACGAGCAGAAGCACGAGGAGGATCGGCAGGGAGATCTCGTCGACCGAGGCGATGTCCTCCGCGACGCGCGTGTTGATCGCGTCTTCCACCGCGACCTGCCCGCCGATCTTGACGGGCAGCCCTCCGGCGTCGTGGAGCAGCGGTTCTATGGCTCCGTACTGGTCGGTCCGCTCCTGCGGCGTGCTGCCGGACAGGGTGAGCACGGCGTAGGTGGACTTCCTGTCCTGGCTGACGAACTGCGGGAACCCTGTGCTCCAGTAGGTGGCCGTCGAGGCGACCTTGTCCTTGGGCAGCCTGTCCAAGGAGAGCGTTACGGCGGCCTCGGTCGACACGTCTGAGGGTGAGCCCTCGTAGAGCACGACGATGTCCGGCTCCCCGCGACCGAACGTCTCCTCAAGCAGCTTTCCCGCCTTATGGCTCTCGCTGCTCGGCGTGTCGAACCCGCCCGCGGTGGTCAACCCCCCGAACACCCCGGTGCCCCAGCCCCCGAAGACCAGGACGACGGCGAGGGAGAGCCAGAGGACGGGCTTGCGGCGGCGGTGGACGAACCGCCCCCAGTTCTCGAACATCCACTGATCCTCTCCCTGCGCGGCGGACTACCCGTGCAGGAAGGTAGCGAAGTCGTCACCCTCCGTGCCATGACGCGGGAGAGTGGGCATGGCGGGCGAGGGGCGGAATCGGCCGCTCAGGCCGACTTGCGGCGAGGCGGCTTGCGGGCCGCGGGCTTCTTGGCCGCCGTGGTCTTCTTCGCGGTCTTCGTGACCGTTCCGGTGGACGCCTTCCCTGCGCCCTCCGCGCGGCTCTTCTTGGCCGCCTCCACGCTCGCCCTGAGGGCGGCGAGCAGGTCGGTGGCGGCGGGCTCCTCCGAAGGCATCTCGGGCTGGACGACCTCGCGCCCTTCGGCTTTGGCGTCGATCACCGCCTGGAGCGCCTCCCGGTAGGCGTCCTTGTACTCCGCGGGATCGAAGTCCGCCTGCATCGACTCGATCAGCGAGGACGCCATCTTGAGCTCCTGCGGGCGCACCTCTATGCCCTCGTCCTTGAACGGGAAGTCCGCCTCGCGGACCTCGTCCGGCCACAGCATCGTCTCCAGGACGAAGACGCCGTCGCGGACGCGCAGGGTCGCGAGCGCCTCGCGGGAACGCAGCGCCACCTTGACGACGGCGACCTGGCCCGACCCCTCCAGCGCGTCCCTCAGCAGCACGTACGGCTTGGCGCCCAGGCCGTCGGGCTCCAGGTAGTAGCTCTTGTTGAAGTAGATCGGGTCGACCTGCTCGACAGGGGTGAACTGGAGGACGTCGATGCGCCTCGACGTCGTCAGCGGGAGGTCCTTGAAGTCCTCGTCGGTGAGGACGACCATCTCGCCGGAAGGCAGCTCGAAACCTTTGGCGATGTCCGCATACGGCACTTCTTCGCCGTCGATCTGGCAGACCCTTTTGTACTTGACGCGGCCGCCGTCCGTGCGGTGCACCTGGTGGAAGGCGACGTCACGCTGCTCGGTGGCCGAATACAGCTTCACCGGTATCGTCACCAACCCGAAGGAGATGGCGCCCTTCCAGATACTCCGCATAACGGGCACCTACCCACCGTAAGGCGTTCGATTCGGGCAGTTGGGTACGAACATCCCCGTGGATGTGCTGGAGCCCATGCTGGCGACCCCCGGAAGGATGCCGGACGACCTCGACCGCTGGGCTCTGGAGCTCAAGTGGGACGGGGTGCGCGCCATCAGCCGCCTGGAGCACGGCCGCGCCTTCGTCTACGGCCGCCGGGGCACCCCGATCACCGCCTCCTACCCCGAACTCGGCTCGCTGGCCGACCTCCTGCCCGGGCACAACGCGGTCCTCGACGGCGAGATCGTCGCCTTCGAAGGAGGCAAGCCCTCCTTCGCGCGGCTCCAGCGCCGGATGCACGTGCGCGCGCCGACGACGGCCCTGGTGCGCGCCGTGCCCGTCAGGTACGTCGTGTTCGATCTCCTGCGGCTCGACGACCGGTCGCTCCTCGACGTCCCCTACATCGAGCGCCGCGCCGCCCTGGAGGAACTGGAGCTCGCCGCGGGGCCCGTGGAGGTGCCCCCGCACCTGCTCGCCGAGGACCGCGAGCAGGTGGACGAGCTGCTGGCCTACACGGCTGAGGAGAACCTCGAAGGGCTCGTGGCCAAGCGGTTGGACTCCCGGTACACGCCCGGCCGCAGGAGCGGCGCCTGGATCAAGATCAAGAACCTGCGCACCCAGGAGGTCGTGATCGTCGGCTGGCGACCGGGACAGGGCCGCAGGCACGGGTCCGTCGGCTCCCTGCTCTGCGGGGTGCACGTCGACGGGGAGCTGCGCTTCACCGGGCACGTGGGCACCGGCTTCACCGACGACTTCCTCGACGAACTGGCCCTTCTACTGAAGCCCCTGGAGCGCTCCACGACACCCTGCAGCGGAGAGATACCGCGACCCGTCGCCAAGGACGCCCACTGGGTGGAGCCTCTTCTCGTCGGAGAAGTCGCCTTCACGGAGTGGACCCCGGACGGACGCCTCCGCCATCCTTCCTGGCGCGGCCTCCGCTCGGACAAGGATCCCGCGGAGGTGGTCCGTGAATAAGGCCGATCCCAACAAGGTCTCTGTGGTCATCGAGGGCAGGACCCTGTCTCTGTCCAACCTCCACAAGCCGCTCTATCCGCACTTCACCAAGGGCGAGGTGATCGACTACTACTCACGGATAGCGCCCGTCCTCCTCCCCCACCTGCGCGATCGGGTCGCCACCCGCATCCGCTACCCCGACGGGGTGGACGGGCTGCGCTTCTATGAGAAGAACGCCCCGCAAGGCACCCCGGACTGGGTGCGGACGGAGACCGTGGCCACGCCGGGAGGCCGGAGCGGCACGGTCGACTTCGTGGTCGTCGACGACCTCGCGACCCTCGTGTGGTGCGCCAACCTCGCCGCGCTGGAGCTGCACGTGCCGCAGTGGCGCGTGGGCCGCGGCCCGGACCTCGTGGTCTTCGATCTGGACCCCGGAGCCCCCGCGACGTTCTCGGCCTGCTGCGAGGTCGGCCTTCTCCTGCGCGACCTCCTGGCCGAAGAGGGCCTGGACGCCTACCCGAAGAACAGCGGCAAGAAGGGCCTCCACCTCTACGTCCCGATCGAGGAGGGCCGGGTGGGCGACACCAGCGCTTTCGCCAAGAAGGCCGCGGAGCGCCTCGCGAAGCAGCATCCGGGACTCGTCGTGAGCAAGATGGACAAGAGTCTCCGCCGAGGCAAGGTGTTCGTCGACTGGTCACAGAACAACCCCTCCAAGACGACGGTGGCGCCCTATTCACTGCGCGCCGGACCCGAGCCTCACGTCTCCACCCCTCTCACCTGGGAGGAGGTCGCCGAAGGCGAGCCGGTGCCCTGCACGGCCGAAGACGTCCTGGTCAGGGTGGCCGAGAAGGGAGATCTCCTCGCTCCCCTCGCAGCCGGGTGAGGACCGCACGAACACACGCGCTGTTGCCGAAAACCCGCACACGATCGGTCACCCTCCGCCACCATGGCGGGCATGGACTTCGACGTCATCGTGCTCGGCGGCGGCACCTCCGGCTCCCGCATAGCCGCCGGCCTGGCCGACGCGGGCCGCACGGTCGGGCTCGTGGAGTGCCGCACCGTCGGCGGCGACCGCATCCGGGAGCGCTGCGCCGCGCTCCAGCAGTCGGCCGAGCGGGGGGACACCTGGTCGCGGGCGGTGGCGCTGCGGGCCCTGGCCGGCCATCCGCCCCGGCTTCCGGCGGGGGCGACGGTCCTGGAGGGCATCGGCCAGATAGCCGGCCCGGGCCTCGTGCGGGTCTTCGGCCCGGAGGACGCCGCCGCGCACGGCTGCCGCGACCTGGTGATCGCCACCGGCAGCGAGCCGCTGCTCCCCGTCGTCCCGGGCCTGCTGGACGTGCCCACGTGGACCACCGCGGAGGCGCTGGGCGGCTTCGGCGTCCCCCGCCGCCTCGTCGTGCTCGGCGACGACCCCGAAGGCTGCGAGCTCGCTCAGATCTACGCCACCTACGGAAGCCACGTCACCCTGGTGACCGACGAGCCCAGACTGCTCCCCCGCGAGGCCCCCTTCACCGGGGAACTCTTGGCGGAGATCCTTCGCCGGACCGGTGTGCGGGTGGTCACGGACGTCCGCCCTGCCCAGGCGGAGCAGACCGAACACGGCGTGCGCCTGCTGCTGTCGGACGGCACCGACCTCTTCGCCGACCGCCTCCTGCTGGCAGCCGGGCGGCTCCCCCGGGCGTCGGGGCTGGGGCTGGAGAACCTCGGCACGACCACCCTGGAGGCCGACGAGCGGTGCCGGGTCCTGGAGGGGGTCTGGGCGGCGGGCAGCGTGACCGGCCACCGGCACGCCTCGCTGGAGCAGTCCCGGGTCGTCCTGGACAACCTCCTCGGGATGGAGCGCACCGCGGACTACCGGGCGCTGCCCCGCACCGTCCAGACCAGCCCGCCGGTGTGGGCGGCGGGCGCGGCGCCCTCCGAGGCGCTGACGACGGCCGGCCGGGATCTGTCGGCGACCGTCCGGGCCGCGCTCTCCCCGGGCGTCGTGGGCCGGGTCGAGCTGTACGCCGACACCCGGCGCGGCGTCCTCGCCGGGGCGGCGGCCGTCGGCCCCGGAGCGCCGGACTGGATGGCCGAGATCGCCCTCGCCATCAGGGCCGAATTGCCCGTGGCCGCCCTGGCCGATGTGGTCCGCGCCGTCCCGACGTACGGTGAAGCCATAGAGCCCTCGCTCCGGGAGCTAGCCAGGTGACCAGCGACGCAGGAGGACCGATGCCCGATCCGCAGATCTTCGACGCGACGCCCGAGGACGAGGAGATCGAGCTCCAGGAGGACGCCCGGGAGGACGAACTGGAGCAGGAGGAGCCGGTGCCGATGGAGGCCGATCCCGCCGACACCCATGAGCAGCGCAAGGAGGTCGGTCTGGACGAGGACGAGTACCGTTCGGGCTGAACCGCGGCGTCTCGCGCTCTCCTCGGCGGGCGCCGTCACGCGCCTGCCACTGGGACACAGGTGACCATCGCAAGCATTGCAGATAGGTGACCAGCTAGGTTACCGACGCGTAGGATGATGGGATTGGGCAGCGGCACACCCAGGGCCGCTCAAGTTTGTTCCAGTACCAAGAGGAGCATGGTCGTGACCGCAACTCCGGACGCCCGGCCCCGGGGCACCCGGCTGCCGCGGATGGCCCGCAGACGGCAGCTGCTCGGCGCCGCTCAGGAGGTCTTCGTGGCGCAGGGTTACCACGCCGCGGCGATGGACGAGATCGCGGAGCGTGCCGGAGTGAGCAAGCCCGTGCTCTACCAGCACTTTCCCGGCAAGCTCGAACTGTACTTGGCGCTGCTCGACGAGCACGCCGAGGCCCTGGTGACGACCGTCCGCGACGCGCTCGCCTCCACCAGCGACAACAAGCTGCGCGTCCAGGCCAGCATGCAGGCCTTCTACGACTTCGTGGCGGGCGACGGCGAGGCCTACCGCCTGGTCTTCGAGTCCGACCTGCGCAATGTCGCCCAGGTGCGCGCGCGGGTAGAGCGTGCCAACCACAAGTGCGCCGAGATGATCGCCAAGGTGATCCAGGAGGACACCCGCGCCTCGGTGGACGAGGCCTACCTGCTGGGCATCGGCCTGGTCGGCATGGCCGAGGTCAGCGCCCGGTACTGGCTGTCGCAGCAGAAGGCGATCCCCAAGGAGACCGCCGAGAGCGTCATCGCCCGGCTGGCGTGGCGCGGCATCTCCGGCTTCCCCCGCCCCGCCGAGTCCCCCTGAGGCCCGGCGGTCCGCGTCAGCGGCCCGCGGCGTCGCGCACCAGGGGCGTCATCAGTTTCTCGACCGCCTTGTAGGGCAGCCGGACGGACACGACCCGGCACGCCTGCGAGTGCTCCTCGGTGCCGAGGTACAGGTCCGCCCTGATCCCGGTCTTCTGCAGGACGGGCCGCAGCACCTCGTCGAGGGTCGCGGCGTGCAGCTTCAGCGGCGCTTCGGCGAAGCAGGCCGCGGCCTGCTCGCCGGCCGCGGCGGTGATCTTGTCGGTGAGGGCGGGCAGCGACGTCGCCGGGAACATCCGGCGCGCCCCGATGTCCGCCCCGCTGCGCAGGTCGACGGTGGCCGAGAAGCGGGTCCAGAAGTTCTTCGTCCAGTTGCCGTTCGCGATGTCGGCGGGCTCGACGGAGTACTGGTAGGCGACCGAGAGCAGGTCCTCGGTCTGGAGGCCGATCTTCGTCTCCAGGCGCAGAATGTCCCGGCCGGTCCGGGTGGGCCTGGCCTCGGCGAGGTGCCGGTCTATGGGTGCGCGGAGGGTCGCGTTGACCTTCGCGGCCACGATCGGGTCGGCGATCCCGACGACGGTAGGCACGGTCACCCGCTCGGTGGTGGTGTCCTCCTGGACGAACCGGACCTCCACCTCGGCCGGAGGCGCCGCCTGCACGACCGCAGGCAAGGGCAGGGGGTCGGGCACCCCGTCGGAGGCCGAGTAGACCAGGAACGCCGCGGCGCCCGCGATCACCGCGGCGGTGGTGACGATGGTGGCCTGGACGACGCCGATCCTGCCGAGCAGGCCGCGGCTGCCGATCTGACTGGCGAGGCTCGTCACCTGGCCGGAGGCCGTCGCCCCCATGCCGGCCGCGAGCACGAGCCCGCCGCCGAACCCTGCCGCGGCGGCGAGCGCGGTGGCTCCGCGCCTTTCCCAGTGCCGCCCGTAGGCCTTGCGAGCCACCTTCTCGACCTGCTTGACGAAGGCGAACGCGTCGACGGGCCGCTGGGCCGGGAACTTGGCGAGGCCGCGCACGGTGAGTTCGCGCAGGTACTGCGGCACCCGCTCGACGGGCGGGGCGGTGTTCTGGTGCTGCTGCTGGAGGTCGGCGAGGTCGTAGGCCTCGAACGGCCTCATCCCGGCGAGGCACTCGAAGAACACGCAGGTGGCCGCGTACACGTCGGTCGCGGGTGAGGCGGGGCCTCCGGTCCACTGCTCGGGCGCCATGTACGAGGGGGTGCCCGCCCGTCCGGTCTCCCCGTCGGGGACGGCGATCCCGAAGTCGACGAGCTTGCTGGCCCCGTCCGGCCCCACGATGACGTTCGCGGGCTTGTAGTCGCGATGGACGATGCCGGAGGCGTGCGCGGCCCCCAGGCCCAGGAGGGAGCCCTTGAGGACGTACAGGGCCGCCACAGGTTCGAGGTGGCCGTGCTTGTCGAGGACGGCCCGCAGGCTGTGGCCCTCGACCGCCTCCATGACGATCGCGGCCTCCTCGCCCGGGCCGTCGAGGACCTGGTGGACCTTGGCGACGTGCGGGTCGTCCAGCGAGGCGAGGGTCACGGCCTCCGCCTTGAGCAGTTCGGGCCGCTGGGTGACGTACTTGATCGCCCGATACGTCCCGGTCATCTTGTCGACTGCGAGGACGACCCGGCCATGGGCGCCGCTGCCCAGTTCGCGGATCTCGTCGTAACCGGGCGCCTGCCAGCTCATCGTCGTCCTCGGAAGGGGGAGTAGGGGATCTTGCCGGGGTCCATTGTCCAGAAAATCCGTAACCGGTGTGGCCCAGATGGGGTTGACTCGTTTGGCTAAGTACATTAGCTTTTTAGCTATCAACCTTAGCCAAGGAGGCTGACATGACCGAGTACCTCAATGTCGAAGGCGGACGGATCTCCTACGAAGTCTCCGGAGAAGGGCCCCTTATCGTCCTGACTCATGGCATCGGCGACCGGCGCCAGACCTACCGTCATCTCTCGAAGGCCCTGGTGGAGGCCGGCTACCGCGTCGCGTCGGCCGACCTGCGCGGACACGGAGACTCCGAGCCCGGCTTCTCCTCCTACACGCGGACCGACACCGCCGAAGACCTCCTCGCCCTGGTCCGCCACCTGGACTCCGGCCCCGCCATCCTCATCGGGCAGTCCTTCGGCGCGGGCGCGGCGGCGATCGCGGCCACGGCGTCGCCCGAAGAGGTCACCGCCATCGTCATGATCGGCCCCGGCGTCCGCGCGCCGAAGATCCACCTCCGGGACGTCAACGCCCGCTTCGTCAAGGCCCTCGGCCTCCTCGCCCTGTCCGCGCTCCTGCGCAGCCTCGGCTCCTGGCGGCGGTACCTGAACCTCGCCTACCCCGGCGCCCGCGCTGCCGACCACGACGCGGAGATGGCCGCGCTCTTCGCGAACCTGGGCGAACCCGGCCGCATGAAGGTCTTCTCGACGATGATGACCGGGGCCGGCGGCGACTCCGCGGCGGTCCTCGCGCGGGTGCCGGTCCCCGCGGCGGTCATCATGGGAGGCATGGACCCCGATTTCCCCGATCCCCGCGCCGAGGCCGTCGACCTGGCGGGCGTGCTCCCGCGCGGCGAGGCGGTGATCGTCGAAGGTTCCGGGCACTACCCGCACGCCCAGCACCCCGCGGAGACCGCCGAGGCCGTCCTGGCCTTCCTGAAGGCCCACGCCGTTGCCTAGGGCCGGCCTGTCCGCCGGGGCCGTCGTGGACGTCGCCGTGGCCCTCCTGGACGACGAGGGCCCGGCCGCGCTCACCCTGGCGGGCGTGGCGGGACGGGCGGGCGTGGCCACCCCGTCGCTGTACAAGCACGTGCGCAGCCTCGGGGACCTGCGCATCCTGATCTCCGTGCGGGTGCTGGAGGATCTGGCCCGGCTGGGGTCGGCGGCCCTGCTCGGCCGTTCCGGAGACGAGGGGATCCGGACCATCATGGGCGCTTATCGCGACTACGTCCGGGAGTATCCGCACAGGTACGCCGTCATGATCCAGCAGCCGGAGCCCGCCCTGGCCGAGGCCGGGGCCCGCCTCGTGGAGGTCTTCTTCGCCTCGCTGCGCTCCCGCGGCCTCGACGGCCCGGACGCCGTCCACGCCGTCCGCTGCATCCGCGCCGCGGTCCACGGCTTCGCCACACTCGAGGCGTCGGGAGGCTTCGGACTGCCCGAGAAGACCGACGAGAGCTTCGCCCTGCTCACCGAGATGATCATCGCCGGACTGCCGTCGGGTCAAGCGGTCAGTTGACGTTCAATCGCCGTCCTGACAGCGTGATTTTCTGCTATGGCGGGGAGCACGGGGCAAGAGGTACACTGTGTTGCAGAGTGTGACCGCGCGCCCCGCCGTTCCCACGCGACACCGTTCCGACGACATCAGTCGTACGACAGCGGCCGTCCACGGGATCGGCGCCACCCCGCGTACGCGGTCCACGCCGAAACGAAGACCGACGGCAGGTCCCTCCCGCGCGAGCGCGCGGCCGGATACCAAGGCCTTTGCAGCGCCGCGCTCCCAACGGTGCTTCCGGGGTAATTGACCGCCGTCCTACTACGGAGGCTGGAAGCCCTGACTACCTTCACCGAACTCGGGGTCATCCCCGAAATAGCCGATGCCCTCGCGACCGAGGGCATCACCACACCGTTCCCCATCCAGGCCCTCGCGCTGCCCATCGCGCTCGGCGGCCAGGACATCATCGGCCAGGCGCGAACCGGCACGGGCAAGACGCTCGCGTTCGGCATCCCGCTGCTCCAGCGGATCACCCACGGCGGCAAGTGCCCCCAGGGCCTCGTCGTGGTCCCGACCCGTGAGCTCGCCATCCAGGTCCACGACGACCTGACGCTGGCGGGCGGCAAGCTCGGCACGCGGGTGCTCTCGGTCTACGGCGGCCGGGCGTACGAGCCCCAGATCGAGGCGCTGAAGGACGGCGTCGACGTCGTCGTCGGCACCCCGGGCCGGATGCTCGACCTGGTCAAGCAGCGGCACCTCGACCTTTCGCAGGTCTCGGTGCTGGTGCTGGACGAGGGCGACCGGATGCTCGACCTGGGCTTCCTGCCCGACATCGAGCGGATCGTCGCCAAGGTCCCGGCGGAGCGCCAGACCATGCTCTTCTCGGCGACCATGCCGGGCGAGATCGTGACGCTGTCGCGCAGGTACCTGACCCGTCCGACGAACGTCAGGGCCGAGTCCCACGCCGAGTCCGAGGCGCAGCCGCAGGTGCGGCAGATCGTCTGGCAGGCCCACCAGATGGACAAGCCGGAGATCCTCGCCCGGATCCTCCAGGCCGACGGCCGGGGCCTGACCATGGTGTTCTGCCAGACCAAGCGCACCTGCGACAGGCTGGCCGCCGACATGACCCAGCGCGGCTTCGCGGTCGCCGCGGTCCACGGCGACCTCGGCCAGGGCCAGCGCGAGCGGGCGCTGCGCGCGTTCCGGCACGGCAAGATCGACGTGCTGATCGCCACCGACGTGGCTGCGCGCGGCCTCGACATCGACGACGTCACCCACGTGGTCAACTACGAGTGCCCCGAGGACGACAAGACCCACGTCCACCGGATCGGCCGCACCGGCCGGGCCGGCAAGGAGGGCATCGCGGTGACCCTCGTGGACTGGAACGACCTCCAGCGCTGGAAGCTGATCAACAAGGCTCTCGGACTCGACTTCGCCGACCCGGTGGAGACCTACTCGACCTCCGACAACCTCTTCGAGGCGCTCTCCATCCCCACCACCGCCAAGGGCACGCTCCCGAAGGAGCAGCGCGAGCGGGAGGGGCTGAACGCCGAGAAACTCGAGGACATCGGCGAGACGGGCCGCCAGCGCAGCCCCAGGGCCAAGACCGAGCGCGAGCCCAGGCCGCGTCGGGAGCGCAGCCGTACCCGCACCCGCCGCGGTGTGGCGGTCGACGACGCGGTCGACCCGGCGGCGCCGACCGCCGCGGAGGCCGTGTCGGCTCCGGAGACGAAGGCCGAGGCGATCGAGCCGGTGCGCAACGAGTCGGCCGAGGCCAAGCGCCCACGCCGCCGCCGGACCCGCACCCGGCGCACCGCCGGTGAGGGCCAGGTGTCGGAGAACACCTGACCGGTCACTCGGTGGGTTCTTTAGGAATCCGCTTGATCCCCTTTCCGTATGGGATCAGGCGGATTCTTTGCATTTACTGACGCCTCAACGGACCCTTCGGACGTGCCCGACGCCAACCCCTTCCCTTTCGGGGACACGCAACGCGCCGCCCGGTTGGTAGGTTGAATCACCGTGAGCACGCCCCGGTTCCTGGAATTGCCCCCCGTCGTTCGCCGTACGACCCTGAGGACGACGCGCGGCGAGTTCGCCGTGCTCGAAGCCCTCCCGGTCGGAGAGCCCGAGCGTCAGCCGGCGCTTCTGGTACCCGGATACACCGGGAGTAAAGAGGATTTCCTCGGAATTCTGCAGACGCTGACGCGTGCGGGCCGGCGTGTCGTCGCCATGGACATGCGCGGGCAGTACGAGAGCCCAGGCACCCCCGACGACCCCGCGGCCTACCGGCTCGCCGCTCTGGGCGCCGACATCCGCGCGGTGGCCGAGCAGCTCGGCCCCGAACCCGTCCACCTCGTGGGCCACTCCTTCGGCGGCCTGGTGGCGCGGGAGGCCGTCCTGGCCGATCCGATGTCCGTCTCGTCGTTCACCCTGATGTCGTCGGGGCCCGGTGCGATCGGCGGCCAGTCGGCGGAGCGCGCGACCATGCTCCGCGAAGCCCTCGGCGCCCTCGGCATGAACGACATCTGGGAGATCAAGCTCGGCCCGGACGCGGTGGCCGCAGGCCGGCCGGGTCCGGTGATCTCGTTCCTGCGCGAGCGGGCGGTGCGCACCTGCCCGCGCGGCCTGATCGAGATGTCCCGGGAGCTGACCAGCGCGCCCGACAAGGTCGAGGACCTCTGCAAGGTCTGTGACGACGCCGACCTGCCGATCATGGTCCTGTTCGGCGAGGACGACGACGCCTGGGACCCGCGCGTCCAGGCGGCGATGGCCGACAGGCTGGACGCCGTCAGGGTCGTCATCCCGGGCGCGGCCCACTCCCCCGCCTGGGAGGCCCCGGAGACCACCGCGCACGCCCTCACGGACTTCTGGAACTCCGCCGAGCGCCACTGACGCTCCCGTGCCCGTCACGGCCCCGCGCCTCACGGTGCGGGGCCGTCGTCGTCTCCGGGAGGCACGTCCCCTGTCGCGGTCGTGGGCATAACGATACACTTACCTGACTTTGTCTCATGGAGGTGTGGGATGGCGGCTTCGGTGGCGGCTCCGGAGAGCGTGACGTGGCGAGTGCACATCGACCGGTCGATGTGGATCGGCGGAGTGCGGAGCCTCATGCTCCAGGCTCTGCACCCCATGGCCATGTGGGGTGTCTGGCAGAACTCGAACTTCCAGGAGGACCCCTTCGGACGGCTCCAGCGGACCGCCGACTTCGTCGGGGTGGCGACCTTCGGCAGCCCCGCGGAGATCGAGACGCTGGCGGCGCGGGTCCGGGGCATCCACCGCAGCCTGCGCATCCTCAACCACGACACCGGCAAGCGCGAACGGCTCGACCAGCCCGAACTGCTGCTGTGGGTGCACTGCGCGGAGGTCTACTCCTACCTGGAGACCGCCCGCAGGGCCGGACTTCCCCTTACTGACGCCATGGCCGACCGCTACCTCGACGAGCAGAGGCACACCGCCGAGCACGTCGGCCTGCACGCCGAGGACGTGCCGGGCAGCGTCAAGGAGATGGAGGCCTACTTCCGGGAGATGCGGCCCCAGCTCCGCGCCACCCGGGAGGCGCTGGAGACCGTGAAGTTCCTGGTCTGGCCGAACCTGCCGGAGAACCTCAGGTTCCTGGCGCCCGGCAAACCGGCCTACTTCCCCTTCGGCGCGCTCTGCTACTACACGCTGCCCAAGTGGGCGCGCGAGATGTACGGGACGCTCCCGGAGGTCCCGCAGCCCCTGGTGACGACGGCCCTGCGCTCGTTCCGGCTCGCCATGAACTCCGTGCCCGAGAACGTCCACGACTACGCGTTCATGAAGCCGACCCGCGAGATGCTGGAGCGCACCCGGCAGAACCTGGCGGCCGAAGGCTACGACCTGTCCAAGGGCCTCATCGGGCTGCGCGACCCGCGCCGCTGGCCCGCCGGGCGGCTCGCCCACGCCTAACGGGCGGCGGGCGCGTCCTCCAGAGCCGCCCAGGGCTGCTTGCGCGGCCCGGCGGCCTGCCCCTCGGGGCAGTGCCTGGCGTAGTCGCACCAGCCGCACAGCGGCCCGGGGCGGGGAGGGAAGACCTCGTCGTGACGGGCGTGCTCCACCCCGCCCTCCGGCGACCTGCGCGGCGCCGGTATGCGGGTCTTGTACGCCTCGTCGGCGTCGGCGCACTCCATGGCGAGCTGCTCCGCGCGCTGAAGGTGCCGGCCCAAGGACTCCTCGGTGTGGTCCCACGCCGCGACCGTGCCCGTGGGCAGGTGGTGGAGCTCGACCGTCCGGCAGGGCCGCCGCAGCACCCGGGAGGCCGCGATGGCGTACAGGGCGAGCGCCAGCGAGCCGCGGGCGTCGTCCGGGGTCAGGGGGCGGCGGCCGGTCTTGTAGTCGACGACGGCCAGGGCCGCGCCCCGGTGGTCGAGCCGGTCGATCCGGCCCGACACCGCGATCACCTCGGTGCGCGTGGCCACGGTCCGCTCGACCCCGGCCGGTTCCTGCGCCGGGTCCAGGCCCGCCGCGTAGTCCTCGACCATCGTGCGGGCCCGCGTGCGCCACTCCTGCGCCTGCGCGGCGTCACGGAAGCCGTCGGTGAGCCACCCGCGCGCCAGGAGGGCACCCGCCGCCTCGGGCGTGCGCTCGGCCTCAGGAAGCCGCCAGTAGGCGGCCAGCGCGTTGTGCACGGCCGCCCCGACGCTGTTGTGCGCCCAGGGCAGACCCTTGGCCGGTTGCGGCCGGTCCAGATACGTCATCCGGTAGCGGCGCGGGCAGTCCAGCCAGGTGTTCAGCCTGGACGGGGTGCACGGGTAGAGCCGCCGCGGCATGCCTTCCAGGCCGAGCTGCTCCACCCGTCAGGACTCGTCGGTCTCGGTGTCGGTGCGCGACAGCTCGTACCAGGACTCCCAGCGGTCGGCCTCGTCACCGACGGTGGTCTCCGCACCCTGGCCGGGCAGCACGCGGGTGTCGCGCGGAAGCTGGCCGTACTGGGCGCTGATGGAGTTCAGCTGGGTGTGCAGTTCGGCGTAGACGTCGCCGTACACGCCCGGACGGCCGCGCCACAGGGTGTTGCCCGAGAACAGCACGGACTCGCCCTCGCCGTACAGCGAGATGCTGCCGCCGGTGAAGCCCGGCGTGTGCAGGACCTCGAGCTGGACGTCGGCGATCTCGAACGCGCCACCCTCCTCGAGGTACTGGTCCGGCTCCAGCGAGCGGAGGTCGTCGTCCTCGGTCTCCTGCGCGAGCTTGCGGAAGTAGGTGCGCCACAGGGGGCGGTCGGCACGGTGCAGCATGATCGGCGCGTCGCCGCGCTCCTCGTCGGCGGAGACCTCCAGCACCGTGGACAGGACGTTGTCGCGTCCGTGCGTGCAGACCACGGCCATGACCTCACGCCCGTCGACGGCCTTGAGAATCGCCTCGGCGTCGTTGGCCGGGTCGATGACGATCACCGCCTCGTCGTCGCCGACGATCCATGTGTTCGCCTCGACGGTCAGGGTCTCGTCGTCGACCGTCACCGGTCCGCTGGTCACCACAGATTCAATGCGCGCAGTCACGGCGGAAGCCTATCCCGCCTTCGCCCGGAAAAGCACGGTCTCCGGGGGCTCTCGCGGGGGTCAGCCGCGGTCCTTTTTCTCCGGGGAACCGGTCAGACGCGGGCACGGGGCGCCGAAGGGCAGGTCTATCTCGATACCCGGCTCGCGCAGGTCGATGAGTTGGAGGCGATCAAGGATCATGACGCCCGCCTCGGCGGGCCACAGCACCGCCCAGAGCCATCGGCCCATGGCCTCTCCCGCGTACACGGCGCGGTCCGATGGGGCGTCCACGGCCCACAGAGCCACCGGACGGCCCTGCGCGGCCACCTTCGCCAGCGAAGGCCCCTCGTCGAAGGCGGGGCCCGGATCGGGCCCGTTGAGGCCCGCGCAGAAAGCGCCGAGTCCGACGCCCACCTCTTCAGCGATGAGGACCATGTCCGCCGGGCCGGCGGCGAGGCCGGGACCGGAGAGCGCCACCCCTGCCGCGCGGGTGCCGGAGTGCTCGTCTCCGGCCTTCAGGAAGCCTGTGACGAGCCAACCGGACGGCAGGGGCCAGGGGAGCCAGACCGGCACCTCCGCGTCCCTCCTGACCTCTGCCAGGCCCTCCTCGCTCGGCGGCAGCGGCGGGGCCAGCGGCAGGACCGGCCCGTGCGCGACGCAGGTCCACTCCCCGCCCGACCCGGGCGGGACCGCAGTTCCGCCGCAGCGGGGACAGAAGCGTTCAGATCCCACGACTACCCACGGTCGCCGTTCAGCGTCGGTAAGTCAAGAATGATTGCCTATCGAGTCCGGAAAGTCTTCTACTGGGGCGTATGCGATGCGTGGGGGCGGTGATCGTCCAGGACGGGAGGCTGCTGCTGGTGCGCCGGGGCCACCCGCCGGGCGAGGGCCTGTGGTCGATCCCCGGCGGACGGGTCGAACCGGGCGAGACCGACCACGACGCCGTCGTCAGGGAACTCGCCGAGGAGACCTCGCTCGTCGTGGAGCCCGGCGACCTGCTCGGATCCGTACGGATCGGCCCCTATGACGTCTTCGACTACCGGGCGCGGATCCTGGCCGGAGAGCCCCGGGCGGGCGACGACGCCGCCGATGTCCGGTGGATCCCCCTCGACCGCCTCGACGATCTTCCACTGACGGACGGATTGCGCGACGCGCTCCTGCTCTGGAAAGTCATCTCCGGGTAAAATCAGACGCCCACCGAAACGTTCCACAAGGGGGCACCGCCGATGCAGCGTCTGGAATTCCGGGCGGAACTGCCGCAGCGCAGGATCTACCTCGTTCTGGCCGGGGTTTATGTGATCCTCGGCCTTCTTCAGTTCACGGTCTCGGCCCCCGGCCTCGGCATCTTCTTCCTCCTGCTCGCCGGGGTGTTCGTCTTCTATTACTTCAAGTACGCGCAGTTCGGTCTCACCCTGACGCCCCAGGGCATCACCATGAACGGCTGGCAGACCCACACCTACGCCTGGCACGAGGTCGCCGCGGTCGACGGCGGCAAGTTCTGGTTCGCCGACCGCGTCACGCTGCGCCTGCACGACGGGACGAAGCGCCGCGCCTGGGCGCCGATGAGCGCCATCGGCATGGTCGACGCGCAGTTCCCGCTCAAGGTCCAGGGCATCCAGCAGTGGCACGCCCAGTTCGCCGGGGTCGCCCCGCAGGGGCCGCCCGCCGGGCAGCAGGGCCGGCCGCCGATCGCGCCGCAGCACGCGTTCGGGCAGCAGTTCGGCCAGCCGCAGCAGGCCCCCCAGGCGCAGCAGCCGCAGTACGGCCAGCAGCCCGGCCAGTTCGGCCAGCCGCAGCAGATCCCGCAGGGCCAGTACGGGCAGCAGCCCCAGTACGGACAGCCCGGCCCTCAGGCGCCGCAGCAGGCCCCCCAGCCCGCCGGCGAGTGGACCCAGGTGTTCGGCGTGCCAGGCCCCGACGAGCGCCGCTGAGCGCCTTACAGGCTCGGCTGAGGGGAGGTCGGCGCCCACACCGGCGGGGGAAGCTGCTTGCCGGGGGTGACCTCGGCGATGCCCATCCTGCGCCGCAGCCAGAGCACCGCCCCGACGAAGAAGACCAGCGAAGGGATGTCGGCGAGCAGGACGTACGCCGGCATCCCGCCCTGGACCAGCGCGTCGTCGAGTTCCCCCGCGAAGACCGGGGCGGCGAAGGCGACGAGGTTGTTGAGCACGTGCAGCGCGATCGTCGCCTCCAGGCCGCCCGTCTTGACCGCGAGCCAGCCGCAGGCGATCGCCCACAGCCCGATGTCGAGCATCGCCCAGCCGGTGTAGCCGTGGCCCGCGACGAAGAACGCGCTGCTGAGGACGATCGCGGGCCACGGTGTGGCGAACGCCTTGCCCAGCGCGCCGGTGAACCCGTTGCGGTAGGTGCCGTCAGGACGGGCGAGGGTGCAGCCGCCGATCGCCTGGAGCAGCCAGCCGCGGAAGACGAACTCCTCGGCCGTGGCCTGGAACGGCACGAGCAGCACGATGACCACGAGCGGCACCACGACGGCGGACCACCCTGGGAAGCCGGCGCCCTTCGCGGAGTCCTCGTCCCCGAAGGCCAGCGTCACGAACACCAGCAGGCCGTAGGAGATCACGACGTATCCGACCGCCACGACCGCGCACGCGCCGAGCCACTTCCAGCGCATCCGCCCGAGGACGGACACGACGGTGCCCGCGGGCCTCCGCGCGATCGCCCAGACGACGAAGGGGACCAGCGGCAGCCAGACGGCGATCATCACCAGCTGGGCGGCCAGGTCCTCGGTGGTGCTGCCGAACAGCTCGCTGCCGTCGCCCTCCCCGAACCTGGGCCCCTCGCCGGTGAGGACGAAGTGCCCGAGCATCCAGAACACCATGACGACCACGGAGGAGATCAAGAGCCCCGCGCCGAGGACGAGCGTGCCGACCAGCGGACGCCACCAGCTGTGCAGCCGCGTGCGGTCCATCCGATGGAAGGGCGTCCCCGGCTCCGGGCTCACGAGCCGGGGCCCGGCCTGCACATGGACGCCCGGCACGAAGTACCCGGGCCCAGGAGTCCCGTAGGCGCCGCCCCCGTAGGGCGCCCCCTGCGGCACGGCATGGGCGCCGGTCGCGTACGGCTGCCCCTGGGGCGGCCCGGAAGGCGCGTAGGGGCCCGCAGCGTACGGCTGGCCAGGAGGCGCGGGGTAGGAACCCGTCGCGTAGGGCTGGTTCTGAGGCGGGCCGGGAGGCGCGGCATACGGGCCCACCGCGTACGGCCGGCCCTGGGGTGCACCAGGGACGGGGCCGTAGGGCGGGCCCGGGTGAGGCTGCTGTGCGGGCGCGCCCGGACCGTGGGCGGGGCCCTGGCCGGGCAGGCGGTAGCCCGGGTTAGCGGGAGCGCCCTGCTCGGAGAGCAGGTAGCCCGGCGCCTCGGGACCGGATCCCGGCACGGGCGGGGGCTGCTCGGTGTGCTGCACCGGGTAGGTGTGCTCGGCCGGCCAGGAGGCCTGCGGCTCGGGCGGACCGAACGCGGGCCTCGGGTCCACCGGCGCCCAAGACGTGGCGGCCTGCTCGTCCTGCGTGCCCTCGCGCGCCGGGGGCGTCACGTCCTCGGGAGGCTCCATTGCAGCAGCGTAACCGGAGCCGCGAGGGCGGTGATCAGCTCCCCGGACGTTCGAACGACTTCGTGCGGGCCAGCCCCGCGGCCCGGCCCTTGGCCGCGATCACGAGGGCCATCTTGCGGGACGCCTCGTCGATCATCTCGTCGCCGAGCATGGCCGCGCCGCGCTTCTCGACGGTCGTGTAGTAGTCGTAGGCGTCGAGGATCAGCTCGGCGTGGTCGTAGTCCTCCTGTGCCGGGGAGAAGACCTCGTTGCCCGCCTCGATCTGCGAAGGGTGCAGCACCCACTTGCCGTCGTAGCCGAGTGCCGCGGTACGGCGGGCGGCCCTGGTGAACGCCTCGGTGTCCCGTACGTTGAAGTAAGGGCCGTCGATGGCTTGGAGGCCGAAGGCGCGGCACGCCATGAGGATGCGCATGTAGATGTAGTGGTAGGCGTCGCCCTCCGTGTATCCGGGCGGCTGCTCCCCCACGACGAGGGTCTTCATGTTGATCGACGCCATGAAGTCGCCGGGACCGAAGACGAGGGTCTCCAGCCGGGGCGAGGAGGCGGCGATCGCGTCGACGTCGATGAGGCCCCGCGCGTCCTCGATCTGGGCCTCGATGCCGATGCGGCCCGGCGCGAGCCCGTTGGCCCGCTCGATCTGGGTGAGCAGGGTGTCGAGCCACTGCACGTCGGCGGGGCGGGTCACCTTTGGCAGCATGACGCAGTCGAGAGAGTCGCCCGCGCCTTCGACGACTTCGATGACGTCCCGGTACGTCCACTCGGTGTCGAGTGCGTTCACGCGCACGACCTTGACCTTGTCGCCCCAGCCGCCCTCGCGCAGCGCCGCCACGACGAGTTTGCGCGCCTCGGCTTTGGCGCCGGGCGCGACGGCGTCCTCCAGGTCGAGGAAGATCTCGTCGGCGGCGAGCCCGCGGGCCTTCTCGATGAAGCGCGGGTTGCTTCCGGGGACGGCGAGGGTGGTGCGTCGCGATCGCTGCATGAGCCGGAGGCTACCGACCCGCCTCCTGCGCCGTCACGGCAGGTCGCCCTCCCGTCCGGGCGGTGCGCGCGATGCCTTGCGCGAGTGTGCCTTGCGCGATGATGAGGCCATGACGCAGAGCCCGGTGGACGCCGCCGCAACGCTGGACGAGGCGATGAAGAAGTCCGCGCTGGTCTGGATCGGACTGCCTCCCGCCCGGCCACGCCCCGCCTGGTACGTGTGGCTGAACGGCACGGCGTACGTGCTGACGGGCGGAGAGGGAGAGCAGCCTCTTCCGGGCCTTCCCGAAGCCTCCCGCGCGGAGGTGTCCGTGCGCAGCAAGGACAAGGGAGGCCGCCTGATCACCTGGACGGCCGACGTCGCCGAGGTGGAGCCGGGGTCCGAGGAGTGGGAGGAGCTGATGCCCCACCTGTTCAAGGCCCGGCTGAACGCCGCGCCGGACCGGGGCCCCGCCTACTGGGCGCGCGAGTCCTACCTGATGCGCCTCACCCCGAGCGGCGCCTATCCCGAGCTGCCCGGCGGCTACGCAGACTCCCCCGCCGTCAGGACCGTGGAGACCCCCGCGACGAACAAGACGGCCCGCCCGTTCATGGTCGGCGGACGACGCCGCGAGGTCGACCGATGATCGCCGGCTCGTTCCGCGGGGTAGGCACCACAGCATGAACTCCGGGCCTTCCAGGGTGTACCTCGCCCGTCTCGCGGGCATCGGCGTCTTCGACCCCATCGGCGACCAGGTCGGCCGGGTCCGGGACATCGTGGTGGCGCTGCGCCCCCTGGAACGCCCGCGGGTGCTCGGCCTCGTGGTGGACGTGCTGCCGGGCCGTCCGGTCTTCCTGCCGCTCACCCGCGTCACCACGTTCGACGCCAAGGCCGTCATCTTCAACGGCAGGCTCAACATGCGCCGGTTCGCACAGCGGCCCGCCGAGACGCTGGCGATCGCAGAGATGCTCGACCGACGGGTCTCCGTCGAAGGCGCCGAATACCTCCTGGTGGACCTGGCGATGGAGCGGATGCGCACCCGCGACTGGGAGATCACCAAGGTCGCGGTGCGCCGCGAGAAGGGGCCGCGCAGAGTGCGCGCCGAGACCCTGGTGTTCGAGTGGGAGGAGATCAGCGGGCTCGAGGTGCCCGCCGATCAGCAGGGCGCGGTCCAGCTCATCGCCGCGTTCGAGCGGATGAAGCCGGCCGACCTCGCGAACGTCATGCACGAGTTGCCCGCCAAGCGGCGCGGCGAGGTCGCCGCGGCCCTGGACGACGAGCGCCTCGCCGACGTGCTGGAGGAGCTGCCCGAGGACGACCAGATCGAGGTCCTCGGCAGCCTCGACGCGGACCGGGCCGCCGACGTCCTGGAGGCGATGGGGCCGGACGACGCGGCCGACCTGCTCGGAGAGCTGCCCGACGAGCAGCGCGAGCAGCTCCTGGCGCTGATGGAGCCGGAGGAGGCCGAGCCCGTCCGGCGCCTGCTGGAGTACGCCGACAACACCGCGGGCGGCCTGATGACGACCGAGGCGGTGATCCTGCCGCCGGACGCCACCGTGGCCGAGGCGCTCGCGCAGATCCGCAACCCCGATCTCAACCCCGCGCTCGCCGCGCAGGTGTACGTGGTGCGGCCGCCCACCGAGACGCCCACCGGCCGCTACCTGGGGACCGTCCACTTCCAGCGGCTCCTGCGCGACCCGCCTTCGACGATGGTCGGCGGCATCGTGGACACCGCGCTGTCTCCCCTGCGCCCGACGATGCCGCTTCTGGCGGTCTCAGGGCACCTGGCCACCTACAACCTCGTGTCCGCGGCGGTCGTCGACGAGGACGGCCACATGCTCGGCGCGGTCACGATCGACGACGTGCTGGACCACCTGCTGCCAGACGACTGGCGCGAGTCGCACATGGGCGACGAGCCCACCGACGACGACTCCCGGAGCACCCCGTGACGACGCCCCGCTTCCGCCTCGACCAGCCGCGCGACACCCGCAGGGGCCTGCGGACGCCGCGCTACGACGCCGAGGCCTTCGGCATCGCGGCCGAGAAGATCGCCAGGTTCCTGGGGACGGCGAAGTTCCTCGTCTACATGACGGTCTTCGTGGCCCTGTGGATCGCCTGGAACTTCCTCATGCCGGTGTCCTGGCGGTTCGACCCGTACCCGTTCATCTTCCTCACCCTGATGCTGTCGCTCCAGGCGTCGTACGCGGCCCCGCTGATCCTGCTCGCGCAGAACCGCCAGGACGACCGGGACCGCGTCCAGGGCGAGCAGGACAGGGCGCAGGCCGAGCGGACGATGGCCGACACCGAGTACCTGTCCCGGGAGATCGCCGGGCTGCGGCTGGGCCTCGGCGAGGTCGCCACCCGCGACTTCATCCGCTCCGAACTCCAGCAGCTGCTCAGGGACATGCGGGCCGAGGAGCGTCAGGCCGACAGCGCCACAGGGTGATCCGAGGCCAGCTTGCGCAGGATCGTCTCGAACTGGGCCATCTCGGCGGCGTCGAGGCGGCCGAGGAGGAGTTCGCGCACGCCGCGGTGGTGGGTGACCGTCGCCTGGTGCAGCCGCTCCCGTCCGGCGAGGGTGATCACCGCGAACAGGCCGCGGGCGTCGCTGGTGCAGGACTCGCGGCGGACCAGGCCGTCGCGCTGGAGCCGGTCGACGAGCCGGGTCAGGCCGCTGCGCGACAGCAGGACGCGGTCGGCGAGGTCGTTCATGCGCAGCCTCCCGTCGTGCTGCTCGCTCAGATGCTGGAGCACGTCGTAGGAGCCCAGCGCGAGATCGTGCTCACCGACGAGGTCCTGGTGCAGATGCCGCGAGATGCGCACCTGGGCGCGCAGAAGGGTGCGCCACACGGCGAGTTCTCGGGAGGTGATCGTCGAGCCGGGGAGGGTGCTCACGTCTGTCACGGGACCGATGCTAGGCGGCGGGCGGTTCCGCAAAGTGGTCCTTCGGTTGCGGTTGCGACACGGTCGGCTCGCCCCGCGTTCGCCCGCACTCCCCGCGTTCCATACCATGGACGCATGGCCTCCCCTTTGACGACCGAACAGGTGACCGCGGTCCTCGCCACGGTCCAGGACCCGGAGATCCGTCGTCCTATCACCGAGCTCGGCATGGTGAAGAACATCGAGATCGCCCCGGACGGCGCGGTGAGCGTCGGCGTCTACCTGACGGTCGCCGGCTGCCCCATGCGGGACAGGATCACCAAGGACGTGACGGACGCCGTCACCAAGATCGGCGCTTCTTCCGTCAAGGTCGAACTCGACGTGATGAGCGACGAGCAGCGCAAGGAACTCCAGACGATGCTGCGCGGCGGCCAGCCCGCCAAGGAGATCCCGTTCGCCAAGCCCAGCTCGCTGACCAAGGTCTACGCGGTCGCCAGCGGCAAGGGCGGCGTCGGAAAGTCCTCGGTGACGGTGAACCTCGCCGCGGCCTTCGCGGCGCTGGGCCGGAAGGTCGGCGTCGTGGACGCCGACATCTACGGCCACTCGGTGCCGCGCATGCTCGGCGTGGACGACCGCCCCACCAAGGTCGAGGACATGATCATGCCGCCGTCGGCGCATGACGTGAAGGTGATCTCGGTCGGCATGTTCACCCCGGGCAACCAGCCGGTGGTGTGGCGCGGCCCGATGCTGCACCGCGCGCTCCAGCAGTTCCTCGCCGACGTGTACTGGGGCGACCTCGACATCCTGCTCATGGACCTGCCGCCCGGCACCGGCGACATCGCGATCTCGGTGGCCCAGCTGCTGCCGAACGCGGAGATCCTCGTGGTGACCACGCCGCAGCAGGCCGCCGCCGAGGTGGCCGAGCGGGCCGGCGCGATCGCCGCGCAGACCCACCAGCAGGTCGCGGGCGTCATCGAGAACATGTCCTATCTCGTGTGCGACCACTGCGGCGAGCGGCAGAACGTGTTCGGCGAGGGCGGCGGCCAGACCGTCGCCGACGAGCTGACCAAGACCCTCGGCGCGCGGGTGCCGCTCCTCGGCCAGGTGCCGCTGGACGTGCGGCTGCGCGAGGGCGGCGACGAGGGCAAGCCGCTCGTCCTGTCCGACCCGGACGCCCCGGCCGCGGCCGAACTGCGCAAGATCGCCGAGAACCTGGCGGGCCGCAGCCGCGGTCTGCTCGGCCGCCAGCTCAGCGTCACGCCCGCCGGGCGCTGACCCCACAGCGAGACAAGACCGCCCGCTCCCTGGGAAGGGAAGCGGGCGGTCTCTTCGTTTTCGGGGTGTCCGCGGGGCGGATCAGGTGGCTTCGGAGTCGAACGGCGGGCGCTCGTCGGAGCCGAGCCGCCGCTCCGCGGCCAGCGCCGCGTACGACGGCAGGTCGTCGTCCTTGTCGAGGTCCTTGAGGCCCAAGGGGTCGTTCTCGCCCTCGAACAGATGCTTGCGCACGAAGTTCTTGGGGTTCAGGTCGCGCGGATCGAAGTCCTTGAACTCCGGACCCAGACCGTCCTTCAGATCGCTCTGGGCGGACTGCGCCATCTGCCTCAGCTGACGCAGCGCGCGCCCCGCCTGCTGGGCGTAGGAGGGCAGCTTGTCCCCGAAGATCACCAGCGCGAGAACACCGAGGACCAGCGCCTCGGGCAGACCCACATCGAACAACTGCGCCTCCATGCCGCGGGGGGCCGGGATCTGCGCCCGGCCCCCTTAGAGTATCCGCGCCGCACCGCCCCGCGGACAGGGCCCGGCGGCTGCCGCTCGGTCCCGGTCAGCCCTGGCCGAGGGTGACCTTGACCGTGCTCTCCTGGGTGCCGCGCCGGTAGGTGACGTTGACGGTGTCGCCCGGGGCGTGCGAGGAGATGATCACCATCAGGGCGCTCGTCGAGCTCACCGTGCGGTCGTCCACCTTGAGGATCAGGTCGTTGGGCTTGAGCCCCGCCTTGTCCGCCGGCCCGTTCTTGACGATCCCCTGGTCGTTGTTGATGATCCGGACGCCGTCACCCTGGTACTTGGTGTCCATGCTGATGCCGATCAGCGTTTTCCGGACCGTCTTGCCCTGGATCAGCGCGTCGGCGACCTGGCTCACCTTGTTGATCGGGATGGCGAAGCCGAGGCCGATGCTGCCGCTCTCGCCGCTTCCGTCGCTCAGGCTGGCGATGGCGGTGTTCATGCCGATGACCTTGCCGTCGGCCGCGTTGACCAGTGGCCCGCCCGAGTTGCCGGGGTTGATCGCGGCGTCGGTCTGCAGCGCGATGATCAT
The DNA here is from genome assembly GCF_054783995.1 of Actinocorallia aurea. NCBI lineage: Bacteria > Bacillati > Actinomycetota > Actinomycetes > Streptosporangiales > Thermomonosporaceae > Actinocorallia > Actinocorallia aurea. The sequence continues at coordinate 576,459 of NZ_BAAGPQ010000002.1, forward strand.
GGCGCCGTCGTTGCCGTTCTCGTCGCCGGTCGGCACGACCCTGTCCTTGGCCGAGATGATGCCCGTGGTCACCGAGCCGTCGAGGCCGAGCGGAGAGCCGATCGCGATCACCGGGTCGCCCTGCGCGAGGGCGTCGGAGTCGCCGAGTTCGAGCTCGGGGAGGTCGTGCTGGCCCTGCAGCTTCAGGACGGCCACGTCGTTCTCCGGAGAGGTGCCCACGACCGTGGCGGCCATCTCCTTGCCGTCGCTGAACAGGGCGCTGATGGACGCGACGTCGCCGCTGCCACCGGCCTCCACCACGTGGTTGTTGGTGACGATGTAGCCGCCGCGGACGATGAATCCGGTGCCCGTGCCGCCTTCGCCGTTGCCGAGTTCCACCTTGATCGTCACGACGCTGGGCAGCACCCGCTGCGCGATGCCCGCGACGGACTGCGGGTCCCGGGCCTGCTCGGTCGAGCCGCTGTTCCCGCCGCCGATCGAGACCGGGGAGGAAGCGGTTCCGCCGTCCGTGGCCACCACCGCGACCCCGGCGCCGACCGCGCCGGCCACCAGCGCGATGACGAGCGCGCCGATCGCGAACACCCCGACGCCGGGCGAGCGGCGCGGCGCGGACGCGGGCGGCGGCACAGGCGCCCAGTTCGGCGCGCCGGGACCACCCGGCCCGCCGGGCGGCATCCCCATCGGCGGAGGCGGCGGAGGCGCCATCCCCGGGATGATCGGCGGTGCCTGCTGCGGTGCCGCGGGCTGGGTACCCGGCCAGTAGGCGCCCTGCTGAGCGGGCGCGAAGCCCGGACGCGGCTCGCCGTAGGCGGGCGGCGCGTCCTGGTAGGGCGGCGGGTTGTCCTGGTACCGCGGCGGCGCGGCCTCCGGCAGCCGCTGCGCGCCCGAGGCCCAGGGAGACTCCTGGGCCTGCATGATCGCGCCGTCGACCATCGTCGGCTGAGGCGCGTTGGCAGCTGCGGCAGCACGCGAGACCACGAGCTTGTCGGACGGGGCGGAGAGAGCGTCCGGAGGAGAGAACGCCGGCCCCGCGGGGCTCTCCTCGACCGCCTCGTGCGACCCCTTGTCGTCCGTCATGACCCAACTCCTCGACGAGCCTGAGATGTAACGGTTTCATGGTCGCCGACCGACCGTGTGTTTGCCGTAAGACAACCTAAACCGTACTCAGCGCTTGGCCTCGTCGAGACGTCGCGGAAGCCGCACCTGGGTGAGGCCGTTACTGCCGGAGACCTGCTGGGTGAAGGACGGAGTGACGTTCGGCACGCGGGCCGCCGTCGGGGCCACGCTGGAGGCGGTCCCCGCCCCTAGCGCGGCGAGCGCCGCCGCCCCCACGACGAACGTGCGCGCGCGCGGAACGCGCCGCCGGGGCATGTTGAAGGCTCCGGGGCTGCCGGCCGGGCGGTTGTCGCGCGGCCTCCGGTAGCGGTCGGGCAGGTCCGCCTGGCCCGTCACCATCAGCGCCTGGAAGAAATCAGGCGCCGGGACGGGTGCCGGGGGCGTCCGGCCGAGGTTGTACAGGCCGATCATCAGATCGGTGCTCGGCATCGCTCCGCCGAGCGCGCCCAGGCGCCGCTTGACCGACCGCAGCGCTTCGGCCTCGGCACGGCATTCGGCGCACAGCACGAGGTGCGCTTGAGCGCGATCGCGCTCGGCGTGGTCGAGTTCCCCGTCGACCAGCGCGGTAAGACGTTCCCCGAGGCAGCTCACAGAGTGGACCCCTTCTTCTCTGCGGGAGCGCGGTGGGCGAGGGCGGCGCGCAACTGAGCGCGGCCCCGGTGGATGCGACTGCGCACGGTGCCGATCTTGACCCCGAGCGTCGCGGCGATCTCCTCGTACGACAGCCCCTCGATGTCGCAGAGCACGACGGCGGCGCGGTAGTCCGGGGACAGCGCGTCGAGCGCGGCCTGGATGTCGCCGTCGAAGTTGGTGTCCTCATAGACCTGGGCCGGGGACTTCTCGCGTCCGGGCAGCCTGTCGGCCGCGTCCTCGGCGAGGCCCTCGAACCTGATGCGCTGCTTGCGCCGCGCCTGGTCGAGGAAGAGGTTCGTCGTGATCCGGTGCAGCCAGCCCTCGAACGTGCCGGGGGTGTAGTTGGCGAGGGAGCGGAAGACACGGACGAAGACCTCCTGGGTGAGGTCCTCCGCGTCGTGCTGGTTGCCGGTGAGCCGGTAGGCGAGCCGGTAGACGCGCAGGGAGTGGTCCTTCACGACCTGCTCCCACGAGGGCGGAGACCATTCGGCTGCGGGAGCGTTCTCCCGGCCCACGTCCCTCCCCGCGGCGCCCTGATATGGAATAGCTGAGACCGCCATGGTGTCTCAGATCACCCTTTCCCCTGCTTCGCCAAGGAACCGTGCTCCCTTGGACCGGTGATTTTTAGAACGCCTCGGAACGCGCCTTCGTTCCCCGACGGCGCTATCGTCTTGACCGCGGAGTCGATGTCAGGGCATGGAGGCGGCCATCAACGAGGTGCAGGCCTACGGGGAGTGGTTGTCCCCGGAGGATGAGCCGCTGCGCGAGGCGAGACGGCTCGGCGAGGAGTTCTCGGCCGATCCCATCGGCCCCGGCGGCGGAGCGGCCCTTCGCCTTCTGGCGTCCCTGGTCAATGCCCGGACGGTCGTGGAGATCGGCTCGGGGTGCGGCGTGTCGGGGATCTGGCTGCTGCGGGGGATGCATCCCCAGGGCGTCCTCACCAGTGTGGACGTGGAGCCGGAGAACCAGCGCCTGGCCAAGATGGCCTACGCCGACGCCGGATTCGCCGCCGGACGCACCCGGATGATCAGCGGCCGCGCCCTCGACGTGCTCCCCCGGCTCACCGACGCCGCCTACGACCTCATCTTCTGCGATGCGGTCCGGCGCGAGTACCCCGCCTACCTGGCGGCCGCGCAGCGGCTGCTGCGCCCCGGCGGGGTCGTCGTGTTCGACGACGCGCTCCGCCCCTGCTCCGACGAGGCCGACGCGCTCGGGGTGGAGAACACCGCCCGGCTCATCGCCGAGGACGAGTCCCTCATCCCCCTGCTGCTCCCCATCGGGGACGGCCTCCTGATTGCGCAGAAGCAGCGTGGCTGACACTTCCCCGGTCGAGGTAAGGCTCCGTCCGTCCTTCCAGGGCTCCGGCCAGGTCATCGGGGTGACGATCCTGCTGGTCTGCTCCGTCCTGTTCGTCATCGGCGGGCTGGCCGATCCCGCCAGCGTCGGCGGGGTCGTGTTCCTGCTCCTCGGCGGGACCGGCACCCTCGCGTTCGGCGCCGTCCTGCTGGTGCTGCTGGGCCATCTGCTGGGCCGCCGCCCGCTGCTGGTGCTGGAGGACGAGGGCGTCCGGATCCCGGCGAAGTGGCCGATGCCGCGCGACGGCGACCGGGTGCTGCCCTGGGCGGAGGTCGCCTCGGTGTGCGCGTGGAGTCAGGGCGTCCCGACCGGCAAGGGCCTCGCCCACCAGCTCGCGTTCCTCCCGGTGCCGGAGAGCGCGCAGGCGGCGAAGGTGTCGGGCGCGGAGATCCTGCGGGTCAAGACGCAGGGACTGCCCGGGGTCGCGGTGCTGCGCTGGAACGTCGCGACGCTGCCGGGCTGGACGGTCAAGGCCGATGACGTGATCCGCGAGGTGCGCAAGCGGACGGACGCCCCGTTCGAGGACCGGCGTGTCGGGCTGCCGAAGAAGCGGCGCGTCGTGCGCAAGACCGCCGAAAAGGGCGCCTGAGCCCCGGATCACCAGGATCCGGGGCCCTCGGGACAGGATCAGGCGGTGAGCCAGTCCAGGAAGAGCCGGACGCCGTACGCGGTGGCCGACGAACCGGCGCGGGCCGGGCCCGCCACGTCCAGGTGCGCCCAGGGGCGGGAGCCGGCGAACTTCTCCAGGAACAGCGCCGCCATGATCGCGCCGCCGCCGAAGCCGCGCTTCTCGATGTTGGCGACGTCGGCGACGTCCGAGACGATCGCAGGCCGGTAGTCGTCGATCAGCGGCATCCGCCAGACGGGCTCCTCGGCGGTCTTCGCGGCGGCCTCCAGCTCGGCGGCGAGGCCCTCGTCGGTGGCGAAGAGCGCGCCGTGCTTGAGCCCGAGCGCGACCTTGGCGGCGCCGGTGAGGGTGGCGATGTCGACGACGGCGTCGGGTGCGAGCTCGGCGTCGGCGTAGGCGAGCGCGTCGGCCAGCACGAGGCGGCCTTCGGCGTCGGTGTTCAGGACCTCGGAGGTCAGGCCGCCGAAGTGCGTGATCACGTCGGAGGGGCGCATGGCCGAGCCGGACGGCATGTTCTCGGCCGCCGCGATCAGCCCGGTGACCTTGACGGGCACCTGGAGGTCGCGCAGCGCGGACAGGACGCCGATGACGACGGCGCCGCCTGCCATGTCGGTCTTCATGGTGGTCATCCCGGCAGCGGGCTTGATCGAGATGCCGCCGGTGTCGAAGGTGATGCCCTTGCCGACCAGCACGATGTGCCGGGTGGCGCCTTCGGGCTCGTAGGAGAGCTGGATGAGGCGGGGCGGGCGGGGCGAGCCGGAGCCCACCGCGAGGAGGCCGCCGAAGCCCTGGGCCTTCAGCTCGTCCTCGTCCCAGACCTTCACGCCCAGGCCCTTGCCCTCGGCGACGGTGCGGGCCTGCTCGGCGAGCCAGGACGGGCCCTTCTCGTTCGAGGGGGTGTTCGTGAGGTCCCGGGCGAGGGCCGCCGCGCGCGCGTAGACCGCGCCGCGCTGGGACGGCTCCGCGCCGACCAGGACGATCTCGGCCGCGGGCTTCTTCGACTCGCCGGTCTTGAGGTGGTAGTCGTACCCGGCCAGCAGCGCGGCCTCGGTGAAGGTCGCGAGGTCGCCCTCGGGCGGGACCACCGCGAGCACGTCCTTGCCCTTGGCCCGCGCGGCGACCGCGGCCCCTGCCTTGCGGAGGTCGGCCGGGGTGCCCTTGCCGATCCCGTAGAACAGCAGTTCCCGGTACACGCCGTCCACCAGCGCGGGGACGGAGACGATCTCGCCGGCCTCGCCCTTGGCCTCCCGGTACTCCAGCAGGTCGGCGGGCACGAACCCGGTGTCGAAACCGGGATCGACGCCCTGGGGCACGGCGAGCACCTGCGCGCCGGGCACCTCGGACAGCGGACCCTCGACGGCGCGGACACCGGTCAGGACTGGCAAGGCGTTCCTCCGATGAAGAAGACGGATGAAAGGGATGATCATCCCGGAAAAGCAAAAGGGTCCCGGGCGGCCCCAGGGGGACGCGGCCGGGACCGCAAAGGCGAGAGGGGGACCGTCGGCTAACCGACGACGGCACCGAGAGCTGCGCCCAGCTCCCTGGCCTCATCGGGGGTCAGCTCCACCACGAGCCGGCCGCCGCCCTCCAGCGGCACACGCATGACGATGCCGCGACCCTCCTTGGTAACTTCGAGCGGACCGTCACCTGTCCGCGGCTTCATCGCCGCCATGCGTGCATCCCCTTCCTTCCCGGCCCAGAGGCCGTTCGGGCCTTGGGAGGCCCGGGCCGCTCCAGCTCCGCGTCTTTCAGTAGTTGACATTATCCCGTGTTCCGGGCGCGAAGTGGTAACGATCAGAAGGGGGAGATCGCTCCCGGGCCCGAGAAAGGTCTTACCGGACAGCCCAGAACATGGTCGTTGACCAGGCCGCAAGCCTGCATGAGCGCATAGGCCGTGGTCGGTCCGACGAAGCGGAAACCGGCTTTCTTCAGGGCTTTGGCGAGGCGCTTCGATCCCTCGGTGACGGCGGGCACGTCGGCCGGGGTCTTGGGGACCGGAGCGCCGGGATCGGCGAATCCCCAGATCAGCCGGGAGATCCCGCCGGGCAGGTCGAGGGCCGCGCGGGCGTTGGCGACGGCCGCCTCGATCTTGCTGCGGTTGCGCACGATGGAGGCGTCGGCCATCAGCCGGGCCACATCACGCTCGGTGTAGCCGGCCACCTTGGCGGGATCGAATCCGTCGAAGGCACGCCGGAAATTCTCCCGCTTGCGCAAGATCGTCAACCAGGACAGACCCGACTGGAACGCCTCCAAGGAAAGACGCTCGTACAGGGCCGCGTCGCCGGTGACCGGACGGCCCCATTCCTGGTCGTGGTAGAGCACGTACTCAGGCGTGGTGGCGGCCCAGGCGCACTCCGCCGTCACCGGCCCTCCTGCTCCTCCCAGTGCCAGCCCGGCTTCTCCCCGCTCTTCCATGGCTCCTCCTGCCTCTCCCACCAACCGACCGGCCCGGATCCGCCCTGGGGGTCCTCCCATGGCTCCGAGGCCGTGCTCCCGGCGTCTGCGGCGAACTCAGCGCCTTCCGCAGGCTTGGGCTCGGCCTCGACCGAGCGCCTGGCCTCGTCGCGCAGGAACACGATCTCCCGCTCGAGCCGCTCCACCTGCTGCTCGCGCACCGCGAGCGCCTGGGTGAGCTTGCCCAGCGCGTCGTTGGTGACGGGAACGTTGTACCCCCACGGGCTCTTGGGGAGCCACAGCGATCTCACGTCCGCCGACGCCGCCGCCCTGCCGTCCGGAAGGCTGCTGGGCGGGTTGTCGCCGACGGGCTCGGCGAGTTCACCGCCGCGCCCGGACGCGAGGACGACGGTGGCGGCCACCACGGCGAGCGCGGCCAGCAGGAGCACTACGGGCATCGGGGTCCCCTCCGATCGGCGTCGTCCTCAGATCGTGCCATGCTCTCAGGCATGGAGGAGCACCTGCTGTGGACGACAGGCCCGGACGATCCCGCCACGCTGATCGACGCCGGGACCGATCCGTCCGCCGATGAGGTGCGCGCCCTGCTGACGCGCGGCCCCGTGCGGGTGAGGCTCTCCGGAACGGGCAGCGGGCCGCTCGCCGCGGCGGCGGTCTACGCCTTCCTCGGGGTCGGCGCGATCGAGACCGAGGCCGACCCGCGGGAGGTGCGCCAGGTCCTCGACATGGTCGCCGCGATCAAGGGCGCCCGCCCCCCGGCGATCGGGAAGCGGGCACTGGCCTGACCGGGACGCCTAGTGGCGGTCGTCCTTGCCGTGGCGCTCGATGCGCTGCCACGGGCCGGTGATCGCGAAGGTGCAGCCCGGGCCGTCCTGCCGGTTGGCGAAGAGGGTGCGGCCGTCGGGCGAGAAGTTGACGCCGGTGAACTCGACGTCGTTGAGGGCGTTGCGGGCGACCGCGAAGGGGTCGCCCTTCGCGGTGGTGCCGATCAGGTACTGCTCGCCGTCGCCGTCCTCGGCGATGATGACGCCGCCGCCGTAGGGGGAGACGGTGATGTTGTCCGGCGAGTCGAACCGGCCGCCGGGCGCGAAGATCAGTTCGAGCTCCAGCTCGTTGCGCTTGGGGTCGTAGGTCCAGACCTGGCCCGCGTGGTCGCCGACCGCGCCGGACGACTTACGCGCGTAGGAGGCCACGAAGTAGGCCTTGTTGCGGCCCCACCAGGCGCCTTCGAGCTTCTGCGCGCGGGTGATGTCGGTGAACTGCTTGCGGGTCGAGGTGATCTTGGCCGACGGGTCCGGCACGTCCACCCACTGGACGCCCTTGAGCACGGTGCCCGCCTCGGTGATGGCGGAGAGGTCCGCGACGCCGGGGACGCGCATCGCCTGGAGGGTGCCGCCCTTGCGGTAGGAGTGGTAGCCGCCGCGGCGGGCGTCGGGGAGGAACCGGTAGAACAGGCCGAAGGGGCCGCTGGCGTCCTCGGTCAGGTAGATGACGTCGTTGCGCGGGTCGATGCACACGGCCTCGTGGGCGAAGCGGCCCAGCGGCTCGATGGGCTCGGCGACGGTCTGGCGGCCCGTCGGGTCGACCTCGAAGACCCAGCCGTGGGACTTGGTCTGGGCGGCGAAGCCCTCGGTCTCCTCGCAGCTGAGCCAGGTGCCCCACGGGGTGGCGCCGCCCGCGCAGTTGGTGGCGGTGCCGGCGAGGCTGACGTACTGGTCGATGACGTCGTTGTGCCGGTTCAGGTGCACGGTCGAGGTGCCACCGAAGGCCGCGGGGTCGTACGTCCACTCGGGGCGGGCGACGGCCTTGGTGCCGCTGCCGCCCTGCTCGTGGTTGCGGACCAGGCGCAGGTCGTCGTGGCGGCGGCCGGGGAAGGTCGCGCTGCCGTCGTGCTTGCCGGGGACGACGCCGCCGTCGGGCAGCGGGTCGCCCTGCACCGAGAGGATCTTGTACTCGAAGCCCTTCGGGAGGTCCAGGATGCCCGCGGGGTCCGGGACGAGGGGGCCATAGCCCTCGACGGGGCCGCCGGCGCCTGCGGAGGTCGCGAAGACGGAGTCGATGCTTCCGGCGAGCGCGATGGACACCGCACTCCCGGCCACGAAACCGCGGCGGGAAACACTCATGGGGTCAGAACTCCTAGATCGGGGGAGGATCCCCAGGAGCCTCGCCGATCCGGTTGAACGAACGATGTCCGGCGGCCATCCGGCCTCAGAACTCCAGCAGCTCCTCGGCCTTGCGCCCGTGCTCGGCCTCCAGGTGGTCCAGGGCCTCGCCGACCTCCGTCGCGAACCGGACGGCCTCGGCCGCGGCGGGCCGGTTGAAGCCCTCGGCGAGCAGGTGGTCCATGAGCGTGCGCAGCGGGCCGTAGACCCCGTGCGGGTCGAGGATCACGATGGGCTTCGCGTGGAAGTCGAGGCTGCGCGCGACCCAGATCTCCAGCAGTTCCTCCAGCGTGCCGATGCCGCCGGGGAGCACGAGGAAGCCGTCGGCGCGGCGGTCCATCTCGGCCTTGCGCGTGCGCATGTCGGCGACGATGACGAGTTCGTCGTTGTCGCCGTCGGGCGTCTCCTGGGCCCCGGGCATGCCCGCGGGGACGACGCCGACGGTCCTGGCGCCCCCGGCGCGGGCCGCTTCGGCGACGGCGCCCATGCACGACTGGATCCCGCCGCCCGTCACCAGGGCGTGCCCGCGGCGCGCCAGCTCGGCGCCGACCTCGCGCGCGACCTCGACGTGCTTGGTGTCGATCCGGGTGCTGGAAGCGCAGAACACCGTCACCGTCATGCCCACCGTTTTCCGCCCTCTTTCACGGTTTCGCCAGATTGATATCTGGATTCTTCCTGTTCGCGGGGTGTGCCGGAACCACCCGGCGCGGCGAGATCCCCGTGTCGCCGCCCTGGCCTGGGGTTCCGCGGGTTGTCCACAGGGCGTCCAGCGGATTTCGGGGAAAGCGGCGATGATCTGGAGTCCGGGCCCCTGGCGGGGTCCGCGCCGGCGGCGGGGGCCGCCGGAACGGGGAACCGAGGAGGGGACTTCGATGGCCGAGGTGGAGGAGCTCGTCGACCGGATGATCGGCGACACGGTGGTGGGGCTCGAACTGCTCAACATGTGGCTCGGCACGCGGCTCGGGCTGTACCGGGCGCTGGAGGAGGGACCGATGGACGCCCGCGGGCTCGCCGACGCCACGGGCATCCATCCGCGTTACGCGCGCGAATGGCTGGAGCAGCAGGGGGTCGCGGGCTGGCTGAAGGTCGCCGAGGAGGATCCGCAGGGCGATCCGTACCTCCGCGCGTTCCGCCTGCCCGAAGAGGCGCGCGAGGTCCTGCTGGACACCGACAGCCCGTTCTACCTGGGCGCGCTGCCGGAGTTCTTCACCTCGATCGCCTGGACCCTGCCCGAGGTCTCCGACGCCTACCGGCACGGCGGCGGCGTGCCCTTCTCCTCCTACGGGGCGGGCACCAGGCATGGGATCGGCGGGCTGAACCGGCCCATGTACCTGGCCTCCGTCGCGCGCTGGGTGCGGGCGCTGCCCGGGGTCGCCGAGCGGCTGAGCCGTCCCGGCGCCCGGATCCTCGATCTGGGCTGCGGCACCGGCTGGTCCACGATCGCCCTCGCGGAGGCGTTCCCCGAGGCCGAGGTCACGGGCGTCGACCTCGACCGGGCGTCGGTCGACGAGGCCAAGGGCAACGCGGCCGAACGCGGCCTGACCGACCGTGCGGTGTTCGCCTGCGCGGACGCCGCGGCGTACGAGGCCGAGGACGACCGCTTCGAGCTGGTGTGCGTCTTCGAGGCGCTGCACGACATGGCCGATCCGGTGGGGGTGCTGCGTCAGGTGCGCGGGCTCCTGGTCCCCGGAGGCTCGGTCCTCATCGGAGACGAGCGGGTCGCCGAGTCCTACACGGCGCCCGGCGATCTCCTGGAGCGGCTCAACTACGGCTTCAGCACCCTGCACTGCCTGCCCGCGACCCGGGCGGAGGAGCCGCAGGTCGAGGCGGGCACCGTCCTGCGTCCGTCGATGGTGCACGACTACGCGCTGCGGGCCGGCTTCCCCGAAGGATCGAGTGAGGCGGCCATCGAGCACGACCTGTGGCGCTTCTACCACCTGCGGGCTTGAAGAGCCGTCGCCCGGCGGGTCCTCTCACCCGTCATGGGTGATCTGGATCACAAGGCCATCGAATACAGTGAGGTCAAGGCCCGCGGCGGAGCGATCAGGGGGAGGCGAGGTCGTGGCCCACTACCGCAGTGTCGGGAACGTGCCTCCCAAACGGCACACGCAGCACCGCAACGCCGAAGGCGGCCTCTACTACGAGGAGCTGATGGGCGAGGAGGGCTTCTTCAGCGATTCCTCGCTGCTGTATCACCGCGGGCTGCCCTCCGCGCTCTCCGACGCGCGGCCCTGGACACCGCCGGGCGGGCCCGTCCGGGCGAACCTGCCCCTGCTCCCCCGGCACCTGAGGCCGCACGAGCTGTTCGGCTCCGAGGACTGGCGGGAGACCGACGTGGTGACCGGCCGCCGCGTCCTGCTCAGCAACGCCGACGTCCGGATCTGCTACGCGGTGGCGGGCAGCCCGTCCCCGCTGTTCCGCGACGCCGTGGGCGACGAGTGCGTCTACATCGAGTCGGGTGCGGGCATCCTGGAGACGGTGTTCGGGGTGCTGCCCTTCCGGCAGGGCGACTACGTCCTGATCCCGCGCGGCACCGCCCACCGCTGGGTGCCCGGGGGCGGGCAGCCTGTGCGGGCCTACTGCGTCGAGGCGTCCTCGCACATCACGCCGGTCCGGCGGTACCTGTCGAAGTACGGGCAGTTCCTGGAGCACTCGCCCTACTGCGAGCGCGATCTGCACGGCCCGTCGGAGCCCCTGCTGGCCGAGGAGACCGGCGAGGTGGAACTACTGGTGAAGCACCGGGGGCCGGAGGGCGTCGACGGCACCTCCTACCTGCTGCCGCACCACCCCTTCGACGTGGTCGGGTGGGACGGCTGCCTGTACCCGTACACCTTCAACATCGCCGACTTCGAGCCGATCACCGGGCGGATCCACCAGCCACCGCCCGTGCACCAGGTGTTCGAGGGCACGGGCTTCGTCATCTGCAACTTCGTCCCGCGGAAGGTCGACTACCACCCGCTGTCGATCCCCGTGCCCTACTACCACTCCAACGTCGACTCCGACGAGGTGATGTTCTACTGCGGCGGCGATTACGCGGCCCGCAAGGGCTCGGGCATCGGGCAGGGCTCGATCTCGCTCCACCCGGGCGGCCACACCCACGGCCCTCAGCCGGGGGCCTACGAGCGCAGCATCGGCGCCGAGTCCTTCGACGAGCTCGCCGTCATGGTCGACACCTTCCGCCCCCTCGACCTCGGCGAGGCCGCGTTCTCCTGCCAGGACCCCGCCTACCCCTGGACCTGGACCCGCCCGCCTTCCTGACCACCTCGACCCTCCCCCGCCGATCTTGGGCGGCGCAGGGCCGCAGGGCGCCGGGAGGGTGAAAGGGCGCGCCCCGGGTCAGGCGGTGGGGTCGTCCAGGTGGGCGAGGACGCGCTCCAGGGCGGCCAGGTCGTCGGCGGACAGGGCGCGCAGGACGTCCGGCGGGTTGTCGAGGATGGCCCTGGCGGTGGCGGCGGCCTCGCGGCCTTCCGGGGTGGGGCGAACGAGTTTGCGGCGGCGGTCGGCCGGATCGGGGGTGCGGGTGACGTAGCCGCGCTTGACCAGGCCCTCGACGACGAGGGAGGTGTACGGGAGGTCGGTGATGAGGCGGGTGGCGAGCAGGCTCATGCTCAGCTCGCCCTCCTCGGCCACCAGGCGCAGCGCCTTGGCCATGGCGAAGCTGATGCCGAGGGCCTCGGAGACCTCGCGGCGGCGGTCGGCCCGGTCCAGCACGAGGGAGCGCAGCCCGCGCCACACGCGGACCGCGGTCTCCTCGTTCACGGCGTCTTCTCCGGCGTCGTACTCCACCGCGCCACCGTAGCCCGCCGCGGGGGCCTGGCCGCTTCCCACTGCGCTCTCACTTTCCTGCTGCGTTCTCCACTGCATCGCGATCTCCTGGCACGGGCCGTCAGGGCTTGGCGGTGAGGGCGGGTTCGCGCGACTCCGCGGGCAGGCCCAGGCGGGCGGCGTTGCGGGTCGCGGCGGCGCGGGCGCGGGAGCCCGTGGTGAGGGCGCCGAGGAGGAAGACCGCGGCGCCGCAGCCGACGATGATCCAGTAGGCGGCCCGCTGGGCGGTGGCGAAGCCCGCGGACGACAGCTGGGCGTGGGCGACCACGGAGCCGATGACGGCGACGCCGATGGCGGTGCCCACCTGGCGGCTCGTGGAGGCGAGGGCGCCGGCGACGCCCGCCTGCTCGCGGGGCATGCCGGACACCGCGGCGTCGGTGATCGGCGAGTTCACCGTGCCGAAGCCGATGCCGAACAGGAGGAACCCCACGAGCAGCGCCCAGATCGGCAGGGTGCCGTGGGCGGTGAGGGCGAGGAGGAGGCCCGAGGCCGTCAGGCAGACCCCGGCGACGAGCAGGGGAAGGCGCGGCCCGTGCCCGCCGACGAGGCGGCCCGAGATCGGCGCGCACACGAGGGTCATCAGCGCCATCGGCAGCATGAACAGGCCCGCCTCCAGCGCGCTGTATCCGCGCACGTCCTGGAGGTAGAGGGTGTTGACGAAGAGGAACCCGCCGAGCGCGGCGCAGGCGAAGACGGCGATGAGCGCCGCCCCGGTGAAGGGCGGGCTGCGGAAGAAGCGCAGGTCGATGAAGGGGTCGGTGCGGCGCGGCTCGTACCAGAGCAGCGCGCCGAGGCAGACGACGGCGAAGGCCGCCGACCCGAGGACGACGGGACTGGTCAGCCCGTGCAGGGGTCCTTCGATGATCCCGTAGGCGGTGGCGCCGAGCAGTCCGGCGACGAGGAGCTGGCCGACGGGGTCGAAGCGCCGGGCCCGCGCGGCCTTGGACTCGGGCACGTACCGGGTGGCGAGGTAGATGGCGAGGAGGCCGACGGGGACGTTGAGCCAGAAGATGGCCCGCCAGCTCGACACCTGGACGAGCGTGCCGCCGATGAGCGGCCCGGCGGCCATGCTGATCCCGACGACGCCGCCCCAGATGCCGATGGCGCGGCCCCGCTCGCGCGGGTCGGTGAACGTGTTGGTGATGATGGCCATCGCGACGGGGTTGAGCATCGACCCGCCGACGGCCTGGAGCACCCGCGCGGCGATGAGCCAGCCGAGCCCCGGTGCGAGGCTGCACAGCAGCGACGCGGCGGTGAAGATCGCGAGCCCGATCCGGAAGACACGGCGCCTTCCGATCCTGTCGGCGAGCGCCCCGGCCGGCATGAGGAACACCGCGAGGACGAGCGTGTAGGCGTCGAGCGCCCACTGCAGCCCGGTGACCGAGGAGCCGAACTCCGTCTTGATGGACGGGAGCGCCACGTTCAGCACCGTGTTGTCCAGGCTGACGATCAGCAGGGACATGCAGCAGGCGACCAGGATGAGCATCCTGCGCCGTTTGTCCGGTGAGGATGTCACCGGCCACCCCCAGGGATAGTTACTTGTATTTCTACAAACATTATGAGAGTACAACTATTCCGGGAGCGGTCGGCGAGACGAGGTCCCGAATCGGCCGAAAAGAGTCAGGGATCACCTCCAGCAGCCGGACATCCTTGTGCGATCGCGGGGACGGGTGTCCGGATTCGGACGGACACGTTCGTTGACACCGGGTCAAGCGCTTACAGAGGGTCGTGGGATGAGTGGTTGGGATGAGTACGCGACGGTCCTCGGGGAGGTGCTGCGCACCGCGCCCGCAGACACCGAAGTGTTCTTGCGCGCCCCCGGCGGACGGCACCTTGCGCTGCACAAGCGGCCCACCCGATGGGCCGTGCACCTCTCCTCGCGTGCCTACGGAACCGACGGCGCGGCCGAAGGACTCGGCTGGGTCGGCACTCCGCAGGGTTACGCGCTCCCGCCGCCCGACCCGGCCGACGCCGTCACCGGCCTGGTGGGGACCGCCGTCCGCACGCTGCGGGAGATCCTTCTCGTCGGCGTGCCGGGCGAGGTGACGGCCACCGCCCGCCGGACCGGCGGCCCCGCCCCGGACCTCGCCGCGCTGCGCTTCCCGCTGCCCCCGGCCGCCGAACTCGACACCGCGGGCTGGCGGCGCGACCCCCGCTCGCCCTTCTGGACGGACGAGCGCACCGGCGCCCGCGTCCTCTTCCAGCCCGTCGCGAAGCCCCCGCCCGGCCCGTGGGACGACCTCCCGGCCCTGCGCCGCGCGCTGGCCCGCGATCACGCGACGGCCGGCTGCCTCATCTCGGCCGACCCCGTCACCGTCGCCGACGAGGCGGGGCTGGCCCACCTCGCCAAGGTCACCCATGCAGGCAGTCCAGGAGTCTCCTACGTCCTCACGGTCTGGTTCCTGCGCTCCACCCGCGCCGTCTGCGTCCAGCACCTCATCGACGCCCCGCCCGCGCCCGACCCCCGCTCGTCGGCCCCCTCCCCCCACCCTTACGACCCGGCCCTCACCACGGCCCTCCCCTACCTCCCCTCCGATGAGAAATCCCTCGACGCCTCCTACCCCGACCACCCCCTGACGCTCTCCCGGGTCTGGCTCCACTCACTCCCCTTGCGTCTCAAGTTCGACCCGTCCTTCGCGGCCTCACCCCGCTGAGCCTTCTGCCCGGCGCCCCCGTGCCGCGGCCATGGGTCGCGAGTCTACCGATCGGTCGGTAGACTCCCTTTCCCGCACCTTCACCCCGTTCGAGAGGAAACACCCATGGCCGCTCCCACCGGGACCGACACCCGCGCCCGCGCCCTCACCGTCTTCGCCGTCCACTTCGCCGCCGCCGGATACCACGGCACCTCGCTCGACGCGGTCGCCCGCGACGTCGGCGTCAAGAAGCCCACCCTGTACCACCACTTCCCCGGCGGAAAGGAGACGCTCTACCGCGAAACCGCCCTCGACTTCATCGCCAAGCGCGGCAGCCTCCTCGCCGAGGCCCTCGCCACCGAAGGCGCCCTCGCCGAGCGCCTGAAAGCCGTCATCCTCGCCTTCGCCGACCCCGGGGGCATCGCCACGTCCTTCGACCAGCGCGTCTTCGACGCCCTCGACCTCGTCGACGCCGACGTCCGCGACGAGATCCGCACCACCTACGTCCGCACCCTCCTCACCCCCGCCGAGGACTTCTTCGCCGCCGCCATCGCCGCCCGCTCCCTCGCCCCCGCCGACCCGCCCTTCCTCGCCAACGCCTTCCTCCATCTGGCCCGAGCCATCGACCTCACCGACGCCCCCACCCCCACCGCCGAAGCCCTCGTCACCCTCTTCCTCAAGGGCGCCCAGCCCTGACCACCCGGAGCGGGCCGCGTCAGAACCCGGCCACTCCCCCTCAGTCTTCTTCGCCGACGCGCCCGTAATACCCCGCCTCGTACCGCTCCCGCACGACGTCCGCCTTCTCCTGCGCCGCCCCCACGAGGTCGACTCCCAGCACGTCGGCCAGGCGCACGAGGTAGGAGAACACGTCGGCCATCTCCGACCGCACCGCCGCCGCCTTCTCCGGGTCTTCCATCACCCGTGCCGACTCCTGCGGCGTCAGCCATTGGAACTCCGCCAGCAACTCCCCCGCCTCCCCCGCGAGCGCCATCGCGAGGTTCTTGGGCGTGTGGAACTCCGTCCACCGCCGCCTCTCCGTCTCGGCCCGCAACCGCGCAGCCAGCTCGTTCATCCGATCCACGCGCCCAGCGTAGGACGCGCCACGCCGGGCTGCGGGAACGGCCGCGAGGCTCACGACTTGGGCAGGAGCACCGTGTCGATCACGTAGACGGTCGCGTTGGCGGTGGGCACGTTGCCGCAGACGACCTTGGCGCCGTTGACCGTGTAGGTGTCGCCGCTGCCCTCGGTGGTGAGCGCGGAACCCTGGAGCGTCTTGAAGTCGCCCTTCTGAAGGTCCGCAGGCGTCTTCTTCCCCTCGACGACGTGGTACTGGAGCACCTTGGCCAGGGCGTCCTTGTCACCGAGGAGCTTGTCCAGATCGGCCTTGGGCACCTTGGCGAACGCGTCGTTCGTCGGAGCGAAGACGGTGAGCGCCTCGGCGCTGTTCAGCGTGTCGGCGAGCCCGGCGGTGTTGATCGCGGTCGTCAGCGTCGATAGGAAGGGCACCTGCGACGCCGCCGTCGCGACCGGCTGGTCGGCGATCTCGGCGAGGCTGCCCGCCCCGCTCTGCGGCACCGCCGAACACCCGTCCCCGAACGGTTCGGCCACGACCGCCCCCGGCGCCGCGACCGCCGCCGACGCCGCTCCCGCTCCGGCCAGGCCGATCCCCAGCACGACGGCCGCCCCTGCCCCCAAGATCCCTCGCTTCATCACCATGCCCCCTTGTCCGGCGAATCCTTCGTTTCCCGACCTTCGCCGCGCCCCCACCGGCCAGATGCCGCACCAACCCACATTTGCCCCGTCTCCACCCATCCCTTGACCACCCAGCGGTGAGGGCGGGCTAGGAGGACCTGCCGTCGACGACGTCGACGCCCGCGAGACGAAGCCCCTCAGCGGGCGAGCCCGCAGCCCGCTCCGGGAACGGCCGGGACACGGCGAAGGCCGTACGCTCGGGCATCTCGGTCCTGACCGCGACCACCAACGACGCGATCGCAAGGACCGCCCCGAAGCCCCCTTGAGCACAGGACGACACCGCTCGCAACCCGACCGGAGCCCGGCGCACTCCCGGGCGAGCGGCGGCGTGCCATCTGCGATGTCCGCATCGGGCTCCCCTTTCGTTCCCCGGACCCCGCCGCGCTGCGCTTCCCGCTGCCGCCCGCCGCCGAACTTCGACACCGCGGGCTGGCGGCGCGACCCCCGCTCGCCCTTCTGGACGGACGAGCGCATAGGCGCCCGCGTCCTCTTCCAGGCCGACGCGAAGCCCCCGCCCGGCCCGTGGGACGACCTCCCGGCCCTCCGCCGCGCGCTGGCCCGCGATCACGCGACGGCCGGCTGCCTCATCTCGGCCGACCCCGTCACCGTCGCCGACGTGAAGGGCCTGGCCCACCTCGCCAAGGTCACCCAATCAGGCCGGCCGGGAGTCCCCTACGTCCTCACCGTCTGGTTCCCACGAACCACCCGCGCCGTCTGCGTCCAGCACCTCATCGACGCCCCGCCCGCGCCCGACCCCCGCTCGTCGGCCCCCTCCCCCCACCCTTACGACCCGGCCCTCACCACGGCCCTCCCCTACCTGCCTTCGGACGAGGAACCCCACGATGCCGCCCACCCTGACCAACCCCTGGCCCTCTCCCGCGCCTGGCTCCGGTCACTCCCCCTACGCCTCAAGTTCGACCCGTCCTTCGCCGCTTCACCCCGCTGAACCCTGTGCCAGGTCTACTAGTCGGTGGGGAGGGCCCGTTCCGCGGGTTGCGGGAGCCGTCGGACAGGTGCCTCAGTACTCCAGGCTGCGCAGGAGCGAGGTGTCGGGTCTGCCCAGGCGTTCTTGCGGGTTCCGGGCGAGTGCGGCGCGGAGAACGTCGAGAACGTCGGGGTCGCGGGGGGCGCTTACAGCCAGCAGCCGCATGGCCGTTCCGCGCACGGTGCGGGCAGCCTCGTCATCGGCTAGGTCGAGTAGCAAAGCCCGCGTTTCGGGCGCCTGCGGCCAGCGGGACGCGAGAGCCTCCAGCGCGGCCGTCCGCACGATGTCGTCCTCATCCGCGACGGCGCGGTCTCGGAGCAGATCGAAGGTCTCGGGCTGCTCGGGCCACCGAGAGGCCGCCTCGCTCACTGCTTTCGACCGGACGAGCGGGGCGGCGTCGGTGCAGGCGAGGCCGAAGACCCGGCTTCGGGCGCGGTCCTCGGCGGGCCATCCGTCGGCGATCGCCTCCAGGATCACCAGACGGATGCGCGAGTCCTCGGCGGCGTCCAGCACCTCCTCGAACAGGAGGAGGCGGTCCGAGGTCGGGCCCGGGGTCTGCGCCAGCGCTTCCACCGCCATCTGCACAGCCGTGTAGTCGGGCGAACGGACCAGGTCCGCCAGTTCCGACAGCACCCGTGAATGGTCCGATCGCTCCTTCTCGATCACGCGGAGCACGCGGATCCGCGCTGAGCCGCTGAGCCCGTACGGGGGGTCCTCCGCGGTCTCGTCGAGCAGCCGGCAGAGCAGACCCTCGGTACCCGGGTCACCGGGCCAGTGTTCGGCGCAAGCCATCGCCGCGCTCCGGCGGACTTCCGTGCTCGGGTCCGTCGAGGCTATGTCGCGCACGAGCGGACGGACCGCGGGGTGGTGCCGCCAGCCCTTGGCGAAATCGTCCACCGCGAGCAGGCGCACTCGGGCGGAGGGATGGCGCAGGACGTCGCGGAACCAGGCGAACCCCTCAGGGCTGCCGCCCCAAGTCTCGGCGAGGAGCATGAACGCGATGCCGTCGATCAGCGAGGAATCGTCGTTCAGGGCCAGATGGCGGAGCAGTGCACGGGTCGTCTCGGCATCGGGCGAACACATCTTCAGAGCCACGAGCGCCGCCAGGCGCCGGGGCATCTCCCCCTCGACCGCGATCCTGCGGAGCAGGGCGTCGAGATCCGGGTGACCTGGCCAGCGGCGCACCGCCTCTCGCATAAGGAAGTTCTGCGCATCGGGGTGTTCCTGCCCGGCGATGCGCGAGCACAGCCACGCGAGGAGGCCCGGCGAGTCCCGGCCGCGCAGCACATCCTCCATCAGCCCCTCCCGCACCAGGAAGTGTGGGTCGGCCGCGGCACGGTCGCGGACGAACTCCGCCGCCGGATCCTCGCGATGCCAGACCGCGAGGGTCTTGAGCGCGGCGAGTCGGGCGAAGGGACTCCAGGAGGATGTCGCCCACACGCGCAGTTCCTCAGCGGTCGTCTCCGTGCACCGGACGCGCACGGTCTCGGCGGCGAGCCCGACGTCCAGGCGCCAGTCCTGCGAGAAGGCCGTGTACCAAGCGTCGAAGCGGTCGGCCTCAAGCCAGCCGAGACCGGTGCCCGGCTCCAGCTCCATGCAGAACTTCTGGACCTCGGGCACCAGCGGGTCGACCCCGGGCAACGTGCGGTATTCAGCCGCGCGCAGAAGGTCGATCAGGGTATCGGTGAGAAGGCGGGCGTGAGGGGCGAGGGAAGACTGCTTGCGGAGGTGGCGGGCCGCGCGGAGGGAGAGGAGAACAGGACGCGGCAGGCCCGCGCGCACCCGCCAGTGCGGATCGAGGGCGATCAGGTGCAGGATCACCGCGACGGCCTGCCGCTCGGGGAGCATGGCGGTCAGCAGGAGCAGCGGTTCGGCCCACTCCGGATCGTGCGCGTGCTCGGTGTAGACGGCGAGGACGTCGTCGGGGCCGAGCAGATGCGCACGCAAGCGGTGGGCGAGGTCGTCGGCCACGAGATACTCCAGGAACGCCCGGTGAACGAAGCCATAGAGGTTCGCGCCGATCGAGGCGAGGATGAAGTTCCGCTCGCGCAGCCGCTTGAGGAGTTCCCGGGACGCCGCGACGGCCTCGGGCCTGGATGATCCGAACCTCTCGGTCAGGTGGTCGGTGAAGATCTGGACGAGTGCCGAGCCGGGCAGATGATTGCCCGGGGGACCGTCGGAGCCGCTCTGCATCCTCCTGGCGGCGGTGTGCAGCATCTCCAGTTTGTCCTCGGCCTCGACGGCCATGGCGCCCGGCAGCCCCGGGAGGAACTTGTCCATGTCCCACTGGTCGACCAGGACCGTCACGGCGTGCCGGTACACCGCGAGACGGTCGCGCGGCAGTTCCCTGCGGCGGGCAATGATCGCGAGGATCGTCAGCAGAAGCGGGTTCCCCGCGATCTCGGCCACCGCGGGAGAGGATTCGACGGCCGTGATGACCCTGGCGCGCAGGGACGCCGCCTTGACCGGATCCTCCGGGTGGCTCCGCTCGAACCAGGCCCCGGTGAAGGCGGCGATCTGGTCCGCGGTGAAGTCCTGCAGCATCGAGGTGGTGAAACCCGCGGCGTCCAGGAGCGCGCGCCGGTATCCCATCACCCGGGAGGTGACGACGACCTTCACGGCGGGATGGCGGGCTGCGAAGCCCTCGATCTCCTTGGTGACATCGGTGCGGACGGCCGGATCGAAGATCTCGTCGAGTCCGTCGAACACGACGAGGGCGCGCCCGTCCGTGCTGAGGAACTCTTCCAGGACGCGCTTGGGCAGCCCGAGGTGCTGGGTCCGCTCCATCTCGTCGATGAGGTCGAGGAACGTCCTGCCCCGGTAGCGCGGATCGGCGTAGGCGCGCAGTTCCACCAGCAGCGGGAGCCTTGTGGCGAGGTCGCCGGGCAGCGGCGGTGCGGCGTCGGGATCGGTCTGCGCCGCGGCGGAGGCGACCATGAGATAGCGGGCCAGCGTCGACTTGCCTGAGCCGGGATCTCCGAGGATCACCGTTCTCTGCGCGGCGGCGACCGCGTCGAGGACCCCGCGCAGTTCGCGGGCCCGATAGGAGTCGCGTGCCGCGGCGAACCACTCGGGGTCCAGGCCCTCCGGCACGTCGCAGGCCGCCAGTTCCTCGTCCCCCAGGAGCCTGCGCAGCAGCGCGCGGGGCAGACCGAGCAGCTCCGGAGGGGGCGGATCGGCCTTGACGTGCTGGGGGACGAAGATGCCGTCAAGAGTCATCGGCGGGTGGTCGCCCCTCCCGTCCAGGGGGGTGAGGATCTCCAGGTCGATGCGGTGGTAGCGGCGGCGCAGGCTGTGCAGATAGGTGAGACGGATTACGGACGGGTCCTCGGCGTCTCCTGGTGGGGCGACCAGCGCGCGCAAGAGTTCGCGGAGGTCGTCCAGGCTTCCGGCCAGCCGGGAGGCCACAAGATCGGGGATCTCCCCGATCAGCCCCTCCTGGCGTTCGGCGCGCAGCGCGTGGACCAGCTCCGCCGGCCCGCTCGCCGCGACGGCCCGTTCGACCGCCTCGGCGAAGGCGTCGGCCAGGTCCCGTGCCAGCGCGTCGGGATCCACCGGCACGGTGTCGAAGAAGAGCGCGCCGTGCTCGTCGGCCATCGCACGCAGCGAATCGAGCTGTGCGGCCACCGCGGCTTTCAGGCCCCCGGAGGCGGTGGCCTCGGGCACCGCCTCCGGGGGCCGGGTGAAGACCAGGCTCAGCGCGCTGCGGAGCCGGTCCTGCGCGTCGGGAGCGATGCCCGAGACGACCTTTTCCGCGGCCGTCCCCATCGCCTCGCGGATGAGCCGTTCCTCGGGGCTTCCCCGGAGCAGCCCGAGCCACGTGTCACCCGCAAGGGCCCCCAGCCAACCCATCAGCGGATCGGTCAGTACCGACACTCTCGGCCTCCCGCCTCGCCGTGATTTTTGTGGGACGAGACAAGCGCGTGGGCGCCCCGTTTCCAGCCGGTTCCGGCGGATCGGCCAGGTCCGGACACTCCTCCGGCGTGACGATCGTCGCCCGCGAGTTCGCCGAACATGTCACGACCGGTGCCGCCCGGCTGCCGGCGCCCTCCCCTCACATTTCACCCTTCGTCGCCGACCCGCCCGTAATGCCCGGCGGCATACCTCTCCTCCACCACATCCGCCTTCTCATGCGCCGCCTGCACAAGATCCACCCCCAGCACGTCGGCGAGCCGCACCAGATGCGAAAACACGTCGGCCATCTCCGATCGCACCGCCGCCGCCTTCTCCGCCTCGTCCATCACCCGCGCCGACTCCTTGGCGCTGAGCCACTGAAACTCCGCCAGCAACTCCCCCGCCTCCCCCGCAAGGGCCATCACAAGGTTCTTGGGCGCGTGGAACCTCTCCCACCCGCGCTCCCGGGTGCTCTCCCGCAACCGCGCCGCCAGCCCCGCCAACTCATCAGCCATCCGCCCAGCGTAGGGCTCTGAACTCAGCCGACGAGCCCGACCAGGAACGCCTGGGTCTCCTCATCCGTCGAGTACAGGACCGTGCCCATCATTCCCCGCGTGAGCAGCACCTTGTAGGTGTGCCGGATCAGCCGGTCGTACTCCTGCGGAGTGGTCGCCTTCTTGAACGCCGGGTCCTTCGTCGCCTCCCGGACCGCCAAGAACCTGCCTCCCCGGACCACGAGATCGGGCCCGAGGATCACGCCGCTCCAGTCGTACTCGAATCCCTGCGCGGTGTAGACGCAGCCCACCTGCCCGAACCCTCCGGGAGCCGTCGCCCACATCGGGCTGGGCGGCGCCATCCCGACCGCCCTGTCCCCCTTGACGTTCCAGGGCCTCTCCCAACCGCCGACACGCACGTCCGGGACGAGTTCGCCGTCGGCGGGGTCGCTCCACGGCCAGCAGTACCCGGCGGTCATCCGCGCCGAGTACCCGGAGTCCAGCTCCCCCTGGAGCCTCTTCTCCATCGCGCCGGGGCTCTCGGCGACCTCGACGTGGAAGTGGTCGTCGCCCTGCCACGGGACCGGCCCGTCGCCGCGCAGCCCGAGCAGCCGCAGCACCCAGTCCTCGTACGCCGCGCTGCCCCCGCAGCGGAACTGCGCGTCCAGCGAGACCTCGTGGACCGTGAACCCCCGTGCCTCCGCGTAGGCCCGGATCTCGGCGGGGCTGCCCAGCTCGCCCGGACGCACGACCTGGTTCTCGTCGAGCAGGAACACCGGGACCCGCGCGACGGCGATCAGCTCGTCGATCTGCGGCCGGTCCGTCCGCAGCGCCGCCTTCGTGTACCGGTTGACCGAGGTCTCCCGGATCCGGTGCGCCTCGTCACAGATGAGCACGTCCAGGGAGTTCTTCTCCGCCGACATGAAGCTGTTGAAGTACTTGAACAGGTCCTTGACCCGCTTCGTCCCCTTCCCGACGTGGTTGCGCAGCGTTGTGGTGAAGGCCGAGGAGCCCGTCGCGTGCAGTGCGGTCCTCCCCTGCCGGAACAGCTCGCCGAGCACCGAGAGCGCGATGACGCTCTTGCCGCTGCCCGGCCCGCCCGTGACCAGCACGACGCGCTTGCTGTCCGCCTGGTGAGCGGCCTTCACGGCGTGCATCACCAGGTCGTAGGCGAGCCGCTGCTCATCCAGCAGAACGAACTGCTCCTGCTTCTTGATCTCCTCCGCCCCGAGCCTCATCAGCTGCTTGGACGGCCGGATGGCGCTCTCCAGCAGGCGGTCTCCCGCACCCGCTCCAGGCGCCTCCGAGAACCGCGTCCTCAGGTACTCCTGGAACGCGCCGCGCCGCGTCTTGGTGAACAGCCGCCCTTCTTCGGACGTGACCTGCCCGAGCAGGTCGAGCACGTCCCCGTCCTCGGCGTTGTGCAGGTAGGCGACGCCCCCCAGCGGCCTGCCCTCGAGCGCCGCGACGAAGCCCCGCAGGTACTCGCAGTACTGCCCCACCTGACGCGAGGGATGCAGCTTCGGCCCGCCCGGCATGCTCTCCACGAGCACGAGCTCATCGTCGCCCTCATAGCACTCGGCACGGCTCCACTGTTTCAGCTCGACCACGACATACGCGTCGTTCCCGTCATGGTCGAGACCAGCCAGCACCACGTCCGCCCGCTTGCTCGTCAGCGGAAGCTGGTACTCCACCAGCATCTCCACCTGCCCGAGCCCCGCGTCCACGAGATCCCGCGCCAGCACCGGCAGGCTCCGATCCCACGACCGCCGCTCCGGCTCCCCCGGATTCACCCGCATCGTCACCCTGAGATGCTCGGTGATCCGCTCACTCAACGCCCGCTCCACCGGAGACGCCAACGCCGCAAGACTCGACGCGGAATGACGGAACGCCGCCACCCGACCCACCCCCGGACAGCACGAATCAACGCGCGGGTGGGGGCATCTCCGGGATCAGGAGATCACACGAAAGCCCGTCGGGCCGCTTGAACGCAGATCAGCCTAGCCCTCTCCCGCCCGGGACCGTCGCGGAAGCTCAGTCGTGGGCTCCCGCCTTAATCCAGCGTTTCGCCGATCAGCTCACGGAGGTACTCACGAGTCTCCCTATCCGTCGAATAGACGACCACCCCACGCAACCCCCTGGTCAGCAGGACGTAGTAGGTGTTGCGGATCAGCTGGTCGAAACGCTCGTCGGACACCTTTTTGGAGCGCACGGTCTTATCCGCGCTCTTCGACCTGTCCGTGACCAGGCAGCCATCACGGGCCACCAGATCGTCGCCGACGATGACTCCGGCCCAGTCGTATTCGAGGCCCTGAGCAGTGTAGACGCATCCGATCTGTTCGAAGCCGCCGTCTGCGCTGGCCCACAGCTGCGAGCGCGGAGCGCTTCCCAGGGTTGCGCCGAGGGGATTGTTCCAGGGACGTCTCCAGTCCCCGATGACGATGTCTTTCGTGAGTTCTCCAACTGGGTTCTTGTCCCAGTCCCAGCAGTAGCCGGCGGCTATACGCGCAGACCTCCCTTCCTCGATCCTCGCGATGAGGAATTTTTCCATCGCATCTGGTGAGGGAGCGAGTTTCACTTCGAAGGATGGGTCGGAACCCCACTTCGTGACGCCCTTACCCGTGCGGGACTCGTGATCCTCATCGCCGAGACCGAGGAGGGCACGGAGCCAATCTTCGAAGGCGCCGCTGCCTCCGCATCTCCACTGATCCCTCAGCTCCATGACCGGATAGAAGCACACGTCCAGAGTCTGTGCGGCATTCTTGATGGCGGTGACGGTACCGTTCTCGTTCGGCCGGATGCTCTGATGATGATCTGTCAGGAAGACCACGACGCGGGCTGCCTTGATAAGCGTCCTGAGCTGGTGCTCATCACTGTTGTAACGGCTCTGGAACTGTATTCGTGTCTTACTTCTCGCGCGGTGGGCCTCATCGACGATGAGCACGTCCAGACGATGGTCTGGATCCACGTACCGATGAAACTTGTTGACAAGCTTCGCATGCCCCTTACGGTTCTTCGCGAGTTCCTTCCGAACGGTCTCGGCCATCGCGCCCGAGCCCGCCGCGAACTCGACGGCGATTCCGCTCCGGGCAAGATTTCCTAGGAGTTCCAGGGCTATCGCCGTCTTCCCCGATCCGGCCCGCCCCACGATGACGACGACGCGGCCGACTCCGTCATCCCCGGCGTTCTGCACCGCTTGCTCCACAGCCTTGTATGCGTCCACCTGCCCGTCGAGCAGGGTGAAGTGGCGCCGATCCGCAATGATGTCGGCCACCATGTCCAGCAGGGAAGGGCTCGGTACAATAGCGCTGTTCAAAAAGCGGTCTCCGACCCTCCACCCCGGGCCCGGCGCGAAAACCTGTCGGAGATAATCGATGAACTCCCCGCGCGTGCTTCCCGTGAAGATGCGCCTGCGCGGCTCCTGAGGACGCCGCAGCAGTGCGTCGACGGTCGAGTTCTGCGCGTTGTGCAGGTAGACCACGCCGTGGACGATCTCCGGCCTCCCGCGAGCCATCTCCACGTAGTTGATGATCGTCTCGCAGTAGCCCTCCAGCTGGTCCAAGGGATGTGCCTTCGGCCTCGGCATCCCCGGTACGACGAAAAGCTCCGACGTGCGGGGGTATGCGTCGGCCTGCACACCGGCAGGGGTCTCAGCTTCCCCTACGTCCTCGGAGACACCCGGAAGGTCGCCCTCTTCCCAGTCGCCCTCTTCGAGGAGAGCGTCGTCCTCATACGCGGTGGCGGCACTCCACTGCTTCAGCTCCACGATCATCAGTACGTCGTTTCCTTGCGCATCGGTGCCCGCGAGCACCACATCCGCCTGGCTGCCCTTGTTCGTGGGCATCACGTACTCGACGATCATCTCGAGGTCGCTCAGACCAGCATCCATCAGCTCTCGTGCGAGGGCCGACAGACTCGAGACCCAGGTCTCCCTCTGCTTGTCGGTGGCGGTCTTCCCCGTCGCCTCCTTGTAGTGGTCGGCCAGCTCTTGCTTGAAACCCGTCTTCGATATCGAGGAGCTGGTCAGCTCCTCCCTGAGCGTTCGCACGGTGCTTCGCCGTGCACAACGAGGGGTCTGGGACACCAACACCTCACAAAGGAAGCCTGCATTCACCCTGATCCAAGTAGATCACGACATATCGTGCATGTTCCATTTGTGCCCGCCTCGATACCACCGAAGCCACTCCACCCACAAATACGGATGAGCCATAGTTTGCGTTAATAACGAGCGAATCGACAGCTATCGTGCGAAACACGCCCGCAGTCTGGTGACGACCGCGTATATCGCCGCTCTGAGGTTCGGCAACCTCCTTGGCAGAGCGCTACACGCACCGAACTGAGCCCTGCCACCTGTCCGGAACGTCGGCAAACGCAATACAGCCGAGGTTCTCTCGCGTTACGGTGGCGGGATGGCGCTGTTGCGGATGGCCGTCGAGAACTACCGGTGCTTCAAGGAGAGGCAGGAGCTCGACCTGCGGCCGATCACCCTGATCCTGGGGAAGAACAACTCGGGCAAGAGCGCGCTGACCCGGCTGCCGCTGCTGCTGGAGACCGGTCTTCGCACTGACTCGACGTTGCCGCTGGACCTCGATCAGCTCGGGGACGATCCACCCGATTTCCTCGACCTCGTCTACGGGCGGAACCCGCACCGGTCTCTGAACCTGGGCTTCACGTCCTCCTATGGCGACTCCGTCTTCGACGTACGGGCGACGGTTCAGAACATCGATGAGAAGCGGACTCAGTTCGTCAAGAACCTCTCCGTAAGCGACGGTGCGCAGATGATGGCCCTCTCCTGGACCGGGGACTTCACGCCGCGTAAGTACGCGGTCTCCGGAGGGGGTATCCGTGCCGGAGCCGAAATGGAGATCGGCTTTCGGGGGCTGCTCCCGGCAGCGCAGGTCTTTCCCGACCTCGATGAGACGGTCTCGCGAGCGAGAAGGCCCGACCGAAGGATCGGCGTCCAGGCGATGATCCGCGGGACACGGATGTCCGTGGGGGCCGCACAGTATCTCGGCCCCTATCGGGCGCGGCCCTCCCGGCTCACGCGCCTGCCGTCGCGCTTGGCCGCGCAGGTGGGCACGGCGGGGGAGAACGCGGCCGGGATGCTGGTCAATGACCATGTCAGGCGTGACGGCAGCCTGCTGCACGAGGTGAACGAACTGCTGCGCGGCGGACTCGGCGAATGGCGCGTCGAGGTCGAACCGCAGGGTCCGCTCTATGCGGTGGTCTTGCAGTCAACGGTCAATCCGGAGGTGACGGTCAACCTGGTCGACTCGGGCACGGGAGTCGCCCAGGTGCTGCCGCTGGTCGTCCAGCAGGCACAGCACTCGCTTCGTTCGGACGGCGAGGGGCCGCTCCAGATCATCGAGGAACCAGAACTCCATCTGCATCCGGCCTTCCACGCCCTGCTCGGCGACCTGTTCCTCGAGGGGATACAGCGCGGCGGACGCTTCCTGGTCGAGACGCACAGCGAGACGCTGCTCCTGCGGTTGCGCCGCCGCATCGCGGAAGGCCTGCTGGCCTCCAGCGACCTGGCCGTCTACTTCGTGGAACACGACGACGGATCGTCACGCGCACGGCGCATCCACGTGGACGAGTACGGCGATCTCGACTACTGGCCGGATGATGTCTTCTCCGAGGACTTCACCGAAACGAAGAAACTGGTCCAGGCCCAGTTGAAGCGGGAGGAGGCATGAGAGTCGAGGTCGCCTCGGACGCCTTCGCGGGCGGAGGCTTCGAGGACGTCATCACCCTGATGCGTTATTTCTCTGAAGACCGCCACACCTGGGTCGTCGATCCGGACCAGCTTCCAGCGGTGGAGCGGTTCTTCCGCGAGCACACCCCCTCGAAAGCGCAGACCTACACGCGGTTGGCGCGCGGAGCCTCCGTTTCCGGACGTGCGTGGACGTCGAGGCGTCGGACGAGGTCGGAGACGGTCCAGGTCACCGGCTCCGACCTTGCCGAGCACACGGCGGATCTGGGCCGATCCGCCAAAGTGGTGGTCGAGAACGGCGACGCGGACAGGGCGTTCATCATGGCCGTCGCCCGGGTCTTCGGGCACGAGCGGGTGACCGAGGCGTTCGAGCGCGCATGGCTGGAGTTCACGCACAGCGGCGGTGGCGGAGATCTGCCCAAGCGCGCCGTCCATGAGGCGAGCAGGTTCCACCTCCTGCACAGGGTCGTATTCGTTCTGGACGGCGACCGAATGACCCCCGAGGAGCATTCGAAGCACGAGGCGGTCGCCAAGAGACTCCGCAGGAGAAAGATCGAGGGACACATCTTGAACCGCCGTGAGGTGGAGAACTACATCCCGACGAAGGTGCTCGCGGCGGTGAACGGGCGGCGTCCGGCGGTCACGGCGAAGGTCGCCCACCTGAAAACTCTCATCCCCAAGCAGCGGGCGCACTTCGACATCAAGAACGGCTTCACTGACAAGAGAACGAAGGAGGCCGTAGTCCCCACCGTCCAAGCCGAACTCTTCGCAGCGCTCTCGCCCGCGACGGTCAAGGGACTCAAGGAGGGCTTCGGGGAGGGGCTGCCGCAGCTTCTCGAACGTGAGGCGGAGGCCGGGAACGTGAAAGAGTCGGATTTCGCGGCGCTCGGCCCCGAGGTGTGCGAAGAGCTGAAGGCGCTGCTTGCCCTGATCGACCAGATCATCTAGGAAAGACGCTATGACCACCGACGCGGACGAGCACGGCCTCACCGGTCCGGAGAACCTCACTTCCAGCGGCGGCGGCCAGCTTCGCGTTCAGCCCGAGGTGAATCTGCTCGAGGCCTTCCTCGACGAGGTGCACGCCGGCCAGTTGCGGGTCCCGAAGTTCCAGCGGCCGTTCGTGTGGCGGCCCGAGCAGATGCTCGACCTCTTCGACAGCATCGAGCGCGGCTACCCGATCGGCAGCGTCCTGCTGTGGAAGACGAACCTTGAGCTGGAGAGCCTGAAGCAGGTCGGCGGCCTGCGCGTCCCGGAGTCCTCGGGCTCCGACCTGACCTACGTCCTCGACGGCCACCAGCGCCTCTCGACGATGTACTCCTGCCTCTACCGCCGCGGCGACGACGGCGAGGAGGGCCCGGACGACTGGAAGTGGCGCGTGTACCGGGTGCTCGGCGCGGGCGACACCCGCGCGAACCGCTACGTCCACTGGCGCAAGGCCGCCGCACCGCCGGACAACTACCTGCCGATGCGCTCGGTCCTGAAGACCCTGGACTTCCTGTCCTACGCGCGGCGCCTCGGCGACAGCCGCAAGGGCCCGGCGTTCGACGCGCTCATCGAGGAGGCCGAGCAGGTCGCGCAGCGGATCAAGTCGTACAAGATCTCGGTGGTGAAGCTGCTCGGCGGTGATCTCTCGCAGGCCGTCGAGGTGTTCTCCCGGGTCAACAGCAAGGGCCAGGAGATGAGCCCGGACCAGATGGTCTCGGCTCTCACCTACGCGGGAGGCTCGACCACGCTGGCCGACAGCATCGACGGCATCCTGGAGCGGATCGAGGGCGAGGGCTTCGGCCGGATCAACTCGACGACCGGGTTCCGGGCGCTGCTGGCGGTCGCGGGAGAGGAGGAGGTGACAGGCGCTCGCTGGGACGTCTTGGCCCGCCGCGTCGAGGGCAAGATCGAGCGCGCCGTGCGCGACACGGACGAGGCCCTGTCCCGGGCCGTCGCCTTCCTGCGGACCGATGTGGGCGTTCCGCTCGCGCGGCTCGTCCCGTATCCGAACGCGCAGCTCATGCTGCTCGCCCAGTTCTTCCACCTGTGCCCGGAGCCGACGACGGAGCAGCGCGACATCCTCGTCCGCTGGTTCTGGATCACCTCGTGGTCGGGCCACTTCGCGAGCGTGAACTCCACGACGAGCCGCCAGTCCATCCAGGACATGTGGGCGTTCGCCGAGGGCCAGATGCGCTTGGCGGACTTCGAGGGCTCCCAAGGCATGTTCGACTTCGCCGACCAGCGCCCCCGTCCGTTCCCTGAACGGTTCGACCTGCGCAGCGCCCGCGTCCGCGCGTACGTGGTGTGGGAGATGAACACCTACCCGATCCGCCGTTCCCTCAACGGCCGTGAGTACTCGGCCGTGGACGTCATCCGCGACCACGACACCGCCGGCTTCCGCAAGCTCGTCTCCGTCTCCGGACTGACGAACGGCCCCAGCCCCGGCAACCGCGCCATCCTTGAGACCAACACGTTCGCCGTCCCGACCGGTCAGTTCCTCCAGCGGAGCCTGCGCCTGGCCGCCGAAGACGGCATCGTCGGCATGTCCCCCGACGCCCTGGCCCTCTACGAGTCCGGCGCGATCGAGGAGTTCGTCTCCCTGCGCGCCTCCCGCCTCGCCGAGCAGGAACTCGCGTTCATCAACCGGATGGGCGTCGTGATCCCCGCCCAACGCGCTGCAGAACCCGACATCGACACCGAGTGATCCGCTGTCTCTCACCCCGACACGCTTCGCAATTCTCCGTATAAGCCCGCAGAAGGACCGGTCTGCGCTTGAATCACGGGACGGGCGAACGAGGGAGAGGGCACATATGCGGGACGCTTCGGACTCTATGGTCTTGGTGGAGGTGGTCCCCGGGGTCGTCGTGCCCTTCGGCGAGCTCCCTGCGGAACTCGAACTCG
Source organism: Actinocorallia aurea (assembly GCF_054783995.1). Lineage (NCBI taxonomy): Bacteria > Bacillati > Actinomycetota > Actinomycetes > Streptosporangiales > Thermomonosporaceae > Actinocorallia > Actinocorallia aurea. The sequence goes on from NZ_BAAGPQ010000002.1 coordinate 606,948, forward strand.
ACCTGCTCGACTCCTGGCTCGCGCCGACCTCCGATCGTGCTCGGATCTCCGCTGTCCTGTCCTCGATCGGGAACACGGCAGCCGTGGCCGGAAACCTCGCGACGGCGGTCGCCAGCGCGCAGGGTCTGTACAGGATCGGCGGCGTGACCCAATCGCTGCTGAACTCCGGCGCGACGCTCGCCGTCAAGGACGGCGCGAACCTCGGCGCGGTGATGCTCAACGGCCGAGTCATCGCGCAGGCCCGCTTCGTCCCGGTGACCGCGGTGAGCGCCGCACAGGCCGCGACCGCGCTCGGGCCCGCGCTGGCCATGGTCGCCCTGCAGATGCAGTTGAGTGAGATCACCGGCCTGGTCAAGACCAACATCGCGCTGACGAGCCGGGTGCTCGCCGAGATCCGTATCGGGCAATGGGCCGAGCTCATGGCGCTCGTGACCACAATCGACCAGGCCATCGACAGGGCTCGGGAGATCGAATCGGTCACGACGTCCGAGTGGGAGAAGATAGCGGGCAGCGAAACGGCACTGATCGCGCAGCGCAAGCAGTATCGGCTGAAAGTCGGTGAGCACCTCCGGCAGATCCACGGGGTCGACGCGGCCGGCCGCCGTGTGTATCTCGAGGCCAACGCCGAGGCGATCGTCTTCGACGCGAACGCTCTTCTGTCCTCCCTCAAGGCGTGGATCGGCTACCAGGCGCTCCACGCCGCAAGGGCACGAGACTCCGTGGACGTCAAGGAGGCTCGACTCGTCGACGTCATCCTGCGCGACACTCGTGCGGAGTTCGAGGTCGCCCTGCCCGAGACGAAGAGACTCGTCAACTCCTTGACCAGGGAGCTGCGCATCATCGCCGAGCTCTCCGGACGCGACACGCTCTCCATGCCGAGCAAGCGGAAGGACTCGGCGGCTGCCCGTCATGCCGCGGCCCGTCTCCTCGAGGCCATCGAGCCCCTTTCCGATGTCCTCCGTCCTCCGGCGTCACCACTCGAGGCGCCGGACGTCGTCTGCGCGCCGGAATCCCTGGGTCTTGAGCCGTACCTGCGCGTCCTGCGCTGGTTCCTCGACGACGGTGAGACCGTTCGCGTCCTCGGATTCCCCGAGCAACTCGACGCACTCGGCCCCGTCTCGGCGATCCTCAGCGGCGCGAAGGAGAAGGTGGCGGCGGCGCGGGACAAGGGAGCGGCGAGGACGCTGGTCGCCATCACCGATCGCCGCATCATCACGGCCAAGGCGAGCGCGTTCCTCGAGCAGGGCGAACTCCGCGAGGACATCCCGCTCGACCAGGTGCGCTACGTCAGATCAGCCGCCGCGCAGGACAAAGGCGGGCGTCGCACGATCGACCCCATCACACGGGACGAGAACATCCGTTGGCTCTTCCCCACCGACGTCGAGGGCACCCAGGTGGACGCATTCGCCGCCGTGCTCGCCGAGTCGATGATGATCCCGGAGGTCGAGCGCAAGGCGCTCCAACAGCGGCATCTCGCTTCCATCGAAGCCGGAGGGTAGGACGAGGTCGGGCGAGATCGGGAGGAAGCCGACCTCGCCAAGTGAGCCTAAGCCGCAACTGACGTAGGAGCCGGCATCGGGCGTCGGCTGCCCAGCGGGCCTTGCGCGGAGCAGCCGAGCTGAGATGAGCGGGTCGGGCACTCGCTGGATCGCCGCTGTCCTGTAAGGCTGGCGTGGGTTGCCTCGGGTCAGGGCTGCGGCGGTGCTCCGCCTTGGTCATTGTCGTCGCGGCGGGCGGCGAGGGGGATACAGATGAAGGGTGTGGCGACCGTGATGGTCGTCAGGAGCGCTTCGGGCCAGGTGGCGCCGTTCATCAGGGCGAGGAAGAAGCCGCCGGCAGTGGCGGCCGTGCCGATCGCGGTGAAGGCGCGGCCGTTCATCGCGTGGCCGCGTCGGGTTCGAGGTGCGGGTCGGCCCAGAAAGCGATGAGCTGTTCCTCGGTGAGGTCCTCACACGGGCCGGGCGGCAGGGTCCGGCCGGTACGGACCTCGCGGTCGGCGATGAGCAGCATCAGCAGGTTGTGGTCGGGGCCGTCGGCCGGCCGGGGTCGGCGCACGGGCGGCTCGGCTCGTCGGTGTGCTCGGCCCAGGGCCGCGCACAGCGTGGACATGGTGGTCATGGCCCCAACCTTTGCCCGCCTCAGGCTCAGGCCACCATGCCCTCGGCAGCGTCCGGCAGATCCCGGCAGATCCTTCGCGCATGCGAGCAGCGGCGAACATGAAGGCGTTTTCACGGGATCTGCCGGGATCTGCTGGAGTTTGCCGGGATCGGCCATCCGGCCCTGACGGCTTGATCCGCGATGGTGAAATGCCTGTTACGGGGCGACGTCACCGGAAGCGCGCACTATGCGCAGTTCTCCGGGGCCGCCTCTGTCAGGAAGGGCCGGTGGCCGTGGCCCCGTCCTTCTCGGGTGGCCGTTGATCAAGACAGGTGGGGGCCTTGTATGAAGGTGATCGCGCGGGAGAAGCCGATCCCGTCGCCGCGTTCGTCGCCCGGCTGAACCGCGCGCTGCTGTCCGCGGACATCTCCAATACCTCCGAGCTCGCCCGGCTCGCCGCCCGCCTCCTGGCCAAAGGCGAAATCAGCACTTCGCTGGCGCGCTCCACCGTCGACGACCACCTCAAGGGCAATCGGGCGGGCCTGCCCGACTGGAAGCTGGTCCGGGCGATCGTCCGGGTCTGCCGCGCCACCGCAACCCCAGAAGGGCTCGCCGAGATCGGCACCGAGCGTCAGTGGGGTGACTGGTACGCCGCCGCCCAGCAGGACCTCCAGCGAGCCCGCCGCGCGCCCCGTCCCGGATCCCCGCCCAGGCCCGTGCATGACGTGCTGCCGGCGCCGGTCACCGAGTCCGGCCCGCTCGACGGCGACGCCCTCGATGACGCCTTCGCCATCTACGCCGGTGGCGACGGTGAACACGACGACCGCCTTCTCGCCGCCTGGCCCCAGGGCGCCTCGACATGGCCACCCGACGACCAGCTCCAGCCTCCGCCCGGACCCTCCCTGGCGGAGTACATCGTCATGTCCCCGGCCCGCTTCGAACGCGAGGTCGCCGAACTGTACGGAGACGAAGACCTGCGCTACGGGCTCGTCCCCCTGCCCACCGCCGACTTCGACCAGATCGCCGCGGACTGGATGACCGCCCAGTACGGCCGTACCGGCGGACGCCTCTACCGCCAAGCCGTCGCCACTTCCCCGGAACGGCCCCGCAGCGCCTACCTCATCGCCGTCCTGCTCGGCTGCGACGGCTTCACCCGACATTCCACCGCCTGGCTCTCGATCGCAGCACGAGCGGGCTACCAGCGCGCCATCGAACTCGCCACCTACCCCGACCTCACCCTCGGATGCAGCATCACCGCCCACCTCATCGGCAACGAGTACGAGCGACGCCCCCAGACCGCCCGTATCTCCCACGTCTTCTTCCAAGCCTCCAGCCGCGCAGCGTCGACGGCCCAGAAGACCTCATAGCCGGTCTTGGCACCGACACGGCGGTCAATGCGCGGACGCCGGCGATCGTCCGATCCACTAGCGATCATGACGCTGACAAGGTGACTGAACCTGCGGACTGGAGGAAGCCGGAGTTCCGGGCTTCAGCCGCCGCCTGTCGCCGAGGCCGCCCCGCCGGGAGTCGGGGGTGCGGCCTAGGCTTTGCGGCGTGTCAGGCGGCCAGGGTTCGGCGTCGGCCGGGGCCGGGAGCGGTGGACGGGTGGGGGGCCGGGTGCGCGGGGCAGACGGGCCTGGGCGAGCTGCTTGAGCAGGGCGGGGACGTCAGGTCGGGTCGGGTGATCAGGGGTGATGGGGCCCGGGTGGGTGGGACGGTCCGCGTGGTCGCGGGTGCCGGGAGCGAGCGGCTCCGGAGTGTCGGGGCGACCAGACGATCTCCCGGGTGTGGTGGGCGGGCGGGAACGGGCGGGACGAGGGCGGGTGGAGATTCCTCAGGATGTGCTGGTGCGGACCGGGGGGTCTCGGCGGTGGGGGCGAGGAGTTTCGGTGCTTCGGGAAGGTGGTGGTGGCGGCCCTTGGGGGTGAGGCGGTCACGGATCGCGCAGGTGATCAGGAGGAGGGCCAGGACGAGGACGTAGGAGGTGAGGAGGAAGGTGCCGAGGAGGCCGTAGGGGATCACAGGGTGTCCTCGATGGCGTGCTGGGCGGTGAGGGCGGCGGTGAGTTCGTCGGGGGTGTCTTCGATGAGGGTCATGTGGAGGCCTGCAACGAGTTCGGCGTCGGTGAGGCCGAATCTGTCCCAGCGGGTCGCCATGAGGGAGGTGCCCTCGGCCGTGGGACGGATTCTCCAGGTGGGGTAGTTCTTGCGCAGAATGTCCCAATCAATGGGCGGCAGCGGCTTGGACATTTCCATCTCCCTATCGGCTGGATTCGATGGAGACCAGACTGCACACATACGACTACGCATCGCATTCAACCTGGCGAAGGAGTTTTCCTCCCGAACTACACCCAGACCCGGTTTCATTCAGCCTCGACGAAACCGGGCCCGGGTTTCATCTGACGGTGGAGGAGCGCATGGTAGCGAGATGTCGGAATTCTCGGTAATCACTGCACGGGCCGCGCTACGTTTGACCAGCGAGCCAGAAACCCTGCTCCGAACTGGCGGATCGTCAAGATAAGAACTTCGGGAGACCCCATGCCCGCGCAGAGCCAGAGCATCTCGTCGCCTACCATCCGTGCGTTCTCCAACGAACTGCGAGCAAGGCGGGAGGCCGCTGCCCTGTCGAAGACCGAGCTGGCCCGTCTACTTTCCTACAGCCCCCAGTACATCGGCCAGGTAGAGGAGAGCAAGAACTGGCCTTCTCGCAAGTTCTCGGAGGTATGCGACAGTCAATTTGGGACCGATGGACTGTTCCTACGCCTATGGAATATTCTGGACGAGACACGCAATGCCGTGGCTCTGCCGCCGGGCTTCCCCGAGTACCTGGAGCGGGAGCGCCAGGCCAACACCATCCGAATCTACAGCGCCCTTCTGATAGCAGGCCTGTTCCAAACCCAGAAGACCATCGAGGGCATCGTGCGCGGCACGGCAGATGAGAAGACCGCCGACGAACTCGTGCAACGACGACTCCAGCGGCAGCGGGACATCTTCGAACAGCAGGACGTGCCAGAAATCTTCTTGTTGCTCCACGGGTCTGCACTTGAGCAGAACATCGGCGACAGAGGCGCTCAGCGGGAGCAACTCCACCACCTGATCACCATGGCGGCTCATCCCCACATCATGATCCAGCTCATCCCTCGTGGGAGCGGCTACCACCCTGGCCTGGCCGGCAGCTTCACTCTCCTCGGCTTCGGGGATGGGTCCCAAGCGGCCTATATCGAATCAGCGGGTATGGGCATATTTGTTGAGGATCAAGCACGTACTGCCACTTTCGCCACGAGGTACGACAAGATCAGAGGGCACGCTTACACCGAGCGCGAATCACTGTCGCGGCTCCAGAAGCTGATGGAGGAACTGTGAAGGGCGAGATCGTTGCCACCCAGTGGCGCAAGAGCAGCTACAGCGCGCACGAGGGTGGCGAGTGCATCGAGGTCGCCACCTCCGCTTCGGGCGTCGCGGTCCGCGACTCCAAGAACCCCGCCAGACATGCGCACCGATTCTCCAGGACAGCCTTCGCCGACCTGCTAGAGGGCATCAGGGAGCGCTACTGAGGCAAGCCACCTCGGCTTACGGCCGGGTCGGTGGGTGGTCTGCGGGCCGCCGTTTATAACGATCTCCAGAGAATTTCCCTATGATCTTGATCTCTTTCCTCTACTCACCCGCATGAGGGGTAGCCTGCTCGTTCGGGCAGAAGGACGGGGCGAGGAGAGACGCGGGTGGCATCCGGTGGTCGTAGGCCTGTTCCCCAGCCGCCGCGGGAAGTGCGGCGGTGGTTCCAGGAGCGGCCTTCGGAGCATCCGCATGAGCAGGAGGCCCTGGACTACGTCCGTGGGCTGATGCCCAAGAACGAGCCGTACCGGGCCTGGGCGACGTTCACCTTCACCGCCCGGTCCGGCCGGGTCAACGAGTGCGATCTCCTTCTCGCCTCTCCCAGCGGCCTGCACCTTGTGGAGTTCAAGGCGCACCCCGGCCGGGTGGTCAACTCGGGGCAGACCTGGCGGTTCCACACCCGGGACCGCCGCATCCTGACCCTTACCAACCCGCTGCACCTGACCGACCGCAAGTCCAAGGAGCTGCGCAGCCAGCTCCAGTGGGCGGCCCGTGAGCTGGGTCTCAACGTGCCGATTCCGCGGGTCGAGCCGTCGGTGTTCCTCACCGACGACCGCCTCGTGTGCGAGCTGGACGCCGCCCAGCGCCCCGCCGTCTACGGTCGGTATGCCGAGTCCGGCCTTCCCTCGTTCGAGCAGGGCATCCTGCTCGCCTCCAAGCCGCAGCCGCTCGACGCCCGGTTCTCCCAGCATCTGCCGAAGCTCCTGGAGAAGATCGGCATCTCCCAGTCGCAGCGGCACCTGCGCTACGGCGACGCCGACGACTGGAAGCTGGAGCCCACCCCGCTCGACTCCGGCCCCACCTGGGAGGACAGGCTCGCCCGCAAGTCCGGCCTCGTTGAAGAAGAAGGCCGCGTCCGGATCTACCTGGTCCCGCAGAGTTCCTCCGATGAGGCGCGGGCCTCGGTGCACCGTGCGGCGCTGCGCGAGTACCAGGTGCTCCAGGGGATCACCCACCCCGGCATCGCCCAGGCCGTCGACCTGCGCGAGCACCTCGGCGGGTCCGCCATCCTCTTCCGTCACGGGTCCGATGACCTCCGCCTGGACACCTACCTCGACGTGCACGGCGCGAACCTGGCGCCTGAGACGCGGATCGGCATGATCCACCAGCTCGCAGAGGCCCTCCGGTACGCGCACGGCCGCTCCCTCTACCACCGCGCCCTGTCCGCCCGCTCCGTCTACGTCTCGGCCAAGGCCGACGGCACCAGGCCGCAGCTCCGGATCATCGACTGGCAGACCGCGGCCCGCGACTTCGACACCTCCTCCGGCCGGAGCCTGGGCAACAGCCCGGCCGCCGCCGACCACATCGAGGACTCCGCCCAGCTCTACCTCGCCCCGGAGTTCGACGGCCGCTACCCCGACCCTGTCGAACTCGACATGTTCGGCCTCGGCGCCCTCTCCTACCTGATCCTCACCGGCCTTCCCCCTGCCCACGACCGGGCGACCCTCCTGGACCTGCTCAAGGACGGCGGCCTGCGCCCGTCCGGCGTGGCCGACGGCGTGTCCACCGAGCTCGACCAGCTCGTCCACGACGCCACGCTCGGCGACGTCACCAAGCGGATCGAGTCCGCCGACAGGTTCCTCAAGCAGCTCGACGCCGCGACCCGGCGGGCCGAGGAAGAGGCTCCGGTCCAGGCAGACCCGCTGAGCGCGGTCCCCGGCAACGTGATCCGGATCGACGGGCACAAGGCGTGGACGGTCGAGCGCGTCCTCGGCACGGGATCGACCGGGCGCGCCCTCCTCGTCTCCTGCGAGACCGAGGACGAGGAAGGGGAGCGCGACACCGACCGGCGCGTGCTCAAGGTCGCCGTCGACGAGAACGTCGCGGCCGACCAGCTCCGCAAGGAGGCGCAGATCCTCGCCAAGGTCGGCGGCGGACCGATCATCCGGCTCCTGGACGGGCCGCAGACCCTCGCCGGCCGTACCGTCCTCGACCTGGAGTACGCCGGCGAGCAGTCGCTGCGCGCCTGGCTCGACACCGACGGCAAGCTCTCCTACCACTACCTGTCGCGCTTCGGCGAGGACCTGTTCCGGGCCCTCGACCAGCTCGCCGGCAAGGGCGTGCGGCACCGCGACCTGAAGCCCGAGAACCTCGGCGTGTTCCAGCGGGTCGACCGCAACCGCGAGCTGAAGCTCTTCGACTTCTCCCACGCCGCGGCCTCCGACCAGGACACCCGTACCGGCACCCGCGGCTACCTCGACCCGTTCCTCGGCACGATCAGCCGCCCGGCGTTCGACGACCACGCCGAACGGTACGCCGCCGCCGTCACACTGCACGAGATGGCCACCAAGGAGCGCCCGGTCTGGGGCGACGGCCAGACCAGCCCGGCCGTCACCGGCGACGACCACCCCAAGGTCGCCGCCGAGCTGTTCGAGCCCGCGCTGCGCGACGGGCTCACCGCCTTCTTCCAGCGGGCCATGCACCGGGACGTCGCCCAGCGGTTCGACACGCTGCGCATGATGGAGGACGCCTGGCGCGAGGTGTTCCGGGCCGCGGACGCGATGGCCCCGATCGGCTCCGAGGCCTCCGGCGCCACCCTCGAGGACCAGCGCGAGGCCGCCGCCGAGGCCGCGACCCTCGACACGAACCTCCGGGCGTCCGGGCTGTCGCCCAGGGCGGTGTCCCTCGCCGACTCCTTCGGCGCCTCGACCGTCCGGGAACTGCTGGCCATCCCGCCGCACGAACTGTCCCGGGCCCGAGGCGCGGGCCGCAACATGCGGCGCGAGCTGCTCCAGCGCCGCCGCCAGTGGGAGCCTCTGCTCACCGGCCCCGTCGAACCGCCTCCTGCCCCTGAGGGTGCGACCGATCAGCTCACCGGGTACGAGGGGCGCCTGGGGATCGACGTGCTCGCGCGGCTCGTCGCCCCGCCCGCCGGGAGGCGCGGCGCGAAGGGGTACAAGGCCGTCCTGTGGACCCTCGGCCTTCCCGCCGACGACGAGCCCGCTCCCCCGGTCTGGCCCGCCGCCCGGCTGCTCGCCGACCGGTTCGAGATGACCACCCAGGCCGTTTACAACGCCCTGTCCAAGAGCGCCGGGACTTGGTTTGCAGCACCGTGGCTGGCGAACGTCCGCGACGAACTCGTCGCGGTCCTCGCCAGGAACGGCGGCGTGATGACCGCCGGACAGCTCACCGCGGCGTTCCGGGCGGCCCGCGGCGGTGTAGAGGGCACCCAGGAGCAGGCGCTCGCCCGCGCCACGACCGTGATGCGGGCCGCGATCCTCGCCGAGACGTGGAACGGGCGGCCCGAGGAGGACGAGCCCCGGCTCACCTACACACGGGCCCGCGACGAGATCTTCGTGAGCCTGGAGTCCCTGCCGGGCACCGACGACCCGACCCCGAGCGAACTGGTCGAGTACGCGCTCGCCCTCGGCGCGGCCGCCGACCTGCTCGCCGACGCCGATCCGCTGCCGGGACGCTCGGAGGTCATGGCCGCGCTGCGCCTGGTCGACCCGCCCGAGGGTCTCGACGCCTTCCCGGACGAGCGCCTGCTGGCGCTGGCCGCCTCCGCCTCGCGCTCCGCCGTCGCCTCCCCCCGGCTCGACCTGTACCCGCGCGACCTCGACCTGGTGCGGGCGCTGCGGATCTCGCAGGCCGCCGCCGGCGCGGCCCACGACCGCGGCATCGGGGTGGCCGTGCTGCTGGAGCGGCTGCGCGCCAGGTTCCCCGACCTCGCCGCCCTGGAGCCCGCCCCCACCTACGTCGAGCTGCAGGACGCGCTCCGCGACGCGGGCTTCCCCTACACCTACGACGCGAGCACCAAGGAGTTCCGGCCGCCCGCGCCGGCGCCGCACCCGTCGTCCACCGCGACGGGCATGTTCACCTTCACGCCCGGCGACGGCACGGCCGAGCAGCCCGCGCACCGCAGCGAGCTGAACCTCAGGCGAGCGCTCGACGAGGGCGGGTTCGTGGCGCTGACCATCGCGCAGAAGAAGGTGCCCGGCACGGTCGAGCGGCTCGGGCTCACCCACCCGGTGCGCGTGGTGGACGTCACCGCGGTCTTCCTGCGGGAGCTGCGCGGACTCGCGGCCGAGCAGGGGACCGACTTTGCCGGCCTGCTGCGCGCCGACGACAAGTACGGGCGCACTCGCACGATGCCTCCCGGCCTGGCCTCGTACGTGAAGCTCGCCTGGGAGCGTGCCGTGACGACTATCACTGAGCTGGGCGCGGACCCGAAGACCGTCCTGCTGCTGCACAACGCGGGCCTCCTCGCCCGGTACGCGGCCGACGGCGGCCATTCGGCTCTCGTAACGCTTCAGCAGGCCGCTCGCCGTCCGGAGACGGCACCTCACGGAATGTGGCTGCTGTGCCCCTCACAGGCGCCCAAGAACAGCCCTACGCTGGACGGAATGACGGTCGAGGCCATCGGCTCGGCCGAATGGTCGGTCCTCGACACCTCCTACCTCGACGCCCTCGCATCCCGCGACTCCCTCGGAAAGGCCTGAGCCCGTGGCCCGCCGCAAGAACGCCGAGCGCACCCTCGTCTCCGACCTGCGCAAGCAGGTGACCGCCCTCGTGGACGACCTGCGCACGACCTCGGACACCGACGAGTCGCTGCGGAGCAGGCTGACGACCGAGCACCAGCGGGCCCGCACCGCCCAGCGCATCGCGGTGAACTACACCGACTGGCGCGAGGACCGCCTGACCCAGATCGCCGTCGCCTGGGTGCTCGGCACGGTCTTCGTCCGGTACTGCGAGGACAACGAGCTGATCGACCAGCCGTGGATCTCCGGCCCCGGCGACCGCCTGGCCGACGCCGAAGACCACCACGCCCAGTACTTCCGCGAGAACCCCTCCCACAACGACCGCGACTGGCTGAAGGCCTCCTTCACCGCCCTGGCCTCTTCCCACCCCACGGTCGCCGGCCTCTTCGACGAGGCCCACAACCCCCTCTGGGAAGCCGACCCCTCCTACGAGGCCGCCGCCGCCCTCCTCAAGTTCTGGCGCACCCCCGACGCCGAAGGCCAGATCCCCTGGACCTTCAAGGGCCACGACACCCGCTTCCTCGGCGACCTCTACCAGGACCTCAGCGAACACGCCCAGAAGACCTACGCCCTCCTCCAGACCCCGGAGTTCGTAGAGGAATTCATCCTCGACCTCACCCTGACCCCGGCCCTGGAGGAATTCGGCCTCCAGCCCGTCTGGCCCCACACCCCCGCCGCCTGGTCCGGCCCGGTCGACGACGAGGGCCGCGCCCTGGGCCTCCGCACCATCGACCCCGCCTGCGGCTCCGGCCACTTCCTCCTCGGCCTCTTCCACCGCATCCTCGCCGCCTGGGACAAGCAGGCCCCCGCCCTCCCGAAGTGGGACCGCATCCGCCTAGCCCTGGACTCCGTCCACGGCTGCGACAAGAACCCCTTCGCCGCCGCCATCGCCCGCTTCCGCCTACTGGTCGCCGCCCTCAACGCCGCCGAAGAACCCAGCCTCGCCTCCGCCCCCGTCTTCCCTCTCAACCTAGCCGTAGGCGACTCCCTCCTACACGGCCGAGAAGCCCCCGGAATCCAGACGGACCTTCTCGCCTCCGATGAGGAGTTCTACTACCGCGCCGAGGACATCGACTCCTACGTTCGCTCGGCAGACGTCCTAGGCCGAGGCAGCTACCACGTAGTTGTGGGGAACCCTCCGTACATCACCGTCAAGGATAAGAAAGAGAACGAGAACTACCGGAACGCCTACAGCTCATGCGCCGGAACGTATGCCCTCTCCGTCCCTTTCGCACAGCGCATCTTCGAACTCGCAATTAGAGCTACCGGCTCAGCTAGAAATTCCGGCCGCACCGGCCAGATCACTGCCAACTCCTTCATGAAGCGAGAGTTCGGGAAAAATCTTGTAGAAAGATATCTTCCGACTGTCGATCTGACCCATATCATAGATACGTCAGGTGCCTTCATTCCAGGACACGGCACTCCGACTGTAATTCTTGTCGGCGCCAACCGCGTTGGATATCAGAGAACGCCCATCCGAGCAGTACTCGGCAAGCGCGGCGAGCCGAAGCAGCCGGAGATCGCAGCCGAGGGGTCAGTCTGGACGGCAATTACCAGGCATTTCAATCAGCCTGGTAGCGAGTCCAACTGGCTTAGCGTCGTCGATGCCGATCGGATTGCCTTCGCAGCACACCCTTGGTCGCTTAGCGGCGGTGGCGCGAGTGACCTCACACAAATGATCGCCAGTGAGTGCGTCGAACTCTCCGAGGTGATTATTCTCCCTATCGGACGGGCAATCCGAGCGGGTGCCGATGAGGCATTTATCCGACCTTTGCGTTCCGCAAAAAACGCTACCATAAACCCCGAATCAATGCGTGGCCTCATGACCGGAGACGTCATTCGAGACTGGAGTTCATCGACGAATGAAGGAATCTGGTATCCCTACGCACCTACCGCAGAGCCTCAAAACTTCCAAAGGGAACTCTACCCTTGGCGTACGACCCTCCGCGAGCGTCGCACTTTCCAGGGAGACATGGCAGCAGCGGGGCTGAGCTGGTGGGAGTACATGCAGCACACCGCTTCCGCCTATCAGACTCCACTGTCTATATCATTCGCGGAAGTTGCGACACATAACCATTTCGTGCTCGATCGCGGTGGCAAGGTGTTCAAACAGACCGCGCCAGTCATCAAGCTGCCCGAGTCGGCGAGCGAGGACGACCACCTCGGGCTGCTCGGGCTGCTGAACTCGTCGACCGCCTGTTTCTGGCTGAAGCAGGTCAGTCATGACAAGGGAAGCCAGGGCGTTAACGAAGGCTTCAAGTCGCAGGCGTGGGAGCGGTTCTACCAGTTCTCCGGAACCAAGATCCAGAAGTTCTCGGTTCCGGCACAGCGTCCTGTTTCCTCGGGCCGGGAGCTCGACGAGCTCGCAGCCAAGGTGAGCGCCGTGGAGCCCTCCGCGATCTGTAGACGCGAAACACCATCGCGCCAGATCCTGGATACCGCAAGGCGCGAACACGAGCGGCTTCGCGGGGCCATGATCGCGCGTCAGGAGGAGCTGGACTGGGTGGTCTATGGCGCCTACGGGCTCCTAGACCGGGAGACCGTCCAAAGGCTCACGTCGATCGGCAGGGTTCCCGAGCTGCAGCTCGGCCAGAGGGCTTTCGAGATCGTCCTCGCGAGGCAAGTAGCGGCTGGCGAGGAAGATGACGCCTGGTTCGTGCGGCATGGGTCGTCGCCCATCACTGAGGTTCCCGGGGACTGGGATGCCGAGTACGCGAAGGTCGTGCAGGCGCGGATCGAGATGATCGAGCAGCGGCCGCAGGACATCGGGTTGCTGGAGCGGCCGGAGTTTAAGCGGCGGTGGTCGGCGGACTCTTGGGAAGCCAAGGAGAAGGCGGCGCTGCGGGAGTGGATTCTCGACCGGTGTGAGAGCAAGGAACTGTGGTTCGTGAGGCGGGGCGGGATGACGCAGCCGCGGACGATGACGGTCGGGGAGCTTGCCTCGCGGCTGCAGGATGACGCGGATCTGCGTGAGGTGGCTCGGCTGTATGCCACGGATCATCTTGGGAAGCCGGATCTGCCCCTTGCCGCGATCCTTGAAGAGGTCGTCAAGGACGAGTGCGTTCCCTACCTGGCGGCGCTGCGGTACAAGGACTCCGGGCTGCGCAAGCGCGAAGCCTGGGAGAAGACGTGGGAGCTGCAGCGGCAGGAGGACCGTGAGGAGCGGAAGATCGACATCGAGGTGCCGCCGAAGTACACCTCCGCCGACTTCCGTAAGGGCTCGTACTGGTCGCACCGCGGCAAGCTCGATGTGCCCAAGGAGCGGTTCGTGTCCTACCCGGGTGCGGCTCTGCACACCGATGACGCGCTGCTGCTCGGGTGGGCGGGCTGGGATCACAAGGACCAGGCGCAGGCGCTGATCACGTTGGTGCGCGATCGCGTCAAGGAGCAGTGGGGCGCTGAGCGGATCGCGCCGCTGCTGGCCGGCCTGCTGGAGCAGATGCCGTGGGTGCGGCAGTGGCACGGCGAGTACGACGCGGAGTGGGAAGGCAGCCCGGCCGAGGAGTTCGCGGCCTTCCTGGAAGAGCAGCTGTCCCGGCACGAGCTGTCGGCCGAGCTGCTGGCTGCTTGGCGGCCGACGAAGGAATTCCTCAAAGGGACGAAGGGATGAGCCCGGTGGAAGAGCTGTACCTGAAGGACGTCCTGGACCTCCCCGAGGAGGTCCACGCGGGGCAGTTCAAGGTCGAGCTGTCCGGCGGGTTCGACGCGACCGCCGTCCTGGTCGACCAGTACGTCATCACCGACCAGCTCAAGGAGGCGTTCGACGCCGCCCTCTCCCAGGTGAGGATCGCGCTCACCGGGAACACGTCCCTGGCCGCCTACCTGCACGGCTCGTTCGGCTCCGGTAAGTCGCACTTCATGACGGTGCTGCACGCAGTCCTGGAAGGCCACCAGGCAGTCCTCGGCAAGCCGAGGCTGCGCGAGCTGTACGCCGAGAACTCCGAGTGGCTGAGCGGCCGCAAGTTCATCATGGTCCCCTACCACCTGGTGGGCGCGACCGACCTCGGCTCGAAGCTGCTCGGCGGCTATGTCACCGCGGTGCGCGAGCTCGGCCTGCCCGTCCCGGCGGTCTACCGATCCGACGCGCTGCTCGCCGACGCGCGCAGGCAGCGCGAGTTCCTGTCCGACGACGCGGCCTTCGCCAAGTGGCTCGGCTCCTCCGCCGTCCCCGAGCCCGACCCCGACGACGTCATGCCGATCGGCGGCGCCGTCGGCTGGACCACCGCCACGCTGGACGCCGCGTTCGCCGCGGAGCACGGCTCCACCGAGCGCGACGCGCTCGTCTCCGCGCTGCTCACCGGCCCGCTGTCCAGCTACGCGCGCGGCCAGGCCGGCGTCCGGGACGCCTTCCTCCCCCTGGACGAGGGCCTCGGCGTCATCAGCAGGCACGCCCACCAGCACGGCTACCACGGGCTCGTGCTGTTCCTGGACGAGCTGATCCTGTGGCTCCAGGCGCACATGTCCAACCAGGAGATGGTGAACGACGAGGTCAGCAAGCTCGTCAAGCTCATCGAGGCCGAGGACTCCGTCCGGCCCGTCCCGATCATCTCCTTCATCTCCCGCCAGCGCGACCTGTCGAAGCTCGTCGGCGAGGACGTGATGGGCGCCGAGGTCCGCAACCTGGAACGCCAGGTCGAGTACCTCGCGGGCCGCTTCCAGGTGATCAGCCTGGAGGACCGCAACCTCCCCGCGATCATCCGGGAGCGCGTCCTGCGCCCCCGCGAGGGGATGCGGCAGCAGCTCGCCGACGCGTTCGCCGACGTCTCGTCCGAGGACCAGGAGGTCCGGGACGTCCTGCTGGACTCGGGCGGCGCGACCGAGGCCACCTGGAACGACTTCCGCGACGTCTACCCGCTGTCGCCCGCCCTGCTCAACGTGCTCGTCGCCCTCTCAGGTGCGCTCCAGCGCGAGCGGACCGGCCTCAAGCTGCTCAGCGAGATGCTCCGCCAGCGCGGCTCCACCCTCAAGCTCGGCCAGATCATCCCCGTCGGCGACCTGTGGGACGTGCTGTCCGGCGGGATCGGCGAGGCGTTCAGCGACCGCCTCAAGCACGAGGCCGCCGCCGCCACCCGCTTCCACGCCCGCGTCAAGGCCAACCTGCTGGAGGAGTACGGCTCCGCCGACGACGCCCGCTACCAGGCCGACGACAGGCTGGTGAAGACGCTGATCCTGTCCACCCTGGCGCCCGACGTCAACGCGCTGAAGCGGCTCACCGGAGCCCGGCTTGCGGCGCTGAACCTCGGCTCGATCAAGTCGCGGGTGAGCGAGCCCGCGAGCATCGTCAACGCGCGGCTCAAGCGGCTCATCACCAGCGGCTTCGGCGAGATCCGCGCGGACGGCGACCACGACCCCGTCTTCTCGCTGAACCTCACCGACCTCGACATCGAGCCGCTGCTGGAGCGGGTCACCGGCGAGGACCACGCGGGCACCCGGCGACTGTGGATCAAGAAGCACCTGTGGGAGGCGCTGGACGTCAAGGACACGGGCGCGTTCGTCAGCGAGCGGGAGATCGTCTGGCGGGGCAGCCGGCGCACCGCGGAGTTCATCTTCGACAACGTCCGCGACCCCAAGATGACCGTCGACCAGTTCAAGCCCTCGGTCCCGGGCCATGTGCGGTTCGTCCTGGACTACCCGTTCGACACCGACAAGTACCCCAGCGACGACTACCAGCGGGTCGAGGAGCTGCGGCGCGACGGCCTGGAGGCCGACACGCTGGTCTGGCTGCCCCACCACCTGTCGGCGCAGCGCGGCAAGCAGCTCGGCCGGCTCCTGCGGATCTCCTTCCTGCTCCAGAACGGCAAGCTGCGCGAGTACGCGGGCGACAAGTCCTCCGAGGAGCAGGCCCGCATCGCCCAGTACCTGGAGTCCCAGAAGGACACCCTCACCAACGAGCTGAAGACCGTCCTGCAGTACCTCTACGGGATCGTCGGCCGGACCGGTGAGTCGGACAGCAACATCGGTGCCGAGGTGCCCGAGAACCGGCACGTGAGCTCGCTGAACCCGGAACTGCGCGACCCGCGCCTGCACGGCGGCGCGGGCTTCAAGTTCAACGCCGAGCAGCTCGCCGACGCGATGTTCGCGGCCATGTACCCCAAGCACCCGAACTTCGACACCGCGGGTGCCCGCAAGGCCGTCACCCCGGGCGACCTGAAGACCGTGCTGAAGTGGATCGCCCTGGCGATGGACGACGGCGAGCGGCGCGTCGTCGTCGACCGGGACAAGCTCGGCCTCATGCGCCGGATCGTCCACCCGCTGGACCTCGGCGAGGTCCACGATGGGCCGCTCAACGTCGGGACCGAGTGGCTGCGCCGGATCGACCAGCGCGCCGCGCAGAGCGGCAAGGACACCCGCGACCTGCAGGTCGAGGACATCCGCACCTGGATCGCCGACCTCGGCTGGACGGGCCTGGACCGGAACGTGTCCAACCTCGTCATCTCCGTCTACGCGCTGCTCGCCGACCGCGCCTGGGTGTTCCAGGGTGTGCCGTCCGCGGCCCCTGAGGTGGACAGGATCGGCCCCGGCTGGGTGCTGCGCGACCAGGACAAGCCGAGCCCGGAGGAGTACGCGGCCGCGCGCGCCAGGCTCCAGGCCGTGTTCGGCAAGGACGTGCCGCCGCTCCCGTTCTCGCGCAACGTCGACAAGCTCGCCGCCTTGCTGCGTGAGCAGATCGCCGAGTTCGACCAGGACGTCCTGAACGTGCGGAACCTCCTGCGCGAGCACGCCGACACGCTCGGCCTGGCGCCGGACGCCGCGCGTCTGGCCGCCGCCGACGACGCGGCCTCCTTCCTGGCCCGCCTGGCGCAGAAGGAGAACGCCACAGAGCTCGTGCGCGAACTCGCCGCGGTGACCTACCGGACCCAGGACAAGGAGCTGGGCAACGCCGTCAAGAGCGCCCCGCAGGTCGCGGCGGCGCTCCGCCGGACGGGCTGGCAGACCCTCGGGTCCCTGCCGTCTCTGGTCCGGCGCGAGGACGGCGTCGGGCGATCGGCGCTGGCGGTGACGACCGCGCTGAGCGAGGCCGCGAACTCCCCCGACTACCTGCGACCGCTCGCCGACGCCCTGCGGATCGCCGAGGCGAAGACCAGCGAACTGGTCCAGCGGGTCCTGGCGGAGTCGGTCGTGGCACCCCCCAAGCCCGACCCCGTCGTACCGAAGGTCTTCAAGCCCGAGATTCCCTCCGTGCCCGAACAGGGAGGTGCCTCCGGCACGCGGCCGACGGCCGGCCAGACCTCGCTCACCGAGAACGGCGACCCGCCGGTCTCCGGAGCGGGACGCCGCCGCACCGTGCGCGCCGCGAGCGTCGAGGGTGACCTCCAGCTCGTGTCCAAGGAGATGCGCGACTACCTGAACGCTCATCCCGGAGCCGAAGTCGAGCTGGTGTGGCGGCCGGTCCAGGGCGTGGAGCCGCCGCGATGACCGAAGCACCCGTCGTTGACCGGCGGATCGTCGAGGCGCTGCTCGAGGTCGAGCTGGAGCGCAAGCCCGAGCACCGGCTCGTCCTGGTGCACGGCCGCTACGAGGAGGGCGCGTCGGAGCGGTTCTCGATGCGGATCGACGGCAGGGAACGACGGATCAGCGTCACCGACCAGCCGTCCGTCCTCGGCGTCGCCGACGCCTGGCTGAGGCACCGGACCGCCGAGGATGCCGAGGACGGGGACACCCTCGTCGTCACCACCACGGCCCCGCCCGCCCAGCTCGGACTCGACCTGTGCGCCCACGCGCTGCGCCGGACGACGTTGACGGTCTCCCTGGAGGAGATCGTGCGGCGCCGCTTCGGCGCCGCCCAGATCGACCCTCGCATCCGCCGGAACACCTGGCTGGTCGAAGCGCTTCTGGCCGCCGAGCCGGCAGTCGGCTGGCGCGCCGCCGCGGCCACCTCCGACTGGCGGCGCAGCGGCGGCAGGCTGCTCAGCCTCGATGCCGCGGTCCGGGTGCTGATCGAGGAGCGGATGGGCCGTGTCTTCGATCTCGACGCGCTGCTCGCCTGGTCGCGGACGGCGCTCTTTCCAGGCGAGTTCGCCAAGCTGTCCGCCGACGAGCGCGAGGGCATCACCGCCTGGCTGCGCGGCCATGTGGGCGACGCGGCCGTGATCGTCCTCTCGCTCGCAGAGCAGGGACGCGCCTCCGACGCGATGGCGCTCGGCGTCGTCAGCGCGGTGCTGACCGACACCCGGGCCGCACCAGAGGCCGCCCTTGCCGTTGGCGGGCTTTTCGGCACCGCCGCCCCCTCGGTCGCGGACCTGAAGACCTTCAGCTCCGCCGTCCAGGGCACCCTCACCCGCTGGATCGGTGAAGCCGCGTCCGGCCGCGGCGGCGCAGAGGACCGCGTCAAGGCCGTGGTCGACCGAGCGGACGAGCTCGCCGAGCAGGCGGGAATCCGCGATGCGCTCGCCGACAACCCCTACCTTCCCTCGGGGATGCGTGTTCGGCTCCAGCAGCTCGCCCACGCCCTCGGCGGCAACTCCGACTGCGCTGAGACCGCGCTGCGTCATCTCGCCGACCACCGGCTCGCCGACCTGAACGCCGACCGGCTCACCACGGCCCGCATGGCCGTCCGGTTGCGGCGCTGGCTCGACGACGCGCCGGAGCCACTCGTCACCTCGGTCTCCGCCGGGGTGCGCGAGCACCTGGCCTCCTGGGGTTGGGTCGACCGCGCGCTCGCGGTCCTCTGGGACGGCGACCAGGACAGCGACCCGATCGTGGCGGGCGCCTACCGGCTGCTGTTCACCGAAGCGCAGGCTCGGCGGAACCTGCTGGACGAGGCCTTCGCAGGACGCCTCACGGCCTGGGCCGCGCACGCCACCTCCATCGAGCCCGGGGGCTGCCTGCTTATCGAGGACGTGCTCACCAAGGTCGTCCTGCCGCTCGGCGCGGTCCGTGCCCCCCTCGTCCTCGTGCTGGACGGTATGAGCGCCGCCGTCGCCGCCGAACTCGGCGAGGAGCTGTACCGGGGCGGCTGGAAAGAGGTCTCCGCGACCGGTGCGCGCCGCGCCGCCGTGGCCATGATCCCCTCGCTCACCACTCTCAGCCGGGCATCACTGCTCAGCGGAACACCTACGAGCGGCGGCCAGAAGGCCGAGACCGACGGATTCGCCGCCTACTTCCGCACGCACCGCCGTGAGGCGCTGCTGTTCCACAAAGCCGACATCTCCGGGGGCGCGGGGCAGCGGCTCGCCCAGCCGCTGCACGACGCGATCGCCGGCGAGGCGGTCGTCGCCGTGGTGCTGAACACCATCGACGAGGCACTCGACCACGGGCGTGCGCGTTGGCAGTGGTCCGTCTCCGACATCGGCCATCTCGCCGAGTTGGCCGGGGCGGCGCGTGGCGCGGGTCGTCCGCTGGTGCTGGTGTCCGACCATGGACACGTGTTGGAACGCAGTGAGAACGCGCCCGCGCCCGGCGGTACCGGTGCCGCCCGATGGCGCATCGGCTCGCCCGCGCAGGGCGAGGTGTCGGTGAGCGGACCCCGGGTCCTCGAAGGCGGCGGCACCGTGACCGTGCCGTGGCGCGAGGACCTGCGGTACACATCGCGCAAGAGCGGCTACCACGGCGGGGCGTCTCTCGCGGAGATGACCGTGCCGGTCCTGACCTTCGTTCCCTCGATGGACGTCGCTCCGCCCGCCGTGCGGGAACTTGCGCCGGAGACCGTGACGCCGTCCTGGTGGCAGGGTGGGGCCGCGGCCGTCGTCGAGGCTCCCGTCCGGCTGGCTGCGCCCGACAGCGGGGCGCTGCTGGACATCGTCCAGAGCCTCGGCTCCCAGGTCGTGGCCAGCGAGCGGTTCCGCGAGCAGAAGCGCCACGTGCGGCGGGCTCCGGACAATGCGCAGGTCATCACAGTCATCGATGCGCTCGTATCCGCTGACGGCCACAGGCTGTCGCCCGCCGCGGTCGCCGCTGCAGCGGGCGGCCGGGCCTCGCGCGATGCGATCCCGTTCGTGACCGTGCTGGAGCGGCTTCTGAACGTCGAGGGCTATCCCGTGCTCGGTCTCATTGACGGCGGACGGACCGTGCGGCTGGACGTCGCGCTGCTGCGCGAGCAGTTCGGCCTGTGAGCGGGCAGGTCAGCGCCGCACGACGGCGCGAGGTCATTGACGCGCTTCGCCGCGGCACCGTGCCGCAGGCGGGTCTCGACCTGTTCGCGGTCGGGCTCGACCGGTTCGCAGGCAGCCTCGATGAGGAACTGGGAACCGTCGCCAAGGGCGGCGCGGCCTTCCACGCGGTGCGCGGCGAGTACGGCTCGGGCAAGACTTTCTTCGCCCGGTGGCTGGGCGAGCGCGCGAAGCGAGCGGGCCTGGCCGTAGCGGAGATCCAGATCTCCGAGACCGAGACGCCGCTGCACCGGCTGGAGACCGTCTACCGCCGCCTCACCGAACGGCTCGCGACCGCCACGCACGCGCCGAGCGCTCTTCGCGCCGTCATCGACGGCTGGTTCTACACGCTCGAACAGGACGTCCTCGACGAGGGAGACCTCGACGACGACGCTCTGCCCAAGGCCGTCGAAGAGCTGATGGAACGGCGGCTCGCCGACGTCGCCCGGACCACTCCCGCCTTCTCGGCCGCGCTGCGCGGCTACCACCGGGCGCGTGGTGCGGGCGACACGGCCACCGCGGAGGCGCTGATCGCCTGGCTCGGCGGGCAGAAGTCCGTCGCCGCCACCGCCAAGCGCACCGCCGGGGTTCGCGGCGACCTCGACCACTTCGCGGCGCTCGGCTTCCTGCAAGGGCTGCTCACGGTGCTGCGCGACAGCGGGCACCCGGGGCTGCTGCTCGTCCTGGACGAGATCGAGACCCTGCAGCGGGTGCGCGGCGACGTCCGGGAGAAGGGGCTGAACGCGCTGCGGCAGCTCATCGACGAGATCGACACCGGGCGCTTCCCCGGGCTGTTCCTGGTCGTCACGGGCACTCCGGCCTTCTACGACGGGCAGCAGGGGGTGCAGCGGCTGCCACCGCTCGCCCAGCGGCTGGCCACCGATTTCACCACCGACCCGCGCTTCGACTCGCCGCGCGCGGTCCAGCTCCGGCTCACCGGGTTCGACCTACCGCGCCTGGGCGAACTCGGCAGGGCCGTGCGCGACCTCTACGCGGCTGGTGCGACGGACGCGCAGCGGATCAATGAGGCCGTAGACGACGCGTACATCGCGGAGCTGGCCACGGCCGTCACGGGCGGGCTCGGGGGCAAGGTCGGGATCGCGCCGCGGGTGTTCCTGCGCAAGCTCGTCGCCGACGTGCTGGACCGGGTCGAGGAGTTCTCGGAGTTCGATCCGCGGTTGCACTACGCGCTCACCCTCTCGTCCGCCGAGCTGAACGAGGCCGAGCGCAGCGCGGCGGCAGCCGACGACATCGACCTCGATCTCTGACGGGCGGGCTCCCGATGGACGATCTCTCGCCCGTGCTGGTCCACCACATCGTCAACACGCTCGGGTGGCCCGCGCTGCGGCCGTTGCAGCGGGAGGCGGTCGGGCCCGTCATGGGTGGGTCGGACGCGCTGCTACTGGCGCCGACTGCGGGAGGAAAGACCGAGGCAGCGGTGTTCCCGCTGCTGTCGGCGATGGAACAGGGGCGGTGGACGGGGCTTTCGGTCCTGTACGTGTGCCCGATCAAGGCGCTGCTGAACAACCTGCTGCCCCGGCTGGAGACCTACTGCGGGTGGGTGGGGCGGCGGGTCGGGCTGTGGCACGGGGACGTGACCTCCTCGCGGCGGCGGGCGCTGCTGCGAGACCGGCCGGACATCCTGCTGACGACGCCGGAATCGCTGGAGGCGATGCTGGTGAGCGTCAACGTCGACCATCGGACGGTGTTCTCGGGGCTGCGGGCGATCGTCGTCGACGAGGTGCATGCCTTCGCCGGGGACGACCGGGGCTGGCATCTGCTCGCGGTGCTGGAGCGGCTCACGCGTGTGGCAGGGCGGCCGATCCAGCGGGTGGGACTGTCGGCGACCGTGGGCAATCCCGAGGAGCTGATGGAGTGGTTGCAGGGTTCCTCGCGCGGGTCCCGGCCGCGGGCCGTGGTCGCACCGGATGCCGTGGGCACGCCTGTCCTGCCGCCGCCCGGGGAGATCGAACTCGACTACGTCGGGTCCGTCGCCAACGCGGCGAAGGTGATCGCGGCGCTGCACCGGGGTGAGAAGCGGCTGGTGTTCTGCGACTCGCGGCAGCTCGTGGAGGAGCTGGGGGCGGCGCTGCGGGCGCGGGACGTCACCACGTTCCTGTCCCATGCCTCGCTGTCGGTGGACGAGAGACGGCGGGCCGAGGAGGCGTTCGCGTCGGGGCGGGACTGCGTCATAGTCTCGACCAGCACGCTGGAGCTGGGGATCGACGTCGGGGACCTGGACCGGGTGATCCAGATCAACGCGCCCTCCAGCGTCGCGTCGTTCCTCCAGCGGCTCGGGCGGACCGGGCGGCGGGCCGGGTCGGTGCGCAACTGCCTCTTCCTGGCGCTCGACCTCGACTCGCTGGTCGAAGCGGCTGCCTTGCTGCTCCTGTGGGGGCGCGGGTACGTCGAGCCCGTCTCGGCACCGCCGGAGCCGCGGCACATCGTCGCCCAGCAGGTGCTCGGGCTCGCGCTCCAGGACCAGAAGATCGGGCGCGGGCTCTGGGCTGAGTCGTGGAACGGCCTGGCACCGTTCGACCGGAGTGCCGAGCCGATCGTCGCCCACCTGGTGAACGAGGGCTTCCTGGAGCGGGACGGCGAGTTCCTGTTCATCGGCCCCGAGGCCGAGGCCCGGTTCGGGCGCCGCCACTTCATGGGCATGACCGCAGTCTTCACCGCGCCGCCCGAGTTCACCGTCATCTCCGGCCGGCAGGAGATCGGCCGCACCGACCCGATGCTGCTCACCGAGGCCGTCGAGGGCCCGCGCGTCCTCCTGCTGGCGGGCCGCAGCTGGAAGGTCACCTGGATCGACTGGAAGCGCCGCCGCTGCTTCGTCGAACCCTCCGACCTGCGCGGCAAGGCCCGCTGGTACTCCCCAGGCCTCTCCGGCGCCTCTTACGCCCTCACCCGCGCCTGCCGCGAGGTCCTCCTGGGCGCCGACCCACCCGTCTTCCTCACCCGCCGCGCCACCGCCCACCTGGCCGAGGCCCGCGAAGACGCCCTCCCCACCGTCCACCCCGGCGGCACCGTCGTCCGCCGCACCGACCACGACCTGCGCTGGTACACCTGGGCCGGCTTCCGCACCAACGCCGTCCTCGCCTCCACCCTCGGTTCCCTCGCCGACGAGTCCCAGCGCATCGACGACGTCTGGATCCGCCTTGCTCCCGAGACCGCCGTCGGTGCCTTCCGCACCGCCACCTCAGCCGCTCACCTCGTCCTCCCTCACGTCGATGAGGAGGCTCTACGCGGCCTGAAGTTCAGCGAGGCCCTCCCCCGCCGCCTCGCCCTCACCACCCTCGCCACCCGCTTCGCCGACCTCCCCCATGCCGAAGCAGTCCTGGAAGAACCGGTCCGCTTCCTGGTGGACCGCTGAGAGCTGCAGGTGAGACCGTGGCTTCCGCCTGGTCGCCGAATTCGGCGAAGCCATTCTGTCGGTGAGCCCTCATAGATTGTCGCCCGGAGGTGGTCGGGCGGTGTCCATGATCGATCGGCCGGAGCGGGGTAACCGAAACGGCGTGAATTCTTTCGTGTGGACTGGGCGGGTCGTCGAACTGAAGCGGCATCTGGCCGATGCCCCCGACGAGTTCGTCGCCCGGTGCGCACGCCGCTATGCGGCTGCGGGATACGGCGACGTGGGCCCCTCTGAGGCGCAGAGTTGGCGGAACAGCTGGCCGGCACTCGTCGAATTGTGCGAGCGGGCGGGGCTCGCCGACTGGACGATCTACCTCGAATACGGAACGCCCGGTGGCTCCAGCCGATTCGACGCACTATTGCTGTCGTCCGCCCCGGACGGGCGATCGGTCTTGACCATCGTCGAACTGAAGCAGTGGACCGACACCACGGTGCTGTCGGATCTCCGGGTCCTCCGCTCGGACGGGGTCGAGGCGGTCCACCCGGTGAACCAGGTCAGGGCTTACCTAGCGTTCATCGAGAACTGGTCGCCTTCAGCCGATCTCAGGTGCCGGGGAGTCGTGCTCCTCCACAATGCCGAAGCCGAGGAGACCGCGAGCCTCAGCGGAGGACAGACCGAGATCCCCGTTCTGGGCAAAGCCGCCCTGCAGGCCGACGTACCTGAGGAAGCACTCAGAAAACGACTGGGCCTTTCCGGGCATCGCCCGCCGCACGAACGACAGGTCTCGGCGATGACCGACATCGTTTGGAGGCCCGGGCGGAAAATGCTCGACAGCCTCAGCTCCGTCCTTGAGAAGAACAGTGCGTTCATCCTAATCGGCGATCAGCAGGAGGCCCTTCTTAAGATCAATGCGGCCATCGACCGAGCACTGAGCTCCGGCAGGAAGGCCGTCATCGCCGTTGAAGGGGGCCCGGGAAGCGGCAAGACGATGATCGCCACTCGTGTCCTGGCCCATCTGGCAGGACACGCAGATGTGAGTCCGCTGTACCTGAGTGCTTCCGGCACGCTGCGGAAACAGATGCAGCAGGCCGCCGCAGGCGTCGAAGGCGCAAGGGACCTGTTCCGCGGTACCGACACGGCCTTGAGCGCCGGCGGAGCATCTCGGCGCGTGGTGCTGCTGGACGAAGGCCAACGCCTTATCTGGAGGCCGCCGGGTTCCGGGCCCCTGAATCACATCATCGGGCGCTCGCAGGCGGTCGTGGTGTTTCTCGACGAACGTCAGGTGATCCGGCCGAAGGAAGGAGTCACGGTCGAGGAGATCGGAGACCATGCCCGACATCAAAGAGCAGGGTTCGAGATGATCTCCTTGTCGGGCTGTTTCCGCTGCGGTGGCTCCCGCGCCTACGGCGGATGGATCAACAACCTTCTCTACGAGACGCCGAGCCCCTGGACCGGCGCGGACTACGACCTCGGCGCCTCCCGCGACCCCCGGCAGCTGCAGAGTTGGATCGACTCCCATGTGGACAGGGGAAGTCCCTCCCGTATCGCGGCCGGGTTCTGCTGGCCCTGGGGCGAAGCCCGCGACCCCCTCCCCGAGGACGTGGCCATCGAGTGGGACGACGACGCCGGCGTCCGTCACGGCTGGTCGGCGCCATGGAACGCGCGTCGAGCGACCGCGGAAGCACCCGTTTCCCAGTTCTGGGCGACCGGCCGGAACGGGCATCGACAGATCGGCTGCGTCTACACCGCGCAGGGCCTCGAATACGACTACGGCGGCGTCATCATGGGCGGTGATCTGGTCCGTAGGGGAGACCGTTGGGAGGCCCGCCCAGGGAAGAGCCATGACAAGGACCTCATGCACCTCGATCGCGACCGCTACCTTCCGCTCGCCCTGAACATCTATCGAATTCTGCTCACTCGCGGCATGAAAGGAACCAGAATCTACTCCACCGACCCCGAAACCCGGACTTTCCTGGCAGACCTGATTCCGGCGAACGGCGGCTGATGCGCTGACCTCGAGCCACCCGACGTGCCCGGTCGGCGATGGCCGCGGCCTCCGGATCCCGGGACCTCCGCGAGGTCTCCGTCGACCGAAGAGCGCAGCAGGTCCATGACCCTCGCGGAGTTCTCCGAGGCGAGATCGCCCGTCGGCTCGTCGCACAGCAGGAGCACGGGGTCGTGCACTGTCGTGCGGGCCACCGCGGCGGCGGTCAGGGACTCGAAGAATCCCGGGGGCGGGTTCACCGGCCGTCGCGGCGGGCCTACGGCAAGCTGCCGACGGAGGTCAGAATGTGCAGGCGGAGTACCAGGGGCCGGTGAGGTGGGTGTAGTCGGTGGGCGGGGAAGTCAGCTCGACGTCTTCGGGGTCGGTGCCCAGAGGGAGTCGGACGAGGTCGCACAGGTCGAGGTCGATGGTTCCGGTGTCGAGCCATACGAAACCGTCCTCGGACCCGGTGGAGCGGACGTAGAAGAGGCCGGCCGGAGCCGGGCCGTCGGACGGGGCCGTATCCGCCACGCGGTCGAGGAAGGGGCGGGAGACGAAGGTGGCGGCGTGAGTCGGCCAGTCGGTGAGGAGCGCGACGCCCAGGACGTAGAAGGCGAGCAGGGGGACGAGGGCCGCGGCGATGAACCGGTCGTCCGGGAGAATGCGCGGCTTGGAGGAGGCTAGACCGCCGACCCAGCACACGAAAGCGACGACGGAGAGCGCGGCGCCGAGGAGCACCGCCCCCAGGTCCCACATCGTCGCGTCCGCGTACGCGAGGACCGCGATGGTCACCGTGCCGCTCGCGGCCCCCGGCGGCCTCAGCCGCCAGGCCCGGCGGATCCATGACTCCGGCGCGCGCACGGCCGGGACCTGCCAGGGTACCGAGGAGGGATGCGTCGTCTTCCCGAGTTCATGACGATCGGCCGGCGAGCCCTGCCGAGATCCACGCGGACCGCCTCGCGCACCCTCGCAGGCCCACATGGAGTTTCCGCCCTTACCGGTTGAAGCCTGCCAAATCCAAGATCCACCGGCAAGCCGTCCGGGCCCGCCTGCCCGTCCGGCACACGCACGAGGTGTGACCTGTGGAAAAAGGGGCGGGGGTGTCGGTGGGGAGGGCGATACTGGGGGTGATGAACGAGGGTACGGGTGGGCCGCGGGGGTGGGGGTTGGACTCCCTAGCGGTCGGGGATCGGTTGCGGCTGCTGGCGTTCGCTCGTAGGGACGAGGCGGGAGGTTATCTGTGGGTGTTGAGGGGGATCGATCGGCTTCGGTCTCGACATCGGGTGCAGGTGGGGGTGGACGAGGTCGCCTCGGTGCTGCGGGAGCTTGCCGACTCTTATGAGGAGGTTCCTCGGCTTGAGGGGGTGATGCTGCGGGAGCGGCTGGACTCGCTCGCGGTTGATGGGCTGCTGCATCGGCATGACGACGTGTCGCGGGCGGGGTCGCTGGCGGGGTATCGGAACCGGCAGTCGGTGTACCAGTTCTCGGAGCTGGGGTATCGGGCGTACACGCTCGTTGAGGAGCTGCTGGGGGCGCAGGTTCATGATGTGAACCTGTCTCGACTGGCGTTCTCCGATGTGCTGGAGGATCTGCGGGCGCTGGCTCGGGCGAACCGGTCGGGCGACGGGCGGCAGGTGCTGCGGCGGCTCAGCCGCCTCGATGAGGCCGTGAAGGACATGGGGCGGCGCTCGGCGCGGTTCCATGTGACGCTCGGCGAGATCGTCAGCATGACCGACGCCTCGCCGGAGCTGTTCCTGCGGTACAAGAACGCGCTGCTCGCGCACATGCGGGACTTCATGGACGACCTCGACCGGTATCTGCCTCGGCTGGATCAGGCCGTCCGGGAGGTCGAGGAAGCGGGCGTGTACACGATGCTGACGCGCGCGGCCGAGGCCGATGAGAGGCCGCTGCTGGAGGCGGGGGCGCGGATGGCCGACTGGGAGCAGCGCTGGAGGGGGCTGCGGAGCTGGTTCGTCGCGGGGCCTGACGGGCGTTCGGGCGTCACGGAGCTGCACGCGGCGACGCGCACCGCGGTGTCCGCGGTGATCGCGCTGCTGCGCCAGCTCAGCGAGGCGGGCGGCCACGGGGTGAACCGGGCCTCGGAGCTGCGGCACCTCGCGTCCTGGCTGGTCCGCTCGCCCGACGAGGACGCCGCGCACGCCCTCGCCACCGCCGCGTTCAACCTGTCCTCCGCCCGCCACCTCGGCGGCGCCTATGACGACGAGGAGCGCATCGACGAGGGCACGCCCTGGTGGGACTCCCCCGGCGTCGAGATCGCCCTGACGCCCTTCCGGACGGGCCGTCCCGCGGGACCTGGCGCGCCCCAGCCCGTCCGCGCCGACACGGGCGCCCGCGCCGAGCTGCGCCGCCGCCAGGTCGCGGAGTTCGCCGCCGAGCGCGCCGCCGCCCGCGCCCTCGCCGACCGCACCCCCGTGGGCCGCGAGCTGGGCGAGGACGAGACCCGCGTCCTGCTGCGCCTGCTCACCAAGGCCCTGGAGGCCCGCACCGTGATCTCCGGCCGCCTGTCCGCAGGCACCGGCGCCGACGACATCGTCGTCCTGCGCCTGCGCCCCGCCGCGACGGGCGACACCGTCCGCATCCCCGGCGGCACCCTCCACCTCCCCGGCTTCACCCTGGAGATCGAAACCCTGGAGCGCACCCGTGGCTGAACCGCGCCCCACCCCCGACGCCCTCCGCAGCGTCGCCCGCCTGCGAGGGAGCGCCTCGCTGGGCGGAATTCTGGAGCGTGCTCGTGGCTGAACCACGTGCCGCCGCCGACGTGGCGGATGCCGATCTGGGGGCGTACCAGGCGGCGGTGAGGCTGGTGCTGTCCCATGGGCTCATCACGGCTCGGCATCCTCGGCCGGGAATCCTGGACAGGGTGCTTCCGTGGGCCGATCTGCTCGCCAGGGATCTGCGGGACCTGTGCGGGTACACGCTGGTCGCGACGACCCGGCAGGTGCGGCTGATCCGGCGGCTCGACGGGCTCGACCCGAGCCGGGGACGGGTGTTCGTCAGCCGGGCGGGGCGGGCGTTCGACCGCCGTCGTCTGGCTTACCTGTGCCTTGTGCTGGCCACCTTTCAGCGGTCGAGGGTCGAGGTGAGCCTCACCGACATCGTCCGCGCGTTCACCCCCGCCGCCCAGGCCATCGCCGGACTCGGCTACGACCCCCTGCAGAGCGCGCACAAGGCCGCCGTCGTCGACGTCGTCGGCTGGCTCCTCGACCGCGACGCCCTCGCCGTCTCCGACGGGTCCGTCGAGGCGTGGGCGCGCTCCGCCGAGGGCGACGCCCTGTTCGACGTCGACCACGACATCTGCGCCTCCCTGCTGCGCCCCACACGGCCCCTCCAGCATCTGACGGGCGCGGCCGGCCTCCTTGAGGACCCGCACGGCCCCGCCGCCGCCCGAGTGCGCCGGATGGTGCTGGAACGTCCCGTCGTCTATTACGCCGACCTCGACCCCGAGGCCGCCGCGGTCCTGCGCCGCGACGGCCTGGCCGAGAACCTCGCGCGGCTCACCGGCACCGTCGTGGAGCGGCGGGCCGAGGGCGTCGCGCTGATCGACCCGTCCGGCTCGTTCACCGACCGGCCGTTCCCGGGCCGGGGCGCGCTCGCCCGCACGGCGGGCCTGCTGCTCGGCAAGGTCGCCGACGCCCTCGACGGCGGCATGCTCAGGCGGGCGGTCGGCCCGTCCGACGCCGAGGAGCAGGCCGCGCTGCGTGCCCGGCTCGACCAGGCGGTCCCCGAAGACACCCTCGCCCGCGGCATGGCGTGGGATCTCCCCGGCTTCTCCTCCTCGGAGGTGTCCGCCGAGACGCTGCCGCTGGTCGAGCGGCACCGTCTGGAGCAGATGGTGCAGGAGCTCTACGCCGAGTTCGGCGCCGACTCCTTCACCGCCGCCTGGCGGGCCGACCCTCTGGGGCTTCTCGACGCGGCCCTGTCCTTCCTTTCCGACCTCCGCCTCGTGCGGCCCGTCCCGGGAGGCGTCCTCGTGCTGCCCGCGGCGGTCCGCTACCGCAACATCACCCAGGCCCTGCCCACTCCGGACGGCCAGATCGGCCTGTTCGGCGGGGCCGCCGCTCAGGAGCAGCCGTGACCAGCCGATTCCGTCCGTCCCGCGCCGGACTCGTCAACATCTGGGACTACGTGGACGAGGAGTTCGTCTTCGCCGACGGACGCCTCGTGCTGCGCGGGCACAACGGCTCGGGCAAGACCAAGGCCCTCGAGGTGCTGTTCCCGTTCGTCCTCGACGGCGTCACCGACGCGCGCAGGCTCGACCCGTTCAGCGGCGAGAACCGGACGATGAAGTCGAACCTGCTGTACCGGGGACAGGAATCCGAATACGGCTTCGTCTGGATGGAGTTCGCGCAGGAGGACGAGACGGTCACCCTGATCGTCGCGTTGCGGGCGCACAAGGACCGGCCGAAGGTGAACACCTCGTTCTTCGTCACGCGCCAGCGGATCGGCGTCGACTTCGGGCTGCTCACCGACGACGCGCGCCCGCTCACCGAGAAGCACCTGCGCGGCGTGCTCGGACCGGAATGCTCCTACGCGACGGCGACGGAGTACCGCGACGCGATCGACGCCGAGCTGTTCGGCCTCGGCCGCCAGCGCTACACCCAGCTCATCGACCTGCTGCTCGCGCTGCGCCGCCCGCTGCTGGCCAAGGACCTCGACCCGGAGAAGGTCTCGGCGACCCTGACGGCCGGGCTGAGCCCCGTCTCCGACGGCCTGGTCGAGCGGGCCTCGCGCGACTTCGACAACCTCGCGGCCGTGCAGCGCCTCAGCGAAGACCTCGCCGCCGCCGACGGTGCCGCCGAGCGCTTCCTGGCCGTCTACACCGGCTACCTGAAGGCGGGCGGCAGGCATCAGGCCGATCTCGTCGCCGACCGGACGCGCAGGGCCGTCGAGCGCGCGGGGGCGCTGCGCAAGGCGGCTCGGCAAGAGTCCGAGGCGAAGGAGGCCGAAGCCGCCGCGCTGGAGGAGCGGGACTCCGCGGAGAGCCGTAGGAACGCGCTGGAGGGCGAACTCAAGACGCTGCGCTCGGACGAGGCCTACCGGAGCCAGGAGAACCTCGACGAGCTCAGGTCGCGCGTCCGCACCGGGAAGGACGGCCTCGCCCGGCAGCGCAAGACCTTCGCCGCGATGGAGGAGCAGCTCGCCGCGCTGCGCGGGGAGGCCGCGGACTACGCCGAGCGGCTCGAAGAGCGCCGGAAGGCGGTCGCGGACGCGGCTTCGGACGCCGAGCGGGCCGCGCGGGCGGCCGGGATCGAGCACGACGACGCCGAGCTGCCCGAGGTGAAGGCCCGGGTAGCGGCCCGGGAAGAGGATGTAAGGCAGGTCCTCGCCTTGCTCGACGCCGTCGCGAAGGCGGACGGCGAGCGGGACCGGGCCGGGGCCTCCGCCGAGAAGGCGCGAGAGCGCCTGGAGGAGGCCGACGACTCGTGCACGGCGGCCGCGGAGGCCGTCGAGACCGCGCGGGAGGGGGTCCGCGCCGATTTGGAGGCGTGGGCGCGGCGCTGGGACTCGGTCGGCGAGGAGGACGCCGCGGCCCTGCTGCGGGCGCTCGCGGAGGTCTCCGGCCCCGGCGCCCCCGCCCTCGCGACGGTCTTCGCCGACCGCACCGAAGACCACCGGAGCGGCCTGGCCGACGAGCGTGCCGACCTTCGCGCCGCCCGGCGCGCCGCGGCCGAGAAGCGGGCCCGGCTCGTCGAGGAGCGGGCGAGGATCGCCGCGCAGACCCAGGACGCCCCCGCCGCGCATCCGGCGCGGTCCGCGCGTCCTGCGGAGCGCCCGGGAGGGCCCCTGTGGGAGCTCGTCCGGTTCGCCGACGACCTTCCCGAGAGCGAGAGCGCCGCTCTGGAGGCCGCCTTGGACGCGGCAGGGCTGCTCACCGCCTGGATCCCTGCCGACCCGGCCGAGATCCCGGCCCTGCTCGCCGCCGACGAGAACGACGCCTACCTTCGGCCCCTACCTGAGCCGGAGCGCCCTCCGGGACGCACCCTTGCCGATGTGCTCGTGCCCGAAGAGCAGGAGCGCGTACCGGAGGCCGTGCTGACGGGTGTCCTGCGCTCGGTGTCTCTCGCTTCGGAGGCAGGCCCGCAGACCCTCGCCCCGGCCATCGGCTTGGACGGCGGGTTCACCTACGGCGTCCACGTAGGCAGGTGCCGCAAGGCGGTCCCCGAGTTCATCGGGCCGGTCCACCGGGCGGCGCGGCGGGCCCGGCTCGTCGCCGAGCACGACGCGCTGATCGCCGAGGCCGACGCGGAGGACGTGACGCTCGCCGACCGGCTGACGGACGTCGAAGAGTCCCTGGCCACCCTGCGCAAGGCCCAGGACGCGCTGCCTTCGCTCGCGCCCGTCCTCACCGCCCTCGGCGAGGTCGCCACCGCGTCGGCGCTGCTCGCCGCGGCGCGGCGGGCGCACACCGAGGCGTCGATCGCGGCGGACGCCGCGGTCACCGCCGCCGACCAGGCGCGGCGCGTGCTGCGACTGGCCGCGGGCGACCGCGGGCTGCCGTCCGGGCGGGCGGAGCTCCAGACCGTCCAGGGGGCGATCGCCGACCACCTGCGCAGCGCCGAGCGGCGCGCCGCCGCGCGGCAGTCCGTCGCGGCGGGTGAGGCCGAGGTGCAGAGCCGGGCCGCGCTCATCGCCAAGGCGGCCCTGGGGACCGAGGCGGAGGCCGCCTCGCTGCGGGAGAACACCGGCCGCCAAGAGGAGCTGGAGAAGCGGCTCAGCGCCTTGGAGGACAACCTCAGCGCGCCGCTGAAGGCGATCCTGGAGCGGCTTGAAGTCGCCGAGGGCGAGTTCGCTCAGGCGTCGGCCGCATGGTCCGCGGCCGACACGCGGGCCAGGGAGGCGCGGGAAAGGCTGATCCGCGCCGAGACCCGGCGCGGGGAGCTGGCCGCGCAGCTCACCGAGGCGCTGGGCGGGCTGCTGGAGACCGCCCGGCGGGTGGGGCCGTTCGCCGAACCCGAGCTGCGCGCCGTGCTGGACGTCCCCTCCGGAGCGCCTTGGCCGCATCGGACCCGGTGGCCCTCCCCTGAGGACGCCGCCGAGGCCGTCGTCGCCGCGCTCGCCGAGACCGACGCCGCGGAGGCCGTCGCAGAGGTGGTCCCGGAAGACGCCGCGGCGTTCGTGCGCGCGCTCGACGAGGCCACCACGGGGCATCCGGCCGGCGAGGAGGCGCGGCGGGACTCCCGGCGGCGCCTGAACACGGCGCTGAAGTCGTTCGGCGACGTCCTCGCCGAACGGGAGGAGGACTACCGGCTCGACACCGAGTCCGACGACGCGCTCGTCTACGTGCGGGTCGCCGATCCCGATGGCCGCCACCCCGTCGCCGAGTTCGCCGCGCGGGTCCGCGAGCGCGCCGAGGAGCAGCGGTTCCTGCTGGAGGACCAGGAGCGCCGGGTCCTTGAGGACGAACTCCTCGCCGAGCTGTCCCAGGAGATCTTCGACCGCGTGTACACCGCCCGGGAGCTCGTGGAGCGGATGGACGCCGACACGCGCTCGCGGCCGATGTCCAACGGCACCACCGTCGGCATCCGCTGGGTGGCCTCCCCCCGGGTCACCGACGCGCAGCGGGAGGTGTCGGCCCTCCTTGAGCTCTCGGATCTGGGCCGCGATCAGCTCGGCCGCCTGCGCGCCGCGCTGCGGCAGATGCTGCGCGACCACCGCGCCGCCCACCCGCGCGCCACGTACAAGGAGGCGCTCAGCGCGGTTCTGGACTACCGCTCATGGCGCTCGTTCGAGCTGCGGCTCAAGGTGCCCGGCCAGGACGAGGTGAGGCTGACGCGCAAGCAGCACTCGCTGATGTCCGGGGGAGAGAAGTCGGCCGCCATCCACCTGCCCCTGTTCGCGGCGGCCAACTCGCTGTACGAGTCGGCGAAGCCGGACTGCCCCCGGATGATCGCCCTCGACGAGGCGTTCGCCGGCATCGACGACAGGTACAAGCCGGACCTTCTCGGCCTGACCGTCCAGTACGGCCTGGACACCTTCATGACGGGCCACGACCTGTGGATCCGGTACGAGACGGTCCCCGCGGCGGCCCATTACGACATGCACTCCGACAAACTCGCTCACACCGTCTCGGCGATGCTCATCCTCTGGGACGGCGCCGAACTCGTCGACTCCGGCGCGGGCTTCGCCGGCAACGAGGAGCTGGCCGCCTCCCTGCTCGGCTTCTCCCCCACCCGCCGGGCCCCCTCCGCCGTCGGCCTCTTCGACTCCGAGGAGCCCGCCTGACCCTCCCCGAAGGACGGCCCCCGTGTCCGACGACCCCCTCTCCAGCCTGCGCCGCCCCGCCCTCGCCGACCTGCTCGTCTCGGCCAGAACCCGGCTGGAATCCGGCCGTGCCTCGCTGACCGTCGAGGTCGGCTCCGAGGACCTGCACAGGGAGCTCGTAGGGCTGCTCGGGCCCAGGTTCCGGCTCGGCCGCCCGGCCCGCGTCCAGCTGGCGGAGCTGGACGCGGCGGTCCTGGCCCGGACGGGGCTGCCGCTCGCCGAAGCCCTCGCCGAGTTGCACGGCACGCCCCTGCGCGACAAGCGCGCGGAGCGGGCGGCGACGGCGGCCGCCCGCGAGGCCCTTCTCGGGACTGCCGAGTGCAGCGGGCTGATGTCCGAGCCCTGGTACCGCGCCTGGACCGGGGAGCTGCGCGCGGCGTCGAACGGGACGCTCACCCGGCTTCTCGGCTACCCCGGTCGCCTCGCCCTGGCCGTCGGCGTCCTGGAGCGGCTCGACGGCCGCGCGACGACGCTCGCGGAGCTCGCCGACGCGGCGACCGGCGACACGCACGCGCTCGACGCGGAACGACCGCTCAGCACCCTCGTGCTGGCCGCCCTGGCGTCCCGGGCCGGATCGGCCGCGCCCGGCACCGCGGAGGAGCGGCGCGACCTGTGGGAGCGTTTCGGCGTCGCCGAGAACGCCTACAGCAGCACCGTGCTCGTGCTCGGCCTGCCGGCGCGGGGCGAGGTGCTCGGCGAGTGGCTGACGAGCGGCGCCCGGCACGGGACCGCGGTGCGGGTCACGCTGGACGCGCTGGACCGGCATCCCCTCGACCTGGATCCCCTCGTCGTCCACGTGTGCGAGAACCCGTCGGTCCTGAGCGGCGCCGTCCGGGAACTGGGAGCCGCGTGCCCGCCTCTGGTCTGTGCCGAGGGACGGCCCTCGGTC
Source organism: Actinocorallia aurea (assembly GCF_054783995.1). Lineage (NCBI taxonomy): Bacteria > Bacillati > Actinomycetota > Actinomycetes > Streptosporangiales > Thermomonosporaceae > Actinocorallia > Actinocorallia aurea. The sequence goes on from NZ_BAAGPQ010000002.1 coordinate 641,733, forward strand.
GCGTTCCTTGTGTTCGCCGAGCGGATCGTCGCCTGTGGCGGTTCCCTGCGCTACCACGGGGACTTCGACTGGCCGGGCATCCAGATGACGGCTTCCGCGATCGCCCGCCACGGCGCGGAGCCCTGGCGGATGTCCGCGAAGGATTACCGCGAGGGGCTCGCGTCAGCCGAAGGGTCCGTCTCCAGGCTCCCGCTCAAGGGCGCGGCGCACGAGACCGCCTGGGACCCGGCGCTCGAAGAGGCGATGCGGTCTCACGGTGTCGCCCTCAGCGAGGAGTCCGTGATCCCGACCCTCGTGGCGGACCTGCGCGCGTTCGCACGGGGCCGCGCAGCGCCGCGCTGAGCGCCCGGTCCCTCAGATGCGGGCCGGGCGTTCGGGTGGAGTCGGGCTCGCCTGTGCGCGGGCCTCGGCCCCGCGACCCCACCTATGACGCCCGGCCGGGCCGCGTCGGCGAAGGTCAGGTGGCCGGGGGGACCAGGACCGAGTCGATGACGTAGACGACGGCGTTGGCGGTCTGGATGCCGCCGCAGGTGATCTTGGAGCCGTTCACCATGTAGTCGTAGTTGCTGCCCCGCACGATGACGGGGCTGCCCTCAAGGGTGACGAGGGTGGCGTTCTGGAGGTCGGTCGTCGTCTTCTGGCCGTTGACGACGTGGTAGTTCAGGGTCTTGGCGAGTTCTGTCGGATTCGTCAGGAGCGCGTCGCGCTCGGCCTGCGGGATCGCGTTGAACGCGTCGTTGGTCGGCGCGAAGACGGTGAGGGCGGGCGCGCTGTTCAGGGTGGTGGCGAGCCCTGCGGTCTGGATCGCGGTGTTCAGGGTCGACAGGAAGGGCAGGGACGCCACGGCCGTCGCGACGGGCTGGGTGGCGAGCTGCGCGGTGCTGCCCGCGCCGGTGGCCGGGATCTGCGCGCAGGCCGGGCCGAACGGATCCGCCACGAGCGCGCCGGGAGACGCCGAGGCCGGGGACGCCACCGCGGTGAGGCCGAGTCCGAGGACGAGCGCGGCACCCGCGCCGATCGCCTGCCGCTTCTTCATGACATCCCCCTTTGGCACGATTGGCCGCAATAGCCCTTTTCATTGGTATTCGCCCCCAAAGGGACCGGGACGCACTCGGCGGCCGACCTTGCCCGAAGGCCGCCCGTATTCAGCCCGCCCCTTGACCGCGCAAGCCGCCCGAACACACGCCGAGCCGGGGGAAACCTGATTCAGCGCACAGGCAGGGAACCGACTCCCCCCCATGAGACCGCCTGGTTCAGCGCACAGGCGGGGAGACCCGATACCTACCGTGGAGCCGCCCCGGTTCAGCGCGCGCGCAGGCGGGCTTCGAGGCCGTCGAGGATGATCTCGACGCCGAACTCGAACTTCTCCTGGGCGAGCACCGCCTCGTCGACGCCCGCCTGCTGCTCCAGCCGCGCCCGCAGGCGCGGGTAGGAGGCCGCCACCGCCTCGGCCTCGGCGAGCGCCTCGCGCATCCCCTCGGTCTCCCCCCGCCGGATGACAGGGTCCATGGAGGCGTCGTCCAGGGCGGAGCCCGTGGCGAAGGTGGCGGCGGCGTTGACGGCCCAGTCGAGGTCCCAGCCGGTGAACCCCGCCGCCTCGTAGATGGCGTAGCTGGTGTCCTGGACGCGGGCGACGCCGTGGCCGTAGACGAAGTAGGCGCCGACCGCGGAGACGACCCAGGGGTGGCGGCGCAGCATCGCGTAGACGTCACGGGCGTGCCGCCGGGCCGCCTCGCGCCAGCCGAGTTCCTCGGGGTCGTGGACGCCGACCTCGCTCCAGGCCGTGTCGCAGGCCAGGGAGACGAGGTTCTCCTTGCCGCCGACGTGCCAGTACATCGCGGTGGCCGCCGAGCCGAGGCGCTGCCCCAGCTTGCGCATGCTGAGGCCGTCGATCCCGGACTCGTCGAGGAGGGCGACGGCGGCGTGGACGATCTGCTCTCGGGTCAGGGTCTCGCGGGGCATGCGGACAGCTTATTGCACAGTGTTCAACCCAACTCTTGCACACCGTTCAAGTTTCTTTTACAGTGTTCGAGCAGAGGGACTTGAACACTGTAAAAGAGGAGCGGTGATGACGGACTCGGCGGCGATCAGCGCAGAAGGACTGCGCAAGGCCTTCGACGGCAAGGCGGTGCTGGAAGGAGTCGATCTGCACGCGGCCGAAGGCAGCGTGCTGGCCCTGCTCGGCGCCAACGGCTCGGGCAAGACGACGACGGTGCGGATCCTGTCCACCCTGCTGCGCCCCGACGCGGGCAGCGCCCGCATCGCCGGCCACGACCTGGCGGGCGACCCCGAGGCGGTGCGCCGGTCGATCGGGCTGACCGGACAGTTCGCCGCGCTCGACGGGCTGCTCACCGCGGAAGAGAACCTCCTGCTCATGGCCGACCTGCTCCACCTGCCCAGGCGGGAGGGCCGCCGCCGCGCCGCGGAACTCCTCGAAAGGTTCGACCTGGCCGAGCGCGCGCGCGACACCGCCGCCACCTTCTCCGGCGGTCTGCGCCGCCGCCTCGACCTCGCCATGACGCTCGTCGGAAGGCCGCGCGTCATCTTCCTCGACGAGCCCACGACAGGCCTCGACCCGCGCAGCCGGCACACCCTGTGGGACATCGTCCGCGACCTGGTGGCCGACGGCGTCACCATCCTGCTGACGACCCAGTATCTGGAGGAGGCCGACCGCCTCGCCGACCGGGTCGCGGTCCTGAACGGCGGCCGGATCGTCGCCGAGGGGTCCCCTGCCGAGCTGAAGCGGCGCATCCCGGGCGGCCACGTCCTCCTGCGCTTCCCCGACGAGCGGGCCCTCGCCTCCGCGGGACTCCTCTTCGCCGAAGCCGTCCCCGACACCGAAGGCCTCACCCTGCGCGTCCCCGGCGACGGGGACATCGCGATGCTCCGCGGCGTCATCGACGCCCTGGGCACCGTCTCCTTGGAGCCCGACTCCCTGACCGTCCACACGCCCGATATGGACGACGTCTTCTTCGCCCTCACCGGAAACGCGACCCTGGAGACCTCCCGATGAGCACCGCCCACGCCCTGCGCGACTCCCTGACGATGCTGCGCCGCGACCTCCGCCACCAGCGTCGGTATCCGTCCATGACGATCGCGATCGTCATCATGCCCGTGCTGTTCCTGCTGCTGTTCGTCTACGTCTTCGGCGGGGCGATCGGCCCCGGCATCGGGCTGTCCGGCTCCCGGGACGCCTACGTGAACTACGTCATCCCCGGCATCCTGCTCATGGCGGTGACGTCCGGCACGGTCTCGACCGCGGTCGCGGTGTGCACCGACATGACCGAGGGCATCGTCCAGCGCTTCCGCAGCATGCCCGTCTCCCCGGGTTCGATGGTGACCGGGCACGTGGCGGGCAACATGGTCCAGGTCGCGCTCATCCTCGTGCTGATCTTCGGCATCGCGTTCGGCATCGGCTTCCGGCCCGACGCCTCGCCCGTCGAATGGCTCGCCGCCCTCGGCCTGCTGTTCCTCACCGCCTTCGGGCTGAGCTGGCTGTCGGCCGCGCTGGGCCTGCGCGCGAAGACCCCCGAGGCGGCCAGCAACGCCCCCACCCCGCTGACCTTCCTGCCCTTCCTCGGCAGCGCCGTCGTCACGCCGGAGTCCATGCCGGGCGGCCTGCGCTGGTTCGCCGAGTACCAGCCCTTCACGCCCATCACCGAGACGCTGCGCGGGCTGCTCTTCGGCACTCCCATCGGCGCGGACGCCTACATCGCCCTCGCCTGGTGCCTCGGCCTCGCCGTCGCCGGCCACCTCTGGGCCCGCGCCACCTTCGCCCGGCTGACCCGCTCCTGACCTCACGCTTTTCCCCAGGGCCCTCATTTCCCGAGGGCCCTTTTCGCGTTAGCGATTTACCGCGCAACGGCCTGGAGTCACAGAAACGTCACACCATGATCGGCGGTCCGAAATGTTCGGTAGGGTGAGCCGCCTTGACCGTCGATGATCACCGGGGTTGCGGATGCCGATCTGGGGGCTCATACTCTCCGCGCTCGCGGAAATACGCGTCGGCAAGGTGCGGGTCGTCCTTTCCGCATTCTGCGTGGCCTGCCTCGTCGGCACGGTGACCATTGCCGCGGCCATTTCCTTCCTCACCCAGCAGATGGCCCGGCAATTCTTCGAGGAGCAGTCCGGACGGCCCGGAACGCTGGGCCTGTTCATCGAATTCAAGGAGAACTCGCGGGGAGGCGGCGACATCACGCCCGAGCAGTTCACCCAGGTGCGCGACGCCCTGCGGAGGTACCGGGTCGTCATGTCGCCGCGCGTCTCCATCGAAGCCCAGATCCGCACACCGGCGGGCAAGGTGGTGTCGGGCCGGCCGAGGAACGGGCCGCCCGCCTTCATGACGTTCGGCACCGACAGCTCCCTCGCCGAGATCCGCACGCCGAAGCTCCTCGGGGGCCGCTGGCTGTCCGAGAGCGACGACCTGCGGCTGGAGCCGAGCCTCGTGGTCAGCCAGGGCTTCCTCAAGGCGGCGGGCATCCCGCGCCCGACGGCGCTGGGATCCACCGTCGAACTCGCCACGGGATCGCTCTGGACGCAGGCGCGCATAGTCGGCGTCCTCGACATCGGGCAGGAGATGACGGACCCCTCGGGAATGTCGATGGGCACCATCCCGGAGGTCTACCTGTCGGCCGTCGTCGCCAGCGGCCTGCGCATGCCGATCAACGGCACGCAATTCCTGATGCGAGTGCCGCCGGAGAAGGCCCGGGAGACCGGAAAACGCATCCGGGAGGACGCGAAGACCTGGGAGGGCGTCGCCGGCGTCCACGTCGAACCGCAGTTCGGCGACTTCGGCCAGATCGGCAGAAGCCTGCGGCTGCTCATGTACGGCGCGGCCGTCGCGATGCTGCTTCTCGGCTCGCTCCCGGTCGTGGCCCTCGGCATTTTCGCGGTGCGGCAGCGGCGCAGCGAATTCGGCGTGCACCGGTGTTTCGGCGCGACCGGACCCGACCTCTTCTTCACGGTACTCCTGGAAGCGCTGATCACCTGCACCGCGGCGGGGCTCGCCGGGGTGCTCGCCGCATTCCTCGTCACCGGGCGGGTCGCCGAGTTCGTGATGAAGCGGCAGATGCCCGGCGTGGCGTCACTCGACACGTCCTTCCCCTGGGAGGCCGCCCAGCTCGGGCTCGGCGTCGCCGTCACCGTCGGGCTCTTCACCGGGCTCATCCCGGCGTGGCGCGCGATGCAGAAATCCGTCATCCGGGCGATCCGGGCTTAAGGAGAACCTGATGGGAATCTGGCTGAACCGGGCCGGCAAAGCGGCCATCCTGCTCACCGTCGCCGGGGTCGTCGGGGCCACCGGGTACCTGGCCGGCAACGGGGCCGCCGCGCCCGAGCCCGTCGCGGAGAAGCTTCCGGAACCCGACTTCGAGCCGCGCGTGATCAAGGTGGGCGAGGGCACGATCGTCTCCCGGCTCGTGCTGGACGCGACGGTCCAGGCCGACCCCGCCGTCGGGGTCCGGCCGGAGAAGGGCGGCGAGGTGACCGCGGTCCACGTCAAGTCCGGCGACAAGGTGACGAAGGGGCAGACGCTCCTGACGTTCAAGTACCGGCCTCCGCAGGCCGATCCCAAGAAGAAGCCGCCGAAGGCGCAGACGCTGTATCTGACCGCGTCCGCCGCCGGGGAGATCAAGTCGGTGAACGCGCACGTCGGCACGCCGGTCTCCCCCGGCGAGCCCGCCTTCACCATCGACCGCGGCCTGTTCCGCGCCGTCGCGGCCGTCGAGAGCAAGAACGTCTACAAGCTCTACAACAAGCCCGAGTCCATCAAGCTGCAGATCGACCACGGCCCCGCCCCGTTCGCCTGCCGGCTGCTCGACTACGGCGCGGGCTCGGGCGGCGCGGAGGGAGGTGCGGAGGTCAAGGTGACGTGCCGGATTCCGCTCGGCAAGCGGGTCTTCGCCGGGCTGCCGGGCAAGATGTCGATCCTCACCGACAAGGCCGCCGACGTGCCCGTGGTGCCGCTGTCGGCGGTGCTCGGACAGAGCGGAACCGGCTATGTGACCGTGGTGGTGGACGGGAAGCGGGAGCGGCGCAAGGTGAAGCTCGGCCTCAACGACGGCAAGCAGGTGGAGATCCGGGACGGCCTCGAAGTCGGCGAGCGGATCCTCGACCGGGCGCCCGAGGACGCCGCTTTCTCCGGGCCGGACGACGGCGCGAAGGCCGAAGGCGGCCAGATCGAGGGCGGGCCCCTCGTCATCGAGCAGGTGCCGTGACCCGGCCGGACGTCGAGGCCGCCACGGCCGCCCACACCGCGCCCGCCGTCGAGGTCGCGGGCGTCACGAAGCGCTTCAAGATCCGCGGCAAGCCCGAACCCGTCACCGTGCTGGACGACATCGACCTGACGGTGCACAGCGGTGCGATCGCGTCGATCGTGGGCCTCTCGGGTGCGGGCAAGTCGACGCTGCTCAACATCCTCGGCCTGCTGGACCAGCCCGACGAGGGCAGCATCGGGGTGTTCGGCACCGACACGACGGCGCTCCCGGAAAGGCAGCGGGCCTCCCTGCGCGGGAAGACCATCGGGTTCGTCTTCCAGCAGCTGAACCTGCTGTCCGGGCGGACGGCCCTCCAGCAGGTGGCTGTGCCGCTTCTCTATGAGGGCGGGCGGGCGCTGCGGCAGCGCAGGCGCCTGGCGGAGGAGGCCTTGGCCCGGGTAGGCCTCGCCGAGCGCCTGCACTCCAAGGTGTCGGAGCTGTCCGGCGGGGAACAGCAGCGCGTCGCGATCGCCCGCGCGTTGATCCGCGACCCCCGTCTGATCCTCGCCGACGAGCCCACCGGCGCCCTCGACCCCGTCACCGCCGACCAGGTCATGGACCTGCTGTTCCGCACGGCCCGCGAGGACGGCCGCGCGCTCATCCTCGTCACCCACGACCTGGCCTTGGCCCGCCGGGCCGACTCCGTCCACACCCTCGACGCCGGCCGCCTGACCGCCTCGTAGCGGTCAGCGGATGAGGACGCGGTCCTTGGGGGACTTCGCGTCCTTGGTCCAGCCGTCGTGCCCGGTCGCGGCGGTCCAGGTGAGGCCCGCGTGGCGGACCTCGGTGAGGCCGTAGGTCTCGGCGTGGGCGACGGCCCAGGCCGCGAGGGACTTCCCGGTGGCGGCCTCGGCGTCGGGGACGGTGACGGCGTCGCCTTCGGCCTTCAGGTCCTTGCCGAAGGTGCGGCGGAGTTCGGCGAAGGCCTTCGCCGGGTCGGGCCGCACGCCGTCGCCGGGGCGGTACCAGCAGGTGACCTCGGCGTCCGGGCCGCCCGTGAAGCCCGCGGCGAGGATCTCGGCCATCCGCTCGTGCTGGGCGTACAGGGAGCCGTCGAAGCTGCGCTGCACCTCCTGGGCCGCCTCGTGCAGGTCCTTTTCGGCGTAGCCGCGCACCTTCACCAGGGCGTCGTAGAACTTGCCCGAGGCGTAGACCGGGTCCTGGAGCTGGTCGGCGTCGCCCCAGCCCTGGGAAGGCCGCTGCTGGAAGATGCCGACGGAGTCGCGGTCGCCGTAGGCGAGGTTCTCGATGTGCGACTCCTGCTCGGCGGTCGCGTAGGCGATCACCACGGCCCGCTTGGGCAGGTCCTTGCGGTGCGCGACACCGGCGATGGTCGCGGCGTTGGCCGCCTGGCTCAGGCTGAGCTGGATCTCGCCCTTCGGCGAGGTGATCCGGCAGCCGTCGCTGAGCAACACCTTGTGCGCGGCGCTGAACAGCCGGTAGCCGCCGTAGCCGATCGCGGCCACCAGGCCGACCGCGAGAAGACCCGCCAGGGCTCGCCAGCGCATCTCAGCCTCCGGAAAGCCAGGTGCGAAGCCGCTGCTCGCAGACGGCGACCGAGGCGAGGGACACCCGCTCGTCCTTGTGGTGGGCGAGGGTCGGATCGCCGGGGCCGAAGTTCACGGCGGGCACGCCGAGGCCGGAGAAGAGCGAGACGTCCGTCCAGCCCAGCTTCGCCCGGACCTTCCCGATCTCGACGGCCTTCTCCAGCTCGACATCGGTCACCGAGCGGACGAAGGCGCGCGCGGCGGGGTGCTGGAGGCCCGGCCGGGCCCCCTCGCTGGCGTCGACGACCTCCACCTCATAGCCGTCGAACAGCTCGCGCAGGTAGGCCTCGGCCTGGGCGAAGTCCTTGTCGGGGGCGTAGCGGTGGTTCACCGAGAGCATGCAGGAGTCCGGGACGACGTTGCGGGCCACGCCGCCGGAGGCGAAGACCGCGTTCAGGCCCTCGTGGTAGGTGATGCCGTCGACGACCGGGCGCTCGGCCACGTAGGCGTTCAGCAGGTCGAGCGCGGGCTTCATCTTGTGGATCGCGTTCTCGCCCATCCACGAGCGGGCCGTGTGCGCGCGGGCGCCCCGGGCCGTCACGTCCACGGTGATGACCCCCTGGCAGCCGCCCTCGACCTCGCCGCCGGTCGGCTCCATGAGCACCGCGAAGTCCGCGGCGAGCAGCTCGGGCCGGGTCTCGGCCAGGCGCTTCAGCCCGTTGCGGTCGGCGCTGACCTCCTCGCACTCGTAGGCGACGAAGGTGATGTCGCGCGTGGGCTCGGCCAGGGTCGCCGCGAGGTGGAGCAGGACGGCCAGGCCGCCCTTCATGTCGCAGCTGCCCAGCCCCCACAGGGTGTCGCCGTCGGGGTCGAGCCGGGAGGGCATGTTGCCGTTCACCGGCACGGTGTCGATGTGGCCGGCGAGCACGACGCGCTCGGCCCGGCCGAGGTGGGTGCGGGCCACGAGGGTGTCCCCGTCGCGGACGACCTCAAGGTGCGGATGGGCGCGCAGCCCCGCCTCGATGGCGTCGGTCAGCGCGCGCTCGGACCCGCTCTCGGACGGGGTGTCGACGAGGGCCCTGAGCAGCGAGGTGACGTCCTGCGAGAGATCCATGTCGGTTGAGCTTACTTCGCCCGGGGACCGGTGAGTGCGTCCGGCCGGGAGCCTTCTCGCCTTCCCCTCGGGACCGGGTCGCCGCCCGTGGGCGGACGCCTCCCCGCGTTACGGTGAGGCGCATGGACGAAACAGCTCACCGCCGGGCCCCCGCGACGCTGCGGGGCCGCTCCCGCCCTTCGACCACGCATGATCAGCGCCTGCTGGACGAGCGCGGATCGGCCGAGTGGCTGCACAAGGACCCGTGGCGGGTCCTGCGCATCCAGGCGGAGTTCGTCGAGGGTTTCGGGCTGCTCGCCGAGCTCGGCCGGGCCGTCAGCGTCTTCGGGTCGGCGCGGCTCAGGCCGGGCAGCCCCTACTACGCGCTGGCCGAGGAGGTCGGCCGCCGTCTGGCCGCCGCGGGCTACGCCGTCATCACCGGCGGCGGCCCCGGCATCATGGAGGCCGCCAACAAGGGCGCCGACGAGCACGGCCCGTCGGTCGGCCTCGGCATCGAGCTGCCCTTCGAGCAGGGCATGAACGACTACGTCGACCTCGGCATGCAGTTCCGCTACTTCTTCGTCCGCAAGACGATGTTCGTCAAGTACTCGCAGGCCTTCGTCGTCCTGCCGGGCGGATTCGGCACCCTGGACGAACTCTTCGAGGCGATCACCCTGGTGCAGACCCGGAAGATCACCAGGTTCCCGATCGTCCTGATGGGCGTCTCCTTCTGGCGGCCCCTCATGGACTGGATCACCGGAACTCTGCAGGCAGAGGGCCTTATCTCTCCGGACGACCCCACCCTCCTCCACCTGACCGACGACCCCGAAGAGGCCGTCCGCATCGTCATCGAGGGCCATATGAACGCCGCCCAGGCCGGCATCGAGGCCCGCGTCCAGGCCGCCACCGCCGAGGACGCCAGCTCGTGATCTTACGAAGATGGCCTCCACTCCTTCCTGGTGTGCGGTAATCGAATGTTCTCGACCAGCTGCCGGGTTCGGGCGGACCGCCGGGGTCATGAAGTTCCCCACCGGGACCGTCGGGCGCTGTCCGAGGTCCCGTGAGATCCGCCGCCGCGACCTGGAGTCCGCAACGGCCTGATGCTCGCCTCCGGCTCCGGGCCCGTCCAGGGCCGCATCGAGTCGGCCGTGCAAGGCGGGTAGCTCAGTCGGTGATCCAGCGGGCGGCGAGGAGGCCGGAGGCGGCGGTGAGGGCGGCGGCGGCGATGACGGTGGCGTTCAGGCCGAGGGTGTCGGCGAGGACTCCTGCAACGAGGGCGCCGGCGGCGTAGCCGATGTCACGCCAGAAGCGGTAGGTACCGAGGGCGTTGACGCGCCAGGTGGGGTGGGCATGGTCGGAGACGGAGGCGATGAGGGCGGGGTAGACCATGGCGGTGCCGAGACCGAGGGCGACGGCGGACAGGACGCCGGCGAGCAGAGGCTCGTCCAGCAGGGCGAGGACGAGGACGAAGCCGATGGCCTGGACGAGCATGCCGGCGACGATGAGGGGTCTGCGGCCGACGCGGTCGGCAAGGTGGCCGCTGGGGATCTGGCCGATGCCCCACAGGACGGGATAGAGGCCCTTGATCAGGCCGACGGCGGCCAGCCCTAGACCGTGCTCGGTGAACAGGAGCGGGAAGACGCCCCAGGTCAGGCCGTCGTTGAGGTTGTTGACGAGTCCGGCCTGGCTGGCGCCGCGCAATGAGCGGTCGCGCCAGGAGGTGCGGGCGAACGTGGCCGCCACGCCGGTCTTCGCGTCGGACGGCAGGGGCTCGGGGTGCTGGGCGAGTTCGAGGGCCACGTGCCCGGCGGTGTCCCGCACGACGAGCGACAGCGCGAGCCCGGCGGCGACGAAGACGACGCCGAGCAGTTCCGGGACGGGGCGTAGACCGTGAGAGGTGGCGAGGTAGCCGGTGAACAAGGCGGTGGCTCCGACGGCGGTGTACCCGGCGGCCTCGTTGAGGCCGGTGGCCAGGCCGCGCCGGGCGGGACCGACGAGATCGATCTTCATGTTGACGGTCATCGACCAGGCCAGTCCCTGGTTGAGCCCGAGCAGGACGTTCGCGGCGACGATCCAGGCCCAGGACGGCGCCCAGGCGAGCATGAAGGGGACGGGGACGCCGATCAGCCAGCCGGCCAGGAGGAGCTGCCGGCGGCTGAAGCGGGCGGTAAGGGCTCCGGCGGCGAGGTTGGTCAGGGCCTTCGTGAGACCGAAGGCGATGATGAACGAGAAGACCGCCAGGTCGCTGGTCAGGCCGAAGACGCCGGTGCCGAGGAGCGGCACGGTAGTGCGTTCCAGGCCCACCAGGCCGCCGACGGCCATGTTGACGACGACGAGGAGCGTGAACTGGACGCGATTCTCCCGGAGCCCGAGACGCACGGCGGACCGGGAGGTCCGCTTCGTCGTGGTGTTGGTCATGTGTCGGCCTTGAACTGTGCGGGTGCGGTCGGAGGCGCCGGCCCGGCCCTCTGCGGGCCGGGCCGGCCCACGGTCATGCCACCGAGCCGTTGTTCCCGTGTCCGTCGACCACCGGGTGCCCGGCAGAGGCCCACCCCTTCATGCCGCCCCTGACGTCCACCGCGTCCATGCCGCGCTCGGCCAGCAGTTCGGTGGCCTTCTGCGAGCGGTTCCCGCTGCGGCAGATCACCACCAGCGGCCGCCCCTGAGCGGCCCGCGGCAGGGCCGCTCCCGCGGCCAGAGCGGACAGGGGCGCGTGCACGGCGCCGGGTGCGCGCCCGGCGTCCCACTCGCCCCGCTCGCGTACGTCCAGCAGGACCGCGCGGGCGTCGGCGCCCTGGGTGCGCCGGCGGGCCTCTTGCACGGTGACGCGCTTTTCGTTCTGGGAGAACAGGAACATCACAAGATCCTTTCGGAGTGGTCGTGTTCAGGAGGTGGAGGATTCGCCGACTGTCCGGAGTCGGGCGGCCACGTGGTCACGCGAGGGCGAGGAACAGCTTCTCCAGTTCCTCTTCCGTCATCGATGAGGAGTCGCCCTCGCCGCCTGCGAGGCACTGACGCATACCGCTGGCGACGATCTTGAATCCGGCCCGGTCGATGGCGCGTGAGACGGCGGCGAGCTGGGTGACGACGTCCGCGCAGTCGCGGCCGTCGTCGATCATGGTGATGATTCCCGCGAGCTGGCCCTGGGCGCGGCGCAGCCGGTTCAGGACCGCGGCCACCGCCTCTTCCTGTACCTTCACCGGGCTTCTCCTTCGTGCGTGATGAGATGTGGCGTGCGTTTCCCCTGGGATGCGGTGTCAGGAGCGCATGCTCAGCTCTCGGGTCTTCTCCGGCGGCGCTTCGCCGACGGTTCGCGCCCGACGCCTGCTCGCCAGCGTCCCGGCCACGGCCACGGCCACCGTCGCGGCGAGCGCGGCGCCGATCTTGGTCATTGGACTGGTCCACACGGCGGAGGGCACCTGCTGGCTGAGGACGAAGACACCCATCACGACGACGAACCAGCCGAATGCCTTGCGCAGCGTGTCCTGCGGGATCCGTCCGGCGAAGCGGCTGCCGATCAGGCTGCCGACGACCGCCGCGGCGGTCACCATCAACGCCAGACTCCAGTCGATCTGGACGCCGGCCAGGTGACCGGCGAGCCCGGAGAACGACTTCATCGCGATGACCAGCAGCGAGGTGCCGACCGCGACGCTCATGGGCAGTCCGCCCAGCAGGGCGAGAGCGGGGACGACCAGGAAGCCGCCGCCGGAGCCGACCAACCCGGTGACCGCGCCGACCACCAGGCCTTCGACGATCACATGCTTCACCGGCAGCTCGGTGGGCGCGGCCTTGTGCGTGGCCTTGCGGCCCGCGCCCTTGCGGAGCATGGCCACGGCGGTGGCCAGCATCATCAGCGCGAACGCGACGAGCAGGACGGTGCCGGGGATGGGCTCGGCCAGACGGCCGCCACCGTACGCGCCGACCATGCTGACCGAGCCGAAGATCAGTCCGGTCCGCCAGCGCACGCGGTGCGCGCGGGCATGCGGGATCAGTCCGACCAGGCTGGTGACGCCCACCACGAACAGGGAGGTGGCGATGGCCTCCTTGCTGTCCTGCCCGGCCAGGTAGACGAGGATCGGCACGGTCAGGATGGATCCGCCGCCGCCCAGGATGCCCAGGCTGATGCCGATCAGGATGGAGGCCGCGAGGACGAGGGCGATCACGACCGGTCCCGCAGGGAGGCGATGACGGTGCGGATGTCGGTGCGCGGACCGCGGTTGTAGGGCAGCTTGGACAGCATCATGCCCATCGCGCAGGTGTTGCTCACCGCGGCGAAGGTCAGTCCGGCACCGATCGCGGTGCCGATCAGGTGCACGCCGGGGACGAAGAAGCCGACGACGCCGCTGACCAGGACGACCGAGCCGGCGATGAGCCGGACCTGGCGCTCCAGTTCCCAGCGCTCGGGACCGCGGTCGACCGGGGCCCCGGCCGCCTCCCAGGCCATCATGCCGCCGTCCAGGACGCGCAGATGGGGCAGACCGGCCTCCGCGAGCGCCTGCTGGGCCTGCGAGGCACGGGCGCCGGAGCGACAGATCAGCACCACGTCCTCATCCAGGTGGCGGCGCAGTTCCGCGCGGTGCTCGCGCAGGGTGTCCAGGGGGACGTTGTAGGCGCCGGGGATGTGGCTGGTCTGGAACTCGCCGGGCGTGCGCACATCCAGCAGGCGAGCGGCGCCGCCGTTGTTGATCATGTGCTGGAGGGCAGCGGGTGTGAAGGCTGTGGTCGTCATGAGAACTCCGTGAGGTGAAGCGGATCCGTGCAGGGCACGGGCCGGAAAAAGCAGGAATGCCGGGGAGGGCCGGCGCACCCGCGCCGAGGACGGTCAGGGCGGAAACTCCCTGTCGCGGGTGCACCGGTGGCTTCGGCCCGCCGGGTCAGACGGCGGCGGGAGTGTTCAGCAGGGCCCAGGCGGCCCAGCCGCCGAGCACGTCGGAGACGTCCTGAAAGCCCTGACTGCGCAGCAGGCTTGCCGCGATGGAGGAGCGGTGACCGCCCGCGCAGTGCAGGACCAGCGGCTTGTCGCGCGGGATCTCGTCCAGACGGCGGGGCAGCTCGCCGAGCGCGATGTGCAGAGCGCCCTCGATGAACCCGTTCTCGCCGCGCTCGCCGCAGTTGCGGACATCGATCACGACCGGCGGGTTGTCGCCCTTCAGCTCGGCGCGCAACTGGGCCGCGGTCAGGCGGCTGGCCGGGGCGACCTCGTCGGCCATCGTCTCCAGCGCCTCGTCGGGGGAGGCCAGGTAGCCGGTCACCTGGTCGAAACCGATCCGCGCGAGCCGGGTGACGATCTCCTCCTCGCGGCCCTCCGGAGCCACGACCAGCAGCTCCGCGCCGAGCGGCAGGACGGTGCCGGCCTGCTCGGCGAACCGGCCGTCGGCGGGGACATTGATCGCCCCGCGCAGGTGCCCGGCGGCGAACTCCTGCGGGTCACGGGCGTCGACCACCGCGGCACCCGCCGCACGCCGGGCCAGGAGGTCCTCCACGCCCAGCGCCTGCGGCGCGCTCGTCGGGTCGAACAGCTCCCGCTCCCGGCGGTTGAGGTCCGCGTCGTAGGCGAAGTAGCCGGGAGCGGCGGACTGGCCGGCGGTGACGATCGCGACGAAGTCCTGTTCGCTCATCGGGGCGCACGCGTAGTTGGTGGCCCGCTGCTCGCCGATCGTCGACTGCCGCTCGGTGGAGAGGTTCTTACCGCAGGAGGAGCCGGCGCCGTGGGCCGGGAACACGCGCGCCTCGTCGGGCAGACTCATCAGCTTGTTCTGCACGCTGTCGTGCAGCATCGCCCCGAGCTCGTCGGCGGTCACCCCGACCGAGGCCAGCAGGTCCGGACGGCCGACGTCGCCGATGAACAGGGCGTCGCCGGTCAGCACGCCGTACGGAACGGCGTCATCGGCGTGCTCGTAGACGAGCACGCTGATCGATTCCGGGGTGTGACCGGGGGTCTCCATGATCTTCAACGTGACGTCGCCGAGGCTGATCGTGTCGCCCTCGGCGAGCTTGCGGATCGCGTACTCGGTCTCCGCGCGCCGCCCGTAGCCGATCCACGCGCCGGTACGGGCGGCCATCTCCAGGTGACCGGCGACGAAGTCCGCGTGGAAGTGCGTGTTGATGACACCGACCACGGTGAGACCGCGGGCCTCGGCATCGTTCAGGTACTCGGACACGTCCCGGCGCGGGTCGACGACCACGGCCCGTCCGGTGGACTCGTCGGCGATCATGTAGGACGCCTGCGAGAGGCACTCGAGGTAGTACTGCGTGAAGAACACGGAAACCTCCGTAACAAGATGGGCGACATACCCGGGGGGGTATTATTCGGACCGAAAGGTGCCCCTCCGGAGAGAACGGGCGCAGGGGGCAGGGCGGCGGTGCGGAGTCAACGACTCCCGCCACCACGGCTCGCGTGCGCCGACGGCGGACCGACGGCACCGGGGCGCGGACGGGGCGCGGACGGGGCGCGGACGGGGCGTCCGTGCGGCCACGCCGCAGCCGCGGCCGAGACCTGCTAGATACCCCCTGGGGTATTAATACGACCATAGGGGACAAGTGCTTGCACGTCAAATACCCCTAGGGGTATCTATCGGTCGCTCAGCGGAGCCGTGCGGCGACACCCCGCGCCCGCTCGGCCGCCCCGCCGATGCGGACGGGGTCGCACGGTGGACCGGCGGCCAGACATCCGGAACGGCGATCCATCCGCCGGACGGCGCCGCATCCTCCCGCCTGGGAGATCACATGGCAGGCGGGGCCATGACGGTCCGGTTTTCATACCCCTTTGGGTATTCTTGGGGAAAATGAAGGAGGACGCTCGATGCAGGTGGACGAAGAATCGATGCGGCCCGTCCTGAACCGCCTGCGGCGGGCTCAGGGGCAGCTGGGGGCCGTGATCTCGATGATCGAGGCGGGCCGTGACTGCAAGGACGTCGTGACGCAACTCGCGGCGGTCTCCCGGGCCCTGGACAGGGCCGGATTCAAAATCGTGGCCAGCGGAATGCGCCAGTGCCTTGCCGGGGACTCCGACACCCCGCCGATGTCAGAGGAAGAACTGGAAAAGCTCTTCCTCACCCTCGCCTGATCCCGGCCGCCGTACCGTCGGCGCGTCTCGTACGCTGCGGATCTTCCGGGCGGTGCGATGGCGGGGTCGGCGGCGACGGCCGCGCCGTCTACCACCCGGTTGCCTGCCGACCCTGCGCATCAAGAGCGCGGGGGCTCATCGAGCCCCGCAGCGGTTGTTGAACCAGGCGCCGAGGGAGGCGAGCCGGAGATCGGCGTTCTCGATGTCGACACTGCGGTTCATGTCGTTGGTCCCGATGGCAGGAGCACGACGTTGGGCCGGTGGCGGCTGGACGCCCCCCTCAGAAGATGAGGACGGGTTTGACTGCCTCGCCGGATTTGGCGGCGGTGACCGCCTTGTCGATGTCGGCGAACGCGTAGGTGGTGACGAGGCGGTCCAGGGGAAGGGCCCCGGAGCGGTAGTGGTCGATGAGTTCGGGGATGAAGCGCTGGGGGATGGCGTCGCCCTCGATGGAGCCGCGGATGCCCCGGCCGTTCATGAGGTGGCGCTGGTCCAGCTCGACGGGGTTCTTCTGGCCCTGGAAGCCGACGGTGACGCACTGGCCGGGAGCCGCGAGGGACTTGACGGCCGAGCGGACGACGTCGGGGTAGCCGATGCACTCGACGGCGTAGTCCATCGCGTTGAACGGGGCCTCAGAAGGGTCGACGGCTTCCGTCGCGCCCAGCTCCAGAGCCAGCGCGCGACGCGACGGCTGGGGGTCGACGGCCACGATCCGCTCGCAGCCCGCGATCCGGGCGGCCATGACGGCGCTCAGCCCAACGGCGCCGAGGGCGAAGACGGCAAGGGAGGAGCCCGCCTCCGGGCGCAGGACGTTGAGGACGGCTCCCGCCCCCGTCTGGACGCCGCACCCTAGAGGGGCGAGGACTTCCAGCGGGAGGTCGTCGGGAACGCGGATGACGTTGCGTTCGGTGGTCACGGTGAACGTGGCGAAGGAGCCTTGGCCGAGGAGCCTTGGGCCGAGGTAGTTGAGCTGGAGGAAGTCGGCGCAGTAGGCCATCCTGCCGTTCTCGCAGGCGGGGCACACGCCGCACCACGAGTAGCTGAGGACCACGTGGTCGCCGGCTTCGACCCCGCTGACGGCCGCCCCCACCGCCTCGACGACGCCCGCGCCCTCGTGGCCGAGGATCTGGCCCGGCACCACGGGGTTGGCCGCGGTGACGAGATCGGTGTGGCAGACGCCGGAGGCGACGAGCCGGACCAGCACCTCTTCGGGTCCGGGCTCGCGCAGCTCGACGGAACGCCGCTCGAAGCGGCCCTCGGGTGCGGTCGGGAAGGCCGCCTCGACGGTATAAGTCACTGCTTACTTATATCCTTCGCCGGCCGCGGCGACGTAACCCGGGTGGGCCACTTCGAGCTTGGCCCGGGCGGCGTCCAGCAGCTCGCCGCGCACCTCCGCGTAGCGGTCGTCGAGGTCACCGTCGCGGATCGCCCGGGCGAGCGCGGCGTCGTCGGCGCAGCCGAGCCGCGCGAGCCGGTCACGGTGCTCGGCCTCGTGCCGCGACCCCTCGGCGAGTTCGCGCTCGACCATCCCGAGGACGTTCGCGGCGACCAGGGCGTGGAAGCGCAGGCGACCCGAGGCGGAGGGCATCACGTCCCGCTCCAGGAACTCGCGGACGGACTCCACGAGTTGCGCGGCGGTCGGCACATCGTGCGGCTGGGGCATGGCGCGGCATTCCCTTCACAAGACAGAATGCGATTCTAGTCGAACGAAGGGCGAAGTCCATGAGCTTCGAGATCCCCACCTCCGTACGCCCCCTGCGCGACGCCGTCTACGCGTTCATGACCGAGCGCGTGGAGCCGGCCGAGGAGGCGCTGCACGCGGGAGACACCGACCTGCTGCGCAAGCTGCAGCAGGAGGCCAAGGCCGAAGGGCTGTGGGCGCTGGGCCACCCCAAGGAGATCGGCGGAGGCGGCCTGCCGTTCCTGGACTACGTGTACATCAACGAGGTCCAGGGCCGTAGTGAGTTCGGCCAGCTCGCCCTGGGGACGTTCACCCTCCAGGACTCCCTCATGCTGCACAAGTACGCGGCCGACAGCCAGCGGATGAGGTTCCTCGCGCCCCTCGTGCAGGCCGACATCTGGCCGTCCTTCGCCATGACCGAGCCGGGCCTCTCCAGCTCCGACCCCACCCAGCTCACCACGACCGCCGAACTCGTCGACGGCGAGTGGGTCATCCGCGGCCGCAAGTGGTTCACCACCGGGGCCGACCGGGCCGCGTACACGACGGTCATGTGCCGGACCGAGACCGACGCGAGCCCGTACCTGTCGTTCAGCATGATCCTCGTGCCCACGGACACGCCCGGGTACAACATCATCCGGGACACCCCCGTCCTCGGCCTCGACGGCGGCCACATGGAGGTCGCCTACGACGACGTCCGCGTCCCGGAGGAGAACCTCCTCGGCCCGCGCGGGCACGGCTTCGTCATCGCCCAGGAGCGCCTCGGGCCGGGCCGGATCTTCCACTGCATGCGCTGGCTCGGCCAGGCCCAGCGCGCGTTCGACCTGCTGTGCCGCAGGCTGCACGAGCGGGAGGCGTTCGGCGGGCCGCTCGCCGACAAGCAGCTCCTCCAGCAGCACGTCTTCGAGTCCTACGCCGAGATCCAGTCCGCGCGCCTGCTCACCCTGCACGCCGCGCACGAGATCGACAAGGGCGGCCAGGCGCGGGTCGAGATCGGCGCGATCAAGGTCGCGGGCGCGCGGATGCTGCACAACGTCATCGACCGCGCGATCCAGGTGCACGGCGCCGAGGGCCTGACCGGCGACACCCCGCTGGACCGCATGTACCGCCACGCCAGGGCCGGCCGCATCTACGACGGCCCTGACGAGGTGCACATCAGCCGCACCGCCCAGCGGATCCTCAAGGTCTACGAGAAGGGCGGCAGCTTCACCTTCTAGGCCCGCCGGCCAGACCCGCAAGGACCTAGACGAGGGCGGTGAGCAGGTCGAACTCGTTCTCGGCGACCCGGCGGCCGAGGGCCGCGAGCTCGACCGAGCGCTCACCGCCCGTCAGGTGGCGGCTCGTCTGCACGATGCAGATGATGCCCCACCGCAGCACGCCGTACAGCTCCCACCAGCGCAGGGCCTCGCGGTCGACCTTCGTGCCCGAGGCCCGCTCGTAGGCCTCCACGAGCTCGTCGTAGCCGCCGAAACCGCCGACCGGGAGCGGCGAGCCGAACCGCCAAGGCTTGGCGCAGAGCCACCCGAGGTCCTCCAGGGGGTCCCCGACGTGGGACAGCTCCCAGTCGAGGACGGCCCGGACGCCGTCGGGGCCGATGATGAGGTTGCCGTTGCGGAAGTCGCCGTGCACGACCGTCGAGGCCGACGGCTCAGGGCGGGTCAGCCGGAGCCTGCGCAAGGCGAGTTCCAGAGCGGGATAGGGATCGGGGAAGCCGTCGAGGACCAGCTCCCACAGGTCGAACTGGTCCTCGTCCGGCAAACCCGGCACGCTGTCGGCGGGGATCCGGTGGATCGAGGCGAGGATCTCGCCGCACTCGGCGGCAAGTCCCGCGCGCGCTTCGGCGAGTTCGGGGGCGCGGAGGATCCTGCGCGGGATCGTCTCGCCCTCGATCCGGCTCATGACGATGTAATCCTCGCCCGCGGCCACCACCTCCGGGCTGGGCGCGCCCACCGCCGCGGCGGCGCGCATCAGGGCCGCCTCGACCTCCAGGGAGTTGCCCGTGGCCGCTCCGCCCGGCGTGTCGCGGCGCAGGATCAGCGCGTGCCGCTCACCCGTCCCGGTGACCGCGTCGAACGCCGTGGTCAGCCGGGAGGCGCCGGCGCTGTCCCGGCGCAGGCCCTCGATCCTGAGGTCCGGTCCGTAGATCCCGCCCAGTACCTCGTGCAACAGCTCTTCCATCCCGACATATAAGCATTTACTTATGGCGGGTACCACTCCCTGTATGGAACCCGTTGAGGCGCTGCGGCGCATCGCGTTCCTCCTGGAACGCGCCCACGAACCCACCTATCGGGTCCGTGCCTTCCGCACGGCCGCCGCGACCGTGGGAGCCCTCGGCGAAGCCGAACTGGAGCGGCGCGTACGCGAGGACACCCTGGAGGAGCTGCCCGGCATCGGGAAGGTGACCGCCCGGGTGGTGGCCGAAGCCGTCGGCGGAGAGGTGCCCGTCTATCTGCGGCGACTGGAGGCCACCGAAGGCGAGCCGCTCGACGAGGCCGCGGAAGCGCTCCACAGCGCACTGCGCGGCGACCTGCACAGCCACAGCGACTGGTCGGACGGCGGCTCCCCCATCCGCGAGATGGCCGAGACGGCGCGCGCGCTCGGCCACGAGTACCTCGCCCTCACCGACCACTCCCCCCGGCTGACGGTCGCGCGGGGCCTCACCGCGGACCGGCTCCGCGAGCAGCTCGACATCGTGGCCGGGCTCAACGCCGAACTCGCCCCGTTCCGGATCCTCACCGGGATCGAGGTGGACATCCTCGACGACGGCGCCCTCGACCAGGAACCCGAGCTGCTCGACCGGCTCGACGTCGTCGTCGCCAGCGTGCACTCCAAGCTCCGGATGGACCGCGTGGACATGACGCGCAGGCTCGTCGCCGCCGTCTCGAACCCTTCGGTGGACGTCCTCGGCCACTGCACGGGCCGGATCGTCAAAGCCGGGAGCGCGAGGGGACGGCTGCGGCCGGAGTCGGAGTTCGACCCCGAGCTCGTCTTCGACGCGTGCGCCGCCTATGGCACCGCCGTCGAGATCAACTCCCGGCCGGAGCGCCTCGACCCGCCCAAGCGGCTGCTGAGGCTCGCGGTGGAGGCGGGCTGCTCGTTCTCCATAGACTCCGACGCGCACGCCCCCGGGCAGCTCGACTGGCTGGGCAACGGCTGCGAGAGGGCCGTGCGCTGCGGCGTCTCCCCCGAGTCCGTGGTGAACACCCGGCCGGCGGACGCGCTGTTCGGACGCCCCGGGTGATCGTGCAGAATCCGAAGGGCAGTCATCACCCACACAGTCCTCACCCCACAGACCGAGGAGCGCTCCGTTGCGGATCGGGATCTCACTCTTGGACAAGGGCGGTCCTGACGCCCTCCGCCGCTTCACAGACGACGTGCGGGAGGCCGCCGACGACGGCTTCTCCTCGGCTTGGCTGACCCAGGTCTTCGGCCTCGACGCGCTGACCGCCCTCACCGTCGCGGGCGCGGCGGTGCCCGGCATAGAACTCGGCACCTCCGTCGTGCCGACCTACCCGCGCCACCCTGCCGCGCTCGCCCAGCAGGCGCTGACGACGGCGCTGGCGATCGGAGACGGGCGGCTCACCCTGGGCGTCGGCCTCTCCCACAAGATCGTCATTGAGGGCATGTACGGCTACGACTTCGACCGCCCCGCACGGCACATGGACGAGTACCTGTCCGTCCTGGTTCCGCTGCTGTCCGGCGAGCCGGTGGCGTTCGAGGGCGAGACCGTCAAGGCGCAGATCGGGTTCGGGATCGGCAACGCGGCGCGGGTGCCCGTCGTCGTCGCCGCGCTCGGGCCCCGGATGCTGCGGATCGCGGCGGAGAAGGCCGACGGCACCGTCCTGTGGATGACCGGGCCGAAGACCGTCCGCGAGCACATCGTGCCGACCATCACCGCGGCCGCCGCGCAGGCCGGCCGGCCCGCCCCGCGCGTGGTGTGCATCCTGCCGTTCGGCGTCACCGACGACGTCGAGGCGGCCCGCGCCAAGGCCGGGGAGCTCTTCCAGATGTACGGATCGCTGCCGTCGTACCGGGCGATGATGGACCGGGAGGGCGTCGACGGTCCGGCCGGCCTCGCCGTCGTCGGCGACGAGGACTCCGTCACCGCGCAGCTCGAGGACCTGCGGGACGCGGGCGTCACCGACTTCGTCGCGGGCGGATTCCTCTCCGGGAAGGACAAGGAGCGCACGCGCGCGTTCCTCAAGACCCTTCTCTAACCCCAGAAATCCCACCTAACCGGCTGTGGATAACTTCTCTTGACGGCCACCTCCCGATGGTAGAAACGCATCGGGAGGTGGTCATGGAACGTCTCTACGCCCTCACCGGGCCCGTGATCGACCCCGCGCTCCCCCCGAAGACGCGCGAGGTCCTGGAGAACCACCCGGAGTCGCTGCACCCCGGCGCGGCTCCGCGGCGGCCCGCCGCGCTCGGCGGGCTGCAGCCGATGGACGCCGTGTTCGCGCTCTGGCAGACGCCCCTGTGGACGTACCTGCCCGGGCTGATGGGCACGCTCTACTCGCCGAGGGTCCGCAACGCCGCCTTCGCCGCGCAGGCGGTGGTCATCGCCGCGTTCGTCCTCGTGCCGGGCTGGGCGCTGGCCGCGGAGCTGTGCCTCCAGCCGTTCGTCCTCGCGTTCCTGCTCACCCGGTGCGGTGAAGGCGCGGCGGGGCGGCTCGCGCGGGACCACCACGGGCGCTACCTCCTGCCAGAGGAACTCAGCGGCTCGTACCGGGATCTGCTCACGCGGGCGCGCAAGGCCGTCGCCTATGTGCTCGGCTCCCGGGTGCAGACCGAAGGCCTCCTCGACGACATCCGCAACACCGTCACGCTGCCCCAGCAGGCCTGGGAGGTCGCCGAGACCCTCTTCGAGCTGAACCGGCTGTCGGCCGAGCACCGCGACGCCGACTCCCGTGACCCGCAGATCGCCGAACTGCTCGGACCACAGCAGGAGGTGCTGCGGCTGGCCACCGCCTCGGTCACCGAGCGGATCGAGGCGCTGGAGGCCTACGCCGAGCGCGTCAAGGCGGCCGACGCGGCCCTGCGCCAGTGGGAGACCGTGCAGCGGTTGGCCGCCAAGGGCGACGCCTACCAGGATCTGCTGGCCCGCACCGTCCGCGACGAACTCGCCGTCGCCGAGATCGCGGGCCTCACCGAGCAGGCGCGCGCCGTCGAGGAGGCGTTGCGCGCCAGCGTCGAGAAGGCCAGAAGGGCCGGGCTCGCGCTCGTCCCCGAGAGGAAGGCGGGCTGATGCCCTCGCGCACCTCCAAGCACGACGACGGACCCACGATGGAGCAGGGGCGCGCCGAGAAGCGCGCGCTCAGCCGGTTCTCGCCGGGCGGCCGGGCCCAGCTCGTCCGGGTGCCATGGCCGGTGAACCTGCTGGGCGCGGTTCTCGCGCTGGTCCAGATCTACCTCGCGGTCGCGCTCGTCGCGTCGGTGCTGGAGCCCGGCTGAAGGGCCCGCCCGGTCAGAAGCCGAGCGCGAGGCGCGGCAGGATCAGCTGGGAGCCGACGAGCAGCCACCAGCCCCCGAGCAGCACCAGGGTGCCGAGCGCGCCCATCACCACCCGCCACGGCGGCAGCGAGCCCCGGAAGAGGCCGTCGCGGCGCGGGTCGAACAGCGCACGCGGATCCACCTTGCCGAAAAGGCCCACGGAGGTGACGAACGGCGCCCCGAACGCCGAGAGGGAGACCATGCCGACGGCGAACAGGACGCCGATCGCGCCCATGCCCACCGCCACGATCCCCACGGCGAGCTGGCCGATCGCGATGACCCCGCGGGCCACCTGGCCCAGCGCCACTACCCCCGTGGCGAGCTGGCCGATGGCGATCACCCCGGTGGCGAGCTGCCCGATCGCGATGATCCCGACCGCCTCCTGCCCGACCGCGATGAAGCCGACGTCGTCCCCGCCCACCGTCACGATCCGCATGCGGGGAGCATAGACACCCGATCACCCCCACCGCACCCCTTCTCCCCCGATCCCTCTCTTTCCCGTCCGGCTTCGCCCGCACAGGCCGCGGGGACGCCCCCGCGGGTCAGGCGGCGGGGATGCGGGCGGTGAGGTCGGCGGCGAACTCCTCGGGCGCGGCGACGGTGACGGTGAGGGCCTCGTGCGGGCGCGGGCCGAGGCAGCGGACGGGCTCGCGGAAGGAGATGCAGACACCCGTCAGGCAGGAGCCGAAGGTGAGGCCGGAATCGACGAACGACAGCCGGACGCCGATCGCGCGATGGGCCTTGTACGGGCCCGAAGGCGTCGCGGAGGCGATGTTCGACAGCGGCGTCGCCAGGGTCCAGCGGCCGAAGACGGCGCGCAGCCCGCCGTCGTCGACGGTGACGCGGCTGTTGGCCGAACGGACGCCGAGGAGGGCCAGGAGCGGGCGGTAGCGCGCGGCGAAGGCGAACGGGTAGTCGGTCACGGCAGGGCCTCCAGAAGGGCGCGGAGCGTCTCCCCGAGCGGGGCGTCCACGCGGCAGAGGGCGTCGGCGTCGGAACGCGTCGGTCCCTGGTTGACGATCATGACGGGAATGCCGTGGGACGCCGCGTGCCGCACGAAGCGGCGGCCGGAGTGGACGGTGAGCGACGACCCGAGGACCAGGAGGGCGCCCGCGCCGGAGGTCAGCTCGTAGCACTCCTCGACCCTTGGCCGCGGCACCGTCTCACCGAAGAAGGTCACGTCGGGCTTCAGCGTCCCGCCGCACGCCGCGCAGTCCACGACGCTGAACGATGCCGTCTCGGCGTCGGTGAGCGACACGTCGCCGTCGGGGTTGACCAGAGTCGGCCGCGCCTCCCAGTCCGGGTTCGCGCCCCGCAGCCGCGCGTCCAGGACGTCCCGCGAGGTCTTCTCCCCGCAGTCCAGGCACACCACCCGGTCGAGCGCCCCGTGCAGCTCCACGACCCGCCCCGACCCCGCCGCCTGGTGCAGCCCGTCCACGTTCTGCGTGATCACCCCGTTGACGAGCCCGCGCCGCTCGAGTTCGGCCACCGCCCGATGCCCCTCGTTGGGCAGGGACCGCGTCATATGCCGCCACCCCAGATGCGCCCGAGCCCAATACCTCCGCCGAGCCTCGGCACTCCCCACGAACGCCTGGAACGTCATCGGCGAAGACGGCCGAGACCTCCCCGTCTCCCCCCGATAGTCCGGAATCCCGCTCTCCGTAGACATCCCAGCCCCACTGAGCACCACCACATCGCCATCGGCCACCAGGTCCGCGAGCACCTCCGTGCCCGCGACCGCCGCCGACCCCCCGGCCCGAGTCACCACCACGCCTCCATCGTGCCTCACCGCACCCTGTGCCCCGTCCTGTGGGGCCGCCGTCGACGCCCCGCGCGCCGATCCCACCAGGAACCCCCCTCAGCTGATTTTCAAGTGACACAGGCACAAACCACTGTTTTTGGCGCCCTTTATAAGCCCCCTTCCTGGAGAAATATTCCCACCGAGAGCACTCAAGCGGTGGCGCCGACCGGGCCGCTTCGGTAATTTGCATCGATCAGTTTCGCCAAACCCCCGCCGTACCGTGCCGCGCCTACTCGACTCCATCGGTCACCAGTTGTGACGTGTCAGCTACACAGGGGCTGACGCTCGACTTCTAAGCTGGACCGGAGGCCATGGCTACTTCGTCTGGAGGTGCGATATTTCGCACTGGACTTCTCATTTCGTCCGGCGAAGCGGCACCGGTCGTCTGGCGCAAAGCGTCGGCGAGTGAGACCAGCGGATGTGTCGAAGTGACCGTCATGGGCGCCGCGGTCTACGTGCAGGACTCGAAACAGTCCGACGGCGGAACCACCCTGGGCCTGTCGGCGCGGGCGTGGCAGGGGCTGGCCGCCTCGGTGAGGCGCATCTCCTAGCGTCAGCCGCCCATGTCGACGATCACCCGTTCGAGGAAGGGAACCGTTTCTTCCTCGGCGAGGGTGAGTCGGCGGAGGTTCTCGAAGGCGACGCGGTATTCGGTGATCCGGGCGTCTCGGTCCGCGACATTGGTGTCCGTGGAGCGGGCGTTCTCGATGAAGAGGACGTCGCCGAGGCGGCCGTCGAAGCCGAGGATGGTGAATTCGCCCTGCATGCCGAAGTGGGCGCCTTGGGTGAAGGGGATCACTTCTATGGCGATGTTGGGCTTGTCCGTCATGGCGATGAGGTGGCGGAGCTGACGGGCCATGATTCCGGCGTCGATCTGGCCGCCGACGTGCCTGCGTAGCGCCGCCTCGTCGAGGACGACGTGCAGGAGGGGCGGGTCAGGGCGGCCGAGGACCTGGTCCTGGCGTTGCATGCGGACCTCGACGATGATGTCGCGCACCTCGTGGGTGCGCGTGAACTCCACGGTCAGGGCGTTGGCGTATTCCTCTATTTGGAGGAGGCCTGGGATGGCGAGGGGTTGGAGGCAGCGGATGGTGGAGGCGCCGGCTTCGTAGCCTATGAATTCGAGGTAGGCGGGGGAGAGGTCGTTGCGGTAGAGGGCCCACCAGCCGCGTTGGCGGCCGTCTCGGGCCAGTTCGGTGAGGCGGTCTATGGCCGGGGCGCCGTCGGGGAGGCCGTAGAAGCGCAGGAGGGCGCGGAGGTCGGTGGTGGAGACGCCGACGCTGCCGCCCTCGATGCGGATGAGCTTCGACAGCGACCAGTCCAGCGCGGACGCGACCTGGTCCTGGGTGGAGCCGTGCTCCTGGCGGAGCCGTTGCAGCTCACTCGTGAGAATGGCGCGCTGCACGACGGGTCCGGGTCCCGAAGGCATGCTCATGCCGACCCCCAACTCTTCCGTCAAATATCGCGTTTATTTCCCCGCAGACGGGAACGTCGCTGTCGGCCGCCCTTCGAGATGCTTCGATTAGAACAGCTAGGTGGCGAACGGCCAAGTCCGCTGTCGCAGAAGTGGCTTTATGCCATCAGGACAAGAGCCGCGCGGACGAACGCCACCTTCCGGGACGGTGGCCGGTGTTTTTCCCAGCACTCCCACCAGTCCGTGGGAGCACACCCGTGCGGAGGAATGTGCCAGGGGCGTCAGATTCGGCGGATGGCCGCATCCGGACGCGCAGAGTGCTGCATGGCAGTGTGCGAGATGGCCTCCCGGACCGTTCTGCGAAAGAACATCGCTGTCCGATTCGCAGCAGAACAGTCGGCAGCAATCAGCCCACGGCAGAGCCCTGAAAACAAAGGCCTGATAATGAGAATAAGGGGCCTCGGGTCGCACCCCGTGGCCCCGCACAGAACGAAGATCCCACCTCATTGATCACAAAAAGGGAAACCTCGATCCATGATGAGCATAAAGGCCGAGGCGCCATCGGCTCCACCCGTCGCGGGGGCCGGCGCCGCGGAGGACGGCGGATTCCTCGGGCCGTTCGCGCCCGTGGCGCCGCACCACCACACCTCGCTCCTGGCGTTCGACGTGTCGGCGTTCGCCGCCCGGCACCGGGACGAGAGCGAGCGCTTCGCGCTGCGGCGCGACATGTACGAGGCAGTGCGGGCCGCCTTCGGGGCGGCGGACCTGCCTTGGCCGAGATGCCACCGGGAGGACCGGGGCGACGGCGCGCTCGTCGTCCTGCCGCCGGACGTCCCGCTGCACCTGCTGCTCGACCCGCTCGCGACGTCGCCGGGCACGGTCCGCATGTGGCGGCCGACCGCTATGAGCCCCTCGACGTCGAGGCCAAGGAGACCAGGACGAGGGCCTGGCTCTGGCTGGACGGGTCGGCGCGCCTGTGGGCCGCGGACGGGTCCGGTTAGCGCGAGGCGGGCTCGGGAACAGGAAAGGGCGCCGGGTGGTTCTGCAAGGCGTACGACGACGCGACGTGAAGGAGAGGGCGATGGCCACGGTCGATCTGACCAAGGAGACCTTTGAGGATGCCTTCGGGCGCGAGGGGCTGGTGCTGGTCGACTTCTGGGCGAGCTGGTGCGGCCCGTGCCGCAACTTCGCCCCGGTCTACGAGCGCATCTCCGAGGAGCACCCGGACGCCCTGTTCGGCAAGATCGACACCGAGGCCGAGCGCGAGCTGGCCGCGGCGTTCGAGATCACCTCGATCCCGACGCTCGTGGTGGCGCGCGACGGGATCATCCTCTACGCCGAGCCCGGGGCGCTCCCCGAGCGCGCGTTGAAGGAACTCGTGGACAAGGCGCTGGAGCTGGACATGGACGAGGTCCGCGCCGCCGTGGCGGCGCGGCAGGGCGCGGCCGAGAGCTGAGCCGCGCCCCGGCCCCCCGTCACTCCGGGGGGCCGGCGGCGGGGTGCCCGGTCGACGCGTCCACGAGGTCGTGGCCGACGCCCAGACGGGCGGCGGTCGCGGCCGACGTGGTGTCGATGAAGGTGAGGGCGCGACGGAGCTTGCGGTCCATCGCGCCGGGAACGACCTGCTGCAAGGCGTTGACCGCGCGCACCGGGGGCGCCAGCAGCGCGGGCAGGTGCCGCCAGGCGTTGCGCCGTACGCCGAGCCGGTCGGCGATCGGGTCTCCGGCGAAGGTGCGGGCGAGGCCGTGCACCATGGGCCGGGCGGTCCGCCGCATCGCGGGCGCCAGCGGGCCCGCCTGGGTGGCGAGGTTGTCGGGCATGATCACGTCGAGGAGTTCGGCGACGAGTTCGCGGCTGTAGGCGCTGGGTTCCGCGCCGGTCAGGTGGTAGATCTCCTCGAGTTCCACGAAGTCGGGTTCGGTCGCGGGCAGGATCCTCGGGTCGACGCCCATGAGGTGTCCGACGTACCGGAAAAGGTGGTAGATCGCGGAGCGTTCCCGCGGGGTGTGCGGGATGCCGAAGCGCCCCATGACGCGCAGCGGGATGAGGCTGAACTCGATGAGCGTGTAGGCGGAGTCGGCCTGGTTGATCGGGTGGCCGAGCTCGGCCGAGTCCCAGGTGCCGTCGGGGAGTCCGTTGAGGATGTGGTGGCGGACGAACGCGTGGATCAGCCGCACCCGGACCGTCGCGGCCACCCCGGGCGCGAACCGCTCGAGGCCGCCCGGACGGGCGGTGGCCCACAGCCACGAGGCGGTCTCGAACGCCCGGACCGCGCCCCGGTCGGTGAACCGCCGGGTGAGCGCGAGCGGCTCGACGGCCGCGCCGTTGACGTAGCTCCCGACGAGTGAGGCGGTGCCGAGCGCCGTCAGGACGGCGACGGGGTGCCGGCAGTAGGCGTGCGAGGCCACGGCCAGGAGGTCGCGGTCCAGCCATTCGGGCTCCGCGTCGATCTCGGCGAACAGTGCCACCACGGATTCCGGCGCGTCCTGCACCGCGTCGATCCCCTCGGCCAGCGCCTTGCGGATCCGCCGCATCCCGGGCCCGCGGCCCTGCGCGACGAGGTCCGCGACGACCGCGTCCGCGACCGGGTCCCCCCAACCCAGCGCTTCCACGAACACCCGCGCGCGCTCCGGGTACCGCGCCAGCGCGCCCTCGAAGCCGCCGACCCTCCCGGGCACCAAAGTCTCGGTCATGCCGAGCACCCTAGGCCAGTAAGTGCTTGCTTGCTAGAGGGTTCTTCGCCCGCCGCCGTTCACGCGGCCAGGACGAACGGGGCCGGAGTGAAGTGGGGGCGGGTGCGACGGGACCAGCGGAGGCCGTAGAGGCGCCGGGCCAGGAGGTCGACGGCGCGCAGGAGGGCCGGGGCGGAGTGGACGCGGGCGTCGGGGTCCTTGGCGAGGCCGGCCGCGATCAGCGGCTGGAGGTGGGGGTCGCCGGAGTCGGGGACGGGGCTGTAGAGGTGCTGGGCGGCCAGTTCGGCGATGTAGCGGGCCGGGTAGGGGCGCTCGCCGGTGAGGCACTCGTAGAAGACCGCGGTGGCGGCGTAGAGGTCCCAGGCGGGAGCGGCGGGAAGGGCCTGCCACTGCTCGGGCGGCATGTACGCGGGGGTGCCTATCGGGTCGGTCTCGGTGCCCTCGGCGACGGCGATGCCGAAGTCGATGAGGGTGATCTCGCCCTTGGGGCCGACGAGGAGGTTGCCGGGCTTGAGGTCGCGGTGCACGATTCCGGCGCGGTGGACGGCCTCCAGCGCCCGCAGGACGCCCTGGAAGACCAGGAGGGCGGCTTCGGGGGCGAGGGGGCCGGTCTCGTCGAGGAGGTCCTTCAGGGGGCGGCCGGGCGCGTGGTCCATGACGAGGGCGGCACCGGCGCCGTCCTCGACGTACTCGACGAGCCGGACGACGTTCCGGGAGCGCACGGCGGCGAGGTGCCGGGCCTCGCTGGCGAAGGCGTCGCGCCGGGCGGCGTCGCTCAGGTACTTGACCGCGACCGGGCGGCGGTCCCGTTCGCGGACCGCGGCGACGACGCGTCCGTGCGCGCCCTCGCCGAGGGTCTCGATGGTGGTGTAGCCCGGCGCACTCCAGCCGTCCATGTTCACGGTCTCCCTTCGACCCGTGAACAGCATCCGTCATACGAATCACCTCGCGCCTGAGCACGGAGTACCGGTCTGCCCGGACGCCCGGGACAAACGCCTCACCCGCCCGGGACTTCCGACACGGGACACCAAAAACCCCGAAATCGGTCACCTGACACAGCGCCGCGAGAGGCGCGGTGCTTCTCGCGGCCGGCCGCCCGCGAGCCCCGCCTCACCCGCGATCCCTAGCGGCTCAGGCGCAGCTGGAGCCAGAGGACGAGGCGGGTGTCGGGGTCGGCGAGGTCGAGGCCGAACAGCTCCGCGGCGCGGGTGAGGCGGTAGCGGAGGGTGTTGGGGTGGACGGTGAGGGCCTCGGCGGCGGCGCGGATGTCGCCGTCCGCCTCGAAGTAGGCGAGGAAGGTCTCCGCGTACGTCGTCTTGTGGGCCGCGTCGTGGGCCCGGACGGCCGGTCCCGCGCCTTCGGCGAGGCGCGGGACGGCCGGGAGCGCGTGGCCGAGGTCCATGAGGGTGACGGTCGGGCGGATCTCGTCGATCGTGGCGACCGCGCAGTCTTCCCCGGCGAGGACCCGCAGCACGGTGTCGGCGTCGCGGCGCGAGGCCGAGGCGCGCTCCAGACGGGGCACGACGGAGCCCAGGGCGGCCTTCACGGGTAGCTGGAGTGCCCGTTCCGCCCGCGCGGTGACGTCGGCGACGAAGTCCCGCCGCGCCTCCCCGGGCAGGAGCGCGTAGACGACGCCGTCGAGAAGGGCGCATCCGTGCCTGCCGAAGTGGGCCTCGCAGTGCAGGCTCACGAGGTCGATCAGCTGGAGCGACGCCCGGGCGATCCACGACTCGTCATAGCCCGCGGCGTTCACGTGGAAGGCGGCGACGACGGCCGGGGCGTCCAGGGGCAGGCCGAGCTGGGGGGCGACGATGGGGGCGCTGTCGGGATCTTCGAGCAGCCTGTGCAGGAGGTCGCCGCGCTGGCGGCGGGCGAGGTCGTGGGACGTCCTCGCCCGCAGAAGGTGGAGCGCCGCTATCCGCCCGGCGTCTTCCAGCGCCCTGAGGGCGTCTTCGCCGAGGTCGTCTCCGGCGTCGACCACCCAGAGGGAGCCCAGCAGCTCGCCTCCGGCGCGGACCGCGACCGCCAGCCTGGACAGGCCGCCCATGCCGGACGGGAAGCGCATCGCCCTGTGGGATCGGGCGAGGTCCCGGTACTGGGGGACGTTGGTCTCCAGATAGGGGACGTGGAGGCCGAGGATGCCCTGGCGGCGCTCCTCGTCGATCGGCTGCCCCCGCAGCGTCGAGTAGGCGAGGATGCGCTGGTAGGGGTCCTCGATGGCGGTCGCGCCGCCGACCGCGCCCGCGATCGCGTTGGCGAGCGAGAACAGGTCCCCGGCGTGCGGGCCCGCGGGCGCGCGCCCGCGGGGCGCGGCCACCGCGGTGAGGGCCGAGCTGATCAGGGCGTCGAGCTGCTGCCAGGAGACCTCGTCGTCGGCGCACAGCAGGCTGAGCCCGGCGCCTTCGGCGGCCCTGGCGAGCTCGCCCAGGGAGGCCCCGTACCGTTTGACCACGATTCCCGCGAGGCCCGCCCGGGAGGCGTCCGCCAGCAGCGCCGCGCCCTCCGAGGGCGGGACGCCGACGGCGAGCAGGAGCGCCCCGTCCATGCGGGGCAGCGGGGCGCGGGGCTCGTAGAGCAGCGTTCCGGACACCGGTGTCTCAGGGCCGCGCGGGGCGGTCACGAGGCTGATCGGGTCCGCGCCCAGCGCTTCTACCAGGTGGTTCAGGGTCGAGGCGGGCACAGCGGCCAGGGTATGCAAGGTTTGGCCTATCCCATAAACCACTTTTGTCACCTTTGGCCGATCGGCTAAAGCAGCCTTGCCACCGGGTTGACGAGAGTGGAACCGTGCTCAACCCATCAGCTTCCGATCTCGCGCACCGGCAGGCGGACGCCGCCGCCGGCGCCGCCGGGGTGCGCGTGGAGGCGGTCGAGGACCCTGCTCGGCTGCGCGCCGTCGCGCGGCTGCTCGCGGAGATCTGGGAGACCCCTCCGGGCGAGGACCCCCTGCCGACCGACGTCCTGCGCTCGGCCGCCCACGCGGGCGGCGCGATCCACGCGGCCTACGGCCCGCAGAGCATGATCGGCGCCGGCGCCGCGATCTGGGGCCCGCCCGAGGCACGCGACGCCTACTCGCTGATCGCCGGGGCCCACCGCACCGGCGGAGGGGTCGGGTACGCCCTCAAGCTCGCCCAGCGCGCCTGGGCCATGGAGCGCGGCGCGCGGACGATCACCTGGACGTTCGACCCGCTGATCCGCCGCAACGCCTGGTTCAACCTGGTGAAGCTCGGCGCGACCGCCCCGGAGTACACCGTCGACTTCTACGGGCCCATGAACGACGGGTTCAACGCCGGGGACGAGTCCGACAGGCTCACCGTCCGCTGGCGGCTCGACGCGTTCCGCCCCGGCCACGCCGCCGATCCCGTCGAGCGGCCGGAGCCCGAGCCCGACCTTGGCCCCGACGGCCTGCCCTACCTCGCCCGCCGCGGCACCGACCTCTGGTGCCGCGTCCCCGAGGACATCCTCGCGATCCGCGCCGCCGACACCGCCCAGGCCCTGGCCTGGCGGCGCGCGGTCCGCGAGGTGTTCCTCTCCGCCGAAGGCCTGTCCGCCGTGTCTATCTCGCGCGACGGCTGGTACCACCTGACCCCCGAGGAGACCCCGTGAGGATCGAGAACGTCGAACTGATCTCCATCGAGGTCCCTCTGGTCGGCGCCTTCCGCACCTCGTTCGGCACCGACACCGTCCGCTCGACCTTCCTGCTGCGCGTCACCACCGACGAGGGCGAAGGCTGGGCGGAGTTCGCGGGCGACCCCGACCCGCTGTACTGCTCGGAGTTCAACGCCTCCGCCGAACTCGCCCTGCGCGACCACCTGATCCCCCGCGTCGCCGCCCTGGGCGACGGCGTCACGGCCGCCAAGGTCGGCCCCGCCCTGGAGCCCGTCAAGGGGCACCGCCTGGCGAAGGCCGTACTGGAGACCGCCCTTCTGGACGCGGAACTGCGCTCCTACGGGATGTCGTTCGCGACCCACCTCGGGTCGGTCAAGGACCGGGTCCCGTCCGGCGTCTCCGTCGGGATCATGGACTCGATCTCCGAGCTGCTCGCCGCCGTCGAGGGCTACCTCGCCGACGGCTACCTGCGGATCAAGCTGAAGATCGAGCCGGGCTGGGACGTCGAGGCGGTCCGCGCGGTGCGCGAGACCTTCGGCGACGACCTGCTGCTCCAGGTGGACGCCAACTGCGCGTACTCCCTGACCGACGCCGAGCACCTGCGCCGGCTCGACGACTACGGCCTCCTGCTCATCGAGCAGCCCCTGGAGGAGGACGAGCTGCGCGGCCACGCCGAGCTGTCCAAGCTCATCCGCACGCCGATCTGCCTCGACGAGTCGATCACCTCCGCCCGGGACGCCGCCACCGCGCTCGCCTACGGCGCGTGCCGCGTGATCAACATCAAGCCGGCGCGGGTCGGCGGCTACCTGGAGGCCCGCCGGATCCACGACCTCGCGGTCGCGGGCGGCGTGCCCGTCTGGTGCGGCGGAATGCTGGAGACCGGCGTGGGCCGCTCGGCGAACCTCGCCCTCGCCGCGCTGCCCGGCTTCGTCCTGCCCGGCGACACCTCCGCCTCGGCCCGCTACTACGCCGAGGACCTCACCGAGCCCTTCGTGCTGGAGGACGGGCACATCGCCGTGCCCGACGGCCCCGGCACGGGCGTCACCGTCCGGCCCGACTCCCTCGCCAAGGTCGCCACCGGACGCCGCGAGCTGTACCCGCGCTAGAGAGCTCCCCACCCGCCCTCCCTCCCCCGTTCTCGAAGGAAGCCCCACATGAACCTCTTCTCCCGACGCCTCTTCGGCGCTGCCGCCGCGACAGCCCTCGTCGCCGGGTCCGTCGCGGCCTGCGGCGACTCCTCGGAGGAGACCGCGAGCCCCGAGGCCGCGGGCTCGGCCGCGCCGCTGTTCGCCGAACTGCCGGCCGAGCAGCAGAAGGCGGGCAAGATCGTCGTCGGCTCCGACATCGCCTACGCGCCGCTCGAGTACTTCGACACCGACGGCGAGACGGTCCTCGGCTTCGACAAGGAGCTGGCCGACAAGCTCGGCGAGCAGCTCGGCGTGACGTTCGAGTTCCAGTCGGCGTCCTTCGACGGCCTCATCACCTCGCTGAAGTCGAACCGCTTCGACGTCGCCATCTCCGGCATGTCGGACACCAAGGAGCGGCAGGCGGAGGTCGACTTCGTCGACTACTACGTGGCCGGCGCCATGATGCTCGTCAAGAAGGGCAACCCCGAGGGCCTGGCGACGCTCGCCGACCTGTGCGGCAAGACCATCGCGGTCCAGCGCGGCACCACCCAGGAGGGCTACGCCCAGGACCAGAGCGCGAAGTGCGAGGCCGACGGCGGCGCCAAGATCGACATCCTCTCGTTCGACCGAGAGACCGAGGCGATGCTCCAGATCAAGCAGGGCCGCGCCGTCGCGGGCCTCCAGGACTACCCCGTCGCCACCTACAACGCCCGCGAGTCCGGCGGCGCGTACGAGGTCGTCGGAGAGCAGATCGAGGCGGGCCCGCTCGGCATCGCGGTCTCCAAGGACGACACCGCCCTCCGCGACGCCATCCAGAAGGCGCTCGCCGCGATCATCGACAACGGCGAGTACGGCAAGCTGATCGAGAAGTGGGAGATCCCGGCCGGCGCCGTCACCGAGGCCGAGGTCAACGCGGGCACGTGAAAGAGGACATGATCAAGGCGGTCCCGGTCCGCCACCACAGCCGCTGGATCTTCCTGGCGATCATCGCCGTCGGCACCGCGCTCGTCGTCCGCGCCTTCATGGGCGCCGACATCGACTACTCGGTCACCACGGAGTTCCTCACCGCCGACAACGTGCTGAAGGGCCTCGGCAACACCCTGCTCATCAGCGTGCTCGCGCAGGCGCTCGGCATCGTCCTCGGCGTGGTCGCCGCGGTGATGGCCGGATCCCGCTTCCTCGAGGTCCGCGCCGTCTCGATGGTCTACGTGTGGCTGTTCCGCGGCACCCCGGTGCTGGTCCAGCTCCTGCTCTGGTACAACCTGTCGCTCGTCGTGGACACGGTGACGATCCCGGGCGTCGGAAGCTGGGAGACGAACTCCCTCATCACCCCGTTCGTCGCGGCCCTGCTCGGTCTCGGCATCAACGAGGGCGCCTACATGGCGGAGATCGTCCGGGCCGGGATCTCCTCGGTCGACAAGGGACAGACCGAGGCCTCCCAGGCGCTCGGCCTGTCCCGCGGCCAGATGATGCGGCGGATCATCCTGCCGCAGGCGATGCGGGTCATCGTGCCGCCGACGGGCAACCAGTTCGTCAGCATGCTCAAGACCAGCTCGCTGGCTTACGCGATCCAGTACGGCGAGCTGCTCCAGTCGGCGGTGCGGATCTACACCAACAACCTGATGATCGTGGAGCTGCTGCTCACGGTCTCCCTCTGGTACCTGGTGCTGACCACCATCGCCACGGTGCTCCAGCGCTTCCTGGAGAAGCGCTACTCCAAGGGGGTCCAGCGATGACCGGCGACATCCCCGTCGCGCGCAGGGCGCCGCTCGTGCGGGCGCAGGGCGTCTGCAAGTACTACGGCGACCACAAGGTCCTCGCCGGGATCGACCTTGAGGTCGCCCCCGGTGAGGTCTCCTGCATCATCGGCCCTTCCGGCTCCGGCAAGTCGACGTTCCTGCGGTGCGTCAACCACCTGGAGCGGGTCGACGCGGGCCGGCTGGAGGTGAACGGCCACCTCATCGGCTACAAGGAGAAGGACGGGAAGCTCTACGAGCTGAAGGAGAAGGAGGTCGCGGCGCAGCGGCGGGAGATCGGCATGGTCTTCCAGCGCTTCAACCTCTTCCCGCACATGACGGCGCTCCAGAACGTCATGGAGGCGCCCGTCCGGGTGAAGCGCGAGTCCAAGGCCGCGGCCCGCGAGCGCGCCCTGCGCCTGCTGGACCGCGTCGGGCTCGCCGCGCGGGGCGACGCCTACCCCGCCCAGCTCTCCGGCGGCCAGCAGCAGCGCGTGGCGATCGCCCGCGCGCTGGCGATGGAGCCGAGCCTGATGCTCTTCGACGAGCCGACCTCGGCGCTCGACCCCGAGCTCGTCGGCGAGGTCCTCGACGTCATGCGCGACCTGGCCGCCGACGGCATGACGATGCTCGTGGTCACGCACGAGATCGGCTTCGCCCGGGAGGTCGCCGACTCGCTGGTCTTCCTCGACGGCGGCGTCGTCGTCGAGTCCGGCAGGCCGCGCGAGATCCTGGCCGGGCCCAAGCAGGAGCGCACCCGCGCGTTCCTGTCCAAGGTGCTCTAGCCCAGCAGGACCCCGAAGGCCCCGTCCGCCGCCGCTCCCCCGGCCGGCGTCCGGGGCCTTCGGCCTTCACGGGGTGAAGAGCACCGCGAAGGCCGC
This sequence comes from Actinocorallia aurea, assembly GCF_054783995.1. NCBI lineage: Bacteria > Bacillati > Actinomycetota > Actinomycetes > Streptosporangiales > Thermomonosporaceae > Actinocorallia > Actinocorallia aurea. The sequence goes on from NZ_BAAGPQ010000002.1 coordinate 678,062, forward strand.
GAGCCTGGTCCGGACCGCCTTGGGCAACACCGCCGGGAGGACCTCGCGCAGGCGCGCCGGAATGCCCGACGAGGCGTCCGGGATCGGGATCCGGGTGAGGACGAAGGCGGTCGCCGCGGCCGTCGCCGCCGCCGCGTAGGCGATCAGCCAGCCTTGGGGGAGCAGCGGGCGGCAGCCGAAGAAGTGGCTGAGCCCGGGGATCTGCACGACCGCGGCCAGGACCGTCAGCGAGAACACGCCCGAGGCGAACACCAGCGGATCCCTGCCGCCCGCGGCGATCGTCTGGAACAGCTGGGTCGCCACCAGCGCCACGAGTCCCGTCGTGGACGCCTGGAGGCGCGAGCCTCCCGAGTGGCCGAGCATGAAGGCCGCGGAGGCCGCCGCCGCGGTGGTCACCCCGCGCACCGCGATGTCGTGCGTCAGCGCCACGCCCAGCGACCGCTCCGGACCCTCGGCGAGCAGGTCGGCCTTGGTGACCCGGTGCGGCGGGCGGACCGCGAGGGCGATCGCGGGCAGCAGGTCGGTCAGCATGTTGACCAGCAGGAGCTGGCGGACGTTGAGCGGGCTGGCGCCCACCAGCACGCCCACGCCGACGGTGAAGCCGATCTCGCCCAGGTTGCCGCCGAGCAGCACGGCCAGCGCGTCGCGGGTCGAGCGCCACATCGCGCGGCAGTCGGCGATCGCCTCGGTGATCGTCTCGATGCGGTTGTCGGTGATCACCACGTCGGCGGACTCGCGGGCCGCGGGCGAGGCCCGCTCGCCGAGCGCGATCCCGACGTCGGCGAGCCGGATCGCGGGCGCGTCGTTGGCGCCGTCTCCGGTGACCGCCACGACCTTGCCGAGCGTGTGCAGCGCCCCGACCGTCCTGGCCTTCTGCGCCGGGGTCATCCGGGCGAAGACCGACACGTCCGACAGGGCCTTGCCGAGGTCGGCGTCACTGAGCGCGTCGATGTCGGCGCCCGTCATGACCCGGCCGTCCAGGATGCCCAGGTCCGCGGCGATCGCCTCGGCGGTGCTCGGATGGTCGCCGGTGATCATGATGATGCCGACGCCCGCGGTGCGCAGGCGGGCCACGGCCGCCGCGGCCGTCGGACGGACCGGGTCGGCGATGCACAGGAGGCCGAGGAACACGAGGTCCTTCACGTCCTCCTCGGTGAGCAGCCTCTCCGGGGCCGCGCGATCGGCCACCGCGAGGACCCGGAAGCCGCGCCGCGCCAGCGCCTCGATCTCCTCGGCCACCCGTGCGCGCGCGACGGCGTCGAAGGGGCGGCCCTCCCCGTCGCGCTGCCAGGTCGCGCACTTGTCCAGGACGAGTTCCGGCGCGCCCTTGACGCTCAGCCACCTGCCGGTGGAGGAGGACCCCAGGACCGCGTGGTAGCCGCGGGCCGGCTCGAAAGGCAGCTCGTCCAGGCGCTCCCAGCGCTCCATGCGGGCGCCGAGGCCGAGTTCGTCGACCGCGTACATGACGGCCCTGTCCGTCGGGTGCGGAGGCCGCTCGCCGTTCAGCTCGGGGCCCGCCCGCATCGCCACGGCGACGACCTCCACCAGCCGGTCCGGGAGGTCCTCCACCTCCGCGGAGTCGACGCCGTCGGACACCACCCTGAGCCGCAGCCTGCCTTCGGTGAGCGTGCCCGTCTTGTCGAAGCACAGCACGTCGACCCGGCCGAGCGCCTCGATCGTGGCGGGGTTGCGCACGAGGGCTCCCCGGCGCGTCAGCCTGCGCGCCGTGGCCAGCTCGGCGGCCGTCGCGACGAAGGGCAGCCCCTCGGGGACCGCGGCGACGGCGAGGCTCACGGCGGAGCCGAGCGCCCTGCCGAACGGCTGGCCGCGCAGGAGGTTCGAGCCGAGGAGGGAGAGCCCGGCGGCCAGCGAGACGGGCAGGGTGACGCGGGTCAGCTCGCGCAGCCGCCTCTCCACCCCCGTCTCGCGGTACTCCGCACCCGCCAGGTGCGCCGTCCGTCCGACCTCCGTGGACGACCCCGTGGCCACGACGACGCCCACGGCCTCGCCCGCGGCGACGACCGTCCCCTGGTAGAGCATCGAGTGCCGCTCGGCGACCAGAGGCGAGAAGCTGGGCTCGGCCTCCTTCTCGACGAGCTGCGACTCGCCCGTCAGGCTCGACTCGTCCATCTCCAGGTTGTCGGCGCTGAGCAGGCGGCAGTCCGCGGGCACCGAGTCGCCCGCGGTGAACCGGATGACGTCCCCCGGCACCAGGTCCTCGCCGACGGCCGCGTGCTCCCCGTCGGGCCGGGCGATCCTGACCCGGACGGCGCTGCGGTCCACCAGGCCGCGCAGCGCCCGGTCGGCGCCGAGGCGCTGGAGGCCGGACAGGAAGGCGTTCGTGGTCAGGACGACGGCGATGAGCGTCGCGTCCGTGACCGAGCCGACGACGGCGGAGACGCCCGCGCCCAGCGCCAGGGCGGGGGTCAGCGGGTTGTCCAGCTCCTCCATGACGAGCCTGCTCAACCCGTGCTCGTGCGGGCTCTCGTGGCCTTCGCCCGCGCGGCGCTTCGCGGCCTCCTCGCCGGTGAGCCCGGTGACCGCGGAGTCCAGGTGGTCGAGGACCTCGTCGGCGGGCCAGGAGTGCCACGGGGTGCGGTCCACCGACAGGGGGCGCGGCAGGCGGGAGAACCCGAGCCCCGCCCAGGAGCCCTGCGCGAACGCGGAGAACCCCGACAGGTCGACGGCGAGCTGGGCACGCCGGTCGGCGGTCGCGGCCGGGCCCGCCGCCGAGAGCAGCATCGCGGTCAGGGAGCCGAGCTTGGCCGTGCGCGCGCTACGGCGGCTGTTGTCGTGCGCGGCGGGCACGGAGTCCAGAAGCAGGCAAGCCGTCTCCAGTCCCGGGCCGCAGAGCACGTCCGCGCCCCACGGCGGCGCTTCCCCGGTGAGGACGCCGATCCCGACGTCGGCCGCCGACAGCGCCGCCCGGTCGCCGGGCGAGACCAGCGCTACCACGTGAGCGTCGGCCTGGAGCGCCCGGACGGCCTCGGCGGGCCGGCCGGCGCGGAAGCCGTCCACCCTCAGGCGGTGCTCCAGACCCCGGCCGTCACCGGTGATGAGGACGAGCCCCGCCTTGCGCGAGGCGGCCACGAGCGCCTCCGCCGTGGAGTGCAGCTCGGGCACCACCGAGACCAGCGCGGCTGGCGCGTCGCGGTGCTCCAGCAGCAGGACGAGGGCGCCGCGGCGGCGCAGGACCGCGAGCCGCTCGGCGATCGCCGATTCCTCCGCGGAGTCTCCCTCGAACAGGGTCGAGCCGCGGCTGAGCGGGCTCAGGAGCCATCCGTCGGCGCGGGCGACCGCCCGCGGCCTGGCCAGGTCGGCGAGGGTGTGGGCGCGGGCGTAGAGCGCCTCGGGGCCGTGCTCGGCCGAGACCGGCACCACCTCGTCGATGATCATCCGGCCGGTGCGCAGCGCGGCGGCGTCGAGGAGGACCCGGTCCACCCGGTCGAGGCGGCGCAGGAACGCGGTGTCCATGACGAGCGCGTCGCGTTCGGCCAGGGCGCGCGAGAGCTGGCCGCAGAAGGCCTCGCGCCCCAGCCGCGCCGCCTTCGGCACGCCCCCGACCAGCACGCCCTGGGCGCGGCCCGCGTCCCGCGTGAACGCCCACACCCCGGCGGTCACGGTGACCGAGAGCGGCCCGCTCCAGCGCTGCACGGTCTCCACGGGGCCCTCGGGCAGCGGCATGGGCCTCGGCGCGCGCTCCAGCGGCTCGGCCCGGTAGGCGCCCGGCACCACGAGGTCGGCGGCCCTGCGGTGCCAGACCTCGCGCCTCGCGCGCAGCTCCGCGACGTGCGAGGCGCGCCGCGCGAACGACAGCAGCAGCCCGACGGGCTGGGCGGCGAGCACCTGGCTGGCCAGCAGCCCCGCCGAGAAGCAGGTGTCGGCGGCCTGTTTGCCGACCGTCCGCTCCAGCGCCGCGCGCAGCGGCGGGTTCACGTCGGTCAGCCCCAGGACCGCGGAGACCGCGGACGGGAGGTAGGCCACGCGCAGCGCGGCGGCCACCGCGGCGACGCCCCAGCCCGCGAGGTTGGCCCCCGCGTGCACGGTCTCGGAGACGAGGGAGCCGACCTCCCCGGGGTGGACCGCGCGCAGATGAGGTTCGTCCTCAAGGCCGTGCGCGCGCTCGACCTCGTCGACGATCGCGATGAGGTCGTCGTCCGCCACGCCCTCGTGGACGACGAGGACATGGCCGAGGATCCCGTTGACCTCCGCGCGCGACACCCCGTCGACCGCGGTGAGCGCCTCTTCCAGGTCGGCGGCGAACTTCTCGCCGCCCTCGCCCTTCACCGCGATGTGGCGGTGGCCGTCGGCCGGTCCGTGCACCTCGCGGTCGGCGGAAGCCGCGGACACGAGGCGCACGACCGAGAGCGACCCCTTGACGGCGTCCGCCGGAAACCGCCCGATCCTCGCGGGCAGCCCGATGGCCGCGCCGAGCGCGCGTGCGAGCACCATGCGTTCCCCCGTGCCGGCCCGCCCCTCCCCCGGAGACGCACCGTGTGTCCTTCCATAGCCACCGGCGGCGATCTTTATTCACCCGGCCAGGACAAGATCACGGAAGGGCGCGGGTCAGGCGCGGTGGCCGCCCCGCAGGACGATCGCGACCAGGCCGGCGCCGCTCCCGTCGGCCGACCCGCCCTCGCCGAACTGGCCGTAGCCGGTGCGCGACCACAGCGAGTCTCCGGCGTAGTAAGGCAGCGGCCTGTCTCCCGACGTGTCCAGCAGCGCCTCGGGCGTGCGGTGGTCGCGGACCGCCTTCGCGCACGCCTGGCAGGCCCGCACCTTGATGGAGTCGCGCGTGCCTATGCGCCGCCACGTCACCTCGGCGGTGGCGTCGCCGTGCAGCGGGTTGAAGAAGCACAGCGGGCTCGGCGGTGCTTCCCGGCCGCCCTTCCGGCGCGCCCGGACCGCCGCGATCGCGTCGCTTCCCGCGTCCACGAGGACGAGCACGCCGGCGAGGTCGGGGACGCCCTTCGCGTCGTCGAGCACCTTGCCGGCCGCCTGGTAGGCGTCCAGGGCGTGAGCGATGAGCTCCTGCGCGCGGGCGTCGTCCGAAGGCACCTCGGTGGCTTCGACGAGTTCCCCTAGCGCGACCACCGAGGCGGCGGCCTGCTTGCGCAGGCCCTTCTCGTCCGCGTTGCGGGCCGCCTCCAGCGTCGCCCTGGAGAGCACGAGGGGGTGGGCGTCCCGCGGCGCGGGACCGCGCGTCCGCTTCCAGCGCCACACCGCGAGGCCCGCCACGGCGGCCGCGCCGAGGCCGATGGCGGTGACGCGGACGGGCGAGGTCCGGCCGGTCTCGTCTTGCGCGAGCTTGGCGACGGGGTTGGGCTCCTCGTGCAGGTACGCGGTCGCCTTCTCGTACTCGGCCTGGGCGTTTCCTCCCGCGATGATCTCGATGGTCTTGAGGAGGCGGTCCGCCAGGGTGGCGTTGTCGTACTCGTCCAGGAAGCCGACCACGGAGGCGCCGTAGAGGGCGTCGGTCCGCTCGTCCCGGGTGCCGCCGAACCTGCGGCCCTCGAACCGCGTCCCGGACGACTCCGGCACCAGGTAGACGCCGTCGCGCTTCAGCCTGTCGTGCACGACCGAGATCAGGTCCTCGGGCTCGCTCCAGGTTCCCCCGGCGACCAGCGGCACCAGGATGATCCAGAAGTCGAAGGGCGCCTTCTCCGCCGCCTCCAGGACCCGCGCCCGGTCCGCCTCGGGAAGCGCGGACGCGTAGGCGGGGTCGACGTAGAGGGGCGAGCGGCGCAGCGCGGTGACGATCTTCTCGCCGGGGGACGGTTCAGCGGACACCGAGGGACTCCAGTACTCGTGCGGCGAGGTCGGGACGGCCTCCGAAGCCCTTGCTCCACAGGCTTTCGACGTCGGGGTAGGGGCGGCCGTCGGGGACGCGCAGGATCGTCGCCCGCACGTTCTTCGGGGACAGACCGGCGCAGAGGGCGCACACCTGGCCCGGAGGGTGGCCGGCGTTCGCGCTCGTCCGGGCCTTGGTCCCGAGGCCGTGCAGCGGGTTGACCTGGCAGAAGACCGGCCCCCGGGAGAGGTCCTCGGCCAGCGCCAGCGCTCCCTGGCGGGAGAGGACGATGACGCCGACGAGGTCGAGCGCCTCCGCGGCGGGATCGCTGCCTCTCCGGGCCTCGTCGGCGACGAGCAGCGCCGCGTCGTAGGCGCGCATCGCAGTGCCCGTCCCGGTGGTGTCGCCGGCCTTGTCCAGGCGTTCGGCGAGGAGCCGCAGTTCGCGGCGCGAGGTCGCCCTGAGGTAGCGCAGGCTCGGCTTCGCCCGCCACGACGCGCGGGAGGCGCCCGCCTTGACGCCCAGGACCAGGCCCCACACCGCCGCGATGGCGCCGACGAGCAACGGCCCGACGAGGAGCAGCCCGGCGAAGAACGGCCCCCAGATCGCGGCCTCGGGTTCGGACTCCTCCTCGGTGAAGGACGGGATGTCGGGCGGCCCCGTGTAAGTGCGGGGCTCGCCCGCGGGCAGCGCGACCGCCTCGGCAAGGGTCGCCTGCACCCTGGGCAGCAGATCGGCGAACGGCGTCTCGTACGAGGCGGAGTGCTCGTTCTCGTAGCGGACGGCCCGGTAACTGAAGTCGCGGGGTATCCCGAAGTCCCGGCCGCCGAGGTCGCCGTCCGCGTCGACCGTCAGGTACAGGCCGTCCTTGCGGAGCTCGTCGTACACGCCCTCGATCAGGAGGTCCGCGCTGCCGTCCGACTCGCTCTCGGTGGAGTTGGGCACCGCGAAGAAGTAGACGTCCGCCTGGAGCGCCGCCGCGGCGGACTTCAGCTGCGCCCGCAGATCCCGGCGCATCGGACCGGTGACGGCGTCGGCGAGGTCGGTGTCGACGAACAGCGGGTCCTTGCGCAGCGCCTCCGCGATCCGCTCCCAGCGCGCGGTGGCGTACGGAGGGACGTCCCCTTCCGCGGACGCGGGGGCGAGGGGCAGCAGCGCGAAGACCACCGCGGCGAGCGCGGCCGCCCGGCGCCGTGCGGGCCTACCGGACGCGGTGGTCCCTGTGCCGCTCATCGGCGACCCTTCTTTCCCTTGACGGCTGTCTTTCCCCTGGCCGCCGGCTTCCCCTTGCGGGCCGCCGCGGCGGGCCTGCGGGGGGCGGGTGCGGAGCTCTGGGCCGCCGGGCCGCGCCGCCGCGCCCTCCTGGGCTTCAGCACCAGGTTCAGCAGGAGCGGGATGCCGAGCAGGAGCGCGCCCACGACGGCGCCGACGCCCAGCGCCGTCATCTCCACGCGGTCGCGCTCGTCGCTCGCGTACACGGGCTCGGGGGCCCTGGTCGCCGCCGAGACGCGGGCGACGGGGTCGGGTGCGGAGAGCATCTCGGTGAAGCGGACGAGCTGCTCGATCAGCGGCGTGCCGTAGGTGAGTTCCCGCCTTGCCGCCCTCCAAGCGTCGTCGGCGGGGAGCGCTGAGCCGAACGCCTGGGCCGTCCCGCCGCCGGAGGTGTCGGTGACGACGTAGAGCCCGTCTTCGCCGAGCCTGTCGTGCAGGATCGGGATCAAGTCCTCGGGGCGCGTGTATTCGTCGAAGAACATGTTCTGGGGCTCCACGACGACGTAGTACGGCATCCCGAGCGGGTCCAGAGCCGTCTTGATGTCCGCGCGGAGGGCCTCGGGATCGAAGAGGCGGGCCTCGGCGTCGGTGACCTGCACCGGCTCCTCGGCCAGTGCCTCGGCCACCAGCTCGGTGCGGCCCGGCGGTTCCGGCGCGGCGGCGGCCGGCCCCGCGCCCGAACCGAGCAAAAGGACAAAACCGACGATAAACCCCAGGCGCAACACGCCGGGCAGTCTAACCAAGTCGGTTGCGCGCGCCAGGGCCCTTCACAGAACGATCACCAGCGCGGCGACCGCCACGACCACTCCGGCCAGGGTGATCATGCGCGCGCGGCGCGGGTCGCCGGGCCTGCGCTCCGGCCCGCGCACCGTCCGGCTGACCCACCAGACGCCCACCGACATGAGCAGGATCAGCAGGCCCGGCAGCGGCGCCGCGCGCATGCTCGCCGCGCCGAGGGCCGCCAGGGAGATCGCGCTGCGCAGCCACGCCAGCTCCGTCCGCTCCCCGGCGAGCCCGGGATCGCGTCCTTCGGGGTCCACGGCTCAGAACTCGAGGATGACGGACGCGGCGACGAGCGCGGCCGCGAGGAAGGCCACCGCGGTGATGGTCCCGGCGAGCAGCTTGGGCAGCGCGGACGGCGGCAAGGGCTCGCCGCGCCTCAGCGCGCGCTGGTTGCGGCCCCACTCCAGATATCCCGCGACGGAGATGGCTCCGCCGAGCGCGATCAGCGGAAGGGCCAGCAGGTGGCGCCCCCAGGGCACCCCCGGGAAGGGCGGCAGGAGCTGGGCGATCGCCAGCCCCGCGACGACCAGCGCCAGTCCGGTCCGGCTCCATGCCAGGAACGTCCGCTCGTTGGCGAACGTGAACCGCACGTCCGGCTCCTCGCCGTGCCTCTCGATATCGCCCATCGCGCTTTCCCGGCCCCTTTCCAGCCCCCTCCATTCGACCACGCCCGCCCCCGGCCCGAACGACCGCCCCCGGACACGGCACCCGGACAGCGGTTACCTACCAATTCGGGAGATTCGGTCAACCAGGTAGCCATAGCGGACGACGAACATCCAGGTCAGCACACCCAGGGCTGGTGACGGTATATTCCCTAGCGCATCGCTCGAATTAACCAAGAATCACTTCGAAAAGCCACGAACAACCAGAAAGAGCAAACGAAAGACTGGCTTTATCACGACACTCCGGACAGCCGGGAAAGGACCACAAGCCGAGCCTCCTCCTCCGAAGCCCGAAGCACCCGGGCGGGCTCGTCGCGGTGCCTGACAAGAAGGGCGGCCGCCTCCCAGCGGTGCCGGCTACCCGGCGGCATCCAGAGGCCGCGGACGAAGGCGACGGGGACGGCTCGTGGCGTTGATCTCTTCGATCCTGTACAGGACCAGAGATTCCGACATATCTCTTAATTCGGTAATACACCAGGGGACACCCCCGCTCAATGCCGCGGCCTCCCGGTAGATCACACAAACATGCCATTTCGCCCATGTCTTACCAGGTCATGGCATGCGGCGACATATAGGCGTCGAGCCTTCGCGATCAGCGATCCCAGTTCAGGGAAATTGCGTGACGTTCGCGGGGCCGTCGGTAACTTCGAGGCATGCGTACTTGCTTCGGCACCGAAGAGGAAGAGGAGTACCGGGCCGTCCGCGAGCTGATCGTCCGACGGTGCCGGACCTGGGCCGAGGAGCGGGGCGTCCGCCTCGTGCCCGACGCCGTCGACGCCGCGCTCCAGTTCCGGCACGAGTGCCCCGACGGCAGGCTGGGCTTCTGGCGGCCCGCCGAGGTCCGGCGGTTCCTCCTGGAATGGGTGCCGGAGCGCGTCGCGGCCGAACCCGAGGACCTCGCCTGCGTGCCCGAGGCGCTGCGGACCCTGCTGCGCTACCTCGACGCCGCGGGCCTGCGCGATCCCCGCGCGGGCGGCCTCGCGGAGGCCGAGGACGCCGCGGTCCGCGCCGTCCCCGAGTTCACCGCGGCGGTCCGCGACCAGGAGCGCTACAGCGTCACCAAGTACTGGAAGCTCACCGCGGCGAGGAACGGCATCCCCCTCATCGACGGCCTCGCCCTGGAACGATTGAAATCCGGTGTCTCGTCCGGCCGGATCCCGCATGACCGGGATCTGCTGATCCGGCTCGCCGAACGCGCGCCGACGCCCCTGCGGCGGGCGGCGGCCCCTCCGCCGTGCGTCCCGCCGTCCGCCGAAGAGCTGCGCGAGGCCGCCGAGCGCTCCCCGGTCGTGCGGCGGCTGTCGGCGCTCGCGGCCTGGGTGGGCGCCGAGGGGCGCCCGCTGACCGCGCGCGGCGAGGTGCCCCCGGTAGAGGCCCGAGCCCTGGTGCGGCTGCTGGAGAACGGCAACGGGAACGGCGACATGGGCGACCTGCCGCTGCTCATCGCCTGGGCGCGCAAGGCACGGATCATCCGGGTGCACGCGGGGCGGCTCTCCAACGTCGCCAGGGCTTCTTCCGTGCTCGCCGACCCGCTCTCCTTGTGGCGGCGCGCCTTCGCCGCCGTCCCTCACCTCGGGGATCGGTTCTGCGCCTCCGGCTCCCTCCTTCGCGCGGACTTCGCCGCCGCGGTCCCGGCACTCCTTGCCGCGCTGTACGGGCTGCCCGGCACGGTGCCCGGCCGAGAACTCCAGGACAAGATGTGGAACTACTGCACCAAGCCCTTCGACCTCGCCAAGGTCGACGGAGACCAGCGCCTCCTCTGGCGCGCCGCCATGGACCAGGACCTCTCGCTCACCCTCCAGGCGCTGGGCGACCTCGGAGCCTTGGAACTGCGCGGACCGCTCCTTCCCGAGCAGGGCAGGGGCCGCAGGGGAACCGAGCGGGACTCCGCCCATCCACCCGCCGTGTCGCTCACCCCGCTCGCCGCGGCGGAGGTGCGCGCGACGCTGCTCGCCGAAGGCCGCGAGTGCGGGCTCCTCGGGGAACTGCGCGCCGCGCGGCCCGCGGAACTGCTCGGGACCGTCGCCGAGCACTATCCGGCCGACGCGGCGCGCATCGAGATCCGCGGGTGGCTGGCCGCGCACGACGACGACGTGCCCGCCCTCGTCGAGGCAGCACGGTCGAGCCCCTTCCGCTCACGCATGCTCCTCCTGCTGGACACGCTCATCGACGCGCTCGCCGACGGCCCCTCTCTGCTGCTCTCCTTGCGCGAAGATCCCTGGCTCGCCCCGTCCGTCCTCACCTCCCTGGTGCGCCGCAGACTCGTCGATCCCGACACGCTGACGCCCGCGGAGCATGTGCTCACCCTCACCGACCAGTTCCTGCGGCTGCTGGAGACGGCCGGGGCCGACACCGTCCGGGAACTGCTGAGACGCGACCTCCCGCCGCAGCATCTGGGGCTGCTCACCATCGACCTGCTCGACTCCCGGCATCCCGACTCCGCGGGCCTCGCCGACCTCTGCGCCCTCGTCCTCGCCCCTTTGAGGGACGGCCGCCGCGGCCGCGGAGCGCTCTCCGGCCCCACCGCCGCCCACCTGCCGGAACCCGCCTCCGACCCCCTGCTCGGGCCCGCGGACGACGGCGCGCCTTGACCGGGCGTGCGCTCCGGTTGAACGCTTCGCCCGATCCGGATAGTTTCGCGGTGGCCCGGGGGCCTGCCTGGGCGGCGAAGGGCCCCCTTGCGGGAGAAACCCGCGCCGAACCGGCCCGTGATGGCCGCCGCGCCGCCCGGAGCGCACGCCGCCGGGGTCCCACACCTCCGGGAGCACATCCTGTCCGTCCGCCATCCTCTCCTCGACGTCGCCGCGCTGTGCGGGCTCGACGCGGCGACCACCGCCGTCCTGGAGACCCTTCTCGCGGAGGTCCCGCCGCCCGCGGAGCAGACCGTGCAGCTCGCGTTCGACGACCCGGCGATCCTGCGCGCGGAGCTGGTCCGGGGGCTGGGCGACCTCGCCGCCGCGCTCGCCCGCGCGGGCGACCGGCCGCGGGAGATCACCGCCCGGCGCGTCCTGGCGGGCCTCCTGCCGCCCGGACCGCCGCTGGCCAAGGTCCTGCGCGACCTCGCCGCCGCCCACGCCGCCTCGGGCGATCTGGAGGAGGCGGTGGCGGTGCGCGGGAGGGCGTTCCGGCTGCTGGAGTCGCTCACCGCGGCGGACGAGCGGCGGTGGGCCGAGGTTCTCGCCGACGCCGAGGCCTACACGGAGCTGCTCACCGAGGCGGGCCGCCCGACCGACGCCGCCGTGGTGAGCCGCCGGGTCGTCCGCGGCCTCGCCCTGGCCCTGGCCGACGGCCGCGAAGGGCTCCGGCTCGAATACGCGCGAAGCCTTCGGCTGTGGGGCGACAGCCTCGCCGGAGACGACGAGTACACCGAGGCGACCGAAGCGGTAAGGCAGAGCGCGGAGCAGTTCCGGCTGCTGGGCGACCGCTACTCCGCGGCGCTCTCCCTCACCCGGGCGAGCTCGCTCCAGGCGCTCGTCGACGATCTGGAAGGGGCGCTGGAGACCTCGCGCGAGGCGCTCGCCGAGATCCAGGCGCTGGTCCGGGAGGACGTCGACGGCGATTGGAGGATGGCGCGCTGCTCGGCGGTCCAGACGGTGGCCGCGCGCCTGGCCTCCCTCGACCGCCCGGACGAGGCGCTGGAGGCGCTGCTGTCCGTGCGGGAGGGCTTCTCCGCGCTGTACGCCGAGGATCCGGGCATCCGGCACTGGTACGCCGACTACCTGGAGGACCTGTCCACGGCCTGCGCGGCGCTGGGCGCGGAGGCCGAGTCGCTCATGGCCGCCGAAGACCTCGTGGGCGTCTACCGGGACGAAAGCCTGGAGTCCCCTTCGAAGCCCGACATCCAGCTCGCCTTCGCCCTCCTCCGGCTGGTCGGCCTGCGCAGGGACGCGGGCGACATAGGGCAGGCCGTCCAGGCCGTGCGGGAGGCCGCCGACCTGTTCCGGGACCTGGGTGACGACGCCCGGTACGTCCACTGCCTGTGCCTGCTGAGCGACCACCTCGCCGTGCTCGACGAGCCGGACGACGGCTTCGAGGCGGCGGAGCAGGCCGTCGAAGCCGCCCGGCGGGAGGGCGGACGGCCGCTCGGCGAAGCCCTCGTCACGGTCGGCAACCGGCTGGAGGACCGCGGCAGGGACGAGGAGGCGTTCGCCGCCGCGGACGAGGCCGCCGAGGTGATCACCGAGCTGGGCGGGCACTCCGACCTCCTCGCCCCGGCCCTCTACCACCGGGGGACGCGCGCCCAGCAGCTCGGCATGCACGACATAGCCCTGCAGTCCTCCCTTGAGGCCACGGCCCTGTACCAGGAGCTGTACGAGGAGGACCTCGCCTACGGTCTCCCGCTGGCCGACGCCCTCTGCCTGGTCGGACGGGTCCGCGAGGCCGAGCACGGGTTCGAGCACGCCGTCACGGCGCTGGACCGGGCCGTCAGCCTTCTGGAACGCATCAACCGCCCCGGCTTCCCCCGCGCGGCGACCTCCCTGGCCGTCGCGCTCCACGACGCGAGCCGCTACCACGAGCGGCTCGGCGGGCTGGAGCGGGCGCTCGGGCTCATGCGGCGCGCCATCGCCCTCTACGGCGAGCTCTCCCGCGACGAGCCCGAGCGGTTCCGGCCCCTGCTCGCGGGCGCCTGGCGGTCGCTCGGCATCTACCTGGCCGCGCTCGGGCAGACCGAGGAGGCCTTCACCGCCGCGGTGTTCGACGTGGACCTGCACCGGGAGGTCGGCGACCTGCCGAACGTCGCCCAGGGGCTGCGCGCCCTCGGCCTGCACCATGAGGCGCTCGGCAGGCCCGCGGAGGCCGTCAAGGCGACCCGGGAGTCTTTGGACGTCTACGAGGAACTGCACCTGCTGCGCGGAGGCAAGTACTTCGCCGCGCAGACGGCCGTGGTGTCGAGCCGCCTCGCCGCGCTCGTCGGCGACGCCGAGGAGGCCATCATGCTGCGCGAGCGGGCGGTGTCCCTGTTCGACGAGGCGGGGGAGCCCGCGGAGGCGGGCGCCGAGCTGATGCGGCTGCTGCGCGAGCGGAGCCTGGCCCGGCTGGACGTCGAGCCGACGATCGCGGCGCTCCGCGCGCACGAGAGCGCGGTAGGGACGGTGCGCCATCTCAACACGGTCGCCGACGAGCTCCTCGACGACGGCCTCCTGGAGGCCGCCGACCTCCTGCACACCCGGGCGTGGGCGCTGTGGGAGATCCATCTCCTTGAGTCGCCCGACGCGCCGCGCGGCCCCGCCGTCGCGCTGCTGGAGACCGACGCGGCGCTGCGCGCGCGCCTCGGGCTGCCCGACGCCGCCGCGACGGCCCAGGCCGAGGCCCTGGAGCTGCTGGAGCCGCTGCTCGACCCGGACGCGCCCGAGCACCGGGGCGCGCTCGCGCGGGCCCTCGGCAAGCTCGCGGGCTACCTGTCCGACGCCGACCGCCCAGGCGAGGCGCTGCCGCACCAGGCCCGCGCGGCAGGCCTGCACGAGGACATCGCCACCCGATCCCCCGCCCACCGCGGCACCTTGGCCGCCGCCCTGGACATGCTCGCCGACCTCCAGTCCCGCACCGGAGCCCCCGAGGCGGCCCGCACCCGCGCCCGCGCCGCCGCCCTGACCGCCGCCCTCCCCGAGGACTGACGCCCCCGGGAAGGGCGCGGGGCGTCAGCCGTCGAGGGCCGCGGTCACGACGGGGAGGTAGCCCTGGGCGTGGCCGGTCGCGGTCGGGTGGATGTTGCCTGAGTCGATCCACGCGCCGGTCGTGCAGATCTCATGCCCGGCGAAGCCCGGGCGGGCGTCGGCGAAGGCGAAGCCCGCGGCGGCGGCGCGGCCGGCGAGGACCGCGGTGAGCCCGTCGGCGGCGGTGTTGATCAGGTCGCGCTTGGTCGCGCTGAGCCCGCCGAGGCACAGGCCGCCCTGCTTGTACAGGCGCGGGTACCCCACCACGACGACCTCGGCCCGCGGCGCGCGGGCGCGGATCTGCGCGTAGAGCGAGTCGAGCCGCCCCGGAAGTTCGTTCTGGACGAACTCGGTGCCCTCCTCCAGCGCGCTTCGGCACGCCGTGGTGGTGCCGTACTGGCACGACAGCATCGTGGAGGCGAAACCTGAGTCGTTGCCTCCGATGCTGATGGTGACGTGCGTGGTGGCGGAGCCCAAGGCCGAGAGCTGGTTCGCGAAGACGTCGGGGATGGTGGCACCGCCGCAGGCGACGAACTTGAAGGCGGTGCCGGGGTGGGCGGCGGCGTACCTGGCCGGGTAGGCGTTGGCGCTGCGGGTGCACAGCAGGTCGGTGTAGGACCCCGCCCCGGTGCCGGACGAGTAGGAGTCGCCGAGGGCGACGTACTCGGGGGCGGCGGCTTGTGCGGGGGCGAGTCCGGCGGCGAGCGCGAAAGCGGCGGTGCCGAGCAGCAGGCGCAGGAGGCGCATGGTCTCTCCTCGAAAAGGGTGGGGTGGAAAAGGGTGGGGTGGTTTCGCTCCCCGCAAGGATGAGTCCGGCCTTCGCCGTCGGCATCGGGGAAATCACCGGCCGAAGAAGGGGGCCTACGGCTTTTGTGACTCTGTTCACACAACCAAACGCTTGCTAGGCTGCGCCTATGATCTCCACGATTGTCTGGGGCACCGGCAATGTCGGCCGGGCCGCGATCAGGGCCGTCGCGGCCCATCCGGAACTCGAACTGGCCGCCGTCGTCGTCAACAACGCGGAGAAGGTCGGGCGCGACGCGGGCGAGCTCGGCGGGCTCGACCACGCGCTCGGCGTCGCCGCCACGAACGACGTGGAGGCCGTCCTCGCCGCGCGGCCCGGCGCCGTCGTCTACGCCGCCTCCGGCGACATCCGCCCCGACGACGCCCTCGCCGACATCACGCGGGCGATCGCGGCGGGCGCGGTGGTGGTCACCCCGTCCCTCTACGCGCTGTACGACCAGCGCAACGCCCCCGCCGAGATGCGCGACCCGGTCCTCGCCGCGATCGCCGAAGGCGGAGGCTCCCTGTTCGTCTCCGGCGTCGACCCGGGCTGGGGCAACGACGTCCTGCCGATCCTCATGAGCGGGCTCGGCGCGCACGTCGACGTCGTCCGGTGCCAGGAGATCTTCGACTACACCACCTACGACCAGGAGGACTCCGTCCGGTACCTGGTCGGCATGGGCCAGCCCATGGACTACGAGCCGCCCATGCTCGCGCCGACCGTCCCCAGCATGGTGTGGGGCGGGCAGGTCCGGCTCATCGCGCGGGCCCTCGGCGTGGAGCTCGAGGAGGTGCGCGAGACCCTCGACCGCCGCGCGCTGGACGAGACGGTCACCACCAAGCTCATGGGCGACTTCGAGGCGGGCACGCAGGGCGCCGTCCGCTTCGAGGTGCAGGGCATCGTCGACGGCGCGCCGCGGATCGTCATCGAGCACGTCACCCGCATCCACGCCGCGTGCGCGCCCGACTGGCCGACGCCCCCGACGGGCGACGGCGCCCACCGCGTCATCATCGAGGGCCGCCCGCACATCGAGGTCAGCGTCGAGGCCGTCGACGAGGACGGCAACCGCTCCGCGGGCGGCAACGCCACGGCCGTCGGCCGCCTGGTCAACGCGATCGGCTGGCTCGTCGAGAACGAGCCGGGACTCTACGACGCCCTGGACGTCCCGCTACTTCCGGGCAGGCTCGCGAGGAGGACTCCGTGAACATCGACATCCCCCAGGGCAAGGACCCCATCCTGTACGTGTGGGGCGAGCTGGTGCCGGGCATCGGGCCCGCCGCGTCGGCCTTCTCCCTGTCGGTCTACGAGCACACGACGCTGGGCCTGCGCGAGTTCGAGGCGGCCCGGCTGCGCGTCGCGCAGATCAACGGCTGCGTGTTCTGCCTGGACTGGCGCACCGAGCGGGACGGCGAGAAGGTCGAGGACTCCTTCCTCGACGACGTCGCGAACTGGCGGACGGCCGACGGCTTCGACGACCGCACCAGGCTCGCCGCCGAGTACGCCGAGCGGTACTGCACCGACCACCACGGCCTCGACGAGGAGTTCTGGGGCCGCATGTCGGCGCACTACTCCCAGACCGAGGTGGTCGAGCTGAGCATGAGCATCGGCTCGTGGCTGGCGTTCGGCCGCCTCAACCACGTCCTCGGCCTCGACGCGATGTGCATGCTGCCCCGCCCGTCCTGAAAAAATGATCCGGGCTCTGCCCCCGGGCCCGGATCACGCAAGCTTGAGAACCCGGCTTCAACGTGATCCGGACCGGCCATGAATGGCCGGTCCGGAACCCCCATCCCCGGGGCTTTGGCACCGCCAAGCCGACCGGGATTCCCCGGCGGGCTCGGCGGAAGTCGGGTCAGTGGCGGGCGTACTGGCGGACCGGGATGTCCTCGCGGGTCGGCGGGGCCGGCGGCGGGGCGGTCTGCTTGGCGGGCGCCAGGGTGCGCGGCCTGCCGCTCGCGCGGCCGAGCGCCGCGGCGGCGGCGACGAGCACCGCGCCGACGCCCAGGGCGGCCGCCCAGAGCGGGATGAGGAGCGCGAGCCCGGCGATGAGGGCCACCACGAGGGCTGCCGCACCGAGCGCACCCGCGATGGCGGAGGCGGTCAGCGTGCCCCGCTGTTCGATCTTCGCGGCCTTGCGCGCGTTGGCCTCGGCCACCGCGTTCGCCTCGGTGGCGGCGCTGCGGACCTCGGCGCGGACCATGCGCGCCATCTCCTCGGTCGCCTGCTGGAAGAGGTGGCCGACACTGCTCTGGAGCGAGTCGCCCGCGTGCTCGATCCGGGCGGCGGCCTCGCGGCGCTCACGCTCGGCGTCGGGCCGGGTGCCGGTGCGCTGCTCGGACGAGGACCGGCCGAACTGCTCCTGGACGGGCCGCTCGTACTGTTCCGCGGCGGGGCGCCCGTACTGGTCGTGAGCCTGCTCGGAAGAGGTTCGGCCGTACTGGTCGTAAGCGGGCCGCTCGTGGTGCTCGGGGGCGGGCTGCGCGGCGCCCGGGATCACCCGCTCGGTGCGGGGCTCCTCGACGGGCTGCCCGGCGACCCTGCGGTCTCCGACGGGCTCGGCGGCGACGGGTTCGGGGGGCGTCTCGGAACGGGGACTCGGCACGGGCTGACGCCCGCTGGGATCGGCCTCTTTCATCGTTCCTTTCCCTTCGCGTCGGAAGAAGTTCATGGAACAAGGCTTTCCCGGTAACGGTTTGATAAAACACCTGCCTGGTCAGGGCGGGGAAACCGGCCGCACGCGCCCGCGGCCGGCCCTTCGATCAGGCCTTCTCGCAGCGGGCTACAGGTCGTTGGCGATGATGTTCTCGATGTTGCGCTCGGCGAGCGCGGTGATGGTGACGAACGGGTTCACGCTGGTGTTGCCGGGGATCAGCGAGCCGTCGATGGCATAGAGGCCGCTGTAGCCGGCCAGGCGGCCGTAGTTGTCCGTCGCCTTGTTCAGCACGACGCCGCCCAGGGGGTGGTAGGTGAGGCCGTCCTGCCACTGCTTGGTCCCGCCGAAGAGGTCGGTCCGGTAGATCGTCCCCTCCTTCGAGTTGATCTTGTCGAAGATGGTCTTGGCCTGGTTGATCGACGTCTGCTTCCAGGACTTCTGCCAGCTGAGGTCGACCGCGCCCGTCGCGGAGTTGTAGGAGAACTCCGCGCGGTTGGGCGTGTTGGTGATCGACAGGTAGAGCGAGGCGTAGGTCTCGATGCCCGTCGGCAGCGGCGCGACCTCGGCGAAGGCGCCGCCCGCGGCCCAGTTGTCGATGCCGGTCGTCGGGATGGACGACTGGACCGAGCCGGTCGGGTCCCACATGTGGTTGGCGCGGCCGCACATGACGTTGCCGTTGTCGCCCCAGCCCTTGCCGATCTCGCCGTTCAGGTTGGGCAGCGCGCCGGTCGCCTTGAGCTTCGTCAGCAGCTTGCTGGTGCCGACGCTGCCCGCGGCGAAGAAGACGCGGTCCGCGCTCACCGTCTTGTTGGCCACGACGTCGCCCGCGGTGTTCAGCTGCTCGATCGAGACCGTGTAGCCGCCCGCCGCGCGCGGCGTCACCGAGGCGACCCTGTGCAGCGGCGAGATGGCCACGCGGTTGGTCGCCAGAGCCGCCGGGATGTACGTCTTCTGGAGGCTCTTCTTGCCGGCGTTGTTGCCGTAGATGACCTCGGCGTCGAGCGCCGACTTCGGCACGGTGCCGGCCTGCTCGGCCTTCATGTAGTCGAAGTCGTAGACGTTCGAGACGAAGACGTGCTCGAAGCCGGACCGCTGGGCGTGCTTGCGGCCGACGCGGGCGTACTTGTAGCAGTCGGCGGTCTCCCACCAGGACTGGTCGATGTCCGTGACGCCCAGCCCCGCACGGGCGCGCGGGTAGTAGATGTTGTACATCTCGTCGGCGTTGACAGTGGGCAGGACCCCGGCGAAGCGGGCCCGCGGCGGGGTGACCGCCATGCCGCCGTTGACGAGCGACCCACCGCCGACGCCGCGGCCCTGGTAGACCGTGATGCCGCTGAAGTCCTCGGCGTCGAGGATGCCGGTGTACTTCGGGACGTCCTTGTCGATCGGGAAGCCCAGGAAGCTGGACACCGGCTGCTTGGTCTTGGTGCGCAGCCAGAAGGACCGGACGTCCGGGCTCTTGGTGTTGGCGAAGATCTTGCCGTCCGACCCGGGGGTGTCCCAGGCCTGGCCCATCTCGATGATGTGGACGTCGATGCCCGCCTGCGCGAGGCGCAGCGCGGCGACGGAGCCGCCGTAGCCGCTGCCGACGATCAGGGCGGGCACGTGCGAGCCCGACGCGATCGGCGCGGGCGGCGGCGCGGCGGCGGCCGGAACCGCCCTTCCGAGCACCGCGGCGGCACCCAACATAGAACCAGTTCCAGCGAGGAAACCACGCCGCGAAACCTGCAGTCTTCGCGCTGTGTACACGCCCTTATCACTCATGTGATACACCTCACTCCTTTCGAGATAGAACACGTTCTACCTCTTGGAGTGAGCCACGTCACTACCTTCACGACGGCACGATGTGGCCACGATCACATCTGGACTTCACACGAATAAGGCGGGGCGCCCACTGGGGCGCCCCGCCTTCGGATCACTTCGGTCAGGACTCCTTGGTGGCCTCGACCTCGGCTTCGGCCTCCACGGAAGCGGCGGCCTCGACGGGCTCGGCCTTGCCCACGGTGATCGCGACCCGGCCGGGCTTCGTCTCGGCGAAGGCGTCGGCCACCCGCACCCGCAGCACCCCCGCGTCGTAGACCGCGCTCACCGCGTCGGCCGTGACGTGCTCGGGAAGCACGAACTCGCGGCGGAAGGAGCCGTAGCGGATCTCGCGCCGGCCGCGCTCGCCGGTGCGCTCGTCGCGGCGCTCGCCACGCACGATCAGCCTGCCGCGCTCCACCTCGACGGCGACGTCCTTCTCCGCGTCCAGACCGGGCACCTCGACGGCCACGACCGCGTCCCGGCCGTCCCGGGTCACCTCGGCACTGGGCACGAACGCCCGCCGCTGGGCCGCGGGCTCCACGTACGCGGGGCCGAAGGCCTGCCGGACGAGGGCGTCGAACTCGGCGAAGGGGTCGCGGCGCCACAGGGAAACAGTGCTCATGATCTTCTCTCCTCCAGATGCCGTCTCACTGCCGTTGAGCTGTATGACTCAGTAAACCTGAGCGAGGTCGACTCAATTCCGGGCGACAATGAGACGTGCATCACAGAGAGTCAGGGACTGAGCAGGGTGAAGCTCTCAACGTCGCCCGTGGCCTTGCGGATCACGCGCTCGGCGGCCGTCCCTGCCGTGTGGAGGTACAGATAGGTGCCGCCGTAGCCGTCCGTGGAGGTGAACAGGACGTCCGCCCTGGAGTCCGCGGCGACGTTCGCGAGCGCGAGGTGCGCCCCGTAGCCGAACGCCTCGGACTCGCCGCCGTAGTCGCCGGCGCGCGGGCCGACGCCTTGCGCGGTGCCCCGGTAGAAGGCGACGTAAGAGTGGAACGACCACATCGAGGCGAGCAGATCGCCGCGGCCGTCGCCGGTGAAGTCGCCGATGGCGAAGACGCCCGAGGCCGGGGAGTCCTGGCCCGTCACGGTCACCCGCGGGGCCGCGAAGCCCTTGCCGGTGCTCAACTGGGTGGCGAACCCCTGCTCGGGGTCCGATCCGGCGTCCTCGGTCCGGACGAGGTCGGCGCGGCTGTCGCCGTCGAGGTCGCCCAAGGCGAACCGGAGCGCGCGCCGGGTCGGCACGGACCAGCGGACCGCCTTGGCCGTGCGCAGTCCTTGGGCCGAGCCCGGCAGCAGCGCGAACGGCTGGTCGTAGACGGGCGAGGGCACGGTGGCCGAGCCGTCGGGGGTCTGCTGGGAGGCGACGAGGTCCGTGCGGCCGTCGCCGGTCACGTCTGCGGAGGCCAGGAACGTCCCGAACCTCTTGAGCCCGTTGGTGAGGCGCACCGCGCCCTTCGTGCCGAACCCCTTCCTGCCGCCCTTGAGGACGAGGACGCCCGACGCGCCCCGGTCGCTGCGCACGGCGAGGTCGGCATAGCCGTCGCCGTTGTAGTCGCCGGAGGTCATGACGGTGCCGAACCTCACGGTGTCCGGCGCGCCTTGCGCACTGCCCGGACCGTCCGGCTTGGCCGGGAACCCTGGAGAGATCTCCTTGGCCCGCTTGCCTGTGAGGCCCTTCTTCGAGCCGTACAGGACGATGACCTTGCCTTCCGAGCCGACCGCGAGGTCGGCGTACCCGTCGCGGTCGAAGTCCCCGCTGACGAGTTCCGCGCCGAACCGCTCCTTCGTGCGGGAGCGGCCGGGCACCCCCGCCGTGTCCCGTGTGATGGTCCGCCACTTCTTGCCGAGGGTGCGCCCGCCGTTCAGGACGAGCACTCCCCCTGCCTTCTTGCGGCCCTTCACCGCGAGCCCGGGGTGGCCCGCGACGATGTCGACCCTTCCGTCTCCGTTGAAGTCACCGGCCTTGGCGGGCTTCCTTGCCGCCTCCGCCGCCGACGCTCCTTGCACGACTGTTCCTACGGCCATCCCAGCGGCCACGAACAGTGCCAGCGATCTGCGCACACCGTCCTCCTCGACGCCGTGCGGCCCCGTGGTCGGAACCGCTCCGGGCCTCTGAGGACGCCCCCGCGCGCATCCGGGTTCGCCCGGGAACGCGAAGTTCATCCCCTGTCGTCCGGATGTTCACGTCGCGTCAGAGGGCCCCTCCGCTCGCCTCGGTCAGATGCCGACGCCGAGCCCTGGAATCCACAGGTCCCCGATGTCCCCGGCGGTCGCGTCATGCGCCCGGACGCTCGCGGGGCCGTGGACGCCGCGGCCCCGCAGCTCGGCGATGACGACGCGGGCGATCTCCGCGGGCGCGCCGGGGTCGGCTTCGGGGAGGTCGATCCGCCACCGGTTCCACCGGTCGGTGGTCCGCCACCCGCGGGCGCGCATGACGTCCTCGCCCTCCGGGCCGCGGTCCTCGACGATGGCGCACAGTTCCTCGCCCTTGTCGCGGGGATCGTGGTTGAGCAGGATGTTCCTGCCGCCTCCACGCAGCTTGAAGGCGGCGTAGCCGTCGCCCGCCTGCACCGGCATGTGCTCCACGAACGACTCCAGCACCCGGGTCAGGGCGTCGCCGAACTCGTCCCAGTTCACTTCGGTCTCGGTGCGGCCGTGGTACCGCCTGTACGCGGTCACCCCGGGGCCGCCGCGGTCGAGCCGCCACAGGTAGGGCGGCTCGTGCGGCGGGAACGCCGCATAGGTGTTCAGCAGTTCCTCGCGTTCCTTCTCGATGAACTGCCCGGTGTCCACGCAGACGAGCGTCGCGGCCGTGCGGTCCCCCGCGAGCAGCAGGGTGTCGGTGCGGCGGGCCCACCGGACGCTCGGCCCGCCCGCGGTCGCGCAGAGCAGGGTCGGCTCGCCGATCCGCGCGACGATCGCGTCGTAGACCGGCCGCAGCGCCTCCCGCCGCTCCACGGTGCCGGCGCCTGCCGGGTACTCCACGATCGTTCGCGGGAGGTAGTAGGACTCTTCGAGCATCTGCTCGGCGAGGTCCGCCGCGCGCTCCTCGGCGCTCAAGGGATCGACCATGCGCACGATCTTGGCGGCATATACCGACAGAATCCAAGCGATCAGGAAATCTCGGGCTAGCGCGGTCAGAGGCGGGCGACACGCGGGGTGAAGGCGCCGTGGAAGTTGAAGGGGAGGTGGAAGGGGAGCCAGGCCTCGGCGAGGGGGCCGTCGGGGAGGTGGGCGGCGTCGAAGACCATGAGTCGGCTGCGGTGCGACGGGGCGTGGTAGCCGACGGAGAGGATCCAGCCGTCGTCCTCGGCCGCGCCGGGCTCGCGCGGGACGAAGACCGGCTCGACGAGGACGTCGTCGGGGGTGGCGTAGGCGTCGGTCGCGCCCGTGCGGTGGTCGAAGCGGGCGATGCCGAAGCCGGGGCCGAGCGGGGCGGTGACGCCGTCGGTGCGGGCCAGGGCGTAGCTGTAGCGGTGCTCGGCCGCCGACAGCCGCAGGTCGAACTGGGGCGCCTCCACCGCGGCCCCGCTGAGGAACTCGGTCTCGACCGCGCCCGAAGGCCGGATCCGGTACCGGGTCAGCCTGCCGACGGCCGCTTCGGCCCTGCGGACGTCGGCGAAGAACGCCTTCGCGTTCTCGAAGGTCTCCGGCGCGTACCGGACGAGGTCGATGACGACGTCGGTCCCTTCGTCGTAGGCGTTGACGAAGTGGAAGAAGAAGAACGGGTCGGTCTCCACGGTGCGTACCGGGCCTCCGTCACGCGGCACGAGGAGGAAGACCGCGGCCTGCCGGGGAGCGAAGTTCAGCGACTCCATCATCGGCGCGGTGCCCGTGACGATCGGCACCGGGTCGAAGCGCATCGGCGTCGCGGCGAAGACGTGGTGGCTCCGCGTCAGCGCCATGTCGTGCATGAGCGGGAAGCCGGCGAGCGGCACCGCGCGCAGGTAGCGGGTGACGCCCGCCTTGTCGGTCTCGTACAGCCGCAACCGCATGCGCGGGCGCGCCTCGGCGAGGGTCTCGCGCAGCCTGCTCCGGCGTTCCTCGGCATCGACTCCGGCGTGCACCCAGCGCGGGTCCACGCGCGGCAGGTAGGGGTCGAAGCCGAAGTTCACCACCGCGCCGGTCTCCGGGTCGTGCCGGTAGTGCGCGGAGTAGGCGCCGAGCAGCCCTTTGAGGACTCCGCCGAGGTCGGTCGTGCCCCGCGTCTCCAGGGTGTCGGCGTCGAGTTCGTGCGGGCGGCCCGCCTCCCAGAGGGCGAGGACGCGGTCGTCGCGCACCAGGACGCTGGTGTTCGCGGTGTTGGCCGGCGGGCGCAGCATGTTCGCGGCGATCCCGCCCGGACGCTGCCGGCCGAGGCCGCGGGTGGTCAGGCGGCCCGCGCGGACCGACGCGGTGTACTGCCGCGTCCGCACGAAGCGGTTGCGGAAGCGGACGCCGCGTCCGTCGAGCGCGAACGCGCCGATCATGCCGTCGGTGTCGAAGAGGCAGTCGACGGCGGTCGGGCCGACGTCCCAGCGGCCGGAGCCGTTGCGGTAGAGGGTGCCGGTGAGGCCTTCCGGCAGCCGTCCGGTGATCTCGTCGAGGGCGAGGTCGAACTCGCCGGGCACTGCATCCCAGATGCGCATAAAAGACAAGCTGTACTTTTTGGGCGGGCGCGTCAAGGGCCCCTACGATGGCCTCGTGGCGGATCGGCGCGGACGCGGCAGGCCCGCGGGCCCCGGGGTCGACCCGGCGAGGCGCCGCGCGGACCTCCTCGACGCCGCCGAACGCGCCCTGCGCGCGCACGGCCCCGCCGCGTCCCTGAGCGACATGGCCCGCGCGTCCGGCTACGCGCGCTCCGCCGTCTACGCCGCCTTCCCCGACCGGCCCTCGCTCCTCGCGGCCCTCGGCGACCGCCACGCCGACCGCCTGCTCGCCGCGATGCTCACCGCGGCCGTCGCCCCCGGGCCGGCCGAAGACCGCTTCCGCGCGATGCTGGACGCCCTGTTCGCCTGGGCCGAAGCGGAACCCGCCCTGTACCGCGCGCTCTCGCACCCTCCCGACGGGCCCGGCGCGCTCCTCGTCCGCCTCGCCGAGGCCATCGAGGCGATGCTCGCCGACACCGGCACCGCGCCGGAGCTCGCCGCGCCCAGCGCCCAGGCCATGCTCGGCTCCGCCACCGCGGCCATCGACTGGTGGCTGGCCTCCGGCGCCACCCTCCCCCGCGCCGCCCTCGTCGACCAGATCGCCGCCCTGGCCTGGCACGGCGGCGCCGCCCTCCTGGGCTCCTGGTTCGCCGGACCCTGACGCCCCCACACGCCTCCCGTCGCACACGCCGTGGCGTCCTCCTGCTGATGGGCGAGGGCGGCATCGTCGGCGCCCTGTTCACGCCTGCCATCGGGGTGTTCCCGCGCGGTTCGATGGCGCGCGCCGTCCACCGCACCAGCCGGGACCGCAAGAAGGGGGCCGGTCAGCCGGAGCTCAGCGAGATGACGGCTTTGTCGCCGTCGCGGGCGAGGATGCGGAGCTTGAGCATGCGCGCCGGGGACGTGCCGAGCCAGGAGGCGTTCGCGCCGAGGCCGCTGACGCGCATCTTGCCGGTGCCGCCCGTCAGGTAGGTGTAGCGCCAGGTCGAGTCGGACGGGTCGAAGGAGAAGGTCGCGAAGCCGAAGCGCTCGTGCAGCGGGATCTCCGTCCTTCCGTCCACGAGGATCTCGCAGTTCCCGTCGAAGCACGCGTCGGCGTCGCGGCCGTTCGCCGCGCGTGGGAAGCCGTCGCGCCCGGTGCCGCCCGCCGTCGCGTTCTCCACGCCCTCGCACGCGGCGCACGACGCCGCCACCCCGACGAGCGCGGAGACCGCCGCCGCGGCCCCGCCCAGATTCCGAAGCCAGCTCATGACGGAGAGTTTCGCATCCATCACCCTCCGCCGCAGCGGCTTGCGAGGTGGCCGCGGCGTGCCGCCCGCTCAGCCGAGCCGGAGGTGCGGCGCCTCGAACGGGTAGGGCCGCGCCGGCGGCAGGAGCGCCTGGGCCTCCCGGTGCCGCCCGTCCACGACGAGCCGGTGGACGCGCCGCGTCAGCGGGGCCAGGTCGACGATCTCGCGGACCCACGCGTCGGCGTACTCGCCGATCGCCTGCCGGCTCACTCCCACCTGGATGCTGCGCGCCTCCAGCTTGCCGCCCCGAAGGCTCCGCTCCGGATCCCACTGCACGCGCACGTCCGCGTCGCGCAGCGCCCTGCGCCACTCCTCGGAGTCGCCGTGCACCTGCTTCGCCGGGCTCGTCAGCACGGCCCGCCGCAGCGCCGACTCCCAGCCCTCCCGGGTGATCCGCACGCCGAGGATCCGCTCCTGCCCCGGTTTGCGGCCCCACCCGCTGCGGGCCATGAGCCACAGGAAGGACGGCTTGATCCACGTCATGCGGGTGCGCGAGAACGGCGGGACGAACGCGCCCGCCCGCAGCGCCGCGTCGGCGATCGGCGCGCCGTAGGCCTGGTAGACGACGATGGTCTCCTTGTCGTAGTCCGCACGGATCTCATAGGTCTGCATCGACCCAAGGTGGCCGGGCGGGGCCGGTTCCGCCAACAGGTTTTCGGACGGCCCCCGCGGACTGTCTTTCTGAAGACATGTCGGGGTACTGCGGAATTCTCATGATCGCGATAGCCTCGTCCGCGCTCGCGAGATTTCCGACGAAGGGACAGCCCATGTTCAAGAAGCTGACCGCGACGGCGCTCGCCGCCTCCATGGTCACCCTGGCACCGGTCGGCGCGGCCGAGGCGAAGAAGCCGAAGGCCCCCGCGGGCGTCGGCGCGACGTCGGCGATCCTCTTCGACTCCACCACCGGCAAGGTGCTGTGGAAGCGCAACCCGGACAAGCGGATGCCCGTCGGAAGCATGAACAAGGTCGCGCTCGCGATGGTCGTGCTGAACCGCGGCAACCTGACCCGGAAGATCACCATCAGGCAGAAGTACAAGGACTACGTCGACGGCTGGGGCGCGAGCAACAGCCACCTCGTCCCCGGCGACGTCCTCACCGCGCGCCAGCTCCTCGAGGCGATGCTCGTGGAGTCCGGCAGCGACGCCGCCTACGCGCTCGCCGAGTCCTACGGCGGCACCGGCGGCTTCATCGGCGCCCAGGACAAGATGAACGCGCTCGCCAAGAGGCTCGGCATGAAGCGCACCCACTACGCCTCGTTCGACGGCCAGCCCGCCCAGGGCGACCTGACGACCGCCGCCGACCAGCTCAAGCTGGCCAGGTACGCGATGAAGAACAAGACGTTCGCGACGATCGTGCGGATCGTCAAGAAGGACATCACCTCGGTCAACGGCCGCAAGTACCCGCTGCGCACCCAGAACCTGCTCCTCAAGGGCAGCGGCACCAACGAGGACAACACCGGCTACCCGGGCCTGTTCGGCATCAAGACCGGCTCCACCGGCACCGCCGGCGCCTGCTACATGTTCATCGCCCGCCGCAAGAAGCACACCGTCTACGGCATCGTCCTGAAGAGCTCCTCCACCACCGCCCGCTTCACCGACGCGGCCAAGATGCTCGACTGGGCCTACGGCACCACCACCACCGTCACCCTCACCCCGGCCCCGCCCCGCACCGCCCCCTGACCCCGTCCGGACCCGCCCGGCCCCGACGGCGGGCGGGTTCCGGCACCGGCGGTCACTCCCAGCGGAACAGGCGGACCGCCAGGGCCGAGAACAGCAGCAGGCCGGCGGAGATGACGGCCAGGTGCGCCGGCTCGGGCCAGCCGCCGGCCCAGGTGTCGCGCAGCGCGTTGATGAACGGGCCGACGACGGAGTAGTCGCTCACCGTCCTGAGGGCGTCGGGCATGATCTCGCGCGGCACCCACATGCCGGCGAGGAACAGCAGCGGGAACATCACGCCCGAGCCGATGCCCGGGGCCGCCTTCGCGTTGGGCGCGACGGCGGCGATGACGAGACCGAGCGCCAGCATCGCGGCGGAGCCGAGCAGGAACACCAGGACGAATCCCACGATGTTGTCCGGAATCCGGGAGCCCAGAACCAGCCACCCGGCGACGATGATCACGACCGCGCCCACGGCCGCGACCGCGAGGTTGAGCAGGAGCTGGGCCCCGAGGAGCCGGCCGGGATGCACGGGCGTGGTGGACATCCGCCGCAGGACGCCCTGCTCCCGGTAGGTCGCGAGGAAGGCCGGCAGGGCGGTGAACGCGGTGGTCAGCAGCGCGAGCAGGATCATCTGCGCGGGCAGCTGCGCGTCGACGAAGCGGTCTCCGCCGAGGTTCGGATCGGCCTTGCGCAGATCCGGGATCTGGCCGATGCCGAGCAGCAGCCCGACGGGCAGCAGCAGGATGAACAGCGTGGAGAGCGGGTCGCGCAGGAACAGCCTGGTCTCGACGAGCAGGATCTTCTTCACTGGTGCTTCCTTCCGGTGAGGGCGACGAACGCGTCGTCGAGGGTCGCCTGCTCCAGGTTCAGGTCGGTGGGGACGACGCCGTGGGCGGCGAGCGCGAGGGTCACGACGGGCACGAGGTCGCCGGTGCCGGTGACGATCAGGTGGTCGCGGTCGCGGACGACGTCGGAGACCTCGTCCAGCGCGGTGAGCAGCGCCAGGTCGAACTCGGCCGAAGGACGGAAGCTCATCCGGATCGACGCGCCGAGGCGCGCGATGAGCCCGTCGGGCGTGTCGACCGCGACGACCTTGCCGGCGTCGATGAGCGCGATCCTGTCGCAGAGGCGCTCGGCCTCCTCCATGAAGTGCGTGACGAGCACGATCGTCACGCCGGAGTCACGGACCTGCTCGACGAGTTCCCAGGTGTCGCGGCGCGACTGCGGGTCGAGGCCGGTGGTCAGCTCGTCGAGGACGGCGACGCGCGGCTTGCCGATCAGGGAGAGCGCGACGGACAGCCGCTGCTTCTGGCCACCCGACAGCGCGGCGAAGTACGTCTTCTCCTTCTCGGCGAGGCCGACCCGCGCCATGAGCTCGCGCCAGTCGGCGGGCTCGGCGTAGAAGGAGGCGTAGAGGTCGAGCGCCTCTCCCACCTTGATCTTGTCCGGCAGCGCCGAGCTCTGCAGCTGCACGCCGAGCACCCGGTGCAGCGCGCTCCGCTCCGTCGCCGGATCGAGCCCCGCGACGCGCACCTTCCCGCGGTCGGGCACCCGCAGCCCCGACACGCACTCGACGGTAGTGGTCTTCCCGGCGCCGTTCGGGCCGAGGATCCCGAAGATCTCGCCCCGCTCCACCGTGAACGACACGTCGTCCACCGCCACATGGTCCGTGTACCTCTTGTGGAGGTTCTCCACCTCGATGACGTTCATGAGGAGAACGCTAGAAAGAGCACCCCTGCCGCCACATCGGCGCTGAATGCCCGACAAGGGTGTATCTAGGTGCCATAGCGGTCCGCACACCTTCGGCCGCAGACTGGCGGAATGGTGCGGAGTTACGGTCATGTCCTGGCGCTGCTGGCGCTCGCCGCGGCCGAACTCGTGGTGCTCGCCACGGCGCTGGTGAGCGTGGTGCTCACGTTCGGGCTCGGCATGGTCTTCGTGTTCCCGCCGCAGGTGCGGCTGATCCGGCGGGTGACGGGCACGACCCGCCGCCTCGTCGCGGCCACGGGCACCGTCATCGAACCGCCCTACCTACCCTCCCCGCCTCCCCCGCAGCCCCAGGCCGACGGCCTCTACCGCTCGCACCGCACCCTCTACAAATCGCCGCGGATCCCCGCGTTCAACGACCGCTGGAAGTGGCTGCTCACCGACCCGGCCACCTGGCGCGACGGGCTCTGGCTGCTCCTGGACCCCCCGACCAAGGTCGCGCTCCTGCCGCTCTTCCTGTTCGCCCCGGCGCGCGGCCTGCGCGTCCACGCGCTGTGGTGCGCGCTGCTGCTCTCCCCGACCCCCTCCAGCCTGATGTCGCGGCGCCTGGAGCGGCTCACCCGCGCCCGGCATCTGGCCGTCGACGGCCAGGCCGCCGAGATGCGGCGCATCGAACGCGACCTCCACGACGGCGCGCAGGCGCGGCTCATCGCGCTCGGCATGACGCTCGGCGTCGCCGAGCAGCTCATGGACACCGATCCCGCCGCGGCCAAGGCGATGATGGCCAAGGCGCGGGACGCGTCGGCGGAGACGCTCACCGAGCTGCGCCGCGTCATCCGCGACATCCACCCGCCGGTCCTCGCCGAACGGGGCCTCGGCGACGCCGTGCGGGTCCTCGCGCTGGACAGCCCGCTGCGCGTCTCGGTCGAGGTCGACCTCCCGCACCGGCCCGAGCCGCCCGTCGAGGCCGCCGCCTACTTCGCGATCAGCGAGCTGCTCGCCAACGCGGCCCGGCACTCCGGGGCCGAGGAGGTGCGCGTCGTCATCTCCGCGCACGGGCAGGACCTGCGCGTCCACGTCGTCGACGACGGCAAGGGCGGCGCGGATCCCTCGAAGGGCACGGGCCTGCACGGGATCGACCGCCGCCTCGCCGCTTTCGACGGCTCCGTGGCCCTCGACAGCCCGCCCGGCGGCCCCACCACCGTCGCCTTCGAACTGCCGAGCGTCCTGCCCCGGCACTGGACGGGCCTGTCGCCCGAGCTGCCGCGCTGGAAGTCCATCCTGGTCCTCGCACTGTGGGGCACCGCCTGGTGCCCGCTCTTCCCGCAGGGCATCGTGGCCGCCGTCTTCAAACTGGTGGGCACCGACCAGCGCTCCTGGTTCCTCGCCCTCTACCTGCCCGAGGCCTGGCAGTGGCCGGCCGTCGTCTTCATGATCGTCCTCGGCACCGCCATGTACGCCCTCGCCGCCGCGCTGCCCGCCGCCGCCAAACGCGGTGCTCCCCTCCTCGACGGGCGACCCGGACCCGTAAGCTCCTGCTGATGCTCCGCGTACTCGTCGCCGAAGACCTCTACCTCCTGCGCGACGGCCTCGTCCGGCTGCTCGAAGCCCACGGCTTCGAGGTGGTCGCCGCCGTCGAGACCGGCCCCGAACTCCTGCGCGGCCTCCTGGAACTGCGCCCCGACGTCTCCATCGTCGACGTCCGCCTCCCCCCGACCAACACCGACGAGGGCCTCCAAGCGGCGCTGGCCGCCCGCAAGGCGGTCCCCGGCCTCCCCATCCTCGTCCTGTCCCAGCACGTCCAGCAGCTCTACGCCCGCGAGCTCCTCGCCGACGCCACCGGCGCCATCGGCTACCTCCTCAAGGACCGCGTCTTCAACGCCACCCAGTTCGTCGACGCCGTCACCCGCGTCGCCGGCGGCGGCACCGCCATGGACCCCGAGGTCATCGCCTCCCTCCTCGCCCCCGCCCCCGCCGACCCCCTCTCGTCCCTCACCCCCCGCGAACACGACGTCCTCGCCCACATGGCCCAGGGCCTGTCGAACGCCGCCATCTCCGCCGCCCTCCACCTCAGCGAGTCCACCATCGCCAAGCACACCGCCGCCATCTTCACCAAGCTCGCCCTCCCGCCTTCCGACGACACCAACCGCCGCGTCCAGGCCGTCCTCACCTACCTCCAGACCCGCTGACGCGCGAACGCACCGATCTCGCGGACATGAGTGCGTCAGATCGGCCGGGAGTGTGCCATCTCGTACAACAGTCCTCCTTCGGCCGACGCGTCGACATCGCCACCACCAGCCGGTGATGCTTGTCACCAGGGCGCGAACGGGCAGGGGTGCGGATGGGGAAGACACCAAGGCAGCGGCGTGAATCGGCCTACCGAACGACTTGGGCCTGCGCCTTCCTCTTCCCGGCGCTCATCCTTCTCTCCGCCTCTTCCACCGTGGCCCTGGCCCTGTGGGCCGTCTTCGCCGCGACGACCTGGCTGGGACTCCTGCACCGCACAGTGTGCGACGTCGAGAACAAGACGAACGGGAGCCCCTGCGGCGACGACGCCTACGGAGTCCTCCGCGCGTGCTGGAGGCGCGAGCACCGCCGCTTGAAGCGCCGCATCATCGCCGGCTGGCTCGGCGTGCGGGGACAGCGTCCTCCGGAGGGCGGCCTGTGGAGCAGATCGGAGCCGCCGTCCCGTCGAAGGCCTCCGGCGAGGATCGACTCCGTCGCCGACGACGAAGGCTCGGTGACCGGAGGTCGCGGCCGCATCGTGTTGTTCGCGACGGTCATCAGCGCGGGGGCGGCGGTCATCGCCTTGGCCGTCGAGGCCGTCGTCTGACCACCGTCACCGCATCGATCTTCCGGCCGGGGCCCGGCCGAGGCACCGCACCGACACGCCGTTCCGTACACCGCCCCTGAGGGCTCAGACCCCGCAGCACTTCTTGTACTTGCGCCCGGAAGCGCACCAGCACGGCTCGTTGCGCCCCGGTGGCCAGGTGAACGTGGACGCCCCGGTCTCCGCGGCCTCGCGGAGCTGGTCCAGGCGGGTCTCCTGATCCGTCGCATCGAGCCCACGCGCCGCGGCGAAGGCGAGCACGTCGTCGACGCGCTGCGGCAGCACCGTCAGCCGCGACACCCCCGCCTCCCGCGAGGACGCCCGCCACCCCAGCTCCACTTCCCGGAAGTAGGTCTCCTGCCGTTCCTTCGCCTTCCCGTGCACCAGCCCCTCAGCGAACGCCCGCGCCACATCGGAGGCGACGAAGAACGACCCCAGCACCCGGGCCGGGCCCGCGGCCGGCTCCGCCCACTCGTCCATCAGTTCCGAGCCGTCCGTCGTCACTCTTCGGTCTGCGGTGTCCGGAGGCAGCCCGAGCGCGGCCCGGACCCGAGCCCTGCCCACGAGGTCGTACCCGGAGTAGAGGTCGACGTCCGCCAACTCCTCCTCGTCCAGGGCCAGAAACTCACGGCACGACAGGTTGAACCAGACCAGCGCCTCCTCCAACCGCCCTTCCGACTCCAGCCACTCCCCCGCGATCGCCGCCGGCCCGGGCAACGCCCCCACCGCCTTGAGCCGCGCCAGCTCCCCCTCGGCCTCCTCGACCCGCCCCACCCGCGCCAGAACCTCGATCCGCCCCACCCGCGCATACTGCGCGTCCTCCTCCTCTCCGGAGGCCACGAGCTCCTCATAAATCTCCAGCGCCTTCCCGGGCTCCCCGGCCTCCGCCCACAGATGCGCCGCCTCGAGAAGAAGCTCCCCCCTCTCCTCAGGCCACTTGACCGCGTCCTCCTCCGCCCTCGCGGCCTCAGCCTTCATCCTCGCCACGTGTGGCCATGCCTCAGTCCCGCATGAGGGATTTCCGCCCTCTGGCTTCCGTCAGGGACGGCCATGACCAACCAGATCAGGCTCCCCGACTCAGCGAATTCCGGTGCGAACGTCACCGACCTCTCACAAACCGCCGCCATCCTCCATGGCAGTGACCGACCTCCACCCGAAAGGCTCCCCCATGACCGACGACCACGACCGCGGTCTCGCATTCGACCTGTCCACCCTCCTGGCCCGCCGCGACGTCCTCGGCCTGATCGGCGGAGCGGCCCTCGCCGGCCTCGTCGGCTGCTCCGGCGAGGCGAAGTCCTCCGCCACCGCATCGGCGGCGCCGGGCGGCGGTCCCGGGGGGCAGGCGCCCCCGCCCGGCGGCGAGTCCACCCCGGAAGGCGAGATCCCGGGCGAGACCGCGGGCCCCTACCCGGGCGACGGCTCCAACGGCCCCAATGTCCTCACCCGGTCCGGCATCGTCCGCAGCGACATCCGCTCCGGCTTCGGCACCGCGACCGGTACCGCCGAAGGCGTCCCCCTCACCATCGAGCTCACCCTCACCGACGACGGCGCGGCGCTCGCGGGCGCCGCCGTCTACCTCTGGCACTGCGACCGAGACGGCAACTACTCCCTGTACTCCGAAGGCGTCACCGGCGAGAACTACCTCCGCGGCGTCCAGGAGGCCGACAAGAAGGGCAAGGTGAGGTTCACCAGCATCTTCCCCGCCTGCTACTCGGGCCGCTGGCCCCACATCCACTTCGAGGTCTACGACTCGCTCAAGTCCGCGACGGCCCCCGGCACCCCGGTCAAGACCACGCAGCTCGCCTTCCCCGAAGCCGTCTGCGACACCGTCTACGCCACCGACGGCTACTCCGCGAGCATCGCCAACCTCTCCCAGGTCTCCCTGGACACCGACAACGTCTTCTCCGACGGCCACGACCTCCAGCTCGCCACCGTCACCGGCTCGGTCTCCAAGGGCTACAAGGCAGCCCTGCCCGTCCCGCTCTGACCGGCGCGCCCGGCCGGGCCCTCCCCGCCGCCGACGGATCAGGCGGCGGTGAGGAGGGTGGTGAGCGCGTCGGACGTGAGGGACCCGCGGGACTCGGCGGTGAGGTCGGAGGCCAGGCGGCCCCCGGAGAGGACCAGCAGGCGGTCGCCGACGGTCCTCGCGTGGTCCATGTTGTGGGTGATCATGAGGGTGGTGCAGCCCAGGTCGGCGGCGAGGCTCAGCGTCAGGTCCAGGACGCGGGCCTGGGTGCCCGGGTCGAGGGCGGCCAGGTGCTCGTCCAGGAGGAGGACCTCCGGGGCGGTCAGCGCGGCCATGATCATGGTGAGGCTCTGCCGCTGGCCCGCCGACAGCAGGCGGACGGGCGCCGACAGGCGGGTCTCCAGGCCGAGCCCGAGCATCGCGAGCCGGTCGCGCATGACGGCGCGGTGCGCCTTCGTCACCGCGGGCCGCAGCCCCCGGCGCCCGCCCCGCCGCAGCGCCAGCGCCATGTTGTCCTCGATGCTGAGCTCCGGCACCGAGCCCAGGTGGGGGTTGTCGAAGACGCGGGCCACGTGCCGGGCACGGCGGTGGTCGCCCTGACGGGTCACGTCCCGCCCGCCGATGACGACGGTGCCCGAGGTGGGGCGGAGCGTCCCGGAGATGATCTGGATGAGGGAGCTCTTGCCCGCGCCGTTGCTGCCGACGATGGCCACGAACTGCCCCTTCGGGACATATAGCGACAGACCATCCAGCGCCGTCACCTCGCCCGGGGTCCCCGGGTTGTGCACCAGGCGGATGTCACGGAGTTCCAGCAAGGCGTTCTCCCGGGTCTCGGTGGACGCCGCGCGGCCGGCGCACGGCCCACGCGGGCAGCCACCCGCCGATGCGGCGGGTGAGGATCTGAGCGGCGACCGCCAGCGTCAGCGTGGCGGCGGTGACGAGCTTCAGGTCGCTCGCCGCGAGGCCGAGGCGCAGCGCCATCACCTGCACGAACTGGTAGAGGAGCGCCCCGACCAGCACCGCGGCCATGGCCTTGACCACGCGCGACGGCTCGGGCCGCAGGATCAGATCGCCGAGCAGCAGCGCGCCGACCCCCGCGATGAGGGTCCCGGTGCCGCCGTTGACGTCGAGGTACCCCTGCGTGTGCACGGCGAGCGCGCCGCCCAGCGCGGCGAGCGCGTTGGCGAGCATGAGCGTCACCGCGACGGCCCCGCCCTGCGCCACGCCCTGGGCCCGCGCCATCACCGGGTTCAGCCCGGTGGCCCGCAGCGCGAGCCCGGCCTCGGTGCGCAGGAAGTACGCCGCCAGGCCCAGCACCGCGACGTCGATCGCGAGCAGCACACCGGAGATCCACAGGTCGCGGACGTCGGGGCCGAGGTCGCCGAACCCGTCGAGCAGCCCCTGCCCGGCGGCCAGGCTGAGCGCCGGCTCACCCATGATCCGCAGGTTGACGCTGAACAGCGCCAGCGACATCACCAGCCCGGCCAGCAGCACCGGGATCTTCAGCGTGAGGTGGAGCACCGCGGTGACCAGCCCCGCCGCCGCGCCGGCGAGCGCGGCGGCGGGCAGGCTCAGCGACGGCGCCATGCCGTGCCCCACCAGGACCGCGGACGCCGCCCCACCGGTGACGAACGAGCCGTCCACGGTGAGGTCGAAGTCGCGCAGCACCCGGAAGAGCACGAACACACCGGCGTAGGTGATGACGAGGGGCAGCCCCGTCACCAGGGTGTCGAGGAGTACTCCGGTCACTGCGCGGCCCCCGCGGGCAGCGTCAGCTTGAGGGTCTTCAGGGTCTGCGGGTTGACCGCCCAGGTGACCTCCCCCGGCTGGGCGAAGGGGACCTTGCCGGGCGCCGTCCCGAGGTGGACCGTGGCGGCGACCTTCCCGCCGAGCACCCCGAGCTGCGGGTAGTCGGGCCCGAGCGTGGCGAGCACCCCGGGCTGCTCGACGTCGCCGCCCACCAGGTAGAGCTGCTGGCCGGCCGAAGCCGCGGCCTTGCCCACGGCGGGCAGGCCGCTCTGCACGTCGGCGTCGGGGCCGATGAGCACCGCGTCGGCGCGCCCCTCCAGGGAGCGGGCCGCGGCGGGCACGTCGGCCGACCCGTTGATCGGCGCCTCGACGAGCTTCAGCCCCGGATGCGCCGCGACGGCCTCCTTGAGCTGGTCGGCCCACACCTTGGAGTTCGGGTTCGACGGCTTGTAGATCGTGCCGAGCGTCGTGAACGCGGGCTTGACCTGCACCATCTGGTCGAGGAGCTTGGCCGGGGGCACGAAGTCGATGCTGCCGGTGACCTGGCCGCCGGGGGCCTCCAGGCTCTTCGCCAGGCCCGCGCCGACGGGATCGCCCATCGCGACCGCGATGATCGGGAAATCGGGCTTGAGCTTGGCGAGGGCGAGCACCGCGGGCGTGCCGAGCACCTCGACCATGGCGACGTCGCTGTCGGCGAACTGCCGCGCGATGGTCTGGATCGATCCGGCGTTGCCCTCGGCGTTGCGCTCCACCCACTCGACCTGGTCGGCCTCCAGCCCGGCCTCGGCGAGGAAGCCCTCCTTGAAGCCGGCCTGGATCTGGTCGAACAGCGGCGCCGAGGAGATCAGGAACATGCCCACCTTGATCTTCTCCGCGGACCCGCCTTCGGCGTCGGAGGAGCCACAGCCCGCCGTGAGCAGCGCGACGGCGAAGAGCGCCGCGAACGGGCGCCGCAGGAACGCCGCGGCTCTCACACCGCCTCCAGCTGGAACAGGTAGCCGCCCGGCGGGTTCGGCACCGCGTGCTCGACCGCGCAGCGCCAGCCCGACTCGGCGAACGCCGCGCGCCACTCCTCCAGGGTCGGCAGGTAGACGCCCATGAGCGCGTGCACGAGCTCGAACCCGAGCGTGAAGATCGGGGTGCCGTCGCCGGGCAGCCCGGTCGAGCGCACCACGTCGCACAGCAGGAAGGTGTGCGCGTTCGGGAAGGTCTCGCGCAGGCCGCGCAGGGTCTTCACGCAGGTGTCGTGCGGCCAGAAGTCGTGGCCCATGAAGGAGCAGGTGATGACGTCGACGTCCTCGGCGCCCGGGATCTCGCCGAGGTCGAGCACGTCGGCGCGGTGCACCGAGATCACGTCCGACAGCCCGGCCGCGGCCACCGACTGGGAGGCCAGCTCCACCGAGGCCGACGAGATGTCCAGCCCGATGCCGCGCGTTCCGGGGCGGACGCCCGCCACGCGCATCAGCCGCTGCCCGGAACCGCAGCCGAGGTCGGCGACGACCGAGGCAGCCTTGTCCTCCAGGAGCCGGTCGAACAGCGGCTCCACGTCCCCGTCGCCGATCAGCTTGGAGCCGATCGCCACGGCCCGCATGTCGCGGCTGTAGAACTCGCCGCTGCGGCCGGTCTCGGGCGTCACCGCGGGCGCCTCGGTGAACAGCGTGCCGCAGCCCCGCACCATCCAGTAGAAGTAGCCGCGCGCGGCGTAGGCGTCGTCGAACAGCGGGCCGGGCCGGACGATGGCCCCGTCGATCTCGACGATGCCGCCCCACAGGAGCGCGTTCATGTACCGCTCGACGACGGTCGGGTCGAGGCCCTCGCCGGATTCGCCGAGGGTGTAGACGCCCTCCACGTGCAGGGCTTCGAGGATGCCGAGCTCGTAGGTGGCCGACAGAGCCACCGAGACGAGGTAGGAGGAGAAGTGCGAGGCGGTGCGCCCCTGGACGAAGGAGACGGGCTCGGGAGGTGAAGAGACGGTCATGCGTGATCACCTTTCTCGGGATGGAACGGCGACTGCTTGGATCTCTATGCGGAGCCCCGGCAGGGCCAGGGCGGTCACCAGGGTGGTGCGGGCGGGAGGGTCGTCGGGGAACGCGGCGGCGAATGCCGCGTTCCAGGCGGGGAAGTCGGCGGGGTCGGTGAGGAAGCACTCGACGCGGACGAGGTCGTGCAGCCCCATCCCGTGGGCGTCGAGGGTGCGGGTGAGGGCGGCGAACACGGCGTCGGTCTGCTCTTCGAACGAGCCGGTGTTGAAAGTGCCGTCGGGGTGCTGCGCGACGTGGCCGGAGAGCCACAGCACGCCCCCGGCGAGGACGGCGGGCGGGAACGGCGGCTTCACCGCTCCGCCCGCTGGACGGCGTCGGGGCCGAGGTCGGCGACGGTGGCGCGGCCGAGCAGCGTCATCGTCGCGCGCATCTCGCGGCGCAGCAGATCGAGGACGGCGGCGACGCCTTCCCGCCCGCCCGCGGCCAGCCCGTAGGCGACGGGCCTGCCGAGGGCGACGGCGTCGGCGCCCAGCGCGAGCGCCTTGAGGATGTCGGTGCCGCGCCGGAACCCCCCGTCGATGATCACCGGGACGCGCCCGGCGACCGCCTGCACGATCTCAGGGAGCTGGGTGAGGGTGGCGGGCGCACCGTCGAGCTGGCGGCCGCCGTGGTTGGAGACGTACACCGCGCAGGCTCCGGCCTCGACGGCCAGGGCCGCGTCCTCGCCGACGAGCACGCCCTTGGCGAGGAACGGCATCCCCGCCCGCCGCGCGAGCCCGGCCAGCCGCTCCCACGTCCAGACGGGCGCGTCGTTGCGCAGCATCGGCCCGAACAGCTCGGTGGCCGACGCGTGGTTGCCCTCCATCGCGGAGGTGTCGAGCCCGAAGCGGTTGGTCTTGTTGCGTTCGCGCCAGCCGTCCACGGGCGAGTCGACGGTGACGCAAAGCGCCTCGTATCCGGCGTCGCGGGCGCGTCCGGCGAGACCGAGGAACATCTCGTCGGAGCCGAGCGCGTGCAGCTGGAAGAAGCGCGCGGCCCCGGGAGCCTCCTTGGCGAGCGCCTCCAGGCTGAAGGAGCCCGCCTCCGGAACGATCGAGGCGATCCCCGCCTCCTGGACGGCCGCGGTCACGGCCCGGTGGCCTTCGGGATGGAAGAGCCGGTCCGCGCCGAACGGCGCGACCAGCACGGGCATGGCGAGCTCGACGCCCAGCAGGGTCGTGGACAGATCGGGCGGCGAGGTCCCCCGCAGCACCCGGGGACGGAAGGCCCACGTGTCCACGGCGGCCCGGTTGGCGGCGAGCGTCCACTCGGCGCCGGCGCCCCCCTCCAGGAAGTCCCAGACCGACGCGTCCAGCGTGCGTTGGGCGGCGGCATGGATCTCACCGAGGGTGACGAAAGTACTTTGGGCGTCATGGAACGTGATGGCCTCGACCACGGGCTCCTCCACGGGAGATAACTGAGAAATTCTTCTCAGATCGTCATATGCGCGGGGCCTGACGGTCAACGGTCCTGCTGTTACGCTTCCAAGAAGCCCCTGTTACGGGCCTGTAGCCGGATCCGGGAGTGATCGAGTGCCCAAGTCGCCAGCGCCGGAGACCTCCAAACGGAGAACCCGCAGCGACTTCCTCGCAAGTAGGCGCGCCCTCCTCACCGCCGTCGAGACCCTGCTCGCCGAGCGCCGCGGCCCGCACTTCAACCTCACCGAACTCGCCCACGAAGCGGGCATCTCCCCCGCCACCGCCTACCGCCACTTCCCCGACGTGCGCGGCGCCCTGGAGGCGTACTACGAGCAACTCATCCTCGGCCTGATCGAGCAGATGAACGCCCTCCCCG
The DNA here is from genome assembly GCF_054783995.1 of Actinocorallia aurea. Classification (NCBI taxonomy): domain Bacteria; kingdom Bacillati; phylum Actinomycetota; class Actinomycetes; order Streptosporangiales; family Thermomonosporaceae; genus Actinocorallia; species Actinocorallia aurea. The sequence continues at coordinate 717,112 of NZ_BAAGPQ010000002.1, forward strand.
ACGAGGGCGACCCCATCGCCCGCTTCGAGGCGGTATGCCTCCTGTGGGTGCAGCAGGGTTCCCGCTGGGCCCGCGCCGCCGTCCACATCCGCTCCTGGCGCGGCTTCCTCGACCGCCTCCACGACGGCGACCCGCTCGTCCGCGCCATCCACGAGACCCTCGCCGAAGTCCTCGGCGCCCTCTGGGCCGCCGGCCACATCGCCCCCCAGCCCATCGAATACGCGGTGCTGGTGTGGGAGACCCTCTTCGACGAACGCGTCATCGTGGATCTTTTGGACACCCTCGGCTGGCCCGTCGAACGCGTAGCCGCCGAACTGACCGCCACGGTCCTGTCCGCCCTCAGACGCGAGCCGCCCGCTCGGCCTTGACGAGCTCCTCGGCGAGCCTCCCCGGCCAGGCCTCCGGCACCATCGCCACCATCGGATGCGTCACCACGCTGCCGAACAGCCCGGCCCGGTAATAGGGCTCGTCGGCGAGGAACTCCTCGGCGTCCGCCGGGTTCTCGACCTCCAACGCGAACACCGACCCGATGACGACCCCCGCATCGTCATGCAGCGGCCCCCCAAAGGGCAGCCGATCCCGCGCGGCGATCATGTACCGCAGATGCTCAGGCCGCGTGGCGACCCGCAGCGCCTGCGACCCGGGCTTGTCGAGGCAGTAGACGAGGATCAGCATCAGGTTCCCTTCGGCAGTGCCAGCACCGCGACCAGCGCCGCGAGCAGATAAGCGACGGCATCGAACACCAGCGCCGTCCCGACCCCCTCGGCAGCGGCCACCCCACCGAGCAGCGCCACCCCGAACGTGCCGCCGATCTGCCGCGCCGTGTTGTTCAGCCCCGACCCGAGCCCGCCCCGCTCAGCCGGCACCGCCCCAACGGCCGTGGTGACGATCGCGGGCAGCGCCGTCCCGATCCCGAGCCCCGCGACGACCAGGATCACGATCCCCGGCAGCATCCCGACATGCGGGAGGAGCAGCACGGAAGCCCCTGCGAGGGCCGTGCCTCCGGCGGCGGGCAGCCGCGGCCCATGCCGCGCGGCGATGCGCCCGCCGAACGGCGAGATGAGCGCGTAGGCGGCGAACAAGGGGACGATCCGCGCCCCGGCCTCGGCGGCGTCGAGGTGAGCCGTGTACTTGAGGCTGAGCAGGAACAGCAACCCGAGCGTGGCGGCGTTCAGCAGCAGCGCCGCCCCGTTCGCTCCGGCAAAGGGCACCGACCGGAACAGGTCCAACGGCACGAGCGGATGCCGAGCGCGCCCCTCGATCCGTACGAACAGAGCAAGCCCGGCAAGCGCCCCGGCAAACGCACCCCAAGCAGCGGGCGTGCGCCAGCCCGTCTCCAGCGCCCAGGCCAGCGCCGCGACCACGGCCACCGCGAGTACCTGCCCGCCCCAGTCGACCCGCCGGTCCCGCCCACCCGGCACCCGCGGCAGCACCCGATACCCGGCCACCAGGCCCACAGCGCCGATCGGCAGATTGATCCAGAACACCGACCGCCACCCGAACCCGTCGACGAGCAGCCCGCCGACCACCGGCCCGACCACCATCGACAGCCCGGCGACCGCAGACCACCACCCGATGGCCCGAGCCCGCTCCCTCACCGGAAACCAGTGCACGATCAACGCCAGCGACGACACCAGCACCGCCGCCCCGGCCGCCCCCTGCACGGCCCGCGCCCCGATCAGCCACCCGACCCCAGGCGCAGCCGCACAGGCAACGGACGCGACCGTGAACGCGGCAAGCCCGCCCAGAAAGACCCGATGCCGCCCGTACAGATCCCCGATGTCCCCAAAACTCAACATGAACGCCGCGAACGTGACGAAGTAGGCCGCCACCACCCACGTGGCCACGGGAAGGGACGCCCCCAGATCCTCCCGAACCGCCGTGACGGCCACATTCACGACCGTCAGATCGAGCTGGGTGACGAACAACCCGACACAGGCGACGGCCAGCAGCGCCCGCCCCTGACGCCGCACGCTCTCCTGCGACGCCACGGCCGTCATGCCGCCGCCAAGGTTCCCGGCAGCGTCCCGAGCACCCGCACCCGCATTCCCGCCGCGGCGAGCGTCCCGAGCACCCCGGCCAGCCGCGCCGGCCCGGCCGCGACCTCCAACAGAAAGTAGTAATCCCCGAGCTTCCTCCGCGTAGGCCGGGACTCGATATGCAGCAGGTCGATTCCCTCCCGAGCGAACGGCTCAAGGATCGGCAACAACGACCCAGGCCTGTTCAACGGCTGAAAACAGGCAAGCAGCGTCCGCTCCCCACCCTCCCCCCGCACCGGCGCAGTCCGACTCAACACCACAAACCGAGTACTCGCCGCAGCCTCGTCCGCTATCCCGTCAGCAAGGATCTCCAACCCGTCTGGCACGACCGTCCCGGGCGCCCCGATCGCCGCGGTTCGCCGAGTGGAATCCGCCGCAGCCGTCCCCCGCGCGGCGACAGTCGAGTGAGTGGCGAGCATCGCGGCCCCGGGCAGCGTGCCCCGCAACCACCCCTCGCACTGCGCGAGCGCATGGCTATGCGAGGCAACGACGGAGATCTCCTCAAGCGGCGTCCCTCCCCACCCCCAAAGAGAGAACGTGACGGGCAGCTCAAGGGCCCGCCCGATCCACACCGGCTCATGAGCGTCAGGCGGCGTGGCAAGCAGATCGAGGGTCGAGCCGACCAGGCCTGCCACCGAGTTCTCCCAAGCCAACACCCCATACCGCGCCACCCCCGCACGCACCGCCTCGACCACCCCTGCCGACGTCGAAACCGGCAAATGCCGCCCGTCGGCCAACACCGGATCGGCAAGCACAGCCTGATGCGTGAACGTCCCGTGCGGCCCAAGAAACGCAACGCCCTCGGCCGCGCCGACGACATCACTGACGCCCTGCACAGGTCCAAATGAGAAACTATTCACAGATAAGAGCATCATGCTCCCAAGCCATCTGCGTCAAGACTTGTGAAACGATCGATCAGAGACGTACACCACCCTCACGCGCCCCCGTCACGGCCAGCACGACGATCTTGAAGTGACGGAAGGTGACCTCGGAGAGCTCGACACCCGGACGGGCAGACATGCGACGGGTCTATCCAGTCGTGGGGATCACGCCGGGGTGCGCTTCAGGCTTCAGCGGGTCAAGCCGAAGCAGCAGACCTGACCGTGGCCAGCGCCGGCTACCGTCCAGCACCTGAGACATGATCTTCGGCTGGGAACGCACCGGCAGTTGACGCCGGGACCAGCTCCACAAGATCGAGAAGGACTGTTTCGGGAAGCTTGTCGAGGTCAAGTGCAGCGCGTTTTCGACTCAGCCGACGGCCGTGCAAGGGACTTGGCCATCTGCAACACAAGCGTCGCCTGCAAGTACACCCACGACGATCCCTCCGGAAGCCCACGAGCGCGGACACTTCTTCCCAGGCCTGTGGGCCAACGACAGGACGGCCTGTGATCGGTCGGCCTTACCCGCCCTCTCGCCGATGCCCTGACCTCGGGCTTTCGCCGGAGGGGTTGACCGATCACACGAAGATCGAGGCTAGTGCGCTGACCGGGAAGGTTTGCCGGGGTTGATCACGCGGCTTTGCCGCGTGGTCGGCCCCAGCGTTGCTGGCGTTCGCTGCGGATGCGGGCGCGTTCGCGTCGTTGGGCGGCCAGGATGTCGGGGTGGCGGGCGTGGGTGTTGCGCCAGCGCAGGTAGTCCTGGAGTTTCCGGGCCAGGACGGTGTGGTTGGGGTGGTCGCTGTTGCCCATGACGAAGTTCCGCAGGGGTCCGAACTGGGCTTCGATGGGGTTGGCCCAGGAGGCGCTGGTGGGGGTGAAGCAGAGTCCGACCTTGTGTTTTCGGGCCCAGGCGCGGATGGCAGGGGTCTTGTTGGCCGACAGGTTGTCCATGATCACGTAGATGGGTGCGCCGTCGGGTTTGCGGGCCCGGATCGTCTTCAGCGCGGCGAGGGTGTTCTTCCCGCCCTTGCGCTCGCGGTTGACGCCCCAGAGCTGGTCGTCTGCGAGGGAGTAGCAGCCGTGGAAGTACCGGATGCCGTGGGTGCGATGGTAGGTCGCCGGCAGCCGGTCGGGCTTGCCCTCCGGAGCCCAGGCGGCGCCGTGGCAGGGCCGGATCGACAAAGGCCCGAACTGGTCGAACGCGAAGCACCGATCGGGGAAGTGGGTGGTGACGTGCTCGATCCGGTCTAGCTTGGAGTCCTTGTCGGGGTCCTTCGATTCCTTCCACGTCCTCGTCCGCTGGAAGGAGATCTTGTGCTCGTGCAGCAGCAGACGCAGCCGTTCCCGCCCGATCCGCATCGGCCGGACGGGGTCGCAGGCCAGGTGGTCGGCGAGTTTGCGGATGCTCCAGTGCGTGAACGGGCGCCCCAGCTTCGCCGGGCGGGTCTTGGCCGTCGCGATGACGAACGCCTCGTCGTCGCTGGTCAGCAGGCGGGGACGGCCTCCCGCCCAGCTAGGGTCCAGTGACGCGAGCCCCCGTTCGTTGAAGGCGTGGATGACATCCCGGACCGTGTCCTCATCGGCCGCGACCAGCCGGGCGATCGCCGGGGCAGGGGTCCCGGACGACGACGCCATGATGATCAACGCCCGCCGGACCTTGATCGATCCGTGCTTGCCCCGCCGCACGATCCGCTGCAGGTACTGCCCCTCGTGATCGTCCAGCCGCCGGGCCCTCACCGGCTCCGACACCCGCCACCTCCCCAGACTCGATCCCTTCGGGATCGAGTCTGGAAGCAGAACCCGCCCGAACCCGGCAAGCCCGACGGCGTGTCACCCAACCCGGTGAACGTTTCCGGTCAGCGCACTAGCTACGTTATCGAGCGCACGATCCGCGCCGCTCCACTGGTTCCGCCGCCTGCGCATCCGGCAGGAGATCCGCGAAGCGCTCTTGGCCCTGGCCACCAGCATCAGATGCCGGCGCGCTTCCAACGCACATTCCATCAGAGGCCCTTACAGCCGGGTGAGAGGTGCGCCGCTCCAACCTTTCTGCCCAAGAAGGCCTCGCCCGAAGAACGGGGCCGCATCCGATGGGGCTCAGTCGGAAGCCGACTGAGCCCCACCTCGAACGCAGGGCGCACCGACTCCACGCTCAACGAGGCCAATAGCGGGAACGGCGAGTCCACACCCTTCTGCACCCGCTGCGCATCCTGTTCGGCGAGCGACCTCAGAGACCGCGGAGGTTGGATCCGAGCCAGGCACTCAGAGAGCCGGTCGAACGGGACAACGTGACAACGTCGGCAAGGTCGATGAGGCCGAGGATGCAGGGGTTGGTCGCCGCGTACTCACGTGCGTCAGAATGGAACCTGCAGGCGAGCAGTATTTCACTGACACCGGAGATCGACGAGGGATTGACACGGTGACTGTCGATATGACTGCCACCATGGCCCTTGACCAGGAAAGGTTTATTCCCCCTCCACCACATATCGTCGCGCTTAACGGCGACAGAGCCGCACGTAAGGAGCTTTTCGAAACCTTCCTCCAAGGCTCCGGCCTGCTCCTCGTAGGGCACATGCGAGGCGGAAAGCAAGTGGACCATGGCGTCCATCTCGTCACTTGAACGACGAAACCCACGAGGGCCGAAAACAGCCACTTCCGCACCTCTCATCGACGCTGACGAGAGATTCTCGCCAGGCAGGCGGCCAGCGTAATATGGCTCGGCTATCTTATAGATGGCCGAGTTCGAGACATGCTTCACGACTTTCACCGCACACCACGGGAAGGTCACGAGGCATGACTTTAGCCGACCAAAGAACTGACTCGCAACCATTACTTTCATTCAGGAACCATGTCATTGTCAGTAATTATGGAACGGTCCCGGAACGCACCATCCAGCACGCGACGAACACCCACCCCGACCAGTGGCTCACATATGAGGACGGCGGTGGGGTGGCGCGTCAAAAATTGCTTTACACACTGAGGCAATGTCAACTAGCGGAGACCCCCTCCGACCTGCGAAAATGCGAGAAAATAACAGCACGTCGCCGATACGTCACTCGATGCTTGGCCCTAGTAGGCCCCTCCGGATCATCGCGCCGTACCCCCAGCGAGATTCTGGGGTCGATTCTTGAAGCGCCCATCGAACGTGATGCGAGGTCTCGCCCGGAGGGATGGCACTCTCTGGACACGATCCTCGGAGAGGTTGGGCGGGACGCTCGCGTAGGGCGGCGGTGGACGCCCGAACCTCATGGTCGTTCATGACGCAGGGATCCATGAACGGAAGCAGCTACGCTCGATGGTGTCGCTCGTAGGAGGGAACACCTCAATGGGTGATCGATCGCATGGAGAGGTGCCTACGGTAAGGGCACGATTCGATCCAAGACCGGATTACCGGTGGTCGGCGACTGCGTACGAGCGACTGCGGTGCATGACGATACACACCCTCGGGACAACGATTATCTTAGAAGCGTGTCAATCTATATCGCTGTTGCTACCGAGAAGAATCCCTCGTAGGCCATGAAAGGGATTCGGCACCACGTGCCGACGTCGTGACGAGGCCAAACCGATCGTTCATCGTTCAATAGAGGGAGCGAACGGTGGTGACGACTCGGGTGGCGGCTTCCTGGGGGTCCTCGTGTTCCCAGAAGCGGAGGACGGTCCAGCCGGCTTCGGTGAGAACTCGGGTGGTCTCGGCGTCGCGGGCGCGGTTCGTCTCGACCTTTTCGGACCAGTAGGGGGCGTTGGTGACGGACCTGGTGTGGTGGTCTGGGCAGCCGTGCCAGAAACAGCCGTCCATGAAGACGGCGACCTTGACTCGGGGGAAGACGAGGTCGGCGGTACGGCGGAGAGTCGGTATGGGGCGGGTCGAGACCCGGTAGCGGAGGCCCATCGCGTGGACGGCCCGTCGTAGCGCCAACTCGGGCTTGGTATCGCGGCCCTTGTTGGACTGCATGCTCCTGCGGACGCCCGGATTGGCCGCCTGCGTGGGTCGTTCTGCCGGCATGGAACCAATCTACGGCTTCTGGCACTCTCATAAGGGGCTGTCGATCGATCACGAGGAGGGCATTCGTGAAGCGGTTCACGAGCGTGGAGATCTGTGCGGGTGCCGGCGGGCAGGCGCTCGGCTTGGAGCAGGCAGGGTTCGATCCTGTGCTTCTGATCGACAACAAGCCGATCTGCTGTGAGACGCTCCTGCTGAATCGGCCGGAATGGCACGTGCAGAACGCGGATCTGCGGGAGTTCACCGCCGAGACGTACCCGAATGCCCTGGACGTCGATCTGCTCTCCGGGGGGGTGCCCTGCTCGCCCTACAGTGTGGCCGGTCCCCAGGCGGGTTCCCGAGACCCCCGGGACCTTCTCGAGGCGGCGATCTACATGGCCTACGAGGTGCTTCCCCGCGCCATCATGATCGAGAACACCGCCGCGCTTCTGACGAAGGCGGAGTTCGCTCCCAACAGGGAGAACATCGCCCAGCACCTGAGCCATCTCGGCTACAGCTTCGACTGGCAGGTTCTGGACGCCCAGGACTTCGGCGTACCGCAGAGGCGTCAGAGCAGCGTTCTCGTCGCCATGCGCCCGGAGGAGTTCTCGCGTTTCACCTGGCCCGGATCGCAGGGGCCGCCTCCGACGGTCGCGGACGTTCTGCTCCCGTCCATGGCCGCCGACGGCTGGCCCCATGCCGCGGACTGGGCGAAGACGGCCGCCGAGGTAGCACCGACGATCGTCGGCGGGTCCGACAAGCACGGCGGAGCCGACCTCGGCCCCTCTCGATCGAAGAGGAGCTGGGCGCGGCTCGGCGTGAACGGCGCTTCCCTCGGAGACAAGCCGCCTGGACCCGACTTCCCCTTCGACACCGACGATCGCTCAACGATGCCGCGCCTGACGATCGAGCAGGTGGCATCGCTTCAGGGGTTCCCGGACACCTGGAAATTCTCAGGCCGAAAGACGGCGCGGTACCGAATGGTGGGTAATGCTTTCCCGCCACCAGTGGCCCGTGCCATCGGCGAGAAAATCGCAGCCGCCCTGCAGGTCCGGCTATGACCGTCTAACATATTCCTGCCTTCAGGGGCGATTCGCCATTTAAGACGAATCGCCCCTGAGGTTTAGGAAGACATTCCACGAGGGGGATGTTGCGATAAGCTACCACCCCTGCCGCACGACCCGTTTCGGATGCCGAGCGGCGAAGCGACCCCGTCCCCTCCTGGAGAGTATGTGCTTCCCGCCACAGTCAAGATCGTGGATCTCTTCGCCGGTCCCGGTGGCCTCGACGTGGCCGCAGCCGGGCTTGACGTCGCCTCGATCGGCGTTGAGATCGACCCTGCGGCGTGCGCCACCCGCGACGCCGCCGGACTCGCGACCAAGCAGGGGGATGTCCGCGAGTTCGATCCCGATCATTTTCCCGACGCCAATGTCCTGGCGGGCGGGCCGCCGTGCCAGACGTTCACGGTGGCGGGCAACGGCGCCGGCAGAAAGGCACTGGACGATGTTCTGAAGTTCATCGACCGCATGCAGAAAAGAGAAAGTCGCGAGTCGATCGAGGACGATCTCAAGAAGCTGAGTGACGAGCGTACCGGCCTCGTTCTCGAACCACTGCGATGGGCGCTGAAGGCCTTCTACGACGATCGTCCTTACCAGGCGATCGTACTTGAGCAGGTCCCCGCCGTACTTCCTGTGTGGAAGGCATATGAGGGGGTTCTGTACTCACTCGGATACAAGACGGATGTGGGAATTCTTCGCACCGAGGAGTTCGGAGTACCGCAGACCCGGCGTCGAGCGGTGTTGATCGCCAGGCTCGGCGACGAGGTGGTCGCCCTTCCCGACCCGACCCACCGGCCCTACAAGAAGGACGCGCCACGGGACTCCGGACCCGCACGTCTGGCCCCTTGGGTGAGGATGTCCGATGTCCTCGACGAGCGGGAAGGGTTCTACGTGGTCTCCAACTACGGCACCGGCGGGGACCCCAAGGCCCGGGGCAGGCGCCATTCTCATGAACCATCGGCCACAGTCACGGGAAAGGTCTTCCGTAACCGCCTCCACCCGGCCGACGGAGGCGAGTGGCGCAAGTTGACGTCCTCTGAGGCCGGTCGTCTACAGACGTTCCCCACCAACTATCCATGGAGCGGAAAGGACGTCGGCCAGCAGATCGGGAACGCGGTACCTCCCCGCCTGGGAATGCACCTGATCTGCGCCGCCCTCGGCTGGAACCCTCCTTCCGAGGAACAACTCGGGAAACTCCGGAAATGGGAGGGTCCCGGCCCCTCAGCAGGCGAGGGTGCCTGACGGCTTCCCGGCGCCGGGACGTTCCTCGAACAACCGCCGGAAGAGCGGGACCAGCGTGTTGACGGCGCTCAACGGCGCTCGTCCGTCGTCGGGCCCGTCCGGAAGTGTGTCCCAGGGGATGTTCGCGCTCTCACGGTCCTCGATCCATGCGCGGTAGGCCTCGACGTCCGGTGGGGCGTCGGGCGCGAGCGCCTCGTACACCAAGGTCATGCCGGCCGCGTTCAACACCTTACTGAGCGCGTTGAGCTCGTCACTGGTCTTGGCGGTGCCGTCCCCGACCAGACGGAGGATCGCCTGGGCGGTCGGACGGTGCCGAATGATCTCGACTTTGAGAAACGTGTTCGTGATGTCCTGCGACCTGCAGGCCGTCACGACCGGCTCGTAGTCGTAGCCGTCTCGGAACATCTCGGCGGCCCACCAGAGGCGGGCGAACGCCTGGCGGCTCGAGGGTCCACTGAAACGCTCCCGACTGGTCACTCCCGCGTTCTCGCCGGACGTCCGTCCGGGGTGCCGCCAAAAGACATAGTCCGGAGCGACCCGAAGAGCGAGGTGGTTCCACAGACCGGCATTCGCCGCCTCCGAGCGGGTGAGGCGCAAGGTCGCGTGCAGTCGCGGCGCCATCCACGCGTCCGCCGCCGGTATGTCGTCGGCGAACCGCTTCATCGCCTCGTCGCACAATCGTCGGAGGGAAGTGGTCTCCCAGCGCCGTTCTCGTCCCAGGGGGACGGAGGAGGCGTCCAAAGCGCTCACCGGCAGGTCCTCGTTCCTCTTGAGGAACTCCACCGTCAGGTGACGCTCGGCGACCTCGTTCGATAGGTCCGCGCAGTACTCGGGCAGGCTCTCCATCAGTCCTCCTCACCGGATCGCAGCAACGCGCGGACCTGTTCGCCGAGGACCCTCGGGAGACTGGCTCGCTTAAGCGCGGAACGCAACACCCTGCGGTGCAGGTCCGCCGCACCGGACGCCTCGTGGCGCCGTTCGAGGATCTCGGTCAGCGCGTCGTCGGGGCTCCGGTCCGGGAAGGCATCGGGAAGCATCTCCTCAACGACCCGCCGGTGCCATTCGTGCGCCCACTCACGCTGACCGTCGACCTCCCTGAGCCCGGCGGCTGCGACATGGAAGAGCATTCCCCAGATGTCGGCGCCCAACTGCGCCGCGACCACCTTCCGAGTGACCTCGTCCTCCGCGCGACCTCCGGTGAGCAGGACCTCGAGTCCTTCGAACGCCCGGTTGAGGTAGACGACCGGCTCGGCGCCCGTCGCGTCGATGGTCCAGGGATCGCCCTTGAACGGATGGAGATGGGAGCGCGACGGGTCGGCGAAGTCCTCCCAGACCTCCTGGACGAGGCGGGCGCGTTCGGGGGCGGCGGACTCGAGATCGAGGGTCCACGCCTGCTCGGTTGTCGCGATGAGGCGGCCCGCGACCTCATCGTGGGTGGCGACGACCTGCGCCGTCAGGGTGGCCCGCGTGGAATGGAGGTCCCGGTGAACGAGCACCTCACCGGTCCACGAGTCACCGGCGGCGGCCCGGCGCAGCATCGTCCCGCCCCTCCGGTAGGTTCTGCGGTCCGTGATGACGACGAGGCAGCGCAGGTCCGTCCAAGGCCCTTCGCTCAGCTCCCGACCCGGGACCGTGAGCCGCACACCGAGGCGCGCGGTGCTCCAGCCCACGCGAGAGACCTCGTTCAGGGCGATGATGCGGTCATCCCGATTGATCTTCGTGGCAGGGAGTTCGACGTCGTCCAGCCACACCTGGTCCACGTCGAGCGTGGTCTCGCCCAAAGGCGTCGGATAGGGGAAGAGCCTCATCACGCCTTCTCCTTCGCCCGAGCGAGATCGACTTCGACCCGGGTCATGCGTGCGTCCACCGGATGGCTCGCGACGTCGCTGACCGCGGTGAAGCTCGCCGAACGAACACCGATATCGAAGCGCAGATGTCCCGACTCCGTGAGGGAACAGCCGGCCTCGGGACGGATCTCCGCCCACGATCCTGTGATCGGGCTGCCCGAACGTACGAGGAAACGCAATACCGGTTCGAGTACCCAGGGATCCTCGCGTTCCGGCAACCTGACGTCCACTCGGAGGTTCCATGCGCCGTCCTGCACGGTTCCACGCGCGCTTCTGATGGTCGGGAAGCCTGTTGCCGCGGCTTTCCTCCGTTCCGGCCGAGGATCTTCCAGCGCCGGACTGAGAGGCGACTCGCCCGGCTTCAGCGGCTTCGAGACCGGTTTCACCGTCTCCCGAACGCGCGCGCGGGCATTCTTCATGAAGTTCTCGACGCTGCCGACGACTCCCCTCACATAGAGGACTCGGAGGTCGTCTGTCACTCTCCAGTCATTGTGCTCCGGTGGCTCGGCGGCTCGCAGGAAGGCCTCGGCCTCAACGGCGGCTTCGTCCTGCGCACCCGTCGCCGACCCCGCGAGAAGAACGGCCTGGAAAGGCCGGGCTCCGACGGGCACACCGGAGACCTTTCGGTCGTACACGGCCATCATCGTGCCCCGCATGGCCACCAGCCGGTCGGTCCCGGTCGTCCCGGCCGAGGGGGTCACCAACAGCACCGCCTCGTGCTCGACGGGCTCGGATCTCGGATCGCCCTTCCTACGCGGGATCGACAGGACGACCTTCTTGCGCACGACGTCGATCTCCCTGTCGAGCGCATCCACGGTCGTGCCGTCGTAGTAGGACCGAACGGCCCGAGACCGCTCGGGATGGAACTGGTGGGGATCTACCGCCTTCTCGGGTACCACCACCTCGCCGTCGCGCAACGCCTCCACCGAGGCCGTGAGACGCGCGGGGACATCGGCCCCCCGCACCATGGAGGCCCAGAAGTTGTCGGCGAGACTCCGCACGAGCGCCTCATGCATTTCGGAAAGTCCGTTGCGCTCATCATTGGCATCGTGCACTCCGACGACGAGGAAAGAGGTCCCGGGACCGCCGCTCTCGCGACGCAGATGGAGACGTTCCACCGTCTCCTCGTCCGCCCACCAGGAGCGGGCGGCTCCAGGTCTCTCAGGATCTTTCTCCCCCAACCAGGCGGGTCCGGCGTACTGCCGGTCCCCGATCTCTCGCCAGGGCAGGTCGAGCCGGCCGATGAGTCTTCGGACGGTACGTCCCTCGAACTCCTCCGAGAGCGTGCTGTGCATGAGGACGAGACCGAATCGGCTTGCAGCCCACAGAGTCGCCTTGCCCAGCCCGAATGACCCTCCAGCGGAAGCCCCCTGCTTGAAGCTGTCGAGCTGACGGCGAACGACGGCGGCGAACCGTCCATCGTCGTACTCCGGCCCGGTCAACCCTGCCGCGTTGTAATCGTCGATCCGGAGCAGAAGGAGTCGTTCGGTCTCACGGAGGTCCCGTAGTCCGTCGGCTAGGACCCGGCCGACCTTCTGACCCGTCTTCGCGGCGGCGTCCAGATGTGGACGCAGCGCGTTCCATTGCACGGCTTCCAGGAAGCTCCGGGTGCGTTCCCCGGTCAGCTCGTGCAGAACGAATCTGACGCGGACAGGTTCCGTCGGGTCGTGCCGCTCGTCGAGACTGTTCTGGGTGGCCTCGCGCGCGAGAACTGCCAGGTCCGAGTCGAACGCGAACGCCGCGGCGTTGCCGAGCTCCCGTCCGCCGTCCTGGGGTGCCGGGCGATGCGACCAACTGACCGCCCCTGTCGAGTCGGGAGCCTCGCTCCGGGTCGAGGTGGATCCGGCGGCCAGGTTGAGGATGTCCTCGATCTGCTGCATCTTGTCCGGCCGTGGCGTCGCACGGCCGGTGATCCAGGCCGACACCGCGGCTCGGGTGACGTCGAGCGCCGTGGCCAGCTCGACCTGGCTCATGCCCTTACGACGTAGTTGCCGGCCGAGCCATGCCCCGAACTTCTCGGGCTCGTCGTCCACCCGCATCCTCCTTCACGGCAGCGTTTGACGGTGGCGAGTCTACGTCAAACAGGCCTTGACGCCATCTGGGGAGACACTCGTCCTTTGCGCACAGGACCCCCATCGTGAGCCTCCCATGCCCGAACCCTCCACCACGATAAATGGGGGATTTGTACCTATTTGCCGTAACCCGCCGAGACAATAGACCCTCCACCGAGAAAAACGGACGAAACTACTTGCGGCACGAAGCCCTGTCTGCAATGGTTTTCCCACTGGCCCCGGGGGCGGACGTTCGGAACGGGACTCTCGTACCTTCCCGGGCGAAGCCATGCCTTCTTCACTGAGCCTTCCGTTCTCGCATTAAGCGGTTCACGGCCTCATGGACCGTCCGACGATTCCAAGACCCGATTCGCCTCCGACACCACCGGGCCGGTGCAGGCGAACGAGGACACCACGGCATTGATGTTCGTGCCGAACCCGCTTCATCCCACGGGCAAGGGAGTATGACCCGCATGACCATCCCCCCGCAGGCCTCCTTCGAGCATCGAACCGTGCTGGACGTCGTTGTCGACCAGTCCAACCTGAATCTCAAGATCTATGAGACCGACGGAAAGCGAATCCAGGAGGACGCGAGCAGCGAGCGCCGGATCCGGGAAGGCGGTTATGGCGACCGCCAGGTCTACGAACTGGTACAGAACGGCGCCGATGAACTGCGCGACCATCCCGGGGGAAAGATCTGGGTGGTACTCACCGACACCCACCTCTACTGCGCGAACGAGGGTGATCCGGTTACCCCCGAGGGTGCCGAGACCATTCTGCGGATGGGCGTCTCGAAGAAGCGCGGCGGCCAGATAGGCCGATTCGGCGTCGGCGTCAAGAGCGTGCTGAGCGTGACCGACACACCTGAGTTCTTCAGCCGGGAGGACGGCCGGAGCTTCGGCTTCGACCGAGAATGGTCGGCCGAGCAGATCAAGTCGGTGCGCCCCTCCGCCGATCTGACCGACATCCCCGTCCTGCGGATGGCGCAGCCACTCCACCGGGAGCGCGCCGTCGCAGCCGACGACGTCCTCGCAGAACTGCTCGGCTGGGCCACCACCGTAGTGCGCCTTCCCCTGAAGAAGGGGGTGAGCACAAGGCTCGGCCGAGACCTCATCACTTTCCCTCCCGAGTTCCTCCTCTTCTCCCCTCATGTCGGAGAGGTCGCACTGCAGGATCGGCGGGACGGCATGGCCCGATCCCTCACCCGCACGTTGAACGGCGACGAGCACACACTGATCCATCGGAAGGGCTCGAAGCGGGAGGAGGAGAGGTGGAGGGTCTTCACCCGGGTCCATGAGCCGTCCGCGGAGGCCGTCGGCGAAGCCGGCGAGCTTCACAACCGCCCCGAGATCGACATCAGCTGGGCGGTTCCCTTGGCCGGGACGCGTTCGCAGACCCGAGGCCAGTTCTGGGCCTACTTTCCGACCAACTACACCACCACGCTGCGCGGCATCCTCAACGCGCCGTGGAAGACCTCCGAGGACCGGCAGAACCTCTACCAGGGGAACCGGTTCAACGAGGAGCTGATCATGAGCGCGGCCGACCTGGTGGTCGAGTCCTTCGCCCGGCTGTCCACAGCCGACGATCCCACCGCCTACTTCGACTTCGTGCCGGCGCGAGGCCGTGAGGAACCTGTCTGGGCCGCTCGCGACCTCGTCATGCAGATCTGGGCATTCGCCGCGGTCCGTCCGACGCTGCCCGACCAGGACGGCAGACTCGGCACTCCGGCCGAGGTGAGGCTGCACCCGGCCGGCTTGAAGGAGCAGTGGCTCCAGATCTGGCGGGACCATGAGAACCGGCCGAGCGGTTGGTGCCATCACTCGATCGAGCGGACTCCGCATCGACGGCAGAGCGCCGAACGGATCCTCGCCACCGCGCACACCGAACCGGCGAACGTACGAGAGTGGCTCGAGGCCCTCGTCTCCGATGGCTCACCGGAATCCTCGGCGCGGGCCATCATGATCGCCGCCGACATGAAGCGCACCGCCGACGAGCTGACCAAACGCGAGGAGCGCACCAAGGCCCTCGGTATATATGACCAGGCCCGCAAGGCGAAGATCGTGCTGACCGAGGCCGGCGAACACGCGGCACCTGCTTCGACGCTCTTCCGCCGGAGCCCGGGAGATCGACTCGCCGACACCATCGTCTATGTGGACCCACGCGTCGTCGATGCACCCGGCATCACGCGCGCCCTCGACGCCTTGGGCATCCACGAGGCCGACGCCGCCGGCCGGTTCGCGTCGGTCGTCCAGCGCGGGTTCCTCTCCTACACGGACCGGGATTGGGCCGCCTTCTGGGAGCTGGCCAGGATGGCCGGCCCTGCGAACGCACTGGCCGCTCTGCGCAAGAACGGGATCGACGGTCCGAGACAGCTCAAGGTGAAGACCGTCGCCGGTCCGTTCCGCCTGCTTTCAGCCTGCCTGATGCCACCGAAGATCGTGCCCGGGGACGAATCGCGAGACGCCGCGCTCAGCGCCGACATGCGCTACCACGTCGACGACCGTACGGTGCTGCGCGAGACGGGTCTTCTGGAAGGGCCCGTGGGTCGGGTCGACCCGTCCGCCGAGCCCTGGTTCGAGGAGTACCGGGAGTACTTCCATGCGCGGTACTGCAAGAAGCTGCCGCCCAGCGCGTCGCGGCCGATGCTGAAGACGATGCGTTTCGAGGGATCCAATCCCGCCGGCCCGCTCCATTTCGTCACCGAGCTGTCCCCCCAGGGACGCGCCGCGTTCCTGGAGGCGCTGCCGCCGAGTGACCTGGTCTCCACGTGGCGCATGACGCAGGGCCGGGACCAGAACACACAGACGATCATCATGTCTCCGCTGCGGTGGATGGCCCGCAAGCACGGATACCTTCAGACTTCGCGCGGCCTGCTGCCGGTCATGCGTTGTGTCTCACCGCTCCTGCACTCTCACGCCGATCTGCTGCCGGTGGCTCGGGTCTCCACTCAGATCGCCGAGGCCCTGAAGCTGCCCGCGTCCCTCGCCGACCTTCCACCATCGGTCTGGATGGGATTGTCGAAGGAGGCGGAGGGGACGACCGATGACACCTTCGCCGGCAAGGTCTACGCCCTCATCCTGGATGCCGGAGTCGACTTTCCCGAGGAGTCGAACCTTCGCTGCCGTGTGGGGAGCGAATGGAAGACCGAACTGGGCCCTGACGAGATCGCCGTCACCGCCCGGAGGAACGAGTACGACGAACTGGTCCGAGAGGGCGTCCCCGCCCTCTTGGCCCCGACGGCGACCGCCGCGGAACAGATGCGCGACGCCTGGGGCATGGTCTCTCCCGACGCGGTGATCGAACGGGACCTGCGCTTCGTGTCCGGTGTCGACGCCGTACCGATCGTCCACGAGTTCCCGCACCTCAGGATCTCCCATCGCAACCAAGTCGACGGCGTCTCGCTGCTGCGCTGCACCGAGTTGGAGGAGATCACCCGGACCCCGAACGGAGCCCGACGCAAGCCGATCAGGTCGGTCCTTCACGGAGGAGACGTCCTCGTCCTCGATCCCGAGAACGATCTCGCGGCCCTCACCGAGATCGACCGTGTGCTGCGGCTCGGTCTCGGCGCCGCCGGATGCCGTTCGATCCTGGAACGCCGCGAGCAGCAGCGGAACAACGAGCGGATGCGCAGAATCCGCGAGGTGGATGATCTTCCGGAGAAGATCCTCCTTCTCTTGACCGAGGACGCTCTTCGCCGCGGACTCCCCGAAGGACTCGCCGAGAGTGAGGAGAGCTTCACCGGGCGGAGCCCGGACGCGCTCCGTATCGCCCAGCTTGCCCTCGACGCACACGGTGACGGGATCCTCCGTCACCATGCCAAGGATCTCGCCGCCGACCTGCCCGAAGCGGCGGCCACCTTCCGCGGCGACAACCGGTCGGTCCAGCTCGTCAACGAGTTGGGGTTGCCGCACTCCTTCGCCGGCGCCAAGGTTCAGCGTCCGGACCCCGTCGTCACCGTCAGCGGCCCGTCGGCCTTCCCGCGGCTTCACCCGTACCAGGAGCGATTGGCCGGCAACATGTTCGACCTGCTCACCCGCTACAAGGCGCCCAAGGCGATGCTCTGCCTGCCGACCGGCGCCGGGAAGACCCGGGTCGCGGCCGAGGCCGTCATCCGGGTCGCCAAGGAGCGGGGGCTCGGTGGGCGGCCCGTCCTGTGGATCGCGCAATCAGGGGAGCTGTGCGAACAGGCCGTGCAGAGCTGGACCTTCGTCTGGGAGAAGGTCGGCCCCGAGGAACCCCTGACCATCAGCCGACTGTGGGGCGACAACCAGGCAGCGGCGGTGCCGGAGAACGCTCACCTTGTCGTGGCCACAGACGCGAAGCTGGAGTCGGTCCTCGACACTGAGGCCTACTCCTGGCTCCGCGACCCGGCGCTTTTGCTCGTGGACGAGGCCCACACCTCGACGACCCCCAGGTACACCCGGCTACTCGACCTGCTCGGCATCCGGCCCCGTGGCAGTGAGCGTCCGTTGATCGGTCTCACCGCGACGCCCTTCCGCAACTTCAATGAGAAGGAGACCGTCCATCTCGTCAACAGGTACGGAGGCGTTCGTCTCGACGAGGGGATCTTCGACACCGACGACCCCTACGCAGAGCTTCAGGAGCTGGGCGTCTTGGCGAGGGTCGAGCATCGCGAGCTCAACGGTTCGACGATCAGCCTGACCGATTGGGAGCTCAAGGACGTGCGCAGCATCGGCGGTCGCCTTCCTGCCTCCGCCGAGCAACGCCTGGCCGAGGACCACGATCGTACGGAAATGCTGCTCGACGCCATCGAGGAGCTTCCGGACGACGGGTCGATCCTCCTGTTCGCCACCTCCGTCGACCATGCGAAGGTCATGGCGGCGCGGCTCAACGGCCGCGGGATCTCTGCGGCGGCGATCGACTCCTCTACCCCGGAGGGCGAGCGTCGAGCGATCATCGCCAACTACAAGGCCGGAAGGATCCGGGTCATCACCAACTACGGCGTCCTGGCCCAGGGTTTCGACGCGCCCGCCACCCGGACCGTCATGATCGCCCGTCCGACCTACAGCCCGAACATCTACCAGCAGATGATCGGCCGAGGGCTGCGCGGCCCGAAGAACGGCGGCAAGGAGACCTGCCGGATCCTCGACGTCCGCGACAACATCGCCAACTACGACATGCAGCTGGCCTTCACCGAGTTCGAGCACCTGTGGAAGAAGCAGTGAGCGACACTCCGGACCTGACCCCCGAGCAGCGCCTGGTGGTCGATCAGCCGGCGGATGCCCGCGTGCTGGTCACCGCCGGCGCCGGTGCAGGCAAGACCCACGCTCTAATCCGCCGGCTGAACCGCCTCGTCGACGAGGAGGAGCTGAGCGCCGGAGAGATCCTCGTCCTGACCTTCTCCCGAGCCGCCGTCCGGGAGCTGTCCGACCGGCTCTCTCTGCATGGTGAGGCCGCCCGTTTCATCCGCGCGCGGACCTTCGACTCGTGGGCCCTGGAGATCCTGCTAGAGGTCGACGCGATCGAAGACTGGCGGGACAGGTCGTTCGAGGCGCGCATCGACGGTGCGCGCTCGGCCATCGAGCAGGGACTCGCCGACGAACTGTACAGCGACGAGCGGCTTCTCCACGTCGTTATCGACGAGGTCCAAGACCTCGTCGGCGCGCGCCGCGACCTGGTGGAGACCCTGTTGGAGCACTTCGACTGCGGGTTCACCGTGGTTGGGGACCCCGCCCAGTCGATCTACGGGTTCACCCTCGGCCCGAACACGACGGTGCAGGAGCGGCAGGGTGAGACCAACCGGTTCTTCGTGTGGCTGCGCAACACCTTCGGCGAGGACCTGACCGAGCTCAGCCTGACGGAGAACTTCCGCGCGCGGACCACCGAGGCCGAGCTCGCGCTGCCCTTCGGTCCGAAGCTGCGCAGATCAGCTGAGACGGGTCAGGGAGACACGTCGCTTTACGACGATCTGCGCTCGGCGCTCCGCACGGGATCTCTCAACCTCGGCACGCTGGACGACGACTTCGTCTCCGGATCGCTCAAGGGATGGGACGGGACCACGGCGGTCCTCTGCCGGACCAATGGGCAAGCCCTGCTCATCTCCGAGCAGTTGCACCTCGCCGGTATCGCCCACCGCCTACAGCGTTCGGCCCGTGATCGCGTCGCACCGGCCTGGCTGGGCCTTCTGATGCGGGAGGTGGAAGGCACCATGCTGTCGCGGGCTCGCTTCGACGACCTGATCACGTCTCTGCCGACGCCGGAGGAGATCTCCGCCGACCGGATCTGGCGTCTGCTGCTGCGGACCGGCACGGGCAGGGGGGGTGACCGTAGCGTCGATCTCGGCCGGGTGCGGGCCGCGTTGGCGGGGGGCAGGCTGCCGGACGAGCTGACCGCCCAGCCCGTGTCTCGCGTCGTCGTGTCCTCCTTCCACCGGGCCAAGGGTCTGGAGTTCGACCAGGTCGTCATCGTCGACCCCGGTCCGCTCCGCCTAGAGAGCGGTAAAAAGAAGAGAGCACGCGAGATCGATCCCCTCGACGAGGCAAGGTCGCTCTATGTGGCGATGACCCGGCCTCGCAGCGAGCTGTACTGGCTGGACACCCTCGACTCCGGGGTGATCAAGGTAGATCGGCAGACCGGCCGGTGGGGCCGCTACGGATGGGAGTACTGGGTTCGCAAGGGCGTCGAGGTGACCGGCGGCGACGTGTTCACCGACCGCCCGGCCGGAACCGACGACGTCGACCCGATTCGGATCCAGGAGCTGCTCGCCTCCGGAATCCACCCTGGGGATCCGATCTTCCTGGAACGGCTGACGCCGGTGCCGATCGCCTTGGAGGGGAGCCCCGACTACGCGATCGTTCACGACGGGAGGCATATCGGAACCGTCTCCGAGCGGTTCCGCTCCCAGCTCTACCAGCACATGAAGACCTCGAAGACCTACGTTCCGAAGAACTGGCCCACACGGATCTCCGGTATCCGCCTTGACGCGATCGAGACCGTCGCCGGCAGCGAGGCGGCCGGAATCGAGGCGGGCCTGGGGGCCCGCGGCGTCTGGCTCGCTCCGCGGCTGGTGGGACTCGGCCGCTTCACCTATGACCCCAAGACCGAGGAGGAGGATTCCCGTGTCACGGCACAGTGATCACTACCGGTTCCGCGCGGAGTTGGTCGAACGGCTCAAGCAGGACCTGCTCGGACCGGTCGGGGGCCCGGACGAGGTGATCACCGACCGTCCCGTCACGGCCTACGCCGCCGGAGTCCTCTTCCCGCTTCGCAGCGACGAGAGGCACCTGGCCGCGCAGAAGGCCGAGCGGGACAAGGACGTCGGGGAGTCCTCGCTCAGCGTGGACGAGATCCCGGACGATGGTGTGGCGCCGTCCAGCATGCAGTCGCCGTCCTCGATGGGACTGACGTTCGCGGTCGATCCGCGACGCTCCACCACGGTCGAGGTCTCTTTTGAGGCCGCGGTGTACGACCCCATCGACCGTGAGGGCAGGCCCGTCCCGGCCAAATGGTCTGAGAGCCGGACCACCGACGAGGCCGACCTCCACTGGCGTCGCCGGGAACTCACGATCCCGCCGCTCACGCTCAATGTGAATGAGGCCAGGAACAGGCCGGAGCCGCTCGTCGAAGGTCTCGCCGCGCACGTCCGAACGAGGCGGGCCGACCCGAGAACCAACACCGTCTCGATCACCGTGGCGCTGCGCAACACCAGAGAGGTCGCCCGCGGAGATGTCCACGACGCCTTCTGCTTCTTCCAGCCCGTCATCAAGGTGTCCTCCCCCGAAGGCGTCCGTGCGTTGGTCGAACGTCCGGCCGGCTCCGTCGGGGCCGACGAGGAGGAGATCAAGGCGAACCGGCTCCTCTACCGCCATGCCCCGACCTTCGCGGTCGGACACGGTTGCGCGACGGACTGGGACTGGACCGCCCCGTCACCCCGTGACGAGGCGCTGCTCAAGGGAGAGCCGGCCGCCGTCGACTCTGTGCGCACGACCTTCGTGCCGACCCGCGAGGTGCTCCTGACCGACTCCAATCCGGAGATCGACGCCTCCGATCTGAAGATGACGTACCTGGCGAAGGCCGACGAGGAAGATGTCCTGGCGGCGCTCCGTCGGCTCACCGACGGCTACCGCGCCTGGATCGCCGACCGGGCCGAGGAAGCACGTCTGCTCCGAGCGGGTGACTTCGGAGAGGCCGCGGAGCAGCAGATCGCCCGGTGCGTCGAGGCCTGCGACCGGATGGAATCAGGCATCGAGCTGTTGGGCTCGGACGCCATGGCGATGCGCGCGTTCCGGCTCGCGAACGAGGCGATGGCCGTGCAGCGGGGCCGAACCCAGTGGATCAAGAACGGGCGCTCCGGCCAGATCGTCTTGGACGGGGTTTGGCGGCCCTTCCAGATCGCGTTCCTTCTCATGTGCATGGACGGCATCGTCGACCCAGACCACGATGACCGGAAGCTGGCCGACCTGCTATGGTTCCCGACCGGTGGTGGCAAGACCGAGGCATATCTGGGCATCATCGCCTTCACCGTCTTCCTTCGACGCCTTCGTAAGGGCAAGGCGGGCGGCGGCGTCACCGCGATCATGCGCTACACGCTGCGGCTGCTCACTCTCCAGCAGTTCGAGCGCGCGGCCGCCCTCATCTGCGCGATGGAGAGGATGCGCGTCGAGTCCGGAAAAGAGTTGGGCGACGACGACATGCCCATCTCGCTGGGCATGTGGGTGGGACGCGCCGCCACTCCGAACCTCCTCAAGGACGCCGCCAAGAGCCTCAGGAGGCTGCGCAACGGGGAGGAGCTGCAGGAGGAGAACCCCGTCCAGCTACGGGCCTGCCCGTGGTGCGGCAGCGCGATGGACGCGTGGAACTACGACGTCAGCGCCGAGACCGGTCGGATGGAGATCCGCTGCTCGGACTCCGCCTGCGAGTTCGGCGGCGGACTGCCCGTCCATGTCGTTGACGAGGCCATCTACGCCGCGCGGCCGACCCTCGTCATCGCCACGGCCGACAAGTTCGCGCAGATCGCCTGGCGCGCGGACGTGGCCCAACTGTTCAACCGGAACGACGACGGCAAGGGCACGCCTCCTCCCGAGCTGATCGTCCAGGACGAGCTGCACCTGATCTCCGGCCCACTCGGCACTCTCGCGGGTCTGTACGAGACGGCCGTCGACATCGCCGCCGACCAGCCCAAGGTCATCGCCTCGACGGCGACCATCCGTCGTGCCGCCGATCAGGTGCGGGCGCTCTTCGACCGGGAGGTTCGCCAGTTCCCGCCCGCCGGCCTGGACTCCCGAGACTCGTGGTTCGCCGTCGAGACCCCTGCCGAGGACAAGGCGTCCCGCCAGTACGTCGGCCTCCTCACTCCCAACACCAGCCAGGCGACGCTGCTCGTTCGCGCGTACGCCGCGCTGCTGCACCATGCGGCGGAGATCAAGGCCGACGACTCCGTCCGCGACGCCTACTGGACTCTGGTCGGCTATTTCAGCAGCCTCCGTCTGCTCGCCGCGGCCGAGCTCCAGTTCCACGACGACGTTCAGGACCGGCTCCATCTTCTGGCCGAGCAGCGGGGCACCGATCGGCGGGCGGCCGAGCTGCTATCCGAGCTCACCAGCCGGGTGAAGTCCAGCGACATCCCCCAGCGCCTGAAGGACCTGGAGACGAGGCTGCCGTCGTCGGAGGTGTTCGACGCCGTCCTCGCCACCAACATGATCTCCGTCGGGGTGGACGTTGACCGGCTCGGGTTGATGGCGCTGACGGGCCAACCGCAGACGACCGCCGAGTACATCCAGTCCAGCAGCCGCGTCGGCCGGCAGCATCCGGGCCTGGCCATCATGCTGTTCAACGCCTCGCGTTCCCGGGACCGCTCCCATTACGAGAGCTTCACGTCCTACCACTCGGCGCTCTACCGGCAGGTCGAGTCGACCAGCGTCACCCCGTTCTCCTCCCGGGCGCGAGACCGGGCACTCCATGCCGTCCTCGTCGGGCTGATCCGGCTGTACTGGCCCGAACTCAGGCTCAACTCGGCTGCGTCGAAGGTCGAGGACTACCTGAGCAGGCTCGAGGACGCCCGGGACCTGATCCTCATCCGGGCCAAGTCCGTGGCACCCGACGAGGTCGACGGCACCGCCGCCGATCTTCAGGGAATCATCGATCACTGGCTCGCTCTCGCCGAGCAGAACGACGGACTCGTCTACGAGGCGCCCCCGGTCTTCAAACGCGGTGATCGGCGGAACGCCGACGCCGCCCTCCTACGCTCCCACTCCGATGAGGACCTCGAAGAGGGAATTCCCACCCTCTGGAGCCTCCGTGACGTGGACGTCGAATCCGACCTGTACCTGGAGAGCTGACCATGGCCTTCACCAAGAAGCAGCCGACCCGTTCCCCGCTCGGCGCCGTCCGGCGAGCGCAGATGATCAGCACCTACGGGGTCGGTTCCATGGTCGCCATCGGCGACCAGTCGTTCATCGTGAGCGGACTCGACTCCTGGGGACGCGTCGAGGACCGCCGGTTCCTCATCTTCGAACCTCGCCTGCAGGCGTGGCTCGGTGTGGGCTCCTTCGTTCTTCCGCCCGCATATGATCCCCAGATCGGCGACGGCGTCAAGATCCGCCTGTTCCCCACCTACTACTCCTGCCCGGAGTGCCGGGAACTGAAGGAGTTTCGGAAATTCGGCTCGCCCCGGGGCAAGAGCGCCTGCGGCGACTGCGAGAAGCCCCTCACACCGTCCCGTTTCGTCATGGCCTGCGAGCACGGCCATCTGGACGACTTCCCCTACTTCGCCTGGGTGCACAAGAAGACCGCTCCCACGGAGGGGAATGGCGGGCACCGGTTGAGCCTGCACAGCACCGGTCGCACCGCGTCCCTCCGCTCGATCGTCATCGTCTGTTCCTGTGGAAAGAAGGCATCACTCGAAGGGGCCTTCGGAGGCAGGGCATTGGAGTCCCTGGGGATCTCCTGCACCGGCCGCCGGCCCTGGCTCGGCCGTGGACATGATCAACCGGGATGCACGGCCGTCCCTCGCACTCTTCAGCGCGGTTCGTCGGCCGCCTGGTTCCCGCTCAACCGATCGTCCCTGTCAATTCCGCCGTGGTCGACGACTCTTCTGAAGCGCGTCAATCGCCATTTCAGAAGCCTGGCCGATCTGCTCGCCGCAGGACTCCGAGACGCTGCCGTCCGCGTCATCGAATCCAACGACATCACCAAAGGCACGTCCTTCACTTCGGACGACGTCATCGAGGCGGTCGAACGTCTTCGCGAGTTGAAGACGGAGGCATACGAAACCGAGGGCCACGGTTCCTTCGAGCCCGCCAGCAGGCTGCGGCGCGAGGAGTACGACCAGCTGAGGTTCGGCACGGTCACCGTCGATCGCGAAGAGGACTTCGAGTGCGTCAAGCCGGCCGAGGACCCGTCGGCGCCACTGCCGTTCGGCGTCGAACGGGTCATGTTGGTCAAGCGGCTGCGTGAGGTGAGGGCCATGGAGGCCTTCACCCGGATCAAGTCGCCCGAGGCGCTCGGTGAGGAGGGCTCTCCGGCCGCGATCTCCGTCGAGGACCAGGACTGGCTTCCCGCAGTGGAGGTCAGCGGGGAAGGCGTCTTTCTGACCCTCCGGAAGGAAGCGCTCGCCGAGTGGGAGACCCATCCGGCCGTCGCCGGGCGCGTCGAACGGATCCGGCGCAACCACACACAGGAACTGCGCCGCAAGGCCTCGGACCAGAAGCGCGCCGCCGAGATCGTCTCTCCGATCAACGCGCGGTATGTCCTCCTGCACACTCTGACCCATGCGCTGATCAACGAGTGGAGTCTGGAATCGGGATATCCGGCGGCATCGCTTCGTGAACGCCTCTATCTGTCCGACGAGATGGCCGGGGCCCTCATATACACGGCCACCAGCGACTCCGCCGGCAGCCTCGGCGGTCTGGTCGCTCAAGGCGAGCACAGGCGGCTGCGCGCCTCTTTGGAATCGGCTCTCGACCGGATCTCGTGGTGCTCGCAGGACCCGCCTTGCATGGAGTCGGTCGCGGACGAGTTCGGCGGCCTGAACCTCGCCGCGTGCTACGCCTGTGTACTGCTGCCCGAGACCAGTTGCGAGACCAACAACACCTTCCTGGATCGGGCGTTGCTCATCGGCACACCCGACGAGCCGAGGATCGGCTTCTTCTCCCGGAGGGACTGACTACGGTGGGCCTCGGCGCGGGAATCTCCGCGCCGAGGAAGACAACGGAAGAAGGCGGGCTTTCGTGGCGACCTTGGGCATTCACAAGGATTTTCTCAGAGATCTGGTGAAGCTCGAACGTCCCGTCCAACGCAAGGTCGTGGAGACCCTCGACAAGTTCGAACGCGCCACCCACACGGGTGCGCACCTCGAGAAGCTCACCGACGTCATCGACGACAGGTTGAAGAGCATCCGCGTCGACCAGGCCTACCGCGGGATCGTCCTCACGCCCAACGCCGGTGACCACTTCCTCCTGCTCAAGGTCCTGCACCACGACGAGGCCTACGCGTGGGCACGGCGCCGCCGCGCCTCGGTCAACGCCGTCAACGGCGAGCTGGAGATGCGCGACGTCGAGGTGATCGAGGAGGCGACCGCGCCGGGTAACACCCGTGAACCGCGAGAGAAATCGCCGTTCGAGGGGGTGTCCGACGCCGACCTCGCCCGGCTCGGCGTTGACGAACAGATACGACGATTCGCACGCCTCACCACCCTCGCCCAGCTCGAGTCACTCGAGGGCTATCTGCCGCAAAGCCAGTACGACGTTCTGTTCGGACTGGCCGCGGGCTATTCGGTGGACGAGATCTGGCAACAGATCGCCGAGCAGCAAGTCGGCTCCGTCGACGTCGATGACCTGGTGACCGCCGCGGAAAGGACACCGACCCAAGTCGCCCTCATACGGGGACCGGACGAGCTGATGGCCTTGCTGAACAAGCCGTTCGCCTTCTGGCGGGTCTACCTGCATCCCACCCAGTACGAGGTCTCCCACGCGTCCTACGCCGGACCGGCACAGGTCATCGGTGGCCCAGGGACGGGGAAGACCGTCGTCGCCCTGCACCGGGCCCGGAACCTCGCGAGACGTGGTGGTCGTGTCCTGCTGACCACTTTCACGTCCACCCTCGCCGCCTCGCTCAAGGACAACCTCCGTCTCCTGGAGAGCGATCCCACGATCTTGGAACGGATCGACGTCCGTACCGTCGACGCCGTCGCGCGACGCATCGTCCTCCAGGAGACGGGCCGATTTCCCGTCCTCGGCGAGGCGGAGGAGCGCGAGCTCTGGCGTCGAGTCGCAAGGCGTCGCAAGGTGGACCTCAACGAGACCTTCCTCGCCGAAGAATGGCGTCAGGTGATCGTCGCCCACGACCTCACCACGCTCGATGCCTATCTCGCGGTGCGCCGCACCGGGCGGGGTCGCCGCCTCGGGTCACTCCAGCGCACCCAGATCTGGAGGGTCGTCGAGGAGTTCGTCCGGGAACTCGCGGAGCGTGGACACCGCACCTACGAGACGGTCTGCGCCGAGGCCACTCGACTCCTCGCCGATGACGGAGCCAAGCCCTATGACCATGTCGTCGTCGATGAGGCACAGGATCTGCATCCGGTGCGATGGCGGCTCCTGAGAGCCCTCGTTCCCGAAGGTCGGGACGATCTGTTCATCGCCGCCGACACCCACCAACGCATCTACGACAACCGCGTCTCACTCAGATCCGTCGGAATCCGCGTCTCCGGGCGGACCACCCGCTTGACGGTCAACTACAGGACCACCGCGGAGATCCTCGCCTGGAGTCACGGCGTCCTCGGGCCGGAACGCCTGTACGACCTAGACGACGTTCCGGTCTCTCACACCGTTTCTCGCTCCGAGTTGCGGGGTCCGGAGCCGGAGACCCACGCCGCCGCCACCCGCCATGAGGAGCTGGCGGTGTTGGTGCGCAGGATCTCGTCCTGGATGGAACGCGGTGTCCGGCCCGCTGAGATCGGTGTCACGGCGCGCTCGGGCCCCCTCGCCCAGGAAGCCGCCGCCGCACTCGCGAAGGCCGGTGTCCCCGCCCTTCACATCGGTCGGGATCAGACCTCAACGGCGGAGCACGTCTCCACGATGACCATGCACAGGATGAAGGGGCTGGAATTCCGCTGCGTGGCGGTCATCGGCGTCGGGAGCCTCCAGCTGCCCGATCCGTCGGTGATCAGGCCTGCGGAGGAGGACGAGCCGACGCACCGCAATGATCTCCAGCGGGAACGCTGTCTGCTCTTCGTCGCTTGCACGCGCGCACGCGAGGAACTTCACCTGTCCTGGCATGGGACTCCGAGCCCGTTCCTTCCCGAAGGAATCCGCGCTATGCGGGCACCCTCCGCCAGTGGGCGATGACGTCCTCGAGATCACCGGGCGCGGGGCTCGCGCACTGGAGGCGGAGCGGAGACCCTTGACCTCGGCGATGGTAGAAGGCGTCCCCGCCGTCGAGCAGACGTTCCGCCCCGGGCATCGCGAGTAGAAGTCGTGACTCGACGACCGAGTCCGTGGCCAGCACGAGACGGGCCGGGACCTCGGCGCGAAGCCTGCGTGGAAGCGTCGGCTCATCGAGAGTGTTCGTGGTGACGACCAGGTGCACCCCCACCGCGCGACCCAGGCGCGCAATTCTCGCGAGATCATCGCCCACGCCTTGCGCCGCGAGCCCCATCGGACCACCTAGTTCCGCGACGACCAGCACCACAGGCGGGTGGCCGGCTTTCTCGATGGTGCCGAATCGAGGCGCCGGAGCAGGGGTCTCACCCTTCGCGACTCGCACGTTGTACTCGTCGAGGGTCCTGCAGCCCGCGGCGCCGAGGTCGTCGTAGCGGCGCTCCAGTTCCCGTCGCACGTCGGCGATCGCCGCGATCGCCGAGCCGACGTCCTCCCCTATGACCCCATAGAGGTGCGGAAGCCCTGAGTAGCGGACCAGACCATATGACCCGACGGGATCGACCAGGATGAGGCGCGCCTCCTCAGGTCCGGCGTGGACGAGCAGCGACATGAGCACGGCGTTCAGGACCGAAGCGATGTCCTTTCCCGCCTTTCCCGCGACGAGAAGGTGGGGAAGCGAGCCCAGGTCCGCGATGACGGCGCCCGACGCGGCGCGTCCAATGCCTATCGCGAGCCTTCCCTCAGCCGGGGCGGCCTCTCTGAGCACGTCGCCGACGCTCACAAGATCTCGATCGTGGTTCACCACCTCGAAACCCACCGACGGCACGTCGGGCAATGACGCCGTGGCCCTCATCTTCGGAAGGAAGGTGACGTCGCCGAGCACCTCCTTGAGACGCGGAACGATGCCGCGGATCCGTTCGACCGTGGCGGTCGGCCCCATGCGGACCTCGTACCGGCTGACGACCGGTCCCCGAACGAACGAACCCACTGTCGCGTCGGCGCCGACGGCCCGGAGAGCCTCGCGTAGCGAGCCGACGACCCGCTCGTTCTCTGCGGTCCGGCTTCTCTTGGGCGTTCCCGCCCTCAGCAGGCCGAGCGACACCGGCTCGTACTCGCGCCGGGTTCCCGTGGAGTTCCCGATCTCCTCCCGATGGGTCGCGCGACGGCCGGGCGCGAGTTCACGCAGCGCGGCCCTGACCGCCTTCAGATCGGAGACCACTTCGTCGGCGGTCTGCGGTCGGCTCGCGGGATCCTTCCCCATCAGGCGTACGACGAGGTCCTCCAACCGCGCCGGGATCTCGGGACGT
This sequence comes from Actinocorallia aurea, assembly GCF_054783995.1. NCBI lineage: Bacteria > Bacillati > Actinomycetota > Actinomycetes > Streptosporangiales > Thermomonosporaceae > Actinocorallia > Actinocorallia aurea. The sequence continues at coordinate 745,846 of NZ_BAAGPQ010000002.1, forward strand.
CGGACGCGAAGTCGCTCCGGCTCGCAGTTCATGTGCTGGTGGGAGAGCTGACGTGGGGTTCCGATGAAGGGCCTCTCCCCCGCGCACATCTCGTAGATCACGCAGCCCAGCGAGTACAGGTCGGCGCGCGTGTCGACCCGCCCGGAGAACTGTTCGGGAGCGAGATAGGGTGGCGAGCCGATCTGTCGGGTCCCCTCGATGGGGCCTTCCTCGATGACCCGCGCGATGCCGAAGTCGCAGAGCTTCGCCCGGCCGTCGACCACCATGACGTTGCCGGGCTTCACGTCCCGATGCACCACTCCGTGGCGATGGGCGGCAGCCAGGCCCTCGGCAAGGTGGAGGGCATACCTCACCACCGCATCGATAGGAAGACCGGACCTGTGATCGGCGATGACGTGGGCGAGGTCCTCTCCTTCCAGCAGCTCCATGACGATGAACGGCTGTCCCCCGTGCTCGCCGACGTCGTGGACGACCGTGAGATTCGGATGCCTCAGCCGCGCCCCAACCCGTGCCTCTTCGACGAACCGCCGCCGTGCCCTTCCTCCGAAACCCCCGAGTGACGTCATCACCTTGATCGCGACAGTCCTCGGAAGCACCAGATCGATGGCCCGCCAAACCTGCCCCATCGCGCCTTCTCCGAGCCGCCCCTCCAACCGGTACCGCCCGCCGAGCACCGCCCCCTCGATCACGGACGCCCTCCCATCTCCTGGCCGACATCGATCCTGCCGCATCCCGCACCACGACGATAAAGCCCAGCCGGAAGTTCCGGCTCAATGCGGCTTCACGTTCGACAGAAAATTTTGAGTTGACACCTAAACGTCAAATTTGACGACGTTTGACATGCACCGGACCGCTGCACACCTATACAACGCGATTGCAGTCCCGCACCGCGACCGCCGCGCGGACCCAGACGGTCACGCCAAACGTCTCCTCGGGGGTGTCCGATTCTGCAACCATGATCGGAGACTTCATGGGCCGGCACGTCGAATGGGGATGACGAACTTCTTGCCGACCATTCACCGATCGCCTCCTTCGTCGGAGTAGGGACCCTACTCCGACGATGGCGGCGGTACCGAGACCCGATGAGACGCCTGAGTCAGGTTGCCCGTGAGCACATGTCCGCGCGCAGTCGTCGCATTCCGAGCGGATCACTCGAGGATCAGGTCGAGTTCTGTGACGACCTCGTGGAATTCCGCCTCGATCTTGGTGAGAAAGGTCAGTTGACCGGCCTCAGGGATCGGCGCGCCGCGGCGATAGATCTCGTCCGCGATGATGTGGGCGCGGCGCACGGTGGAACCCCTACCGCTCTCCTCGCTCGCCCGCCGCCAGGCGTCGATCTGGTCGGTGATGAGATGGTGGGTCAGCTCGAAGAGTCGCTTGGTCAAAATGCTCGAGGCGGAGTCGACGACGGCCTGGCGTTCCTCATCGGTCGGCTCCGCCCCGGTCCAGCGAACCGGCTCCTGCAGCATGAGATGGAGTCGCTTCTCCAACTGGGTCAGGAGGCTGGCCGCGGGCTTGAGGTCCTTGTACTCATCCGTGTAGCCACCGGCGAGACGCCGGGTCAGCGCCTTGATCGTGGACCAGTGCCGCTTCGGCGCATCGGGGTTCTGCTCCAGGCCGAGAGTACCGAGCCATTCGTTATGAAAAGCCAGCGTCGCCTTACGCACGGCTTCCACCAGCTGTGCCCGGTCATAGACCGGCCGAGAAGGCCCGACCTCCACCGGCGGAGGCACATGGGTCAAGGCGTCCAGCAATCCGTTCAGCTGCTGGATCGTCCACTTGGCCGCGAGGTTCTTCTTCGTCGGGTCGAACGTGGCCGGATCCAGATATCTCTGGATGCCCCCGACGAAGAACGTCGACCCGTCCAACCGGGAACGCAGCAGCCGCTCGGACGTGCCGAGTTCCTCGCGCATCGCGTTGAACACGTTCTCCGCCGATTCAAGGACATGTTGCACCTTCGCCGCCGGCCCGACCAGGTTGTCGCCTTTGACCTGGTCGAAATGGGAGAACAAGAAGGTGAGTTTCGCCCCGTTGCCGGTCGCGGCGATCGTCTTGATCACGGCGACGGGCGCGGCCTGCATCGGCTGTTGTGCGTTGTCGACGAGAAGAATCGCGTCCGCTTCCTCGATCCGCGGCCGAATGCCGGTCGACACGGTCGCGACCGAGCCCGGCGTGTGGCCGAGTCCTTCCCCGTCGATGAGCACGAGTCGCGCGTGTTCCTGCGACCAGGCCGGTTTGAACGGCCCGGAGACGCGGATCCCATCGACGAGTGGGGTCAGCAGCGTGCCGAACAACGCGGCCTGGTTGCTCGAGAAGCGTGTGAGGGCGGCGAGGAAGCGCTCGCGGGACGGGCATTCCCAGGCCCAGCTGACGGGCCAGCCGGTCACGTCGTACCGCAGCAGCCCGTCGGTCAGCAGTCCAAAGCGCTCTTCGATCTCGTTGATGAACCGTTTGACGATGCCCGAGGTCACGGGGTGCGCACGGACCCTGTCGTCAAGACCATCCTCGATATGGTCCTCGATTGAGAGGTCGGAGTCCGACTCGTATTCGGCCTCGAGGCGGGAGACCTCCGCCCGTGTCATGTCGATGATCAGCTCAAGGGCCCCGCGCACGAGCGTTCCGGAGTCGTCCTCAAGACGATCGGTGGGCCCGGCCGTAGGTTCCTCGTCCCACTCGTCGTCCTCGTCCCAGTCGTCTTGACTCTTCTGCATGACCGGCTTGCCGAGCAGATACGAGAACCTGTAGCGCTGGCTGACGTGATCGAGCAGCCGCGTCACAAGGGTGGTCTCCTGCTTGCCCTCGAAGCATGCCTTAGCCGTCTCGGAGATGTTGTCGACCAGTGCCGCCTCGACCTCTCCCCGCCCCACGAAGGTGATCACCGCACGGTAGACGCGGTGATCCGTGAGGATGAGCTCCGACGTCGCGACCGTCGTTTTCGCCGTCGAAGTCGATGGGAAGCGCTCGGTGTCCGGGTGGGTGCCCAGTAGTTGACGGATCACCGTCGTCTTGCCGGCGCCCGTCGTGCCGAGCAACAGCACCCGCCGGTAACCCTCGGTGGGGAGCGGCAGCAACTCCTCTCGGAGTTCCATGCCGGATCGTCTCACCGGCGGCGCGGATACCTCGACCGCAGTCGTGGGGGGCACGATCTCGGCCGCAGGCGGAACGGTGTCCTCCGGAGGATCGACGGGGCCGTCGACGGACTCGGTCGTCCCCTGGAAAAGATTGGCGAGCTGGCTCGGCGTGAGCTGACGCAATACCTGCTTCCGGAGATCCGCGGGCATCTCCCACAGGTCCGGACTTCCCTTGGTCGGCACGGGCTGAGGTAGCTTGACGACATTCTCCAACCGCCAGTGGGAGAATCCGACCTCGGCCCAGTCGCCGCACTCGCAGGACCGCCAGTCGGAGCAGATATCGGTCAGCCTGCCGATGGCGATGATGGCCTGCCGCTGGGACGAGCCCCCGATAACCGTCCCGAGGCTCTCCCCTGTGAGCGCGACGACGTCATCGAAGTTCTCTTCGTCCACCGTTGCGGCCGCGTAGATCGCGACCGGACCACGATAGTCCGTCTTCGAACGCCTGCTCTCGACCGGCTGGTGACCGTTGGCTATGGCGAAGGCCCAAGGATGGCGCACCGTGAGCGCTGGAATCATCTCCGACAACAGGCGATCCAGTTCATGTCAGCGTGAAACTTGCGCATATCAGCCTACGGTCAAACCCGGACGAATCTCCAGAGCCACACACACCGACATGGCAACGCCCTCATTGCGAACTGAAATTTTCTCCGCCTCGACAGAGGGGATAGTGGGTGCCCGATGTCTTCGGTGAGCAGCCTTGGCGTTCATCGACACCCACTCCCGTCCCGATGCGGGCGGAAGCCTCTGCCGCGCATCTCTCGGCGCCGCGATCTGAAATCGAGACGTTGGCCGTCCTCATCGAGCCGAGGTGACCGGTTCGTGGGTCGCGTCCAGGTGAAGCAAGGAGACGAGGATGTTCGGGGAGTTCGAAGTCTTAGAGCGCGGGTGCCCAGTGTGCACCCGCGTCGCCCACTTCCGTGCACCGGCCGTTCTTGCCGACGCGGTGGTGAATCTACTCCGGTGGTACCGGCGAGACCTGAAGAGGTCATGAATCTTCTGGCCTCGCCTCATTCGGATTTCAGGGCGGAGAGGAAGGCGCGGTAGGCGGTAAGGCCGAGCGTGAGAACGGGGCCGGTCGGGTTCTTGCTGTCTCGGAGGAGGCGGTGGGTGGGGGTGAACGAGGCCTCCACGCAGTCGGTGTTGTCTCCCTGACTGTGGCTGCTCTTGAACCAGTCACGCTCCATCGTCGGCCTCCAAGGTTGCGGTGATGATCTCTCGGGAGAGCTGTTCGGGTAGTGCCTTCGCACCGATCTGCCGGTAGCGCAGGGCGAAGCCTTCGACCTCGGTTCGGTCAGCGGTCAGTCGGCCTCCGCCTGTGGTCTCGGTGTAGGCGAAGCGCCTGCCCTCGACGTCCAGCACCTTGAAAGACGAGGATAGGCCGGGGTGCCAACCCGCCGAAAGAGGGACTATTCGGATGCTGATGTTGCGCCGCTCCGAGAGGTCGATCAGCCATTCGAGCTGTGGCTTCATCACGTTCCAGCCGCCGATACGGCGGTCAAGGATGGACTCGTCCAGCAGCGCCCACACACGCGGCGGGTCTTTTCGGCTGAGGATCCGCTGCCGCTCCATACGCTTCAGCAGCTGTGCTTCGAGCGCGAGCGACCCCACCTCGATGAGGATGGCGCGGGCATAGGCCTCGGTTTGGAACAGGCCAGGAACCTGGCCTAGTTCAGCGAGACTGATCTGTGACGCTTTGCGCTCTTTGTCCAGGTGTTCGGCGAACCAGTCTTCAGCCTCTCGGCTCCGGCATTGCTGGAGGAGCCATTGGAAGTGGCCGGGCAGCGCGTAGAACTCGTCCAGCGCCTTTGCATGGCGTTCCTGCAGGTTCCAGCCCTCGCGGGCGTACTCGTAGTTCGAGACAGCAGTGCGCAGGCAATCCATCACGGGGGCTAGATCCGCGAGTGACAGGCCCCGCTGTTCACGGAAGAACCGCAGGTCATGAGCGATTTTGTGCTTGATCGAAGCGGACGGATCCAAGCCGGGGACCGGAGGCACGACTCCTCCTCGCTGTCTCGAGATTCTCGATTAGACAGGAGAATTCTAGGTTCGTTGAGTTATCCATGTCCTACGGAAAGTGAAATCCGAATCGATGCGCTGAGGGGGCGAAGGTGACGACGCTGCGAGACGACGAAGCACTCGGGCAGTTGCGGGAGGAGTACCCCGGGTGGTGGTTCTTTCGGTCGCGGACGCGGGATGGGCGGGTGGGGAGCGACTGGGTGGCGACCCGGTGCGATCGGCGTCCCGGGTTCGATCCGACGGTGATCCGGAGGGCGCCCGGTGAGCTGCGGGAGGCGCTGGACGAGCAGATCCGGCGGGCTCGTGGGCCGGTCGCGCCTGACGTCGCGGAGGTCGCGATGCTCGACCTGGCCGGATGGGACGTCGCGCTGGAGGGAGGGCTCCTCCTGGCCGGGTCGCGGCGGACTTTCACGCTCTACCAGCGGATGGCCGGCGTCCAGGACCACGCCGAGGCGCGGACCGTCGAGGAGTTGCACGTGCTGTGCCACGCCTACGACGCGCTCGCTGAGGGGCTCGTCCGCGCCGAAGCCGTCCGGCGGGCTTGGTTCGAGGCGGGCCGCCCGTGAACCGCCTCGCGCACACGCCCAGCGTCATCGAAGCCCTGGCCTTTCTCCGCCTGCGGTTCCCCGCCACCACTTTCTGGTTCGGCAACGCCACCCGGAGCTTCTGGGCCCTCACCGAAACCGGACTCGTCGAGGCGCCCACCCCGGTCGCACTCGTCCAAGCACTTCAGCGCACCTTCCCCGGCCGCGCCGCCGCCCCGGTCACGCAGTTCCGTCCCCACACTCACCTTCCTCAGCGGCGCTCGGCCGCGGCCTGACGGCCGGGATCCCACGCCCGCCTCCGACTCCCCCACGTCATCCACCCAACTCTCTGGATCGAGGCCGTTGAAGGCGTCGTGGGCGGCGCGGAAGGGGTGTCCCGGGTGCTTTCGGGGTGGAGGGGGACCTGGGTCACTGGGGGGTGTGGGGTGGCCGGTTGTAGGTTCCGGGCCGGAGGCGAGGGGGCGCTCTCGCCGGGTGTGGAGGGAGCTGGCGTGTCGGTGACCGTGGCCGTGGTGATGGCGGCGTTCCTGACGTTCGCGACCATGCCCACCCTGCAGTATGCGGTGCTGTGGACGGTCAGGCTTCACGACCGGGTCGTGCTGCTGACGCGGGGCGTGAAGGCGCGGGGCTCCGTTCAGGAGCGCGGGAAGACCCTTCAGGCGGATGGGGACCGTCGCTTATACGGCTACTGGACGAAGATCGGCTACCCCGTTCCGAGCGGCGAGACCCTGACGCTGCAGCGGGGCGACGCCCCCGCGCCCGGCGAGGAGGACGGGGCGGGCAAGCACGGTGCGGCGCGCGTCCCGGACGAGGTCGTGGTGATCTTCGATCCGAAGAAGCCCGCCCGCGCCGCTCTGGACACCGACCGCTTGCGCCTCCCGCTCCACGCCGCCATGTCCGTCCTCTTGCTCACCCTCCTGTCCTGCGAAGTCATCGCCTGGTACGTCACCTTGTCCCCCCTCCGAGCCGCCTCCTAGCGCGGGGGCTGCGGAGGATGCCGGGAGCCTCGGAGGCGGATCGGTTCGGCCCCCGCAGGACGGGGAGGGCGCAGGTCAGGCGGGGAGTTGGGGCTTGTCGTCCTTGTCGATGTTCTTCTTGACGGTGTCCAGGATGGCGAGGCCCTGGCCGACCAGGCCGGCGGCGACCTCGCTCAGGCCGTCGGCGCCGTTGAGGATGTTGACGTTGGCGCCGTCGAGGCCTGCGGCGGCCTTTTCGACGATGAGGGGGAGTTGTTCGATGAGCATGCGGTCGAGGGAGACGCGGTCGTAGGAGGCCGCGGCGGCGGCCTGGATGCGCATGCGCTCGGCCTCGGCCTCGGCGAGGATGCGGATGCGTTCGGCGTCGGCCTCGGCGGGGCGGACGATCTCGCTCACGAGTTCCTGCTGGCGGAGTTCGGCGGCGCGCTGGGCCAGTTCGGTCTGGGCCATCAGGACCTCTTGCTGGGCGTTGGCCTGCGCCAGCGGGCCGGCCTGGGCGGACTCGGCCTGGGCCCGGTCCACCTCGGCCTTGTACTGGGCCTTGACGATCGCGGTCTGCCGCGCGTACTCGGCCTGGTTGCGCTCGGACTCCTGGGCGGCCTCGGCCGACTGCTGCGCGGCCTGCGCCTGGGCGATCTCGGCCTGCCGCTGGATCGCCGCGACGTGCGGGGCGGCCATCGCGTCGATGTAGCCCGCGCCCATGTCGTCGATCGACTGGATCTGGAGCGAGTCGATCACCAGCCCGATCTTCGCCATCTCGGGGGTGGCCGTGTCGAGGACGGCGATCGCGAGCTTCTGCCGCTCGGTGACGATCTCCTCGACGGTCATCGAGCCGACGATCGCCCGCAGGTGGCCGGAGAAGATCCGGCCGGTGAGCACCGCCATCTGCGCCTGGTCGGACAGGAAGCGCTGGCCGGCGTTGACGATGCTCTCCAGGTCGTTGCCGACCTTGAAGGCGATGATCGCCTTGACCTTCAGCGAGATGCCCTGGCGGGTCACGCACGTGTCGGCGACCTCCGCCTCGTGCATCGACAGCGACAGGAACTCGACCTTGCGGAACACCGGGACCACGAAGGCCCCGTGCCCGATGATCACGCGGAAGGGGGCGCCGTACTTCTCCGAGGTCTTGCCGCCCGAGATGAGCATGGCCTCGTCGGGCAGGGGGACTCGCCAACCGAACATTCAGACGTCCTTCCTCGGGGCAGCCCGAGACTCAAGAGGGGTGAACCGCTCGGACGGGTCAGAGTCCGTCCAATGGGTCAGACCATTCCATGACGTCAACGGTTCTGCCCCCGCGCGAATTGAACACCAGAACTTTCGTCCCGGTCGGCAGCGGCTCCTCCGACCACGCGAGGAACGTCTCGGTTCCACCGCGGATCTTCAACAGGACCTCGCCCGGCCCTGCGGCGCCGCGGGTCCCGATCGTCAGTACGCCCTCGTGCCCGACCGCCGATGTCCCCGGCACTCCGATCACCCCTCCCGCGTCCCTTTTCGCCGGAACGCTACCGGGAACCGCCCGGCAGCTCCCGCCCCGCAGGAAGGGGGCTTGCCTGGCATCCGGCCGAGAGCGGCCCGACGCGCGACGGCGGGCCGCCCCCTCTCGTCGCCGCGATCGGCACCGGTTCACAGGGCGATGGGGCCGAGGGCCGCGGCGGTTTCGGCGAGGGCGCGCAGAGCCGGGGTGTCGGTGTCGGAACGCCAGGTCAGGGCCCATTCGAGGGGCGGGGCGTCGGGGAGGGGGAGGAAGGCGATGCCGGGTGGGGTGGTGTAGCGGGCGGCGATCTCCCCGCCCGGACGGCGCGATGCGGTGGCCGCACGGCGAGCACGTCTACGAGGTCCGGTACCTCGACTCCACGCCGCTCCCCGGCTCTTCCCTCTCCCCGGCTTAGCCCCGTCCCGGATCAGGAGCACCTCATGGACCTCGCACTGTGGATCGCCGCCGGGCTGCTCGCCCTGGTCGCCCTCGCCGGCGGCATCACCAAGACCTTCATTCCCAAGGAGAGGCTCGCCGCGCAGCACGGCGGCGAGTGGACCCGCGACGCCGGCGCCGGGTTCGTCAGGACCCTCGGCGTCCTCGAACTCCTCGCGGCGGCCGGCCTCATCCTGCCCGAAGCGCTCGACGTCGCCCCCGTCATGGTGCCGGTGACCGCGCTCTGCTGGATCGCGCTGATGGTCGGCGCGATGGTCACCCACGGGCGGCTCGGCCAGCCCAGGCTCGTGCTGCTGAACTCCGGCTACCTGCTGATCGCGGTCTTCATCGCGGCGGGACGCCTCGCGGCCTGAGCAGCTCACCTCGGCTCGTCGGGGGTCAGGGCGGCGGAGAGGGTGCGGAGGCACATGGCGTGGAGTTCGGCGCGGGAGACGCCCTGGGTCTCGGCCCATTCGGTGCAGGCGCCGCGGACGAACATGAGCCAGCCGTGCAGCGCCGTCGCCGCCGAGGCGCGGGGGCGGCCCTCCAGGCCCGCCGCGTCGAGCATGCGCCGGCGTATCTCGGCGAGTTCGCCGGAGATGATCTGCTGGATCAGGGGGTCCCCGGACAGCGGTCCTCGGTTGACGGCGAGGGCCGCGTGCCGGTTGCGGACGAAGTAGTCGATGTGGGCGTCGAGCGCCTGCGCTATCTGCTCCTCCGGCGACAGGTCGGGGTCGGGTTCGGACGCGGCGAGGAGGCCGTCGCTGTCCCGTTGGAAGATCTCCGCGAAGAAGTCCCGCTTGCTGGGGAAATAGCGGTACATCAGTGCGCGCGAGACCCCTGCCCGCTCCGCGACGCCCTCCATGAGAACCGCCTCGTACGGCAGCTCGGCGAACATCTCCGCGCCGATGGCCAGGAGTTGCGCACGCCGGTCCGCGGGGGCCAGCCGTCGTCGTTCACCCACGAACCCAGCTTAGTTGACGCGTGTGCAGTAGTGCGCTTCACTTACTGCACACATGTTGAACAAGGAGTCGGGCAGATGACCAACGCCACGGTCCCGCGCTACGTCAACACCCTCGTCCGGGCGCTCCTGCGCTCCCCCGCCCACCGCCTGCTGAGCCGCAACACGATGCTGCTCACCTACACCGGCCGCAAGACGGGCACGCCCTACACCGTCGCCGTCAGCTATGTCCGCGACGGAGACACCCTCATCTGCTACACCGACAGCGCCTGGTGGAAGAACCTCCGCGGGGGCGCTCCGGTCACCGTCGTCCTGGCGGGGCGCACGTTCCACGGCACGGCCGAGCCCGTCGCCCTGGAACCGGCCGACGCCGTCGCCTCCCTTGAAGCGTTCCTTCACCGCACGCCCCGGGACGCCAAGTACCACGGCCTCCGCCGGAACCCGGACGGCACCTACGACCCCGCCGCCCTCGCGGACGCGGCCCGGACCAGCACCCTGATCCGGATCGGCCTCACCGCGTCGCCCTTTGCTTGAAGGATCGCCGCGTCGTCTTGCCGGCGGTAGCGCGGGACGGTCGCCGTCCACTTCCCTTGTCCGCGCGACCGGCTTTCGGGAAGGCTTCGGGGACGGCTCTCCGTCGCGTTGAATGGCCGGGAGCATCGGATCCTCGTGGAAGGGACGCCTGTTGGGACTTCGCAGAGGGAAAGTGCTGATACCGGTCGCCGTTGTCGGGGCGGTGCTGGTGGTGGGCGGTCTGCTGGTGTTCGAGCCCTGGAAACTCTGGGTCGACGAGACGGTGCGGGAGACGGTCCCCTCCACCGCGCCCACCTCGACGCCCGGGCCCACCGCGGCGGCCGGGCCGGTCACCGTCGCGGAGGGGTCGTTCATCAGCCACGAGCACGCCACCCAGGGCGAGGCGAAAGTCATCCGGCTCGCGGACGGCACGTACACGTTGCGTCTTGAGGGGCTGGAGACGAGCAACGGGCCGGACCTGCACGTCTGGCTCAGCGACGCGCCGGTGAAAAAGGGCACGGCCGGCTGGGGCGTCTTCGACGACGGCAAGCACGTGGACCTGTCCGAGCTGAAAGGCAACCGGGGCGACCAGAACTACCCGATCCCCGCGGACGTCGACTGGTCGGCCTATCCCAGCGTCAGCATCTGGTGCGACCGCTTCTACGTGTCCTTCGGCGCGGCCGCCCTCAGCGCCGTCTAGCCCGACCTCACGCGGTACCGGCTCATCCAGGCGGCGCGCACACCACAGGCACGCGGTGGGGGGCGTTGTTGGCGAAGCCGCCGAGGTTCCAGGGTGGGGCCGACGGCTGGGGGCCGTCGAAGTCGGACGCGCGCACGGCGATGACGTGGTCGCCTGGAGCGGCCGTCCAGGGGAAGGTCCAGGAGCGCCAGGCCCAGGGGTGGGCGGGGTCGGCGGGGGTGAGGGCGGCGGGGTGCCATACGACGCCGTCGTCGGTGCTGACCTCGACGCCCACCACAGCGGAGCGGCCCGACCAGGCGCGGCCGCGGAGCGTCATCGGGCCGGGGCGGACGATGCGGGTGCGGGACATGAAGTCGGGGAAGCCGGGGGGTTCCAGGAGCGCGCGGGGCTGGATCCTCGTGACGGGGACGCCTTCCTCGTCCGCCTCCTGGCGTAGGCGGTAGGCGGTGGTCTGCTGGAAGCCGTCGAAGGGACCCGCGATGGCTCGGATGCGGCGTAGCCATTTCACGTGGGCCATGCCGTACCAGCCGGGGACGACGAGGCGGAGCGGGCCGCCGTGCTGGGGAGGCAGGGGCACGCCGTTCATCGCGTAGGCCAGGAGGACTTCCGGGCGGGTGGCCTCCGCGAAAGGGAGACTCCGTTCGTAGTCCTGCTCCACGCCGCGTTCCAGGCCGTGGTCCGCGCCGCTGAAGACGAGTTCCGCCGCCGTGTCGTCCAGGCCTGCCGCGTCCAGGACGAGCCGCAGGGGCACCCCCGTCCAGTCGGCCGTCCCGACCGCCTCGACCAGCCACGGCTGGCTGACCGGCCGGGGAAGCAGCCGCGCCCTGCCGTTCCCCGCGCACTCCATCGTCACCCGGACGGTCTCCGCCGGAAAGCCCCGCAGCGTCTCCAGGTCGAATCGCACGGGCCCGCGGGCCCCGTCGACCTCCAGGCGCCATTCCTCGGCGGCGCCGAAAGGGATGTCGTAGTGGGTCAGCAGGTAGTGCAGGCCCACTGGGGTGACGTCGTAGCGGAGCGCCTCAAGCGGCATGCCGTGGTTGCGCGCCGCCAGAGCCAGCTCGTCGGCGCCGATCCCCTCGTCCGGCGCGGCGACCCGCCCCGGAAGGCTGATCCTCTCCGCACCTTCCATTCCTTCGACCTACCCGTCCGACGCCATCGGTGCTTCCGGGCAACGCAAGGCTTCGCGAGATCCTCACCGCCCGGACGGTCAAGACGCCCGCACAAGCCCCTCAGGACGGCACGGGCGCGAACGAGGCGCGTGGTCTTCGTTACACCGCTCAGAGCCCCTGCCCGGCGTTCGCCGGGACGGTCTGCCGTCCCCGCTCGGAGACTGGCCAGGTCACCGCGGATCTCCGGCGCGCGAGCCGGCCGCCCCTCCCCCGCGGGCGGGGCCGAGCGTGACACGGGCCACGCTTTCCGGTCCCACACAATAAGAACGAAGCCAGTCAATCCGCCCTCGACCTACGAGAGAAGGACATCGTGTCGGGCTCGATCCTCTCCCAGGCCGCTTTCCTCGCCATACCGGTCATCCTGCTGCCCATCCTGATCGTGGCGTTCTACTTCAACGACTCGCCCGGTCAGCCCGAGGGCGGCGACCGCTGGCGCCGCCGCTACTGACGCCGCGGCCCCGACTGGTCCGAAGCGCGTCAGATCACCGGTAGAGTAGTGATTACCGACGCGGGGTGGAGCAGCTCGGTAGCTCGCTGGGCTCATAACCCAGAGGTCGCAGGTTCAAATCCTGTCCCCGCTACAAAAGAACGAAGGCCTGGCGCGTACCTCGCGCCAGGCCTTTCGTCGTTTCCGCGCCCGAGACGGCCTCAGTGGCGGCCGTGCAGGAGCCGGACCAGGCTCAGGGACCGGGCGAAGTCGGCGGGGGTGCGGTCGAAGGACAGGAGTTTCAGCGGCAGGGCGAAGCGCTGGCGGGTGATGGACTTGGCGCGGGAGAACTCGCGGAGGCCGTCGGGGCCGTGGATGCGGCCGAATCCGGACTCGCCCACACCGCCGAACGGCAGCGCGCCGATGGAGGCGAACGCGGCGAACGAGTTGATGCTGACGGCGCCGACGTGCAGGCGGCGGGCGAGATCCAGGCCGCGGCGGCCGGTGAAGACCGTGGCGGCCAGACCGTAGGGCGTGTCGTTGGCCTTGGCGACGCCCTCGTCGAGGTCGCGGACCTTCTCGATGGTGAGGGTCGGCCCGAACGTCTCCTCCCGGACGGCCAGCGAGTCCGGTGCCGGGTCGACGAGCACGACCGGGCCCGCATAGGGGGCCTTGACCGAGTCGACGCCGCCGACCAGGGCCCGCGCTCCCTTCGCGATGGCGTCCGCGATGTGCCGTTCGATGATCTCCAACTGGCCCGGCATGGTGATCGGGCCGAACGACGCGCCCGGACCCGAGCCGGGGGTGAGCCTGGCGGCCTTCTCCACGACCTTGCGCACGAACTCCCCGTAGACCTTCTCGTGCACGTAGACGCGCTCGACCCCGACGCAGGTCTGGCCCGCGTTGGCCATCGCGCCGAAGACCGCCTGGTCGGCCGCGGTCTCCAGGTCGGCGTCGTCGTCGACGAGGAAGGCGTCCTTGCCGCCTCCCTCGATGACGACGGGGGTCAGCGTCTCGGCGCAGGCGGCCATCACCCGCTTGGCGGTCGGCGGCGACCCGGTGAAGGCGATCTTGTCGACGCCCGAGCGGCACAGCGCCGCGCCCGTCGCGCCGAGTCCGGTGACGACCTGGAAGACGGGCTGCTCGGGCACCACCGAGGAGAAGATCTCGGCGAGCAGCGCCCCCGTGCCCGGCGTGTACTCCGACGGCTTGAACACGATCGCGTTGCCGGCGGCGAGCGCGTACGTGATGGAGCCCATCGGCGTGTAGACGGGGTAGTTCCACGGCCCGATCACGCCGACGACGCCGAGCGGCTGGTACTCCAGGACGCATTTCTGGTTGATCGCCATCAGGCCGGGATGGACGGTGCGCGGCCCGAGGATCTTCGCGGCGTTCCTGGCCGCCCAGTCGAGGTGTCCGACGGCCATGACGACCTCGGTCTGCGCGTCCTCGATGGTCTTGCCGGTCTCCCGGTGCACGACCTCGGCGATCCGGTCCATCGCACGGACCAGCGCGCCCTTGTAGGCGAGGAGCCGTCGGCGGCGCTCCGCGGGGGCGAGACCGCCCCACCACCGGGCCGCGGTCCCGGCCAGCGCGACGACCCGCTGGACCGCGGCCTCGTCGTGGATCGGGTGTTCGGCGACGACCTCGCCGGTGGCGGGGTCGAGCGACTGGAACGTCGAGTCCGCCGTCGCGGTGGACATGGGGACCTCCCGGGGGGTGGGCTGGAACTGCGGGTCTGCGGTAGTCAAGCAAGGCGTCCGCCGTAGGGCCAGGGCCGCGGAGGCCGCCTGCACCGGGCCTGGACCGCGCCTGAACCCGGCGGGAACCGGCCCTGAACCGGCGCGGGCAAGGGTGTACGCCGCCCCTGCGTCGACCCTGTGGAGGGACCCCTCGTGTTCGGTTTCCTGGACCGGCTGGCCCGCCGGCGTCCGCGTCGCGGCCTGGCGCTCGGCGCCCTGCTCCTTCTGCTGGGACTGGCGTCGGCAGGGGTGGTCTACCCCCGGCTCACCGCGTCCCTCGCCGACTACGACGATCCGGGCTCGCCGGTCGTCGCCGCGCAGGAGTCGGTGCGCGAGGCGACGGGCGCCGACCCCGAGCAGGGCTATGTGGTCGTCGTCCGGTCGGACTCTCCGCTGGACGCCGCGGCCGCCCCTCCGCCCGTCGTGGTCAAGGTCCGTGAGCTGCTGCGCGAGCGCCCGGAGGTCACCGGGGTCCTCGACTACACGACCGCCAAGGACCCGTCGTTCATCTCCCGGGACGGCAGGTCGACCTATCTGGTCGCGGGCGTCGGCGAGGTGACGGAGAAGGACGCCGTCGCCGAGCTGCGCGAGGCCGTCGAGGCCGATCCCGAGCTGCGGGACGCGGTCCTGCTCGGCGGGCCGACCGTGGCGAACGTGGAGACCGCGGAGATCTCCACCGAGGACCTCGGCAAGGCCGAGGGGCTCGCGATCCCGCTGCTGCTGATCGGGCTGCTCATCGTGTTCCGGGGCTTCGTCGCGGCGGGTGTGCCGCTGCTGGGCGCGGTCTTCACGATCGTGGTGACGTTCGCGGGCCTCGCCGCGGCGATGGCCTTCACTTCGGTCTCGGTGTTCGCGATGAACCTCGTGACGTCGCTCGGGATGGGTCTCGCGATCGACTTCAGCCTGCTGATGGTGACGCGGTTCAGGCTGGAGCTGGCGGGCGGCGCGAGCCCGCAGGACGCCTCCGGGCGCACCCTGGCGACGGCGGGCCGGACGGTCCTGTTCAGCGCGGCGCTCGTCGCGTCGGCCATGGCGTCCCTGCTGGTCTTCCCGCAGAAGTTCATCTTCTCGATCGGTCTCGCGGGAGTGCTGGTGACGCTGGCGGCGGCGCTGTTCGCGCTGCTGGTGCTGCCGTCGCTGCTGCGGCTGCTCGGGCACCGCGTCAACGCGCTCGCGCCGAAGGCCTGGCACCGGAACCGGGAGGCCACGGGGGCCCGCTGGTACCGGCTGGCGCACGCCGTGATGCGGCGGCCCGTGCTCGTCGCGCTCGCCGTGACCGCCGTCCTGCTGGCGGCGGGAGCGCCGTTCACCCGGGTCTCCTTCGGCGGGTTCGACGCCGCCGCGCTGCCCGCGGAGTCGAGTTCGGCGCAGGTGTTCGGCGCGCTGCGGCAGGACTTCGCGCACGCCTCGTCCAGCCCCGCCACCCTGCTGGTCGCCACCGACGACGGCGCCGCGATGGCCCCGTACGCGCAGACGTTGCGCGGCGTCCCCGCGGTCGCGTCGGTGGCTCCGCCCGCGCAGTTGGGCGACGGCCTGTGGAAGGTCGACGTCCGGCTCGCAGACGAGCCGCTGACCTCCGAGGCGAGGGACACCGTCGAGGCGCTGACGGCCCTGCCTGCGCCCGGCGAGGTGAGCGCCGTCGGGGAGACCGCGCGGTTCGCCGCGCTCCTGGACAGCCTGAAGCAGCGGCTGCCCTGGGCGCTCGGCATCCTGTTCGCGCTCGGCTGGATCCTGCTCTTCGCGATGACGGGCTCGGTGATCCTGCCGCTGAAGACGTTCGTCATCAACGTGCTGAGCGTCTGCGCCACGTTCGGGATCCTCGTCCCGGTCTTCCAGTGGGGCTGGTTCGGCTTCGAGCGGGTCGGCAACCTCGAGGTCACCACGCTGATCCTGGCGGGGGTGCTGGTCTTCGCCCTGGCCACCGACTACGGCGTGTTCCTGCTGCACCGCATCAAGGAGGAGCGCGACGGCGGCCTGCCGGACCGCGAGGCGGTCGCGGTGGGCCTGCGGCGCACCGGCCCGGTCGTGTCGGCGGCGGCGCTGCTGATGTTCATCCCGTTCATCGTGCTGTGCATGGGCCGGATCGCGGCAGTGCGGGAGCTCGGCCTCGCCGCGGCCCTGACGATCCTCATCGACGCGACGGTCATCCGCGGTGCGCTCGTGCCCGCGCTGATGGCGCTGCTCGGCAAGTGGAACTGGTGGGCCCCCGGCCGCAAGGAGGCGCCGCGCGTCGAGGTCGAAGGCTCAAAGCTGCCTGTCTGACGGCTCGGTGGCCAGGAACTCCGGCAGCAGCCGGGCGATCTCCCCTGGCTTGTCGGCGACCAGGAGCACATCGTCGGCCCCGAGCAGGCGCAGCTCCCGCAGGATGTCCAGGGCCCGCAGGCGTTCGGCGTGCGCCTCGTCCGCCCGGCCCTGGGCCTCCCGCACCTGGCCGATTCCCCAGAAGCAGCGGGCCTCCTGGTAGCGGTCCTGGCTCTGCCCGAGGAGCGCCAGCGCCTCGGTGAAGTAGCGCAGGGCCTCCTCGAAGCGGCCGCAGCGGGCGTGGACGACGGCGCGGATGCCGCAGGCGATGCCG
The DNA here is from genome assembly GCF_054783995.1 of Actinocorallia aurea. Lineage (NCBI taxonomy): Bacteria > Bacillati > Actinomycetota > Actinomycetes > Streptosporangiales > Thermomonosporaceae > Actinocorallia > Actinocorallia aurea. Next base: position 762,514 of record NZ_BAAGPQ010000002.1, read on the forward strand.
CGCATGCGGGGCTCGTCGAGGTCCTGGACGAGGGCCATCCCCGTCGCGTTCACGGTGAGCGCCTCGTCGTACAGGCCGCGCTGCTGGAGTTGGTTGCTGAGGAACAGCAGGGCCAGGGCGTGGCCGAGCCTGTCGTCGAGCGTCTCGTAGAGGGCCACGCTCTCGCGGCAGTACGTCATGGCCCGGTCGACGTCGCCCGCGGTGAGATAGGTGTAGGCCAGGTAGGTAAGGGTGAGCGCCTGCCCTTCCCTGTCGTCGATCAGCGCCCAGAGCTCCAGGGCCGCCTCCAGCCGGACGACCGCCTGCTTGGACCGGCCCAGGCCGTTGGCGGCGTGCCCCGCGCAGGTCAGCGCGAGGGCGAGGGCGCGCTGGTCGCCTGCCTCGCCCGCGATCCGCCGCGCGTGCTCGGCCAGCGCCTCGAGGTCGGTGAACCAGCCGTGCATCTCGCAGGTGTACATGAGCGCCGCGGCGAGCCCGACGGTCACCCCGTTGGCCGGGGACGGCAGTTCCGAGGCGCGTCGTGCGGCGGCCAGGAGGTTGTCGCGTTCGGCGCGGATCCAGGTGACGGACGCGCTGCGGCCAGCGAAGGCGCGGCCGGAATGGGTCAGCTCCGCCCCGCCCGGGGCCGCGTCGGGGCCGAACTCCAGGCGGCGCGCGAGACCCGGGCTGAGGGTGAGGACCGCGTTGCGGACGGTCCCGAGCTGGTAGTGCAGCACCCGTTCGACGACCTGCGTGCGCTCGGCCTCGCCCACCGGGGCCTGCTCCTGGGCGTAGAGGCGGACGAGGTCGTGGAGGGTGTAGCGGTCGGGGGCGGGGCAGTCCAGCAGTTGGGCTTCCACGAGCCTTTCCAGCGCCCGCTCCGCCCGCGCGGTCGGCCAGCCGGGCAGGACCGCGGCGGTGGAGGCGGTGATGTCGGTCCCGAACCACAGTCCCAGGTGGGCGAACAGCGTCGCCGCGTCGCCGCCGCGCGGATGCCTGCGCAGGTAGTCGTAGCCCGCCGCGATGCTCGTGCGCACGGCGAGGTCGGCGTCCTCCAGCTCGTCGAGCCGGTGCCGCTCGTCGGTCAGCCGGGCGGCGAACGACGCCAGGGGCTGCACCGGATTGGCCAGCAGCCGCGCGCCGACGATCCGGATCGCCAGGGGCAGCCGATCGCACAGCTCCACGATGCGGCGGGCCGAGGAGTGCTCCCGGCCGACGCGGTCGGCGCCGATGGTGTGGCCGAGCAGTTCGACGGCGGCCGGCTCGCTCAGCGGCCCGATCCGCAGCGCCTTGGTGATCTCGGGGCCGTTGAGCGGGCGGCGGCTCGTCACGATGACGGCGCAGCCGGGCCCGTTGGGCAGCAGGCTCGTGACCTGGGCGAGGTCGGCGGCGTCTTCGAGGACCAGCAGCAGGCGCCGGTCGTGGGTGAGCGAGCGGAACATCCCGGCCGCCTCGCCCTCGCCCTGCGGCGGGTTGGCCGCGCCGAGCGTCTGGAGCAGGCGCTGCAGGACCTCCAGCGGCCCCCGGGCGGCGACGCCCGGGGTGGTGGCGTGCAGGTTGATGTAGAGGCGGCCGTCGGGGAAGTACTCCGACACGCGGTGCGCCGCGTGCACGGCGAGGGCCGACTTGCCCGTCCCGCCCGGCCCGTGCAGGGCGACGACCGGGCAGCCTCCGGAGATGAGGGACGCGCCGATGCCGGCCAGTTCCGCGTCCCGGCCGGTCAGCGCGATGTCGCGGGGCAGCTCGTTCGGCGCCCCGGCGGCGGGGCCGGACGGCGTTGAGGGTGCGGTCTGCGGGCGCGGCGCGGGCGGCGCGTCCGCGGCCAGGGCCGGGTCCTGGGCGAGAATCCGCTGTTCCAGCGCCTGCATCTCCGGGCCGGGGTCGAGGCCGAACTCCTCGATGAGGACGCGCCGCGCGTCCCGGTAGGTCTGGAGCGCGTCGGCCTGCCTGCCGCACCGGTACAGGGCCAGCATCAGCTGATTCCAGAACCGCTCCCGGACGGGGTGGCGGCGGCTCAGCGCGGTGAGCTCAGGGATCACCAGAGGGTGGTGGCCCTGGGCGAGGTCGGCGTCGATGCGCGCCTCGACCGCCTCCAGCCGCTGCTCCTCAAGGCGCATGGCCTCGTCGTGGATCAGGTCGATGGCGGTGTGGTCCTGGTAGGCGGGGCCGCGCCACAGCCCTTCGGCCTCCCGCAGCATCTCGCCCTGGTCGGCGACGCGGCCGTGCCGGGCCGCGCCGTCGGCCTCGGTGACGAGGGCGGCGAAGCGGGTGGCGTCGAGCTCGTCCGGCTCGACCAGCAGCGTGTAGCCGCTGATGCCGCGGTGGATGCGGTCGGAGTCGCCGAGGAGCCTGCGCAGCTCGTGGATCCTGCCCTGGAGCACCTTGCCCGCGGTGCGCGGCGGCGTCCCCTGCCACAGCCCGTCGATCAGCGCGTCGGTGGAGATCTGGCCCCCGGGCCGGATCGTGAGCATCGCCAGGAGGTCCGCGACGCGCGGCGGCGCCGGGCGGACCGACCCGTCCACGGTGACCCGCAAGGAACCCAGCACGTCGATCCGCAGCGCAGGTCGCGCCATCTCGCCTCTTCCTTCGGAAAACCCCGTGTTCAGACCGTGACAGCACCGGTCCTGAACCTCCCCAGAACCCCTCCAAAACCAGCCTAACCGAGACTTTCGACGCGCCAAGAGGGGCGGTGCCTTCACCGCATTGCCTTTCGCGGACAGAACGACATAACTCAGACAGAGAAAGGCCGAAATCCAGGATGCGCGTCAAGGAAGAGCCGGTCTTCGCGGAGATGGTCGAACGCCTCTCCGCCAAATCCCGGCACGACCACTACAACCCGTACACCCGTTTCGCCTGGCCCGACCGCCTCGACGACGACTCCTGGTGGATGAGCCCCGAGCACCTCACCGTCCACGGCACCGACCTGGTAGACGACGAGAACGTGCTCAAGGCGCTCGCCCGGCGGGAAACGGTCAACTTCTTCAGCCTGCACGTGCACGGCATCCGCGAACTCATGATCGAGGTCTCGCGCCGCATCCACACGCCGCGGTTCGGCGCGTTCTCCGAATACCTGCACCACTTCATCGGCGAGGAGAACGCGCACATGTGGTTCTTCGCCGAGTTCTGCGGCCGATACGCGGGCGGCATCTACCCCGACACCGCGACTCCGTATCACCGCGCGGAGTTCGAGCGGGAATGGGAGGACGTCGTGGTCTTCGCCCGCATCCTCATCTTCGAGGAGATCTTCGACTACTACAACAGCCGGATGGGCAAGGACGGCAGGCTGCCGGAGATCCTCCAGGAACTGCACGCCGTCCACCACCACGACGAAAGCAGGCACGTCGCCTTCGGCAAGCAGTTCCTCGGGCACCTCTACGCGCACGCCCTGGAGCGGCACGGAGCCGACCGGGCCTCGGAGATCGAGGCCTACATCAAGGCCTACATGGCCTACTCCGTCCGCAGCCTCTACAACCCGTACGCCTACCGCGACGCGGGGGTCCCCCAGCCGCTGGAGGTCCGCCGCCAGGCCATGGCCCACCCCGTCCGCGCCGAGGTGCACCGCAAGGTGATGACCAGGATCGACCGGTTCTTCGTGGGCGCCGGCATCTTCGGCACGTCGTGGGGAGGCCAGGGTGTCACTGCCTGACCAGCGCACCGAGGCGGGCATGGAGCGCGTCATCGCCTTCCTCCGCGGGCGCAACGACGCCTTCGACGCGGCCGACTGGGACCAGGACCTCATCGAGGGACGCGTCCTGGACTCCCTCGGCTTCGTGGAGTTCCTCTTCCTGCTCGAAGAGCTCACCGGCGAGCGCGTCGACCCCGAGCGGATCGACGTCGCCAACTTCCGGACCCTGAACCAGATCAACGCGGCCTTCCTGGCCGGAAAGGCGGCATCGTGACCTCGTCCTCGGCGCTCTCCCGGCTCCTCCCGCCCACCCGCGTCCAAGACGGACTGGCCACCTTCGGCGGCCCCGCCGTCAGGCTCCGCGACGCGCTCGACGCGGTCTTCACCGGCTGGGCCGACCGCGCGGAGGCCGAACGGGTGCTCTGCCCGCCGCTGGCCACCGCGGCCGACCTGGCGAGCTTCGACTACTTCGTCAACTTCCCGCACCTCGCGCTGGCCGCCGCGCCCGTCGACACCTCCGACCTCGCCGCACTGCCGACCCAGGACGCCGACGCCTCGCTGAGCCCCGACCGGCTCGGCGCCACCGGACTCCTGCTGCCGTCCGCCGCCTGCTACAACCTGTACGCCGTGCTGCGCGGCGCCCGCCTGGACCGGACGGCGAAGGCCACCACGATCGCGCAGTGCTTCCGCCGGGAGAAGGAGTACCGGGGGCTGCGGCGCCTGCACGGCTTCACCATGCGGGAGATCGTCGCGATCGGCCGGCCCGAGGACGTCCAGGACCACCTGGCCCGGCACAAGACCCTGATCCTTGAGCTCTCCGACCACCTGGGCCTCGGCCTGGCCACCGAGGTCGCCACCGACCCCTTCTTCGACCCCGACGGCTCCCGCGCGGTGATGCAGCGGCTGTTCCCCGTCAAGGAGGAGTTCGTCACCGCCGACGGCGTCGCGATCGCGTCGGTCAACTACCACCGCAACTTCTTCGGCGAGCGGGCCGACCTGCGGGTCGCGGGCGAGACCGCGCACACGGCCTGCGTCGCCTTCGGCGTCGAACGCTGGCTGCACGCGCTGGAGATCCGGTTCGCCGGCGACTGGGACGCCGCCCGCGAGGCCGTCGAGGCGTTCCCCGGAGCGCGCCCATGACGGCGGCCGTGCGGGCGCGAGAGCGCGATCTCACCGGCCTCGGTCTGGACCGGGGCGTCATGCTCGCCGGAATGGGCGGCGTCGCCGGACCCCGGCTGGCCGCGGCCGTCGACAAGGCGGGCGGGCTGGGGGTCGTCGGGGCCTACAAGGCGACCGGGGCCGACCTGCACGCGCTGCTCGCCCCGCTGACCGACCTGACCGACGGCCCCGCAGGGGTCGGCCTGGTGCCGGAGGCCGCCGGGGCGCGGATCCTCGACGCGCAGGTCGAGCAGATCCTGGCGACGACGCCCCGGCGCGTCCTGATCAGCAGCTTCGGGCCGTTCCCGGTGGCCCTCGCCGCAAGGGTCCTGGCGGCCGGACGGCGGCTGGTCGTCCAGGTGGGCAACGCAGCGGACGCGGACGCCGCCCTGGAAGGCGGAGCGCACGCGGTCGTCCTGCAAGGCGCGGGTGCGGGCGGGCGACTGCTGGGCGACGAGCCTCTGCCCGCCCTGCTGCGCGCTGTCCGCGCCCGGCGTCCCGACGCGGTGCTGCTGGCGGCCGGCGGCCTCGCCACCGCCGAAGCCATCGCGGCCGCCGTGGAGGCGGGGGCCGACGGGGTGTGCGGCGGGACCGCCTTCATCGCCGCCGAGGAGTCCGACGCCCACCCGCTCTACCAGCGGCGCGTGATCGGCGCGGACGCGGCCGACACCGTCGTCACCGACGCCTTCCGCTTCGGCTGGCCCGGACGGCGGCACCGCGTCCTGCGCAGCGCCGTCACCGACGCCCCCGAGCGGTTCTCCAATGCCCCCATCGGCTTCACCACCGTGGGCCGCCTCCGCCATCCCGTCTTCCGGTTCTCCTCGGCCGCGCCCACCCGGCGCACCCGGGGCCGGATCGACCAGATGGCGATGTACGCGGGCACGTCCTGCGCCCGGGTCGGCCGCGTCCGGCCCGCCGCCGAGATCGTCGACGACCTGAGCCGAGCCCGCGAGGAGGCCGTGAAGTGACCGGACCAATGAGACCCGTCCTGCTGACCGGCGGATCCGGGGTCGTGGGGGCGGCGCTGCGCCGCGTCCTGCGCGAGGACGAGTACATCGCGCTCGTGCGCTCCCGGCCGCTGCCCGGCGCGCGGACCGTGCGCGGCGACGTGCGCGCCGAGCGCCTCGGGCTCTCCGCCGCGGACTACGACGACCTCGCCGGGCGGATCGGCGGCGTCGTGCACTGCGCGGCCGACACCAGGCTCAACAGCCCCGTGGAGGAACTGGCGAAGACCAATCTCGTCGGAACCCGGAACCTGATGGACCTCGCCACCCGCGCGGGCGTCCCCTTCCACTACGTGAGCACCGCCTTCGTGCACGCCCTGGAGACTCCCGGAGGGCGGCCGATGCCCTACGCCGAGTCGAAGCGGGCCGCGGAGGCCGAGGTGCGCGCCCTGGGATCGGGGTACACGATCCTGCGTCCCTCGATCGTCGCCGGAGACGCGCTGACCGGCGAGATCAGCGAGTACCAGGGCCTGCACCGCACCTGCGGCGCCATCCTCCAGGGCCTCTTCCCCGCGTTCCCCGCCGAACGCGGCAGCCTCGTCGACTTCGTCCCGCAGGACCTGGCCGCCCGGGTGATCGCGGCCGCGGCGCGCGGTGAGATCCCCGACCGCGCGGAGGTCTGGATCACCGCCGGAGAGAGCGCCATCACCTTCGAGCGGCTCGTGGACGTGCTCGCCGAGCTCGGCGAGGCGATCGGCCGGCCCATCGACCGGCCGCGGGTCGTCCCGCTGGAGATGTACGAGCGGCTGATCAAGCCCGTGTTCCTGCCCGGCATCCCCCCGAAGCTCCGGCACCTGGTCACCGGCATCTTCGAGCACGTCGCCCCCTACCTGTCCTCCCCCGTCCCGTTCCCCTCCAGCGCCGCGATCCTCGACGCGCACGGCGGGGTCGGCGACACCTCCGCCGTCCTGCGCACGACGGCCGAGTACTGGGTCCGGGACACCGGCCACGCCCTGGCGGAGCCCCTCAGCCTCGCCGAACTCATGCAGAACACCAAGGAAGGGACCCCGGTATGAAGCACTTCATGCTCCGGACGCTCGTGCCCGGCCTCGCCCCTGACGACGTCTTCGCCCGGGTGTCGAGGTTCGAGGAGTTCTCGACGCACACCGACGTCATCCGCCGCATGGAGGTGAAGACCGACGGCGAAGGGCGGCCGACGTCCTTCTGGGAGGTCCGCTTCTACGAGGGCATCATGCGCTGGACGCAGGCCGACTCCCCCGACCCCGGCACGCGGACCATCGCCTTCGAGCAGCTCGAAGGCGACCTCGACTCCTTCCACGGCTCCTGGCGGGTGGAGCAGGCCGGCGCGGACTCCGTGGTGGTCTTCGAATCGGCCTTCGACCTGGGCATGCCGTCGGTCGCCGAACTGCTCGACCCGATCGCGATAGAGGCGTTCGAGCACACGATGACGGCCATCCTCGGCGGCCTGTTCGGCGCCGGGGTCTCCTTCACCGTCCTCGTCGACGGCCGCGAGCAGACCGCGGAGGCGATCCGATGAGCGAACTCATCACCGCGCACATGCACGCCGCCGCCTGGGCGTTCGGCGACAAGGACGTCTGGCCCGGCGACGGACCGGAGCCGTCGGCGGCCGAGCGGGAGCGCCTCGCCAACGAGAAGATCTCGGGCTTCTACCGGACCACCGAGACGCCCTGGGAGATCGCCGCCCGCAGCGCCGCCGAGACGCTGGCACGGGCCGCGAAGCTCCCCGACCTCGTCCTGTACGCGTGCGAGTCGATCGACGACCGGGTGGACCTGCGCCGCGACCCGGACAAGTTCGCCGAGGCGATCGGCCTCGACACCGTCCCGCTGATGCTGGTCACCGCCAACGTGTGCGCCAACTTCGGCGCGCTCCTGCGGGTCGCCCGGGGCCACATCGCCACCGGAGACGCCCGCGACGTCCTCATCGTCACCACCGACGTGTGGGGCGAGGGCTCCCGGCTCATCGACGCGGGCACCTGCCTCATGAGCGACGCCGCCGCCTCCGCGATGGTGTCGGCGGAGGCACCCGCCGAAGGCTGGCGCGTCGGCCCCGTCGTCCAGGCCACCGACCACACCATGCACTCCCTCGACCCTGCCGAGAACTCCATCGCGATGGTGCGCGGCACCGTCGGCGGCATCCAGCGCGCGACCGAGGGGTTCTTCACGCCCGGTCCGGGCGGCTCGCGGGACGACTACCCGCACATCGTCGTCGGTAACGTCGGCACGACCGTGCTGCGCCTGCTCGCCGCGGGCGGACGGCTCGACCTCGGCCGGTTCGTCACCCGCACCGAGCTCAACGGCCACTGCTTCGCCGCCGACCTCTTCGTCAACCTCGCCGAGATCGAGCACGAGGTCCCCTCGGGGGGCAAGGTGCTCGGCTTGTCCACCGGACACAACTACTGGACCTGCGTCGCCTTCGAGCGGATCTGAGAGGGGCTGCCATGAGCTGGGCTCTCGCCCTCCCGACGGCCACCGCGCCCGGACCGGTGTCACGGCACCGCTCCCTCGTGGAGGAACTCCACACCCTCGGCTACACCGGCCTGTGGTCGGTCGAGACCGCGGGCCCCGACGCCTTCACCCCGCTGGCCCTGGCCTCCCAGTGGAGCCCTCGGTTGCACCTGGGCACCGCCATCGTCCCCGTCCACACCCGAGGCCCCGCCCTGCTCGCCCAGCAGGCCGCCACCCTCGCCGACCTCGCCCCAGGCCGCTTCACCCTGGGCCTCGGCACGTCCTCGCGCACCGTCGTGGAGCACTGGAACGGCATCCCCCACGCAGAGCCGTACCAGCGCGTCCGCGACACCCTGCGCTTCCTGCGCCGCGCGTTCACCGGTGACAAGGTGAGCGACGAACGCCTGGGCGTCCACGACTTCCGCCTGGAACAACCCCCCTCCATCCCACCCCCGATCGCCCTGGCCGCCCTACGCCCCGCCATGCTCGCCCTCGCCTCCCGCGAGGCCGACGCCGCCATCACCAACTGGGTCTCCCCCGAGGACGTCCGCAAGGTGCGCGCGGAGTTCGGCCACACCAAGCCCCTCCTCTCCCCCCTCTGCGTCCTCCCCACCGAAGACGCCGCCCTCGCCCGCACCGTCGCCCGCCGCCTCCTCACCGCCTACCTCACCGTCCCCGCCTACCGCGCCTTCCAGGACTGGCTCGGCCGAGCCCCCGATCTCAAAGCCATGCACGAGGCCTGGTCCGCCGGCGACCGCGCCTCCGCCCTCTCCGCCCTCCCCGACAAGGTGATAGACGCCCTCATCATCCGCGGCTCCCCCGCCACCTGCCGCTCCCGCCTCCACGAATACCTCGAAGCCGGCCTCACCACCCCCATCATCGGCCTCGCCCCCTACCCCGGCCTCAACGTCCCCGCCGCAATCCGAGCCCTGGCCCCAACCCCCACCTGACCCCCCAGGACCGGCCCGCCCCGGGCCGGTCCTGACGTCGATACCCTCGCGACTCCGACACGGGGACGGAGGCCGCCGGTGATCGTCCGGGGAACTCTCGGCTACGGAGCCGACCCCGAGAAGCTCGCGCGGCAGTACGAGAGCCTCACCTTCACCAGCGTCCACAGCGCATGGCTCGATCTCCTTCCACCGCCGAGCGCCCGAATCGCCGACCTCGGCACCGGAACGAGCCGAGACGCAGCGGCCTGCAGGCCGCCATCCGCACCTCCCCCACCACACTCCGCCCTACGGCGGCAGAAGCAGGCCGAACGCAGTGCGCCCGCCCCTGAACACCAATCACAAAGGCAGAGGGCCGTGCTCGTTCAACCCCAAAGAGAACGAGCACGACCCACGACAACCGGAACCATCAGACGCCGAGGCTGCGGCCGATGATTTCCTTCATGATCTCCGTGGTGCCGCCGAAGATGGTTTGGATGCGGACGTCCTGGTAGGCCTTGGCTATGGGGTATTCGGTCATGTAGCCGTAGCCGCCGTGGAGTTGGAGGCAGCGGTCGACTACGCGCTTCAACAACTCGGTGTTCCACCACTTGAGCATGGCGGCTTCGTCGGGGGTGAGGGTGTGGGTGGTGTCGGCGAGGATGCACTTGTCGGTGAAGGCGCGGGCGACGGTGATCTCGGTCTTGATCTCCGCTAGGACGAAGCGGGAGTTCTGGAAGGAGCCGATGGGCTTTCCGAAGGCGGTGCGGGTCTTGCAGTATTCGAGGGTCTTCTCGAAGGCGTCCTCGGCGGCCGTCAGGGCGGTGGCGCCGATGGAGAGGCGTTCGCGGGCGAGGTTCTGCATGAGGTAGATGAAGCCCATGCCCTCCTCGCCGAGGAGGTTCTTCGCCGGGACGCGGACGTTGTCGAACGAGAGCTCGGCGGTGTCCTGGGCGTGCATGCCGATCTTGTCGAGGTTGCGGCCGCGCTCGAAGCCGGGCATGCCGCGCTCGACCATCAGCAGGGAGATGCCCTTGTGCTTGGCGGTCGGGTCGGTCTTGGCGACCACGACGACGATGTCGGCGAGGATGCCGTTCGAGATGAACGTCTTCGAGCCGTTCAGGATGTAGTCGTCGCCGTCGCGGACCGCGGTGGTCTTGATGCCCTGGAGGTCGGAGCCGGCGCCGGGCTCGGTCATCGCGATGGCGGAGATCAGCTCGCCGGAGCAGTAGCCGGGCAGCCAGCGCTGCTTCTGCTCCTCGTTGAGGAGCTGCTTGAAGTAGCCGCCGTTGATGTCGTTGTGGACGGCCCAGCCGGGGCCGTGGATGCCGGCCTTGGCCAGCTCCTCGCCGAAGACGACGTAGTAGCGGTAGTCGTCGTTGCCGCCGCCCCCGTACTCCTCCGGCATGTCGATGCCGAGCAGGCCCGCCCGTCCGGCGGCCAGCCAGACCTCGCGGGAGACGATGCCGTCCTTCTCCCACTGCTCGTGATACGGGGCGCACTCTTTCGCGATGAAGGCTTTCACCATGTCGCGGAAGGCCTCGTGCTCCTCCGTGAAGATCTCACGCGCCATCGGGACCACACTCCTGGGTAAGTACGTACTGACTTGCCTCAGCGTACCAAGCCCGTTCAGCCGATCAGCAGGCGGCTCCTGGTGCTCACGACCTGGCGAGTCTCGGGAAAGGTGTACCAGCCGCGCCACTCGATGCCCCGCCGGACCTGCCGCACGAGCACCCCGCACAGGACGTCCTGACGCCCCGGGAAAGAGGCCGCGAGGGCGTCGTCCCGGTCGGCGAGGTACCTCCGGAGGAAGGCCACGGCGCGGGTGAAGTCCGAATAGTCACGCCGGTACACGTCGGCCGTGAAGACGTAGGACCAGCCGCCGACCTCGCGGCCCAGGTGGTACGGCAAGGGTCCGGGCCGCCCTTCGACCTGCGCGATCGTCTCGACGCAGGGGCCCGCGGCCACCTGGAAGCCGGTGGGGAGCAGGCGGGCCTGGATGTCCACGCCGGCCATCCGCCAACCCCGGACGGCCAGGGGGGCGAGGGCTGCCTCGTCCAGGGTGAACGAGAGGTCGTCGGCCGCGACGGCGAGGTCGGGCCGCGAGAGCTCCAGCATCGGAACCTTCCAGGGTCGGCACTTTGCCGGGATTGTACGACGTACGGAGGGGAGGTCAGCCCTCCAGAGCCGCCGGGATCACCTCGACGTGGCAGACGGCCCCCTCGCGGTGGACCGCGAGGGTCAGGGCGACGCCGATCCGGTCGCCGCCGAGCTGGTCGTAGAGCGCGGCCCGGCCGTCGATGGCGACGCCGTCCACGGCCAGAAGGGCGTCGCCGACGCGCAGCCGGGAGGCCGCGCCGACCCGGGTGACGACCTGGCACTTGACCTTGCGGCCGTCGATGTCCACATGCCGTTCGGCGATCGCGACGCCCAGGGACGCGCGGGCGACCCGCCCGCGCGCCACGAGGTCGCCCGTCACCGCCGCGACGGTCGAGGCGGGGACGGCGAAGCCGATGCCCGCGCCGTCGCGGCGGATGGCGGTGTTGACGCCCAGCACCCGCCCGCGCGAGTCGACGAGGGGGCCGCCGGAGTTGCCCGGGTTGATCGCGCAGTCGGTCTGCAGCACCCGCTCCAGCGACCGGACGCCGTCGCGGGTCGGCAGGGACCTGGCGAGGCCGCTGACGATGCCGAGCGACACCGACTCGGGGAACAGGCCGAGCGGCGAGCCCAGCGCCAGGCAGAGCTCCCCGAGGCGGGCGGGCTCGGCGCGCAGTTCCAGGTGGTGGCGGGGCGGTTCGGCGAGGCGCAGGACGGCGAGGTCGGTGAGCCGGTCCGCGCCGACGATCTCGGCGCGCTGGGACGGTCTGCCGGGCAGGTCCGCGGTGATCTCGCCGCCGTCCTCGATGACGTGGAAGTTGGTGACGACGTGGCCCGCGGCGTCCAGCACGAAGCCCGAGCCGAACGCCATGCCCTTGGCGGTCTTCAGGGAGAGCGCGGCGACGGACGGCAGCACCCGCTCGGTGAGGGCGGCAAGTTCGTCGCTGAAGGCGGCGAGTGCGAGGCTCATACGGTGACCGCGTCCTCGTCGTCCTCTTCCTCGAAGGACTTCTCGCCGCTGAAGTCGGCCTGGAGCTCGTCGTCGAACCGGTCGGCGAGGTCGCCGATCGCGTCGCAGGCGTAGGCGAGGTTCTCTACGGTGAGGGTCTCGGCGAGCAGCTCGGTGCTCATGATCACGTCGCCTTCGTCGGTGACGTAGACCCTGGCCTGGAGGATGCGGGAGTTGATGGAGTTGAGCGCCTTGAGGAGCTGCCTTCCGCCCGCGGCGCCGCGCAGCACGATCGACCAGACGCGGACGAGGTGCGGGTTGTCGCCCCGGTCGACCACGTCGACGTAGTAGAGCGCGCTGCCCCGCCGGACGGGGATGGAGCCGTCCTTGTCGACGGCCAGCGGCCCGTCGAGTTCCAGCATCTCCTTGACGAGCTTCTCGACATACGCCTGGATCATCGCGATCGGTGCCATGCCTGAATTCTTCCGGATCAAACCACTAGAAATCTTGCCATTCCTCATCCTCGTAGCCGACGATCACCGGCCGGACGAGGGTGTTGGCTTCGACGTCGTCGCGCCGGAGGTCCTTGGCGAAGATCCGGGAGGCGGACAGGACGTCGGCGTCGAGGAAGCGCAAGGCCGGAGCGTCGTCGGAGAGCGCCAAGGCGGGCTCGCCGGACGACGCCATGACGAAGCCCCAGTCTCCGAAGCTCGGCACGTCGACGTGGTAGGGCAGCGTGCGCAGACCGGATTCCCGGATCGTCCTCTCGATGCACCAGAACGACCGGGGCGCGAAGTACGGGGAGCCGGACTGGACGACCATCCTTCCCCCGTCGGCCACGAGATGTCGGGCGAGGCCGTAGAACTCGGCCGAGTACAGCTTGGCCGTGGCGACCTCGTCGGGGTCGGGGAAGTCCACGATGACGGCGTCGTAAGGCTCGCGCCCGTCACGCGCCCACGTGAACGCGTCCGCGTTGACGACGGTGACGCGCGGGTCCTCGAAGGCGCCCCCGTTCAGCTCCTTCATCCGGGGCTGGGTGCGGGCGAGGGAGACGACCTCGGGGTCGAGTTCCACGAGGGTCACCTCCCGGACGTCGGGGTAGCGCAGGACCTCGCGCAGGGCCAGGCCGTCGCCGCCGCCGAGGATGAGGACGCGCGCGCGGCTCCCGGCGAGGACGGGGTGCACGAGGGCCTCGTGGTAGCGGTACTCGTCGACCGAGGAGAACTGGAGGTCGCCGTTGAGGAAGAGGCGGGTGTCGGCGCGTCCAGAGAGGCTCACCTTCTCGGTGAGGACGATCTCCTGGTAGTCGCTGCGCGTGGAGAAGGCGACGGGGTCGTTGTAGAGGGCCTGGCGGGCGGTCGTCTCGAAGTCGTCGGCCTTGAGGTAGACCGCGGTGAGCAGCACGAGCACCGCGGCCATGACGCTCCACAGCACCGCCTTGACGGTCCGGCCGACCTCCGCGCGGAAGATCCACAGCACCACCGCGACGCCGGCGACGGCGTTGACCGCCCCGACGACGAGCGCGCCCCGGATCTGCCCGAAGACCGGCAGCAGCAGGAACGGGAAGGCGAGGCCGCCGACGAGCGCGCCCACGTAGTCGGCGGCGAAGAGGTCGGCGACGGCCGAACCCGCCTCCTGCCTGCGGATCTTCTGGAGCAGGGTCATCAGCAGCGGGATCTCCGCGCCGATGAGCGCGCCGAGCACGGACGCGGCCACCACGAGCATCGGGACGTAGAGGTCGAGCCAGGCGAAGGCCGCGTAGAGCAGCAGGACCGACAGCCCGCCGAGCAGCGCCAGGGCCGCCTCGATCGCCGCGAACGCGACGAGCGCGCGGGACTGGAGCGGCTTGGCCGCGAGCGACCCGACGCCCATCGCGCAGACCATGACCGACAGCACGATCGAGGCCTGGGTGATGGAGTTCCCGACCAGGTAGCTGCCGAGCGCCACCAGCGCCAGCTCGTAGACCAGCCCGCACGCCGCGCAGACGAACACCGCCGCCAGCACCAGCGCGCGCCGCCCCCTGATCACTTGGGCGCCCTCCCCCGACGGCGCATCAGCTGATGGAGGCGCAGACGATGGCCGCCGTGGCGAGGTCCGTCGCGGCGACGACCCACGCCGACGCGTGCGGCGAGCTTCCGCCGGACAGGAGGGTCTCGCCGAGCCTGCCGGGCGTGATCGCGTCGAGGATGAAGAACGCGACGACCGACAGCACGATCCCGAGCAGCGCGTAGACGACGGTGCTGAGCAGGCCGTCGGTCAGCCCGTCCTCGCTGACGATGATCGCGGTCGTGATGATCGCGCCGAGGCCGAGGAGCTTGGCGGCGAGGACGACCGCGCCGCCCTTGCCGCCCTCGGTCCAGATGATCTTGCCGAGGTGGCCGGGGGTCAGCAGGTCCACGACGAGGAAGCCGAGGGCGAGCAGCGCGATGCCGACACCGCCGTAGGCGAGCGTCGCCAGCGCCTCGCTGAACATGTCGTCGAACATCACGGGCCTTCCGCCTTCCGGGCCTTCAGGGTGCCGGAGATGATCCAGATGAGGCCGAGCAGCACCAGCACCCCGGCGACCGCCAGCCAGAAGTACCAGCCGAACCCGTGGACGGGGGCGAGCCGGTCGTTCGAGGACGCCGTCGCGTCCGTCGCCTGCTCCCGCGCGGGGATGGGCGCGAGGGCCCCTCCGCTCTCGGCGGCGGCGAGCATCGGCAGGGCGCCCAGGATGTCGGCGAGTTCGGAGATGCCCTGGGGCTCCAGCGAGTCGTGCAGCCTCGCGCGCTCCAGCGCGTAGGGGTCGACGTCGAACCCGTCGATGTTGTCGCTGGTCGACAGGCTGACCGAGCTCCACTCCTTGTAGATGTAGGAGTAGTTCACCCGCAGCACCATCCAGCGCGGGCAGTCCGCGGGCCGCGAGGTGACCTCGACGCCGAGCCCGAGATTGGAGCCCGTCTCCTCCGGGGCGCCCGTGCCCGCCTCCACCGCCCAGCCGTAGCAGATGCCGTGCGCAGTCGAGGCCTCGGCGTAGAGCTGCTGGATGCGGGCGGTGTCGTCGGCGTCGAGCGCGGTCGCGGTGGTGTCGTAGGACAGGTCCTCGTCGAAGACGCCCTCGTCCCAGAGGCTCCAGCCGATCGGCAGGACGAAGAAGACCAGCGCCAGGGCCGCGGCGATGAGGCAGCCGGCGTTGGATCCGGCCTTGCTCTGGCTCATTTGCCGTCCCCCGGGCCTCCGCCGCGGAAGAGGGTCGCGTGGCCGGCGGGCCCGCCCCATCTCCCGGCGACGTGGTCGTGCCAGCGCCGGTAGCCGACGTCGGCGGGGTCCACGTGGATCACGCTGCCTGAGCCCGCGGCGACGATCGCCACGACGACGTCCGGGTAGCGCAGGAAGACGCCGGAGGGGTCGACGGCGCGGTCCACCGGCTTGTGCCTGCCGGTGATGTCCCCCGCGGCCTTCACCGGGCTGTCCGGGGTCGTCCAGGAGTCGCCCTGCGCTTTGTAGTGGCGTTCGATCCACGAGGCGGGCGAGGTCGAGGTGTTCGCCAGGACGAGTGCGGCGATGAGCGCGCCGACGCCGACGAGGATGCCGCCTCCCCAGGCCGCGCCCTTCACGCCGGCTCCCCGCGCACGAGCCGCGAGGCCGTCTCGACGATCTGGGCGGCCTCCGGGTAGGTGTGCCAGGTCCGCCAGGTGATCCCTGCCTCGCACGGGTCCACGACGATCCCGGTGAGGGCGCCCGGGTGGCCGGGGAAGACGCCGCTGAGCGCGTCCGGCCGGTCGAGCCGGGCGGTGACCTCGGCGAGGGCGGCCGGGAAGTCGGCGGGGTCGAGGGTGCGCGAGGAGAACGTGTACCGCCAGCCGTCCAGGCCCGCCTCCGCGCGCGGCGGCAGGCCCTGCTCCCGGCCGGGAAGGCACGCGACGGTCTCCAGGACCGGGCCTGCCGCGACCTGGTGGGAGGCCCCGAGGAGGCGCAGCTCGACCGTCAGGCCGCCCACGGCGAGCGTGGAGACGGCCAGCGCGTCATGGCGCGGCTCGTCCAGGGCGAACGCGAGCGCCCGCGCGCTCGTGTCGCGGTAGGGCACTTCGAGCAGTCCGAGCACGGCACCGTCCACGTCGATCCGGGGGGATTCGCGGGCTTTCGCCCGGAGGGATCGCGTGGATCATAGTGCGCGTTACTTCAGCCGGGCCACCGCTTGCTCGATCCGCTCGTCCGTCGCGGTGATGGCGACGCGGACGTGCTGCGCGCCGGCCGAGCCGTAGAAGTCGCCCGGCGCGACGAGGATGCCCAGGTCGGCCAGGTAGGCGACGGTCTCCATGCAGGGCTCGTCGCGGGTCGCCCACAGGTACAGGGCGGCCTCGGAGTGCTCGATCCGGAAGCCGTGGGCCTCCAGCGCGTCCTTGAGCGCGAGGCGGCGGGCCGCGTAGCGGGCGTACTGCACGGCGAAGTGCTCGTCGTCGCCGTACGCGGCGGCCATCGCGGCCTGGACGGGCGCGGGCACGATCATCCCGGCGTGCTTGCGGATCTCCAGCAGCGCCTTGACCATCACCGGGTCGCCCGTGATGAAACCGGCGCGGTATCCGGCGAGGTTCGAGCGCTTGGACAGCGAGTGGATCGCCAGCAGGCCCTCGTGGGAGCCGCCGGAGATGTCGGGGTGCAGGATCGACAGGGGCTTGGGCCCCTCCCAGACCAGCTCGATGTAGCACTCGTCGCTGATCACCGGGACGCCGCGCTCGCGCGCCCACCCGACGACCTTGCGCAGGTGCTCGGGCGGCAGGACCCGGCCCGTCGGGTTCGACGGCGAGTTCACCCAGATCATCTTCGGCACCACGGGGCCGAGGGTGAGCAGGCCGTCGGAGGCCACGCCCGTCGCGCCCGCGATCCGCGCGCCCACGTCATAGGTGGGGTAGGCGAGCTCGGGGAAGACGACGGTGTCGCCGGGCCGCACGTCCAGCAGCTTCGGCAGCCAGGCGACGATCTCCTTGGTGCCGATCACCGGCAGCACCGCGTCGGACGGCACGGTGACGCCGAGGCTGCGCGCCAGCCAGCCGGCCGCCGCCTCGCGCAGTTCCGGGGTGCCCCAGGTCTGCGGGTAGCCGGGCGAGTCGGCCGCCGCGATGAGCGCCTGCCGCGCCACCTCGGGGGTCGGGTCGACCGGGGTCCCGACGGACAGGTCCACGATCCCGCCGGGGTGTGCCTTCGCCGTGTTCTTGTACGGCTCCAGTCGGTCCCAGGGGAAATCGGGCAGATCCATCGGTGTGGCTCCTTCAAGATGAAACGGCTCTCGGCCGCGGCCCTGCGCGGACCGCGGCCGAGAGCTGGATACGTGTTACTCGCCCTGCGGGGGCAGTGCAGCGGTGATCGGGTGGTCCCGTTCGATCTTGCCGACCTTGGACGCGCCGCCGGGGGCGCCCATGCCGTCGAAGAACTCGACGTTGACCTTGTAGAAGTCCTTCCACTGGTCGGGGAGGTCGTCTTCGTAGTAGATCGCCTCCACGGGGCACACGGGCTCGCACGCGCCGCAGTCGACGCACTCGTCCGGGTGGATGTAGAGCTGGCGCTGCCCCTCGTAGATGCAGTCGACCGGGCACTCCTCAATGCAGGCCTTGTCGAGCACGTCCACGCAAGGCTGCGCGATGACGTAGGTCACGCCGTCTCCTCTCAGTACTTCCCCGGCCCCGCCGTCAGCCACGGCTCACCGTAAGCTTGTGGGCAATAGTATTGCTGGCGCAGGGCAGTCATTTCGACGTGGGGGTACCCACTTGTCATCCCAGTTCGCCGCACCCGGGTTCGCCGCGCGGCTCGTCGTCGCGATCTCCCCGGAGGACGTCGGCGCGCGGGTCTCGCTGCGCCGCCGGCTCCAGACGGGAGAGTACTCCGATGTGGTCGGGGACCTTGAGGCCTGGTCCGGCGGAACGCTGAAGGTCCGCCGCCGCACCGGCGAGGTCGTCGAGGTCGCCGAGGCGACCCTCGTCGCGGGCAAGAAGGTCCCGCCCCCACCGGCGCGCCGGTCCCGATCACTCCCGGGCGATGCGCCCACGGCCTAGTCCTCCCGGCGCTTCGGGAACTCCGGCAGGGTCGCGGGCAGGTCGCGCGAGGGCGACAGCGGGAAGACCGCCGGGCGCTTCTCCAGGAACGACATGACGCCCTCGGCGGCGTCGGCGCCCGAGCCGATCTCGGCCATCAGGCGCGAGTCGTTGGCGTGCGCCTGCCAGGGCGTCTCGGCCGAGAGGCCCGCGTACATCAGGCGGCGGATCGCGGCGACGGAGACCGCCGAGGTGTTGTCGGCGACCTCCCTGGCCAGCTCGATCGCCGTCGGCAGCAGCTCCTCCGGCGGGACGACGCGGGAGACGAGACGGCCCGCGAGCGCCTCGGAGGCGGGGAAGACCCGGCCCGTCATCGCCCACTCCATCGCCTGGGAGATCCCGACGACGCGCGGCAGGTACCAGGACGAGGCAGCCTCGGCGACGATGCCGCGGCGGGCGAAGACGAAGCCGAACTTGGCGTTCTCCGAGGCGATCCTGACGTCCATCGGCAGCGTCATGGTCGCCCCGACGCCCACCGCGGCGCCGTTGATCGCGGCGATCACCGGCTTGAGGCAGGCCGCGATCCGCAGCACGACCGTGCCACCGCCGTCGCGCGGGGTCTTGCCGTCGGACAGCATGTCGTCCTCGGCGAACATGTCCTTGGCCTTGTCGTAGTCGAAGGTCCCGCCGCCCGCGCTGAGGTCGGCGCCCGCGCAGAACGCCCGGCCCGCGCCCGTCACGACGACGGCGCGCACGGCGTCGTCGGCGTCGACGCGGTCGAAGGCGTCGAGGGTCTCCAGCCGCATGGTGTTGGTGTAGGCGTTCATCTTCTCGGGCCGGTTGAGGGTGAGCACGGCGACGCCGTCCGCGACCTCGTAGCCGATCTCCGTGTAAGTCATGGGTCCGCCTTTCCACACCGGTTTCCGAATCTGATTCTAGGACGGTGGGGGTGCGGGGTCTCCGGACGACCCCCACCGCGGGGCATTGGTCGGATATCTTCGGCGCATGAACTGGTCCGTGGCGACATATGACTCCGCCTTCGGATATGTCTCAGCCCACGGCGCCCCCCTCATCGACCTGCTCGACCCCCAGCCCGGCGAGCGCGTCATCGACCTCGGCTGCGGCGCGGGCCTGCTCACCGCCGAACTGCACGCCCGCGGCGCCCAGCCCCTCGGCATCGACGGCAACCCGCTGCTCATCGCGCAGGCCACCGTCAACTTCCCCGAGCTGTCCTTCGCGCTCGGCGACGCCCACGACTTCACCGTCTCCGACCCGTACGACGCGGTCATCTCCATGTCGGCGCTGCACTGGATGGCGCGCGACCCCGACGCCGTCATCGCCCAGGTGTACTCGGCGCTGCGGCCCGGCGGCAGGTTCGTCGCGGAGATGGGCGGGGCCGGCAACTGCGCCGAACTGATCGCCGCGATGCAGACCGCCTGGCGCGAGTTCGGCCTGACCGAGCCCGAACTGCCCTGGTACTTCCCCACCCCGGCCGGGTACGCCGCGCGTCTTGAGGAGGCGGGCTTCACCGTCCGGATCCTCGAGTACTTCGACCGGCCCACCCGGATGACCGAGGGGCCGGGCGGCGCCGCCGACTGGGTGCGCGTCTTCGCGGCCGAGCCCCTGCGCGAGGTCCCTGCCGAACTCGCCCCGGCACTGCTGGCCCGGGTCAACGACCTCGCCGCGCCCGCGCTGCGGCGCGAGTCCGGCTGGGTCGCCGACTATGTCCGGCTGCGCTTCGCGGCGGTCCGCAAGGCGGGCGGCGCGCCTCCGCACGGCGGGCCCGTGCCCGCCCTCGGCCCCCTCTAGACGGTGCCGATCGCCCGCGGGAGATCGAGGGCGAGGAGCTGGTCGAGCTGGAGCGCGGTCTCCAGCTTGGCGCCCACGGCCACGTCGGGGTCCTCGGTGAGGCGGTCCAGGGCGGCGAGGGCGGCGGGCACGTCCAGGTCGGCGCAGAGCGCGGTGAGGGTCTCCTCGGCGTAGCGGGCGTCCGGAGCGCGCGACGGCTGAGTCGCCCAGCCGGCGAGCAGCAGCCGCCAGCGGTCCAGCCGGGCTGCCGCTTCGGCCAGATCGTCCGAGGTCAGCGCGGCCTCGCTGCGGTAGTGCACCGCCAGCAGGGCGAGCCGCAACGCGAGCGGATCGCCCGCGAAACCCTCCGGAGCCGTCCAGGAGGCCACCTGGACCTCGCCCCCCGACGTGACGTTTCCCACACTCAACGCGTCCGCGAGGGGCTCCCCGGCGTACAGGAGGGCGACGTTGTAGAGGGTGTGGTCCGCGGCCTGAGCTGCGGTGGTCAGGGTGCGCCTGCGAAGCCGGGACGCGAGCCTGCGGAGCAGATCGGCGGTGACGCAGACACGCAGGTCACCGGGCGCTTGGACATAGAGTCTCAGGGGCCCGGGCCGGACTCCGACGACCTGTCCGGTCCGGGTCTCGAATAGGCGCAGCATGCCCTCCACCCTAGAGAACGCCGCGCGCCGATGATCTCCCGGGCGCGGGCCCGAAGCGGACGACGGGCGCGGAAGTGCTGTCGGAGGCGGTTGGTAGCCTCCGGTTCTCATGAGGAACACAGCGCTTGGTTCCGGCACGGCCCCCGCCGCGCCGGTCACCGCCGAGAGCCAGCCGGACCTCTGGCTGCTGGTCCAGGACACCGCGGCGCGCCTCGGCGTGTCCGCGCCTGACGAGATCGGCCTCCACCCCGGCGCCGAGATCAGCGCGGCGCCCGGCCGCCTGATGCTCGGCCTCCCCCACGTGCTCGACCTGCCCGCCGACGAGCTCGCCGCGGTCGTCGCGCACGAACTCGCCAGGCCGCAGGCTCCCGCGTCCCGGCCGCTCGCCTTCCGCGCGGGAGGCGGCGCGTCCGTCACAGAGGCGCTCGTGGTGTCGCCGGAATCGGTCGCCGCGGCCCTGGTCCACGCGTCCTACCTCGCCTTCACCTTCGAGCGGTTCGTCCTGCAGTACGTCGGGCCGCTCGCCGCGGCCGGATGGTTCCCCGTCGACCTCTGGGACGCCTGGCGGGCCAGCCGGTTCCGGGAGCGCAGGTCCGATTCCGCGGCCCGGCCCGTGCCGCTGCGCCCTCTGCCCGTCGAGGTCGAGACGGGGTTCGCCAAGGCGCTCGCCGAAGGGCTCTCCACCGCGGCGCCGGCCGCGCCCGTCCCGTCGCCCGAAGGGTGCCCGACCTCCACGCGGCTGGCCGTCGCGCCCCGCGAGCCGGAGCCCGCCGGGCTGCGCGGCGCCACCTTCGACGGCGTCGACGAGGCGGTGTGGGAGGACGCCGCCACCCGGTGCGCCATCGGCATCCGCGGCGCCGCCGCCGACCTCCTCGGACACCCCGTGGTCCTCGGCACCGACGTCGTCGCGCTCGTCCGGCAGGGCCGCGCGGCGGACATCCTGCGCAAGGCGGGCGCGGAGTCGCCCGACCTCTTCCCCGTCGGCCGCGTCCTCGGCCCCCTGCTCGGCGACGCGCTGCGCCGCCGCGGCTACCGGGCCGAGCAGGTCCTCGCCCAGCATGTCCTGGTCGGCCCCGGCTTCGACCGGATCGACACCGCGGCCCTCATCGACCCCATGGAACGCGGCGGCGAGCCCCCGGCGCTCCTGCTCGAACTGCTCTCCTGACCCCAGTCACCAGATGTCCGGGCATACCCCTGGCACGTAACGGCACGATTTCTCAGAGTGACCACACGCCCCCGCCGGGGTGCCTAGGCTCCCCGGCATGCGTCCCGTACTCGCCTGCCTGCTGCTCGCGACGGCCTGCTCCAACGCCGCCGCCGGGATCTTCCAGCCGTCCGGGACGGGCGCGCCGGCCGCCCCGTCCCCCGACCGGCGCGCAGCGGTCCTCTCCGCTTACCTGGACTTCCACCGGGCCTTCCAGACCGCGCTCGGCGGCAACGACGCCTCGGGCCTCCCCGCCGTCACCGCCGAACCCCTGACGTCGCGGCTCGCCGCGGTCGTCACCGACCAGGCAAGGCGCGACGTCGTGCGGCGCACCCACACCGCGGTGAACCCGCGGATCGCCTGGATCAAGGGCGGCGCCGCGCACATCGTGGACTGCGTCGCCTCCCCCGGCTTCACCACCTTCGACGCCGGATCGGGCAAGCGGCGCGGCCCGGGACCCCGCCCCGAACAAGCGGTCCTGCACGTGAGGCTCGTCCTCGACGGGACCTGGAAGGTCGCCTCGGTCCGGGCGGGTGGTCCATGCTGACCGCGCTGGCGCTGGCGCTGCTCACCGCGCCGCCCGGCGAGCCCGTCTGCGACACCGGCTCGGTCATCACCTGCCTGGACACCGTGTCCGGCGGAGGCGGCGCCGACCGGCCCCGGCGGCCCGTCGTGCGGGCGCCTTCCCGGGACGTCGCGGCCTGCCCGGACGCCGCCGACTTCTGCACCACCGCGCTGGTCGACACCCCGCTCGTCACCACCGCGGACGTCGTCGGCATGGCCCGCGCCCTGCTGCGGCTCCCGCTGCCGCGACCGCGCACCGACCCCGCGCCCACGACCTACGTCGGGCTGCCGACCCTGCTCAAGGTGCAGCACGGCCTTTGGCGCGAGCACCGGGCCGCCGCGTCCGCCGCGGGCCGGCACGTCGAACTCGTCGGGCGGCCCGTCCGGATCGTGTGGGACCTCGGCGGCGACGGACGTGAGATCTGCGCGGCCCGTGCCCGTTGTGTCCACACCTGGACGCGATCGTCGGCCGAGCCCGTGCCCGTGACCGCGACGGTGGAGTATCGAGTGGCGTGGCGGTGCGCGGGCGGATGCGACGAGCCGTCCGGGGAACTCGAACTGCCCGCAACGGGGACGACGACGCTCGTGGTACGCGAGTTGCAGACGGTGGCGGGGCGATGACCTGCGGGGCAGTCTCAAAGATCGGTAATATTCCGCGCCCCACCCCTTGGCAACACGGCGTACCCGAGCGACTCTGAATTGTCACGGGGAAGGGGCGTTCCATGGATTATGGGGCGGAAGTGGCCGACTGCGGGCCGTACGTCTTGGTGAACGTGCACGGGGAACTCGACGTGGCGTCCGAACCGTGGTTCCGCGGCGCGCTGCTGGAATCCATCGGCTTCGGCGACCGCGCCGTCGTCCTCGACATGCGGCAGGTGCGGTTCTGCGCCGCCGCCGGGCTGAACTCGATCGTGGCCACCCAGCGGATGACCCGCGGACTCGGCCCCGGCGTCGCGGTGGCGGGCGCCATCCCGCGCGTCCGCAAGACCTTCGAGATCACCCGGCTGGACAGGGTGATCCCCCTGTACGACACCGTTCCCGAAGCCGTACAGGGTCTCATCGGAAGCTGATCCAGGGCCGGGCGGGACCCGGCCCCTCCAGCGTCAGCCCTTCTGCGGCGACGGTGAACCCCCCGACGGGGCCGTCTTGGGGCGGCGGGCACCGCCCCGGCCGCGGAGCGGGACCCCTGTGTCGACGAGAAGACGGTGCACGGCGCCGTAGGAGCGGCCCGTCTCGGCGGCGAGCTGGCGGATGCTGCGGCCGGCCTGGTAGCCCTCGGCGATCTCCTTGGCCAGCTTCTCCCGGCGTTCCCCGGACAGGCGTTCGCCCTTCTTCACGGCTTCGGACATGGTGTCCTCCTCCTGGTGACGATTCGGCTCCTCTAGATCACAGTAACCCGCGAAGATCGGACATTCCACGCCAATGCGTGCGTCATCTGTCACGGGCGGGAGCTGAGAGACTGCGCGATATGGAAGTGAAGATCGGTATCGCCCCGGAAAAGGCGATCGAAGGAGTCGGCCGGCCCACCGATGTCGCCCTGGGCCCGCTGCGCGACCAGGTGGCCCAGGCCGTCACCAGAGGCGGCGGAACCGTCGTCCCGGTACAGGAGGCCGAGGGACTGGTCTGGCTCCTCCCAGGTGGCCCAGAGCCCCTCCTGGAGGTCCTCGACGACCACCCCTCGATCCGGTGGGTCCAGCTCCCCTGGGCTGGAGTCGAACACTTCAAAGCCGCCTTCAAACGCCCGCAGACCTTCACCTGCGCCAAAGGAAGCTTTGCCAAGCAGGTCAGCGAGCACGCGCTGCTGCTCGCCCTCGCGTGCCTGCGCGACCTCGTCCGGCACGCCAGAACCCCTTCCTGGCGGCCCATCGACCCGCGCTCCCTCGGCGGGCTGTCCGTCACCATCCTCGGCGGCGGCGGCATCGCCACCGAACTCGTCCGGCTGCTCCAGCCGTTCGGATGCCGGATCCGGGTGCTGCGGCGCTCACCGGAACCCCTCCCCGGAGCGGACGAGACCCTCCCGATCAGCGAACTGCACGCCGTCCTGCCCACCACCGACGTCCTCGTCGTGGCCCTGGCGCTCACTCCGGAGACCCGGCACATCGTCGGAGCCCCCGAACTCGCGCTGCTGCCCCCCGGAGCCGTCCTGGTGAACGTCGCGCGCGGGCCCCACGTCGACACCGACGCCCTCATGGCCGCCCTCGACTCCGGCGCCCTCGCCGCCGCGGGCCTCGACGTCACCGACCCCGAACCCCTCCCCGCCGACCACCCGCTGTGGGGCTACGACCAGGTCCTCATCACCTCCCACTGCGCCGACTCCTCCGACTACGTCGCACTGAAGCTGTGCGAACGCGTCACCGAGAACGTCCGGCGGTTCGGAGAAGGCACGGAACTGGAAGGCCTCGTGGACGCCGAAGCCGGCTACTGACCCCCGCGGACCCACCCGTCCGGGCGGCTGCCGCCGCTCCGGGGGGCACGGGCGGGTCACCAGCGGGCTCCGGGAGCCGAGCGCCGCGAAGTCAGAAGTCGGGCTCGGCCGGCACCGGGAGACGGGCGGCCCGCCGCGCCCTGTCGGCCGCACGGCTGAGCCGCCCCGGATCCCTCGCGTCCGTGCGGTCCCGGCCCCTCTCCGCGGGCAGCTCCCTGCGCGGGACCTTCCCGTAGTCCTCTCCCGGCAGGCGCCTGACATCGGCGGCGTCCACCCAGGCGCGGGCGCCCCTGCACCCGTCGCCTTCGGTCTCCAGCCACACCACGAGCGCCCACCAGGAGCGGTCCGGACGCCGTCCCCAGGCCAGCAGGTAGGCCGCGCCGCCGGTGAGCCGGTACCGCACTACCGGCGGGACCTGCATCGTCTACCTTCGAACATACGTCCGGTTTATCCGATTTACTGGCCGAACGCCAGTTCGATCACCGGGCGGCGAGCGCCTCCGCGACCGTCTCGTGCAACCCCAGCGGGCCGTCCAGACGCGTCAGCCGCAGCGGCCCGGCGACCCTCGCCCGCGCCGCGGCCAAGGCGAACGAACCATCCTCGTTCCGCAGCTTCTGCCACACACCTACGAAGACCGCCATTCCCGTACTGTCCAGGAATGTCACATCCGCCAGATCTATGACGAGGGCGCGGGCCCCCTCGTCGATCAGCCGCTCCAACTCCCTGCGCAGCATCGGCGCCGTCGACACGTCCACCTCGCCGAGAGGCCGCACCACCGTCACCTCTCCCTCGCTGCGCACCTCCATCGGGAGCTCCCTCACTTGTCCTCCTTCCCCGGGCCGTCGGCCTTCCCCGGGCCGTCGGCGGGGGCGGCCCACGGCGACCGCTCCGGGCCGGGGCCGGCCGGCGGGGCGGCCGGGACATGCGGCAGATGCGGCGGCGGAACCGGCGCGGCCTGCCCACCGAACGGAGGCTGCCCCGGCGCGGCCTGCCCGCCAAAGGGAGGCTGCCCCGGCGCGCCGCCGAACGGCGGCTGCGCGGGCCCGGGCACCCCGCCGCCGAACGGCAGCGGAGCCGGCGCGCCCGGCACCGTCCTCGACGCGCGCGACACCCACCGCGACGGCGGCAGCGAGGCGAAGACCAGCGCGGAGCCGACCAGCAACCCCATGCCCACCCCTAGGAAGTCGAGCACGGGGATCATGAACGAGTCGGGCAGCACCGCGTCCAGCAATTCGCTGCCCTGCCGCGGAGCGAACAGCCACAGCAGCGACAGCAGACTCATCAACCCGCCCGAGACCAGTGACGCGAGCGGCGAGATCCGCGACCCGCACAGCAGCCCCACCACCAGGGCGCACAGCAGCAGCACCAGGACCCCCGGGACCACCTCCCCCGCCTGCACGTCGAAGTACCGCGCCGTGGAGGTCACCTTCCTCGACGCCCACCCTCCCGCCGCCACCAGCGGCAGCCACACCATCAGCCCGACGACCACGCCGAGCACATGCCGTGCCGAGTTGTTCATCTCAGTCCTCCTTCGCACCACAAGCCACTAGAGCAACTGAAGAATCATGACCCATCCCTCTCCGGGCCCACCATCCCACCTCTCCGATCAACCGTCGATAACTCTTGGGACGTAGGGGTTAACAGCGATCTGACGGATCTGTAGGCTCCGGTCGTGCGCTGACCCAGCACGCCGGAATGAGCGAACCCCATGATGAAAGCCCGATTCCTCCCCCCAATCGCCCTCATCACTCTCTTCCTCCCTTCCGCCGTGTCCTGCGCCCAGTCCCCCCCGGCCGGCTCCGGCTCTTTCGCCCCCTCCGGAACCACCGCCCCCCAAGCCGCCCCCGTGGCCATCCCCACCACCCCAACGGTGACCAAGGCCGAAGCCGACAAGATCGTCCTAGACCGCTACCGCCAGTACCAGAAAACCTACGAAAAGGCCTACGCCACCGGCGACCCCTCTCCCTTGAGCGAAGTAGCCGTGGACCCCCTCCTGACCATCATCACCAACGACGTGAACGCCACCTTCAAAAAAGGCCACATCTGGCGCTTCACTAACCGCCTTAACCCCTTGATCGGCAGCAGATCAAAAGACCTTTCATCGATCGTCGTCGTCGACTGCGTGAGAACCCTCGGCGCCTTCCGATTCTCCAAGAAAACCGGAAAGCGCACCGGCGGTTCCAACAAGGACACCACCTACTCCTACCAGGCAAGGTTCCAGTACAACGGAACCACATGGAGTATCGCGGAAGCCAGGAAGGGAAAGAAATGCTGAAAGTCCAGTCCAGCAGGCTTCCTCGAGCCGCCATCTCGGCAATCCTCGCTTCCTTCATGGTGATTCTCCTCACCCCGGCTACCTCCTTCGGCGGCCCCTGCGACCTGGACAACCAGCTCGGATGTGGTGCCGCTGGCGAAAACCCCGGGGGCGGAGGTGGCGGAGGTGGTGGCGGAGGGGGCGGAGGGGGCGGAGGTGGTGGTGGCGGCGGCAACGGCCCCGGGGACGGGCCCAACGCAGGAGCCGATGGAAACCTCGGCGGAGCCAACCAGGAAAATGAGGGACCACCGCCCCCGGTACAACAGGACACTATTGACGAAGCCTTTGATTCGGTACCGTTCCCCGTACCGGAACTCATGGCGAATCCAGATCCCGAAACTTATGTCAGGATTCGTACGTCTTTCTGGATACCCGAAGCTGAAATCGGGGAAGTCGCAGCGTACGCCGATGCCGGCGGCGAGGATGGTGTCCCCCTTCAGGCGGTGACCGCCACAGCCAAAATCGTCAAGGTCGAATGGGACCTAAGCGAAGACGAGCCTCTTGTCTGCCTCGGCCTTGGACGACCTAATGGCGAAGGCGATGGCGTCGAATGCGACCACACCTTCGAATATTCTTCCGCCTACCACGGGCTCGATCACCACACCATTACGGCAACACTGTTCTGGGAAGTCACGTGGGAATGCGAGGGATATTGCCCTGACGGCACTGAGGGCATCGTCGATGACGGAGATGACGATGGCGATGGCGACGATTACTACGTCTCCGTTCCCTCTCCAGAGTTCGATCTCAAGGTCAGTGAAATTCAGGCCGAGGCCGACAACAACTGATCCAAGGAGTCTCATATTGGGATGGATCCGCTCCAGTGGGATACTCGCCACTGTAGTCATGCTCACCGCAATCGGGTGCGGAGGGAAAGATAAATCCGACCCCTCCCCAAAACCGACCCCGACCCCTACGCGTGTGCCGATCTACACCATTGAGCAAGTAGAACGAGTACTACTGTCCGCGCACGACCTGGGTAAGGACTGGACAAAGGAAGAGGTCCCGAGCGCCTACAAGGAACGCAAGGTACGCGGATGTTCGGAATCTAAGATCACTCTTACTGGCGACCCAGAGACCAGGGTGATGAAGTTTGGCGCTCCTAAGTTCGCCACTAGAGGGGCGAACTACGCGCAACTAGTCGCAGTGTATGAGAATGAAGATGAAGCCGACGCCGCAATGGAAGCCATCAGCCAGAAGCTATCGAAATGTCCCAAAAGCAAAAAGATCAAATTCAAGCAGTTGCCAGATGACAAGTTCATCTATCAACACGATGATACGTGGTCACTGGATAAAACAGACCTTGGGCAGTGGATCTGGCTCCGAGCACGCGAGAAGTCCGTGTATCCCCGATCCGTCAGCGATATCAATGTTTTCCATTTCAGCATAGACTATGCGCAACGCGGGAACGTTGTCCTGACCTCTATGTACTGGCAGCGGAAAACCCCGAAAGATTCGGGCGACCCTATCGCCGAAAAAGCTACAGAAATCTTGAAAAAGCAGCTTGAAAGGTTTGAATAAATGCCGAGGCCGGTGCGTCGAGCGACTTAATGAGAGAAATCACCAAAGCTCTCAGTTCAGTCTTACCAAGCTCGGCCAGCGGTCGAAGTTCTTTTCGAGGCAACGACAGAATCCCACCAGGAATCGACCACCGCTGCTGTGGGCATCCTGTGCCAACTATGCCTCGGTCTCCTTTTCCTTGACCTCCGCCGAGAAGTTGGAGCGCCACACGGTTCGCGCTTGCACCTATTAACGAATTTTCTTGGTGTCTTAAAAGTTTACTGAGGCGTCTACGGCGGATGTGAACATTTTAGGTGGGTGTGAATTTAGCGGGGGTCGGCGCCGGTCAGGAGGCGGCCTGCCCAGCGTTTGGCGGGGTCTATGTCTAGGAGGAGGGCTCGGACCATGAGGGTCAGGGGGACGGCCAGGAGGGCGCCCAGGGGGCCCAGGACCGAGGTCCAGACGATGAGGGAGAGCATCGTGAGGGTTACTGAGAGGCCTACTGCGCCGCTGAGGAATTTGGGGAGCAGTAGGGACTGGGTGATGAAGTTGATGGCTATGTAGGCGGCTATTACCAGGAGGGCCTTGGCGGGGCCGGAGATGACCAGGGTGAGGAGGGCCGGGGGGATCAGGGCCAGGAGGAAGCCCAAAGTGGGGATGTAGTTGGCTATGAAGGCCAGGAGGCCCCAGAGCCAGGGGAGGGGGACTCCCAGGACGAAGAGGACTATGACGTCCAGGGTGGCCATGAGGGCGCCGAAGATGGTGGAGACCTTGAGGTAGCTGTAGGTGTCTCGGACCGCTCCGCGCAGGGCGCGGACGAGTTCGGGTTTGGCGGGCTCCAGGCGGTTCATCTCGCGGCTCATGGCACCGGCGTCGAGGGACATGGCGACGAGGAGGGTGACCAGAAGGACGCCCGCGGAGCCGACGCTGAGGAGGCCGTTGAGGGCGGTCTGGAGGTAGGGGACGAGGTTGGCGGGGTCGAGGCGGCTCGCTCGCGCCCACAGCTCGGAGGTGTCGATGCCGAGGCCGGACAGCCAGGCGATGGTCTTGTCGGCGAGCGCGGTGAACTTCTCGGAGTGGGCGGGCAGCAGCGAGATCAGCTGGGTGATGGCGAGGGCGATGGCGACGCCCATGCACAGCAGGAAGACCAGGACGGTCAGGAGGGGGACGAGGAAGCACACCCAGTCGGGGGCGCCCAGGCGGCCCAGCCAGGCCCGGACGGGCTGGACGGCGATGGTGAGGAGCAGGGCGAGGACGGCCGGGCCGACCCAGCCGGAGGAGGCTTGGAGGAAGGTGAGGACGATGGCCGAGGCTGCGAGCCCGAGGAGTACCAGCAGCCCCGGCGCGAGCGGGCGGACACGGTCCATGCGGCGAGAATTTCCGTGCCGCAGGACCGTGTCAACCGCGCCCCTCTGACATCAGTCCTTCTTGGCCCGGTTATTACCCCCTCGTCCACGAAGCTCCACGCCGGACTCGACGAGCAGCTTGTGGATGAAGCCGTACGAGCGCCCCAGCTCGGCGGCCAATGCCCGGATACTGCGCCCTGCCGCGTACTGCTCGACTGCGGTGCGGGCCAGTTCCTCTCTCTGGTCGCCGGAGATCCGGCGGCCCTTTGACGTTCCCTGCTCGGTCATCGTCTGTATTTCCTCTCTCCGGTAGCGGCACGATAACCAGCGGTTGATCACGTCCAGGCCACAAGATCGACGCATTACGCGCTCACGGGACGTCACCGGGTTGCAGGACGGGCGCGGTCCAGGCAGGGAGCGGTGGGAGGGGCGGTGGTGTGGCGGGGATCGCGGTCCCCGTCGGGTTGACGACGGGGGTCTGTGGCGGTGCGGGGGGAGCCGAGGCTTTCGCTCCGTTCTTAGGCGGTTTCGTCCGCGGCCCGTCCGTCGCGCCGCCGCTCGTGGGCGTGGCGGGGGCGCCGGGTGCGGCGGGGGGCGGCGCCTGGGCGGTGCCGCTGCAAGCGGTCAGGGGCGCGAGGACGAGCGCGCCGATCACCAGAGGTCGCATCATGCTCACATGGTGCGATCTTCGCTGGTGCCCGCGCAGCTCACATGCCCGGACGGTATGGGGCGTCGGGGACCGCGGTCTCCAGGACGGCGTCGAACGGGAGGGTGAGCGCGGTGCCGAGGGGCGCGTCGGTCTGGTGGTGGTAGTCGCCTTCGCAGGGGATGTCGTAGAGGACGGCGTCGGCGCGTTCCAGGTCGAGCAGGACGTAGCAGGACACTCCAGCGGTGGCGTAGAAGCGGCGTTTGAGTTCGCGGTCGTCGGCGGCGTCGGGGGCGGCGGCGACCTCGACCGCGAGGGCGAGGTCGGAGCCGAGGACGACGTCGCCCTGCCAGGCCGAGCCGGCCCGGACGCAGACGAGGTCGGGCCGCACGTAGGCGCCGCCCGCGGGCATGAGGACTGTCGCGTCCCTGCGGACGGCCCACTCGTGTTCCTTGGCGGCGGGGGCGAGCCTGTCGGCGACGGCCTCGACCATTCGGTCATGCGCGCGGGAGGGCTTTCCGGCGATGGCTATCTCGTCGCCGTACTGCTCGACGCGGACTTCGGCGGGCAGTTCGGCGATGAGGCGGGCGGCGAGCCAGCGGGCGTTCCAGCCGCCGTCGATCCGGACCCTGCCTCCGGCGATCCGCGCGGTGCGGCCCTTGGGGAGCCGCAGTTCGCGGAGGACGGCCGCCGCGGCGGGGGCGGGCCGGCGGCGCAGCAGGCCCCGGGGTTCCCGGCGCAGAAGCGAGTGCAACACCATGCCGTCACCTTACGTCGCCGGGCGGTGACGAAAGGTGCTCTTCTCGGTCCCCTGACGGATTCGATACCGTGCGGCGGGTGACGAACGAGATCAATGCACGCGAGTACCAGGCCACCTTCGACCTCATCGACGCCGACGGCGACGGGTTCATCGACGTCGGGGAGTTGAGCAACCTGATGCGGGCGCTCGGCAAGGAGACGAGCACGTCCCGGGTGGTGGAGGTGATGGTCCAGGCCGACCTCAGCCAGGACGGGAAGATGACGCTCGGCGAGTTCGCCGCGTTCATGGCGAAGGCGAACGTCTGACGACCCGGCCGGGGTCCCCTGCTGCGGGTCCTCGGCTGCGGGTCCTCGGCTTCGGGTCAGGCCAGCACGTCCCGGTCGGCGATGACGATGCCGTCGCCGTCGCTGTAGAGCCACGCGCCCGGCTTGAACTCGGCGCCGCCGAACGCGACGGGCACGTCGACTTCTCCGGCGGAGTCCTTGGCGCTCTTGCGCGGGTTGGATCCGAGCGCCTTGAGGCCGAGCGGGAGGGTGGCGAGGGTCGCGGTGTCGCGGACGGCGCCGTTGATGACGACGCCGGACCAGCCGTTGTCCACGGCGGCCTTCGCGATGAGGTCGCCGCAGAGGGCGGAGGCGAGGGACGCGCCCCCGTCGACGACGAGGACGCGGCCCTCCCCTGGTGTGTTCAGCGTTCGCTTGACGAGTCCGTTGTCGCGGAAGCAGCGGATCGTGGTGATCTGCCCCGAGAACTCGGCTTTGCCGCCGTACTGCCGGAACTGCGTCTCGCAGCTCTGGAGTTCGGCGTCGAAGTCGTCGATGAGGTCGGCCGTCGCGAAGGTCATGTCGGCATCGTAGGCAATCGCCGGACGCGGGGTTACCGGCGGGTACCCGGGCCGGTCAGTGCTCGGCGAGCGCGGTGCGCACCTGCTCCAGCGCCCAGTCCAGCTCCTCGCGGGTGATCGTCAGCGGCGGCGCGAGGCGGATCGTGGTCTCGTGGGTCTCCTTGGCCAGGACGCCGAGCTCCATCAGCCGCTCGGACACGGGACGGGCCTTGCGGTCGAGGTGGAGGCCCGCCCACAGGCCGCGCCCGGAGACGGAGGAGACGCCGGACAGCTCGGTGAGCCGCTCGTGCATGTAGGCGCCGAGTTCCTTGGAGTTGCGCTGGTGGGTGCCCTCGTTCAGCATGGCGACGACCTCGCGGCCGATCGCGCAGGCGAGGGGGTTCCCGCCGAACGTGGAGCCGTGCTGGCCGGGCTGGAAGACGCCGAGGACGTCGCGGTCGGCCACGACCGCGGAGACGGGCATGATGCCTCCGCCGAGGGCCTTGCCGAGGATGTAGATGTCGGGGACGACGTCCTCGAACTGGGCGGCGAAGGTGTCTCCGGCGCGGCCGAGGCCCGCCTGGATCTCGTCGTCGATCATCAGCACGCCCGCCTCGTCGCACAGCTCCCGCAGCGCTCGCAGGAAGCCGCGCGGCGGCACGTTGACGCCCGCCTCGCCCTGGATCGGCTCCACGAGAACGGCGACGGTCGAGCCGTCGACCGCGGCCCGGACGGCGTCGATGTCGCCGTAGGGGACGGTCCGGAAGCCGGGCGTGTAGGGGCCGTAGTGCTCGTGCGCCTCGGGGTCGTCGGAGAAGGAGATGATCGTGGTGGTCCTGCCGTGGAAGTTCCCGGCGAACACGATGATGTTGGCCTGGTCGGCGGGCACGCCCTTGACCTCGTAGCCCCATTTGCGTGCGGTCTTGATGGCCGTCTCGACGCCTTCGGCGCCGGAGTTCATGGGCAGGACCATGTCCTTGCCGCACAGGGCGGCGAGTTCGGTGACGAACGGGCCGAACTGGTCGTGGTCGAAGGCCCGGCTGACGAGGGTGACCCGGTCGAGCTGCTCCTTGGCGCGGGCGGTGAGGCGGGGGTTGCGGTGCCCGAAGTTGACCGCGGAGTACGCCGAGAGCATGTCCAGGTAACGGCGTCCGTCCGCGTCGGTCACCCAGACGCCCTCGGCTTCGGCGATCACGACGGGCAGCGGGTGGTAGGTGTGCGCGGCGTGCTCGTCGGACAGCGTCCGCAGCTCAGAGGAGATGGTCATGCACCTCAGGTTAGGCTCGCCGGGGAGAGCACTCCAATGTGGAAATAGCAGCTAGAACGGCAATTCATTGCAAATTGACGAGATCGACCGGCGCATCCTTGCGTCACTCATCGCCGACGCCCGAACCTCCTATTCCCGAATCGGCACCGACGTGGGCCTGTCCGCCCCCGCGGTCAAGCGACGGGTCGACAGGTTGCGCGCCGAGGGCGCGATCACCGGCTATCGCGCCCAGGTCAGCCCGGAGGCGCTCGGCTGGACCACCGAGGCGTTCGTGGAGATCTTCTGCGCGGGCGGCACGTCGGCGAAGCAGATCAGGTCGAGCCTCTCCCGCCATCCCGAGGTGGTGGCCTGCTACACGGTGAGCGGCGAGCCTGACGCGCTCGTGCACCTGCGCGCCCGCGACATCGCGCATCTCGAGGCGACCCTGGAGAGGGTCCGGGTGGATCGGATGATCGTGCAGACGAAGACCTCGATCGTCCTGTCCAGGCTGATCGACGCCCTCTGAGCCCTCCGGCGGGCCCCTATTCGGGCTTCAGGGCCCGGTAGGCGCCCCGGTCGTAAAGGAGAGGGTCGCCCTCCGAGGGGGTGCTCACGGCGAGCACCTCGCCGACGACGATGCTGTGGTCTCCCCCGTCGTGGACGGCGTGCGTCCGGCACTCCATGGCGCCGATGGCCTCGTCGAAGACCGGGGCTCCGGTGACGAGACCGGGGTGGGTGGCCCATCCGTCGAGCTGACCCTCCAGGGGGCGGCCCCGCGTCGCGAACCAGGACGAGGCGGCCTCGGAGTGCTCGCCGAGAATGGAGACCGCCCACGTCTCCTGCTCCAGCACGGTGTCGTGGAAGCGCGCCCTCTTCTCGGCGCAGAACAGCACCAGGAGCGGCTCCAGGGACACCGTGGTGAAGGCGTTCATCGTCATCGCGTGCGGGACGCCGTCGGCGACGGTCGTGACGACGGTGATGCCCGTGGTGAAGCGGCCCGCAACGCGGCGGAAGTCGAGGGGATCGGGCGAGGTCATCGGGGCAGCCCGGTGAAGAACGACCGGTGCGCGGGGGTGAGGAGGACCGCGCCGAGTGCCACCGCGAGGCCGCCGAAGAGGAAGAGCAGGCCGTAGGCGTTGCCCGCGACCAGGATGTCGCCCTCGGACCTGCCGACGGACAGCGCGCTCGTGGTGATGACCCAGGTGACCGCGGGGATCAGCGCCCCCGTCCGGGTTCCGGCCGCCCAGCCCGCCGCGCGGATCGCCACGAACGTGCAGGCCAGCACCAGCAGACACGAGACCAGCGGCCGCGAGGCGTCGCGGTTGTACTGGAAGGTCCCGATCAGGCCGACCAGGGCGCCGCCGAGCGCGAGCAGTCCGTAGAGCGCCCCCTTGGCCGCGCCCTCTTCACCGTTCCCGCTGCTCACTCGCTGCTCTTCCACGGATACTCAGGCTATCCCGCCGAACAGGTCGGATTCCCGCCCGTCAGGTCCGACCGGCCCCTTGGGGCCGGCGACCAGGGTGTAGTACTCGGTGCCGAAGGCCTGCTGCCCGACGTTGTCCGACAGCGCGAAGTGCGAGCCGGCGACGGTGATCTGGGTGCGGTGCGCGGCGAGGGCGGTGAGTTTGCGGGGCAGGTAGGCGCGGGCGTCGATCGCGGTGGTCACCTCGTCGTCCGGTACGCCGTAGGCGACCTCCTCGACCGAGGCGGGGCCGCGGAAGGGTCCTCCGGCCTGGAGGACGGCCACGGAGCGGGCGATCACCGAGCGGGGCATGGCCGTCGCGTAGAACTTGGCGACCTCCCAGTCGGTGCCCTGGACGTTCTGGAACGCGCGCCAGGCGACCCGGTGGGCCTGGATGTGGTCGGGGTGGCCGTAGTAGCCGTTGTCGTCGTAGGTGACCATGACCTGCGGGCGCACGTCCTTGATCACCTCTTCGAGCTGGCTCGCGGCCTCGTCGAGATCGGCCTGCCAGAACGCCTCGGACCGCTCGTTGGACTGCACCCCGGCCATGCCGGAGTCGCGCCAGCGGCCCGGGCCGCCCAGGTACCGGTGGTCGGTGACGCCGAGGGCCTCCATGGCCGCGTCCAGCTCCGTGATCCGGTAGACGCCCAGCTCGTCGCGCTGGTCGGCGGCGAGTTCGGCGAGCTCCGGCGGGATGATCTCGCCCTCCTCGCCCAGGGTGCACGTCACGAGGGTCACCTGGGCGCCTTCAGCCGCGTACCGGGCCATGGTGGCGCCCGTCCCGATCGACTCGTCGTCGGGATGGGCGTGCACGAACAGGATGCGGCGGTCGCTCATGCCTTGCAGGGTAACCATCCCCGCGGCCCCGATTCTTCACCAGGGGCCGTGCCGACCCTCACATCCAGGTGACGATCTGCGCGGGCCGCCGTGAGCACGTCGAAACACGCGAAAAACCGGTGGCGCCGTCGCCGTCCGGTTACTTACCGTCGAGGAATGCGCGACCTTCCGGTCCATGATCCCGGCAGCCCGGCCACGGGCGGGCCGTGGCGCTTCCTGGCATGGCTGACCCGCGCGGAGGGGCTCGCCTTCGCGGCTTCGGCGCTGTGGAGCGTCGTCGGGATGACGGCGCAGGCGCTGATGCCCGCGGCGCTGGGCCGGGCCGTCGACGAGGGGATCACCGCCCGGCACGCCGGGGCGCTGGCCGCGTGGACGGGGGTGCTGCTCGGGCTGGGGCTGCTGATGGCGCTGTCCCGCATCTGGGGGCACCGGGCGGCGGTCAAGGTGTGGCTGGGCGCCGCCTACCGGACGGTCCAGGTGGTCTCGCGGCACGCCGGGGCGCTCGGCGACTCGCTGGCGCGGCGGATCAGCTCGGGCGAGGTGATCGCGGTCGGGACGGGCGACGTGTCCCGGCTCGGCTCGGTGGTCGAGGTACTCGCCCGGACGGTGGGCGCGGTCCTGTCCGCCACCGCCGTCACCGTGGTGCTCCTCGGCATCGAAGTGCGGCTCGGCCTGGTCCTGCTGCTCGGGGTCCCCGCGGTCCTCGCGCTCAGCGGGCCGCTGCTGCGGCCGATCCACCGCCGCCAGAACGAGCGGCGCGACCGCACCGGGGAGATGACCGCGACCGCCTCCGACATCGTCGCCGGGCTGCGGGTGCTGCGCGGCGTCGGCGGCGAGTCCCTGTTCGAGCGGCGCTTCCGCGCCGAGTCGCAGCGGGTGCGGGAGGCCGGGACGCGGGCGGGCCGGGCCGAGGCGTGGCTGCACGCGGCGGGCGTCCTGTTCCCCGGCCTGCTGCTCACGCTCGTCACCTGGATGGGCGCCCGTTACGCGGCGGCCGGCGAGATCACCGCGGGCCAGCTCGTGGCCTGCTACGGATACGCGGCCTTCCTCGTGACGCCGCTCTGGGTGCTCGCCGAGGCCGCCGGGCACCTCGCCAAGGGCCATGTCGCCGCCTCCCGGGTCGTGCGCATCCTGCGGATGGAACCCGGGTTCCCCGGCGACGGCGTGCGCGAGCCGTCGGGCGGCGAGCTGGCCGACGACGCCTCGGGGCTGCGGATCAGGCCCGGCGCGTTCACCGCTGTGGTGGCCGGGCAGGACGCGGGCGGGCTCGCCGACAGGCTGGCGGGCTACACCGCCGACGAGGGCGTCACCTACGGCGGGGTGCCTTTGGCCGAGGTGCGGGGCCTGCGCGGGCGCATCGTCTACGCGGCCGATGAGGACGTGCTCTTCACCGGCCCGCTGCGGGAGGAACTGCTGCCCGAGGGCACGGACGCGCGCCGGGCCGAGGCGGTCCGGGCGGCGTCCGCCGAGGACGTGCTGGCCGAGGTCGGCGGGCTCGCCGAAGGGCGGGTGGCCGAAGCCGGACGCGAGTTCTCCGGCGGGCAGCGCCAAAGGCTGCGGCTGGCCCGCGCGCTGGCCGCCGACGCCGAGGTGCTGGTGCTCGTGGAGCCGACCAGCGCGGTCGACGCGCACACCGAGGCCGCGATCGCCGGACGGCTCGCGGCGTACCGCAGGGGCCGCACGACTGTGGTGTTCACCGGGAGCCCGCTGGTGCTCGCCGCCGCCGACCACGTGGTGCACGTCCAGCGCGGCAAGGTGGCCGCCGAGGGCAGCCACGCCGATCTCATGGCCGGGGCGCCCGGATACCGCGCGTCGGTCACCCGCGCATTACCGGGCGTGAGCGGACACGGGACCTACGGGCCAGGGCGCCAGGCCCCATGAGCAAGACGACGGGCAAGGGACGCACGGCCGAAAAGCGGGCCGACGAGCGGGACGGGGAGGTGCGAGGTGAAGCTGCCGATCGCGAGCGCCGCGCAGGCCAAGGCCTACGCGCGGCGGCTGGTGCTGCGGCACCCGCGTGAGCTGGCCGCCACGGTGGCGCTGCACGCCCTGGCGACGGTCTCCGGCCTGGCCGTGCCGTGGCTGTTCGCCCAGCTCGTCGAGGAGCCGGGCCGCCGGATCGACCTCCTCGCCGGGGGCATCGCCGCCTTCACGGTGGTCCAGGCGCTGCTGACCCGTGCCGCGTTCGCCGCGTCGGCGCGCCTGGGCGAACGGGTCCTCGCGGAGCTGCGCGAGGACTTCGTCGGGCAGGCCCTGCGGCTTCCCCTGGCGACGGTGGAGCGCGCCGGCACCGGCGACCTCCTCACCCGCTCGACCCGCGACGTCGACCTGCTGGAGAGCGCCGTGCGGGACGCCGTCCCGCAGGTCCTGGTCTCCGGCGTCACCGTGGTGTTCACCGCCGCGGCCCTGGCGCTGACCGCGCCGCTCCTGCTGCTGCCGACGCTCGCGGTGGCGCCGCTGCTGTGGCTGTCCACCCGCTGGTACCTCAGGCGCGCCCTCGCGGCCTACCTCGCCGAACAGGAGCGGTGGGCCGAGCTGATCGACGCCTTCGCCGAGACCGTCAACGGCGCGCGCACCGTGGCGGCGCTCGGCCGCGAGGAGCAGCGCCGGACGCTCACCGACGCGCGGATCGCCGGAAGCTGGGGCG
Source organism: Actinocorallia aurea (assembly GCF_054783995.1). NCBI lineage: Bacteria > Bacillati > Actinomycetota > Actinomycetes > Streptosporangiales > Thermomonosporaceae > Actinocorallia > Actinocorallia aurea. The sequence goes on from NZ_BAAGPQ010000002.1 coordinate 800,908, forward strand.
CGGAGAAGTACTCCCTGTCGCTGCGCACCCGCTGGAACCCGGCGCTGGAGCTGAGCTACGTCCTCCCCGTCGCCGGGACCCTGCTGCTCGGCGGGCTGCTGTACCTGCACGGACATGCCTCCCTCGCCCAGGTGACCGCGGCGACCCTGTACGTGCAGCAGCTCGGCTATCCCCTGAACATCCTGCTCATGCAGCTCGACGAGCTCCAGCTCGGCGGGGCGTCGCTGGCCCGGCTGCTGGGCGTCGCCGAGGTGCCGCCCGACCGCTCCCCCGGCGCCGCCGAGCCCGCCGGGCCCGAGCTGTCGGCGCGGGAGGTCCGCTACGCCTACGCCGAACGGGACGTGCTGCACGGCGTCGACCTCGATCTGGTGCCGGGCGAGCGGCTCGCCGTCGTGGGGCCCTCGGGGGCGGGCAAGTCGACGCTCGGGCGGCTGCTCGCGGGGATCGACGGCCCGCGCACCGGCACGGTCGAGCTCGGCGCGGTCCCGCTGATCGAACTGCCGCTGGACGACCTGCGGCAGCGGATCGCGCTGGTCACCCAGGAGCACCACGTCTTCCGCGCGACCCTGCGCGACAACCTCGCCCTCGTCCGCCAGGCGCCCGACGCCGAACTGCTGGCGGCGCTGGAGGCCGTCGGGTGGACGGGGCCCGATCTGGGCGCCGTCGTCGGCTCCGGCGGCGCGGCGCTGACCCCCGCCGAGGCGCAGCGGCTCGCGCTGGCCCGGCTCGTGCTGGCCGACCCGCACACGCTGATCCTCGACGAGGCGACCTCGCTCATCGACCCGCGCACCGCCCGCGGCCTGGAGCGCTCGCTCGCCGCGGTGCTGCGCGGCCGGACCGTCGTCGCGATCGCGCACCGGCTGCACACCGCGCACGACGCCGACCGGGTCGCGGTGGTCGAGGACGGCAGGATCACCGAACTCGGCACGCACGACGAACTCGTCAGCCGGGGAGGCTCGTACGCGGCGCTCTGGGAGACGTGGACCCGCTGACCGCGCGGAGCCACCGACCGCACAGAGCTGCTGACCGCTCAGATCAGGTGCCGGACGCCGGGCGGCAGCGACCCGTCGCGGGCGGCGTCGCCGAGGTAGGCCTCCAGCGTCTCGCGGAACGCCCGCGCGGCGTGGGTCGGCGCGACGTCCTTGCGGTGCGCGATGGCGATCGTGCGCTCCAGGCCGGGCCGCTCGCCGCCGCCGTTCTCGCCCGGGGACAGCGGCACCCCGCGCAGCCCGGGACGGCCCGCCAGGACCATGCTCGGCACGACCGCGATCCCCAGGCCCGCCTCGACGAAGCGCAGCACCGCGTCCATCTCGCCGCCCTCCACCGCGTAGCGGGGCTCGAACCCGGCCTGGCGGCAGGCGCTGATCGTGGAGTCGCGCAGGTCGTAGCCGACCCGGAACATCACCAGGTCGCGGCCGTTGAGGTCCTCGACCGTCATCGGGGAGCGGCGGGGCCGCTGGTCCGACGGCATCGCCACGACCAGATGCTCGCGCAGGATCGGGGTCGTCACCAGCGGCGTGTCGTCGGCCAGGGGAAGGATCACCAGGGCGAGGTCGAGGGAGCCGCGCGTCAGATCCCGCACGAGGTCGCGCGAGCCGCCCTCCTCGACGGTGAGGTCGATGCCGGGGTAGGCGTCGTGGAAGCGGCGCAGGGCGTCGGCCAGGAGGCCCGCGCACAGCGACGGGGTCGCGCCGAGCCGGACCCTGCCGCGCACCAGCCCGGCCAGCTCCCGCACCTCGAGGCGCGCGGTGTCGACGTCGGCGAGGATGCGCTTGGCCAGCGGCAGCAGCACGTCGCCGGCCGGGGTCAGCGTGATGTTGCCGCGCGCGCGGCTGAACAGCGGCGCGCCCAGTTCCTTCTCCAGCGCGCGGATCTGCTTGGACAGCGAAGGCTGGGCGATGCCGAGCGACTCGGCCGCCTGCGTGAAGTGGCGGATCTCCGCCACCGCGACGAAGTAGGCCAGCTGCTGCAACTGCACACCGGCCATTGTTCCCCACCTGCCCCCGCCGTGCCGCCGCCGTCGCGCGGTTGTCCACAGGCCGCAGCTCGGGGGGTGATCCAGGCGCTTAGGCTTGCGTCATGACGATGAGCTTCCCGCGCCAGAGTGCCCGGACCCGCAGGTTCACCCTCGGAGCGCCCCGCGGCGTCACCGTCGCGCCGGACGGCTCGTCGGTGGTCTTCCTGCGGAGCAAGGACGGCACGGACCCCGTCACCTGCCTGTGGCGGCTGGATCCGGCCACCGGCGAGGAGCGGCTGCTCGCCGACCCCGCCTCGCTCGGCATCGACGAGAGCGACCTGCCTGCCGAGGAGCGGGCGCGGCGCGAGCGCGCCCGCGAGTCCGCGGGCGGCATCGTCTCCTACAGCACCGACGAGAACGCCAGGATCGCGGCGTTCACGCTCGGCGGCCAGCTGTTCTCCTGCGATCTCGCCACGGGGTCGGTCAAGCAGCTCCCCGCCGTCGCGCCGGTCTTCGGACCGCGCCTCGACCCGCGCGGCACCCGCGTCGCCTATGTCTCGGGGCGCTCCCTGCACGTCATCGACGTGGCCTCGGGCGCCGACACCGTGGTGGCCCGGTCGGAGAGCGAGCAGGTCTCCTACGGGCTCGCCGAGTTCATCGCGGCCGAGGAGATGGGCCGCATGCGCGGCTTCTGGTGGTCGCCCAAGGGCGAGGCCCTGCTCGTCGCCCGGGTGGACGAGACCCCCGTGCACCGGTGGCACATCGCCGACCCCGCGCATCCCGAGCGGCCCGCCCAGACCGTCGCCTACCCGGCGGCCGGGACGCCGAACGCGATCGTGTCCCTGGTGATCGTCGGGGCCGAGGGCGAGCCGAAGGCCACGGTCGACTGGGACCGCGGCATGTACCCCTACCTCGTCACCGTCTCCTGGGACTCCCGCGGCCCGCTCATCGTGGTGCAGACCCGCGACCAGCGGACCCTGCGGGTGCTCGGCGTCGACGTGCTCGACGGCCAGACGACCGTCGTGCAGAACGCGCACGACGCGGCCTGGCTGGAGATCGTCGGCGGCGTCCCGGCGCGCACCGGCTCCGGCGCGCTCGTCTGGACGGCCGACGACGACCACACCCGCCGGCTGACGGTCGCGGGCGAGCCGGTGACCCCGCCCGGCCTCCAGGTCCGGGCCGTCCTCGACGTCTCCGGCGAGTCGGTGCTGTTCACCGCCTCGGACGAGCCGACGGAGGTCCACGTCTGGGAGTACTCCCCCGAGGGCCTCACCCGGCTCACCGAAGGCCGGGGCGTGTTCTCGGCGGTCCGGGCGGGCGGCGTCGTCGTGCTGTCGGGCACCACGCTGGACTCGACGCGGGCGCGGACCTGGATCCGCGGCTCGGCCGTGGAGATCGCCAACCACGCGGAGATCCCGGTGATCACACCGCGGGTCGAGGTGTTCTCCGCGGGCGACCGGGAGATCCGGACCGCGGTGCTGCTGCCGGCCGGGTTCGACCCGGCGTCCGGCGAGCGGCTGCCCGTCCTCATGGACCCGTACGGCGGGCCCGGCGCCCAGCGCGTCCTGGCGGCCGGGCGGGCGTTCTGCGAGGCGCAGTACCTCGCCGACCAGGGCTTCGCGGTGATCGTCGCGGACAACCGCGGCACGCCGGGCCGCGGCCCGATCTGGGAGCGGACCATCCAGGGCGACTTCTGCGACGTCGTCCTAGAGGACCAGGTCGCGGCCCTCCAGGCCGCCGCCGAGCGGTACCCGCTGGACCTCGGCCGGGTCGCGATCCGCGGGTGGTCGTTCGGCGGGTTCCTCGCGGCCCTGGCCGTCCTGCGCCGTCCCGACGTGTTCCACGCGGCCGTCGCGGGCGCCCCGGTCACCGACTGGAGCCTGTACGACACCCACTACACCGAGCGCTACCTGGGCGACCCTGGCGAGGACCCGGACGTCTACAAGGCCAACTCGCTCATCGAGGACGCGCCCGCGCTGACCCGTCCCCTGATGATCATCCACGGCCTCGCCGACGACAACGTGGTGGCCGCGCACACCCTGCGCCTGTCCAGCGCCCTGCTGGCCGCGGGCCGCCCCCACACCGTCCTGCCACTCTCGGGCGTCACCCACATGACGCCGCAGGAGATCGTCGCCGAGAACCTCCTGCACCTCCAGGTGGCCTTCCTCAAGGACTCCCTGCCCCTGGCCTGACCTCGTGCCGGGGCGTCCGGGCCGTCATGGCGCGGACGCCCCGGCCAGGCCGTCCAGCAGCAGGTCGAGGCCGCGCCGGAACTCGGCGCCGGGCGGCAGGGCCGCCGCGTCCCGCGCGGTCTCCGCGAGCAGCGGGAACCCCGTGAGCCCGGCCATGCGCCGGGTGCTCCGCCCGTCCAGCGGCCCCCGGTGCTCCAGTTCGATCGCGCCGACGAGGTAGGCGACGAGCGCGCGCAGCGCCACGACCCTGTCCGCGCCGGTGAAGCCCGCCCCGGTCAGCACCGCAAGGACCGCCTCGCTCCACCGCGCCAGCGAGGGCGAGCCGTCCCGGTGGGCCGCGGTGAGCGGCAGGGCGTTCGGGTGGCGGGCGACGGCCGCCCGCACCCGTTCGGCCAGCACGGCGATCCGCTCACGCCACGGGCCTTCGGGCACCTCGGTGTCCACGTCGGCCATGACCCGCTCGACGACGAGTTCCTCGAGCTCCGCACGGTCGGCGACGTACCGGTAGAGCGACATCGCGCCCATGCCCAGGCGCGCGGCGACGGCCTTCATGCTCAGCGCGGCCAGCCCTTCGGCGTCGATGACGGCCAGCGCCGCCTCGGAGATCCGGTCTGGGGTGAGCGATCGCGGCCTCGGCACCCTTGACAGCGTAGGGGATACGCCTATCTTTGTAAGCGTATGCCCTACGCCTACAGGAGGCAGCCATGACCGTCACCGAGCAGAGCATCGTCGCCCCGCGCACCCTGGAGACCGTGACGGGCGCGCCCGCGCCCGTCCCCCACCCCGACGGCCTGGTGCACCTCCAGTTCCGCAGGTTCGCCGGATGCCCCATCTGCAACGTGCACCTGCGGTCGGTCGCCCGGCGGTACCCCGAGATCCAGGCCGCGGGCGTCACCGAGGTCGCGGTCTTCCACGCCCCCGTCGGGGAACTGCGCCCGCACGTGGCGGAACTGCCCTTCGCCGTCGTCGCCGATCCGGCCAGGCGGTTGTACGTTGAATTCGGTGTGGAGAGCGCGCCGAGGGCTCTGCTCGACCCGCGCGTCTGGCCCGGGATCGTCCGGGCGGTGGCCGCCGAACTGCCGCGGGCGCTGCGCGGCAAGGCGAAGTTCCCCGCGCTGCGCCCCACAGGCGGGCGGCTGGGCCTTCCGGGCGACTTCCTCATCGCCCCCGGCGGCGAGGTGCTCGCCGCCAGGATCGGCGCGCACGCCGATGACCAGTGGAGCGTGGACGAGCTCCTCGCCCTCGCGCAGACCCCGCGTTGACTACTATGTACGGTAGTACTACGCTCCGTAGAGCAACGAAATGGTTCCTTGACTCTCTGTGAGTTCAGTCACCGAGAGAGGGGCCCCGGGAGGCCGAAGGGCCATCGGGCAAGGGACCATAGCCTCAGGCTATGGAAGCCAGATGTTCGATGACTTGGACGAACCGTTGTCGCATTTGTACGGTTCCGAACCGTGGCTATTGCGTCGATCCCCGCTCTCTACCGCTCTTCGGTAGGCAAGAAAGCGATCATGGCCGTCACAGGCGCGTTCATGATCCTCTTTCTCATCGGACATATGGTCGGGAACCTGAAGATCTTCTTCGGTCTCGACGAGTTCAACGGTTACGCCGCCTGGTTGCGCACGATCGGGGAGCCGGCACTCCACCACGAGTGGTTCCTCTGGATCCTGCGCGTCGCGCTGGTCGTCGCCGTCATCCTGCACTTCAGCACCGCGGCCGAACTCACCGTCCGCGCCAAGCGCGCCCGGCCGGTGAAGTACCAGCACCGCGCGAAGGTGAACGGCTCCTACGCCGCGCGCACCATGCGCTGGGGCGGCGTCATCATCCTGCTGTTCATCATCTGGCACATCCTCGACCTGACCGTCGGCGTCGCGAACCCCAACGGCGTGCACGGCGAGGCTTACCAGAACGTGGTCGCCGGCTTCGCCCCCGACCGCTGGTGGGTGACGATCTTCTACGTCGTCTCCATGATCATGCTGGGCTTCCACCTGCGGCACGGCATCGTCAGCGCGGTGCAGACCCTCGGCGTGAAGAACCCCAAGCGCGACAAGGCCCTGAACCTCGCCGCGACCGGCTTCGCCGTCCTGCTCAGCATCGGCTTCCTGATCGTTCCGATTTCCGTGACCCTGGGGGTGGTCGACTAATGAGCGACGCGACCGAGATTCCCGAACTGGATCTCTACGACCTCGGCGAGCCCGTCGCCGACACCAAGGCCCCTGCCTCGACCCCGGTCGAGCAGCGGTGGACCAAGCGCAAGTTCGACGTGAAGCTGGTCAACCCGGCCAACAAGCGCAAGAAGACCGTCATCATCGTCGGCACCGGCCTCGCGGGCGGCTCCGCGGGCGCGACCCTGGGCGAGCTGGGCTACAAGGTCATCCAGTTCTGCTTCCAGGACTCCCCGCGCCGCGCCCACTCCATCGCCGCGCAGGGCGGCATCAACGCCGCCAAGAACTACCGCAACGACGGCGACTCGGTGCACCGGCTGTTCTACGACACGGTCAAGGGCGGCGACTTCCGCGCCCGCGAGTCCAACGTGCACCGCCTGGCGGAGATCTCCACCCAGATCATCGACCAGTGCGTCGCGCAGGGCGTCCCCTTCGCCCGCGAGTACGGCGGCCTGCTCGACAACCGCTCCTTCGGCGGCGCGCAGGTCTCCCGCACCTTCTACGCCCGCGGCCAGACGGGCCAGCAGCTCCTGCTCGGCGCCTACCAGGCGCTGATGCGCCAGGTCGACGCGGGCAACGTCGAGCTGCACGCCCGGCACGAGATGCTCGACCTGATCATGCACGAGGGCAAGGCGCGCGGCGTCGTCGTCCGCGACCTGATCAGCGGCGAGATCAAGTCCTACACCGCCGACGTCGTCATCCTCGCGACCGGCGGCTACGGCAACGTCTACTTCCTGTCGACGAACGCCATGGGCTCCAACGTCACCGCCGCCTGGCGGGCGCACAAGCACGGCGCGTACTTCGCCAACCCCTGCTACACGCAGATCCACCCGACCTGCATCCCGGTCTCCGGCGACCACCAGTCGAAGCTGACCCTGATGTCGGAGTCGCTGCGCAACGACGGCCGGGTGTGGGTGCCGAAGGAGGCCGGCGACAGCCGCCGGCCCTCCGACATCCCCGAGGACGAGCGCGACTACTACCTGGAGCGCATCTACCCGGCGTTCGGCAACCTGGTGCCGCGTGACATCGCCTCCCGCGCCGCCAAGAACGTCTGCGACGAGGGCCGCGGCGTCGGCCCCGGCGGCCTGGGCGTCTACCTGGACTTCGCCGACGCGATCGGCCGCCTCGGCCGGGGCGCCGTCGAGGCCAAGTACGACAACCTCTTCCAGATGTACGAGCGCATCACGGGTGAGAACCCGTACGAGCAGCCGATGCGCATCTACCCCGCCGTGCACTACACGATGGGCGGCCTGTGGGTCGACTACGACCTGGAGTCCACCATCCCGGGCATGTTCGTGCTCGGCGAGGCCAACTTCTCCGACCACGGCGCCAACCGCCTCGGCGCGTCCGCGCTGATGCAGGGCCTGGCCGACGGCTACTTCGTCATCCCGCAGACGGTCGGCGAGTACCTGGCCAAGAACCCGGCGACGCCCGTCCCGGACGAGACCGTCCAGGCCGCCGTCGACGGCGTCCACGCCCAGGTCGAGAAGTTCCTGTCCATCAAGGGCGACCGGACCGTCGACTCCTACCACCGCGAACTCGGCCACATCATGTGGGAGTACTGCGGCATGGAGCGCACCGACGAGGGCCTGCGCAAGGCCATCGGCATGATCCGGGCGCTGCGCGAGGACTTCTGGGAGAACGTCACCGTCCCCGGATCGGGCGACGACCTCAACCAGTCGCTGGAGAAGGCCGGCCGCGTCGCCGACTTCCTGGAGCTCGGCGAGCTCATGTGCATCGACGCGCTGCACCGCACCGAGTCCTGCGGCGGCCACTTCCGGGCCGAGTCGCAGGACGAGGAGGGCGAGGCCAAGCGCGACGACGAGAACTTCTCCTACGCGGCGGCCTGGGAGTGGACCGGCGGCGACAGGCCCGTCCTCCACAAGGAAGAGCTCGTCTTCGAGTACGTCAAGCCGAGCACCCGCTCTTACAAGTAAGAGGCGCGAAGAACATGAAGCTGAAGCTCCGCATCTGGCGTCAGACGAACGCCGCCGACAAGGGCCGGATGGTCACCTACGACGTCGAGAACATCTCCGAGGACGCCTCGTTCCTCGAGATGCTCGACGTGCTCAACGAGCGCCTCACCGTGGAGGGCGAGGAGCCGATCGCGTTCGACCACGACTGCCGCGAGGGAATCTGCGGCATGTGCTCGCTGGTCATCAACGGCCAGCCGCACGGCCCCGAGCGCAACACCACCACGTGCCAGCTGCACATGCGCAAGTTCAAGGACGGCGAGACGATCGACGTCGAGCCGTGGCGGGCCAAGGCGTTCCCGGTCGTCAAGGACCTGGTCGTCGACCGCAGCGCGTTCGACAAGATCATCGAGGCGGGCGGCTACATCTCCGCCCCGACCGGCACCGCGCCCGACGCGCACGCCACCCCGGTGCCCAAGGCCGACGCCGACAAGGCGTTCGTCGCCGCCGAGTGCATCGGCTGCGGCGCCTGCGTCGCGGCGTGCCCGAACGGCTCAGGCTCGCTGTTCCTGTCGGCGAAGATCTCGCACCTCGGCCTGCTCCCGCAGGGCCAGCCCGAGCGCGACAGCCGGGTCCTCAACATGGTCCACACCCATGACGACCTGGACTTCGGCGGCTGCACCAACACCGGCGAGTGCACCGTGGCCTGCCCGAAGGGCATCCCGCTGGAGTTCATCGGCCGGATGAACCACGACTGGCTGCACGCCTCCGGCAAGTAGTCGCGCACGACCCTGGAAGGGCGCTCGAACGGGAGACCGTTCAGCGCCCTTTCGTCTTGTTCTGTCACATGCGGACCGCAAGAGGACAAATGTTGAAACGTCTTCACTTCTCCCACTAGCCTTGGCAGGCTCTCAACCCTCCCCCCTCTTGCCCAGGAGCACCCTGTGAAGGTCCGCAAGCCCGCACTGCTCGCCGCCACCCTCGCCCTGGCGATCACCCCGGCGCTGACCTCGGTGGCGCCGGCCTCCGCGGCCCCCAAGGCCGCCCCGGCCGCGGCGCCGGCCCTGGCCGCCGCCGAACTCGACCTGAACGCGATCATCACCCAGGTGCTCGCGGTGTTCCCGGCCGACATCCAGGGCTACGCCAATGAGATCCTCGCCGGCAACTACGCGAACCTCCTGCCGCTGGTCCAGGCGGTCTTCTCACTGACGCCGCAGCAGCTCATCGACATCTTCGGGCAGCTCCAGGCGGTCCTCACCGAGATCTCCGGCGGTCTCGGCGGCACCCCCACCCCCGCGCCGACCGTGACCGTCACCGTCACCGCGACCCCGGAGGCCACCGCCACGACCCCGGTCGAGACCACCGCCCCCGCCGCCCGCGCGGCCGGCGCCGACGACGCCCAGGCGCAGAAGGTCGTCTGGACCCTCGACGCCCTCCTCGGCGACGCCGGCGACAAGCACGGCGCCAAGCAGCTCAGCAACCTCATCATCACGCTGTTCACCGTCGCCGCCCGCTGACCCGCGGCTCAGCGACCGCGCACCACATGCGAAAGGCCCCCGGCGCGCCGGGGGCCTTTCGCATGCGCGGGGTCAGGCCTTCGGGGTGTCCTCGCCCTTGCGGACGATGCCGAGCTTGCTGCCCAGCCACACCAGGGGGTCGTACTTCTTGCCCGCGACGCGCTCCTTCAGCGGAATGAGTGCGTTGTCGGTGATCTTGATGTGCTCGGGGCACACCTCGGTGCAGCACTTGGTGATGTTGCACAGGCCGAGGCCGAAGTCGTCCTGCGCGATCTCCCGCCGGTCAAGGACGTCGGCGGGGTGCATCTCCAGCTCGGCCACCCGCATGAGGAACCGAGGACCGGCGTAGGCCGGCATGTTCTCCTCGTGGTCGCGGATCGCGTGGCAGACGTTCTGGCACAGGAAGCACTCGATGCACTTGCGGAACTCCTGCGAGCGCTCCACGTCGATCTGCTGCATCCGGAACTCGCCCGGCTGGACGTCGCCGCCGTCGAAGGACGGGACCTGCCTGGCCTTCTCGTAGTTGAACGACACGTCGGTGACGAGGTCGCGGATGACGGGGAACGTCCGGACCGGGGTGACCGTGATCGTCTCGTCCTCGGTGAAGGTCGACATCCGGCACATGCACATCAGCCGGGGCTTGCCGTTGACCTCCGCCGAGCACGAGCCGCACTTGCCCGCCTTGCAGTTCCAGCGGACGGCCAGGTCGGGGGTCTGCGTCGCCTGGAGCCGGTGGATGACGTCGAGGACCACCTCGCCCTCGTTGACCTCGACCTCGAAGTCCTCCAGCGCCCCTTGCCCGCTGTCTCCGCGCCAGACGCGGAACTTGGCCAGGTAACCCATTACGGCAGCTCCTCTTCGGTGAGGTACTTCTTCAGTTCGGAGGTCTCGAAGAGCTCCAGCAGATCGGTGCGCATCGGGACGATCGGCTGGTGCGCCAGCTCGACGCCGCCGTCGGAGTTCAGGGAGCAGACGAGGTTGACCTTGCGCCACTCCGACGACATGCCGGGGTAGTCCTCACGGGTGTGGCCGCCGCGCGACTCCTGCCGCTCCAGGGCCGCCTTGGCGACGCACTCGGAGACCAGGAGCATGTTGCGCAGGTCCAGGGCCAGGTGCCAGCCCGGGTGGTAGCCGCGCCCGCCGGGACCCGCGCCCGTCACGCCGACGCCCGCGACCCGCTCGCGCAGCTTCACCAGCCCGGCGAGGGCCTCCTGCAGCTCGCTCTCGGTGCGGATGATGCCGACCAGCTCGTTCATCGTCGTCTGGAGCTCGGCGTGCACCGTGTAGGGGTTCTCGCCCTCCGGCCGGGTGAACGGCGCGAGCGCCTCGGCCTCGGCGGCCTCGACCTCGGCCTCGGGGACGCCCGGCAGCTCGGCGAGCCCTTCCAGGTAGTCCACCGCGCCCTCGCCCGCGCGCCTGCCGAACACCAGCAGGTCCGTCAGCGAGTTACCGCCGAGCCGGTTGGAGCCGTGCATGCCGCCCGAGCACTCGCCCGCCGCGAACAAGCCCGGCACCGAGGCGGCGCCCGTGTCCGGATCGACCTCGACGCCGCCCATCACGTAGTGGCAGGTCGGGCCGACCTGCATCGGCTCCTTGGTGATGTCGACGTCCGCCAGCTCCTTGAACTGGTGGTGCATCGACGGGAGCTTCTTGATGATCTGCTCGGCCGGAAGGCGCGAGGACACGTCGAGGAACACGCCGCCCTGGGGGCTGCCCCGGCCCGCCTTCACCTCGGAGTTGATGGCGCGGGCGACCTCGTCGCGCGGCAGCAGCTCCGGCGGGCGGCGGTTGTTGTCGGGGTCGGTGTACCAGCGGTCGCCTTCTTCGGGCGTCGTGGCGTACTGCTCCTTGAAGACGTCCGGGATGTAGTCGAACATGAAGCGCTTGCCCTCGGAGTTGGTGAGGACGCCGCCGTCGCCGCGCACCGACTCGGTGACGAGGATGCCCTTCACCGAGGGGGGCCAGACCATGCCCGTCGGGTGGAACTGGATGAACTCCATGTTCAGCAGGGTCGCGCCGGCCAGCAGGGCGAGCGCGTGTCCGTCGCCGGTGTACTCCCAGGAGTTCGACGTCACCTTGAACGCCTTGCCGATACCGCCGGTCGCCAGCACGACGGCCGGGGCCTCGAACACGACGAACTTGCCGGTCTCCCGGACGTAGGCGAACGCGCCGCAGATCCGGTCGCCGTTCTTCAGCAGCTTCGTCACCGTCGTCTCGGCCCACACCTTGATGCGGGCCTCGTAGTCGCCGAACTCGGCGTGGTCCTCCTGCTGGAGGGAGACGATCTTCTGCTGGGTGGTGCGGATGAGCTCCAGGCCCGTCCGGTCGCCGACGTGCGCGAGGCGGGGGTAGGTGTGGCCGCCGAAGTTGCGCTGGGAGATCTTGCCGTCCTTGGTGCGGTCGAACAGCGCGCCCCAGGCCTCCAGCTCCCAGACGCGGTCCGGCGCCTCCTTGGCGTGCAGCTCGGCCATCCGCCAGCTGTTCAGGAACTTCCCGCCGCGCATCGTGTCGCGGAAGTGGACCTGCCAGTTGTCGTTGCTGTTGACGTTGCCCATCGACGCCGCCGCGCCGCCCTCGGCCATGACGGTGTGCGCCTTGCCGAACAGCGACTTGGAGATGACCGCGACCTTCTTGCCGCGCAGCCGCGCCTCGATCGCGGCGCGCAGGCCCGCGCCGCCCGCTCCGATGACGACGACGTCGTAGGAGTGTCGTTCGAGTTCAGTCATGAGGGCCTTCAGTTGAAGAAGCGGAGGTCGTTGATGGTGTTGCTGGCCACGAGCATCACGTAGAAGTCCGCGACGACGAGGGACACCAGCGTGATCAGCGCGAATGTGCCGTGCCTGGTGTTGATCTTGGAGACCCAGGTCCAGAGCTTGTAGCGGACCGGGTTCTTGGAGAAGTGCTTCATCCGGCCGCCCAGGACGTGCCGGCACGAGTGGCACGACAGGGTGTACAGCCACAGCAGGATCACGTTCGCCCACAGGATGACGGTGCCGAGCCCGATGCCGAATCCGCCGTCCTTGCCGTGGAAGGCGAGGACCGCGTCGTAGGTGTTGATGAGCGAGATGAGCACCGCGGCGAGCCAGAAATAGCGGTGCAGGTTCTGGCCGATCAGCGGGAAGCGGGTCTCACCGGTGTACTTGGCCTTCGGCTCGGCGACGGCGCAGGCCTGGGGCGACAGCCAGAAGGCCCGGTAGTAGGCCTTGCGGTAGTAGTAGCAGGTCAACCGGAAGAGCAGCAGGAACGGGAGCGACAGCAGCGCGTAGGGGATGAAGAAGGGGGCGCTCTCGGGGATGAAGGTGCCGAACAGGGCGGCGCTCCCCGTGTGCCCGTCCAAAGTGACGCTGCCGCAGGCGTCATTGAGACACGGTGAATAGAACGGGGTCAGATAGTGGTATTCAGGGACGAAGAAGGCGCTGCCCCACATCGCCCTGACCGTCGCATAGATGACCCATGCCGTGAAGAACACAAAGGTCAGCACGGGGTACTGTCGCCAGTTGTCGGTGCGGAACGTTCGTTCCTTGATCTGCGCGCGCGTCTTCGCGGGCGCCTCGACCGTCGCCATGGCCGCCTCCTCTGGGGTGCAGGAAGGCGACCTTACGCCTGCTGTTCACAGATGTGACACAGTTAACAACAGGTCGGGCCGATGTGATGCTCATCACATATCCTCCCGCCCACTTCGATAGCCATGGGCTATGGACAGCGAAGCACGCGGGCATAGTTTCCGGACATCCCTCACCACGATTACGTTCCGACACCTAACGGCGCGTCCGGATCCTGTCGGCCGGTTCCCCTCCCCGGCAGGCACGGCGTCCTAAGGTGGAGCGGTGACTACCCCGCCGGAGCAGCCGCGCTTCAACCCCAGCCAGTACGGCTATCACCCCGACCAGCCGCCCCCGGCCGCAGCGCCGCCCCAGCGCCCCGTGCCGCCGCAGTGGCAGCAGGGCCAGCCCCAGCACACCGGACCCCAGCCCGCTCTCCCGCAGGGCGAGCAGCCCCCCGCCCAGCCCGGCCCGCCGAGGGTCAGGCGCAAGGGCTTCTTCGGCTCACTGCTGGACACCAAGTTCGACGCCATGGTCACCCCGATGCTCATCCGGGGCTTCTACCTGCTGTCCCTCGCGGTGATCACCCTGTTCAGCATCATGCTGTTCCTGTTCATCTGGGGACTCGGCGGAAACGACCCCTATGGGGACTCTCCCGCCTGGCCGTTCATCACCGCGATCATCGTCACTCCGGTCTTCTGGACGTTCCAGGTGGTCTGCGTCCGGATCGCGCTGGAGTTCGTCATCAACCAGTTCAAGATCACCGAAGAGCTGCAGAAGATCCGGCGGAACACCGGAGGGCAGTGAGGCGGCCCGGCGCTAGCCGCGCCGGGACAGCCGCTTCCTGCGGGCCTTGGCACGCAGGCCGGTGCCGCCGCAGGTCGCGCAGTCGTGGTCGTAGCTGACCAGCTTGCGGATCTTGATCACGCCGACGCCCCAGCAGTCGGGGCACAGGCCGAGGTCGGCCAGGTGCCCGCCGAACGCGGCCCGCCCGCCGAGGAAGCCGCAACCGGGCGCCGTGCAGCGGATCAGCTCCAAGGTCGCGTCGTAGTTCGGCCGGTGCGGACTGCCGCTCGCACTGTGCCCGTGATGGGCGGTGCCCTCGTCACTCATAGATCGGGCATCCTATGGGCACCGGCCGCGTTCGGTCGACTTCGTTGCGTTTCTTCTCACCTTCGAGCAAGAGGTTCCTCACCTGGGTGCAGGACCGATTCATAGAGGGTCTCGGTCCGGGCGGCGACCTCGTCGGGGCCGGGGCCGAGCTCGGGCAGCGGCACGCCGGGCGAGTACAGGAGACCGTTGATGGTCTCGGCGAGGACGGCGGGCTCCCCCGGCGGGACGGTCCAGCGATCGAACAGCTCGGGGAGCGCCCCCACGGTCGTGGCGACGACCGGCCGGTGGGTGGCCAGCGCGAGATGCGCGACCCCCGTGCGCACGGCCCTGCGGTAGGGCAGCACGACCGCGTCGGCGACCGCGAACCACGCGGCGACCTCGTCGTGCGGGACATGGCCCACGAACGCCACGCGCTCGTCCAGCCGCTCGCGCGTGACGAGGCGGCGCAGCCGGCGCAGGTACCTGCGGTCGCGCACCTCCGCGACGCGGGCCAGCCCCTCGCGCCGCCGCACGCCCCCGGCGACGGCCAGGCGCGCGTCGGCGCCGAGCAGGGAGACGGCCCGGACCAGGTCCTCCAGGCCCTTGTCGGGGTGGATGAAGCCGAAAGCGAGCAGCACGGGGTCGGCGCCGAACCCGTGCTTGCCGCGCAGCGCCTCGGCCGAGACGCCCGACCTGGCCGGCGGCACGCAGAGGTTCGGCACGACGGAGACCGGCACGGCGAGGCCGAGCGCGCCGAGCTGTCGCGCGGCGTCGCGCGAGTGCACGACGAGGCCGGTGCAGCGCGCGGTCACCCGCCGGTAGAGCGCCCGGCCGGCCCAGCGCAGCAGGCCGAGGTCGCGGCCGACGCCGTGCAGCGTCATGAGGACCGGGACGCGCTGGGCGGCGAGCGCGTCGAGCAGCCGCAGCAGCGCGCGGACGCGCCCGCCGTAGGCGCCCGCGGTGAACTGGACGTGGACGAGGTCGGGCCGGAAGCCGGTGAGGACGTCCTGCCCGAGGACCCCCACGACCTCCGCGGCCTGCTCCTCGCCGCGCGGCTCGCGCGCGGCGAGCACCGCGGTGCGGTGGCCCAGCCTGGCGACGGCGCGGGAGAGCACCCGCGTGTACTCGGCGATCTCGTCATGCGGCGCCCCGTAGGGACTGACGTAGAGCACCCTCATGCGCGTGGTCCGCGCAGACGGCGTGACATCGAGACCACCCCCGGCCGAAGAAGACCAAAGCCCGGATCGCAGCGTCGTCCACCACGTCACACGTCCCGAGCGCCCAGACCAACCCTAAACGGGTTGCCAATAGCGCACTTGGCATTCCAGACAATCGACGCACTTATCACCGAGCGACGAGGCATGCCGGATCCGTGAGCGCCCCGACCGGGCGTCGCCGGGGACGTCTCCGCTCCGCGGGCCGCCGACGACGCTCCAGGGCGCCGAAAAGCCCGTGACGGCAAGGCTCCGCGCGCGACCCGGCGCGATAGGCTCGGCGGCGTGGAGGACCCCCAGTGGACGCGACGGGATCCGGGAGTCACGAGCCGCGACGGGGCGCCGGGCCACGGCCGGTCGGGCACCGGCGGCACGGCTCCGCTGGTGCGGTTGCCGGGTGCGCTCGCCGAGCGGTTCGCGGTGGAGGACGAGCTGCCCGTCCAGGGGGCCGAGTCCGATCTGCTGCTGGTCCGTGAGGGCGCAGGGCGCTACGTCGTGAAGATCTACCGGCGCGGCTACCGTGCCGATCCGGCGGTCTGGGAGCAGCTCCCGCGGCTGCGCTCGCCCCATGTCGTGCGGGTCCTGGAGACCGGACATGCCGACGGACGCGACTACGAGATCATGGAGTACCTGCCGGAGGGGAACCTGCGGACGCTCGCGCGGGCCCGCCCGGTCGATCCCGCGGTCGTCGCCGGCCAGCTCGCCGAGGGGCTGCGCGTCCTGCACGAGGCGGGCATCGTGCACCGCGACCTGAAGCCGGAGAACGTGCTCGTGCGCGGCTCCGAACTCGTCATCACCGACTTCGGGCTGAGCCGTGTGCTGGAGCAGAGCGTCGTGTTCGCCTCCTCCTCGCGCACCCTCGCCTACGCCGCGCCCGAGTCGCTGTCGGGGCAGGTGTCCCCGGCCCGCGACTGGTGGTCGCTCGGCATGATCGTGCGCGAGATCGCCACGGGGCGGGCGCCGTTCGACGGGATGAGCGAGACCGTCGTCGTGGACCACCTGGCGACCCGACCGATCGAGAACGGCGACATCGGCGACCCGCGCCTGCGGCTGCTGTGCCGCGGCCTGCTCACCCGCGATCCGCGACGCCGCTGGGGCCATGTCGAGGTGGCCGCCTGGCTGCGCGGCGACGCTCCCGCGGTCCACGACGAACAGGCGCCGCCCCCGCCGCCGACGGCGACGCCCGCACCAGTACCTGCGCAGACCCGCGTCGCCCCTCCCCTGCCCGGCCGCCAAGAGGCCGAGGACTCTTACCGCGCCGAAGGGCGGCGCGCCCTCTGGGAACAGAAGGAGCAGGCGCGCAAGGCCGGCGCGGGGCGGGCAAGGCTCCGTGCCTTCTTGTGGACGCTCCCGGTGCTCGCCCTATGGCTCGGCGCATGTCTCCTGGCGGGCCTGTTCGACTCGGACGGCAGCACGGGCGGAGCCAACGTCCCCGTGGGGCTGCTGCTGTGCGGGGCGGTCGCGACCTGGGCCGTCTCGCTGGCCGTAGAGCTCGCGGTCGCCTCCCGGCAGGGCGGCGATTACCTGGTGAACGGACCCTGGGCGACGGCCTCCCGGCTCTCCGCGTTCGCCGGGCGGGGGCTGTCGAAGACGTCGCAGGGCATGTCGGCGATGTCGGCGCGCGCGCGGCAGGGCGGCCCGAGAGGCTGCGGCTACGTCCTCGCGGCCGTGCTCATCCCGGTGGTGGCGGTCTTCGCGCTGCTCCTCACGAGCCTCGGATTCGCCTGGGTGTTCCTGGCGCTGGCCATGGCGGTCTCCCCCGTGGTGCACATCATCACCGGGGGGATCCGGACATACCGGTGGCGGGAGGCGAACTCCGCCCGTCGCGCGGAAGTCATAGGAGACTGACCGGGGGCCCGCGCGGGTCCGTCCCAGGAAGAGGTTCGGTACATGAGCAGTGGCGTGGAGGCCGAGATCGCGCTGGACGCGGCGGTCATCGCGAGCCTCGGCGCGAACCGGCTCCTCGGCGCGGGCGCCGGGGCCGCGGCGCACGGCGCGGCGGTCTTCGCGGCGCTCGCCGAGCGGAAGGCGGGCGCGCGTGCCGAGGCGCTCGCCGAACTGGAACGGTACGAGCGGGCGCTGCGCGAGGCGGTCGACCGCAACGCGCGGATCCGCGCCCTGCGCGACATGGTGCGCGCCGCGGCGCGCGCGCACGCCGAGCAGGTGTCCTTGCCCGTGCCCGAGGAACTCGACCTGAGCGGCGTCCCTTACGACGAGGTCGTCACCTGGTGCGCGGCGGTCGACACCGCGCTGGACGAGGCGGAGGCCGCCCTTTCCGCGAAGCTCGCCGAGCTCGTCACCGCGGAGGTCACCGCGGGGGCGAGCGCGCCGCGCGACCGGGCCGCGGATCTGGCACGGGTGCTCACGAGGCTGCTTCCGGACGCGTCCGACGCCGATCGCGCACGGGTCAGGGAGGCCGCCGAGCGCGTCGCGGGGGCGTCCTCCGACGGCGAGGCCGAAGGACTGCTCAGCGAGGTGAGGCTGCGCGTCCAGCAGGCGAACGAGCACACCCGCGAAGAGCGCGCGCGCTTGAGGCTGTGGGCTGAGGAGCAGGAGCGCCTCGCGCAGGCCGAGGCCGAGCGCCGCTACGTCCTGGAGAGCGTCACCCGGGCGTTCGAAGACCTCGGCTACCAGGTCGACACCGGCTTCGAGACCCGGACCGCGGTGGACGGGAATCTCGTCCTCACTCGCGGCGAGTGGCCCGACCAGGCCGTCAGGATGCGTCTGGAGGACGGCACCCTGCGCGCGAAGATGCTGCGCACCCGGCCTCTGGAGAGCGAGGACGACCGCAGGCGCGACGCGGAACGCGAGCGGCAGTGGTGCGCGGAGTTCGAGGCCGCCCAGGCGAGGCTCGCGGCCGAAGGCCTGGGCATGGCCGTGACCTGGCGCCTGGAGCCCGGCGCGGAGGAGCTTCCCGTGACGGAGGAGTCGGGGCAGCAGGCCCGACGCAAGCAGCACAAGCCGAAGGAACGCCGACTTGAGTACTGAGCAGCCGACGCTGGGCGGACGCCTCATGGGCTGGCCGCCGTTCATCCGCGAACTCGACGCCACGCTGTCGGTGCACTCGCAGTACGTGCTGGCGGGCAACCTCTACGACAGTTTCCTCTTCCCCAACGGCGGCGGCGAGATAGCCCTGCTGCCGCTGCGGGAGCTGCTGTGGGAGGCGCTCCAGCCGAGCGGCATCTCCTGCCTGATCATCTACGACCCCGTCGACGGCCTGCGCCTCCACCCGGACGACGAGGACGCGGCCGCCGCCGCGAAGAGGCTCCTCGGCAAGTGGGACCCCAAGCCGTCGCTCGAAGGGCTCACGAAGCACCTGGCGGCCCTGGCCCGCCCCGACGAGCAGGTGCGCGCCGCTTTCGTCATCGAGGGCGCCTCGCGGATCGCGGCCTCGGCCACCGACCTCCAGCCCGCCGAGCGCGACTTCTTCCGGTTCTGCGAGAAGCTCGCGCGCACCGCGCGCCCGGTGCGGGTGCCCGGCATCCGGCCCAAGCCGTTCTACAACCCGATCATCTGGCTGGCCGAGCGGCCCGGCGACCTCCCCGCTTGGCTGGTCGGCGGCAACGACGCGGTCCGCGAGATCTCGCTGCCCCGCCCGCACCTGGGCGACCGGCAGCAGACCGCCCGCCTTCTGGCCCGCGCCTTCGCCGCCGACCCTTCGACGGACCGGGCCGCGGCCGACGCGTGCGACGCGTTCGCCGAGCAGGCCGACGGGCTCACCCTCCAGTCGATGATCGAGATCACCCGGCTGGCCAAGGAGCAGAACGTCGACCTGTACGGGCTGCCCGACGCGGTCCGCACCTACAAGCTCGGCGTCCTGGACAACCCCTGGTCCCGCGGCCACCTGCGCAAACGCGTCCTGGACGGGGAGCGGAAGGTCCCCGAACGGGTCCTGGGGCAGCCTCAGGCCGTCACCAAGACCCTCGACATCCTCAAGCGGGCGGTCCTCGGGCTGTCCGGCGCGCAGGCCACCAAGTCGGGCTCACGCCCGCGCGGGGTGCTCTTCTTCGCCGGACCGACCGGCACCGGCAAGACCGAGCTGGCCAAGGCCATCACCTCGCTGGTGTTCGGCGACGACTCGGCCTACCTGCGGTTCGACATGTCGGAGTTCTCCGCCGAGCAGGCCGGCGACCGGCTGATCGGCTCGCCCCCCGGCTACGTCGGGCACGAGGCGGGCGGCGAGCTGACCAACGCCGTCCGGGAGGACCCCTTCCGGGTGATCCTCTTCGACGAGATCGAGAAGGCCCATCCGCGGATCCTCGACAAGTTCCTGCAGATCCTCGAGGACGGGCGGCTCACCGACGGACGCGGCCACACCGTCCACTTCTCGGAGTCGATCCTCATCTTCACCTCCAACCTGGGCTCCTCCAAGGTGATCCCGGGGCTCGGGTACGCCGAGATCGAGCACCGGATCAAGGCGGCGATCTCCGACCACTTCACGTCGGTCCTGAACCGGCCGGAACTGCTGAACCGGCTCGGCGACAACGTCATCGTCTTCAACTTCATCGCCGCCGAGGCCGCCTCCAAGATCTTCGACCTCCAGTTGGAGAACATCTGCCGGCGCGTCACCGACGAGCACCGGGTCTCCCTCGCCGTGAAGTCCGAGGTGCTCGGCACGCTGCGCGGGTGGTGCACCGCCGAGCTGGACAAGGGCGGCCGCGGCATCGGCATGGCCCTGGAGGCGCACTTCGTCAACCCGCTCGCGCGCGCCCTGTTCGAGCGCGAGCTCACCCCGGGCGAGCGCATCACCGTGACCGGGATCAGGCGGGCGGGCAGCATCGTCGAACTCGACATCGAGTCCGCCTCCTCCGACACGCCCGACTCCGACCTGCCCGACGCCGACACGCCCGGGGCCGACACGCCCGGGGCCGACACGCCCGGGGCGCACGCACCCGGCACGGACGAGCCGCTCGGCTCGCGGGGCGCGGCCGAGTGAGCGGCGAAGGGGCGGGCGGCCAGGAATCCGGCGTCCGTCGACCCGGCGGCGGGGCCGGGGGCGACGGCGACGTCCCGATCAGGCTCGCCAAGGTGCACCACCCGGTGACCGCGCTCGGCCCCGGCACCCGGGCGGGGATCTGGTTCCAGGGCTGCACCCTCGCTTGCCCGGGCTGCCTGTCCACCGACACGTGGCCCGCCGACGACGGCAGGGTGGTTCCGGTCTCCGCCGTGCTCGACTGGCTGGCCGGGCTGCCGCCCGTCGACGGCGTCACGATCTCCGGCGGGGAGCCGTTCCAGCAGCCGGGAGCGCTCGCGGCGCTGCTGCGCGAGATCCACGTGTGGCGTGGGTCACGAGAGTTCGACATCCTCCTTTATTCCGGATATGTAAGCTCACGGTTGTCCCGCGACCCGGAGTCGCGGAACATCCTGGACCTGTGCGACGCTGTGGTCGCAGGGCCATACGTGGAACGGCTCGACGACGGCTCCCCACTGCGGGGGTCGGCGAACCAGACGCTCGTCCCGCTGACTGCCCTCGGCAGGAAACGGTACGAACACGAGGGACACGACGGGCGGCGCATGCAGGTGTGCGTCGAGGACGGTGCGGAAGGACGGCGGGTGTACTACATCGGCATCCCGCGCCGAGGCGACATGGATCGTCTGAGCGCGGTGCTGGACGGGGCCGGGGTACGAGCCGGGGAGGCGTCATGGAGACTCTGACCTGCGAGGTCTGCCAGACCCCGCACAACCCGGGCGATCTGATCTGCCTGACGTGCGGGAACAACCTCACCCGCGGGCGGCGCCGCCGTCCGCAGCAGCCCGCCGACTCCTACGGGCAGCCGCAACCGGGCTACGGGCAGCCCCAGGGCGGGCAGGACCCCTACGCGCAGCCCCAGCCGGGCTACGGCCAGCCGCAAGGCGGCCAGGATCCTTATGCACAGCCCCAGCAGGGCTACGGGCAGCCCCAGCAGGGCGGCTACGGCAACCAGGACCCCTACGCGCAGCCCCAGCAGCAGCCAGGCGGCTACGGGCAGCCGCAGGGCGGGCAGGACCCTTACGCGCAGCCTCAGCCGGGCTACGGGCAGCAGCCCGGCGGACAGGACCCCTACGGAGCACCCCAGCCGGGCTACGGGCAGCCGCCGGCCGGGCAGGACCCCTACGCGCAGCCCCCGCAGCAGGGCGCGCAGGACCCTTACGGCCAGCCCCAGCCGCAGGGCGGCCAGGATCCGTACGGCCAGCCCCAGCCGCAAGGCGGGCAGGACCCTTACGCACAGCCGCAGCAGCAGGGCGGCTACGGGCAGCAGCAGCCGCAGCCGGGCTACGCCCAGGGCGGGCAGGACCCTTACGCGCAGCCCCAGCCGGGCTACGGGCAGCAGCCCGGCGGACAGGACCCCTACGGAGCACCCCAGCCGGGCTACGGGCAGCCGCCGGCCGGGCAGGACCCCTACGCGCAGCCCCAACAGGGCTACGGACAGCAGCAGCCGGGGGGATACGGCCAGCCGCAAGGCGGCCAGGATCCTTACGGGCAGCCGCAACCGGGCTACGGCCAGCCGCCGGCGGGGCAGGACCCCTACGGAGCGCCCCAGCCTGGCTACGGCCAGCCGCAGCCAGGCGGATACGGCCAGCCGCAGGACCCGTACGGCCAGCGGCGCGGCCCCTTGGACCCGCCGCCCGCCAGGGACGGCACCCTCGTCCCGCCGGAGCACCGGCAGCAGGGCGTTCCCGGCGGCGACAGCACCGCGGCCATGTGCCCGCACTGCGAGAGCGTGCTGGTCAACCCGGCCGCGACCCAGTGCAACGTCTGCCTGAAGCCGCTGCGGCCGGGCGGAGGCGGCCCGACCCTGCGGCTCGCCTTCCCGACGGGCGAGTTGAAGGTCACCATGGGCCAGCAGCTCATCCTCGGCCGCGACGCGGGCCAGTCCCCCGCCGCGTCCACCTTCACCCAGTACGACAACGTCTCGCGCAAGCACGCCACGGTCTGGCTCGACCCGTCCGGCGTCGCCAAGGTGCGGGACGAGCGCTCCACCAACGGCACGTTCGTCAACGGCGAACGGCTGTCCCCGGGCGTCGAGGCGTTCCTCCAGGACGGCGACTCGCTGCGCCTGGCCGCGGACGTCACCGGCACCGTGCACCTGGCCTGACGCGAAGGAGGCGGGCCGGCCGCGGCCGGCCCGCCCTCCCGCAAAGATCGCGGACCCATAACCGGTTGTTCGTATCCATCAAAACGTCACACGCCTTTTGTACGATCACGCCATCGTGAGCGGAGGCGATTTCCCAGTGCGTCGCAGCATCCTCACAGCCCTGGCCGTCATGGTCGCGGTGCTGTCCCCCATCCAGGCCTCGGCCCGTGCCGAGGACCCCCCTTTGACGTCGGCCAAGGTCACCCTCACCGCCGACGCCAGGACCGTCGCCAAGGGCACCCCGGTGACCCTCAGCGGCACGGTCCAGGGCAAGGCCCTCGACGGCGCGTTCCTGCCCCTGGCCGATCGCGAGGTGACCATCGAGGACGGCGGCGACGAGCAGCTCACCGCCACCACGGACGCCAAGGGCGCCTTCAGCAAGGTCGTCACCCCACAGGCGACCACCGGCTGGGCGGCGTCCGTCACGGTCGACGGCGAGAAGTACAACAGCAACCTGGTGGTCGTGAAGGTCCTGGCCAAGGCGCTGCTGTTCGACTTCGAGATCACGCACGACGCGCGCCGGCAGGTCACCGCCTCAGCCCGCTTCAAGCTCCCCTCGGGCCCTGCCGCGGACGACGGGAACGCGGTCCAACTGCAGTTCTCCGCCGACGGCAAGGAGACCTGGCGCACCGTGCGGACACTGCGTCCCGACCATGAGGACCGCGTGTCCGCGTCCTTCCGGCAGGAGACGCCGGGCTGGTGGCGGATCTACTTCCCCGGCACCAAGGAGTACGCCCCGGCCTCCACCAGGGTCATCAAGGCCTGGCGGTGGTCGACCTCCGTCACCGGGCTCAAGGCGTCCCCGCGCAAGCTCAAGGTCGGCAAGAAGATCACCATGACGGGCACGCTCCGGCGCTTCACCGCGAAGAGCAGGAAGAAGGCGGTCCCCTTCGCCGGCCAGAAGGTCGCCGTCATCTTCAAGTGCCGCAAGGGCGACACCTGGTACACCGCGGTCACCGGCAAGACGTCCAAGAAGGGCACCTTCACCCTGAAGCCCAAGACCTGGTGCGACGCCAACTACCAGGTCGTCTTCGACGGCTCCGGCGACACCTTCCGCGCCTACTCCAAGTCCATCAAGATCGACACCACCGGCAAGCCCCTGCTGTAGCGCCCGCGCACGAAAGCCCGCTCCGAGGTCGCGGAGCGGGCTCACGGCCTGTCTTCCCGGCCTCAGTCCCGAGGCAGGTCTCCCGCCGTCCACGGCAACCACTCGTCCGTGGGCAGGGTGACGCCGAAGTGCTCGGGGAGCGTCACCGGCTTGCCGAAGTCCCAGGACTCCTCTTCGAGGTAGGCCCCGGTGGACGAGTCCGGCACCGAGTAGAGCATGGTCCTGGCCACGTTCGGGTCCCGGTCAACGACCAGGTAGTAGGGCACCTCGGCGCGGGCGTAGCCCGCCCACTTCGACCGCTGCGCGGCACCCGCACGCACCCTGCGGTCCCGCGCCGCGTTGGAGGGCGAGGTCACCTCGACCGCCATCTCGATCTGGTCGGCCACCAGAAGCCGCACACCCGAGTGCAGCGCCTCGTCGTAAACCTGCGCGTCCATGACGACGAGGTCCAGGATGTACCCTTCGCCGACTCCGACGAGGTCCACCCCTCCTCCGGACTGCCACTTCCAGGGCAATTCGCCGTCGACCCCCCGGGCTACGCTGAAGAAGTGGGCGATGGTACCCACGATGTGGTTGTGCCCGAACCCCGGTGCACGCGACAAGACGATCTCCCCACCGATGATCTCGACTCGGAAGTCCTCGGGAAGGTGGAGGTAGTTCTCCAACTCCCCTCCGACCCAGAGGCTGTACGGGGTGTCGGGCAGCACGAGGGGGTGTTCTTTGAGAACTACTTTCGTCACTTTCTGCGCCTTTCCCTGCACGGTCAGCTCCGGTCTCAGCGTAGGGAACGTCCACCACCAGGGTAGGCGGAATCATGCAGAAGGACCCGGCCTTTTCGCAGGTCAGACCGGGTCCTTCAGGGGTGATTCGGGTGTTTCGCGTCAGGCGCGCTTGGCGCGGGCGGCGGTGCGCTCGCGCTCCTTGGTGTCGAGGATGACCTTGCGGAGCCGGACGGCGGTCGGGGTGATCTCGACGCACTCGTCGTCCCGGATGAACTCCAGGGCGGCTTCCATGGAGAGCTTCTTCGGCGGGACGAGGCGGTCGAACTCCTCGGCCGTGGAAGACCGGATGTTGGTCTTCTGCTTCTCCTTGGTGATGTTGATGCTCATGTCGTCGGCGCGCGAGTTCTCGCCGACGATCATGCCTTCGTAGACCTCCTGGGTGGGGTCGACGAACAGGGTGCCGCGCTCCTGGATGTTGAACATCGAGTAGGTGGTCGCGACGCCCGCGCGGTCGGAGACCAGCGAGCCGGTCGGGCGGGTGCGCAGCTCGCCGAACCAGGGCTCGTACTTCTCGAAGACCTGGTGGGCGATGCCGGTGCCGCGGGTGTCGGTGAGGAACTCGGTGCGGAACCCGATGAGGCCGCGCGCGGGCACCAGGAACTCCATCCGGATCCAGCCGGTGCCGTGGTTGGTCATGTGCTCCATGCGGCCCTTGCGGACGGCCAGGAGCTGCGTGACGGCGCCGAGGTACTCCTCGGGGATGTCGACGGTGAGGCGCTCGACGGGCTCGTGCAGCTTGCCGTCGATCTGCTTGGTGACGACGCGGGGCTTGCCGAGGGTCAGCTCGTAGCCTTCGCGGCGCATGGTCTCGACCAGAATGGCCAGCGCCAGCTCGCCGCGGCCCTGGACCTCCCAGGCGTCGGGGCGCTCGGTCGGCAGGACGCGCAGGGACACGTTGCCGACGAGCTCGCGGTCGAGGCGGTCCTTGACGAGGCGGGCGGTGACCTTGGTGCCCTTCTCGCGGCCCGCCAGCGGGCCGGTGTTGGTGCCGAGCAGCATGGAGATCGCGGGCTCGTCGACGGTGATGAGGGGCAGCGCGCGCGGGTCCTCGGGGTCGGCGAGGGTCTCGCCGATCATGATCTCCTGGATGCCGGCGATCGCGATGATGTCGCCGGGGCCGGCCGACTCGGCGGGCTTGCGCTCCAGCGCCTCGGTCATCATCAGCTCGGAGATCTTGACCCGCTCGACGGTGCCGTCGCCCTTGCACCAGGCGACCTGCTGGCCCTTCTTGATGGTGCCGTTATAGACGCGGCACAGGGCGATGCGGCCGAGGTAGCTGGACGCGTCCAGGTTGGTGACCTGCGCCTGGAAGGGGGCGTCGGGGTCGTAGGACGGAGCCGGGATGGTCTCGCGGATGACGTCGAACAGCGGCTCGAGGTCCTCGTTCTCCGGCATCTCGCCGTTGCCCGGCTTGGTCAGGCTGGCGCGGCCGGCGCGGCCGGAGGCGTAGACGATCGGGAAGTCGATCTGCTCCTCGGTGGCCTCGAGGTCCATGAACAGCTCGTAGACCTCGTCGATGACCTCGGCGATCCGGGCGTCGGGCCGGTCGACCTTGTTGATGACGAGGATCACCGGCATCTTGGCGGCCAGCGCCTTGCGCAGCACGAACCGGGTCTGCGGCAGCGGGCCCTCGGAGGCGTCCACGAGCAGCACGACGCCGTCGACCATGGACAGGCCGCGCTCGACCTCGCCGCCGAAGTCGGCGTGGCCGGGGGTGTCGATGATGTTCAGCAGAAGGTCACCGTGGCGCACCGCGGTGTTCTTCGCCAGGATCGTGATGCCCTTCTCGCGCTCGAGGTCATTGGAGTCCATGACCCGGTCGTCGACGGACTGGTTGTCGCGGAAGGCGCCGGACTGCCAGAGCATGGCGTCGACCAGCGTGGTCTTTCCGTGGTCGACGTGGGCGACGATGGCGACGTTGCGCAGGTCGTCACGGGTGGCGATGGGCATGAAGGCACGCTCGGTTTCGTGTCGGATTCGCCGCGTGGAAGAAGATCGGATGCCTCACGAGCCGGCGGCGGCAGAAAGCTGTACTCCACGATTCTAGTGGGTTCCGGCCGGTGCCTCGCGGGCCGCCCTTCCCGGCCGCGGCCTTGACTGCCGCTTTTAGCGCTATTTGTCACGATTTGACGTCTTTCGTAGGCTTCGGCGCGTGCCGAGTCCCCGCGCCCCGCGGGGAGCCGGGGACCCATGTGTTTCCCCCGGGGTGAATCCGCTCCCCCAGCGGTAGGGCGTCCTCCAGCCCGAACCCGTCAGCTAACCCGGTAGGCCGCCGAGAGGAGAGACCCCCATGAAGGGTGCCCGATTCACCCTGGCCGCCGCGGTGCTCGCCGGTGCCACGGCGCCGCTGCTGCTCGCGCCGGCCGCCCAGGCCGCGCCGACCCCGCAGGGCCCCGGCGCCGACACCCTGCAGAAGCGCCTGGACGGCCTCGAAGGCCACGTCCGGCGGCTCGACAAGGAACTGGCCGCCGAGCAGAAGGCCGTGCTCACCGCCCAGAACGCGGCGTTCGCGGCGGCGGCCGAGGCCGACCTGCGCACTGCCGAGCACCAGGACCTCGCCGACCAGGTCGCGGCGGAGCCGCCGCCCGTCAACCTGCTCCAGGCCGCGTTCCTGCGGATCACCGGCTCGCCCGCCGACGAGCTGAAGGAGCGCAGGGACGCCGCGGCCCGCGTCGCGGCCGACGCCGCCGGGGCCGCCGAGACCGCGCGGGCCCGCCTCCAGCAGACCGTCGACAGGGTCGAGGCGACCCGGGGCGAGCGCGCGACGACGACCGCGCGGATCACCACGGTCAAGGCCGACCTGCGCGACGCCTACACCTACCAGGGCGTCACCGTGTGGGGCGGCGACACCGCCGCCGTCGCCACCCGCGCCGCCCTCGACCAGCTCGGCGACCCGTACGTCTGGGCCGCCGCGGGACCCGACTCCTTCGACTGCTCAGGGCTCGTCATCTGGGCTTACGCGCAGGCAGGGAGGCCCGGACTGCCGCACTTCACCGGCGCACTCTACGACCAGGGCACGAAGATCTCGAAGTCGCAGCTCAGGCCCGGCGACCTCGTGTTCTTCAACCCGAGCCGCAGCCATGTCGGCATCTACATCGGCGCAGGCAAGTTCGTGCAGGCGCCCTCGTCCGGAGATGTAGTGAAGATCACACCCCTGGCCGACCGCAGCGACTTCAACGGAGCCGTGCGGATCTAGGCGGAGGCGTCAGGCGCGATCGGTCTCGCGCAGCAGGAGCGGGCGGACGGCGTCGACCACCGGGAGGTCGCCGGGCAACCAGGCGACGTCGTCCAGCTCGTCCGGCGCCAGCCAGCGGAGCGCCGAGTGCTCCAGCGCCACCGGACGGCCCGCGATCAACCGCGCCGTCCACACCCGCAGCACGCCCGCCGCGCCGATCGGCCAGTCGCCCCCGATCCGCGCGACGAGCTTGACCGTCACCGCGAGTTCCTCGCGGCACTCGCGGACCAGCGCCGCCTCGTCGGACTCGCCGGGATCGACCTTCCCGCCGGGCAGCTCCCAGCCGCCTGCCAGGGATGACGGGGCGGCCCGCTGCGCCGCGAGCAGCCTCCCGTTCTCGATGATCGCCGCCCCGACCACGACCTGGGCGCCTCGCTCAGCCAATCGGATCCTCCTCAGCCGGTCGACCTCAGACGGCGGGCCGCCCGCAGCACTTCTTGTACTTGGCCCCCGACCCGCACCAGCACGCGTCGTTGCGTTCCGGCGGCCACGGGATCAGTTCCCCCTCCGGGGTGAAGATGCGCGCGGAGAGATCGGCCCGCATGCCCCGCTCGATCTCCAGCGTGTCCGTCCCCGGGTGGACGAAGCGGGGCCCCGTGGGCAGCCGCTTGCCCGGCACCGTGTGCTCGGTCTGCGGCAGGTACGCCCCGACGACCGCCTCCAGCTGGGCGTCGGCACCGCCCAGCCGGCGGAAGTGGCCGCGCAGCACCAGCACCAGATCCGGATCCCAGCCCTCGACCACACCGCGGCTGAGGTCCTCGGCCAGCCAGTGGACCGCGGTCGCCCGGTCGCCGAGGTCGTTCGCGAGCACCAGGGTGTTCATCAGCCCTTCGAGCGGCTCCACCTGCCCGCGCAGCTGCACCAGCAGATCCCGCGCCGTCTCGGCGTCGCCGTTCAGCGCGTGCAGGTGCGCGATCGCGCCGAGCTCCTCCAGGCGCGCCGACTCGTCGGCCTCGATCAGCCGGTAGGCCGCGGCGATCGCCTCCTCGTAGCGGCGCAGCGACGTGAGCTGGTCGATCAGCTCGTCGAGATACTCCGGGACCGCCTCGTCGCCCTTGGCGCGCGGGTCGTCGAGCGCGCGCAGCAGAAGGTCGACGACCGCCTCGGGGCCGCCCACCTCGGCGGCCTCCTCCAGGGCGTCGTCCAGGTCCAGCGGGTGGAAGAGTTCATCGGACAGCACCCGCCCAGTCTGCCAGAGCCCGCCGCGGAACCCGGTCCGCGGCGGGCCGCCCTAGCCGAGCGCCGCGATCTGCGCGATGACCTGGTCGTTGGCCAGCGGCCGGGTGAAGCCGACGAGCGTGGACACCCGGTAGGGGAACACGCCGATGGCCGGACTGCACTTGGTGCAGCGCGCGACGATCATCTTGTTCTCGCCGATCACCATGCCGACGTGGCCCGGCCGGCCAGGCGCGTTGTTCGGACCCGAGGAGAAGAACACCAGATCGCCCGGCTGCTCCTCGCCGTCCTTGATCCGCTCGCCGAACGGCCACTGGTCGAACGTGACGCGCGGGATCGTCAGGCCCGCCTCCTTGTAGGCCATCTGGACCAGGCCCGAGCAGTCGTAGCCGTCCGGGCCGGTGCCGCCCCAGATGTAGGGCTTGCCGCGCTGGGCCAGGGCGAAGTCGATGATCGTCTGGACGAGTTCGTCGGCGTAGGCGGGCAGGCCCTCGGTGTCCTTGCAGTCCGGCAGCGCCGCGTTCTGGACGACCTGGAACTGCCCCGCCGCGTACTTGTCCGCCCAGTCCAGGACGAGGTCCACGTAGTCCCAGCTGTGGTTGTACATGAACAGCGCGGTGCGGACCTTCTCCGGCGCCTTGTTGTGCTTGAGGTAGGCGGCGGCGGTCGGGATCGCGTCGCGCGGGTCGTACCTGTCCTTGTCGCCGTCGGAGTCGCCGTCGACCGCGAACGCCCTCCAGGTGGCCTCGAGGAACTGCATCGGGCCGCCCGCGCCCGCGTAGTTCTCCCCGCTCAGAACGCCGTCGCCCTTGAGGGTGCCGTGGATCGTCTCGACCCTGCCGACCCCCGCGAGGATGTTCCACGGGATGCCGTACTTCTCGCCCGCCGCCTTGTAGAGGGCGAGGTAGTCGGCCGGGATGCCCTTGGCCGCCGCGTCCTCCGTCGGCTGGTCGGCGGCCTGGGCGGTGTCGACGCAGTTGCCGTTCCCGCCGCCCCCGCCGAACAGGAACTGGGTCGCGCCGAAGAAGGTCGGCACGATCAGGAGCGCGAAGAACAGGACACCGAAGGCCGCGATCGCGCCGACCGCGAGCAGTCTGCGCCTCACTGCGCCTCACCGTCCTCTCCCACGTCGGACGGGGCGAAGGCGAACACGCGCCAGGCGCCGCCCTCGGCCTGCACGGTGACCGCCCAGGACTTCGACTCGGTGCTGTCGCCCGCCGTCGAGGCGACCTCCTGGGTGCCGGTCACCACGAACGTCACCGAGGTCGGCCCGAACGTCCGGACCGAGTCCAGGGAGGCGCTGCCCGCGGCCACTTCCTGCGCCTCCTTGCGGGCCTCCTGAACGCCGAGGCTGGACGCGCCCGCGCGCAGGTCGGCGTAGACGGTGTCGTCGACGAGGGGGCGCAGCCTGTCGAGATAGGCCTGCGGCCCCTCGTCGAACCGGTAGGTGCCGTAGGCGCCGACGAACTGCTGGGCCGTCGCCGCGGCCGTCGCGAAGCCCTCCCGGCTGAACGGCAGCAACCGGTAGATGTCGAACGCGTCGGCGTCGACCTCGCCCGCGATGCCGGGCGGCGAGGTCGCCGGGGCGGGGGGCGGGGTCACGGGGGCGGTGGCGGCGGGCCCGTCCGCGCCGGTCGTCCGGGAGGTGTCCGGACGCGGCCAGGCCAGCCAGAGGCCGAGGGCCACCAGCGCCGCGGCGATCCCGGCGAACAGGAGGCGGCGCTGGCGATCGTTGCTCAGATCCATGGCACGTCAGTCGTCGGAGGGTTCGGAGGGCTTCAGCCAGAACGGGGCGGGCGGCTCGGTGTCGGCGACCCTGCGCGCCCACAGCGGGGGCGCCTGGTCGCGCGGCGCCGCCGGAGCGGGCGGCGCGGGCCGCGCGCCCGGGGTCCGCGGCGCGGGGACGTCGCCCTGCCTGGGCTGTGTCGGCCGCGCCTTCTCACCCCGGTCGCCCCAGGACACGGGCCGGGACGTGCCCGGCTCTGGCCGCTTGGGCGCGGTCGCGAGCTTGCGCGGCGCGGGCGGCTTGGCCGGCGGCTTCGCAGCGGGCGGCTTGGCTCCCGTCCCGCCCGCGCGGACGCGGCCGCCGGTGCCCGCCGGGATCGTGCCGCCGCCGCCTGTACCTCCGCCTCCCGTGCCGCCGCCTCCCGTGCCTCCTCCGGAAGCGGCGACGGAACCGCCGCGCCGGGTGGGCAGGTTGAGCGGGGGCGCGGTGTCCGGGGCCCGGCCGGAGCCGCCGTCGCCCGCACGCGGCTTGGTGAGCGTTCCGCCGGAGCCGACGGACGTGCCGTCCTCACCGCCGATCGCCAGCGCCGGCGCGCCGCCCTCGCGTCGCACCAGCCGCGACAGCGCCGAGCCCGGCGCCGCCGCGCCCTGCGCGACCGACAGCGTGTTCTTGCGGACCGTGAGGATCGACTTCTCCAGCTCCTCCTGCGACCTGTTGCGGGAGACCGCCGAGTAGCCGACCGAGGCGAACAGATGCTGGAACGGCTTGCGGTAGATGAACGCCGCACCCGTCACCAGAGCGAGCAGCATGATCTGCAGGCCCCAGGGCAGCCCCTCGCCCAGAATCAGCCCGTAAGCCCAGAGCAACAGGGCGAGAACGCCGATGAGCGCCGCCTGTTTGAGCAGCATCGACAGCAGCAGCTCCAGCCAGCGGACCGCGATCACCCGGCCGATGCCCGGATGGATGCCGATCCCCAGGAAGATCGGCCCGGCCACCAGCAGGAGCAGGAACGCGATCTTCACGATGATCAGCGTCACCGAGATCACCAGGATCAGCAGGCCCGCCACCAGCGCCGCGAACAGCGCGCCGAACGCGACGGCGAGCCGCGACGTCCACTGCTTGCCCTGGAAGACCGGGTAGACGCCCGCGTAGTTCTCCTTGAGGTCCTTGGCGACCTCCTCGTAGGCGTCGGCCTTGGCTCCGAAGTCGGGCGTCGCCGTCCCGTAGGTCTCCGGAAGGTCGACGGCCTGCGCGTACAGGAGTCTGTCTGCGTGCTTCTTGACGACCTCGGCCTCGGGGTCGGTCGTGCCGAATTCGCCCATCAGCCACGGCTTGCACACGAGCGCGACCCACAGGCCGTTGGCGTTGCGGGTGGTCGCGTCGAGTTCCGCCTGGTCGACGGCGGGCTTGCCCTCGGGGGTCGGGATGCAGGTCGTGCCCGCGTTGCTCTGCGGCAGCGCGGCGTTGAAGGCCGTGCTCGTCGCGTTCGAGACCGTCGTGCCGAGCGTGGTGAAGTCGCCGGGGCGGGCGATCAGCCACATCAGGCCGACCATCGCCGCGACCATCCAGATGGTGCCCTCGGCCACCTTGGACGTGCGCTTGCGGACCAGGCCCCACCAGGCGAGCGTGATGGCCGCGAGGATGACGACCGGGGTCCAGTAGCGGGCGTTGAACGTCTTGCCCATGCCGGTGATGACGTCGTCGACCGTGCTCTTCAGCCAGCCCAGCAGGGACTCCGACGCGGCCGACTGGTAGACGCTGATCGTCGTTCGGTCGATCGCGCGGACCAGGGTGAACACGGTGTTGGCGACGGAGTTGCCCATGAGCGACATGGCGTCGCCGCAGCCCATGTCGACCGCGTACCAGGTCTGGCCCATGGTGCCGTAGCGGTCGTAGTAGGTGAGCTGCTCGGGGGCGGTCGCCTTGAGTTGGTCGTTCGGGTAGTCGGGCGGCTTGATCATGCCGTCGCTCCCGGAGCCGTAGGCCTCGGGGGCGGGCGACGTCGCCGGTGCGCACGCGTCGTTGGGGTTCGTGCTCCACGGCGGTGTCGGAGCGGCGTTCGCCGCGGGTGTGGCCAACAGGAACAAAGCCATGCAGAGCAGCAGCCACAGTGACCTGCGGCGGGTGCTTCCGCGACGGCGGAGCCTCATCCCGTGTTCTCCTCTGAGTCGGCCCCCGCCGAAATGGCCCCCGCCTTGGACAGCACCGGCTTCTGCCGGGTCGGGTTGGTGTCGAGCCAGCGCTGGAGTTCCTCGGAGATCAGATCCACACCGATCCGGCCCGCCCGGCCGTCCAGATCCCGGAAAACGCACTCGCCGTTGCCGAGGTTGCGCAGCACCGCCATGTGCTCCTCGGACGCCTCCACGCCGAGCAGTGACATCACGTGCCCGACCTCCACCCGTTCGCTGGACCTGAACGAGAACACCGACGAGAGACAGTTCGTCACCTGTTCATTCAACAGGTCTCCGGCGTTCTGCGAAACCAAGATCAACGCAGTGTTGCGGGAGCGGCCCATACGCGAAACTTCCGGCACCAGTTTGGCGCCTTCGGGTGTCGATGTGATGGCCCAGGCCTCGTCCAGGAAGATGGCCTTGGGAAGGCGTCTGTCGAGGCCGTGCATCAGTCTTCGGGCGAACTGCGACACAAGGTACATGAGCGCGACGGAGAGGCGCTGCTCGTAGGAGTAGTCCTCGCGTCCCGTGGTGACGTCGGGGAGGATGAGGCCGCCGAGGGTGAACACCGTGGTCCATCCGGCGGTGTCGATGCGCTCCCCGCCCGACGGGTCGAAGCACAGCGACGCGAGGCTCATCTCCGACATCGAGCGCAGGACCGCGCCGAGGTTCTTGGACGCGGGGTCGTCGGCCGCCTCCAGGTAGTCGACGACCCGGCCGAGCGACGGCTTCTCGCCGCCCGCGACCGCGCCGACCGCCTGGATCATCGCCGACTCGCGCTCCTCGGACATGCGCGGCAGCAGCAGCCGCAGCGTCTCGGTCGCCATGGTGCGCTTGGTGGCGAGGTCGTCGCCGAAGCTGAACGGGTCGAGCAGGCCCGGCGCCGCCGATCCGAGGGGCAGGATCCGGGCCTTGCGTCCGCGGGCCTTCAGGAGCTCCACAAGGGCCTCCGCGTCGCCCTTGGGGTCGATCGCGGCGATCGTGACGCCGCGCAGCGCCATCTGGTACAGCAGCAGCAGCGCGAGCGTCGTCTTGCCGCCGCCCGGCTCGCCGGTGATGGCGACGGCCGTCGGACGGTTGCGGGCCGCGGCGACCAGCGGGTCGAAGTGCACGATGCTGCGGGCCCTGCCCAGCGTCTCGCCGACATACGGGC
Source organism: Actinocorallia aurea (assembly GCF_054783995.1). NCBI lineage: Bacteria > Bacillati > Actinomycetota > Actinomycetes > Streptosporangiales > Thermomonosporaceae > Actinocorallia > Actinocorallia aurea. Next base: position 834,966 of record NZ_BAAGPQ010000002.1, read on the forward strand.
CGGTCCAGCCGCCGCCGTTCTCGTCGGTGCGGTCGCCGAGGTCGACGGTCGCGACCGGCATGCCGCCGGCGATGGTGCGCAGCGGCTGGCGCTGGGCGTAGGCGTTGAGCCGCAGCCTGTCGCCCGGCAGCGACTCGTTGAACAGCGAGAACTGGTCGCCGGTGGAGTTGACGACGTCGATGCCGATGTCGCGGTAGTGCTCGACGACGGCGTCGACCCGCTGCACCAGCAGCTCCTCAGTCGGCGCGGTGACGACGAGGCGGTGCCAGCCGTAGACGAACGGCAGCCGCTCCTTGGTGATGCCGTGCTCCAGCATCCGGGCCGCGTCGATCTGCTCGGCGAGCGCGATCGGCGCCTCGGCCCCTGCCTCGCGGATGTGCGCGTCCATGTCGCGGGCGTGCGCGAGCTTGCGCGAGACGTCCTTGGACGCCATCGCGGGCGGGATCAGCCGCATCCGGGAGCTGATCTCGACGGGGAACGACAGCGAGTCGCAGTAGTGCAGCCATGGCTCGCCGTCGGGGAACGGCATGAGGTCGGGGAAGCGCGCGAACGACAGGTAGGCGGTGTAGGACTCGCCGCCGGGCTGCTCCATCCGCAGGTTCGACCTGCCGTTGTGGATCGCGCCCTCGATGAGCGCCTCGATCTCGCCCGCGCCCCAGCGGCGCTTGGCGACCGCGGACGGCGGCGGATCGGCGAGCGCCCCGGTCACCGCGTGCTGGAACAGCCAGGCCAGCTCGCGGGACGTGGCGTGCCGGGCGCGCAGGGCGCCGCCGCCGAGCGCGCGGCCGAGCCGCTCGGCCTGCTCGGTCCAGCGCTTGATCTCGCGCTCTTCGATCGCGTCGTCGGTGATGCCGAGGGTCTTCTCGGACCTGCGGTAGAAGCCGAGGAGGGTGCCCAGCGAGCCTTGGAGCTGCGCTCCGCGCCGACCCAGCCGGACGCCGAGGTAGACCTCCTTGGACCAGAAGTCCTTGGCCCAGACGTGCCCGTACATCTCCTCCAGGTAGGCGCGCCAGCCCGAGCCGCCGTCACTGGTCTTGTCGAGCTTCAGCGCCCACTCGGCCGCCGGGTAGGTGCGGTGCGCGATGCGCAGGTGGACCTCGGCGTCCTGCATCCGGATCGCCGCGAGCGCGATCGTGAGGTTGGTCGCGAGGGCCTCGCGCTCCTCGTTCGTGGTGAACTCGTAGCTGAAGGTCGGCAGCCGGAAGTAGGCCCACGCGGCCTGGTCGGCGAGCAGGATCCTGTCGTCGAAGTAGCGGACGGCCAGACGGCTCGTCTTCGTCCGGCTCACTGCGCCCTCTCTTTATCGGTCTGCGGGTCGTCGTGCTGGTCGCCGTAAGGATCGGTGTAGGGGTCGTCGTACCTGTCGCGGTAGCGCTCGGGCAGGGCCGAGAAGCCGCCCGCGACGACCGCGGTCAGCGCCAGATAGGCCCGGCGGGTCGGCGGGCGCAGCGCCTTCAGCTCGTTGCGCGGCGCCCTGTCGAGGCTGAGGTGATCGTCCCACGGGATGCGCACGAGCGCGCGGCACTGCCCGCGGGCCACCTGCTCGGCCTGCTCGACGTCGGCCTGGCTGCGGCGGCTCACCCCGTTGATGACGGTGACGGCCCGCTGCCGCAGGTCGCCGTAGCCGTGGCCGTCGAGCCACTCGAACGTCATCGACACCGCGCGCGGCGCGTCGGCGCTCGCGGGCGCGACCAGCACGATCTGGTCGGCGAACGGCAGCACCCTGCTGACCGCGCCGGCGGCGGCGTCGACCATCGTCACGCTGTAGAAGCGGTCGAGGGTGCGGATCGCCTCGGCGTAGTCCCGGTCGTCCAGGGCGGTGACGGGGTACTTGCCGGGGGCGATGACGTCGAGACCTGACTTGGCGCGGCTGGTGTAGCGGCGGATCGCGCCGAGGCTGCCGATCTGGTCGGCCGCGGCGATGAGCGACGTCAGGGTCTCGTCGGTGTCGATCCGGGTGCGCCGGGCGAGCGCGCCGGGACCCGGGTTCACGTCGAGCGCGACGATCGGCTCGCCGCAGTACTGCGCGAACGTGTGGCCGATCATCAGGCCCGTGACGGTCTGGCCCGCGCCGCCGGTGCAGCCGAGCACGACGATCCGGCGGGTGCCCTGGAAGGGCCGCTGGAGCCGCTCGGCGTAGTCCTGGTCGATGGGGTTGCCGCGGCCGAACAGGCGGCGCAGCCCGCCGCCGTGCTCCTCCGGCTGCTCGGGCGGGGTGATCGCGGGCGTGCGGTCGACCTGCCTCGGCGCCGGGACCGGCGTCGGCGCGGGCCGCGGCCGGACCGGGGAGGCGGGCGAGGAGCGCACCTCGCGCGGCGGCTCCGCGGGCCGCTCGGGCGGCATCACCCGCGGCGGCTCCGGCTTGACCGGACGGCCCCGGACGGGCTCGGGCAGCTCGCCAGGCCACACCGAACGGTCGGCGGCGCCTCCCGCGGCGAATCCGACATTGCCCTCCACCGCGGTGACGCGCGGCCGGGCCACCCGCTCACCGAAACTGCCCGGACGGTCGCCCGGACCGGGGCGGGCCGGCTGCTCGGCGGGCCCGGTACCGCGGTCGGTGCGCGGTTCGTCGGACGCGCCGACCTCGTCGCCTTCGGCGGCCCCGCCCCGCGCGGCGTCCGGCGTGTGCTCGGCGTGTTCGGGCGCCCGGTCGCCGACGGCAGGGCCGGAATCGGCCTGCTGCTCGGCGCCAATGGAATCCGCGAACGGCAGCGGGCCTTCCACGCGGCCGGTGCTCTCGGGACGGCCGCCCTGGTAGGCCGCCCATGGCGACGCCGCGGGCTCGTCCCGTCCAGACGGGGCGGGCTGTGCGGGCGGGGCCGGCTGCACGGGCGCCGTCGGCTGCGCGTACGCGGTCGGTTGTGCAGGCGAGGTCGGTTGTGCAGGCGAGGTCGGTTGTGCGGGCCACACGGCCCGGTCGGAGGGCGCGGCGGCGCGCTGCCGGGGCGCACCCTGCCGGTCTACGTCGCCGGCCACGGGAAGGTCGCCTTCCTGCACACGCTCCGGCCATGCCTTCGGCACGGGACGCTCCCCACCGGGCGGCACCGAGGGCACCGACCCGCCAGGCGCTTCGCCTCCGGCCTGCACCGGCTCCGCGAACGGCAGCGGCGCCGCACCCGCAGACCGCCCCACCACCGGAATGTCCGGTGCCGTGGCAGGCGCGGGCGGCACGGACCGTCCCGGTGCCGGCACCGGCGGCCACACCTGGTGGTCCGTCCGGTTCGCCACCGAATCAGCCCCCCGCACCTTCACCGCTTCCTCACGCCCGTCTCCCGCACCCGCGCTCCTCCCGGGCGCAACCTCCGATCCGGCCCCCGTCTCCTCCGGAACCCGCCACCCGTCCACAGGCACAGCCTCCCCGAGCCGCTCCCCACGCCCGCCCTCAGGCCGAGCCCCCTCGCCCTTCCCTCCGGCACCAGAACCCCCCTGCCCCGCAGGCACAGCCTCCCCAACTCCGACACGCCCCGTCCCGAACCCGTCCCCACCGGCACCGGACTCGACCGAGGGCTCCCCTGCGACCACTCGCCCCGTCCCGGACCCGGCGTCGCCAGTGCCGGAGCCCGTCCCGCTTCCCTGCGCGGCGACGTCGGAAGCTGACCGCCCTTCGACTGGCGCGGCCCTACCGGCGTCGGATCCCTCGAACGCGGACTCGCCGGCACCGGCGACCGCCCGTCCCGCTTCGGACGCGGCGTTCCCGGCAGTGGCGGCCTCGGACTCGAAGTCCGTCTCGCCCGGCTGCGCGGGGATGCCGGAAGCGGACTGCCGTGCGACGGGCGCGATGTCCTGAGCAGTGGGAGCTGGCTGTCGAAGCGATCGGTCCCGCTGTGTTCCGTCTGTCGTGCGCGGCTCGGCGGCGGGTCGCTGCGCGGTCGGCAGCGCCTGCTCGACCGTGGGCGCGGCACCTCTGAGCGCGTCTTCGGACAGGGACTCCGGGGCGGCGGTCGGTGCCTCGGGCCCCGATTCCTGACCGGCGTTCGCGGTCGGGCGCTCGTCGCCGGGCACCGACGTATCGGGTCCGGTCTCGGCCGGACGGGCTACGGTCGGCTCCTCCCCCGCGGCCGAGCCCGTGGGCAGGCCGGCTTCCGCCGTCGTCGGGCCCGCGCCGAAGGCCGCGGGAACGCTGGGGAAGTCGGGGAGGGTCGCGGGAGCGGGGCGGGGCGCCGGCACCGCCGGAGCGACCTCGTGTTCCTCGCCCGCGGTCGCGTCCACTCGTTCGACGGGACCCGCCCCAGGCTCCGCGCTGTCGTCCCGCACCGTGCTCCCTTGCGCCGCACCGGCACCGCCGGCCGGGCCCTCCACATCGATCTCAGCCCGTTCCCCACCAACGCCGTCAGCCGGAACCGCCCGCCCAGCCCCCTCAGACGGGGCCACGGCACGGTCCCCCGAACCGGTGGAACGCGTCCCGGGGCCTTCGGTGGCCACCTGCGGCCGGGACCGCTCGGACGGCGCCACGCCCTCACCTGAACCAGTGGGCTGCGTGCCACCGAGGCCTTCGGCCGGAACCGCCCGCCCGGTCCCGTCAGACGGAACCTCGGCGCCAACGCCCGAACCAGTGGACGGCGTTCCGCCAACACCTTCGGACGGCACCGTCCGGCCGAACCGCTCGGCCGGGGCCACGGCACGGTCCTCCGAACCGATGGAACGCATCCCGCCAGGGCCTTCGGCATGCGCTGCCCGACCGGGGCGGTCGGACGGGGCCACGGCACCATCACCCGAACCGGGAGAACGGGTCCCGGCGGGGCCTTCGGCGGGCGCTGTCAGGCCAGGGCGGTCGGGAGGGGTGGCGGCGCCTTCGCTCGGGACGGTGGTCGCGGCCGCGGGTGCGGCGGGCCACTGGTCGCGGCGGGTCCTGCCGAGGGGGCGGCCGGTGCCGGGGGCGGCTTCGGAGCGGTGGCCGGACGGGTGGGTGTCCGGCTGTCGCGGAGCTGCCGTTGCCGTCTCGGCGGGGTGTTCCGGGGTGCCGGGCGTGCCGGGGTTCGCGAGTCGGCGGCGCTCGACCGTCTGCTCCACGCGGGCCCAGGTGCCGTCGAGATCGGCGGAGCTCTCGGCGGATTCCGTGTCGTCGACGGTGCGCGGGGAATCCGCGGGCGCTGCCGGGTGGGTGCTCGGGGTCTCGGCGGGGGGTGCCTGCGGGGACGCCTCGGGGGCGGGCGTTCGGGACTGGGGACCTGCCTTGGCGCGGGGAGCGGGGACCGCGGAGGCGGGGCCGGACGTGAGGGGGCTCGCGGAGTCGTCGGCGCGGGCGGCGATCTGGCCTGGAACGGCACGGGCGCGTTCGGCGGCGGGCTGGGGCTCCTCGGCGGCGCCGCGCTCGTGCGGCGGCGGGAGTGCCCGGTCCTGGCGGGTGGTGCGGGCCGGGGCGCCCGCGCGGGCACGGCGACGGGCCGAGCCGGCGTCCTCGCCGGCTCGGGGCGCGGGCACGGCCTCGGGACCGGCGAGGTGCTGGGCCGACATCTGCGCCTGCATCCGGGCGACGGCCTCCTGATGGGCCGCCGCGTAGTCCGGCGCGTGTTCGGCGGCGTACTCGGCGAGCGGTTGCGGGGCCGCGCCCTTCGCGGGAGAGGCGGCGGCCGTTGCCGGCGCGGCGGCGGGCCGCCGGGCGAGGACGCGTTCCAGGGTGGGCGCGGCCTGCTCCGGCGAGCGCCACACCCGAGCGACGACGACGACCCGCTGCGGCTCGCGCAGCGGCGTGAGCCGACACCAGGTGCGCGGCTCGGACAGGTAGCGCAGCTGCGACTGGAGCAGTTCGTTGAGCCGCTTGCCCTCGATGACGGGACGGGTCGCCAGCCACGCGACGAGGCCGGGCGGCACCAGGTACAGCACGTGCCAGGGCGCGCCGAAGGGAACGCCGAGCAACTGGAGCAGAACGATCCACGGCAGGAACGATCCCGCGTACACGCCGATGGTGACCAGCGGCAGCGGCATCGGCAGCCGCAGGTCGTACAGCTTGTACAGCCGCTTCTCGATGCTCCAGACGTTGGTGTACGTGGGCAGATCCATGCGCCGCTCCCCTCGCTGATCGGCCGTCCGGTCCTCTCGCTTCCTCCTAGTTCAGATCGACGCCCAGGGCCGTGGCTATGGCCTTGGCCGTCACCTCGATGATGTTCGGCACATAGAAGATGATGCCGATCCCGATCGCGAGCAGGATGAACTGCGCGAACCGGGTGATCTCCCTGGTGAAGAGGAAGAACAGCGCGACGATCGAGACGATGACCAGGAACAGCGGACCGAAGAGGTTCCGCAGCCAGGTGGCCAGATCCTCGGTGTTCAACCCGTCTTCGGGCGCTGCCAGCGTCTCCCAGGGGAGAGCCGCCGCCAGGTGGTGGAACAGCACTACGACCTCATTTCTAGGACCCGCTCAGCACTGTGCCGCGGATCGAGCGTACGTTCCACTGGTCGCCGTCGCCCTTCACCACGGTCAGCTCATAGGTCTGCGGCAGCAGACTCTCCTCGCCCCTCGCCTCGGTGGGCGGGATCCGCCACTGGACGGTGACGGTGATCTTCCGCTCGTCCGCGTCGCCGACCGGCGCGTCGACCTCCACGATCGCGCCGAAGACGACGGCGGAATCGAGCCCGGTGATGACGCGGCCGCCCTCGGCGTATCGGTCGAGGTTCACCGTGTTGCTCTGCGCGTACGCCTCGAAGAACCCGGTGAGGTCCGTCTGCAGCTTCGCCTCGAGCCCGGTGTCGTGCTCATAGGCGGGGGCCTGCGGCAGCTGGGCCTTGGCCGGCGCCTCCAGCAGCGCGGGCAGCCCGGGCACCACGAACCTGCCGCCCTCGGCGTAGACGGGCACCGCGAGCCTGATCCAGCGCTCGCCGAGCCGGGCCGTGATCTCCACCGAGGCGTTGTGGTCGTCGCGCACCTGCACCGCGTAGACCTGGAGCTGCTCGGCCGACAGCTGCCCGAGACCGTTCCATCCGAGCTGGGTGTCGGTGCCCTCGGGCACGAAGCGCGCGAGCCGCTCCTGACGGGTTCCGGCGGACGAGGCGTCGTAGTTCAGGTACACCTCCGCGAACTGGAGCGCGAAGGACGAGCCCGCGTCCACGGGGAAGCCGGGCGCCTTCTCGCCGGTCTCCTGCACCACGGGGGTCTCGGCGGTGAAGCGCTCGAACGGCGCGCGGATGCCGTTGACCACGACGACGAGGACGAACGCCCACAGCAGCGCCCTGCCGATCCAGATCCACCAGCGGCCGCCCCCGCCGCCCCACGACTTCTTCGTGCGCTGACGCGGCACGTCCCAAGCTTCGTCGAGCGCGGCCGAGCCGACATCGGGCCCTTCCTCCACAGCCGACTTGCGAGCCATGCACGCCTCCGCCTAATGCGCCTGAGCCCCGATCGGCGCGCTCCCAGTGTTCCCGTGGCCTCAAGCCTAGCCACGCGTGGGAATTGTTCCAGCTACAGCTCAGAATGCCCAGTCTCGGCGCGCGCTTAGCATGTCGCACTACGCCCCACATCTCACTCCGACCACACCCGACCACGACAAACCTCCACATCCCATACCGACCCGGTCTCGATCCGCGCCGCCGAAACAAGCCTCACACACTTTCCGTCACCGCACCGAACGCCCTGTGGACAACTCCACGACACCCCATGCGCACGGGCACACACCGCGCGTGGCCGAGGGCGTCCGGACGCAATTCCCGGCGCCTTCGCCGATTTCCGCGCCGACGCCCGGCGGGAATCTCGACCGAAAAGCGAAGTGACCGATGTGTTATCGGATGGCCGCCGACACATGATGTGGCGGTGATTGCGTGAACGGCAGGCAAACACGAAGTATCGACGGGCCACCCGCCAACGGACCGAAAGCCGCCCCCTTCCTGGGAGGCGCCCGATGTCCGCAGGCCGTCCCCTGCGACGGCGTCCCTGCGGTGGACCTGCGAGACCTCCCCCTCGACGGCCCTCCTCCACCCCGGAGGGCCGTCGGCGCGGTGGGCTGACCGACCGCGGAGGGGCACGGTCAGCCCACCGTCAGCGCACGGTCAGCGCGGGCCGCGACGCTTCCGCCATGACCACCGAGATCCTGCGGCTCGAACGGCTGCGCAAAGTCCACGGCGACGACAAGACCGGCGTCGTCGCCCTCTCCGATGTCTCCCTCGCCCTCGCGTCCGGCACCTTCACCGCCGTCATGGGCCCGTCGGGCTCCGGCAAGTCCACCCTCCTCCAGTGCGCCGCGGGCCTCGACCGGCCGACGTCGGGCCGTGTCCTCGTCGCGGGCCGGGAGATGTCGGGCGACGAGACCGCGCTCACCCGGTTCCGCCGCGAGCACATCGGCTTCGTCTTCCAGCAGTTCAACCTGCTGCCGTCACTCACCGTCCTGGACAACGTGACGCTGCCGCTCCGCCTGGCCGGGAAGCGGCCCGACGAGGCCCGCGCGATCGAGATCCTGGGCCGGGTCGGTCTCGGCGACCGGATCGGCCACCGGCCGCCGGACCTGTCCGGCGGGCAGCAGCAGCGCACGGCGATCGCCCGCGCCCTGGTGGCCGAGCCGTCCGTCCTCTTCGCCGACGAGCCCACGGGGGCACTCGACCTGAGGGGCGCCCGTGAGGTGCTGAGGCTTCTCCAGCAGGCCGTGCGCCTGTACGGCAGAACCGTCGTCATGGTGACCCACGACCCCGTCGCGGCCGCTTACGCCGACTCGGTGCTGTTCCTCGCCGACGGCAGGCTCGTCGGGCGGATGGCCGACCCGACCCCCGACGCCGTCGCCGAACGGCTGACCCGGCTCGGCGACGACGTGGTGCGCGACGCCGTGCGGGCGGGTGAGTGACCGATGCTCCGGATCGCGCTCTCCTCCCTGCGCCACCGCGCGTCGGCCTTCGTCGCCGCGTTCCTCGCGCTGTTCCTCGGCGCCGCGCTCGTCATGTCCTTCGGCTCGCTGCTCGACACCGGCAGCGCGCCCGGCCTGGACGCCGACAGCGCCGAGACCCTCTCGATCATGGGCGGGGTGGTCGGCGGGTGGAGCCTCCTGCTCGTCGGCTTCGCGGCCGTCACCACCACGACGCTCGGCGTCCGGCAGCGGGCGCGGGAGATCGCCCTGCTCAGGAGCGCGGGCGCGGTCCCCGGCCAGATCACCCGGATGATCCTCATCGAGGCGCTGCTGCTGGCGGTCGTGGCGGGCGCGCTCGCCGTCCCCGTCGGCTACTTCGGCGGACGCGCGCTGCTGGGGCTCATCCAGGACAGCGGCCAGGCGGCCGAGGGCATCGAGCACGCCTTCGGTCCCGTCGCACTGGGCCAGGGCTTCGGGATCACACTGCTGTCGGCGATGGGCGCCGCCTTCCTCGCCGCGCGCCGGGCGGGCGGCGTGCGGGTCGTGGAGTCCATGGCCGAGGCCGCGGCCCCCGCCGCCCGGCTGACCGTCCTGCGGACGATCTCCGGCGTGCTCCTGCTCGCCGCGGCCGCGGCGCTGTTCGCGGCGACGCTCGTGTTCGGCCCGGATCTGGGCGTCGAGGCGCAGGCGCTCGCCGGCTACATCGACATCCTCGCCGCCATCGCGCTCGCCTGCTTCGCGCCGGCGCTGGTGCGGCTGCTGAGCGTGCCCGGCTCCGGAGCCGCGGCCCACCTCGCGCGCGGCAACCTGGGGGCACGCAGCGGCCACCTCTCCTCCGCGCTCGCCCCCGTCGTGCTGTTCCTCGGCATGGCCGTCGGCACCCTCCTCCTCCAGGACGTGGACGGCAGGGCGTCCGCGGGCATGCTTCCCGAGGAAGGCGCGGATCTCGTCAAGACGCTCAACTACGTCATCACCGGCATGGTCGGCGCGTTCCTCTGCATCCTCCTCGTCAACACCCTCGCCACCTCCACCGCCGGCCGCCGCCGCGAGTTCGCCCAGCTCCGCCTGGCCGGGGCCACCCCCCGACAAGTGCTGCGCATGGTCGCCCTCGAATCCTCCGCGCTGGCCCTGGCCGGAACCCTCCTCGGCCTCCTGGCCGCCGCCGCCACAGTCCTCCCCTTCGCCTACGCCCGCACCGACTCCTGGATCCCCTCCTTCTCCCCCACCCTTCCTGCCCTCACCACCCTGCTCACCATCACCGTCACCCTCGCCACCCCCCTCCTCATCACCCGCCGCCTCCTCCACCAACCTCCCCTGACCGCCACATCCCTCTAACCCCGCGCGCAACACCCCTCCCCGACCCCGACCACCCCAGGCCGGGGTCGCACCCATCCCGGACGCCCCGGAAAAACGCCGCCCACGCGCGTTCGCGACTGTCAGTGCGGCTCCAGCCGGAGACACGGCACACACGGGTCTGGTCCGAGCCCTGAGGGACTGCGGACAGGCCGCCCGTCCCGCACGGCCACAAGAACCTTGTCCGAGGCCTCCTGCGCTTCGGCGACCACGCCGCCGGACTCGGCCTGCCGGATGCGGCTTCTTCTCGGAGAAATCCCCCGGTCGGCACCGGGTCGGCACGCACTCCGAAAACGACGAAACGGCCCGGACAGCTCAGAAGAGCGTCCGGGCCGTTCGGGTCGTGGGCTGGGGCTGCTCAGCGAGTGCTGTGAGCGCCCGAGATCACGGTTAGACGTTGAAGCGGAATTCGACTACGTCGCCGTCTTGCATGATGTAGTCCTTGCCCTCCATGCGGGCTTTGCCGGCGGAGCGGGCGGCGGGGATGGAGCCTTCGGCGATGAGGTCGGCGAAGGAGACGATCTCGGCCTTGATGAAGCCGCGCTGGAAGTCGGAGTGGATGACGCCTGCGGCCTCGGGGGCGGTGGCGCCCTTCTTGATGGTCCAGGCGCGGGTCTCCTTGGGGCCTGCCGTGAGGTAGGTCTGCAGGCCCAGGGTGTCGAAGCCGACGCGGACGAGCTGGGCGAGGCCCGACTCGTCCTGGCCCATCGACTGGAGGAGTTCGAGGGCCTCGTCGTCGGGCAGCTCGATCAGCTCGGACTCGATCTTGGCGCTCAGGAAGATCGCCTCGGCGGGGGCGACCATGTCGCGGAGCTTGGCCTTGAGGGCGTCGTCGCCGAGCTCGTCGTCGTCGAGGTTGAAGACGTACAGGAACGGCTTGGCCGTCAGCAGGTGCAGTTCGCGCAGGAGGGCGCGGTCGATGCCGGACGCGAAGACGGTGACGCCCTCGTTCAGCTTCGCCTCGGCGGCCTTGACGGCCTCCAGAAGGACCGGGGCGTCCTTGTCCTTCTTGAGCTTGACCTCCTTCTCGAGGCGGGGCAGCGCCCGCTCGATGGTCTGGAGGTCGGCGAGGATCAGCTCGGTGTTGATCGTCTCGATGTCGCGCAGCGGGTCGGTGTCGCCGTCGACGTGGGTGACGTCGGGGTCGTTGAAGGCCCGGATCACCTGGCAGATCGCGTCGGTGTCGCGGATGTTGGCGAGGAACTTGTTGCCCAGGCCCTGCCCCTCGGACGCGCCCTTGACGATCCCGGCGATGTCGACGAACTCGATCGTCGCGGGCAGGATCTTGGCCGAGCCGAACACCTCGGCGAGCTTGCCGAGCCGGGCGTCGGGCACGCCGACGACGCCCACGTTCGGCTCGATGGTGGCGAACGGGTAGTTCGCGGCCAGCGCGTCGTTCTTGGTCAGGGCGTTGAACAGCGTGGACTTGCCGACGTTGGGCAGTCCGACGATCCCGATCGAAAGGCTCACGTCAGCGAAGTCTAGTGCTCAGCGCGAGCGCAGGAACTCGCCGATGTCCGCAATGGCCGCCTTGCCTTCCGGGACGTAATCGGCGAAGACCGGGAACACGTGGGCCTGGCCGTTCCACTCCCGGTGCACCACCTCGACGCCGGCCTGCCGGGCCCGGGAGGCGACGGTGTGGGCGTCGTCACGCAGGATCTCGGTCGTGCTGGAGATCAGCAGGAGGGGCGGGAAACCCGTGTAGTCGCCGTGGACGGGGTCGAACAGCGGGTCGCCTTCGGCGGCGGCCTCGCAGAACCGCTCCCCGAGCCATTTGAGCTTGGCGGCCGGGATCACGTGGTCGGTCTCGGCGTTGGACGTGTGCGAGCCCGCCTCGCACAGCAGGTCGGCCCAGGGCGAGATCGCCACGACGGCCCCGGGCTGCGCGTCGCCGCGCCGCTTGAGCGCGTGCAGCAGGGAGAGCGCGAGATGTCCGCCCGCCGAGTCTCCTGCCACGGTGATGTCTCCGGGCGCGTGGCCCATGTCGATCAGGCAGTCGTAGGCGGTGAGGGCGTCTTCGAGGGCGTCCGACGGGGTGTTCTCCGGAGCCAGCCTGTAGTCGAGCACCAGGACGGGACGCCTCGCGGCCGCCGAGAGCCGCCAGGACAGGCCCCGGTACATGAGGGGCCCGCCGAAGAAGTACCCGCCTCCGTGGAGGTAGAGGACGACTTTGCTCTCGTCGGTCTTCCCGGCCCGCACCCACTCCGCGGAGAAGGCGGGGAACTCGTGGGGGCTGATCCGGACGCCCTTGGGCGCGCGGGTGCGCAGCGCGCCGTTGATCTTCCGGAAGCGGACGAGTCCGGCGTCGGTCGAGGCCGACGCGGCCCACAGGCGCCGCCCCGAGTTGCGGATGACGGTGTTGAAGATCCGCGCCTGGCGGCTCGGGGGCGCGTCGGGGCGCAGCGCGAGATCGTGCCGGAAGGTCGTCATGGTCCGGATTCTTACGCCGGACGGGCCGCGCCACAACCGTCCCTGCCGCATTCGGGGACGACGCACAACCGAACTCGCCCTGCGTCGTGGAGAACGATTCCGCCGGGTCCGTGCAACGATCAGGTCATGAGTGCGGGACTCCTGGCCGGACTGGTCATCGGCGTTGTGGTGGGCTTCGCGCTCGCCACCGCCCGGCAGGCCGCCCTCATCGCCCGCGCCAAGGCCGCCGAAGACAAGCTCGCGTACGCCGAGAGCGCTATGGCCGAGCGTTTCGAGGCCCTGTCCGCCCGCGCCCTGGACGCGTCGAACCAGCGTTTCCTGGAGCTCGCCGACACGCGGCTGAAGGCCGCGGGCGCGGAGGCCGCCGGGGAGCTGGAGCGGCGCAAGCTGGCCGTGGAGCATCTGGTGGCGCCGCTGCGCGAGACGCTGGGCCGCGTCCAGGAGCAGCTCACCGAGCTTGAGGCGAGCCGCCGGGAGTCGCACGCGATGCTCGCCAAGCAGGTCGACTTCGTGCGCCAGACGTCCGAGCAGCTGCGCGGCGAGACCCGCACGCTCGTGCGGGCGCTCCAGCGGCCGGAGGCGCGCGGCAGGTGGGGCGAGCTCCAGCTGCGCCGGGTGGTGGAGCTGGCGGGCATGACGCCGCACTGCGACTTCTCCGAGCAGGCCTCGGCGGTGACGCCCGACGGGACGGTCCGGCCCGACCTCGTCGTCAGGCTCACCGGGGAGCGGACGATCGTCGTCGACTCCAAGGTGTCCCTCGCCGCCTACCTGGAGGCCGCCGAGGGCAAGGAGAACCGTCTGGACGCCCACGCGCGCCACCTCCGCGACCACGTCGACCGGTTGGCGGCGAAGACGTACTGGCAGGCCTTCTCGCCCGCGCCCGAGTTCGTCGTCCTGTTCGTCCCCGGAGAGGCGTTCCTGGCGCCCGCTCTGGACCGCGACCCCGCGCTGCTGGAGTACGCGATGGCCCGCCGGGTGCACATCGCCACCCCGACGACCCTGATCAGCATGCTCCGCACCGCCGCCTACACCTGGCAGCAGGCCGCGCTGTCCCGCAACGCCCGCCAGGTCTTCGACCTCGGCCGCGAGCTGTACGAGCGGCTGGGCACCCTCGGCGGCCATCTCGACGAGCTGGGGCGCGGCCTCACCGGCGCGGTGCGCGCCTACAACAGGACCGTCGGCTCGCTGGAGAACCGGGTCCTGGTGAGCGCCCGGAAGCTGCACGACCTGGGCGTCACCGACGCCGTCCTGGACGGTCCCCGGCCCGTCGAGGAGTCCCCCCGCGCGCTGTCGGCCGCCGAGCTGCTGCAAGGCGCCGTGCCGCCCGCCCCCGATCCCGTCCACCATGCCGGTCCGCGTCCGGAGGATGCCCGATGAGCAGCACGGAGACCCAGAAGACCCCGGAGACCCGGGAGAAGAAGCCCGCGGGCAGGAAGCGGCGCAAGCCCGCCGAGGCCCCGGCGGCGCGGGCGAGGAAGGGCCCCGCGGTCACGCTGACCGCGCGCGGGGCCGTCGCGGTGATCCTGGTGGGGACGTTCGCGGGGGCGCTCGCGGACTTCTGGATCCTGCCGGGCGTGCTGTTCGTGGCGGTCTGCGTGCTGGCGGCGCTGGCCGTCCGACCGGACGACCTGCCGGTCCTGGTCGTGGCGCCGCCGGTGCTGTACCTGATCGGCACGCTGCTCGCCGAGGCCGTCGCCATGTTCGGCGGGCGCTCGTTCGTGCAGAGCATGCTGGTGGCGCTGCCGCTGGACCTCGCCGTCCGGGCCCCCTGGCTGCTGGCGGCGACGCTGCTCACCGGGGTGATCGCGGTGCGCCGCGGCCTGCTCACGGCCTGGCGGGAGCTGTCGCTGAAGGCCGACGGCTTCCGGCTGACCCGCGAACGCCACGCCGAGGAGGATCCGGTCCGGTGGGACGAGCGGACGTGAGGTCAGGCGCGCAGGTCCTTGCGCAGCTCGTGCGGCAGGGCGAAGTGCATGCGCTCCTGGACCGGCTCGACCTCCTCGACGTCGTCGAAGCCGTGGGCGGCGAGGAAGTCCAGGACGCCGCGCACCAGGATGTCGGGGGCGGAGGCGCCGCTGGAGACGCCGACGGTCTCCACGCCCTCCAGCCAGGCGGGGTCGATCTCCTCGGCGTAGTCGACGAGCTTGCCGTCCTTCGCGCCGTAGTCCTTGGCGACCTCGACGAGCCGGACGGAGTTGGAGGAGTTGCGCGAGCCGACGACGATCACCAGGTCGGCGCGGGGGGCGATCTCCCGGATCGCGGTCTGCCGGTTCTGGGTGGCGTAGCAGATGTCGTCCGACGGGGGGCTCTGCAGCGACGGGAAGCGGCCCTTGAGCGCGTCGACGGTCTCGTTGGTCTCGTCGACCGACAGGGTGGTCTGGGACAGCCAGACGATCTTGTCGGGGTCACGGACGGTGACGCTCGCGACGTCCTCGGGCCCGTCGACGATCTGGACGTGGGCGGGCGCCTCGCCGGAGGTGCCGATCACCTCGGGGTGGCCCTGGTGCCCGATGAGCAGGATGTCGTAGTCGTCCTTCGCGAAGCGGACCGCTTCGCGGTGGACCTTGGTGACCAGCGGGCAGGTCGCGTCGATCGTCTTGAGGCCGCGCTCGGCCGCCTTGTCGTGGACGATCGGGGCGACGCCGTGCGCGGAGAAGATCACGATGGCGCCTTCGGGCACGTCGTCGGTCTCGTCGACGAAGATCGCGCCCTGGCCTTCCAGGGTCTTCACGACGTGCTTGTTGTGCACGATCTGCTTGCGCACATAAACAGGGGCGCCGTAGAGCTCCAGCGCCTTCTCCACCGTCTGGACGGCGCGGTCGACCCCGGCGCAGTATCCGCGGGGCTTGGCGAGAAGGACCTTGCCCCTCGCGGCCGTGCTCTGCTCGCCGGTCTCACGCGTGCCTGTAGCGGTCATGCCCACACTTTACGTTCCGCGATGCCCGGACCGATACCCGTGCGGGCGTGTGACCCAATGCACGCACCGCCCCGCGATATTTCCGTTTACCGGTGGTGACCGGAAACCCACGATTACGGCACAGTTGGAAAGAACACTTCCCCCGTAGTGCCCAAAATACGGTGTGTTCTCGGATGAGCAGGGAGCAGAGATAAAGATGTCGCGTAACCCGCGAGAGGTCGGCAAGCAGGTCCAGGAGTCCCTGAACGAGCAGGTCAGGGATCTGCCCATCCACGCGGCACGGCTCGCCATGTTCGGTGTGGGCCGCGCCCTCCTGCTCACCGACCGGGTGACCAAGGACGTCCGCAGCGTCCGGGACCGCGACTTCGGTCCCGTCCTGGACAGGCTGCTCGCGGACGCCGAGAAGCTGACCGCCAGGCTGGAGGGCACGCCCGTGGGCAAGGTCCTCGAACTCGTCGTGCCCAAGCCGTCGCCCGTGCCCGTCGAGGAGTCGGCGCCGACCCCGGTGGCCGCGCCGCCCTCGGAGATCTCCGTGGGCAAGCCCGCCAAGGCGCCCGTCCACCTGGAGGAGGAGCTCGACCCCGTGCCCGGTGTCGAGGCAGGGCCCGCGTCGGAGACCGTCGAGCTGGACGAGGCCGCGGACTCACCGGAGGCGGGCCTGTCCGCCACGATCGCCGAGGCCGCCAGGGTCAAGGTGACCGACCTTCCGGTCCCCGACTACGACGACCTCACCCACGCCTCGCTGCGGGCCCGCCTGCGCAAGCTGACGGCCGCCGAGGTGGCGCTCCTGCTGGACTACGAGACCGCGCACCTCGCGCGCCCCGAGATCGTCCGCATGTACGAGAACCGGCTGGCCAAACTGGCCGCCCAGCCCTGAGGACCGCCGGCACGAGGCCCCGTCGCGGAGGTTCCGCGGCGGGGTCTTTGGCTTAGGGTCGAAGGGTGGACTCCGACCGTTCAGTTCCGGCCCGCGACCTGCGCGCCTCCGACGCCGACCGCGACAGGGTGGCCGACGTGCTGCGGGAGGCCGCCGCGGACGGCAGGCTGACGCCGGAGGAGCACGCCGAGCGCGTCGAAGGGGTGTTCGCGGCGCGCACGCTGGGCGAGCTGACGGTCTTCACGCGGGATCTCCTGCCGGAGGACAGGCAGCCGTTCCAGGTGGACGCGCGGCAGGTGGTCGCGCTGTTCGGGTCGCATCGCCAGGACGGCAGGTGGGTCGTGCCCGGACGGCTCCCCGTCGCCGCCGTGTTCGGCAAGGTCGACCTCGACCTCCGGGAGGCGATCCTGCGGCACCGGCACGTGGTGCTCGACCTCTCCTCCCTGTTCGGCAGGATCCGCCTGCACGTGCCGGGCGAGGTCGTGGTGCGGTTCACCGGCCGCTCGATGGCCGGGTCGGTGAAGGAGCCCGTCCCCGCCTGGCCCGCGCCCGACGGCGAGGCCCCGGTCGTCGAAGTGACCGGGACCCTTCTGCTCGGCGCGGTCGAGGTGATCAGGCCAAGACCGCCCAGGCCGCCGAAGCGATCGCTGCTCAGGCGGGGGCGTCGAAGTTGATCGCCGAGTAGGCGCGCAGCTTGTTGAGGTGGTGCTCGCCGTCGACGCGGCGGACGGTGCCGCTGCGGCCGCGCATGACCAGCGAGTGGGTGGTCGCCACGCCCTTGACGTACCGGACGCCCTTGACGAGTTCGCCGTCGGTGATACCGGTGGCGGCGAAGAAGACGTCGTCGGAGCTGACGAGGTCGTCGGTGGTGAGGACGCGGCCGAGGTCGTGGCCCGCGTCGATCGCCTTCCGCCGCTCGGCGTCGTCCTGCGGCCACAGCCGGGACTGGATGACGCCGCCGAGGCACTTCATCGCGCAGGCGGCGATGATGCCTTCGGGGGTGCCTCCGATGCCGAGCAGGAGGTCGACGCCGGTGCCCTCGCGGGCCGCCATGATCGCGCCCGCGACGTCGCCGTCGCGGATGAACTTGATCCGGGCGCCGGCCTCGCGGATCTCCTTGACGATCCCCTCGTGCCGGGGACGGTCCAGGATCACGACGGTGACGTCCTCGGGCGCGCAGCCCTTGGCGCGGGCCACGGCGCGGATGTTGTCGCCGACGGGCCGCTCGATGTCCACCACGTCGGCGGCCTCGGCGCCGGTGACGAGCTTCTCCATGTAGAAGACCGCGGACGGGTCGTACATGGAGTGGCGGGGCGCGACGGCGAGGACGGCGATGGCGTTGGGCATGCCGAGCGCGTTCAGCGTGGTGCCGTCGATGGGGTCGACCGCCACGTCGCACTCGGCGCCGGTCCCGTCTCCCACCTCCTCGCCGTTGTAGAGCATCGGGGCGTTGTCCTTCTCCCCTTCGCCGATCACCACGACGCCCTGCATGGACACGGTGTTGATCAGCTGACGCATGGCGTTGACGGCGGCGCCGTCGGCACCCAGCTTGTCTCCCTTGCCCACCCAGCGGGCGGCGGCGAGCGCCGCGGCCTCGGTGACCCGGACGAGCTCCAGGGCGAGGTTGCGGTCGGGCGCCTGCGGCGCTGCGGCCAAAGGTGAGGTTTCAGACATTGCGGACCCTTCGGTCGAAGACGGGTTCCCGGTGATTCTCTGATTTCGCAAGCCCTTCTCACAAATTGGACCAGACCAGGGAGCCGGGCCGAGAACCGACCCGGCTTACTGTGGCGTAATCTCAGTGCCCATGAGCAGCGAGATCGAGGAGACCTCCACCAGGGTCTCCGAGCGGGGCCAGGCCACCCGCGGCGCCCTTCTCAGGGCCGCCCGCGAGGTGTTCGCCCAGGAGGGCTTCGCACAGGCCGCCGTCACGGACATCGTGGCCAAGGCCGGGGCCAGCGTCGGCAGCCTGTACCACCACTTCAACGGCAAGGCCGACCTCTACCTCACGCTGTTCGAGGAGTTCCAGGCACGTCAGCAGGACCGCACCCGCGAGGCGATCTACCGCGCCCGCGACGAGGGCGAGCGGGACCCGCAGCGGCTCTTCCTCTCCGGCGCCGCCGCCTACCTGGCCGGCTCCGTCGAGGAACAGGAGCTGTCCCGGTTGTTCCTGTCCGGCGACGGCCCGCCCGGATTCGACCGGATCATGCGCGAGCGCCTGCGCAAGTGGGCCCGCCGCAACGCCGCCCTGTTCCAGGCCGAGGACAGCCGCTTCAGCGAGCCGCTGGCGATCGTCCTCACCGGCTCGATGCTGGGCGCTGTGTCCGAAGTCTCCTTCGTCGACGACAAGGAGAAGGCCGCACAGCTCTCCGCGTCGATCATCCGCGTCCTCGGCACGGTGAAGAGCGACCAATGAGCACCGTCAAGCCGCGCACCGAGACCCGGGTGGTCTCCGAAGGCTTCCTCAAGCGCTACCTCGGCGGCCCCGGCCAGTTCTGGATCGCGATCGCCGCGTGCTTCCTGTTCGCGGGCGCCGCGTTCGCGCTCACCCCGGGCGACCCCGAGGACGCCCTGCCCAAGACCGTCGAGTACTCCTTCGACGCCAGGGGCTTCGCCCGCGAGGCCGACTTCGCCGTCTACGTCCCCGAGGGTCTGCCTTCGGGGTGGAACGCCAACACGAGCCGGGTCACCGGCCTCGGCGAGAAGGACTCCGGCAAGAAGAACAAGGTCCTCACCTGGCACCTCGGCTTCGCGACCCCCGGCGGGGCGCACGCGGCCGTCGTGCAGAGCGACGAGCGGGCCGACGGCGACAAGGGCTTCGTGCGCCGGATGACGAACGTGCCGCAGTCCGGGCCCGACCAGGCCCAGGGCACCCGCTCCATCGGCGGCGCGCAGTGGTCGGAGTACTTCCAGAAGGACAAGAACCAGAGTTCGCTCGTGCTGCGGCTCGACGGGAGCACCGTCGTGGTGACGGGCACCGCGTCGTTCGACGAGCTGACCGTCCTCGCCGGTTCGCTGAAGGCCCAGCCCGTCGGCGGCGAAGGCTGAGACCCGCTTTGGAGGGGGCGTCCTTCTTAGAAGGGGGCGTCCTCGTCGGCCTGCGGCGCCAAGGCGGCGGCCAGCCTTGCGCGGGCGCCTTCCAGCCACTCCTCGCACACCGAGGCGAGCCGCTCCCCCCGCTCCCAGAGCGCGAGCGACTCCTCCAGCGTGAGCCCACCGGTCTCCAGGCGCTTCACCACCTCCGCGAGTTCGTCGCGGGCCTTCTCGTACGAGAGCGTCTCCTCCTGGGCCATGCGGCCAGCCTATGGGGTGCCGCCCTCTAGGCTCGCCCTATGGCTCTGGATACCTCCGCGGACAACCCGGTCCCCGTCAGGACGGTGCTCAACCTCGTCGGCGGGTGGATCGGCAGGCTCGGCAGGGTCTGGGTCGAGGGCCAGATCACCGAGCTGAACCGGCGCGGCGCCACCGTCTACCTGACCCTGCGCGACCCCGCGGCGAACATCTCCGTCCGGGTCGTCGGGGCGCGCGGGATCTTCGACAACCCCGCCGTGGTGGACGGCGCCCGGGTCGTCGTCCACGCCAAGCCCGACTTCTACGTCAACCGCGGGTCGTTCTCGCTGACCGCGATCGAGGTGCGCGCGGTCGGCGTCGGGGAGCTGCTGGCGCGGCTGGAGCAGCTCAAGCAGGTCCTGGGCGCCGAAGGGCTGTTCCGGCCGGAGCGCAAGCGCCCGCTGCCGTTCCTGCCCGGCACCATCGGGCTGATCTGCGGGCGGGACTCCGCGGCCGAGCGCGACGTGCTGGAGAACGCCCGCAGGCGTTGGCCGGCCGTCGCGTTCCGGGTCGAGCCCGTCGCCGTGCAGGGCGCGCACGCGGTCGGCGAGGTGGTCGAGGCGCTGCGCAGGCTCGACGGCGACCCCGCCGTGGACGTGATCATCATCACCCGGGGCGGCGGCTCCCTGGAGGACCTGCTCCCCTTCTCCGACGAGACCATGGTCCGCGCGGTCGCGGCGGCGCGCACGCCCGTCGTCTCGGCGATCGGCCACGAGCAGGACGCGCCGCTGCTCGACCTCGTCGCCGACTACCGCGCGTCCACGCCGACGGACGCCGCCAAGCGGATCGTGCCTGACGTGCGGGAGCAGCAGGCGCTGATCCGGCAGCTCAGGGACCGGGGCCGCAGGTCGGTGACGGGCCGGATCGAGCGGGAGCTGACCTGGCTGAAGGGGGTGCGGTCGCGGCCGGCGCTGGCCGACCCCGTCCGGGAGGTCGAGCGCAAGCACGAGCAGGTGCTCGCCGCGCGCGACAGGGCCCGCAGGGCGCTCGGGGTGGCGCTCGACAGGGCCGAGGACAGGCTGACGCATACGCGGGCCCGTCTCACCGCGCTGTCTCCGGCGGCGACCCTGGCGCGCGGGTACGCGATCGTGCAGCGGCCCGACGGCTCGGTGCTGCGCGCGGCGGGTGATCTGGAGGCCGGTGAGAGCCTTTGGGTGCGGCTGCCCGATGGGCGCAGGTCCGTGACCGTCGACCCCCTTGACCTGGAATCTGACGATCTCTAGCCTTTCCCGAACCTATTTCATCTTTTCGGGGGGCGCCCAATGCGGGACCGCCAGGCCAGGCTCGCCACCTTCGGCGCGTTCGGCATCCAAGGACTGTGCTTCGCCTCGCTGGTCACCCGGGTGCCCCAGATCCAGGACGCGCACCGGCTCAGCGACGGCGACCTGGCGATCGTGCTCCTGCTCGTCCCGGTGATCGCCGGGGTCGGCAGCACCCTTTCCGGCATGCTCTTCGCCCGCTACGGCAGCGCCGTCGTCCTGCGCGTCTCCCAGCCCGCGGTGTGCGTCGCCTCCGTCCTCATCGGGCTCACCGGCGGCGAGCTCCTCCCCCTGTACGGGGCGGTCGCGCTGTTCGGCCTCTTCGTCGGCGCCGTCGACGCCTCCATGAACGCCCAGGCCGTGGCCGTCGAACGGCACGAGCGGCGGAGCGTCATCTCCGGCTTCTACGCGGTGTGGAGCGTCGCGGGCATCGCCGGCGGCCTGTGGGCGTCGTTCGCCAACAGCCAGGACATGTCGCTGTTCACGGGCTTCGTCATCCCGTCGGCCTTGGGGATCGCCGGGGCGCTCGGCATCGGGAAGTTCCTCTACCGGCGCGCCGAGGAGGCCGGAGGGCCGTCGGCGGAGGAGATCAAGGCCGCGGCCAAGCAGGTGCCCTGGCGGCCCATCCTCCTCATCGGCATCGCGATGGGCTCCTTCTACATCGCCGACGCGGCCATCTCGAACTACAGCGCCAAGTACCTCGAGGACGAGCTCTCCGCGAGCGCCACCGTCGCGCCGCTCGCCTACGTCGCCTACCAGGTGGCGATGGTGCTCAGCCGGAGCATCGCCGACTTCGGGGTCCGCAGGTTCGGGCCCGTGCCCGTCGTGCGGATCGGCGCCGTCGTCGGGTTCCTCGGCATGCTCGGCGTGGTCGTCGCGCCGAACGCGCTCGCCGCGATCGCCGCGGTGACCGTCATGGGCCTCGGGGTCTGCGTGGTCGCGCCGATCTCGTTCTCGGCGGCCGACCGGGTTGACGGGACGGGCCTCGGCATCGCCGTCTCCCGGGTCAACCTGTTCAACTACGTCGGGTTCGTCCTGGGCGCGGGAATCATCGGCGCGTTCGCCCCCGCCGAGGGCGAGAGCAACCTCCGCCTCGCCTTCACCATCCCGGCCGGGCTCATCCTCCTGATCGTCCTGCTCGCCTCCTCCTTCTCCCCGAAGGTCCCCCCGAAGGTCTCCACCGAGCCGTCCCCGGCCTGACCCGGGCCGGCTCAGCCCAGCGCGGCGGCCAGCCGCCGGACCCCGGCCGGGATCCGCCGCTCGTGGATCCCGCCGTAGCCGAGGACGAGCCCGGCCCCGCAGCGCTCGATCGCGACGCCGTGCCGGGCCGCCCGCGCCTCGGCGTCCTCGGGCAGCCCGAGGATCTCGACGTACAGGTGCAGGCCCGCGCTGACGCCGTCGACGCGGGCCGAGGGCAGGTCCCGCGCCAGCGCGGCGACCAGGGCGTCGCGGCGGGCCCGGTAGAGCCTGCGGGCCCGGCGCACCTGCCGGTCGTACGCGCCCGAGGCCAGGAAGTGCGCCAGCGCGTGCTGCTCCACGACGGGGCCGCCGAGGTCGGTGAGCGCGCGGTGGCGGGCCACCGCCCCGGCCAGCGCGGCGGGCGCGGCCAGCCAGCCCAGCCGCAGGCCCGGGGCGAGCGCCTTGCTCACCGAGCCGAGCAGCACCGTGCGGTCCGGGGCCAGCCCCTGGACGCAGCCGACGGGATCGCGGTCGTAGCGGAACTCGGCGTCGTAGTCGTCCTCGATGACCGTGCCGCCGACCGCGCGCGCCCAGGCCACCAGGGCGGCTCTGCGCGCCGGGGACAGCACGACGCCCGTCGGGAACTGGTGGGCCGGGGTGACGAGCACCGCCCGCGCGTCCGTCCGGGCGAGGGCCGCCACGTCCAGCCCCTCGGCGTCGACCGGCACCCGGACGAGCCGGACCCCGGCCTCGGCGAGCATGGGAAGCTGCCGCTGTGACGTGGGGTCCTCCACCGCGAGGGGCCCGCCGTGCAGCCGCGCGACCGTGGACAGCCCGTGCGCGACGCCGCCGGTGACGACGATCCGCTCCGGCACGGCGTCGGCGGCGCGGACCCTCCGCAGGTAGCCCGCGAGTTCCTCGCGCAGCAGGGGAACGCCCGCCGGGTCGGGATAAGCGAAGTCGTCGTGTGCCATCGTCTCCAGCGCGCGCTTGTGCGCGGCGGCCCAGCGCGCGCGGGGGAATCCGGAGAGGTCGGGTCGGCCCGGACGGAAGTCGAACTCGACCGCCGCGGCCGGCTCCTGCGGGCCGCCCACCTCCTCGGCCGCACGGACCGCGGCCGACGCGACCCGGGTCCCGTCGCCCGTGCGCGCCAGCAGGAAGCCCTCGGCCACGAGCTGCTCGTAGGCCGCCACCACGACGCCCCGCGAGACCCCGAGGTCGGCGGCGAGGCCGCGGGACGAGGGCAGCCTTGCCCCGCCCGCCAGCCGTCCCTCCCTGACCGCCGATCGCAGCCCTTCCGCGAGCTGCGCCGCGAGCCGTCCCGCCGCCCGGTCGATCGCGATGTGCAGGTCCGCCACTTCCGCCCCTTCACGTACCGCCCGCCGGAACCCGATTGGGCCCCGGCTCCGTAGGCGGGAGCCGGTGGCCGGTCGGGGCCGTGCGCCGAATGGTCCTGAATTCACGGTGTTGATTGGCTCTCAGTTTCGGGCCGATCGGCTCCTAACGTCAGCGGCATGGCGAAAGACGCGAGGTTCGCGGCCGGTGCGGCCGCGGGAATGGTCCTGGTCGGCACGATGGCCGCGGTGTCGGCGACGGTGACGGCCTATCCGGTGCTCATGGGGCAGGCGCTCAGATACGGGGTCGCGGCGGCCGTCCTGCTGCCGCTCGCCGCCCGCGCCCAAGGCTCACCGCCCAAGGGCGCGCGGGAGTGGGCACTGCTGGTCGCGCTGGCCGCCTCCGGCCTCGCCGGGTTCAACTACTGCCTCGTGGAGGCCGTCCGGACTGCCTCCGCGGCGACCGTCGGCGCGGTGCTGGGCTGCGCGCCCCTGGTGATCTCCGTCGCCGCTCCGCTCGTCCAGCGGCGCAGGCCGTCGCGGCGGATCGTGGGCGCGGCGCTGATCGTCAGCGCGGGGGCGGCCCTGGCCGGCGGGCTCGGAGGAGGCGATCTCCGGGGCCTCTCCTACGCGCTGGGAGCCTTGGCCGGGGAGGTCCTGTTCTCCCTCCTGGCCGTCCCCCTCCTGCCCAGGCTCGGCGCCGTGAGGCTGTCGGCGTACGCGGTGGCCGCGGCCGTCCCCCTGCTGGCCGGGGCCGCGCTGCTCACGGGCGAGTCCTTCCGGGTGCCCTCGTTCGCCGAAGGGGCCGCCCTGCTCTACATCGGGCTGGTGATCACCGTCGTCGCGTTCCTGCTCTGGTACCGGGCGCTGGGCCGCCTCGGCGCCGACAGGGCCGCCCCGTACGGCGGTCTGATCGCCGTCTCGGCCGCGGTCTCCACCGCGGTCGTCGGCGCCGGGCTCCCCTCGGCCGCGGAGATCGCGGGCTGCCTGCTGGTCGCCGTGGGCGTGACCTGCGGGGCGATCCGCCCAGGGCGACCCTTTACCCTTAGACGGCCTGCCGAACGAGATGTGCGAGGGATGAGATGGCCGATTTCGTACACACCGAACTGCTTCCCCTGGGGAAGGACACCGAGACGGAGTACCGGCTCCTGACCACCGAGGGTGTGTCGACGATCGAGGCCGCCGGGCGCACCTTCCTCCAGGTGGAGCCCGAGGCCATCCGGCTGCTCACCGAGACCGCCATCCACGACATCCAGCACCTGCTGCGCCCGGCCCACCTCGCCCAGCTGAGGAAGATCCTCGACGACCCCGAGGCCTCCCCCAACGACCGCTTCGTCGCGCTGGACCTGCTGAAGAACGCCGGCATCGCCTCCGGCGGCATCCTCCCGATGTGCCAGGACACCGGCACCGCGATCATCATGGGCAAGCGCGGCCAGAACGTGCTGACCGACGGCAATGACGAGGCCCACCTTTCGCGCGGTGTCTACGACGCCTACACGCGGCTCAACCTGCGCTACTCCCAGATGGCCCCGCTGACGATGTGGGACGAGAAGAACACGGGCACCAACCTGCCCGCGCAGATCGACCTGTACGCCACCGACGGCGACGCCTACAAGTTCCTGTTCATGGCCAAGGGCGGCGGCTCGGCCAACAAGTCGTACCTGTACCAGGAGACCAAGGCCGTCCTGAACCCCAAGCGGATGATGTCCTTCCTCGAGGAGAAGATCCGCAGCCTCGGCACGGCCGCCTGCCCGCCGTACCACCTGGCGATCGTCGTCGGCGGCACCTCGGCGGAGACCGCCCTGAAGACCGCGAAGTACGCCAGCGCCCACTACCTGGACTACATGCCCACCGAGGGCTCGATCGGCGGCCACGGCTTCCGCGACCTGGAGCTGGAACAGCAGGTCTTCGAACTCACCCAGCAGCTCGGCATCGGCGCCCAGTTCGGCGGCAAGTACTTCTGCCACGACGTCCGCGTGATCCGGCTGCCCCGGCACGGCGCGTCCTGCCCCGTCGCGATCGCGGTGTCCTGCTCGGCGGACCGCCAGGCCCTGGCGAAGATCACCGCCGAGGGCGTCTTCCTGGAGAAGCTGGAGACCGACCCGGCCCGCTTCCTGCCCGACACCACCGACGACCACCTCGACGACCAGGTCGTCCGGATCGACCTCAACCGGCCGATGGCGGAGATCCGCGAGGAGCTGTCGCGGCACCCGGTCAAGACCCGCCTGTCCCTTTCCGGCCCGCTCGTCGTGGCGCGCGACATCGCGCACGCCAAGATCAAGGAGCGGCTGGACGCGGGCGAGGGCATGCCGCAGTACCTCAAGGACCACGCGGTCTACTACGCGGGCCCGGCCAAGACCCCCGAGGGCTACGCCTCCGGCTCCTTCGGCCCGACGACCGCCGGGCGCATGGACTCCTACGTCGAGGAGTTCCAGGCCGCGGGCGGCTCGCTGGTGATGCTCGCCAAGGGCAACCGCTCCCAGGCCGTCACCAACGCCTGCAAGGCCCACGGCGGCTTCTACCTGGGCTCGATCGGCGGCCCCGCCGCCCGCCTCGCGCAGGACTGCATCCGCAAGGTCGAGGTGCTGGAGTACCCCGAGCTGGGCATGGAGGCGGTCTGGAAGATCGAGGTCAAGGACTTCCCCGCCTTCATCGTCGTCGACGACAAGGGCGAGGACTTCTTCGCCGACACCACGGGCCCCGTGCTCACCATCGGGCGCCGCTGACGCCCGGTCATCCCCGTGTCCGGAGCCTCATCAAACTGAGTCCTGCGGTCATTGCATACGGTGTCTGACAAGGCGGACGCTCCTGTATGTTGTCCGGCATGACTGAGACGGTGGACTTCGTATTGGCGAAGCGCTACCGCCTGCTCCAGGCTCTCGGACACGGGGCGATGGGCACGGTGTGGCGAGCCCACGACGAGCTCCTCGAACGCGATGTGGCCATCAAGGAGATCCGGTTCCCCTCGGAGCTGGACGAGGCCGATCGCGTCGTGTTCTACCGCCGGACGCTGCGCGAGGCACGAGCGCCCGCGCGCGTCCGGCACAAGTCGATCATCGAGGTGTACGACGTCGTGCAGGAGCACGCGCGGCCCTGGATCGTCATGGAGCTCATCGAGGCGCCCACCCTTGAGCAGCACATCAAGGAGAACGGTCCGCTGCGGCCCGACGAGACCGCGGCGATCGGCCGCCAACTCGTCGCCGCGCTGGCCGAGGCGCACGCCTCCGGTGTGCTGCACCGCGACATCAAACCCTCCAACGTGCTGCTCGCGCCCGGCCGGGTCGTCCTGACCGACTTCGGCCTGGCCATCACCAACGGCTCGTCGACCATCACCAAGGTCGGCACGTTCGTGGGCTCGCCCGCGTACGTCGCGCCAGAGGTGGCCCGCGGTGAGAAGGCGACACCCGAGTCCGACCTCTGGTCCCTCGGCGCGACCCTCTACTGCGCGGTGGAGGGCAGGCCCCCGTTCGACCACGAGAGCGTGATGGCGACGCTGTCCGCGGTCCTCACCGAGGACCCGAACCCGTCGCACCGCTCCGGCGAACTCGGGCCGATCATCAGCGGGCTGCTCCAGCGCAACCCCCGACGCCGCCTCACGCACGCCCGCCTCGCCGAACGGCTCGACCGAGCCGCGACGCCCAAGCGCAGTGCAGCAGGTCAGTCACCCGGGGAAAGCATGGTGAACGCCTTGTCCTCAAGCGGGATGCCCAGCCGCCGCAGCGGCGCTCACCGGGCCAAGCAGAACCGGCCGAAGTCCTCCAAGCCGCTCGTCTTCGGCGGGCTGGCCCTGCTGGGCGTCGGCGCGGTCGTCGCGGCGATCGTCGCCCTCTCCGGCGGCGATCCCGAGCCGCCCGCCGCCGAGCCCAAGGGCCAGGTCGGCACGAACGTGAGCGCCACGCCGGACGTCCTGGTCGTCAAGGCCGACGGCGGCGCCTGCAAGCTGACGATCCTGGCGGGCGAAGGGGGCGGCGCGGCCGCCTCCGACGTGCAGAACACCACGATCCCCGACGGGGAGTTCTTCCGCTCCAACAAGGTCCCCATGGACGTGACGGTCAGCGACGGCGAAGTCTGCCAGGTCACGATCAACGGCAAGGCCAAGGAGCCCGCTGCGGGCGAGCAGACCTACGTGGGCATCGACCGCGAGTAGCCGCTCCGCCGTGCCCCCCGCGCACGGCGGAGCCGGCCGGCCGCTCTTGCCGGACCATGTCGCCAGGGCCGTTGCCGGAATGTCTTGCTGGAATATCTTGGCCGCCCGCGGCGTCTGACCCGTCATGGGCGACTTTCGGGTTGAGCACGATTCGATGGGCGAGGTCCGGGTTCCGGCGGACGCCAAGTGGCGGGCGCAGACCCAGCGGGCGGTGGAGAACTTCCCGATCTCCGGCAGGCGCCTGTCGGGGCCGCACATCCGGGCGCTGGCGCTGATCAAGTCGGCGGCCGCGCGGGCCAACGCCGAGTTGGGCGTCCTGCCCGCCGACCTCGCCGACGCGATCGCGGCAGCCGCCGACGAGGTCGCCGAGGGACGCTGGGACGCCGAGTTCCCCGTCGACGTCTTCCAGACGGGCTCCGGCACCTCCTCGAACATGAACGCCAACGAGGTGATCGCCACCCTCGCCGAAGAGCGGCTCGGACGCCCCGTCCACCCGAACGACCACGTGAACGCCTCCCAGTCGTCCAACGACGTCTTCCCCTCCTCCCTCCACCTGGCGGCCACCGAGGCCGTCGTGAGGGATCTGGTGCCCGCGCTGGGGCATCTCGCGGACGCGCTGGCGGCGAAGGCGACGGAATTCGCGGATCTGGTCAAATCAGGGCGCACCCATCTCATGGACGCCACGCCCGTGACGCTCGGGCAGGAGTTCGGCGGATACGCGGCCCAGATCCGCTACGGCATCGAACGGCTGGAGGCGGCGCTGCCCCGGCTCGGTGAGCTCGCGCTCGGCGGCACCGCCGTGGGCACCGGCATCAACACGCCCGAAGGGTTCGCGCCCAAGGTCGTCGCGCTGCTCGCCGAACGGACCGGACTGCCCGTCCGCGAGGCGAGGAACCACTTCGAGGCGCAGAGCGCCCAGGACTCCGTCGTCGAGACCAGCGGAGCCCTGCGGACCGTCGCGGTGAGCCTCAACAAGATCGCCAACGATCTGCGCTGGATGGGGTCCGGGCCGCGCGCCGGACTCGCCGAGATCCGGCTGCCCGACCTCCAGCCCGGGTCGTCGATCATGCCGGGCAAGGTCAACCCCGTCCTGCCCGAGGCCGTCACGATGGTCGCCGCCCAGGTCGTCGGGAACGACGCGGCGATCGCCTTCGGCGGCGCGGCGGGCTCCTTCGAGCTGAACGTGCAGCTCCCCATGCTCGCGCGCAACCTGCTGGAGTCGATCTCGCTGCTCGCGAACGTCGTCCGGCTCTTCGCCGACCGTTGCGTCACCGGCATCGAGGCCGACGTCGACCGCCTCGCCGAATACGCCGAAGGCTCCCCCTCGATCGTCACGCCCCTCAACCGCCACATCGGCTACGAAGAGGCCGCCAAGGTCGCCAAGCAGGCCCTCGCCGAACGCAAGACCATCCGTCAGGTCGTCCTGGAGCGCGGCTACATCGAAGCCGGGAAGCTCACCCTCGAAGAGCTCGACACCGCCCTCGACGTGCTCCGCATGACCGGCCGCCGCTGAGACGGCCCGGCCCACCGCCCGACGGCCTGCCCGTCGCGCGGTGGGCGGGTGTGGAGCGCCGTCGCTAATACCAGTTGTGGGCGCCGAAGTGGGACCAGGCGCCGCACGGGTTGCCGTAGCGGGACTTGATGTACTTCAGGCCCCACTTGATCTGCGTCTCGGGATTGGTGCGCCAGTCCTTGCCGGAGGACGCCATCTTCGAGGCGGGCAGGGCCTGCGGGATGCCGGCTGCGCCCGAACCCGCGTTGTGGGCGCGGTGACTCCAGCCGCTCTCGTGCGCCCAGAGGCTGCGCAGGCAGGGCCACTGCCGGTCGCGGTCCCAGCCGTAGCGGCCGACCATCTTGTAGCCGAGGTGCCTGTTGTGCTCGGCGTGGCCCCTCTTGCCGTGGCCCCGCCGGGGACCTTCGCGGCCTTCACGGTCGTCATGGTCACGACCGCCCCGGTCCCGGCCGTCGCGGTCGTCGTGGTCCCGGCCGTCCCGGTCCCGGCCGTCGCGGTCGCCGTCGCGGCCTCGGTCGCCCTCGTGGTCGCGGTCGCCCTCGTGCCCACGGCCGTTCTCGTCGTGATCGCCGCGGCCGTCGCGGTCGCGGTCACCGTCGTGGTCCCGGCCGTCGTGGTCCCGGTCACCGTCGTGGTCGCGGTGCTCGCGGCCCTCGTCGTCGTGGTCCCGGCCGTCGTGGTCCCGGTCGCCCTCGCGGCCCTCGTGGTCGCGGTCGCCGTCATGGTCGCGGCCGTCGTGGTCGCGGTGCTCGCGGCCCTCGTCGTCGCGGCCGTCCCGGTCGTCGTGGCGGGAGTCGTAGCCTGCCGTCTCGTAGCCCCGGCCGTCGTGGTCGCGGCCCTCGTCGTCGTGGTCCCGGCCGTCGCGGCCTCGGTCGCCCTCGCGGCCCTCGTGGTCGCGGTCGCCGTCAGGGCCGTCGCCGTCGGAACCGTCGCCGTCACGGTCGTCGCGGTCTCCCGGGCCCTCGTCGTGGCGATCGTCGCGGTCGTCGCGGCCGCGGTCGTCGCCGTCCGGGCCGTCGTCGTCGCGGCGGTCCCAGTCGGGGCCGTCGCGGTCGTCGTCCTCGGCCAGGGCGGTGGACTTGTCGCGGGAATCGATCGGCTGCTGCGCGTGGCGATAGCCGGAGGTGGTCGGTGCGGACTCCGCGGCGGCGGCGTGCAGCGCGGGCGCCAGCAGCGCCGCGGACGCGGCGAGCGTGACGGTCACGCGGCGGACACGGGCGGGGACCTGGGACATCTGCGAGCGTTCGTTCACAAACGGTTCCTTTTTCGGTCGCGGCACCGGCCGGCCCGCGAACGTTTCCCGCCCCGTACGACGCGCCCGCCTAGACGGGCCTGCCGGACGCCGCTGCATGAGGCCCGGCGGGCCTCCGGGGCGCTGGCGGAGCACGGGGTCGCCCGTGCTCCGCTCACCGTGTGAGGTGACACGCTGCTATCCATCACCGCAAGCCGGGCATAGTGATCATCGCGGCGGCGCATCGGAACCGCGCCTTGGATGATCATCGGCGTGTCATGACCCGGCCGTGCTGATCTTGACGTGCCGTTTGCGCCCCTTCGGCGAGGCCGGTGATCGGGCGCGCGGAATCCCGGCGCCCGATCACGCGGACTGCGAACTTCGTTTCGGCCGTGCCCGGGGCACGGAAGCGCTCCGGTGTGCTTCCGCGGCCTCGC
Organism: Actinocorallia aurea; assembly: GCF_054783995.1. Classification (NCBI taxonomy): domain Bacteria; kingdom Bacillati; phylum Actinomycetota; class Actinomycetes; order Streptosporangiales; family Thermomonosporaceae; genus Actinocorallia; species Actinocorallia aurea. The sequence continues at coordinate 865,735 of NZ_BAAGPQ010000002.1, forward strand.
GTGCGGGCCGGAGAGTGCGGCCGAGCCCTGGCGGCGTCGCCAAGGCACCTCGACTGCCGTGTCGGGTGCTGGGGCTCAGCGGAGGCCGCGGCTCAGTACCAGCCGGTCGCGGCGGAGTGGGACCAGGCGGTGCAGGGCGTGCCGTAGCGGGACTTGATGTACTTCAGGCCCCACCTGATCTGGGTCGCGGGGTTGGTCCGCCAGTCCTTGCCCGAGGAGGACATCTTCGACGCGGGAAGGGCCTGCGGGATGCCGCCGGCGCCCGACGACGGGTTGTAGGCGCGGTGGTTCCAGTGGCTCTCCTTGTCCCACAGCTTGGCGAGGCAGCGGAACTGCGCCCTGGACCAGCCGCGCTTGGCCACGAGCTTCTTCGCGATGGCCTGGTTGCGCTGCTTGCGGGTGAGCTTCTTCTCGGCGGTCGGCGCCTTCGCGACGGCGACGGAGCCCGTCTCGGCGGAGGTGACGACCTTCTGCGCGGACGCGGCCTGCGCGGGCAGCGCGGAACCGAGTCCGAAAACCAGCCCGGAGGCCGTAACGACCGCGATCTTGCGGGCGATACCCCGGTGAACGGTACGACCGTTGCGGGGGGCCTGGGGGGAGGTCTGTCCGGACATAGGGGTTTCCTTTCGTCAGCCGGACGCCGGTCGCATCGCAGGCAGAGGCCACCCCGGGCAGAACCGTCACGCACGGGGCATGACGGACCGGGTTCCGGGAGAAGAGCGCGCGGCAGCGCGCAGGCGCGGACCGAAGGGTCCGCTCATCCGAGGTGGGCGCGGCGGGAGAGGCGTTCGCGCCTCATGGGGGTCCGCCGCTTATGGGATTGTGCGGCACTGCCTCGTGCCGAGATACGGCCCGCTGCCGGAACGATCCGGGCGGTGGTTGCCGGGCCTGGTGACCGGGCGCCTTGAGAGACCGGCTTGGCCGGGGCGCCCGAGCGTCGGCCCGGGAGTCGCGCCTAGTACCAGTGGTTCGACTGGAAGTGCGACCAAGCGCCGCACGGGGTGCTGTAACGCCCCTTGATGTAGCCGAAGCCCCACTTGATCTGTGTGGCCGCGTCGGTCTGCCACTTCGGGCCGGCCGACGCCATCTTGGTACCGGGGTTGGCCTGCGGGATGCCGTAGGGGCCGTTGACGCTACCGGCGGTGGTGCGCCAGCCGCTTTCGGCGTTCCACAGGGAGTACAGGCAGCCGAACTGGGTCTTGGGGTCCCAGCCCTGGCCCTTCATCATGCCCTTGGCGATCGCCTGCGCCGTGCCCGGCGACACGGCGGGTCCGGCCCCGCCCGTCACTTCGGCGGGCTCGGTCGGCTCGGGCGTGGGCACCGTCTTGTTCTTCAGCGTGGGGACGGTGTCCTTCGCCGCGGCGGCGATCGCGCGGTCCTTGAGCGCCTTCTTCTGCTCTTCGGCCGTCAGCGGCTTCGAGTCAGGGGCTTCTTCGTCCTTGGGCGCAAGGGTGGCGACCGCCTGGGTGGAGCCTTCCGCGTCGTCGAGCCCCACGATGACGGCCGCGGCCACTCCGGCCACGACGAGGGCGGCCGCGATGCCGCCCGCGATCAGGAACTTGCCCTTGGCGCCCTTGCGGTCGCGGATGACCAGATCGAGTGGTTCGCCCTCGGGGTCGGTCAACGGTGTACCGGCCACCTTCACGTCGGGATGCGGACTCTCGGGACCCGCCGGGTCCCAGGCCGTTGGAGGCGCCTGTGTCGTCACCGTCGAACTCCCTTCCCCAGCGCGCGGTCAAAGTGCGGTCATCCGGAGCCCAAGTGCTCCGGCACACACCCTGCCGCAGGGGCGGGGGTGCTCCGCAAGCGGAACGGGCTGTTCGGACACGCCCGGACCGTTGTCAGCGTGCCGGAAAAACCCCGCAAACACCGGTGGAGCTGGGATTCCAGGTTTCGGGCGGAAGTTGTGTGATTGTCGTCACATAACTCGCCACAGAAAGGGCGATGTGACCCTTGGCACCCAAAAATGTGACCGCCCGTGCCGTGGCCCGGGCGGTCGGTGATCGAGAAACCGGTGCTAGGCACCCATGTCATTGAGCAGATCGGTCACCAGCGCGGCGATCGGCGAGCGCTCGGACCTGCTCAGCGTGACGTGCGCGAACAGCGGGTGACCCTTCAGGCGCTCCACCACTGCCGCGACGCCGTCGTGCCTGCCGACCCGCAGGTTGTCACGCTGCGCGACGTCGTGGGTGAGCACGACCCGCGAGTTCTGGCCGATGCGCGACAGCACCGTGAGCAGGACGCCCCGCTCCAGGGACTGCGCCTCGTCGACGATCACGAACGAGTCGTGCAGCGAGCGGCCCCGGATGTGGGTGAGGGGCAGGACCTCCAGCATGCCGCGGTCCAGAACCTCGTCGATCACCTCGGGGGTCGTCACCGCGGACAGGGTGTCGTAGACGGCCTGCGCCCATGGCGACATCTTGTCGTTCTCCGAGCCGGGCAGATAGCCCAGCTCCTGCCCGCCGACCGCGTACAGCGGCCGGAAGACGACGACCTTGCGGTGCCGGCGGCGCTCCAGGACCGCCTCCAGGCCCGCGCAGAGGGCGAGGGCGGACTTGCCCGTGCCGGCCCGGCCGCCGAGCGAGACGATGCCGATCTCCTCGTCCAGCAGGAGGTCCAGCGCGATCCGCTGCTCGGCCGAGCGACCGCGCAGGCCGAACGCCTCGCGCTCGCCGCGCACCAGCCGCACCGACTTGTCGGGCAGCACCCTGCCGAGGGCCGAGCCGCGCGAGGACAGCAGCCGCAGGCCCGCGTGGACGGGCAGCTCGCGGGCCGCGTCGAGGTCGAGGCGCTGGGTGTCGAACAGCTCGTCCACCTGCTCGGCGGACACCTCGAGCTCGCGCATCCCGGTCCAGCCGGTCTCCACGACCATCTCCGCCCGGTACTCCTCGGCGGTGAGGCCGACGGCGGACGCCTTGACCCGCAGCGGCAGGTCCTTGGAGACCAGGACGACGTCCTTGCCCTCCTTGGACAGCCAGCGGGCCACCGAGAGGATCCTCGTGTCGTTGTCGCCCAGGCGGAAGCCGTCCGGAAGGACGCTGGGATCGGAGTGGTTGAGCTCCACGCGCAGAGTCCCGCCGAAGTCGCCTATCGGCAGCTCGTCGTCCAGCCGGCCGTGTTCGACCCGCATGTCGTCGAGCGAGCGCAGCGCCTGACGGGCGAAGTACCCGAGTTCCGGGTGGTCCCGCTTGGCCTCCAGCTCGGTGATCACGACGATCGGGATGACGACCTCGTGCTCCGCGAACCGCGTTATCGCGGCCGGGTCGGAGATGAGGACGCTCGTGTCGAGGACGTAGGTGCGCCGCACGGATGCGGATCGCGTGGAGGGAATGCCCACTCGCTCTCCTTCGGACGCTGGGGAAGCGCCCTTACCTGGGGGTTTGCTACCTCGGCTCCTGAAAGCGAACATCCCCGGCATGACAGCTGCATGACGGGGACGTGAACACGCAGTTCGAACCTGCGCGAGAGCCGGTCAGGTGCCGAAGCGACGGTGCCGCGCGGCGTAGGAGCGCAGGGCCCGCAGGAAGTCGACCTTGCGGAAGTCCGGCCAGTGGACCTCGCAGAAGTGGAACTCCGAGTGGGCGCTCTGCCAGAGCATGAAGCCCGAAAGCCGCTGCTCTCCCGAGGTCCTGATGACGAGATCGGGATCGGGCTGGCCGCGCGTGTAGAGATGCTCGGCGATGTGCTCAACATCGAGGCGCTCCGCAAGCTCCTCGATGCTGGTGCCCTGAGCCGCCCCCTCCAGAAGCAGGGAGCGAACCGCATCAGCGATCTCACGTCTACCTCCATACCCAACGGCGACGTTCACAATCAGTCCGTCCCTGTTGGATGTGGATTCCCCTGCCTTTTTAAGGACACGCGCGGTGTTATCGGGCAGGAGGTCGAGTGCGCCGACGGCCTGGACGTGCCATCCGTCGGTCACGAGCCCTTCGACGGTCTCCTCGATGATCCGCAGCAGGGGGTCGAGTTCGCGGGCCGGGCGCGTGAGATTGTCGGTGGACAGCAGCCAGAGGGTGACGACCTCGACGCCCGCCTCGGTGGACCACCGCAGCAGTTCGGAGATCTTGTCCGCGCCGACCCGGTGCCCGGAGTTCACGTCGGCGAGGCCCATCTCGCGGGCCCACCTGCGGTTGCCGTCGAGGATGACCCCGATGTGCCGGGGGACCTGGTCCTTGGGCAGGTGCTTCTCCACGCGGCCCTCGTAGAGCCGGTAGGCGAGGTCGCGGACGGCCCCGTAGAAGCGGCTGCTCTTGATCCGCGCCTTCGTGCTCCGTCGGACTGCCATCGCGTGGATTTCCCCCTCACTCGGCCGGTCAAAGGCCGATGACTCATTATCGCCGTTAATTACGCGATGTCTCCAAGTTCGTACGATCCATCCGGGAGAGCATTGGTTCGAGCCCGGCGCGTCCGGCTTCGGCGAGGACCGTCCGGACGAAGTCGGCGAGCTCCCCCGAGGTCAGCACCGCCCTGACCCCGCGGCCTCCCCCGTCCCACGCCTCGACGACGGCCCTGCGGACCACGCGCCAGTCTCCCCTTCCGCGGGCCCCCTCCCGCGGCACCCAGACCGGTGAGTCGCGGATGACGCAGCTGAGCTCGCTCTCGCCTCCGCCCCGCTGATCACGGCGGAAAGCGAACAGTTCGCCCTCGGGCGGCAGCCCTTCCGCATCGGAGCCTGCGGCCTCCGTGCGGGCCCTGTCGAGCCTCTCGGCGGCCCGTCCGAGGAAGTAGGCGCACCCGGGTCCGACGGCGCCGAACGGGCTGCCGTTCCTGCGCAGTTCGAGGCGGACCTCGAAGGGCCGCCCGCGCCTGTCGCACGTCGGCACGGGGCGGACCGTGAGCGACGAGCCGTCCACGCAGCGCAATGATCCCATGACGTTCGGTTACCCACCGATGTGGCCGAACCCACACTCCCGAAGAGGCGCGGAAACTGTCCGATCCGAAAAGTGAAAGCTACTGTCAAAATCTATCTACTTTCAAATCACAGTGACTTCCTGATCGGAGAGACTTCCATGACCGTCGGCAGCGGACAGCGCAGGTGGTGGGTGCTCGGCGCCCTCGTCCTCGCCCAGATCGTCGTCGCCCTCGACCTCACCGCCCTCAACATCGCCCTGCCCGTCCTGGCCCGCGACCTCGGCGCGGGCACGGGCGGCCTGCAATGGATCATCGACTCCTACACGCTCGTCTCGGCGACCCTCCTCATCCCCGCCGGGCTCGCCGCCGACCGCTACGGCCGCAGGAAGATGCTGGCCGCGGGGCTCGCGGTGTTCCTCGGCGGCTCACTGATGGCGGCCCTGTCCTCGACCACCGGCCCGCTCATCGCGGCGCGGACGCTCATGGGCGTCGGCTCGGCGATCATCATCCCGGTCTCGCTGACCGTCCTGCTCGTGGTGTTCCCCGCCGACGAGCGGCCGAAGGCCCAGGCCGCGTACGCCGCCGCGTCCTTCCTCGGGCTGCCCCTCGGGCCCATCCTGGGCGGCTGGCTGCTCGACCACTTCTGGTGGGGATCGATCTTCGCGATCAACGTCCCGATCGCGGCGCTCGCGCTCGTGGCCGTCCTCGCGCTCGTCCCCGAGTCCCGCTCGGCCGACGCGCCCGCGCTGGACGCGGTGGGCGTGCTGCTGTCCACCGGCGGTCTCCTCGCCCTCGTCTACGGCGCCATCGAGCAGCCCGTGCACGGCTGGGGCGCGCCCCAGTTCTGGGCTCCCGTGCTCGCCGGGGCCGCGGCGCTCGCGCTCTTCTGGAACCGGATCCGCCGCTCCGCCGACCCGCTCGTGGACCTGACGCTGTTCCGCGACCGCGCCTTCGCCGGCGGGGCGATCGCCGCGACCGCGCTCACGTTCTTCCTCTTCGGCGTCCTGTTCGTCGTCCCGCAGTACTTCCAGGGCGTCCTCGGCGCCGGCACCCTCGGCAGCGGGCTCCGGCTGCTGCCCCTGATCGGCGGGCTCGTCGTCGCGTCCCGGCTGGGCGCCAAAGCCGTCGAGAAGGCGGGAGAGCGCGCCGTCCTGATCACCGGCCTCGCCCTCATCGCCCTGTCCATGGCCTTGGGCGCGTTCACCGGCACGTCCTACGGCCCCGTCGCGGGCTGGCTCACCCTCTTCGGCCTCGGGTGCGGACTCGTCCTGCCCACCGCGATGCACCTCGCCCTGTCGGCGCTCGACGTCGACCGGGCCGGCGCGGGATCCGGGCTGCTCATGACCGTCCGGATGGTCGGCGGCTCGTTCGGCGCGGCGATCCTGGGCAGCGTCCTGGCCGCCTCCTCCGGCGACGCAGAGCCCTCGGCCATCGCCGCCGACCCCACGAACTTCCTCGACGGCATGGCCGCGGTCCTGTGGACGTGCTGCGCGGTCGCGCTCGCCGCGCTGGCCGCCACCGCGGCCGTCGCCCGGCGGGCTTCTGCGGGACAATCGGACGATGGAACAGTCCTTCTCGCTTGACCGGCTCCCGCTGCGCGAACGCAAGAAGCTCAAGACCCGGATCTCGATCCAGGAGCACGCGCTGCGGCTGTTCACCGAGCAGGGCTACGAGGCGACGACGGTCGAGCAGATCGCGGAAGCCGCGGAGGTCTCCCCGAGCACCTTCTTCCGGTACTTCCCCACCAAAGAGGACACCGTCCTCACCGACGAGTACGACCCGCTGATCTCCGAGGCGTTCCACGACATCCCGCCGGACGTGGAACCCGTCACCGGACTGCGGACCGTCTTCGACGACTTCCTCAGCGGGATGGGCGCGGAGGACAAGGAGCGGATGCTGGCCCGGCTCAAGCTCACCCAGTCCGTCCCCGCGCTACGGGCCCGGTCCTGGGACAACAGCCCGACCGGCACCGCGGCCGTCCTGCGCAACCTGCTCGCCGAGCGCACGGGGCGCTCCACCGAGGACTTCGAGATCGAGGTCTTCATCGGAGCGCTCCTCGGCGGCGTCCAGGGCGTCCTTGCCGAATGGGTGCGCGACGGCGGGAAGGGCGACATCGCGGCGCTGATGCGCCGGATGTTCGACTTCTTCGAGGCCGGGATGCCGCTCAGCCCGCGGCCTGGGCCGCCGCCTGCCGGTTGATCCGCACCGCGCCCCGGAACCCGTTGAAGTAGACGGTCTGGATCTTGATCACGTCGCCCGTCCGGGGGGCGACGAGCATCTTGTCGCCGCCGAGGTAGAGGGCGATGTGCGAGATCCGGCCGGGCGCCGTCGGGTCGTTGGCCCAGATGAGCAGGTCGCCGACGCGGGCCTTGTCGAACGGCACGACCGGGCCGGTCCTGGCCTGGTCGGCGGCCACCCGGGGCAGGCGGATGCCGGCCTGGGCGAACGCCCACTGCAAGAGGCCCGAGCAGTCGTAGCCGCCTTCGGCGTCGGACTCGCCGCCCCACACGTACGGCATGCCGAGCTTGGTCATCCCCGCGTCGATCGCCGTCTTGATCTCCCTGGCCGACAGGTAGCCGCCGCCGGAGGCCGCGCCCTTGAAGTCGAACGACGGGTTGATCGTCCGGACCGTCCCGGTCTTGTCCTTGACGAGCTTGCGGACGGCCTTGGCGATCTTCTCCCTGTCCTTGTCGGCTCCGGCGACGATGAGGACGTTGTCCTCGACCATGCCGAGCCGCTTCGCCGTCTCCTTGGACACGACGGCGTCGATGTCGCCGATGCCCATCGTGGCGACCGCGCCGACGCGGACCCTGTCGATCTCCGTCGCGCCGGAGACGGGGACCCTGCTGTCGAGTTCGACGCCTCCGTCGCTGTTCAGGACGAACGACACCGCGACGTCTCCGGACGCGATGTTGCGCCACAGGCCGTCGTGCTCGGCCGTCGGAGCGGGGGTGAAGTTGCGGAAGCCGGACGGGTCGACGCCGAAAACGCCGACCTCCTTGCCGGCGAGCTTCGCGCGTGCCCCGTCGGCGGTCTCGACCCCGGTGACGCCCTTGATCTTCGCGACCTTGGCGGCGATTTCGGCGGGGAGCGCGTTGCGGCCCTTGGCGACCACCATGACCTGCGGCTCGACCCGTTCGGCGAGCGGTGCGACGGGGGCGGTTCCGGCCGCGTCGGCGGCCGCGACGAGCTGACCGGGCGCGACCGAGGTGACGGACGGGGTCGCGGCGGGGCGCACGGCGCGTTCGACGAGCATCGCGACGTTCGCGGCGAGGGTCGTCGCGATGGCCACGCCGATCACCATCGGCGCCGCCCGGGGGCCAGGCTTGCGCACGCTGTTTCCTTAGGGGCAGGGGCTGGACTTCAGGCAAGACGGAAACACCGTATCGCCAGAGGAAACCCTCGGACGTTACGGCGCAATCGACACTAAACGAGCGAGGCCTAAGAGCCAACGGCCCCCTGCGGATTCTCAGACGGCGTTCAGGCCGGCGGTCCGCACTGTTCAGCTTGAGGTGATCTGTCGGGCCAGCTCACCCGGGGTCCCGACCGGCATCCGGCACGCGAAATCCCGGCACACGTAAGCCGCCGGAGCGCCGTCGAGCAGATCCCGGCCGCCCAGCAGCGGCACCGGCCCGTCCAGCGGGGCGCCCGGCGCGCCGACCGTGACGACCGCGCCCGGCGACGTGCTCATCAGCGCCGTCCGGTGCAGCTCGCGGGTCCGCCCGTCCGCCGGGTCGCCGACGACCGCGACCTCCACCGGGCCGCGCACCGCCGCAGCGGCGACCGCGAGGCCCCAGCCCGCGAACCTCGCGTGCCGGTCGGCCAGCGCGGCGGTCGGCGCGAGCGCGGCGAGCGCCGCGTCCCGGTGCCGGACCGAACCGGTGAGCGCCGCGTACGTCAGCAGCGCGCCGGCGGCGGCCGACTGGCCGGACGGGACCGCGTTGTCCGTCGGATCCTTGGGGCGGCGGAACAGGGCCTCGGCGTCGTCTGCGGTGTCGTAGAAGCCGCCGTCGCCGTCGGCGAACCTGTCGAGCACGACGTCCAGGAGCACGCCCGCACGCGTCACGTACTCCGCGTCGCCCGTGACCGCGTGCAGCGCGAGCAGGCCCTCGGCCACGTCGGCGTAGTCCTCCAGGACGCCCGCGTTGGCGCCTGCGACGCCGTCACGGGAGGTGCGCAGGAGCCTTCCGTCGCGGGTGTGCAGCCGGTCCAGCAGGTCGGCGACGCCCCGCGCCGCCTCGATCAGGTCGGGCCGGTCCAGCAGCGCCCCGCACTCGGCGAGCGCGGCGATCGCCAGGCCGTTCCAGGCGGCGACGACCTTGTCGTCGCGCGCCAGCCGGACCCGCTCGGCGCGCGCCTCCAGCAGCCGCGCCCGCAGGTCCTCCGGCAGGTCGCCCTCCAACTGGAGGGTGGACGAGCCGTGCTCGAAAGTGCCCCGCTCGGTCACCTTGAACGCGCGGGCCGCCCTCGCCCCGTCCTCTTCCCCGAGCACCTCGACGAGTTGCTCGGGCGTCCATACATAGAACTTGCCTTCGACGCCCTCGCTGTCGGCGTCCAACGCCGAGGCCAGCCCGCCTTCCGCGGTGCCGAGCTCGCGCAGCATCCAGTCGCACGTCTCCAGCGCGACACGGCGGGCCAGCGGCGCGCCGTCCTTGCGCCACCAGTGCGCGTAGACGCGGGCGAGCAGCGCGTTGTCGTAGAGCATCTTCTCGAAGTGCGGCACGACCCACGCCTCGTCGACGCTGTAGCGGGCGAAGCCGCCGCCGAGCTGGTCGTAGATCCCGCCGCGGGCCATCGCCTCCAGCGTCCGCGCGGCCATCCGCCCCTCGTCGCCGCGCCGCAGCAGGAACTCCAGCACCATCGACGGCGGGAACTTCGGCGCCCCGCCGAACCCGGCGAACCTCTCGTCGAACCCGCGCGCCAGCACCTGCACGGCCCTGCCGAGCGCCGCGTCGTCCGGCGCGCCCGACCCGACCGTGCCGCCCTCCTGCCCACCGAGCGCGTCGACGATCTGCCGCCCCTGGTCGACGAGTTCGGCCCGCTGCTCCCGCCAGGCCGCCGAAACCGCCTGCAGCAGCCCCTGGAACCGCTCCCGCGGGAAGTACGTCCCGCAGTAGAACGGATGCCCGTCCGGCGTCATGAACACCGTCATCGGCCAGCCGCCCTGCCCCGTCAGCGCCTGCACCGCCTCCATGTAGACGGCATCCACATCAGGCCGCTCCTCACGATCGACCTTCACACTCACGAACCCCTCGTTCATGAGCCCCGCCGTCGCCACGTCCTCAAAACTCTCGTGCGCCATGACGTGACACCAATGGCAGGCCGCGTACCCCACACTCAGGATCACGGGCACGTCCCGCCGCCTGGCCTCGGCGAACGCCTCCTCCCCCCACGGAAACCACTCCACGGGGTTGTCGGCATGCTGCAGCAAGTACGGGGACGTGGCCTCTGCAAGTCGGTTCGCCATGTCCCCATCCTCGCCCACGGCCGTGCGGGGCGCTCCCGAGGGGCCGCGGTACGGGCAGGGCGCTACCCGATCCTGGCCTGAAGAACGCGCTGCTCGGCTTCCTCCACCGCGAAGCGGGCGGCCGGGTCTCCGTCGGCGGCGAGCACGGCGGCTCGCACGAGGGCGAGGTAGAAGAGGGCCGGGGCGCACGGCGTCCACCTCTCCGGGGGCTGGTCGGCGATGAAGCCGAGGACGGACTCCGGGTCGCGGTCCACGAAGGCGAAGCGGTCGTGCTCCCACTTGTCGGTGACCCCGCGGGCCCAGCGGAGCTCCAGGGCCGCCTGGTCGAGATCCGGCAGCACCGCGCGAAAGAAGCCTGCCCACTGGTGGTTGGCGAGGTCGAGGCCGAAACCGAGCAGCTCAAGTTCGAGCGCGTCGGTGGAGTGCACGGCGAGTTCCTCGTACAAGGCCCGCCGGGCCACCGCGTGAAGGCTGATCGGGCCGTCCGCGGGCAGATCGTGCTGCCGCGCCAGCCCCTCATTGGCGGAGGAGTTCCACTTCGAGGTGTTCGGCCCCGCCACGTGGGCGCTGCGGCGCGAGAAAAGCATCTTGCCGTCCCTGCCCGTCTCCAGTGCCACATTGACGCCGAAGCTGCAGTTCATCCAGGCCGGCGCGTGCACCGGGTCCTCGCTTTCCAGATACTGCTCCCGCAGGGTCAGGCCGTTCTCCTGCTTGCGCTCCAGATTCAGCGATGTGGTGAGGAAGTCGTAGTAGTCGGCATCCAGCAGAGTGAGGGTCGCCACGGGTTCTTCCGCATGGTGGGTCCGGGTGACGACGACCCTTTCCACCGCGAAACGCGCGTTGTTCCAGCGATACGGAAGCCCGAGTGCCTCCTTGCGCCGTTCCTCTTCCACGATGACGTGCCGCCATCCCGCTATTTCCTCGGGGAACTCCACCTGCTCCGGCCGATACCGCACCCGCACGTCCTCCTCGCGGATGGGCCGGGTCCCGTCGCCTTCGAAGATGTGGCAGACGGTCTCGCGGCCGACCACGGTGAATCTGTCTCTGGGCATAGTCGACTTCCCTCCGAAGTAAGTAAGCTCTCCCGAACCGACAAAGCCAAGGCATGGGCACGTTCATAATACGGAGCGATGTGGGCTCTTACCCGGCACTGATCAGGTCCGAACGGCGTCGTTCCTCTCTGGTGGGCACCGTGGCGGTCGCCGAGTACGCGCATCCGGACGAGAACGCGCGGCAGGCACTCCGGCGCCCCCGCCTGGCGAATGTGCGCGACAGATTCACCGAGGTCGCGCGATCCTCGCTCGGTTTCGGCGAGAGCGTCCGCGTCGACGAAAGCGGCGGCACCCGTCGGCATCTGTGGGAAGGCCTTGAGGATTTCCTCGCGCATGACGTCGAGCGGAGGATCCTCTACTGGACCGGCCACGGCATGAGCCTGAGAAACAAGGGATATTTCCTTGCTTGCTCTGATTCATGGGAATCGGGCCGATTTGTACCGGAACGCTCTGTTTCTCTAAGTGATCTCGTGGACCGTCTCCTGCATCCGGACTGCGAGAGCGACACCCTCCTGATCATCGACGCCTGCTGGTCGCACGGCAATCTCACCGAGGCCCTGCGCCACGCGCTCGATCTGGAGCGGGCGTCCTCCAGCGTGGTGCGGGCCCGCGAGAGCCGCCGCGCGGGCTTCGTCGTCATCGGCACCTCGGGAATCGACGCGCAGGTCCCGGAGGGCCGCTGGGTCGGCTGGCTGGAGGACGCCCTGGCCGGACCGGACTTCGTGGCCCCGGACCACGCCCGGCCGTTCCACCCCTCGGCCCTGTACCTGCCGGTGCCCTACCTCCAGGACGCCGTGGACGCCCAGGCCGCAGCCGCCGGCCTCGACGAGCCCGCGCAGCGCCCGGGCCGAGCCGAGATCCGCTCGCTGCCCAACGGCTTCCTTGAGAACCCCTACTTCCAGGAGACCGGGAAGCCGTCCTACACGACCGCGGTGCTGACCGGGCGGAAGCCGTGGATCGACGCCGAGCAGTTCGGCATCGAGGAGGGCAGCCATCTCGACCTCCACTTCTCCGGGAGGCGGGACGCCCTGTCCCGCATCGTGCGCTGGATGGACACCCACCCGAAGGGACTGCTCGCGGTCGGCGGACTCGCCGGGACGGGGAAGACGGCTCTGCTCAGCCGCCTCGCACTGACCTCGCTCCCCGACTGGCGGGACGCGCTGGGCTCCGGCCTCGACCCCGCCACCCTGCCGAGGGCGGGCACGGTGCACGCCGCCCTGAGCTGCCGGGGGCACTCGGTCCACTCGCTGGTCGCGGCGCTCTGGGGGGTGCTCTCCCACTTCGAGGGCATGCGGCCGCGACCCGACGGGCCCGCCTCACCGGAGCAGTGCTGCACCGCCGTCGACGCCCTCGTGTCCCGGGCGGGCTCCCTGAACCTGCTGTTCGACGGACTCGACGAGGCCCTTCCCGACCAGGCGCACGACATCGCCCGCCTCCTGCTCAACCCCCTGTCCGACCTCGACGGCGTCCGGGTGGTCGTCAGCACGCGCCAGCAGCCCCGCAGGCGCACCACCGCGCCCGCCGAGGGGGAGTCGCTGCTCGACACCCTGGACCAGAGCACGGACGCCGTGGTGCTGGGCGACGACGAGGAAGCGAAGCGGAGCATCGCGGGCATGGCCATGTCGATACTGGACACCGAGGGCTCCCCGTACGCGGGACCGCGGCGGAGCGAGGACCGCTCCTGGACCGCGGCGCACATCGCGGCCGCCGGTCGCGGCTCGTTCCTGGTGGCCCTGCTCGCCGCCACGGGGCTCACCCGGCGTTCCCAGGTGGCCACCGAGGCGGAGCTCGCGGAGCGAACGGGCTCGGGCGGCCTGGACCTGCACGACCTCCTCGCGGAGGAGGTCGCCCACCTCACCGCCCAGCCCGGGGCCGGGCGGGCCGCCGAGGTGCTGCGCGCGCTCGCGGTGGTCCAGGGCCGCGGCCTGCCCCCGCACAGGACGTGGCTCACGATCGCCAACGCGCTGCGCGACCCGGACACCGACCGGCTCGGCCTGGGCGATCTGCGGAGCGTTTACCGCAGTGCCGGCGGTGGCATCGTCGCCGCGCACAGGGAGCCGCAGGGCGACGGCGCGGCCGCGCTCACCACCTACCAGCTCGCCCATCCCGGCTACGGCGAGTTCTTCCTCAACGGCGCCGGGCTCGACGCCCAGGAGGCGCACCGCAGGGTGACCGCCGCGCTCCGGGCGCAGGCCGGGCCGGACTGGCGGACCGCCGACGACTACACCTTCGACTACCTGGGCGCCCACGCCGCACAGGTGGGGACCGCGCGGCTGCGCGAACTCTTCGAGGATCCGCGCTTCCTGCTGCGGACGAACCCGGACGTGATGCTGCCTCTGGCGGCCTCCCTCGCCCGGGACTGCGACGGGGCCGCGCTGTACGGGCGGGTGGGCGGGTCCTTCCGGGAGCCGTCGGCGCGCCTGTCCGCAGATGCGCTGGCGGCCCGCAAGACCATCCTGCGGGCCGCCGCCTTCGTCAGCCACCGAGATGCGAGCTATCGGACGCTGGCCCGCATGGAAGGGTTCCTGCCCTGGCAGGAATACTGGACCGACCAGCGGCCCGCCCCGGTGGAATGGCGCAGGTCCGCGCCCCTGGGCGGCGCGCGGACGCTGAGCTGGCGCCCCGGGGCCGAGCCGGCGGAGCGCCGCGACGAGGGCACCCTGGCCGCCGGGGGGCGCGGCGAGATCCTCGTCCTGCATCCGGAGTCGGGCGCGCGGCTGATGACGCACCGGACTCAGGCGCCGTCGGGCGACCGCGGCAGCGCCCTCACCGAGGTGTGCGAGGTCGGCGCCGGACCGCACCGCACCACGATCGCGCGTGACGACGGGGCCGTGTACTTCTGGCGCTCCGGCTCGCGCCTGCCCGACCATGTCCACCGCTGGGGCGGTTCGGTGACGGCCCTGGCCGCGGCCGAGCTGGCGTCGGAGACCGTGGTCCTGGCGGCGGACGGCCTGCGGATGTGGACGTGGTCGTGGAAGGGAGACCTGCGCAGGCACGGGACCCGCCTTGCCGATGTCAGCCCGATGGACGTCGAGCGCGTCGCCGCCTTGCGCATGGGCCCCCGCCTGTTCGTCCTCGTCGCCGGGAGCCGGGCAGGGCTGCTGGAGATGGCCAGGGGCGCCGCGGGGCCCGAAGGACCTTTCTCCCACAGGACGGATCTCGGCCCGCTCGACGCTCCCGCTCTCGCCGCCGCGGCGGTCGGCGACCCACGGACCGGGCCCGGGGCGGGCCGAGAGGGCTGGATCGCGGTCGCGGACGGGCGGCACGTGCGCGTCTGGCACTGCGCGACGGACCCGGCGGCACCCCATGAACCGCCCGCGATCCGGCCGGTCGCGGAGATCGGCTCGCAGGCCCGCGGACTCGCCTTCGGCCGGCACGGCGAGGAGCTGCTCCTCGCCGGATACGAGGCGATGACCGTCCGGATCTGGGCGGTGGCCGATCCCCGGCGGCGGGCCTCCTTCCCGATGGCCGCACCCAGGGACCGGGCCATGGTGTTCGATCCGGCCGGACGCGGGCTGCTCGCGGTGGCCGACGGCGCCGACATCCGCATGCTCGACGCCGCCTTCGCGCTGGCGTCCGGCCACGGCGCCCGGCGGCGCCCGACCAACCACAGGCCCGCCGTCGCCCTCGCCGAGGCGACGGACGGACCGCCGCTGCTCTGCCGCGCGCAGGGCGAGCGGGTCCTGGTGTCCCGCCCCGGCGAAGGCGCGGCGGCCGACCTCGCGGCCGTGGAGCTGACCCATCTGGGACCGGTGTCCGCACTGGCCGCGGTGCCCGTGACCGGCGCGTGGATCGTCGCCGCGGCGGCCGGACGCACCCTGCGGACCTGGCTCCTGGCGGCAGATCTATCCGTCTTGTCCGAAGACGATCTCGTTCTCGGAGGCGATGCGGGAGACGACGTCCCGTCCTTCGGGATCTCGGTGGACGCAGCCGCAGCCGCAGCCGCAGCCGCGGCCGCGGCCGCGGTGAAGGTTCGCATCCATGTGGCGGACGGCCAGCGCGTCGTCCACGCGGAGATGCCCGCGGACGCCTCGCACGGCTGGCGTGCCGGAGCGCCGACATGGACGGGGCGGAGCTGCGGCGTCGCCGCGCTGGCCCTGCGGGACGGGACGCGCCGGCTCGCCGCGGATCTCGGGGACGAGGTGCGGCTGTGGCGGGAGGACGGCGAGGTGGAGTACACGCTCTCCGGCGTGCGCCCGGCCCATCTCGCGCTCGGTGAGCTGTACGACCCGGAGGACGAGGAGTCCTATCCCTTGCTGGCGTGGGAGGACGGCGGCGTCCACCTGAAGACCCGTGCCGACGACGACCTGCCGCGACGGCTCCCCGGGACCTTCACGGAGGTCGTGTCCCTGGTCTTCGCCGGACCGCCGGAGCGGCCCGTCCTGCTGGTCTGCGAGCGACGCGAGGGGCTGCGCGTGTGGGACGTGACGGCCCGCACGTGGCTGGAGCGCATCCCGTCGCGCGGGTACGCGGTGAGCGCCGTGGCGGCGGCCCGGGACCGGGAGGACGGCCTCGTCGTGGCGCTCCAGGGCGTCGGCCGTTGCGACCTGATCCGGCTGCCGCGCGCCTTCTTCCCCTCTTGAGAATCGCGTCCGTGAAACCCCCGCGGTGGCGCGCCGCACCGACGAGCGATGACGGAGTGTCCATGGAGCACGATCTTGTGGTCTTTGTCCCCGGGTTCCTCGGCAGCAGCCTGCGCAGGGACGGCAGAGACCTCTGGGCCGAGGGCACCGAAAGGCTGCTCGCGCCCCGGCCGTCCGCGCACGCGCTCGCGGAGCTCGCCCTTCCCCCCGGCCTCGGTGACGAGCCGCCCGAGGCCCGCTTCGCGCTGGAGGCCGACCGGCTGCTCGCGCAGCCGGACACGATGCCCGGCCTGCTCTCCTGCGGAGGGTATGCCGACCTCCGCGCGGCTCTCGGCGACCTCGCCGACGGGCAGTATGTGCCGTTCCCCTATGACTGGCGCCTATCCCACCGACTGAACGCCGCCCTGCTGGGCGCCCGGGTCGCGCGGGAGCTCATTCGGTGGCGGGAGCGGGTGGACGCCCACTACCCGGACCGTCCGGACGAGCCGAAGGTCGTCTTCGTCTGCCACGCGACGGGGGGACTGATCGCCGGGCATCACCTCGAGTGCGCGGACGGCCGGGAGACCACGAGGACCCTGGTGACCCTCGGCACGCCGCAGAGCGGCATCGTCCAGGCCGCCCGGGTCCTGTCCGGCCACGCGGTCGCCGAAGACGGCGGCCTCGGCGCCACCGCGTCCGTCCTCAACGAGGTGCTGCGCGACTTCGCCCTCGGCCTTCCCTCGCTGGCGCAGATGCTGCCGACCTACGAGGCGGTCCGGGTGGAGGGCAAGACGCGCCCGCGCAAGATCGACGACCGCCGCCATCCGCTCCGCGGCCTCCCCTCCGCGGCCGTCGAGGACGCCTTCGCCTTCCACCGGGACTTCGCCGCCGCCCGCCAGGCCCATCGGCGCGCCGACGCGGACCCGCGCCCTCCCTACGGGGTGTACCGGGTGGCGAGCACGGCCTACACGACGGTGGAGCTCATCGGGCTCTCCGCGGACGGATCGCGGTTCGTGGACGTCGGGGGCGGGATCGGTGACGGCACGGTGCCCCGGACGTCCGCGCTCGCCGGGTGGGCGCCGGACGAGGCGGAGACGATCTGGATCGACCACCGGAACGAGGACATGGCGAGCGCCGCGGCCCTCGGCGGCATGCTCGCCGCCATCCGCAAGGGAGCTCCACCGGACGGCATGCTCGCAGGGGACGAGCGGATCACCCTGCACGTGCCCGACCAGGCCCTCGCGGGGCGGCCTTTCGAGGCCGCGGTCCTGGGGTTCGACCTCAAGGAGCGGGAACTGCGCGGGTTCATGTGGCGCGCGGGCCGGCGCGACCGGCGCCCGATCGTCTTCGTGGACGTGGGAGGCCGGTTCCAGACGGAACTCGAAGCCGGCCCCGGCAAGTGGATCATCGAGGTGACCGCCGCACGGCCGAGCCGCACCGAGCGCAGGATCATCACGCTCCACGCCCACTAGCCCCTCCGCGCACCCCTGGACCCGTTCGAAGGAGCATGGTCATCGAACCCCCAGCCGCCGCTTCCGCGGCTCCCCTCTGGCCGCAGTGTGAGCACATCCCCGACGGCGGCTGCCGCGGACGCAAGGTCGAGCCGTACCGCGCGTGCCTGGCGCACCTCAGCGGCACCGAGAGGGCCGCGCACCTGAGCGGCCTCGCACCAGGCGCCGACCTGGACCACCGCGGCACGCCCTTCACGCAGCGGCTCCTCGACGAACTGCTCGCCGCGGTCGCCGATCCGCTCACGGGCCTGCGCCGCCTCGGCCGGGTGGAGTTCGACGAGGCGGGTTTCACGGAGGACGTCGCCTTCGACCGCGTGGAGTTCACCGGTCCCGCGGGTTTCGGCGGGGCGGAGTTCACCGGTGAGGTGTGCTTCCACCGGTCGAGATTCGCCTCCGAGCTCCGCTTCGGGGAGGTGCGGGCCGCGGGGGACGTCCGGTTGGACGCCGTCGAGCCGACCGCCTCCGTCTGGTTCTCCCGCGCCGTGATCGGCGGCTCGCTCCGCCTCGATGTCGAGGAGATCGGCGGTGACGCGGTCTTCGAGGAGATCAGCGTCGCCGGAGACGTGGTGTGCGACGGCGTCGTCTTCGGCGGCATCACCCGGTTCTCGGCGGCGGACATCGGCGGCCAGGCATGGTTCGGCGGCGCCCGGTTCCGGCACGACGCCGGGTTCGACGGGGTGCGCTTCGCCCGGCCTGCCTGGTTCGACGGAACGGTCTTCGAACGGGACGCCCGGTTCGACGGTGCGGCGATGGAAGGCGCCGTCTCCTTCGATGAGGCGTCTTTCGAGCGCGGAGCGGGCTTCCGTGCGGCCTGCATCGGCGGCGACATCGGATTCGACGGCTCCGTCATCGGCGGCGACATGATCTTCCGCAAGGCTGTCTTCCAGCGCACGGCACGGCTGGGCCCGCTGGTGTTCGCGGGGGCGCTGGACCTGTCCGACGCCGTCTTCCAGGCCGCGGTGACGATCGAGGCCGAGGCGCGGTCGCTCGACTGCCTGCGGACGCGCTGGGCATCGGCCGCCGCGCTCCGGCTCCGCGGCGCCGAGGTCGATTTCAGCGACGCCGTGCTGGAGTTCCCGGTGACGATCGCGGGCCGCTCCCGGCCCTTCGCCGAAGAGCACCGGACCGCCGCCGAACGGGCGGGGTCCGGCGACGCGCCCGTCCGCGTCACGTCCCTGCGCGGTGTGGACGCCGCACACCTGGTCCTGGCGGACGTGGACCTGACCTCCTGCCTGTTCGCCGAGGCCGTGCATCTCGACCAGCTTCGGCTCGAAGGCCGGTGCGTCCTCCCGTCGTCACCGTCGGGGCTGCGCCGCAACGGCAGGCTGCCGACGCGCTGGACCCGCCGCCGGACCCTCGCCGAGGAGCACCGCTGGCGGGCGACCCGGCGCTCCGGAGACGGGTGGACCTCCGCGCCGGAGGGGGCCGACGTCCCGGACCCGGCGGTCCTGGCCCCGGTCTACCGGCGGCTGCGCAAGTCTCTGGAGGACGGGAAGAACGAGCCGGGGGCCGCCGACTTCTACTACGGCGAGATGGAGATGCGCAGGCACGACCGGGGCACGCCGGGCGGTGAGCGGACGCTCCTGACGCTGTACTGGGCGCTGTCCGGATACGGCCTGCGGGCCGCCCGCGCGCTCGGATGGCTGCTCCTCACCATGACGGCCACACTGCTGGCGATCATGGTCTGGGGCCTCCCCCAGGACGATCCGAAGCAGGTGAGCCACGGAACGATCGTCGGCGGCGTGATCACGATGACCACAGGCAAGCCGGATCCCGTCAACCCCCACGGCCCCTGGACGCGGCGTCTGACTTCGGAGCGCTTCGAGAAGTCGCTGCGGGTGATCGTCAACTCGGTGGTCTTCCGAGCGTCCGGGCAGGATCTGACGACCGCGGGGACCTACGTCGAGATGGGCTCCCGCCTCGTCGAGCCGGCCCTGCTCGCACTCGCCGTCCTCGCCGTCCGCGGCCGCCTGAAGCGATAGCGGCGCCCGGGGCTCAGGCGGGGACCTGCCAGGCTCTCGCCCAGTCGATGCGCATGGTGACGCGGGCGGGGGTGGTGCGGGAGCGGCATTGGACCTTGGAGTAGCAGATGACGTCGTTCTGGAGGGCCAGGTGCATGTCGGCCTTCTGGGGGATCAGGGGGCCGGTGTAGTTCCAGGCGCGGCGGCCGTCGATGGAGTAGGTGATGCGGGTGGGGAGCCATTCGAGGGTGAAGGTGTGCCATTCGGTGAAGTCGCGGTAGAGCCGGCGGCTCGCGACCTTCTCTGGGTTGCCCTTGTGGACGAAGAGGCCCGTGGACAGGCGGGTCGGGTCGGGCATCTCGGCGAAGTTGATCTCGGCCCATTCGGGGGCGCCCTGCTTCGTCGGCCACAGGAGCAGGACCGGGGAGAAGCCCGCGCCGGCCTCGGCGCGCATGCGGACCTCGAAGCGGCCGTAGGTGAAGGCCTTCTTGGAGGCGATGCCTCCGGACAGGATCTTGCCGTCGTACCTGCCGCCCGTCAGGCGGAGCTCGCCGCCCGAGACGCGGACGGCCTTACGGGTCCGCGGGTTCTCCCCCGTCGGCGAGTCGTAGACGGCCCACCGGCGCGGGTCGACGCGGCCGCCGGAGAAGGTCTCGGTGAAGGCCGGCCGGCCCCAGGCGCGCGGAACCGGGTAGGACTGGGCGAGCGGGGGCTCCTTGCGCTGGTGGGCGGCGCCGGCGCCCGGACGGCCGGCGGCCCGCCCGGGCTTCGTCTCGACGTTGGCCGCGTTCTCCATCACGGGCTTGCACCCGACGGCGGCGAGCAGCAGCGCGATACCGGCGATCGTTGCGAGCGGCTTCATGACTAGCCATGCAACCGACTCCCCGTCGCGCCGCAACGCGACCTACCGGGCAGAGCCCGATCCTTTACCCCTCGTGGGAGGCCTTTTCAGCCTCGGCGGCCTCCCATTCGGCCTGGGCGAGGTCCTCGGCGCGGGGAAGGTGGTCGATGTTGCGCATCCGGCGGTTCATGGAGCGGATGAGCAGCACGGTCACGAGGATCAGCACCGCGAACACGAGGCTGCCGACCAGACCCGGCGAGACCGACTCGTTGGTCAGCTCGAACGTCTCGGCCAAGATCATCACGTGCCCACTTTCTCCCGGATTCCGGCGAACAGGTCGTCCTCCGGCAGCTCGGTGTCCACCAAGGACCTGGCCAGATGGTAATCCTCGGTCGGCCATGCCTCGCGCTGGAGGTCGGGCGGGCAGGCGAACCAGAAGCCGTTCGGGTCGATCTGGGTGGCGTGGGCGATCAGGGCGGCGTCCCTGACCTCGAAGAAGTCGCCGCACGGGACGCGCGTCGTCACCGGCCAGCGGGGGCCTTCGCCGCTCGGGGAGCGCTCGGCCAGCCAGTCCATGTACGGGGACTCCTTGCCGTGCGCGAGCAGGACCTCGTGCATCGCGAGGAAGCGGTCGCGGTGGAACGTGACGAAGTAATACATCTTCAGCGGCTGCCAGGGATCGCCCGCTTCGGGGTATCTGTCTGGGTCACCCGCGGCGTCGAAGGCCTCGGCGGAGATCTCGTAGGTCTTGATGTGGTCCGGGTGCGGGTAGCCGCCGTTCTCGTCGTAGGTGAGGATCACGTGCGGCCGGAACGTGCGGATCTGCTCCACCAGCGGGGCCGTCGCCTGCTCCAGGGGCACGAGGGCGAAGCAGCCCTCGGGCAGCGGAGGCAGCGGGTCGCCTTCGGGCAGACCTGAGTCGACGAAACCCAGCCATTCCTGGCGAACGCCCAGGATCTCGCGGGCGGCCTCCATCTCGGCCTGCCGCACCGCGGGGAGGTTCGCGAGGACCTCGGGGCGATCCATCGCCGGGTTGAGGATGTCGCCGCGCTCGCCACCGGTACAGGTGACCACGAGCACCTCCACGCCGTCGGCCACGTAACGGGCCATCGTCGCGGCGCCCTTGCTCGACTCGTCGTCGGGGTGGGCGTGCACGGCCATGAGCCGCAAGGTCTCGGCCACTGAAGGCTCTCCCTATCCTTGGTGAGATGGTGGTACCGCCGGTCAGAGCCTCGCGGCTCCCACGGCACCGGCGCCAAGCGCGCTGTTAAAGATTGTTGCAAACAACGCAGACAGAACCGCGAGGATTCCCATGGCCGAACGCTCCGCCCGCACCATCGTCGGCTACGGCGTGATCGGCCTGGTCTGCGCCGCCTGCGCCGGCGGCTTCGGGATCATCATGATGAACGCGGGCGACGGCGCCGACGGCATCAGGGGCATCTCCGCCAAGACCATCTCCTACAGCGTCAAGGACGCCGGGTCCACGAGGCTGACCGTGCAGATCCTCAAGCCCGCCGACACGACCGTGACGTGCACAGCGCGCGCGCAGCGCGAGGACGGCCTGGTCGTCGGCTCCGAGCAGATCACCGCCGCCAAGGGCAAGACCTCCTCGACGCAGCTCATCGTGCTGAAGACGACGGACCTGGCCCACACCGCCAATGTCTTCGACTGCAACCCCTCCTGACCGTTGATTGGCAGGTTGCAGATCGCAACCGGTGGGAACCTTTACCCTCATCGACCGGATAGGCTTGAGGTTTCCGTACGGTTCCCGAACAGGGGTCCGAGACACCCCGGCCACATCGCGTGCAAGAGGAGTACCCGTGACCGAGACCCGTTCAGATAACGTCACCTGGCTCACCCAGGAGGCGTACGACCGCCTTAAGGGCGAGTTCGACTACCTCTCGGGTCCTGGCCGCAAGGAGATCGCCGCGAAGATCGAGGCCGCCCGTGAAGAGGGCGACCTCAAGGAGAACGGCGGGTACCACGCGGCCAAGGAGGAGCAGGGCAAGATGGAGGGCCGCATCCTCCAGCTCCGCCAGATCCTCGACAACGCCCGCGTGGGCGAGGCTCCGGTCAGCGCCGACGGCGAGGTCAGCCCGGGCATGACCGTGACCGTCCTGTTCGAGGGCGACGACGAGGAGGTCACCTTCCTGCTCGCCTCCCGCGAGGAGCAGGGCGCCCCGATAGACGTCTACTCCCCCAAGTCGCCGCTGGGCGCGGCGATCAACGGCAAGAAGGTCGGCCAGAAGGCGTCGTACACGATGCCCAACGGCCGCGCGATGACCGTCGAGATCATCGACGCCGTCCCCTACGCCGGGGTCTGATTCCGGAACGGTCCGCGCCGCCTCCCGGGCGGCGCCCCTCCCCCTTGTGACGCCCTTGGGATTGGTTCGTCCCGAACGGGGCGATGTTCCGCTGCATGGGGCTGCCTGCTTCACCGCGCGGGCCGGGTGAGCCGCCCGGTCCGCGTTCCGGGCCTTCTGCGGCCCGTCCCGACGCCGAGACCGTCCCGCTCGCGGTGGTCGCGCTGCTCAGCGCGCTGCTGTGCTGGCCGGTCGGCAGCGTGGCGGGGGTGCTGCTCGGCCATCTCGCGCTGCACCGCATCAGGCGGACGGGCGAGCCCGGCCGCCGCTTCGCCGTGTCCGGGCTCGTCCTCGGCTACGCGGGGCTGGTCTGCGCCGCGGTCGTGCTGGTGGTCGTCGTGGCGGGCCTGCGGCGCGGAACGGCCGGGTGACGGCGCGCGCACGGTGACCACGTGTCAAGCGACGCCCAAATGACGGCCAATCCCGACCGTCCGGCGGTTCACCGAGCGCCACTCAGGCGATCTTGCGGATATGACGCAACCGCCAGAGGAACCGCGAGAGGGCGCATCGGAGGGTCAGAGCGGCCCCGAGGGCGGCCCGTCGTTCGCCAAAGAGCAGCCTGACCCCTACCGGGGCGGTGGACCCTACGGCGCCTCGTCCGAAGGTTCGGCCGGCGCTCCGACGGACAAGCCGTTCGGACAGGACCCCGGCAACCAGTACGGCGCCTACGGCCAGCCGGGACAGCCCGGCCAGCCCGGCCAGTACGGGCAGCCGGGCCAGTACGGACAGGCCGCGCAGGACCCCGGCCAGTACGGGGGCTACGGCCAGCCGGGCCAACCCGGCCAGCCGGGTCAGTACGGCCAGCCGGGTCAGTACGGCCAGCCCGGGCAGGGCGACTACGGCCAGGGAGGCCAGTACGGCGGCTACGGCGGCGGACACGGGGGCCCTCCGGGCGGCTACGGCGGTGCTCCGATGATCGCGAGCAAGCTCAAGCGCCTCGCCGGCATCCTCATCGACTACGTGATCTTCTGGCTCGTCGGGTGCTGCCTCTCGCTGCCGTTCAGGGGCAACCAGAAGAGCGTCCACATGACGAACCCGGACGGCAGCCTCAACGTCGACGGCATCGAAGACGTCTACTCGCCGGGCCAACTCGTCTCCACCCTGCTCCTGGCCGTGCTGGCGTTCCTGTACTTCTGGCTGCTCACCACCAAGTGGCACGGCCAGACCCTCGGCAAGAAGGCCATGGGCACGCGGGTCGTCCGGGAGGACACCGGCGGCGCGATCGACTCCGGGCAGGGCGCGATCCGGTCGCTGGTCTTCGTGTTCCTCGCCTACGTCTGCTGCATCGGCGTGGTGGTCGACGCGATCTGGATCTTCACCAATCCGAAGAACCAGACCCTGCACGACAAGGCCGCCAAGACCGTCGTGGTCGACGCGACCGGGCCCGACCCGTACGAGACGGGCGCGCCCGCACGGCCTTACTGATCGTCGTCCGCGGCCCGACCGGTTGCCCAGCCCGCCCTTACCGGGCAGGCTGGGCACCGTGCACATCCCTCGCGCGTCGCGGCGTGCCGCAGCCCTCGCCACGCTGACCACAGTCCTCACCGCGGCGGCGGCCTGCCAGGTGCCGGGCCGCGATCCCGAACCCGCCCCCCCGACCGCCGCGACCACCTCCCCGGCGCCCGGCCCCATCGCGGGCAACGGCCCGGTCCTGGATCCGCTCCAGCCGACGCAGGCCGGCGCGGGCGACGCCTACGTCCCCACCGACGGCAACGGCGGCTACGACGTCCAGCACTACGCCCTCGACCTGACGGTCGATCCGGGCAAGCCGGCCAAGACCCTCGACGCGGTCGCGACCATCCGCGCCCGCGCGACCCAGGACATGATCCAGTTCAACCTCGACCTGACGGGCCTCGACGTGTCCTCGGTGAAGGTCGACGGCAAGGACTCGGAGTTCACGCGCGACGGAAGCGAGCTCACCGTGAGCCCGCGCGCCACGATCGCGGGAGGGCGCGACTTCACCGTCACGGTCGCCTATTCGGGCACCCCCCAGGCGGTGAACGACCCGATCCTCGGCCAGTACGGCTGGATCAAGACCCCGGACGGCGTGTCGGCGGCCTGCCAGCCGAGCGGCGCCCACACGTGGTTCCCCGGCAACGACCACCCGGGCGACAAGGCGACTTTCGCGATCACCCTGACGGTCCCGAAGAACCTGACCGCGATCTCCAACGGGGAGCGCGGCGAGGTCGTCACCGAGGGCGGCTTCTCCACGGTGACATGGAAGGCCGACCAGCCGATGGCCACCTACCTGGCGATGATCTCGGTCGGCAGGTTCAAGGTGAAGGAGGGCGTCACCAAGGGCGGCATCCCGATCCTCGTCGCCGTGGACGACACGGTGCGGTCGCCGTCGGTCGACGAGTTCTACCGGATGAAGGCCGACATCACCGATGCCTGGTCGGAGCTGTTCGGTCCGTACCCGTTCTCCTCGACGGGCGGCGTCATCGACAACGCCGCCGTCGGGTTCGCGCTGGAGACCCAGACCCGGTCGATCTACGGCGACTTCGCGCCCGGCGAGTCGATCATCGCGCACGAGTTGGCGCACCAGTGGTTCGGCGACAGCGTCGGCGTCACCCGATGGCAGGACATCTGGCTGAACGAGGGGTTCGCCAGCTACGCGGAGTGGATCTGGAGCGAGCAGCAGGGCTCGATGACGGCCGAGGAGTTCTTCCAGGCGCGCTACAACGAGCCGGGGAGCAGCGCGTCGTGGTCGGTCCCGACGGGTGATCCGGGCCGGGAGCGGATGTTCGACGGATTCGGCGTCTACGAGCGCGGCGCGATGACGCTGCACGCGCTGCGCAAGCGGATCGGCGACGAGAAGTTCTTCACGGTGCTGCGCACCTGGGCGACCGAGCACAAGTACGGCAACGCGACGACCGAGGAGTTCGTGGAGCTCGCCGAGCGCGTCTCGCAGACCGAACTGACCGAATTCTTCAAAGCCTGGCTGTACGGCACGACTCGTCCCGCGCTCTAGCGGAAGATGTCGGCCAACGCTCGGCAAAGACCGGGGCGGAACCGTACGGACGTGCCCGTGATCGCGCAGTGTGGTTTCCGTGCACGGCATGCGGACAGCCGGGATGGCTGCGGCGGCGTTGGCCGCGACGATGACGGTCGGGGCGTCGGCGGCGGCCGACGTGGCGGGTTCGTCCGGCGTGGGCGACCCGTACTTCCCCGCGAGCGGCAACGGCGGCTACAACGCGCTCCACTACGACGTCGTCCTGAGGTTCACGCCGAAGGGCCACCGGGTCGCCGCGGCCGTCACGATGACGGCGAAGGCGACCAAGGCGCTCAGCTCGTTCAATCTCGACTTCCGCGGCCCCCAGATCAGCTCGGTCACGGTCGACGGCAGGCGCGCGACGTTCAGGCGGGAGGGTGACGAGCTCGTCATCACCCCCGCGGCGCCGCTCACCGTGGGCTCCGAGTTCAAGGTGGCGGTCGCATACGCGGGCACGCCGGGCGCCCAGCAGAACGGCACGCTGGGCACCTACGGCTGGGTGAAGACGCGGGACGGGGCCGTCGTGCTGGCCGAGCCGGACGGCGCGGCGAACTGGATGCCCGTCAACGACCACCCGGTCGACAAGGCGGCCTACGACTTCACCATCACCGTCCCGAAGCGGCTGAAGGCGCTGGCCAACGGCGAGCCCTTGGCCCCCGTGACGAAGGGGAACCAGACGACGTACCGGTGGCACCAGTCCGAGCCGATGGCCTCGTACCTGGCTTCGGTGGCCATCGGGAAGTTCGAGATGGCCTACGGCAAGGTCGGCGGCATCGCGGTCATCACCGCGGTGGACCCGATGTTCAAGAAGGACCTGGCCAAGGTGCACCGCAGAACAGTCCGGGCGCTGCGCTGGGGCCGCAGGACGTTCGGGCCGTACCCGTTCAAGACGTCCGGCGGCATCGTGGACGACCCGCGCCTCGACTACGCGCTGGAGACCCAGGACCGCCCGGTCTACGGCGGTTTCGTGCCCAATGACGACTTCATCGTGCATGAGCTCGCGCACCAGTGGTTCGGCAACAGCGTGACGGTCCGGCGCTGGAAGGACATCTGGCTGAACGAGGGCTTCGCGACGTACGCCGAGTGGATGTGGCGCGAGCACAGGTCCAAGAGCGACGGCACGGCCAAGACGTTCCGCAGCTACTACCGGCAGCCGAAGACCTCGGCGATCTTCTCCTCCCCGCCCGGGGCGCCCGGCCGGGACCAGATGTTCGGGTTCCCCGTGTACGTGCGGGGCGCGATGACCCTGCACGTGCTGCGCAAGCGCGTCGGCGAGGAGAACTTCTCCCGCATCCTGAAGACGTGGACGTCCGAGCAGGCCCGCGGACACGGGACGACGGAGCAGTTCATCGACCTCGCCGAGCGCGTGTCGGGCAAGGACCTGGACAAGCTGTTCGACGTATGGCTCTATCGCAAGGGCAAGCCCAAGCGTGGTTCCTGGTGAACCCCGAGCGGTACGGTGTGATCTGATCGAGTCCCGTCTGAGGGACTCCGGTGACAGGAGATGCCGGATGGCCGCCCCCCGCCTCTTCGCAGCCGCGACCGTCGGCGCCGCGCTCGTCCTGGCCCCCGTGTCCGCGGGGGCCGCAGGGTTCACGCCCGGTGCGGCGGGCTCGGGAGAGAAGTACTTCCCCGGCATGGGCAACGGCGGCTACGACGTCGCCCACTACGGGATCAAGCTGGACTACGACCCGGCGTCGCTGGTGCTCACCGGGAAGGTGCGGATCACCGCGACGGCCAAGCAGGGCCTGTCCCGGTTCAACCTCGACCTGCGCGGGCTCAACGTCCGCACGGTGACGGTCGACGGCAAGTCCGCGAAGTTCCAGCGGACGGGCGCGCAGGAGCTCGTCATCACCCCGGCCAAGGGCATCGCGAACGGCAGGCGGTTCACCGTCGTCGTCGCCTATGACGGCAAGCCCGCGCAGATCAACGACGACCCGCTGGGCTCGTCCGGCTGGGTCGCCACGTCCGACGGGGCTGTGGCGCTGAACCAGCCGTTCGGCGCGGCCACGTGGTTCCCGGTGAACGACACGCCGAAGGACAAGGCGTCCTACGACTTCACCATCACCGTCCCGCAGGGCCTCACCGCGATCGCCAACGGCGAGCTCCTCGGCCGCAAGACCGCCAAGGGCGAGTCGGTCTACCGGTGGCGGATGAAGCAGCCGATGTCGAGCGAGCTGTCGATGGTCGCGATCGGCAGGTACAAGGTGCTGCGCACCAACACCGGCGGTCTGGCGAGCTACACCGCGATCGACTCCGCGCTCGCGGCGCCCGGACAGCTCAAGAAGTACGACAAGAAGACCCGGACCGTGGTGCGCTGGCTGTCGGGCAGGTTCGGGGCCTACCCGTTCGGCTCTACGGGCGGGATCGTCGACGAGGTCAACGTCGGGTACTCGCTGGAGACGCAGGGCCGCCCGGTGCACGACTGGAACACCAAGGGCAAGAACCCGCCCGACGATCTCATCGTGCACGAGCTCGCCCACCAGTGGTTCGGCGACAGCGTCACCCCGGCGAGGTGGAAGGACATCTGGCTCAACGAGGGCTTCGCCACCTACGCCGAGTGGCTGTGGAGCGAGAAGACCGGCGGCGACTCGGCGGCCGAGCTGTTCAAGCAGGCCTACTCGGCCGGCCCGAACGCCGACGTCTGGAAGGGCGTCCTGGCCGAGCCGGGCCGCGACCACATCTTCGACAACTTCATCTACCAGCGCGGCGCGATGACCGCGCACCGGCTGCGGGTCGCGCTCGGCGACAAGGTCTTCTTCGGCATGTTGAAGTCCTGGCTGAGCACCCATCGGGGCGGGACGGCCGGTACCAAGGAGTTCCAGGCGTTCGCCGAGAAGTACTCGGGCAAGCAGCTCGACTCGCTGTTCGCCAAGTGGGTCTACCAGGACGGCAAGCCCAAGCTCTGAGGCGTCAGCTGAACTTCACCGCGTAGGCCTGGCGGCGCAGGCGGGTCAGCACCTCCTGGGTGTGCTCGGGCCCGCGCGTCTCCAGGTGCAGCACCACCTCGGCGTCCTCCAGGTGGAGCCTGGCGGCGACGCGCTCGTGGGTGACGTCCAGGACGTTCACGCCGACCTCGGCGAGCTCCGACAGCAGCCTGACGAGCGCGCCGGGCCGGTCGGTGAGCCGGACCCGGACGACGAGGTAGCGCCCTGCCGTCACCAGCCCGTGCCGAACGACCTTGGCCAGCAGCACCGGGTCGATGTTGCCGCCGGAGAGCACCGCGACGACGGGCGGGCGCATCGCGTAGGTGTGCTCCAGGATCGCGGCGATGGAGGCGGCCCCGGCGGGCTCGACGACCTGCTTGGCCCGCTCCAGGCTGAGCAGCATCGCCCGCGACAGGGACTCCTCGGAGACGGTGACGACGGAGTCGACGTACCGGGAGACCAGGTCGTAGGTGAGGTCCCCGGGGCGTCCCACGGCGATGCCGTCGGCCATGGTCGGGCTGATCGCGACGGTGACGGGCCGGCCCGCGGCCAGGGAGGCGGGGAAGGCCGCCGCGCGCTTGGCCTGGACGCCCAGGAGGGTGCCGTCCCAGCCGGAGCCCTTGAGCGCGACGCCGAGCCCGGAGGCGAGCCCGCCGCCGCCGACGGCCGCGATGACCGTCCGGGCGTCGGGGCACTCCTCCAGCAGCTCCAGGCCGAGCGTGCCCTGCCCGGCGACGACGTCGGGGTGGTCGAACGGGTGGATGAAGACCGCGCCGCGCTCGTCTGCGTGGGCGCGGGCCGAGGTGAGGCACGCGTCGACGGTCTCGCCGCCGAAGACGATGTCGGCGCCGTAGGCCCGGGTCGCCTCGACCTTGGGCAGCGGGGCGCCCTGCGGCATGAAGATGGTGGCCTTGCAGCCGAGCAGTTTCGCCGCGAGCGCGACCCCCTGCGCGTGGTTGCCCGCGCTCGCCGCGACGACGCCGCGGGCCCGCTCATCCTCGGTGAGCCGGGAGATCCGGGTGAACGCGCCGCGGATCTTGTAGGAGCCGGTGCGCTGGACGTTCTCGCACTTGAGGTACACCGGTCCGCCGACCAGTTCCGACAGGTGGCGCGAGTGCAGCAGGGGGGTGCGGACGAGGACGGGGCGCAGGGCTTCGGCGGCCTTGGCGATGTCCTCGGCGGTGACGGGCTCGGTCATCACCCCATCCTCGCAGGTGGCCGGTGGCGCGCGGCGCTCACACCGTGATGCTCACTGCCAGACCATGAGGACCAGGATGACGATCCAGATCAGCGCGATGATCCCGGAGAGGGCGGCGATGCGGCCCTGCTCGGCCTTGGTGTCGACGATCCGGCCCGCGCTGCGCTCGGCGGAGGCCGCCTTCTCGGCGCCCGGCGCGGTGACCCCGGCGCCCGCGCCCGTCAGCACCGACAGCGACTTGCGCTGGTCGCGCTCGACGACCAGCAGGAGCAGCCAGCCCACGATGAAGAGGGTCATCGAGACCGAGATCCACATCTCGGCGAACCTGCCGCGGGCGAGGATCATGCCGATCACGAAGATGCCGAGCGCGGCGATCCCGTAGACGCGCGTCGTGCGGTTCAGAAAGCGCAGCACCGTGGTGTTGCCCGCGCGGATGTAGCGCGGAGTGGACATGATCGCCGCCGTCAGCGGGCCCAGCGTGAAGATCGCGAACCCGATGTGCAGGATCAGCAGCAGCCGGTCACCAGTGGACATGGTCCGACCATAACGCCTGGTCAGGCGCCTGCGGGTCTGGCGCGCCCCCGGAACACGCCAAAGCGCCGCCGTCCCCGACGGCGGGCGCTCGGGCGCGGCTCACTGGAGGCGGAAGTGCTCCGGCGACTCGATGAGCGGCGTGTCGACCAGGTGCTCGATGAGGAACCAGCTCTGGAGTTCGCCGGTGCGGATGACGTCGGAGACCAGGATGTCGTTGGTCCCGTCGTCGCCCATCTCCTGGCAGCGTTCGGCGGCGTCGTGCGCGGCGACGAGGATGGTCTCGTGCGCCTCGATGAGGCGGGTGATCATCGCGG
The DNA here is from genome assembly GCF_054783995.1 of Actinocorallia aurea. Lineage (NCBI taxonomy): Bacteria > Bacillati > Actinomycetota > Actinomycetes > Streptosporangiales > Thermomonosporaceae > Actinocorallia > Actinocorallia aurea. The sequence goes on from NZ_BAAGPQ010000002.1 coordinate 896,308, forward strand.
GGACCTCTTCGGCGCCGTCCGGCGGCCGCGGGATGACGGTGATCTCCGCGACGTGCCTCGGGTCGCCGACGGCCACGCCGCCGAGGGTCTGGACCCGCTCGGCGACGGTGTCGACGAGCTTGAGCTGCTCCTCGGCGTGCTTGTCGAGCAGCAGGTGGAGCTGGTAGAACGTCGGCCCGCGCATGAGCCAGTGGTGCTTCTTGTAGAGGTTGTAGAGGATCTGGGTGTCGGCGAGGATCTGGTTGAGGCGCTGGCACGAGTACATCCGCGCGTCGGCGGACAGGCCGAGCGGGAACATCCGGATCGTGCCGAACTCCTGGATCTCCTGGCCGTGGAAGTCCGGGAAGGGCTGGCTCTCGCCCTTGCCCTTGCGGCCGGTGGAGGAGCTGCTGCTGGTTCGCTTGGTGGCCAAGGTGTCGGCTCCTGATCGTCGCTGAGGGGTCCCGGGCTGGACCCGTTAATGCGGTACCCGGACACACCACCCCAAGCCCTCCCCAGACCCCCAACTCCATCCCTCATTCGCTTTACCTTTGGGCTCGTTTATCGCTTTTGAAGGTTATTGCTGCTTTGTCCGGGCAACGGAAGCTGTGGGGACTGCGTACGCGACGTACGAGACGCCCCGGTGTCCGAGCGAAGAGGGAGGCAGCAGATGACGACGGGCGGCCCACCCGAACCCGACGACGACCTCGACTTCGACGAGCCGTTGCCCGACAAGTCCGAGCAGCTCGACGTCGAGGACCCGGCGTACTCCCTCATGGACGACGACGCCTCCGCCGACCCGCTCGACGAGGGCATCGACGCGCCCGAGCACTGGTCGTCGGCCGAGAGCTACGGCACCACCGAGGACGAGCAGCGCGAAGGCGAATCCCTCGACCGCCAGCTCTCCGCGGAGGTCCCCGACCCCGTCCTGGAGGAGATCAACGGCGACGCTCCCCAGCGGCAGCGCGCCAAGGAGACCGACCGGCCCGCCGAACGGGCCGCCGTCAGCGTCGTCGACGAGGACACCGACCGGGACGCCGTCATGCACGACGGAGGCCCGGAGGAGACGCTCCAGGAAGCCGAGCAGGCGGTCGAGGAGGACATGGCGGCGGACGCCGGAGCCGCTCGGGACGACGAACGGTAAGACGACGAACGACCACCATCGGGGAGAGAGATCCATGACCAACCCGGTCAGCAGCACCACCACCAACAGCGGCATCCCGGTCGGCAGCGATGAGAACTCGCTCAGCGTCGGCCGCGACGGACCCCTGGTCCTGCACGACTTCTACCTCATCGAGAAGATGGCCCAGTTCAACCGCGAACGGGTGCCGGAACGCGTCGTCCACGCCAAGGGCGGCGGCGCGTACGGCGTGTTCGAGGTGACGCAGGACGTCAGCCACTACACCAGCGCCGACCTGTTCCAGCCGGGCCGCAGGACGCCGATGCTCGCGCGCTTCTCGACCGTCGCCGGCGACCTGGGCACGCCCGACTCGTGGCGCGACCCGCGCGGCTTCGCCCTGAAGTTCTACACGCAGCAGGGCAACTACGACATGGTCGGCAACAACACGCCGGTCTTCTTCATGCGCGACCCGATGAAGTTCCAGGACTTCATCCGCTCGCAGAAGCGCCACCCCGTCACCCACCTGCGCGACAACGACATGCAGTGGGACTACTGGTCGCTGTCGCCCGAGTCGTCCCACCAGGTGACGTGGCTGATGGGCGACCGCGGCATCCCGCGCGACTGGCGCCACATGGACGGTTTCAGCTCGCACACCTACATGTGGGTCAACTCCGCGGGCAAGCGCTTCTGGGTGAAGTACCACTTCCTCACCGACCAGGGCAACGAGTTCTACACCCAGGCCGAGGGCGACGCGATGGCGGGCGAGGACCCCGACCACAACATCCGCGACCTGTACGAGGCGATCAAGCGCCGCGACTTCCCTTCGTGGACGCTGAAGATGCAGATCATGGAGTACGAGGACGCCGCGTCGTACCGGTTCAACCCGTTCGACCTCACCAAGGTCTGGCCGCACGGCGACTACCCGCTGATCGAGGTCGGCCGGTTCACGCTGAACGAGAACCCGGAGAACTACCACATCCACATCGAGCAGGCCGCGTTCGAGCCGTCCAACCTGGTGCCGGGCATCGGGCCGTCGCCGGACAAGATGCTGCTCGGCCGGCTGTTCTCCTACCCCGACACGCACCGGTACCGGATCGGGGTGAACTACAACGAGCTGCCGCCCAACCGGCCGCGCGGCACCGAAGTCGCGTCCTACGCGAAGGACGGGCCGATGCGGCAGTTCCCCGCGAACGTCGCCGCGCCCTACCACCCGAACTCCTACGGCGGCCCGGACGCGGCCGTCCAGGCGGGGCAGGACATGGCGAGCTGGCTCGTGGAGAACGCCGAACTCGTCCGCGAGGCGGCGACCCTGCACAAGGACGACGACGACTTCGTCCAGCCGAAGGCGCTCATCAACGACGTCATGGACGACGCGGCGAGGGAACGGCTCGTCTCGAACGTCGTGGGCCACCTCAAGAACGGCGTCTCCGACCCGGTGCTGGAGCGGGCCGTCCAATACTGGCGCAACATCGACAAGCCCGTAGGCGACCGGATCGCTTCGGGTGTGGGAAAGGGCTGATCCCTTGAGCGAACTGTCTCCCGGCTTCCGCCGGCGTGCGTCATCAGACGGCGGAAGCCGGGCCGACAGGCTGCCGCCCGGGCAGTACCTCACCGAGGACTTCCCGGTGCTGTCGGCCGGTCCGACCCCGCGCGTGGACACCGACTTCTGGCGGTTCACCGTGCGGACCGAGACCGGCGAGGAGCGGGTCTGGACCTGGCAGGAGTTCCTCGACCTCCCGCAGGAGGAGCCGACGTTCGACATCCACTGCGTCACCCGGTGGTCGAAGTTCGACACCCGCTGGCGGGGCGTCTCCCTTGACGTCCTGCTGAGCGGGCTGGAGACGTCCGCGACGCACGCCGTGGCCGACTGCTACGGCGGCTACACCACCAACGTGCCCCTGCCCGAGCTGACCGGCGGCAAGGCGTGGGTCATGCACGGCTACAACGGGCTGCCGCTGCAGTCCGCGCACGGCGGTCCCGCGCGGCTTGTCGTGCCGCACCTGTACTTCTGGAAGTCGGCCAAGTGGATCCGCGGCCTGCGCCTGCTCACCCACGACGAGCCGGGCTTCTGGGAGCGCGCCGGATACCACAACCACGGCGACCCGTGGCGCGAGCAGCGGTACGGGGCCTTCTGATGACCGAGGGGGCCTGATGACCGAGGAGGCGACGGACACGGCCGTCCGGGAGGGCGCGCCCGCCTGGCGGCGGGCCAGGCTCACCGCGGAGCGGCGGGAGAACGCCAGCGCCCGGACCCTGGTCTTCGACGTGCCGGGCTGGCCCGGCCACCTGCCCGGCCAGCACGTCGACGTCAGGCTCACCGCCGACGACGGCTACCAGGCCACCCGCAGCTACTCCGTCGCCGCGCCCGCGCGCGGCGACCGGGTGGAGCTGACGGTCCAGCGGGTCGCCGACGGCGAGGTCTCCACCTACCTGGTCGACGACTTCCCCGTCGGCGCCTCGGTGGAGATGCTCGGCCCCGTCGGCGGCTGGTTCGTGCGGCGTCCCGGCGCGGCCGAGCCCGCCGTCCTCATCGGTGGAGGCTCCGGCATCGTCCCGCTGCGCGCCATGATGCTCGCCCAGGTCCACGGCTCGGCCCCGCTGCGCGTGATCTACTCGCTGCGCTCGCCCGCCGAGCTGTACTTCGCCGCCGACATGACTGCCCCGGCCGAGGGCCTGGACCGCGAGGTCTTCCTCGCCTACACCCGCCGCGCCCCCGAGGGCTCGGCTCGCCCGCCGGCCCGCCTCACGGCCGCCGACCTGGCCGCGCACGGCCTCCCGCCGTCCCTCTCCCCCGCCGTCTACGTCTGCGGCCCGACCTCCTTCGTGGAGGCGGTCACCACCCTTCTCCTCCACGCGGGCCACCCCGCGTCCTCGATCCGCACCGAACGCTTCGGCTGACCGGAGGCCACACCATGTCCGACTTCCTCGACGGCAACGCCCTGGCGGCCTCCCTGAGCCGCGTCTTCCTCCCCGACATGACGCTCGCCACCGGCCTCTGCGGCTCCTGCCACCACCCGGCGGCCCTCCCCGAGAGCACCGTCTACCTCGACGCCCCCGGCGCGGTCATGCGCTGCCCGTCCTGCGGCGAACCCACCCTCATCCTCACCACGACCTCCACGCACACCCTCCTCACCCTCCCCCACGACACGACGTTCCGGCTGCCGGGCGTGTAAAGGTCAGCGGCGAGTGCGGCGGGGGGTGCGGGTGCTCAGGTAGTCGCTGACGACCTGGACGCTGAGTTCGTCGGCGTCGGTGGTGAAGACCCGGCCGCCGTTGCGGTGGGCGATCTCGTCGACGAAGGCGATGAGGCGGGGTTCGTCGCCGAGCATGAAGATGTTGAGGGTGGCGCCTCGCCGCGTCATCTTGTCGACCTCGGCGAAGGTGAGGACGAGGGTCTCGGGGGACGGCGGGTAGTCGAAGAGGTAGCGGCCGTCGGGGCGGAGGTGGGCGGTCGGCTCGCCGTCGGTGACGATCATGACGATCGGGTCGAAGTCGGGGTGGGCGTCGAGGTGGCGGCCCGCGAGGAGAAGGGCGTGGTGCAGGTTCGTGCCCTGGACCATGTCCCAGTTGAGCGAGGTCATCTGCTCGGGCGTCAGGGGCCTGGCGTAGTTGTTGAAGCCGACGATCTGGACGGCGTCGCGCGGGAACTTCGACTTCACCAGCGTGTGCAGGGCCAGCGCCGTCTGCTTGGCGGGCGCCCAGGTGCCGTTGATGACCATCGAGTAGGACAGGTCGACCAGGAGGCAGACGGCGGCGGCCGTGCGGTTCTCGGTCTCGTGCACCTCGAAGTCGTCGGGCGTCAGGGCGATGTTCGACGGGTCGCGCAGCACCGCGTTGGTGACGGTGCGGACCACGTCGAGGGGCTGCTCGTCGCCGAACCGCCACGGCCGGGAGGTTCCGGTCATCTCGCCCGCCTGGCCCGCGTCGCGCTGCGCGTGGTCGCCGCGCGGCCCGCCCGCGAGCTGGGAGAAGGCGCGGCGCAGGGCGGTGTCGCCAAGGCGGCGGACGGCCTTGGGCGTCAGTTCCAGGCGGCCCTTCTCCTGGGAGACGTAGCCCTGGCGCTGGAGCTCGTTCTCGATCCGGCGCAGTTCGGCGAGGTCGTCGACGGCGTTGCGGCCGAGGGCGCGGCGGACCGCCTCCTCGTCCACGTCGGTGAGGCTCGCGCCCGGGTAGTCCTGGCGGAGCGCCGATTCGAGGTCGGCGAGATCCGCGAGGTCGGCCAGCGCGCTCGTGGCGTCGCCGAGGCCGAGGGGGTCCTCGCCGCTCATCCTTTCGCCGCCCGTCCAGTCGAGGTCGGGGCGGCGGCCGCGCAGCGCGTCGCCGAGCCGGGACATCTCGGCTTCCAGACCGGCGTCCTGGAGCGACTCGGCCATCAGCTGGGCGAGTTCGGCGCGCTGCTCGGGGCTGAGGGAGTTCATCAGCCGGTTCATGGCGGCGCTGCGCCGGGCCAGGGAGTCGACGAGCTCTTCGAGGGTCTGCGGAGCGTCGGGGAAGAAGTCCCCGTATTCCGCCATGAACTCCTCGAAGTCCTGCTGACGGTGCTCGCCGCGCGCGTCGGCGTCCAGCATCGCGTTGAGCGCGGCCATCATGTCCTTGACCCTTGCCGTCTCGGCAGGGTCGCCGCCTTGGAGAGCCTGCTTGAGGCCCTGGAACTGGGCGTCGAGGACGTCGTCGCGCAGCATGTCCTTGAGCCGCTGGAACGTCTGGCGGGCCGCGTCGGAGCGCCACTCGTAGTCGCGCAGCGCCCGGACCGCCGAGGCAGTGTCGGACGGCACCTGGTCGAGTTCGGCCTCGCGCAGGCGCGCGTCGTCCGACGGGTCGGGGAACAGCTCGGCGCGCTCCTGCCCGATCGCGGTGTCCAGCAGGGCCCTGGCCTCTTCCAGGACTCCGTCGAGCCTTCCGCGCTCGCGCAGCTCCCTGCGCCGCTCCCGGACCTGGCGGAGCAGGTCGTCGAGGCCCTGCCTGCCCTCCCCCGCGCCCCTGCGCAGGAGGCGCCGGAGCGCTTCGGAGACGTCGGAGCCGTTCATGACGTCGTCGCCGACGGCGTCCAGGGCCTCGCGGACGTCGAAGGGCGGGGCCAGCGGGTCGGGGCCCTCGCGGTACTGGCCGTAGCGGTATCTCAACGTTCCCCCTCGCGGTCCCCCGCCGCGGGGCAGGCCCCGCGGCGGGCGGAAAGTGCGGTCAGAGCCGGTAGGTCGAGCCTTCGCCGGAGGCGTCCTTGGACAGTCGGCGCGTCAGGTACAGGCCCTCCAGCGCGAACTCGATCGCGGCGGCGGCCTGGCCCGGCGAGTCCCCGGCGAGGTCCAGCGCGGACATGATCTTGGCGAGGCCGCGCACCGGGCCGAGCCTGGTCAGCAGGTCGCCCGCGGCGACGAGTTCGCCGACCTCGACGGTCTCGCCCGCGTCGAACCGCTCCAGCAGCCCGGACAGGTCGGCGCCGCCGATCCTGCGCCGGAACGTCTCGGCGACCGCGCGGCGCAGCAGGTGCTCCATGACCTCCTGCTCGCGGCCCTCCTCGCTGACCTCGAACTCGACCTTGCCCATGAGGCTCGGCACGATCGCGGGCAGGTCGGCGACGCGGGCGACGGCGGTCTCCTCGCCGGTGATCGCGGCCCGCCGGGCGGCGCCCGCCGAGACGGTCTCGGCCGCGGCGATCGCGAACCGGGCGGACACGCCGGACCGCGCGTCGACCGCCTTGGACTCCCGGACGTTCCGGGTGAACCGGGCGAGGATCTCCATCAGGTGCCGGGGCACCTCGGCGACGAGTTCGGCCTCCTGGCCGATCAGGTCGACCTCGGTCTCCAGGGACAGCGGGTAGTGGGTGCGGATCTCCGCGCCGAACCTGTCCTTGAGCGGGGTGATGATCCGGCCGCGGTTCGTGTAGTCCTCGGGGTTGGCCGAGGCGATGAGCAGGACGTCCAGGGGAAGCCGCAGCGCGTAGCCGCGGATCTGCACGTCGCGCTCCTCCAGCACGTTGAGCAGGGCCACCTGGATGCGCTCGGCGAGGTCGGGCAGCTCGTTGACGGCGAAGATCCCCCGGTTGGTGCGGGGCACGAGGCCGTAGTGGACGGTCTCGGGGTCGCCGAGGGTGCGGCCCTGCGCGACCTTGATCGGGTCGACGTCGCCGATGAGGTCGCCGACGGACGTGTCCGGGGTGGCGAGCTTCTCGGCATAGCGCTCGTCGCGGTGCCTCCAGACGATCGGAAGGTCGTTCCCCGCCTCCGCCGCCAGCCTTATGCACCGTGTGCACACGGGCGCATACGGATGGTCGTTGATCTCGCAGCCTTCGACGGCCGGAGTCCACTCGTCGAGAAGGCCGGAAACGGTCCGGATCAGACGCGTTTTGCCCTGCCCGCGCTCTCCCAGGAGCACCAGGTCGTGCCCGGCGAGCAGAGCCCGTTCGACATGGGGCAGAACCGTCTCATCGAAACCGACGATTCCCGGAAAACGCGATTCGCCGGATTTCAATCGTGACAACAGGTTCGTACGCAGCTCTGCCTTGACCGAGCGGTGAACATGTCCGGAGTCGAGTAGCGCGCCGAGAGCGGCCTCACGCGGTTGAGAAGACACCTAAACGAGACTACGTCCCCGATGTCCCGTCCGCACTGTTTACATGGGAGTGGTTTCGAAAAGACGTGACGCCCGGTTGAATCGAAGGTATGACTCGTTTCGGGGACGGACTCGCGACGGGGCTGGACCTCGCCGCCGCGGCGGAGGAAGCCGTCCGGCAGGCGACCCGGGCCCTTGACGGGCGGGCCGATCTGCTCTGCGTGTTCGTGAGCGGATCGGATCCGGCCGAGATCGATCAGGCCGCCCGCCGCGCCATGGAGGTCAGCGACGCCAGGACCGTCCTGGGGTGCAGCGCCCAAGGCGTGATCGGCGGCGGCCGGGGCATCGAGCGGGAACTCCAGGAACTGGGCGAGGTGGGGGCCGTCGCCGCGTGGGCGGCGATCCTGCCCGGCGCCCGGCTCACCCCGTTCGAGCTGGAGACCCTGCGCGCCGAAGACCGCCTCGTGGTCGTCGGCATGCCCGAAGCCGAAGCCGACGACGTCGTCGGCATCCTCCTCGCCGACCCTCACACCTTCCCCGTGGACGCCTTCGTCGAACGGTCCGAGGAGGTCCTGCCAGGGCTGCCCCTCGTGGGCGGGCTCGCCGGCGGCGGTCCAGGCGAGTCACGACTCTTCGTCGACGACAAGATCATCGAATCCGGGGCCGTTGGGGTGGTCATCGGAGGGCCCGTGGAGGCGACGACCCTGCTCAGCCAGGGCGCTCGACCCATCGGGCCGCTCATGACCGTCACCAGCGCCGAACAGAACATCCTCTTCGAACTGGCGGGCTCCCCCGCCCTGGACAAACTAGAAGAGGTGGTGGCGAACCTCTCCGGAACGGAACGGGAACTCGCCGCCGAAGGCCTGCTCATCGGCGTCGCCATGGACGAGTACGCCGACCAGCACGAACAGGGCGACTTCCTGGTGCGCGGCGTCGTCGGCGTCGACCCCGACACCGGTGCGCTGGCCGTCGGGGACGTCGTGCAGACCGGGCAGACCGTCCGGTTCCAGGTGCGGGACGCCGGCGCGGCCGACCACGACCTCGCCGCCCTCGTGCGCGGCTTCGACGTGGGCCCCGTGGAAGGCGCCCTCCTCTTCTCCTGCAACGGGCGGGGCCGCGCCATGTTCGGCGGCTCCGACCACGACATCCGGGCCTTGGACGGGTTCGGATCCGTCGGCGGATTCTTCGCCGACGGCGAGATAGGGCCGGTCGCCGGCCGCAATCACGTGCACGGGTTCACGGCCTCCATCCTCGCCTTCGGAACTCTCCGGAAGGCCGGAGCCGGCGCACGGCAAACATAAAAACGGAAGGACAGCGCATGGGCGATGAGCGCGTTCTAGCCATAGACATCGGCGGCACGAAGATGGCCGTGGGGATCGTCGATCCGGGAGGACGGGTCGAATCCTACGAAAGGGCCGAAACACCCAAGGTCGACGCCGAAGGCCTCTGGCGCCTCGTCGAGGCCCTCCTCGACAAACTCCCAGAAACAGACCTCATCGGTGTGGGCGTCGGCTGCGGCGGGCCCATGCAGTGGCCGGCCGGCGAGGTCTCCCCCCTGAACATGCCGGGCTGGCGGAACTTCCCTTTGCGGGCGCGCTTGCGCGAGCGCTACCCGTCGCTGCCCGTCCGGGTCCACAACGACGCCGTGGCCGTCGCCGTCGCCGAGCACTGGCGCGGCGCGGGCAAAGGCACCGACAACGTGCTGGGAATGGTCGTGTCGACCGGAGTCGGCGGCGGACTGATCCTCGGCGGCAGGCTCATCGACGGGGCCAGCGGCAACGCCGGCCACATCGGGCACATCGTCGTCGACCCCGGCGGCATGCCGTGCGCGTGCGGAGGACGCGGCTGCCTGGAGGCCATCGCGCGCGGACCCGCCCTCGCGGCCTGGGCGCAGGCCGAAGGGTGGCGCCAAGAGCAGGACCTCGCCAGCGCGCGCGACCTCGCCGCCGACGCCGCGCGCGGCCACCCCATCGCGGTCGCCGCCATGAAGCGCGCGGGCCGCGCCCTCGGCATCGGCATCGCCTCCGCCACCCACCTGTGCGACCTGGACGTCGTCGCCATCGGCGGCGGCCTCGCCCAGGCCGGACCCCTCCTCTTCAACCCCCTCGAAGAGACCTTCCGAGCCCACGCCCGCATGGAATTCGCCCGCCACGTCCGCGTGGTCCCCGCCGCCCTCGGCCAGACCGCAGGCCTCGTCGGCGCGGCCGCCCTCGTCTACGAAGGAGAGTCGTACTGGCACGCTGATTGATTGCCGCGCCTTCGGCGCGGCGATGATCGGGCGCTTGCGCGCCCTGGGCTGCCCCTCCGGCCCTGGGGCCTACGGGGCAGCCCAAGGGCGCCCGATCACGTGCGCGGCCGCGCCTGGCGGCGCTCCCTGGAAACGGCTCCTTTGCGGGGGCCGCGCGGGGTTTCGCGGGGTGGTCCTGGGTTCTCAGGCCAGTGCTTGTTCCAGGTCCGCGAGGAGGTCTTCGGCGGATTCGATGCCTATGGAGAGGCGGACCAGGTCAGCGGGGACTTCGAGGGGGGAGCCGGCGGCTGAGGCGTGGGTCATGCGGGCGGGGTGCTCGATGAGGGACTCGACGCCGCCGAGGGACTCGCCCAGGATGAACAGCTCGGTGGACTCGCAGACCTTGACGGCCTCGGCCTCGGTGCCCATGCGGAACGAGACCATGCCGCCGTAGCCCTTCATCTGGCGGGTCGCGACCGCGTGCCCGGGATGCGAGGCCAGGCCCGGGTAGAGGACCTGGGACACCTTCGGGTGGCGCGAGAGCAGGTCGGCGACCTTCTCGGCGTTGGCGCAGTGCCGGTCCATCCGCACGCCGAGCGTCTTGATGCCGCGCAGCGTCAACCACGAGTCGAACGGCCCGGCGACCGCGCCCATCGCGTTCTGGTGGTAGGCGAGGCGCGCGCCGAGTTCCTCGTCGCCGGTGACGAGGGCGCCGCCCACGACGTCGGAGTGGCCGCCCATGTACTTCGTCGTGGAGTGCACGACGACGTCGGCCCCCAGCGCGAGCGGCTGCTGCAGGTACGGGCTGGCGAAGGTGTTGTCGACGACGAGCAGCGCGTCGGCCGTGCGGGAGATCTCGGCGAGCCCGGCGATGTCGGCGATGCCGAGCAGCGGGTTCGTCGGGGTCTCGGCCCAGATCGCGACGGTCTCGGGCCGCATCGCGGCGCGGACCCTGGCGAGGTCGGCGAGCGGGACGGGGGTGAACTCGACGCCCCACTGCGCGTAGACCTTCGCGAAGAGGCGGTAGGTGCCTCCGTAGGCGTCGCCGGGGATGACGACGTGCGATCCGGGGCGGCACACCGTCCGCAGCAGCGCGTCCTCGGCGGCGAGGCCGGAGGCGAAGGCCAGGCCGCGCACGCCGCCTTCGAGGGCGGCGAGGCATTCCTCCAGGGCGGTGCGGGTGGGGTTGGCGCTGCGGCTGTACTCGTAGCCGCCGCGCAGGCCGCCGATCCCGTCCTGCTTGAAGGTGGAGACCTGGTGGATGGGCGGGACTACCGCGCCCGTCACCGGGTCCGGCTCCTGCCCCGCGTGGATCGCGAGCGTCTCGAAGCCCTGTGTGTTTCCCCGTGCGTTCATGCCCGCAAGGCTAAGGCTCCTCCTCCTTCAGGAGGTGGAGGTCCGCCCGAGGTAGGGCGGTGGATCTCAGTACTGAGCACGTTGTGCCGCCGGGTGCCGACGGCTTAGGGTGTCGTCAACCTCAGGTTGACGATGGGGCGGGCGTCATCTCGGGTTTTCCACAGGGTTTTCCAGAGCTGTGGATAACTTTTTCGGCATGTCGGCCCTTCTCGCTAACTTGTGATCTGGCAGCGCGTCCCTTACCCGAGAGAGGCCCTATCAACATGTTCGGACGGCTGGGGAATGCCGTCGTCAGGCATCCGTGGTGGACCATCGCCGCGTGGCTGGTCACGGCGGCACTCATCATTGCCTTCGCCCCCAAACTCGACACCGAGGCCGACCAGGCCAATTTCCTTCCCTCCTCCTACGAGTCCGTCCAGGCCATGAAGATCGCGGCCGATGCGTTCCCGCAGCAGGAGGCCGCCTCAGCGCTGATCGTCATCAAGCGGTCTGATGCGGCGGCGCTCACCGAGGCCGATGTGGCCAAGGTCACCGAGATCGCCGGCAAGCTGCCCAAGCCCGAAAGCGTCACCGGCATCGTCACCGGGCCGCAGGCGGTCTCCCCCAACAAGCTCATCCAGGTCGTCTCGGTCTCGATGACGGGAACCGACCTGAAGGCGCAGGAGAGCTGGATCAAGGCGGTCCGGGAGGTCCGCGAGGCCCTGCCAGGGCAGCTCCAGGGCACCGGGCTGGAGGCCAAGGTCGGCGGCGACGTCGCCATGTTCGCCGACAACGAGGACTCGTTCACCAAGTCCACGGAGATCGTGAGCATCGCGACGTTCGTGCTGATCGTCGGTTTGATCCTGCTCATCTTCCGCGCGCCACTGGCGGCCTTCCTGCCCCTCGTGGTCATCGGGTTCACGTCGGCGGTCGCCACGAGCCTGGTGGCGATAGCGGCGAAAATCTTCGACTTCGCGGCCGACCAGTCGCTGTCGCTCGTCATCGTCATCGTGCTGTTCGGCATCGGCGCCGACTACTACCTGTTCCTGATGTTCCGCTACCGGGAGCGGCTGCGCGCGGGCGACGACCCGAAGACCGCGATGATCACCGCGGTGGAGCGGGTCGGCGAGGTCATCGCCTCGGCCGCCGCCGCCGTCGCGGTGGCGTTCCTGGTGCTGCTGCTGGCGAAGTTCGAGGCGTTCACCGCCTGGGGACCCGCTCTGGCGATCACCGTCCTCACGATGGCCGTCACGGGCGTGACCCTCATCCCGGCGCTCGTCTCGCTGATGCGCACCGCGGTCTTCTGGCCGTCCAAGTCCTGGAAGACGCAGCCGGAGGGCAACACCGCGCGCAAGCTCGGCAAGCTCGTCGGCGGTCGGCCTGTGCTGTCCGCGGTCGCGTCCGGCGCGGTGCTGATCGCGCTGGCCGCGGGCGCGCTGTCGTTCAAGGCCGACTACGACTTCCAGGCGGGCTTCCCGCAGGACACGGAGTCCGCGAAGGCCGTCGAGGACATGCAGACGGGCTTCCCGCCCGGCCTGACCACGCCGGTCCAGGTGTTCCTGAAGAGCGAGAGCGGCGCAGCGCTCACCGCGCAGCAGCTCGCGGAGTTCGGCGAGAAGGCCAAGTCGCTGCCGGGCGTCGGCCAGGTGCAGCCCGCCATCCCGGGCCAGTCCACCCAGGCCATCGCCCGCGTGGACCTCCTGCTCAAGGAGAACCCGCTGGCGAACGAGGCGATCACGCTCGTCAAGGACGAGCTGCGCCCTGCCGTGCACAAGATCGAGCCATCGGGCGTCAAGGCCTACGTGGGCGGGCAGACTGCGCTGTTCGCCGACATCAACGCCGTCAACAACCGGGACCTCTCGGTCATCCTGCCGGTGGCGGCGCTGCTCATCGCGCTGATCCTCGCCCTGCAGCTGCGCAGCCTCATCGCGCCGCTCTACCTGGTGCCCGCGGTGCTGCTCGGCTTCGCGGCGACGATCGGCGCCTCGGTCTACCTGTTCCAGTTCGCCATGGGCAAGCCGGGCCTGACCTTCCAGCTCCCGATCATTCTGTACCTCTTCGTCCTGGCGATCGGCACCGACTACAACATCCTCATGACCGCCCGCCTCCGCGAGGAGGCCCGAGAAGGCCACGAACCGAAGAAGGCGGCGGCGCTGGCCGTCGAACACGGCGGCCCGACGGTCATGGCCGCCGGTCTGATCCTCGCCGGCACCTTCGCCGCCCTCATCCTGGCCCCGGTCGCGATGATGCAGCAGATGGGCTTCGGCGTGGCCATCGGCATCACCCTGGCCGCGTTCGTCATGTCCGTCTTCCTGGTCCCCGGCATCACCGCCCTCCTGGGCCACTTCGCCTGGTGGCCCGGCCACGCCGACCGCGCCAAGACCCCATCCACCCCCGACCTCACCCGCCCCACCGAATCCGAGCTCACCGGCAGCTGACCGCCCCTGGAAGCGGTCGCGCGGCCTCAACCCCCGCCCGACCGCTTCCAGCGGTTCACCCCAGGACGCCGCACGGCACCGCGTACTGTTTGCAACAGCTTGCTGAGGGATTTTCGCACCAGGGCGGGTAAGGCTAGCGCTGAGACGGGATCGGAGGATCCATGCTGCTGAGTTTCCGCGCGGCCAATCATCGGTCACTGCGCGACGAACAGCATCTCCTCCTCACTCGCGTGTATCAAGGAGACGGCCAGGAAGGCGTCCGGGGGCCTGTACCGGTGGCAGGCATCTTCGGCCCCAACGCCTCCGGAAAGTCCAACGTCCTCGACGCGCTGACTTACATGCGCCATCTGGTCGACAGTTCGTTCAGCAGGAGCTCACACGGCTTCGGCTTGGGGCGGCGACCGTTCTCTCTTGATCCCGCCGCAGCCCATGAGGACTCGTGGTACGTGGTCGACCTGCTGCTCAACGAACCCGATCATGAGCCGCGCCCCGGCACCGCGATCGAGGCATCGGGGATCCGGTACGAGTACGGCTTCTGCGTCGACGACCGACGCGTGACCGAAGAGTGGATGTACAGCCACCCGCGGGGGCGCCGCCGCAAAATCTTCCACCGGAAGCTCGACGCCTACACATGGGGCGCCCATACAGCCGAGACCATGAAGAGCGTGGCGGAACTCGTCGACTCCAACGTGCTCTTCCTCTCCGTCGCGGCTCGAGCCCGGCAGACCCAGGTGCACCCGGTCTACGACTGGTTCCTCGCCATGACGACGTGGAAGCAAGCGGGCTCCCCGATGTTTCCGATCCTCAAGGAAAGGCGTCCGCGGGAGAGCGACGAGTCCTATCTCCCCTGGCTCACCGGTCTGCTGCGCGCGGCCGACACCGGAATCGAGGAAGCCGAGGTCATCGAGGAGACCGATGACGAGTTCGCGGCGCGCATGAAGTCGACCGGCGGCGCGGACTTCCCGTCGGAACGGAACCGAACGATCGTGTTCCGGCATCGCGGCGAAAACGGAACCAGCCGGCTCGGGCTCCGCGACCAGTCCGCGGGCACTCGAACCCTTTACTCCTTGAGCCTGCCCATCTTCCGAGCGCTGCGCCAGGGCGGGACCCTCGTCGTCGACGAACTCGACGCGTCATTGCACCCGTACGTCTCTGCACATCTGATCGAGCTGTTCCAATCACCCGAGACGAACCCGCAGCGCACGCAGCTGATCTTCAGCGTGCATGACGCCGCCCTGCTGGGCCGTATTCAGGGCAAAGAAGTCCTGCAACGGGACCAGATCTGGTTCACCGAGAAGGACGAGTGCGGGCGAACCGAACTTTTTCCTCTTACCGAGTTCAAACCACGTAAAGATGAAAACCGAGGGCTGCGCTACCTGGCTGGACGATACGGTGCGGTACCGATGGTCACGGATGAACTCATCCTGACGACCTTGGCCCGACGTGGAGCCGCTGACGATGTCCCCCCGGACCCCCAAGCCTGATGGTCGTGGCTCCAGGCAGAACGCCGCAAGAACGACCTCTCTGAACCCGCGCCGTGGCCCCCGCCGGGAAAGGCCCCGCTACCTCGTCATAGGCGAAGGGCTGACGGAGGTCGGCTACTTCAAGGGGCTGAGGCGACGCGGCCTGCACCTCGAAGTGATCGAATTGAACGGTCGGGACCACGTGGGAATCGTCAAGGCCGCAGGGGCGCGACGCTCAGACGACTACGACGCGATCTGGTGCGTGCTGGACACCGAACTCGATCCCGAATTGACCAGCAGGATGCTCGACGCGGCAGAGGCCGGGGGCGTTCGGCTCGCCCTGTCGGCACCGTGCTTCGACTTCTGGCTCCTCCTGCATCATGTCGATCACCGGCGTCCTTTTCAGCATGCCGGAGAGGTCGAGAAGGAGCTGAAACGGCTCCTGCCCGGCTGGACCAAGGGGCGCACGAGCTTCCAAGACTTCGCGGCCGGCCTCTGCGCAGCGCGGCAGCGCGCCCGGCAGCTCCCGACTGGGCCCAGATGTGAGGAGAGGCTGTCAGCGATGTCTGGCGGCTTGTGGAGTTCCTTGAAGCCGGATGACACTGATATTTCGCCCGGCCTGCTTTCCTTAGGTGGTGCGTGGCGGCGGCGTGCGATGGACGGCGGGGAGGGGGCGGCGCCGTTGGAGGAGGGGCGACCTCTGGCGTCGGAGCATGGGCAGGCAGGTGGGATGTCGGGGACTCGGGGTGGTAAGTCAGGGGTTGTCAACCGCTGAAAGCAAGGGCATCCTCATCACCGAGTCGGTGCGCGGTGACGGCCGTCTTCAGGGGTTCGCTTCAGCCTCACCCTTGAAGCTTTTCATGGGGATATCGCGCCCGGTTCGACCGCCGTGAACCGTTCACGCGGTGGACGCGTTGGGACTGGTCGTGTAGTTCGCGTTAAGAATGGAACGCGGCCGGTCAGGACCGCCATTCCGGGGAAATTCTGTGCATATCGGGGCTTGCGCGGAGGTGCGGGAATGGGAGGATCGCGGAATGTCGAACAGGTATGGGGTGGCGGTCAGGAGAGCCGGGTTCGCCGGGGGCGCGGGCGGGGCGGCGGCGGTGGCGGCCGGGGTGCTGGCGTTGCTGGTCTACGGGATCGGGCGCGCGATCGAAGGCGATAGTGGGCGTGGCATGCCGGACGACATGGACTTCACCGGGCTGGCCTCGGCCATGGTGGGGGTCCCGTGCGGGGCGGTGGGCTTCCTGGTCTTCTCGTGGCTTCTCGTGCGGCGGGCGGGGCTGGACGGGGATCGGACCCGCGAGGTGGTGGTGCTCGGGGTCATGCTCACCGGGATCGTGCTCGCCGGGCTCATGATGTCCACCGAGCGGCCGGGGTCCGCGCTCGGGTTCGCGGTGGTCGGGCCGCTGGTCGCGGCCGCGTGCTTCGGCCTTGTCGCGTTCTGGTTCGACGAGCGGGCCAAGGTCAGCCACCGGCTGGCCGTCTGGGTTGTCCTGCTTGCCCTGATTTCAGGCTTCTCGCACTTCTTCTGACCGGCGGGGGTTAATGCGAGGACCCCGCGCGTTACTGCGGGGTCCGATGAGGTCAGAGGTCCAGGTTGCCGGACTTGATACGGGCCACGAAGGCGGCCAGGTCGGCGGGGGTCAGGGTGAGGTGGGGACCCGGGGCCTTGGAATCCTGGATCAGGGTGACTGCGGAAGCGTTGGTGGAGACCTCGACGCAGTTGCCCTGGGCGTTGCCCTGGCTGCGACTGCTCTTACGCCACTCGATCATCGTGCATCGTCTCCATGATGTGCCGGATGAGTTCGCGGGACGCGTCCTCGGAGAGAGCAGCGCCTCGAATCTCATCGAATCGTACCGAGAGCCGCCAGCTCTCATGCTGGCCCTGGATGACACGACCGCCGAACTGCGCCTCCACGTATCCGACGCGCTTGATCTCAGGCGTCGTGAAGACGGTGAGCGCGCCGTTGAATCCGGGATGCCATTGCGCGTCCATGGGCGCGACCTGGATGTGCACGTGAGACAGCGCGCTCATCGCGAGGAGGTGCCGGAGCTGCTCGCGCATCGCCTCCCGGTTCCCCAGGGAGCGGAGCAACGCACTTTCTTCGATCACCGCGAAGAGATGCGGCGGGTCCTCATCCCTGTGCAGGATCGCCGCGCGAGACAGCCGCCGCGCGATGTCCTCCTCATTGACCTGCCCGGAAGTGGAGGTGATGCGGATATAACCCTCGGTCTGGAGCAGGCCGGGAACGTATGCCGGTTCGTAGGTGCGGATCTCTACGGACGTGGCCTCGTGGCCGAGAAAGAACTCGAACCAGCTCGCGAGGTGCTCCCGCTGGCAGTGCTCGCGGAGGTCCTTGATGAGCGGGCCGGTGCCGAAGAACTCGTCAAGGGCCGTGCAGTTCTCTTCATCCGGGAGGGATCGCTGGTTCTCCCAGCCGGTGTAGGTCTCGCGGGCCACGAAGATGGCCTTCGCGGTTTCGAGTTGGGTGGCGCCTTTGAGCTGGCGCACGACGCGCAGGGTCGTGGCGAAATGGGAGTGCAGGCTGCCCTGCGGCTCCGGGAGATGGGTTATTTGGGACATCTCACCGCCCCCTCAGTGGGTGTTCGGCCGGTCACCATCCGTCCGGCTCCCTGAGCGTAATTCGATGGCCCAGGCTTTGGTGGCAGAAATCCGAAACGCCACACCCTGGAGTTCACATGACATTTGACGACGCCGGACGCAACGCTTCCGGCCCTTTCCCGCCCCGTTCCGGGCCGCCCGTCCAGCCCGTCCAGCCGCCCCTTCCGCCCACGGGGGACACGCTGTTCGACGGCGGGTTCCTCGCCTCGCCGGGGGCGGTGGCGATCGCGCGGCGGGCGGCCGTCGCGGCGGTGAGCGTGCGAGGAGGCGACGCCGGGAGCAGCGACGAGCTGGCGCTCGTGGTGTCGGAGCTGGCCACGAACGCGGGTGCGCCGTGAGGCGCTCTGTCATATCCCCGGCGCAGCCGGGAGGAACTGAAGGGAGGTTTCTGGGCCTGATGGCTTACCGGAGCTCGAAAGGGCAAAAGGGACCATAGCATGCCAGGAAATCAACGGTCGTGTCCAGGCATGGGAACGATGCGTTGAGGGGCCCGTGCGATAAGGCGAAACCTGTATTGGCTGAACCCCGATCTCCAGTCGATGAAACGTGTCGCATCCATCGGAAATCGTGCCTGACACCGATGCCTTCCCCTGTGCTGGATTAACTGCGTTATGGCACAACCTTCGGGGAGGGAGCGATTCCCAGCGAGGGAATTCAAGGAGATGAATGGGGCGCCTAAGTCGTGCTAGACACGTATGACAGAGACGAACACGGGATCGCCTAAGGGGCGCGAGCCCTATGGTGACGGAGACTTCGTAGTAGTCGCAGGAGTCACGACCTGCCAAGGGGAACGGGAAATCCGTTCACAGGGCGAAGGAAGTCAGGCGGTCCGGAAGTCCACTGCTGGGAGGTATGCGTAATGCAGAGTGCCGAAACAGTCCTGGACGTCCTGCGTGAGCGCGGCAGGCGTGGCCTGCCGTGTGAGGAGATCTATCGGCAACTGTTCAACCCGCACCTGTATCTCATGGCCTACGGGCGTATCTACTCCAATCGTGGGGCGATGACTCCCGGGGCCTGCGGGGAAACCGCAGATGGCATGTCACAAGCAAAGATCGGAGCGATCATCGACGCGATCCGTCATGAACGCTACCGATTCAAGCCCGTCCGGCGCGTTTACATCCCGAAAAGGAACGGGAGACGACGTCCGCTCGGATTGCCGTCCTGGTCGGACAAGATCGTCGGTGAAGTGATCCGCCTCCTTCTGGAAGCGTACTACGAACCACGATTCTCTGGCCGCTCACATGGTTTCCGCCCCGCACGGGGATGTCACACGGCATTGTCCGAGGTGAACATGAACTGGACGGGGACGAAATGGTTCATCGAAGGAGATATCTCTGATTGCTTCGGGACGCTCGACCATCAGGTCATGCTCTCGATCCTTCGGGAGCAGATCCACGATAACCGTTTCCTGCGCCTCATCGAACAGATGCTGAAGGCGGGATATCTCGAAGACTGGAGATGGCATGGAGCCCTCTCGGGCGCTCCGCAAGGAGGCGTGCTCTCTCCACTCTTGTCCAACATCTACCTGGACCGGCTGGACAGGTATGTCGAGACAATCCTGATCCCGGAATACACGCGCGGCAGGGCCAGGGCCAAAAACCCGGCCTACCACGCGGTCGAGAATGAGATCAACCGCGTCCGGAAACGCAATGCCTACAGGAAAGAGCGACAAGAGACCGCAGAAGTGCGAAGGCTCCGTCAAGAGCTCCGCACTCTTCCGGCCGGCGATCCGAACGATCCCGGATACAGGAGACTCCGGTACATCCGATACGCGGACGACCACCTTCTCGGCTTCACCGGACCGAAATCCGAAGCCCTGGA
Organism: Actinocorallia aurea; assembly: GCF_054783995.1. NCBI lineage: Bacteria > Bacillati > Actinomycetota > Actinomycetes > Streptosporangiales > Thermomonosporaceae > Actinocorallia > Actinocorallia aurea. The sequence continues at coordinate 915,866 of NZ_BAAGPQ010000002.1, forward strand.
GATCAAACAGCGGATCGCCGAATTCCTGCACGAAGAACTCGGACTGGAACTCAACGAACAAAAGACGCTGATCACCCACGCCCAGACTGGCGCGGCTCATTTCCTCGGCTATGAGATCACCGTCCAGTACGCCAACGGCAAGATATCTCGTGGAGGACGCGTAGACCGCGGTCTACGCGCCGTCAACGGGAAGATCGGCCTGCGCGTGCCGCTCTCGGTGCTCAAGGCAAAATGCGAGCCTTACCTGAAACACGGGAAACCCTGGCACCTGGATCATATGAGGAACCTGAGCGACCACGACCTGGTCGGCAGGTTCGGTGCCGAATACCGGGGCATCGTCCAGTACTACATGATGGCAGCAGACGTCTGGAGATTTGACAGACTCAACTGGGTCATGCTGACCTCGCTCCTGAAAACCCTGGCAGCGAAGCATGGAACAACGGTGACGAAGACGGCGCGGAAACACATGGCGACCGTCATGACTCCCTATGGGAAACGCCGGTGCTTCGAAGCCAGGCTGGAACGAGCGGGGCAGAAGCCGCTGGTTGCACGGTACGGTGGAATTCCACTCATCCGACGGAAGTACCTGGTCCTCGATGACCAGCCGGGATCTCCGCTCTCCCGACGCAGAGGCAAACAGCTCATCGAACGCCTCCGAGTCGGAAAATGTGAACTCTGCCTGAAATCCGGAGCGGTGGAAACCCACCAGATCCGAAGTCTTGCAGAACTCGACGGCGGAAACCCGCGTCCCGCGTGGGATGAACTCATGGCGAAAATGCGACGCAAAACCCTGATCACCTGCGCCGCCTGCCATGAACAGATCCACAAAGGCCGACCCTCGGAAAAGCTCACGCAGTGACCGCTGGAGAGCCGGATGCATCGAAAGGTGCACGTCCGGTTCGGGCCGGGGGCCACTGGAAAAGGACCGATCACAAGAACGGCACCTCGCCAGTGGCCTACCGGTACTGAACGCCTCGGCGGGCATCCCCGGGGCGCGCTTCCACCTGCGGGTCCTGCGCGAGGGGCTCGGGGGCGTCACCGTGGAGGTGTGGGACGCGGCGCCCGCGCTGCCGGCGGTCCGGCCGCTCACCCTCGACGACGAGTGCGGGCGCGGGCTGCACCTGGTCGCCGCGTTCGCGACGGCCTACGGGGTGCGGCCCGCGCCGCACGGGAAGTGGACCTACGCGACGGTGCCCTGGCCCGGGGAGGCGGCTCAGGCGGCCAGGTAGGTGAGGAGGTCCTGGCGGGTGAGCATGCCCTTGGGCTTGCCGTCGACGAGCACCACGGCGGCGCCGTTGCGCTCCAGGATCTCGACGGCGCGGGCCACCGAGTCGCCCGAGCCGAGGGTCGGCAGCGGGTCCGACATGTGCCGGGACAGCGGGTCCTCCGGACGGGCCTTGCCCGCGACGAGGAGGGCCAGGAGGTCCTTCTCGCTGATGGAGCCGACGACCTCGGCGGCCATGACGGGCGGTTCCTCCTTCATGACGGGAATGTGGGAGACCTCGTATTCGCGCATGAGTTCGATGACGGCGTGCACCGTCTCATAAGGATGGGCGTGCACGAATTCGGGGAGTTCACCGCCCTTGGTGGCCAGCACGTCGCCGACGGTGGCCTCACCCGTCGCGGGGGTGAGGAAGCCGTAGTCGCGCATCCACTCGTCGTTGAAGATCTTGGAGAGGTAGCCGCGCCCGCCGTCCGGCAGCAGGACGACGACGACCGCGTCCGGCCCGGCCTTCGCGGCGGCCCGCAGCGCCGCGACGACGGCCATGCCGCACGAGCCGCCGACCAGGAGCCCCTCCTCGCGGGCGAGGCGGCGGGTCATGGCGAAGCTGTCCTTGTCGGAGACGGCGATGATCTCGTCGCAGACGTCCCGGTCGTAGGTGTCGGGCCAGATGTCCTCGCCGACGCCCTCGACGAGGTAGGGACGCCCGGAGCCGCCGGAGTAGACCGAGCCTTCGGGGTCGGCCCCGATGACCTGGACCCGGCCGCCGGAGACCTCCTTGAGGTACCGGCCCGCGCCGGAGATGGTGCCGCCGGTGCCGATCCCGGCGACGAAGTGGGTGACCCGCCCGTCGGTCTGCGCCCAGATCTCCGGACCGGTGGACTCGTAGTGGGAGGCCGGGTTGCCGGGGTTGGCGTACTGGTCGGGCTTCCAGGCGCCGGGGATCTCGGCGGCGAGCCTGTCGGACACCGAGTAGTAGGAGTCGGGGTGGTCGGGCGCGACGGCGGTCGGGCAGACGACGACCTCGGCCCCGTAGGCGCGCAGGACGTTCACCTTGTCGGACGCCACCTTGTCGGGCACCACGAAGACGCACCGGTAGCCGCGTTCCTGGGCGACGAGGGCGAGGCCGACGCCGGTGTTGCCGGAGGTCGGCTCGACGATGACGCCGCCGGGCTTGAGCGCGCCCGAGGCCTCGGCCGCGTCGATCATCTTCACCGCGATCCGGTCCTTCACCGAGCCGCCCGGGTTCATGTACTCGACCTTGGCGATCACTTGGCCCCGGACGCCTTCGCTGACGTTCCGCAGCCGAACGAGCGGGGTGTCGCCGATGAGCGAGACGAGAGAGTCGTGTACCTGCACTTGGATCCCCCTTGCGGACACTGTGGGAGACGCCACAGCGCGCCCCCGGGCCCGTCGATTAATGTCTGAAATGACCGAATTAAGGGAATAACTTCGGTGTTTCGACACTGTTTCGTCCGGCAATGGAGCCTCCGAGCCCCCGGACGCCTCGGATAGATTCCGAAACGACACTAACGCAGTTCGTCAGGGGTGAGCGAGCACATGCTGAGGGCGCTGACGACCCGCCGGATCGTGACGGCGGCGGCATTCGGGAGCGGGGGCCTGACCGTGCTGGGCGGGCTGACCTTCGGGCTGCTCGTCGCCGAGGCCAAGGCCGCCCGGAAGATCATCCAGGGCTCGGCGGCCTTCATCCCGCCCTTCACCGACGGCCTCTACGGCGCCCACCTGCCCGGTGAGCCCCTCTCCTTCACGATGCTCGGCGACTCCACGGCCGCGGGCATCGGCGTCGTCGCGCCCGACGACACCGCCGCGGGCCTGCTCGCCGCGGGGCTGTCGGCGAGCGCGGGACGGCCCGTGCGGCTGACGAACGTCGCGGTGTCCGGATCCCGGTCGGCGGCGCTGGAGGAGCAGACCACGAAGGCGCTCGCCGAGGTGCCCGACATAGCCGTCATCATGATCGGCGCGAACGACGTGACGGCGCGGGTCCCCGCCGCCGAGTCCGTCCGGCACCTTGAGCGCTGCGTCTCGCGGCTCGTCGCGGCGGGCGCGCAGGTCGTCGTGGGCACCTGTCCCGACCTGGGCTCGGTCGAGCCCTTGCTCCAGCCGCTGCGCTGGATCGCGCAGCGCACCAGCCGGCAGCTCGCCGCGGCGCAGACCGTGGTGGTGGTGCGCGCCGGAGGCCGCTCGGTGTCGCTCGGCGACCTCCTCGGCCGCGACTTCGCCCGCGAGCCCGGCGAGTTCTTCTCCGCGGACCGCTACCACCCGTCCGCGCGAGGTTACGGCGCGGCAGCGGCGGCCCTGCTACCGTCGGTGACGGCCGCACTGGACCTCGAACCCGAGGACCGGTTCGCCGAGGGAGTCCTGCCCATCTACCTCGCCGCGGCCTCGGCCGCCGAGAAGCCGGGCACCGAGGTCGCCGCGCGTGGCGACGGCGCCCCCCGCTGGGTCACGCTGCTGCGCCGCAGGACAGCGGCTCCCGCCCGTCCCCGCCCCTCCGGCCCGAGCCTGCCGGAGGTCGCGCCCGGCATGGCCTGAGTCCCGCTCGGGCCCCGCACCCTTTCGGAGTACCAGCAATGGCCGCCCGCGCTCACCTCCCGACACTCTCCGACGCCGTCCAGGCACCGAAAGTGGCAATACTCAGGCGGGCGCTGTGCGTGCTGTCCGCCGCCGCGCTGCTGCCGGGGTGCTCGGCGCCCAAGGAGGGCGGCGACGACATCCCCCGCATCACGCGCTGGTCGGACCCCCAGGTCAACGTCGTCAGCCGGCCGATGACGGGCGGTGGTGTCGCCGCCGCCACCGCGCTCGGCGAGCGGGGCGCGCTGCGGACCGTCGTGCACGACATCGCCACCGGCGCGCCGCTGTGGACGGAGCGGGCCACCATGGCGGGGCGGCCGAACGTGCTGGGTGTCCAGCCTCCCGCCATCGTCGGCGACCTCGTGGTCGCGGTGGAGCCGCGCGGAGGCGGCAGGAAGGCGCTGGTCGCGCGGGAAGCGCGCGACGGGCTGGAGCGGTGGGCCAGGCCCGTCACCTCCACGTTCGGGCCCGCCGAGTGCGGCCCGAACGTCTGCCTCACCGAGGACGCGGGCAACGCCAAGGCCCGGTTCACCGTCCTCGAAGGGGCGACCGGGCGACCGCTGTGGCGGGTGCCCGGCGTCGCGGAGGTCCAGCACGCCGACGCCGACCGGCTCGTGCTGCTGCGCCGGACCGCGCGCCCGTCGGTCGCCGCCTACGGGGCCGTCACCGGCGTCCGCGAGTGGGCGTTCCCGCTCGCCGCCGCCGTCGGGCCCGACGCCGACCTCGACGGCGGATGGGCGTCCGGCATCGCGCACGGGATGCTCCTCGGCTACGTCGGCCCGAACCGCAAGGGCGCGCGCCTGACGTCGTTCGGGTACTTCGCGCTGCGCCTCACCGACGGCCGCCGGATCTGGACGCGGCCCGGCATGCTGCGCGTCCACCCCAGCGCGAGCCCCGCCGTCGCGCTCGTCGGCCGCGAACTCGGCAAGCGCGGCGCGTACGGCGGCTTCACCCGGCTCGACCCGAAGACCGGGGCGAAGGGCCCGATCGTGCCCGCCTCCGCGCTGCCGCAGGACACGCCGTGGTGGCTGTCGTTCTCCGACGACCTCGGATACGTCGGATTCCTCGCCGGACGCCGCCAGGGCACCGCCTACTCGCTGCTCAAGGGCAACGCCGTCAACGCCGACGGGATGCGCACGTGGGGCTTCTGCACCGTCGAACCCGCCGTGCTGAAGCTGAAGGGCGGGCTCAAGGGCTTCTACCCGACGGCCTCCCTCTGCCCGTACGAGGTCGCCGAAGGCCGCCGCGCCGCCGACCAGACCGTTCCGCCGCCGTCCTGGTACACCGGCGCGAAGGACGGCTGGCGCGTCTGGCGCGATGAGAAGGGGGCGCTGCACGGCGTCAATGACGGCGGAGGCACAATTCCAGGTATGTACGGGCGCTGACCCGCACACCGTTCTCTGGATCGGCGCCTGGAGACGGACTAAGAACTGACGGGTAGGTAACTTGAGGCTACCCGTCCCGGTCCGAGGAAAGAGGCATCAATGCCCGAGGCTGTCATCGTCGCCACCGCCCGATCCCCGATCGGCCGCGCGTTCAAGGGGTCCCTGAAGGACCTCCGCGCGGACGACCTCGCCGCCACCATGGTCAAGGCGGCGCTGGACAAGGTCCCGCAGCTCGACCCGACCACCATCGACGACCTCCTGCTCGGCTGCGGCCTGCCCGGCGGCCGTCAGGGCTACAACATGGGCCGCGTCGTCGCCGTCCTGCTCGGCCTCGACACCGTCCCGGGCGCGACCGTCACCCGGTACTGCTCGTCGTCGCTGCAGACGACCCGCATGGCGCTGCACGCGATCCGCTCCGGCGAGGCCGACGTCATCGTCTCGGCGGGCGTCGAGCACGTCAGCGGGTTCGCGTTCGGCTCGTCCGACGGCCCGAAGGGCACCACCAACCCGCTCTTCGCCGACGCCGACGCGCGCACCGCGGTGCTCGCCGAGGGCGGCAGGGACTGGACCGATCCGCGGGCCGAAGGGCTGCTGCCCGACGTCTACATCGCGATGGGGCAGACCGCCGAGAACGTCGCGCGGCTGAAGGGCGTGTCCCGGCAGCGGCAGGACGAGTTCGGCGTCCGCTCCCAGAACCTCACCGAGAAGGCCATCGCGAACGGCTTCTGGGCGAGCGACATCACCCCCGTCACGCTGCCCGACGGCACCGTCGCGAGCACCGACGACGGCCCCCGCGCGGGCACCACCTACGAGGCGGTGTCCCAGCTCAAGCCGGTGTTCCGCCCCGACGGCACGGTCACCGCGGGCAACTGCTGCCCGCTCAACGACGGGGCCGCGGCGCTCGTCGTCATGAGCGACACCAAGGCGGCCGAGCTCGGCATCACGCCGCTGGCCCGGGTCGTCAGCACCGGCGTCAGCGGGCTGTCGCCGGAGATCATGGGCCTCGGCCCGGTCGAGGCGAGCCGCAAGGCCCTCGCGCTGGCCGGGATGACGATCGGCGACATCGACCTCGTGGAGATCAACGAGGCGTTCGCCGCGCAGGTCCTGCCGTCGGCCGACGAGCTCGGCGTCGACTACGACAAGCTCAACGTCAACGGCGGCGCCATCGCCATCGGCCACCCGTTCGGCATGACGGGCGCCCGCATCACCAGCACCCTCATCAACGGGCTGAAGTTCCACGACAAGCAGTTCGGCCTGGAGACGATGTGCGTCGGCGGCGGCCAGGGCATGGCCATGGTCCTGGAGCGCCTGAGCTAGCGGCGGCATGACGAAGGCCCCGGCGCGGGAAGCGCCGGGGCCTTCGTCATGAGCGGGTGGCCGGTCAGTCGTCGCCGCCCTGGAGGATGGCCAGGAGGCGCAGGATCTCCAGGTAGATCCAGACGAGGCTGCTGGTGATCGCGAAGGCGCAGGCCCACGCGAACTTGGCGGGGACGCCCGCCTGGATGCCGCGCTCGACCATGTCGAAGTCGAGCATCAGGAAGAAGCAGCCGATGAGGATCGCCGCGACGCTGAACGCGATGCCGAGGAAGCCGTACTCGCGGATGCCGAGGCCGCCGTCGACGAAGAAGCCGGCGATGAGGTTGACCAGCATCAGGCCGACGAGGCCGAAGCCCGCAGCGATCACGAAGCGGGTGAACTTCGGCGTCACGCGGATGATGCGCAGCGCGTAGACGGCGAGGACGGCGCCGAACGCGAGGGCGGTGCCGAGGACCGCCTGCAGGACGATGCCGTTGTAGAAGTCGTTGTAGGCGTGGCTGATCGTGCCGATCGCGATGCCGTACAGCGCCGAGTAGGCGAGGGTCAGCGGCCCGCTGGACTTGCCGCTGAAGCTCAGGTACAGGCCGATGCCGAAGGCGGCGAGGACGGCCACCATCGCGACGCCGAAGCCGAGGTTGAGCACCCAGGCCGCGGTGCCGGTGAGGGCCAGCACGCCGAAGCTCGCGAAACCCTTCATGACGACGTCGTCGATCGTCATGGGCCGCTCGGCCGGGGGCGCGTAGGCCGGCTGGTCGTACATACCCTGGAGCTCGGCGGGTGAGGGCGTGTAACCCGTCCGTGCCTGCTCCCCGATCTTGCGGAACACGGGGTTCCTGCTCTCCATCACTGCCTCCAGCAGTCGTACTTCTTCATCTCATAGACGGACGGTGCCCGACTATCGTTCCGTTTCGGGGCGATCTTCTTCAACGGTAGTGGTCAGCGGAGCACGGCCTCGACCTCGTACACGCCGATTCTGCCGTTCTCACACGCCAGCGCGGTAGTGGCGAGGTGCAGCGACCAGACGCGGGCGATCCCGTCCTCGGGCCCGGGGCCGGCGAGGTTCTCCGCCCAGGCGCGCAGCGTCCGCGCGTACTCCTCGCGCAGGGCCCGCACCCCGCGCACCTCGAGGCCGACGGCGTCCAGCAGACCGGTGAACTCGCCCAGCGTGGGCGTCTCGCCGCCCTTGCCGTAGACGTAGTCGCTGGTGAAGGGCCTGCGCAGGGCGTCGGGCCGGTGCACGGTCTGGCGGGCCAGCAGCCGCCCGCTCGGCCGCAGGGCCTTGACGATCCGGTCGAGTTCGCGGTGCACGGGGGTGGTCCCGGCCGCGGAGACGACCGCGTCGTACCTCGCGACGGCGTCCGCGGGGAACTCCGGCTCCAGGACGACGCCGGGGGCGGCCCGCTCGGGGAACGGGGTGACCGCGGTCACCTCCACTTCCGGATGATCGACGGCGAGTACCCCGGACAACACCGCGAACCCCGCGTTCATTTCCAGGACCGACTCGCCGGGCCGGGGCGCGATCCGGGCCGCGAGATCCCGGGCGTCGGCCTCCTGCGCCTCGGCCAGGCGGCCCGCGCCGTCCCACCTGCCCACGGCGGTGCCGCGGCCCTCCCCCGTCATCCGGCCGTACAGCGCGGCGGACGTCTCGGCCATCAGGCCGCCGCCGTCCTCCTCTGGGGGCGCCTTCGGCTCGGGGCCGACCGCGCCGAGCATCACCGCGGTCCGCACGATCTCCCGCTTGTCGTCGGCGCTCAGCGCGATCGGCTCGTCGCCGCGGCGCAGCACCCGCTGGAGCGCGCCGAGCGCGGCGTAGACGTCGCCCTCGATGTCGAGTTCCCCGGCGACGAACGCGCGCACGAGACCGACCTCGCCCGGCTTCCACAGCAGCCGCCGCAGCGCCCTGCGGTCCCGGATGACGAACGCCGGCGCGTCCCGCGGCCCGGTCTCGCTGCCGTCCCAGGCCCTGACCCGGACGGGCGGCTCCGGTCCCAGCAGCCGGACCAGCAGCGGCTCCAGCCGCCCCGCGACCCCGTCCCCCATGCTCACGTCCCCTTCCACCCGTCGGCGCACCGCCGATCCTAGGCAGTCCGACCCGTACCCCGGGCCCCCTACCCCGCGCGCCGCAGGACGGGTGTGCCGTGCGCCACGGGTCCGGCGGCCGAATCGGGACGGGAAAAATCCTTGGAAACCGCAAACCTATGGGGCCTGCGGGGCATCCCACTTCGTGGGGAAGGGACAGGGCCCCACGGGGGCGTTCAGCGGCGAGCCGCTGAACCCGGTCCTGTCCCACCTCCCCCGATCCCGGCTCACCGCCCGGCGAGGGCTCTGGCCCGCCGGAACGCGGTGTCCAGCATCTCCTCGGTGACGCGCCCGGTGAACGTGTTCTGCTGCGAGGGGTGGTAGCAGCCCAGCACCGTCACGTCGCCCGCGACGGCCTCCACGCCGTGTCCGAAACGGGGGCGCGGACGCGGCACGGGCAGGCCCGCCGCGGCCAGCGAGGGCCACAGGGCCTGCCAGGCGAAGCCGCCGAGCACCACGATCACCTTGGGGCGGGTCAGCTCCAGCTCCCGCACCAGCCACGGACGGCACGCGTCGCGTTCGGAAGGCAGCGGCTTGTTGTCCGGCGGAGCGCACAGCACCGTCGCGACGACCCGGGTGTGCAGCAGCCGCTGGCCGTCGCCCGCCCGGACGCTGGTCGCCTTCTCGGCGAGGCCGCACCGGTGCAGCGAGGCGAAGAGCCAGTCGCCGGAGCGGTCGCCGGTGAAGATCCGGCCGGTCCGGTTGCCGCCGTGCGCGGCGGGGGCCAGCCCGACGATGAGGATCGGCGCGTCCTCGGCCCCCCAGGAGGGGACGGGACGGCCCCAGTACCGCTCGTCGCGGAACGACCTGCGCCGCTCGACCGCGACGGTCTCGCGCCACTCCACCAGCCGCGGACAGGCCCGGCAGACCGACTGCCTGGCCTCCAGCTCCGCGTGGTCGGCGGCACCGCGCGCCAGTGCCGCGACGTCGGCGGCGTCGCGCGCGACGGGGGTCGCGGGGGTGGCGGGATCCTCCGGCCACCCGGTGCCGGGCGGGACGAACGGGGGGTTCGGCCCGCTCAGGCGAGGCTCCAGGCGATGCCGTCGAGGATGTCGTGCTCGCTGACGACGACCGCGCCGAACCCGTACTCGCGCATGATCCGGTCCAGGATGAGCGCGCCCGCGCCGATCACGTCGACCCGGCCGGGGTGCATGACGCCCAGCGCGGCCCGCTCGTCGTGCGTCATCTTCAGCAGGCGGCGGGTGATGTCGTGGACCTGCGCGGCGGTGATCCGGGACAGGTGGATGCGCTCGGAGTCGTACTCTTCGAGGCCCAGGTTGATCGCCGAGATCGTGGTCACCGAACCGGCGAGGCCGACCAGCGTGCGCGCCTCCCCGACGGGCACCTCGGCGCGGACCGCCGCCAGCTGGGCGTCGATGTCGGCGACGGCAGCGGCGATCTGCTCGGGTGAGGGCGGGTTCGCGCCCTTGAAGTGCCGCTCGGTCATCCGGACGCAGCCCATGTTGACCGACTTGGCCGCCTGCACGCCGCTCGCGCCGACGACGAACTCGGTGGAGCCGCCGCCGATGTCGACCACGAGGTAGGGGCGCAGCGGGCGCAGGGCCGCGAGCTCGCCGGTGGCGCCGGTGAAGGAGAGCGCGGCCTCCTCCTCGCCGGAGACGACCTCGGGCTCGACCCCGAAGATCTCCTTCACCCCGGCGACGAAGTCGCCGCGGTTGCGCGCGTCGCGGGTCGCGCTGGTCGCCACGACCCTGACCTTCTCGGCCCCGTGCCGCTCGATGAGCCCGGCGTAGCCGCGCATCTCCTTGAAGGTGCGCTCCAGCGCCTCGGGAGCCAGCTCGCCCGTCTGGTCGACGCCCTGGCCGAGCCGCACGATGCGCATCTCGCGCTCGATGTCCTTCAGCTCATCGCCCACGTCGGCGATGAGGAGCCGGACCGAGTTGGTCCCGCAGTCGATCGCGGCAACCCGCGTCATGAAGCGCCTCCCAGCCCTCGCCCGCTCAGGGCTCGTCAGGCAACCGTGCCAGCGTAACCGGTCCCGGAGCCGGGCGCGGCCCGGCCCGAGAACCCGCGGGGCCGACCGGCTACGGCAGTTCGGCGTCCGGGACGCACGGGCCGGAGAGCCACCAGTCGGGGAGCTCGTCGAGGGCCTCGCGGCCGAAGGGGTTGGCGCCGGGGGCGGCGAGTTCGTGGCCGACCAGGGCGTGGAGGCACTTGACGCGCTCGGGCATGCCGCCGGCGGTCTGCATGCCTTCGGGCAGCGAAGGCATGCCCGCGGCTTCGGCTGCCTTGTCGCGGCGGGCCTTGTAGTCCTCGTGGGCGGCCCGGTAGCGGGCGGCCAGCTCCGGGTCCTCGGCGAGGCGCTCCTGCATGCGGCGCATGTCGCCGCGCTCCTCCAGCCGGCCGATGGCCGAGGCGGCCTTGGGGCACGTGAGGTAGTACAGGGTCGGGAACGGCGAGCCGTCCTCCAGGTAGGGCGCGGTCTCGATCACGTCCGGCAGGCCGCACGGGCAGCGGTGCGCGACCTCCGCCGCGCCGCGGATCTCCCGGCCGAGCTGCGCCTGGACGGCGGCGACGTCACGCTCTTGCACTGCGGGCCCTTCTCAAGGTGGTGGGGTTGCTACGGCCGCTCGTCGGCGGCCTCGACGGACCCCCACAGCGTCTCGTACCAGGGCGGCGCCTTGCGCTGCTCCTGCTCTCCACCACCGTACTGGGACGCGCCGCCCTCGCCGTCCAGGACGACGAAGCACTGCTCGCCGGGGTCGCAGTAGTGCAGCCGCCGACGGGCCTCGCCCTTGATGTAGTCGGGGTCGCCGAGCCGCGACTTGCGCGCGGTGAGCTCCTCGACCTCCTCGCGCGCGGCGGCCTCCCGCTTCTGGAGCGCGGAGATCTGGGAGCGCTGGGCGATGTACTCCCGGACGGGGTAGGCGAGGCTCAGCGCGATCGCGCAGAGCACGACCGCGAGGATCGCCGCCCGCGAGGTCAGATGCGACCGGCCCCCCGCGCTGTCGCGGGGGGCTGGCGCACTGCTCCTCGGGCTGATCTAGCCCTCCCGGCCGAATCGGGGGAAGGCCGCGGCGCCGGCGTAGCGGGCCGCGTCGTCGAGCAGCTCCTCGATGCGCAGGAGCTGGTTGTACTTGGCGACCCGGTCGCTGCGGGCGGGGGCGCCGGTCTTGATCTGGCCGCAGTTGGTGGCGACGGCGAGGTCGGCGATCGTGGTGTCCTCGGTCTCACCGGACCGGTGACTCATCATGCACTTGAAGCCGTTGGTCTGGGCGAGGGTGACCGCGTCCAGGGTCTCGGTGAGCGTGCCGATCTGGTTGACCTTGACCAGCAGCGCGTTGGCGGTGCTCGTCTGGACACCGCGCGTCAGGCGCTCGGGGTTGGTGACGAAGAGGTCGTCGCCGACGAGCTGGACCTTGCTCCCGATCGCGTCGGTGAGGGCCTTCCAGCCGTCCCAGTCGTTCTCGTCCAGCGGGTCCTCGATGGAGACCAGCGGGTAGTCGGCGACGAGGGAGGCGTAGTACTGCGCCATCTCCTCGGCGGAGCGGGAAGACGCCTCGAAGGTGTAGGCGCCGTTCGCGTGGAACTCGGTGGCGGCCACGTCGAGGGCGAGGGCGACGTCGCGGCCCGCGCGCAGGCCGGCCTTCTCGATCGCGACGAGGATGAGGTCGAGCGCCTCGCGGTTGGAGGGCAGGTCGGGGGCGAAGCCGCCCTCGTCGCCGAGGCCGGTGTTCAGGCCCTTGGCCTTCAGCACGGACTTCAGCGCGTGGTAGACCTCGACGCCCCAGCGCAGGCCCTCGGAGAAGGTGGCCGCGCCGAGGGGCGCGATCATGAACTCCTGGATGTCCACGTTGGTGTCGGCGTGGGCGCCGCCGTTGAGGATGTTCATCATCGGGACCGGCAGCACGTGCGCGTTCGGGCCGCCGACGTAGCGGAACAGGGGGAGGTCGGCGGAGTCCGCGGCGGCCTTGGCGACCGCGAGGCTGACGCCGAGGATGGCGTTCGCACCGAGCTTGGCCTTGTTGGGGGTACCGTCCAGGTCGATCATGACCTGGTCGATGATCCGCTGGTCGTCGGCGTCGTAGCCGACGATCTCCTTGCCGATCACGTCGTTGACCGCCGCGACGGCCTGCTGGACGCCCTTGCCGCCGTAGCGGTCGCCGCCGTCGCGCAGCTCCACGGCCTCGAACTGGCCGGTCGAGGCGCCGGACGGGACGGCGGCCTGAGCCTGGGTGCCGTCTTCGAGCAGGATCTCGACCTCGACAGTCGGGTTGCCGCGGGAGTCGAGGATCTCCCGGGCGTGTACGGCCTCGATCGCAGACACGTGGCACTCCTTGTTCAGCATCGCGGGGGTTGCCCCCAGAGCCTATCGAAGCCCGTCATGACGTCCGTGCCTGGACTCGCCGCCCGGCCGAGTCCGAGCCGTTACCCGACCGGACCGACTATTCCTACCTATCGTGTTGACTTCGTAGGCTTCCCCTGGTCTACTTTTCGCATCAAACCAGTCGGAAATATCCAACCGGTGCGAACGCACGACTCATCCCCCCTTAGACAGTAGGAAAGATGGAGTGGAGCGCGATGAAGCTCAGCAGGAGAAAAGCCCTCGCGGCGACCGCGGCGCTGGTGATCGGCCTCCCGGCGCTCGCCGCCTGCGGTGGTGAGGACTCCGGCTCTGGTGGCGGAGGCGACGAGAAGGTCACCGTCAACCTCGGCTTCTTCCCCAACATCACGCACGCCACGGCGCTCGTGGGCCTGGAGAAGGGCATCTTCGCCGAGAAGCTGGGCTCCGACGTCACGCTGAAGAGCAGCGCCTTCAACGCCGGCCCCGCCGCCATCGAGGCCCTCTTCGCCAAGGGCGTCGACGCCACCTTCGTCGGCCCGAACCCGGCCATCAACGCCTGGTCGCAGTCCAAGGGGCAGGCCATCAAGATCATCTCGGGCGCCGCCTCCGGCGGTGTCGCCCTCGTGGTGAACCCCGACAAGATCAAGAGCGTGGACGACCTCAAGGGCAAGAAGATCGCCACCCCGCAGCTGGGCAACACCCAGGACGTGGCGATCCGCTACTACCTCAAGGAGAAGGGCCTCACGGCCAACCAGGACGGGACCGGCGACGTCTCGATCGTCCCGCAGGAGAACTCGCAGACGATCGACACCTTCAAGCAGGGCGCGATCGACGGCGCCTGGGTGCCCGAGCCCTTCGCCTCCCGCCTGATCCTCGAGAGCGGCGGCAAGAAGCTCATCGACGAGAAGACCCTGTGGCCCGACGGCAAGTTCGTCATCACCCACCTGATCGTCCGGCAGGACTTCGCCAAGGAGCACCCGGACCTCGTCCAGAAGCTCGTCGAGGCCACCGTCGCCTCCAACGACTTCATCAACAGCAACCTCGAAGAGGCCAAGACCGCGGCCAACGCGCAGCTGCAGAAGCTGACGACCAAGTCGCTGTCCAAGGAGGTGCTGGACTCGGCCTTCAAGGAGATCGAGTTCACCAACGACCCGATCGCCGCGTCGCTGACGGGCGGCGCCGAGCACGCCGAGGCCGTCGGCCTGCTCGACCCGGTCGACCTCAAGGGCATCTACGACCTGTCCTACCTGAACAAGGTCCTGACGGCGGCCGGCAAGCCGGAGGTCGCGACCCCATGACCAAGGCCCCCGAGGCCGCCGAGAGCCGGACCGCCGCCGCGGTCCGGCTCGCCGGTGTGTCCAAAGCGTTCGGATCCGGGAGCTCGGCGCTGCTCGCGCTCGACAACGTCTCCCTGGACGTCAGGCCCGGAGAGTTCGTCTGCCTGCTCGGCGCGTCCGGCTGCGGCAAGTCGACCCTCCTCAACCTCGTCGCCGACCTCGACAAGCAGAGTTCCGGCACCATCGACGTCGGCAACGCGCGCGTCGCGCTGATGTTCCAGGAGCCCGCGCTCTTCCCGTGGCTGACCGTCGGCGGCAACCTGGAGCTGGCGCTGCGCCAGCGCGGGCTGCCCCGCAAGGAGCGCGGGCCGCGCGCCGAGCAGCTCCTGGAGTCGGTGCACCTGGGCGGCTTCGCCAAGAAGCGCCCGCACCAGCTGTCCGGCGGCATGCGCCAGCGCGTCGCCCTCGCCCGCGCCCTCGCGCTCACCGAGTCCTACCAGGGCCGGCGCTCGACCCTGCTGCTCATGGACGAGCCGTTCGGCGCGCTCGACGCCATGACCCGCGACCTGCTCCACGACGAGCTGGAGCGGATCTGGCGCGAGCGGAACCTCACCGTCCTGTTCGTCACGCACAACGTCCGCGAGGCGGTCCGGCTCGGCGACCGCGTCGTGCTGCTGTCCAGCCGGCCCGGCCGGGTCATCCAGGAGTTCCCGGTGGAGTTCGACCGGCCCCGCCGCATCGACTCGCCCGAGGTCTCCGCCCTGGCCGCCGAGATCACCGACCGGCTCAAGGAGGAGGTCAGCCGCCATGGTGCTTGAGAAGACGAGCGACACGGGCCCCAAGCCCGTCAACCGGGAGCTCGCCGGGCTCGACGCCCTGGAGCTGACCGCGGGCTCCCGCAAGAACCCGCTGATCCGGGTCTACTCGGCGCTGTGGCCCATCGTGACGGCGCTGGCGATCTTCCTGTTCGCCTGGCAGTGCGTGGTCTGGTCCGGCTGGCGCGACCCGTGGGTGCTGCCCGGCCCGGCGGAGGTCCTCCCGGTCTTCTGGGACACCGTGACCTCCGGCAAGACCTGGGACGCGGTCGGCCTGACCATGCAGCGCGCGGTCGTCGGCTTCGCGCTGGCCGTCCTCATCGGCGGCGCCATCGGCGCGCTGGTGTCGCAGTCGTGGGTGCTGCGGCGGGCCTTCGGCTCGCTCATCACCGGCCTCCAGACGATGCCTTCGATCGCCTGGTTCCCGCTCGCCATCCTGCTGTTCAAGCTGAGCGAGGGCGCGATCCTGTTCGTGGTGGTCCTCGGCGCCGCGCCGTCGATCGCCAACGGGCTCATCTCGGGCGTGGACTACACGTCGCCGATCCTGCTGCGCGCGGGCAAGGTGATGGGGCTCAAGGGCTTCGGCCGGTACCGCCACCTGGTCATCCCGGCGTCGCTGCCGTCGTTCGTCGCGGGCCTCAAGCAGGGCTGGGCGTTCGCGTGGCGCTCCCTGATGGCCGGTGAACTGCTGGTGATCATCGGCGTCCAGTCGCTGGGCACCCTGCTGACCTTCAGCCGCGAGCTCAACCAGACGTCCGAGATGATCTCGGTGATGTTCATCATCCTGATCATCGGCGTGGTGGTGGACCAGCTCTTCGGCCTCGCCGACCGGTCGCTCCGCAACCGCTGGGGACTGGACGACTCCAACAGATAAGTCCGAAGGTGCCACATCGTGAGATGTGGCACTTTTCGGACGATAATCCAACTTAACGAGTCGAAATAATCGGGGAGCCCGTGCAGATCACCGCCCGAGTGGAATACGCGCTCCGCGCCCTGCTGGCCCTTGCCTCCGCGGAACCCGCCCCCCTCACCGCCGCCGCCCTCGCCGAGTCCCACGCGCTGCCGCTGACCTTCCTCCAGGCCATCCTCGGCGACCTCCGGCGCGCCGACCTCGTGCTCAACCAGCGCCTGCCCGACCCCGGCTACCGCCTTTCCAGGCCCGCCGCGACCATCACCGTCGGACAGGTCCTGCGCGCCATCGACGGCAAGCCCGCCGGACGCCGCGCGGAACCGCCCGCGAACGGGGCCGCCCAAGACGTCGTCCGCAGCCTCGACCGCCTCTGGGAAGCCGCCGACACCGCCCTCCTCGGCGTCATCGACGCGGTGTCCCTCGCGGACCTCCGCGACGGCAGACTGCCCGGCTGAACCGCGCCGCAGTGCCGTCCGGCAGGCGAACGGCCCGCGCCATCGGCGCGGGCCTCTTCCCGCTCTAGGGGGTCTCCCAGTCCGTGCCCTCGGGCCAGCCCGGGTCGGTCGGCTCGGGCCACTCGGGCCCGGCCGCGGGGTCCTTGCCCTTGGAGACGGTGAGGACGACGGTCAGACCGGAGTCGCCCGGGTCGATGAGGGCGCCCGCGGACGGATCCGTCGCGATGATCTTGTCCTCGTCGTACTTGTCGCTGTACTCGTGCGAGCCGACCTTGAAGTCGATGCCCATCCTGCCGAGGCGCTGCATGGCCGCGTCCAGGCTCATGCCGCGCAGATCCGGCATCCTGACCTCGTCCTCACCCGAGCCCTTGCGGAAGAAGAACGACGTCGGGCGGACGAACCGGCCGGCGTCGACCCCGCGCAGCGCCTCGGACATGGTGTCCTGCCAGATCGGGCCCGGGATCGTCGCGCCGTAGACGGGACCGCCGCAGTGCGTCGGAAGGCAGGTGTTCGTCATCGGGTACTTGTAGCCGCCGCGCGGGTCGCCCACCCAGACGGCCGAGGCCAGCTGCGGGGTGTACCCGGCGAACCAGGCGGCCGAGTAGTTGTCGACCGTGCCGGTCTTGCCGGCCGCCGCCCTGCCGATGCCGAGGCCCTTGCCGGTGCCCCGGGTGAGGACGCCCGACAGCACGTAGTTGACGGCGTCGGCGACCTCCTTGTCGAGCACCTGCTCGCAGTCCGCCTTCGGCACCGGGATGCTCTTGCCCGCAGTGTTGGTGATCCGCTTGATCGCGATCGGCTGGCAGTACTTGCCGCGCGCGCCGAACGCCGCGTAGGCGGCGGCGACCCGCAGCGGCGAGACGTCGTTGAAGCCGAGGGTGAAGGACGCGAACTCCTGGAGCGCGTTGCCGTCGGCCCGCTTGATGCCGAGCTTCTTGGCCATCTTCACCGTGTCGCACAGGCCCACCTTCTTCTCCAGCAGCAGGAAGAAGGTGTTCACCGAATGCCAGGAGCCGGTCAGCAGGCTGAAGCTCCGGCCGCCCTCGCCGTCGGAGGAGTTCGTGAGGACCTTGGTGTCGCTGACGTCCTTGCCCTTGCAGTCCTTGAAGCCGCTCGGGGCGTAACCGGTCGGCGCGGTGATCCGATCGCCGATCGCCATGCCCTCGTCGAACGCGGCGGCCAGGGTGAAGGCCTTGAAGGTGGAGCCGGCGGCCATGCCGATGCTGGTGCCGTGGTCGGCGTCGGCGGCGAAGTTGATCCAGGTCTTGCCGCGCTGCTCGTTCGGGCCGAGTTCGCGGCCGACGTCCATGCCCTTGATCTCGCCCGTGCCCGGCTCGACCAGCACCTGCGCAGCGGCCTTGCCCTCGTCGTTCTTGGCCGGGACATGCCGTAGCAACGCCTTGTGGGCGGCGTTCTGGGTCTGCCAGTCCAGTGTCGTGCGGATCGTCAGGCCGCCGTTCCACAGCAGCCGCTCGCGCTCCTGCGGGGTCTTGCCGAAGATCTTGTTGGTGAGGATCTCGCGCTGCACGTAGTCGCAGAAGAACGCGGCCTTGCTCTCGGTGCAGCCGTTCTTGGTCTCGGTGAGCTTGACCTTGAGCGGCTTGTCCTTCTCGGCCTCGGCCGTCGCGGCGTCGATGACGCCGAGCTCCGCCATCCGGTCCAGGACGACGTTCCTGCGGTTGACCGCGCCCTCCGGGTTCAGCCGCAGGTTGTACTGGTTGCCGTTCTTCAGGGCCCCCGCGAGCGTCGCGGCCTGGCCGAGGGACAGCTTGGAGGCCGGGACGGAGAAGTACCGACGCGACGCGGCCTCGATGCCGTAGGCGCCGTCGCCGAAATAGGCGACGTTGAGGTACTTCTCCAGGATCTCGTCCTTGGGGAACCGCTCCTCGACCGCGATCGCGTAGCGCAGCTCGCGGATCTTGCGGCCGGGCGTCGCCTCGACCGCGTCCAGCCGCTCCGCGTCGGTCTCGGCGTTCACGTAGAGCAGGTTCTTCACGTACTGCTGGGTGATGCCCGAGCCGCCCTGCGGCGCGGTGCCGCCGGAACCGTCGAGGTTGGAGGCCAGCGCCCGCAGGGTGCCCTTCAGGTCGAGGGCGCCGTGCTCGTAGAACCTCTCGTCCTCGATGGCGACGACCGCCTTCGCGGCGATCGGCGCGACCTTCGCCAGCGGGATGTCGACCCGGTTCTGGCGGTAGAAGGTGGCGATCGTCGTGCCGTCCGCGGCGAGGATGGTGGACCGCTGCGGCGTCGTGAGGTCGCCGAGGTCGACGGGCTCGGTGAGGAGCCAGTCCGCCGAGTCGCGCGCGCCCACCCCCGCCACGCAGGCGAGCGGCAGCACCAAGAGCGCGCTCAGCAGGCCCGCGAGGGCGCTGTACCCGGCCAGACGCCTTACGGCACCGGCTTTCCCGCGCCCACGGGCGTCCGAGTCCATGGCGGACACCATAGACCGGACGTATGTCACAAAACCAGCAGCCCCCCGAGGCCAGACCATGTACCGGTCATCCCCGCGAGCGGCCTTCCCATGCCTCCACCAGCGACCGGAACTCGCCATTCCAGGCCTTGAGCTCATCATTCGCGGTGCGCGCAGCGGCCACACGGGCCTCGAAACCCGCGAACAGCCCCTCCGGCACTCCCGCCTTGCGGGCCTTGCGCACAAGGTCCTCGGACTCCGGCACCGCGGGCATCGACCGGGGCACACCGCCCAGAAGCGGACGGCCCGCCTTCTCGGCCTTCTTGATCTCGTCCCAGTTGGCGACGACCTCGTCCGCGCCGGACACGTCCACGTCGGCGAAGACGTGCGGATGGCGGCGGACGAGCTTCTCGACGATCCCGGCGGCCACGTCGTCGATGGTGAAGCCGTCCTCGCGCTCGGCGGCCACCGCGGCGTGGAAGGCGACCTGGAACAGGACGTCGCCGAGTTCCTCGCACAGCTCGTCCGGGTCGCCCGAGGCGATCGCGTCGACCGCCTCGTAGGTCTCCTCGATGAGGTACGGCACGAGGGAGGCGTGGGTCTGCTGCCTGTCCCACGGGCAGTCGCGGCGCAGCCTGCGCATCACCTCGACCATGTCGAGCAGGCGGGCGCCCGGCAGGTCGTACGAGCCGTGCACGACCTCGACGTCCAGCGGATCGGCCACCACGAGCTCACCGACCCGGGCCGCGAAGGCCGCGTCGCCGTCAGGGGCCGCCAGCCAGACGACGTCCCCCTCCCGGGCGGCGGCCACGACCGCGCGCGCGTCAGGCTCGACCTCCTCGACGGCGACGCCCGCGTCCCGCAGGTACGGAAGCTGGGGATGGTCGCCCGAGGCGGTCAGCACCCTCCCGGCATGCAACGCCGACCAGGCCCGCCACGTCAGCAGCCCCGGCGCGACCCGATGCGAAGTCGCCAGCAGAACCAGACTCACCTGACCTCCTCTTGGGGCCGGTGACCATGGGGCCTGTCCTCATGGGGCCGGAGACCGGCTCTTTGAGAGCCCGGCTGCGCCGGGGAGCCGGTCACCGGGCGGTCCTCATCGGGCCGGAGACCGGCTCTTTGAGAGCCCGGCTGCGCCGGGGAGCCGGTCACCGGCCCGTGCCCGTCGCGAGGGCCGAGAGGTGCTGGATCGGCGGGTAGAGCATGCCGAGGCGCACGCCCGAGGCGTAGTCGTCGCCGAAGCGCGGGTTCACCTTGATGCCCATTGCGCGGGCCGACGCGCCGAACGCGTCGCCGACCTGGCGGACCGCGGCGTCCTCGTCGGCGGCGCCCTGGGAGAGGCGGTCGGTGATGAGGAGGGTCCTGGCGAACTGGCGGCTGTGCGAGGGGGCCACGCCGAACCGCATCGCCACCTGGTCGAACCGCGCGGTCTGGCCGCCGGTGAGCTGGGAGACGAACTGATCGACCTGGGCGTCGGTCACCTCGATGCCGCGCTCCGCGGCCGTCCGATCGGCGACCCGCATGCCGATCAGGCCCGCGAGGATGCTGCCCTGGAGGGAATCGGCCTGCGGGAGCAGGAGAATGCTGCGGTCCAGCGGGTGGCGGGCGTAGAACCGCTGCCATTCCTCGGTGGCCGTGCCGAGGTCGTCCTGGCTGATGCGCGGGGCGTCGGCGAAGGTCGCCGCCGCGCCCATCCTCACCTGGCCGCCGCCGCAGGCCGTGGTAGTCAGGAGGAGGGCCACGACCGCGAACGTCATTCTGATCACCCGGTTACCTTACTGACGGGTGATCTGTTCCAGGAAGAGCGCGTCGACGGCGTCCGTGGCCCAGCGCAGCATGTCCCCGTCCTTCAGCGGCCTGCCGCCGATGGGGCTGGTCTTCGGCGTCGGGATGAGCAGGTGTCCCGTCTTCATGATGCTCTTGGGGTAGAGGCGCTGCATCCGCAGGAAGCGCGACTCGGGCAGCATGTCGCCCTCGTGGCCCGACTTGGCGAACCTGACATAGTTGCCCTGGAGCACGATCTCGGTCAGGCCCGCCTCGCGCGCCTTGGACCGGAACCTGGCGACCTCCATCAGGTTGAGCACGGCGAGCGGGGGCGCGCCGAAGCGGTCCTTCAGCTCCTCCAGCACGCCGGGGATCTCGTCGGGCGAGGTGATGCCCGCGATCCGGCGGTAGGCCTCCAGCCGCAGCCGCTCGCCCGGCACGTACTCGTGCGGGATGTGCGCGTCCACGGGCAGTTCGACCTTCGTCTCCGGCGGCGGCGCCTCGACCCCGGTCTCCTTCAGCTCCCGGACCGCCTCGCCGACCATCCGGACGTAGAGGTCGAAGCCGACGCCCGCGACGTGGCCGGACTGCTCGCCGCCCAGGATGTTGCCCGCGCCGCGGATCTCCAGGTCCTTCATCGCGACGAACATGCCCGCGCCGATCTCGGTGTGCTGAGCGATCGTCGCGAGCCGCTCGTGCGCGGTCTCGGACAGCGGCGTCTCCGGCGGGTACAGGAAGTAGGAGTAAGCGCGCTCGCGGCCTCGGCCGACGCGCCCGCGGAGCTGGTGCAGCTGGGACAGGCCGTACATGTCGGCCCTGTCCACGATGAGGGTGTTGGCGTTGGGGATGTCCAGGCCGGACTCGACGATGGTCGTGGCGACCAGGACGTCGTAGTTCTTCTCCCAGAAGTCGACCATCACCTTCTCGAGCTGCTGCTCGTTCATCTGGCCGTGCGCCGTCGCGATCCGCGCCTCGGGCACCAGCTCCCGCAGCGTCGCCGCGACCTTGTTGATCGACTTCACCCGGTTGTGCACGAAGAAGACCTGGCCCTCGCGCAGCAGCTCGCGCCGGATCGCCGCGCCGATCTGCTTGGTGTCGTAGGGGCCGACGAAGGTGAGGACGGGGTGCCGCTCCTCCGGCGGGGTGAGGATCGTCGACATCTCCCGGATGCCGGTGAGGCCCATCTCCAGGGTGCGCGGGATCGGCGTGGCCGACATCGCCAGCACGTCGACCTGGGTGCGCAGCCGCTTCAGCTCCTCCTTGTGCTCGACGCCGAAGCGCTGCTCCTCGTCGATGATCACCAGGCCCAGGTTCTTGAACCTGGTCGACGGGCTGAGCAGCCGGTGCGTGCCGACCACGAGGTCGACGGTGCCGTCGGCGACCCCGCGCAGGGTCTCGGCCACCTCGGCGTCGGACTGGAACCGGGAGATCGGCTTCACCACGACGGGGAAGGTGCTGAACCTCTCGGAGAACGTCGAGAGGTGCTGCTGGACCAGCAGGGTCGTCGGCACCAGGACCGCGACCTGCTTGCCGTCCTGGACCGCCTTGAACGCCGCCCGGACCGCGATCTCGGTCTTGCCGTAGCCGACGTCGCCGCAGATCAGCCGGTCCATCGGGACGGGCCGCTCCATGTCGCCCTTGACCTCGTCGATGGCGGCGAGCTGGTCGGGGGTCTCGGCGTAGGGGAACGCGTCCTCCAACTCCCGCTGCCAGACGGTGTCGGGGCCGAAGGCGTGGCCGGGGCTCGCCATGCGCGCGGAGTAGAGCCGGATCAGCTCGCCCGCGATCTGCTTGACGGCCTTCTTCGCCCGCGACTTCGCCTTCTGCCAGTCGGCGCCGCCGAGCCGGTGCAGCGACGGGGACTCGCCGCCGACGTACCTGGTCAGCTCCTCCAACTGGTCGGTCGGCACGAAGAGGCGGTCGCCCTTGGCGTATTCGAGGATGAGGTACTCGCGGGTCGCGCCCTGGACCGTCCGGGAGACCATCTCCACATAGCGGCCGACGCCGTGCTGCTCGTGCACCACGTAGTCGCCCGCCGACAGCTGGAGCGGGTCGATGCCGCCGCGGCGGCGCGACGGCATGCGCCGCATGTCCTTCGTGGAGGACTTCTGGCCGGACAGGTCGGTCTCGGTGAGCACGACGAGCTTCACGTCCCCCTTCCCCCCGTCCCGCCCTCCGGAGTCCCAGATGAAGCCGTGCTCCAAGCGCGCGGTGGTCACCCACACCGTGCCCTCGACCTGGGTGCGCTGGGCGGGGATGCCCGCGTCCTTCAGCACCGCGGTGTAGCGCTCGGCGGGGCCCGCGCCCTCGCTGGTGAGGACGACCTGCCAGCCCGCCTCGTGCCAGCCGCGCACGTCGGCGACGACCTTCTCGCGGTCGCCCCGGTAGGAGTCGGCGGCCTGGACGCCGAGCACGATGTCGTCCTCGCCCGCCGCGAGCGGGCTGGTGCTCCACCACGGCACGTCGAGGGCGTCCGCGCGCTCCTGGACCTCGTCAAGGGTGCGGTAGGCCGCGCCGCCGAGGTCGATCGGGGCCTCGCCGCCCGCCGCCGCGTTCACCCAGGACGCCTCAAGGAACTCCTGGCTCGTGGAGACGAGGTCGGCGGCCCTGCCGCGGATGCGCTCGGGGTCGCACACCAGGACCCGGCTGCCCTTGGGCAGCAGGTCGACCAGCAGCTCCATCCCGCCCGCGAGGATCGGGGAGAACGCCTCCATCCCCTCGACGGCCTCGCCCTCGGCCATCCGGGTGAGGACGTCGGCGAGCGCGGGGTGGTCGGCGGCCAACTGCGCGGCCCGCGCCCTGACCTCCGCGGTGAGCGGCAGCTCCCGGCAAGGCGGCGCCCACAGGCCGTCCTGGGCGACCTCCAGCGAGCGCTGGTCGGCGGCCTTGAAGTAGCGGATCTCCTCGACCTGGTCGCCCCAGAACTCGACGCGCAGCGGGTGCTGCTCGGCGGCCGGGAACACGTCGAGGATGCCGCCGCGCACCGCGATCTCGCCGCGCTTCTCCACCAGGTCCACCCGGTCGTAGCCGGCGGTGACCAGGCGCGTGACGACCTCGTCCATGTCGATCTCGTCGCCCGCGCGCAGCCGGACCGGCTCCAGGTCGCCCAGACCCGCGACGACAGGCTGGAGCACCGCCCGCACCGGCGCGACCACGACCTTCAGCGGGCCGCTCGCCGGGTCGGCGGGCTCGGGGTGCGCGAGGCGGCGCAGCACCGCGAGGCGCTGGCCCACGGTGTCGCTGCGCGGCGACAGCTTCTCGTGCGGCAACGTCTCCCAGGACGGGAAGTGCGCGACCGCGTGCGGGTCGAGCAGGCTCGTCAGCGCCGAAGCGAGGTCCTCGGCCTCCCGGCCCGTCGCGGTGACGGCGAGCACCGTCGCGCCGTCGGCGGCGGTCCGCGACAGGGCGGCGGCCAGCAGCGGGCGCAGCGACGGCGGCCCGACCAGCGGATGCCGCGCGGATTCCAGCCCCGCGCGCAGACGCGGGTCGGTGAGGAGCAGATCGAGCAGTGGGATGAGAGACATCATCGACCTTGGGGTAGGCGGGCAGCCCGAAAATCCCGAAGACCTCAGGTTGACTCCGGGCAGGATTCAAGGGTACGCGCCGCCGCGGGCCCTTCCGGAGGCGAGGACACGTTTCCCGCGAGAAAGCCCGAATACCGGACCGCGCCCCCATCCATGGCTACGCTGCGGGATCATGACCGAGCTATCTGTGAGGGACCGCCCGGTCTCGGGCCCGGCTCCCGTCGCCGAACTCTTCGCCGAGCGGGTCAGACTGCACGCCCTGGACAAGGGACTGGCGAAGATCCATGTGCTGGAGGCCGGCTGCGGCCGGGGCCCCGGCCTCGACCTGCCCGAGGGGGTGGCCGGGCACGTCACCGGCATCGACCTCGACACGCCCGCGCTGCGCGCGCACACGATGGCGCGCACCGGCCTGCACACCTACCACCTGGGCGACCTGCGCAGCGCGCCGCTGCCGCCCCGCTCCTTCGACGTGGTCCACGCCGACGGCCTGATCGAGCGGATCACCAACGCCGAACTGGTCATGGACCGGATGGTCGCCGCGCTCAAGCCCGGCGGACTGCTCCTGGTCCGCTTCATCGACCGGGACAGCGCCCAGGGCCTGCTGCGTCGGACCCTGCCGCGCCGCGTGCTGGGCGCGCTCGGGGTCGGCGGATCACGCGGCGAGAGCCCCCGGGAGAGCCCCGCGCCGGTCTTCGAGCCGGTCAGCTCGCTCGCCGGGTTCCGCAGCTGGTGCCTGATGCGGGGACTGGTGATCGCCGAGGCGCACGTGCACCGGGTCCCGGTGAGCACCCCGGTCCGGATCCTGGCCCGGCTCATCGCGATCTTCACGCACGGCCGCTTCACCTCCGGCCACGCCGAGCTGTCGCTGGTCATCCGCAAACCCGAGAACCGGTTCGCCCGGATCATCTGAACCCCGTCCCTACCGTCCGGTCGTGCTCTCGGGGACGCGGCCGGGCGGTAGTTTTGCGGCGTGAGCAACCCACTGCCTGAGGACCTTCACGGGCTGGCCTCGACGACCCCCGCCCCGGCCGAACTCGCCGACCTGGAACAGCTCCTCGCCGGGGCGTTCCGGCCCCTCACGGGATTCCTCGGCCCGCTGGACGCCGCCGCGGTCGACGCGGGAGGTCGCCTGCGCGACGGGACGCCGTGGCCCTCCCCCGTCCTGCTGACGGTGCCCGAGTCCCTGGCCGGCGAGAAGCGGATCATTCTCCAGGACCCCGAGACCGTGCCGCTGGCCGTCCTGGACGTCACCGAGGCGTGGAGCGACCCCGCGGCCCCCGCCGGGCACTTCCGGCTCGCCGGGACCCTGACACCGCTGCGGGAGCCGTCCTACGGGGCGTTCCGCAGGCTGCGCCGCCGCCCGCCCGCGGAAGGCGCCGACGCCCCCGCCGTGCTGGCCGTCGCCACCCGCGAGCCGCTGCACCGGGCCCGGCTCGGCCAGATCAAGCAGACCGCCGAGCGGCTCGGCCTGCCCGTGCTGGTGCTGGCGCTGCTGTCCGGGGCGCACGACCAGGAACTGGTCCGGGCGCTACTGGCGGTCCAGCGGGAGCTGCCCGAGGGCGCCGAGATCATCACCGTGAACCTCGCGCCCCGCGCCGACGCGCTGCGCGACCAGGCGCTCGCCGCGCACGTCGCCGCCGCCTACGGGGCGACCCACCTGCTGAGCGACGCCCCGCTGACCGAGGTCCCGCTGACGGTCGTCGCGCCGGAGGAGTGGGCCTACGACACCGAGCACGAGGTGTGGAGGCCGCTCGCCCGGATCGCCGAGCGCCGCGCCCGCGCGGCGCTGACGGCCGAGGAGCTGGGCGGGATGCTGGACCGCGGCGAGCAGGTCCCCGAGTGGTTCACGCCGCCCGCGGTCGCCGCCGAGCTGCGCCGGGCCCGCCCGCCGCGGCACGAGCGGGGCGTCACCGTGTTCTTCACCGGCCTCTCCGGCTCAGGCAAGTCGACGGTCGCGCGCGCGCTGGGCGACGCGTTGGTCGAGAGCGGCGAGCGGACGGTCTCCCTGCTCGACGGCGACGTCGTGCGGCAGATGCTGTCGTCCGGGCTGACCTTCTCCAAGGCCGACCGCGACCTCAACATCCGTCGGATCGGCTTCGTGGCCGCCGAGATCTCCCGGCACGGCGGCCTCGCGATCTGCGCGCCGATCGCGCCCTACGCCGCGACCCGGGCCGAGGTCCGCCGGATGGTCGAGGCGGTCGGCGACTTCGTGCTGATCCACGTCGCGACCCCGCTGGAGGAGTGCGAGCGGCGCGACCGCAAGGGCCTGTACGCCAAGGCCCGCGCGGGTCTGATCCCGGAGTTCACCGGCATCTCCGACCCGTACGAGACGCCCGAGGACGCCGAACTCGTGATCGACACCACAGGGCGTCCGGTTTCCGAATGTGTCGACGAGGTGATGAAGCACCTCGCGGCGGGCGGCTGGCTCCGCTCCCAGGGGGCTTGAGCAGGGTCGCCCGCACCTTCGCGACCGGCGTTCTCGCAGGTCAAGGCCACGTAAGGTAAGGGGCCGTCCACCTTCCGCAACTTGCCCGGGGGGAGGGCGGCCCCTATAGTTTGTGACGAATTATTTCCTAGTATTTCCATGGGATATACCGATGCACTTTGACGTGACGATGGCCATCGGATCGTTCCTCGTGGCGATCGTCGTCGGGCTGACCGGCATGGGCGGCGGCGCCCTCATGACGCCGATGCTCGTGACGTTCTTCGGTGTCCCGCCCCTCACCGCGGTCTCCAGCGACCTCGTCGCCTCGGCCGTGATGAAGCCCGTCGGCAGCTTCGTGCACCTCCGCCGCGGCACCGTGCATCTCAGGCTCGTCGGCTGGCTGTGCCTCGGCTCCGTGCCCGCCGCGTTCTGCGGTGTGCTCATCGCCCGCGCGCTCGGCGACGGCGAGGCGACCCAGGAATTCATCGAGAAGGCCATGGGCGTCGCCCTGCTGATCGCCGCCTTCGGCATCGTCTACCGCCTCTACCAGGGTATGCGCGACAAGAAGGCGGGCGTCCAGACCACCGAGAAGGCCGCCGAGCCCCTCCGGATGCGGCCGCTGCCGACCGTGCTCGTCGGCGCCGTCGGCGGCGTCGTCGTCGGGATCACCTCGGTCGGGTCCGGCTCGCTGATCATCGTGGCGCTGCTCGCGCTCTACCCCATGCTCAAGGCCAACCAGCTCGTCGGCACCGACCTCGTCCAGGCCGTCCCGCTGGTCGCCGCCGCCGCGCTCGGCCACATCCTCTTCGGCGACTTCCAGCTCGCGGTCACCGCGCCCCTCCTCGTCGGCTCCATCCCCGGCGTCTACCTCGGTGCGCGGATCTCCGCGCACGCCCCCGGCGACCTCATCCGCCGTGCCCTCGCCGTCGTCCTCGTCGCCAGCGCGCTCAAGATGTTCGGCGTCCCGGTCACCGCCCTCGCCTGGATCATCGCGACCTTCGCCGTCGCCGCCCTCGCCACCTGGATCACCCTCCGCCTCCGCCGCCGAGCCGCCACCCCGGCCCCCGAAGAGATCACGGCGGGCGCGGCCGAGCGCTGAGCCCTGCCGGACGGCCCGAAACCCGGGCTACGGGCGGCTCACCTCGGGAGATCCACGGCAATCACGCGCTGACGGGTGCGGTCGATCTTCCTTACCGGGGACGATGGAAGCGCGCCCCCGCCTCCTTTCCAGCCGCGTGTAAGGCCGCCCATGGACCCCGAGCAGATTCCCGACCGCGTCTTCTCCTCCGACGGGCTCGGCAAGGCCCAGCGCGCAGGGGGCGCCTGCGCCTCGTGCGGCAAGCGGTGGCCCCGGCCGCGCCGGCCGATCGGACGGCTCACCGACGGGACCGTCCTCCATGTCTGCGACGACTGTTCGCCGGACGTGGAGATCGTCGATGATGGGGGCGATCCGCCGCCGACGTGAGGAGCACCCGATGGCCGACGCGTGGCTCGTGACCGGGGCGGGCGGCATGCTCGGCGCGGACCTGACGGCCCTGCTGCGGGCCGTGGGGCGGCCCGTCACCGCCGCGGCGCGGACCGATCTCGACCTCACCGACGAGGCCGCCGCGGCCGAAGCCGTCCGGGGGCACGCCACGGTGGTCAACTGCGCGGCCTGGACCGCCGTGGACGCGGCCGAGGAGGCCGAGGAGTCCGCGCTGGCGGTCAACGGCACCGCCGTCGGCCCGCTGGCCCGCGCCTGCGCCGCGCGGGGCGCGACGCTGATCCAGATCTCCACCGACTACGTCCTGCCCGGGACCGGCCCCGAACCCGCACCCGAGGACGCGCCCACGGGGCCACTCAACGCCTACGGGCGCACCAAGCTCGCCGGGGAGCGGGCGGCGCTCGCGCACGGCGGCCTGGTGCTGCGGACGGCCTGGCTCTACGGGGCGCACGGACCCAATTTCGTCGCGACCATGGCCCGTCTGGCCCGTGAGCGCGACACCGTGGACGTCGTCGCCGACCAGCACGGCCAGCCCACCTGGACGGCCGACCTCGCCGCCCGGATCATCGCGCTGGCCGACTCGGGCGCGCCCTCGGGCGTCTACCACGGCACCAACTCCGGGCGGACGACCTGGTACGGGCTGGCCCGCGCCGTCTTCGCCGGGCTCGGGCTCGACCCCGACCGGGTGCGGCCGACGACCACGGACCGGTTCCCCCGGCCCGCCGCCCGCCCCGCCTACAGCCTGCTCGGCCACGACGGCTGGAAGGCCGCGGGCCTGCCTCCCCTGCGCCGCTGGGAGGACGCCCTCGCCGAGTACCTCCGCACGGCGTCCCCGACGGAGGATCTGGCCCCGAGGTGACAGGCCGGTTCCTGCCACGGATCTTCCCGCGCCGGACGCCCGCCGGGCCGCCCGCTCGGTTTGAATGAGGGCATGCGCCTGACGACACGGCTGGGGAACCTCTGGTGGGAACAGCGCCTCGGCGTCTCCACCCGCGGGATCGTGGCGGCCGACCATCCCGACGGCACCCACTACGCGACGATGTCCTACACGGCCGTCCGGCGGATCCTGGAGGCCCTCGAACTCGGCCCGGACGACGTCCTCGGCGACCTCGGCAGCGGCCTCGGACGGGTGCTGTGCTGCGCGGCCCGCCTGCCGGTCCGGGAGGTGATCGGCTTCGAGGTCAACGACGCGCTGACCGAGGCGGCGCTGGCCAACGCGGCGCGGCTGCGCGATCGCAAGGCCCCGGTCTCCGTGCGGCGCGGCCCCTGCGAGGACGCCGACTTCGCCGGGATCACCGCCTTCTTCCTGTTCGACCCCTTCGGCGAGCGCACCCTGCGCGCCGTCCTCGACCGGATCGAGGAGCAGGCGCCGAAGACCTCACCCCGCTTCGCCTACGCCAACCCCGGCCACGCGCACGTGTTCGCCGAGCGGCCCTGGCTGGCCGAGACCGCCGTGTGGGACGCCGCGGACACGGGCCTTGAGCACACGGTGCGGTTCTACCGGACGATCGGCTAGGCCGCTTCGCCGGCTGGGCCGCCTCCTCCGTTGGAGTCAGCCGCACGGGACGGTGCGCACCGTCCCGGTGACGCGGTAGTCGGTGTCCATCGTGACGACGGCGTTGTCCTCCCAGGTCCGGATGCGGGCGCACGACCCCGTGTCGTCCACGGTGTAGGGGGCGTAGAACCAGCTCCCGTCGACCACGCGATTGCCCCGGATCGTCCACGTGCCGCCCCCGGGGGCCGCCCAGATGCCGTAGAGGCCGCCGATCACCAGGTTGTCCTCGACCGTGACGTCGGTCGAGCCCTTCTCGGGGGGACGCGACGGCCTGCTGTAGATGAAGACGCCGCCGTTCATCCCGGGATAGGCGCCGGACGAGCAGGCGGGCCTGCTTCGGTCGGTCGCCCAGCCGCCGCACATGTCGAACGTGGTGTGCCGGACGGTCAGCCGCTGCGACCCCGGATAGTCCTGGAGGCCGTCGCTGTGGCTCTCGGGGTTGGTGACGCACGCCCGGACGAACGAGTCGGTGATCAGGATGTCGGGGCCGCCCGTGCGGAAACCGTCGTCGTGGCCCTGGAGCAGGACCCGCGTCGCGGTGTAGGTGCCGGTGTCGTAGCCGGTGTTGATCGCGGGGCTCACCAGGCAGTCGCCGGGCGAGCCGACGGTGCTGTCGGTGATCGTCAGTTCGGCGCCGTCCTGGTCGTTCTTGGTGACGCCGCCGTCGATCCTGGTCCGGCGCACGGTGACGTCGGCGTAGGTGATGAGCTGGCCCTTGATGTGCCAGCCGTCGATGACCTCGCCCGGCGTGCGCGCCTCGTAGTCGCCCTCGACGGTGCGCCGCACCTCGGTGCCCTCGGGCACGCCCGTGCAGGCGGGCGTCGGGTACGACGGGCAGGTGCGCGCCGGGCCTTCGGTCGGCGGCGGCGTGCTCGGCACGGAGGTGGGCGGCGGGGCGCCGGTGGTGGGCCAAGTGGTGGGCGCTGCGGTGGGCGCTGCGGTGGGGGCCGTGCTCGTCACCGACGGCGGCGGCACGGGATCGACCGCCCCGCTCTGGCAGGCGGCGAGCACGAGCGCGAGCGCCGCGAGCGCGGCCGATCCACGGATCACTTCAGTAGGCTCCCGAGCCGCGCAGGACGGCCCCGACCGTCTTCCAGAGGATCTGGAGATCCATCATGAGCGACCAGTTCTCGACGTAGAGGAGATCGAGGCGGACCGCCTCGTCCCAGGGCAGGTCGCTGCGCCCGCTGACCTGCCAGAGGCCCGTCAGGCCCGGCTTGACGACGAGCCTGCGGCGCACGTCGTGGCCGTAGACGGCGACCTCTTCCGGCAGCGGCGGACGCGGCCCCACGAGGGACATCTCGCCGCGCAGCACGTTGACGAGCTGGGGCAGCTCGTCGAGGGAGTAGCGGCGGAGCCGAGTGCCGACCGGGGTGATCCGCCAGTCGTCGCGGAGCTTGAACAGCGCCCCGTTGGTGGCCGGCAGCTCCGCGCGGTGCCGGTGCGCGTCCGGGATCATCGTGCGGAACTTGAGCATCCGGAACTCGCGCCCGTCCCGGCCGGTGCGGGTCTGGGAGTAGAAGACCGGGCCCCGGTCCCCCGCCTTGACCAGGACGGAGACGAGCAGCAGCAGCGGGGACAGCGCCGCCAGCGCCGACGCCGCGCCGACGAGGTCGAAGGCGCGCTTCAGCAGCCGCCGCGGCCCGTCGAGGTCGGGGTGGTCGACGTGGATCAGCGGGAGGCCCGCGATCGGCCGGATCGTCGTCCGCGTCCCGGCGACCTCCAGCAGGGCGGGGGCGACGTAGATCTCGGTCTGCTCCTTCTCCAGCTCCCACGCGAGCCGCCGCAGCGCCTGCCCGTCGAGTTCGGGGCAGGCGAGCACGGCGACGCTGTCGGCCCCCGCCTCGCCGACCGCGCGGGCCACCTCGTCGAGGTCGCCGAGCACCGGCACGGCGACGTCCGGCTCCGCGCGGCCCGGCGTGCAGGCCGCGACGACCTGCATGCCGTGGTACGGCGTGCGGTGCAGCTCCGCGACCAGCGCGCTCACGGCCACGGGGTGGCCCGCGACGACGACGCGGCGCATGTATGCGCCGTCCGCGCGCCTGCGGTGCAGCCACTTGCGGGCCCTCCAGCGCACGAAAACGCCGAAAACAGTCAGCGCGGGCAGCGCCACCACGACGAAACCCCGGGCGACCTCGGCCTTGGTGGCGTAGGAGGCGATCGCGACGGCGGCGGTCAGGCCGACCCCGGCGTGGACGACCCGCCGGTACTCGTCCGAGCCGACCCCGTAGAGACGTCCGTCGTAGGCTCCGGAGAAGGCGAGCCACGGCAGCCACAGCAGCGGGAGCGCCACCGCCACCGCGAGGTTCGCGCCGAACGCGACCTCCTGGCCGCCGAAGCGGGCCAGGTAGCCCAGCGTGCCCGCCGCGGCTCCGCAGACCGCGTCGCAACCGATGATCAGCGCCGTGTACTTCCTGACCCAATGCCCGGCGCCCGCGACGACCGCCCCGTCCGTCGCGGAGACGCCGGTACCGTCGATGACGGTCACGGTGGACCCCTCCATGCTCCCCGTATGCACGTCCGCTCAGCGCCCGGGACGTACGCCTCTGGGTCCGCCCGGCGAGGCGAACGATCAGCAATAACAGGTCTAACGCGCCGGTCCGGAACACTTCCAGCCATCATGACGGCCGGATCAGGTCAGAAAATCTCCAAATAATGCATGGCATGTTTATAAAAATCACGCAATGGATGCGCTAAGGAGATCAGAAATGATCTTCCGGGAGGTCGCGGAGACACTCCGCACATATCAAGAAAGGCGATTCTCACCTTGTAGAGATATGTCCGGAACAGGACACAGCAGACCCATGCGCACCCCTTTCCCAAGGTGTGCGCCGCGCCACAGAATGATCAGCCGGGGGTGGCTGATCTGTCTGCAATGTTCACTGTCACCGTGCACGGCATCGGGGAGCCGCGGCGCGGACTCGATCCCGGCGAGGACGGCACCTGGATCACGGTCGCGCAGTTCGAGACGGTGCTCGACGCCGTCGCCGAGCGGCCCGACGTGCGGTTGACCTTCGACGACGGCAACTCCTCCGACCTGGAGGTGGCGTTGCCCCGGCTCAGGGACCGCGGCCTCACCGCGGCCTTCTACGTCCTGGCCGGCGAACTCGGAAAGCCCGGAAGAGTGAGCGCCGAAGGGGTCCGCGAACTCGCCGCCGCGGGCATGGCCGTCGGCTCGCACGGCTGGGCCCACCGCGACTGGCGCCGCCTCGGCCCCGGCGAGGCCGACGAGGAGTACGTCCGGGCGCCCCAAGTGCTCGCCGACCTCCTCGGCGGTCCCGTGACCGAGGTCGCCATCCCGTTCGGCTCCTACGACCGGCACGTCCTGCGCGCCCTGCGCCGCGTCGGCGTCACCCGCGCCCACACCAGCGACGGCGGGCCCGCGGGCCCCGGCGCGTGGCTCCAGGCCCGGACCAGCGTCCGCGCCGATCTCACCCCGGCCACGCTCGCCGCCGCGCTGCGCAGCCCCGCGCTCCCCCTCCGCGCCCGGCGGCTCTGCGCCCGCGCCGTCAAGCGGGTGCGCGGATGAGCGGGCCGCGCGTCGCCGTCGTCATCGTCTCCTACAACAGCGCCGACGTTCTGCCGGGCTGCCTCGCCTCGCTGACCGGCCAGGACGTCGAGCTGACCCGGGTGATCGTCGCCGACAACGCCTCGTCCGACGGCTCCGTCGCGGTCGCCGAGGCCGCTGGACAAGGCGTCGAGGCCGCCGTCGACGTCCTGGCCACGGGCCGCAACGGCGGCTACGCCGCGGGATTCAACGCGGGGCTCCGCGCCCTCGACCTCGCCGTGCTCGACGCGGTCCTCGTCCTCAATCCCGACTGCAGGCTGCACCCCGGCGCGCTCGGGGCGCTCGCCGAGGCCCTGCGGCGGCCCGGGATCGGCGTCGCCGCACCCCGGCTCGTCAACCCCGACGGCACACTCCAGCCGACCCTGCGCCGCACGCCGACCGTCGGCCGCGCGCTGGCCGAGGCGCTCCTCGGCGGCACGTTCACGGGCCGCCACGGCGGGCTCGGCGAGCTCATCACCGCGCCGGGCCCGCACGAGCGGGAGGGGCGCCACGCGTGGGCGACCGGCGCGGCGCTGCTGATGTCGGCCGACGCGCTGCGCGCCGCCGGGGAGTGGGACGAGTCGTTCCTCCTCTACAGCGAGGAGACCGAGTTCATCTTCCGCGCCGCGGGCCTCGGCTTCGGCCTCTGGTACCGCCCGGACGCGGTGGTCGAACACATCGGCGCGGCCTCCGGGGCGGGCCCCGCGCTGACCGCGCTCAGCGTCGTCAACCGGGTCCGGCTGTTCCGCAGGTTCCGGTCGCGCTCGGCCGCCGCCTGCTACTTCCTCGCCATCGCCCTCGGGCAGGGCCTGCGCGCCCTCGCCGGGCAGCGCGCCGCCCGCGCCTCGTTCGTCGCGCTGGTCCGGCCGTCGCGCAGGATGACCAGGCTGGCGGGCGGATGACGGTCCTGCTCAAGCCCTTCGGCGCGCTGTCGGCCGCGGAGCTGGACGCCTGGCACGCGCTGCGCGCCGCCGACCCCGCCTGCGACAGCCCGTACTTCCATCCGGAGTTCACCGCGGCGGTGGCCTCCAGCGGCGCGGACGTCCATGTCGCCTTGGCGCATGCCGCCTCGGGGAACGCCGCTCTGCGGAACGCCGCTCTGGGGAACGCCGCTCTGGGGAAAGACACCGCCGGGGCCGTCACCGCGGTGCTGCCCGTGCAGCGGACCGGCTCGGTGCTGCGCCCGGTCGGCTGGCCCGCCGCCGACTTCCAGGGCCCGGTAGGCGGCCCGATGCCGCCGCGCGCGCTGCTGCGCGGCCCCTTTCGCACCTTCGAGTTCGACCATCTGGCCACCGGCCTCGCGGAGTTCGAGCCGTACATCGAATCGCGGCGCGTCTCGCCCTTCCTCGACGTCACCGGCGGCCTCGACGGCTACGTCGGCAGGGCCGCCAAGAGCGGTCGCGACAGGATGACCCAGGCGCGCCGCGACCTGCGCAGGGCCGAACGCGACCACGGCCCCGTCCGGTTCACCGCCGACGACCCCGACAAGGACGCGCTCGACCGCCTCATCGACCTCAAGCGCGCGCAGTACGCCGCGACCGGCGCCAAGGACTACTTCGCCGATCCCGGCCACCGCGAGCTGCTCCACACGCTGTTGGCGACCCGCAGCCCCGGCTTCGCCGGCCTGCTGACCACGCTGCGGGCGGGCGACCGGCTGGTCGCCGCCCACTTCGGGCTGCGCGCCGGAAGCGTCCTGCACTGGTGGTTCCCTGCCTACGACCGGGAGTTCGCGCGGCTGTCGCCCGGCTGGATGCTGCTGCGCGAGGCGATCGCCGCGGCCCCCGCGCTCGGCGTCGCCCGCATCGACCTGGGCCGCGGCGAGGACGACTACAAACGGCGCGCCAAGACGGGCGAGACCGTCGTCTGCCAGGGGATCGCCACCCGCGACCCGCTCCGGCTGGCGCGCCGCCGCGCGCTCGCCGCCCTCCGCGGCTCCCCGCTCGCCCCCGGTCTGCGCCGGCTCGTTCGGAAGGTCAGATGAACATGCGCGTCAGCGTCTTCGGGCTGGGCTACGTCGGCTGCGTCTCGGCCGCCTGCCTCGCCGAACTCGGCCACGACGTGGTCGGCGTCGACGTCAACCCCGTCAAGCTCGACCTGCTGTCGCGGGGGGTGGCGCCGCTCGTCGAGGCCGACATCGGCGAGCTGACCGAGAAGGCCGCCCGCTCCGGCCGGCTCACCGTCACCGCGGACGGCGCGGCCGCCGTCGCCGCGACCGACGTCTCGCTGGTCTGCGTCGGCACCCCGTCGGCCCCCAACGGAAGCCTGTCGACGGAGTACCTGGAGCGGGTCGCCGAGCAGATCGGCGGCGCGCTCGCCGGCCGCGACGGGCCCCGGCACACCGTCGTCATCCGCAGCACGATGCTGCCGGGCACCTGCGAGCGGCTGCTGGCGCCGCTGCTGGAGAAGCACTCCGGCGGCGTCGCGGGCACCGACTTCGGGCTCGCGGTGAACCCCGAGTTCCTGCGCGAGGGCAGCAGCGTCCGCGACTTCTTCGCGCCGCCCAAGACCGTCATCGGCGAACTCGACCCGGCCAGCGGCGACGTGGTCGCCGCGCTGTACGAGGGGCTGCCCGGCGAGGTGCTGCGGGTACCGGTCGCGGTCGCCGAGATGACCAAATACGCCGACAACTCCTTCCACGCCCTGAAGATCGCCTTCGCCAACGAGCTCGGCTCGATCTGCCGCGCCCTCGGCGTCGACTCCGGGCCGGTGATGGACGTGTTCCTCAGCGACCGCAAGCTCAACATCAGCCCCGCCTACCTGCGGCCCGGCTTCGCCTTCGGCGGGTCGTGCCTGCCCAAGGACGTGCGCGGCCTCGTCCACGCCGCGCACCGCGCCGACGTGGCGGTGCCGCTGCTGGACCACCTGCTGCCCGCCAACGAGGCGCACCTCGCCCGCGCGCTCCGGCTGGTCGAGGAGACCGGGCGGCGCAGGATCGGGCTGTTCGGCCTCTCGTTCAAGCCCGGCACCGACGACCTGCGCGAGAGCCCCCTGGTCGAACTCGCCGAACGCCTCCTCGGCAAGGGCTACGACCTGCGCATCTACGACGCCAACGTGTCGCTGTCGCGGCTGATGGGCGCCAACCGCGACTACATGCGCGCCAGGCTCCCGCACCTGGGCGAGCTGCTCAGCAGCGACGCCGCCGAGGTGCTCGACCACGCGGAGGTCTGCGTGATCGGCTGCGCCGACCCCGCGGTGCTGGCCGCCTTGGACGACGCGGGCGACCGCGTGCTCGTCGACCTCGTCCGCCTCCCGGACGCCGCGGACCGCCGCGGCGCCCCCGGATACCTGGGACTCGCCTGGTGAGCGCCGTGAAACGCACCCTGATCATCGTCGAGAACCTGTCCGTCCCGTTCGACCGGCGGGTCTGGCAGGAGTGCCAGGCGCTGCGCGAGGCAGGCTGGGAGGTCGACGTGATCTGCCCGCAGGGCACGGTCCGCGACACCGAGCCGGAGGCCGTGATCGACGGCGTCCGGATCCACCGGTACCCGCTGAAGGCCGCCGAAGGGGGCCCGGCGGGCTACCTGAAGGAGTACGGGACCGCGCTGTGGCACACCTGGCGGCTCGCCCGCAGGGTGGGGCCCGTGGACGTCGTGCACGCCTGCAACCCGCCCGACCTCTTCTTCCCGCTCGCCCGGCGGATGCGGCGGCGCGGCGCCAGGTTCGTCTTCGACCAGCACGACCTGGTGCCCGAGCTGTACCTCTCGCGGTTCACCGGACGCGGCGAGGACCTGCTGTACCGGGCCGTCAAGCGGATGGAACTGGCCACCTACAAGACCGCCGACGTCGTCATCGCCACGAACGAGAGCTACCGGGACGCGGCGGTCCGGCGCGGCGGCAAACGGCCCGAGGACGTGTTCGTGGTGCGCAGCGCCCCGGTCGTCGAGCGGTTCCACGAGGTGCCCGCCGAGCCTGAGCTCAAGCACGGCAGGCCCTACCTGCTCTGCTACCTGGGCGTGATGGGGCCACAGGACGGCGTCGACTACGCGCTGCGCGCCCTCGCCGAGCTGCGCGGCGAGCGCGACGACTGGCACGCCACCTTCATGGGCGCGGGCGACACGTTCGAGGCGATGAAGGAGCTCGCGGTCGCGCTGGGACTCGGCGAGCACGTCGACTTCACCGGCCGGATCTCCGACGCCGACCTGCTGCGCCACCTGTCGACCGCCGACGTGTGCCTGTCCCCCGACCCGCGCAACCCGCTCAACGACGTCTCCACGATGAACAAGGTGATGGAGTACATGGCGATGGGCCGCCCCATCGTCTCGTTCGAGCTGCGCGAGGCGCGGGTGTCGGCGGGAGACGCCGCGCTGTACGCCCCGGCCAACGACGAGGCCGCGTTCGCCGCGCTGGTCTCCCGGCTCCTGGACGACCCCGAGGAGCGCCGCAGGATGGGCGAGCTGGGCCGCGCCAGGGTGGCCGGCCCGCTCTCGTGGGAGCACTCCAAGAAGGCTCTGGTCGCCGCCTACGAGGCGGCCCTGGACGTCGCGTCCGCGCCCCAGCCGGAGCCGCCGGGCCAATGAGCCGAAGCCTTGTCCAGCAGCATGACCGCGGTGTAGCAGGCCAGGTCGAGCGGCCCCGCCTCGCCGCGCCGCGCCAGGGCGCGCAGGTCGCCGACGCCCAGGGGGCGCGCCGTCACCGGCCTGCCGAGCGCGGCGAGCTGCCGGTTGCCGCGCCGCACGCGGGCCCGCCGGCGCAGGTGCGCCCGGACGGTCCTGGTCTGCCGGACGACGGTGACGGCCCCGGGCACCGCCGTGCGCTCCCCGTCGGCGAAGGACGCGTGCGCCCAGCCGTCGTCGGCGAGCAGCCCGTCGGGCAGCGGGAAGACCCTGCGGTGGCCTTCCTCGCCCAGCAGGTACGCGCCCGCTCCGGCGAGCACGCGGGCGGGGGCGATGAGCCTGTCGTGGACGCGGTGGACGCGCCGGACCACGGGGCCGCAGCCCGTCAGGTCCCAGCGCGGGACGGGCGCGCAGGCCAGGACACCGGGCCTGGCGATCTCCGCGAGGAGCGCGGCCAGGCCCGTCAGCTCGACGTCGGCGTCGAGGTACAGGCGGGGGAAGACGGTGCACGCCGCGTCGCCCAGGTGCAGGGCGTGGCCCTTGCCGGGCACGTCGGTCTCGATCACCCGGACGCCGTGGGCGCGGGCGGCCTCGGCGGTGCCGTCCGCGCAGGCGTTGGCGACCACGATCACCTCGACCTCGCCCGGCCGGGTCCCGGCGAGCAGCCGCCGCAGCCCGGCGCCGATCACCGCCTCCTCGTCGTGCGCGGGAATCACGACACTCACCACCGGAAGGGTCACAGCACATGAGGGTAGAGCGCACGGCCCTGGAGGGGGTACTGCTCTTCAGGCCCGTCCCGTTCCACGACGACCGTGGCTTCTTCACCCGCACGTTCGACGCCGCGGTGGCCGCCGAGCACGGGCTCGACGCCGCCTCCTTCGTCCAGGACAGCCAGTCGCGCTCGCGCGCGGGCACGGTCCGGGGCCTGCACGGCAGGTCCGGCCGCGGCGAGGCCAAGCTGGTGCGCGTCGCGCGCGGCGCGATCCTCGACGTGGTGGTGGACATCAGGCCCGCCTCGCCGACTTTCGGCGAGCGCTGCGAGATCCGGCTCGACGACGAGGAGTGCACCACCCTCCACGTGCCGCCCGGCCTGCTGCACGGCTTCCAGGCCCTGTCGGACGCCGACGTCTGCTACCGGATCGACCGCGAGCACGACCCGGCCGAGGATCTGGCGGTCCGCTACGACGACCCCGATCTGAAGATCGACTGGCCGCTGGAGGCCACCGCGATCAGCGCACGCGACCTGGCCGCCGGATCGTGGCGGGACCTGCTGGCACGCCTGGACCGTCCGGCTTGACGGTCTGCGACCCGCGCGTCAGGGCCACCAGGCCCAGCACCGCGCCGACGGAGCCGAGCAGCGCCGTCGCCTGCCCCGCCCAGAACGCCGCGGGGAGCACCAGCTCCTCGGGCGCGGGGCTGCCGAGCAGGGCGAGCGCCGCCGGAGCGCCCAGCGCGGCGGCACATCCCGCGAGCGCCCACGCCGCGACGGCGAGCCCCGCGACCGTCCACCGCTCGGCCCGCGCCGCGCCGGGCGCCGCGCGCAGCACGCCTCTGCGGGCGAGGAACGCCAGCGCCCCGGCCGTCCAGCACAGGACGACAAGATCGCTGCCGAGGGTGTCGGACGGCCGGTGCCAGCCCGCCGCGACCGTCGCCGCGCCCGCGAGCACCCCCGGCAGGGCCGCCAGCAGCACGGGCGCGCGCCACCGGTGCGGTGCGACGAGGACCGCGGCGCACACCACCGCCATGCCGACGGCGGTGTGGCCGCTGGGAAAGCCCTGGTCCTCCCGGCGGATGCCGTGCGCCAGCAGCAGCGGCCGGGGCAGCACCGCCTGGAGCAGCTCCACGGTCAGCAGCGATCCCGCGATCACCGCGACGGCGGCGCACGCCAGCGGCAGCCCGCCGCGGCGCCTTCCGGTCTCGAACACCGCGACCAGCGCGACGGCCACCGAACCGACCGAAACCGGTCGCAGCAGGCGCGCGACCGAAGCCGCGGCATGGCCGTTATCCGCCACCCGCAACACCGCGTCCTCAAGAATCTGCCCAGGGGCGGAGGCCACTGCCAGGAGATACAACGCGCAGAGCGCGAGGCCGCATATGAGGGCGACCTTTCCCGGTTTGCCCTTGATGGCAACGATTGACATGCACGTCCCCGATCGGTCTAGTGCCCAACCTACTGATCGCGTAGCTTCGGAAACGCGACTCAGGCGACAACGGGTGGACCCACGGGGCGAACGACGTTCGAGGCGGTGTTACGGGGCGGATGAAACTCTGGCCGACAATTCTCGGGCTCCTGAGGCGTCCGATGTTCACGATTCCGGTCCTGCTGGTCGCGGTGGGGCTGGGCATCGTCGCGTTCCAGGCGGTGCCGGTGCGCTACCAGTCGTCCGCGACGATGATCCTCACCGCGCCGACGTCCGGGGGGTCGCAGCAGCAGGCTGAGGACGAGGAGGCCGAGGACACCGAGTACAACCCGCTGCTCCAGTTCAACGAGAGCCTCCAGACGACTGCCGCGCTGCTCATCCTGTCGGCCAACACCGAGGACGTGAAGAAGCGCATGGGCGCGCCCACCGCCGGGGACACCCGGCTCCAGGTCGACGACGGCCGCTCCAACACCGACCTGCTCGCGGCCACCCAGACCGGGCCGTTCATCTACATCACGGCCGAGGCCCCCACCCCGGAGAAGGCCGCCTCGGTCGTCGCGGCGGTCCGCACGTTCGTGCGCGGCGACCTCCGGCGCCTCCAGGACTCGCTGAAGGCGCCCGGGCGCACCTACATCTCGGTGTCCGACGTCTCCACCGACCCGCCGAAGACCGTCCAGAAGACACGGCTCGCCGCCACGGTCGGCGTACCCGCCGGCGTGGTCGTCGCGGCGCTCCTGATCGCCTTCCCGTTCGCCCGGAGGCGGCCCCCCGAGGCGGAGCGGCCGGTGCCCGCCTCGTACCCCGTGCCTCCCCAGCGGACCCTGCCCGGCGCGGCCGAGCCCGTCGAGCACCGCGCGCGACCCGGCCTCCCGGCCGCGGAGATCTCCCACGATGACTACGGGGACGCGGACGGGGACGAAGACGGGGAGCTCCCGCTGCTCGGCGCGCCCGACGGCAGGGAGGACACCGTGGTGTTCGGCGCCATCGGCTCCGACGACGAGATCACCCGCCCGGTCTAGAGGGAACGCCGATGGACTTCTGGGCTACGGTGCGGGTCCTGTTCCGCCGCTGGTACATCACCTTCACCGCCTTCGCGCTCGCGATCGCCGCCATGGGCGTCGCCTACGTCACCGTCCCGACCGAGTACGCGTCGGGCGCGACCCTCCTCATCACCAAGCCGATAGGCCCGGTGGACGCCAATCCGCTGCTGGACTTCGACAAGGGCCTGAACCTCACCGCGTCGATCCTCGTCGCCGCGCTCCAGACGCCCGAAGCGCTCGCGGAGCTGGGCGTCTCGCCCGACGAGGACCCGACCTTCACCCTCAACAACGGCTCGGACAACCCCGAGCTGCTCCTCCAGACACCGTTCCTCTTCATCGCGGGCACCAGCACCCGGCCCGCCGAGGCCAAGGCGATCGTGCAGCGGGTCGCCGACAAGCTGGTGCGCGAGCTGGTCCGCCAGCAGGAACTGGTCAAGGCGCCCCGAGAGAGCTATCTGACGATCAGCGTGATCACCCCGCCCAGCACGCCCCTGCCGGAGAAGGCGGGCAAGTCGCGCGCCGCGGTGATCACCCTGGGGATCGGCGGGATCGCCGGCCTGTTCTCGGCGTTCGCGGCCGAGAGCTTCGCCGCGTCGCGCAAGATCCGGAGGCTGCGCAGGATAGACGTGGCGAGCGCAGCGTGAGCGGGTCGGAGGCCCCCCGGGTCGACGGCGCGTCGCTGGGCATGGTCCACGTGCTCCTGCTCACCGTGCTGCCCGCGCGGCTGGTGCTCGCCGGCCTGCCCATCTCCCTGTCGCCCGCGGACATCGTCGCCCTCGGCATGGCGCTGACGTGGGCATGCGCGACCTGCACGACGACGCTCGGGGTGGCCAAGGGCCGCAGCCCCGTGCGCACCGCGCTGTTCGCGTACGCGGTCGCGTGCCTGCTCAGCTACGGCCTGGCCACCATGCGGTACACGCCCGGCGACGAGCTGACGCTGGCCGACCGGACCCTGCTGATCCTGCTCGGCCTGACCGGGTTCGCCATCGCGATCTGCGACGGCGTCCGCACGTCCGAACGGCTGGAGCGACTGCTGAAGACCGCCGTGGTCGGCGGCGCGATCATGGGCGTGTTCGGCGCGCTCCAGTTCCTCTTCGGCTACGACGTGACGGACCTGCTCGACCTGCCGCTGCTGCGCCCCGGCACCGAGGGCGGCGCCGTGCTCGACCGGGGCGGCCTGCCCCGGGTCGCCGCGACCGCCGGGCATCCCATCGAGTTCGGCGTGGTGTGCGCGATGCTGCTGCCGATGGCGGCGCACTTCGCGTTCGCCGCGCGGGACGCCGGCGCACGGCAGGCCCGCTGGTGGACGTGCACCGGCCTGATCGCCTCGGGGCTGCTGTTCTCGGTCTCCCGGTCGCCGATCCTCGGCGTGGCCGTGGTGTTCCTGGTGCTGCTGGTCGGCTGGCCCGCGGCCCGGATGATCCGGATCACCGCGGTCTCCGCCGGACTGCTCACGGTGGTCGCCTTCGCCTACCCGAAGATCATCACGACGATCTACGGGCTGTTCGCCAACTTCGGCGCCGACTCCAGCGTGGAGTACCGCAAGCACCGCTACGAGATAGCCCAGGCCGAGTTCGCCAAGCATCCGCTGTTCGGCCGCGGCATCGGCACCTGGTACGTCCCCAAGTACATCGCGTTCGACAACCAGTGGATCATGACGGCGCTGGACGCGGGCGCGGTCGGCGTGGTCACGCTCGCCGGAATCCTGCTGGCCGGGATCTACGCCTGCGCGCGGGTGCGGTGGGCGGTGGAGACCGACGCGCGGACCCGCAGCCTGGCCACGGCGCTCGCCGCCGCGATCGCCGTCCCGGTGATCGGCGCGCTCACGTTCGACCTGCTCGCCTTCCACATCGCGACGGGGCTGATGTTCCTGTCCGTCGGCGCGGCGGGCGCGATGCTGCGCGTCCACCGGGAGCGGACGCGGCCGCCCGTCGTCGCCTTCGAACCCGTCGAACCCCACGAGTCCCATGAGCCCTACGGACCCGTCGAACCCGCGCAGGCCCGCGAACCCGGGACGCGCCGGTGACCGGAACGACGCCGGGGCCGCGCCGGATCGCGGGCCTCGACGGCCTGCGCGGGATCGCCGCCCTGTTCGTGGTCCTGCACCACTGCCTCCTCACCGCCTACGCGGGCTTCCCGGACGAGAGCGGGCCGGCCGGCCTCGCCGTGCTGCGGTACGGGCACTTCGCCGTCGTCCTGTTCATCGCGCTCTCCGGGTTCTCGCTCGCGGCCTCGCCCGCGCGGCGCGGCTGGCGGCTCGGCGGCGTCGGCCGGTTCGCGCGGCGGCGCGCCTGGCGGATCCTCCCGCCGTACTGGGCAGCCCTGCTGTTCGCGCTCCTGATGGCCTGGCTCGTCGTGCCGCAGCCGGGCGAGGGCCCACCGAACGCGCGGTCCGTGATCGTGTTCGGGCTGCTGCTCCAGGACGTGGCCGACGCGCCGAGCCCGAACGGCGCGTTCTGGTCGATCGCGATCGAGGCCCAGCTGTACGCGGTCTTCCCGCTGCTGCTCCTGCTGGTGCGCCGCTGGGGGGTCGCCGCGATGCTCGGGTCGGCCGCCGCGGTCGTCGGCGCGGTCGGGCTGCTCGCGCCCCGCTCCGACCAGGTGGCCCGGCTGATGCACCTCGGCCCGCAGTTCGCCGTCCTGTTCGCGGTGGGCGCGGCCGCTGCCGTGGTCCTCGCCGCACCGCCTTCGGGCAGGACGGCGAGGGCGCTGCCGTGGCTGGCCGCCCTCGCGGTGCTGCCGGTGTGCGCGGTGATCGCGGCGCGCGGCACCCCGTGGACCGTCGCGCACTTCTTCTGGGTCGACGTGGCGCTGGCGCCGGCGGCGGGCCTGCTGCTCGCCGCGCTCGCCGCCGGACGGCCCGGACCGCTGGTCCGCCTCCTGGACTCCCGTCCGCTGCGGTCCCTCGGCTCCTACTCCTACAGCCTCTACCTGGTGCACGCCCCGATCGTCGTGGCCGTCGGCGCGATGCTGGTGAACCCGCGCCTCCCCGAGGGGATCGGCAGGTTCACCGTGGTCCTGCTCGTGGCCGTCCCGCTGAGCCTCGCCGCGGCATGGCTCTTCGCGTCGGTCTTCGAAGGCCCGTTCGTCCGCCACCGGAGCCTGCCGGAACTGCGGGCCGCGGCGGCGCTCCGGCTCCGCGCGGCGACGCGGCCAGGGACGTCAGCGCACCGCGCGGACGAGCCTGCGCCGGAGGCGGGCGACGGCCCCGCGCTGTCGGCCTAGGAACAGCCCGGCGACGGCCCTGCGCGCCTTGCGGGCAGCCGCGGGCGGCAGATCCGCCTCGGGCAGGCGGCGCAGCAGCTCCCGGCACTCCAAGGTGGTGGCGAAGTACGCCTGCCATGCGGGCACCCCCAGCCGCCGGGCGACCTGCCGGGTGCCCTCAGGCCGCCAGTTCCGGTGGCCGAGGACCTCCGGCACGTGCGCCCACGGGCCGGCGAGGGCGAGGCGGGCGGCGAACACCTCGTCCTCCCGGAGCAGGTTGCGGCGCGGCAGGCGCAGCAGCACGTCCCGCCGGATCAGCCCGTAGAGCGGGTCGATGAGCAGATGGCTCTCGCCCAGCAGGTGGAGCCACGCGGTGAACCGGGTGAGGGCGTCGTCCGAGCGGAGGTCGGTACCGGTGTAGGCCGCGGTGGCCGTGGCGCCGTCCGTCGTGTAGCTGATCGCGGTCGTCACCAGCACCAGCCGCGGATCCGCGGCGAACTCGGCGGCGGCCCGGGAGACGCCGGCGGGCTCCAGCCTGTCGTCGTCGCTGATCCAGCGCAGGTACTCGCCCCGGGCCAGCGCGGGCGCGGAGCCGAAGTTGCCGAGGATCCCCAGGTTCTCCGGGTGGCGGTGGTAGCGGACCCGGGCGTCGGCGGCGGCGAGCTCCCGGCAGTAGTCCTCGGTGCCGTCGGTCGAGGCGTTGTCGAGGACGAGGAGCTCAAGGTCCGCGTGGTCCTGGGCGAGGACCGAGGTCACGGCCTCCTCCATGCGGCCGATCC
This sequence comes from Actinocorallia aurea, assembly GCF_054783995.1. Taxonomy (NCBI): domain Bacteria; kingdom Bacillati; phylum Actinomycetota; class Actinomycetes; order Streptosporangiales; family Thermomonosporaceae; genus Actinocorallia; species Actinocorallia aurea. Next base: position 960,649 of record NZ_BAAGPQ010000002.1, read on the forward strand.
CGTTGCGGGTCGGCAGCGCCACGGTGACCAGCGTCATCTCTTCAACTCCTTCAGCAGGGGGCGGACCAGCACGGCGTACAGGGCGGTGCCCGCGCCGCCCGCGGCGACGAGTTCCACCAGGGGCGGGGCGTCCAGCAACCGGTCGGCCCCGGCGATGGCCAGGCCCGCGGCGACCGCCGCGAGCACCGGCCGGGCCAGCGGGCGGGCCAGCGCCGCCACCCGCACCCCGGCCCGCGACAGCGCCCACCCCGCCAGCGGCAGCGTCACGCCGAGCGCGACGACCGCCTGGGCGGCCGCGGCGGGGCCGAGACCCCTGCCCGCCGCCAGGAACAGCGCGGGCACGAGCGCGACGCACCATCCGGCGTTCAGCAGGATCGTCCAGCGGGTGGCGCCGAGCGCGGTCAGGATGTCGAAGGCCAGCGGCAGCAGCAGCCGCACCAGCATCACCACGGCGAGGAAGCGCAGCGCCTCCCCCGCGGGCTCCCACCGCTGCCCGTAGAGCACGGTCACGACCTGCGGCGCCAGCAGCCCCAGCACCAGCGTGACGGGCAGCGTCACCGCCGTCACCGTCACCAGCGCGGTGCGCACGCCGGCGGCGACGGCCGCCTCGCCCTCCTCGGCGAGGCGCGAGAAGCTCGGCAGCGCCACCCACCGGACCGCGGTGCCGATCAGGCCGGGCACCCACGACGACACGTTGAACGCGATGAGGTAGAAGCCGAGCGCCGCCGCGCCGAGCGCGTTGCCGATGACCATCTTGTCGACATTGAGGATCAGGCCTTCCAGGCCGAGGCTGAGCGCCAGCGGCAGCCCGAACACCGCGAGGTGGCGGACGGCGGCCCTGTCGAGCCGCACCGAGAAGGGCATGCGCCCGAACCACAGCACGAACGCCCCGGCGACGGCCGAGCCCGCGAGCTGGCCCCACGCGAAGCTGTAGGCCCCCGCGCCGAGCAGCGCGAGCCCGATGGTGAGCGCCGAGGTGACCACGAAGCCGGCGAGGTTGGCGATGATCAGCCGGTCCTGCCGGAAGTCGCGCAGCAGCCGCGCCGCCCGCACCGCGGTGATCCCGTCGACGAGGACCGTGGCGGTGAGGATCCGGACCACCCCGGTCGCGCTCGCGTCACCGGACGTCGCGGCGTACCAGGGCGCGGCGGCGAAGAAGACCAGGTAGACGCCGGTGCTGCTGAGGAAGGCCAGCACGGTCGCGGTCGGCGCGAGATCGGCCAGCCTCCCCCGCCACTGCACGATCGCCGCGACGATCCCCGCGTCGTTGACGTGCATGAGGAACTGGCTCGCCGCGAACGCGATGGCGAACTCGCCGTAGTCCTCGGGCAGCAGGATCCGGGCGAGGACGAGACCGACGACGAAGGTGCCCGCCCGGGTGGCCAGGTTGCCGAGCAGGCCCCAGCGCAGGCCGCGGGCCGCACCCGCCCCCACGTCGACGGACGCGCCCGGCGCCTCCTCGGCGGCGCGCTCGTCCTCAGCCTGCGTCATCGACCCGTTCGAGCCAGATCTCCCGCCAGAACGGGACATAGGCGCGGGGGCAGTTCGCGCCGTAGGCGCCCTCGCAGGTCAGGCCCTCCAGGATCACGGCGGGCGTCTTCATCTCCATCATCTGGCCCGTGCGCTCGTCGAGGCAGCGGGCGACGCGGGACCGGACGCGGGCCGTCCTGCCGCAGAAGCGCGCCATCTCCTCGTCGAAGCCCAGGCCGCGGTTGAGCTTGCCCGCGTTCAGCGTCGCGTTGATCTCCTCGATCGGCCTGACGCGGACCAGTTCCCCCGGCTTGAGGTCGAGGACCAGGGCGGGGGTGGTGCGGCCCGCCGTGCCCTCGACCCAGCCCCACTCCAGGCCGCCGCGGATGCGCAGGCGGCGCGGCAGGCGGCGGCTGAGCTTCTGGAAGCGGTTGAACAGGCCGAAGAACAGGCCGCGCAGCACGTCGAGGACGCCCGCGTTGCCCGTCCGGACATCCTGGACGTACTGATCGAGGTCCTTCAGCTTGACGATCCCGGGAGCCGCGCGCAGGATCTCGGTGGCCTGGCAGCGGTAGCGGACGCCGTCGGGCGTCTCCCGGAAGGTGCCGGAGATCTCCACGATCGGCAGGGCCGCCGGGGCGGCGGGCGCGGCGGAGGGCGCGGGCTCCCCGGCCGGGCGGAGCCACGCCGAGCGCCAGAACAGGGTGCAGGCGGTCTCGCAGCCGCCGTGCGCGGACCCGTCGCAGCGGGCCCCGGCGAGGATGTAGGCGTCGTCCAGGCGGCGCAGCCCCGCCTGCTCGATCACGTCGCAGATCTTGTGGGCGACCTTCTGCACGGTCATCCGCCTGCCGCAGAACGCCAGCATCTCCGGCATGAACGGCATGTTGTCGAGTTCGCCGTCCGCGTCGAGCGTGGCCATGATCTCGGCGGCGGTCAGGACCTCCACCTCGTCCCCGACCCTGAAGGCGGCGTTCGTCATCGGTCCCCCTTGATCAGGCCGGCCGTCTCAAGGCGGGCCGCCGCGTCCGCCACCGCCTCGAAGGGCAGACCGGACCGCGCGGCGACGGCGAGCAGGTCGTGGTCTCCGTCGGACAGGTTCAGCACCCACAGCATGGCCATCTGCGCCTGCTCGGCGTCGCTGCGTCCGCCCAATGACCCGTACAGGCCACGGCGCCCCAGTTGCGGCTCCCCGTACGGGCTGAGGTTGACGTACCTGCGGTTGGCCTCCAGGGCCGACAGCACCCGGGTCAGGGCGGCCAGCGTGCCGGCCATGGCCTCGGCCGTGACGAAGCCCGGGTCGTCGCCGGAGGTGTGGTACTCGGGATAGCCCGCGTACGGGGTGCGGGTGAGGCTGCCGACGGGCAGGTCGAAGCCGGGCGAGCAGTACTGGCGCTCGTCGTAGCCGTAGGGCGAGAAGTCCAGCAGCGTCGCGTCGGTGAGCAGCGCGAACGCCCGGTCGATCTCGGTGTCGCCGCGGCGGCTGCGCTTGTAGTGCAGGCCGCCGGGGTCGCCCGCGCACGCGAGGGTGAGGCCGTGCCTGATCCGGCCGACCGCCTCGGGACTGCGGGCGAGCCAGGTGATCGCGCCGATCGTGCCGGGCGCGAACACGAACCGGTAGGTGAAGCGCGGCCTGCGCGGGGCCCGCGCGAGGGTCCGGGCGAACGCCACGGCGACGGCGATCCCGGCGAGGTTGTCGTTGGCCAGGGACGGATGGCAGGTGTGGCAGGAGACCAGCACCTCCTCGTCCGTCTCACCCGGGACGACGTGCTCGGCGTAGGAGAGATGGCCGTCCGCGAGCGTCGAGTCGACGCAGACCTCGTACCGGCCCTCGGGCAGCGCGTCCAGGGCTTCCTGGGCGAGGCAGAAGCCCCACGTCTCCTTGTAGTACGACGTCCGGTACGGCACGAGGTCCGGCCGGTCGGGCAGCGTGTGCAGGTGCTCCCGCAGGTCGGCGAGCGGCATCACCGCGCGCACCGGGACGCTGTACCCGACGACGTGGAGGTTGAGGTCCGCGAAGTCGACGACCTTGCGGCCGGACGGGTCCCTGACCCAGGCCTCGCGGATGTTCCACTCGCGCGGCACCGTCCAGTCCAGGACCGGTGTGCCGGTGGGGACCTCGTGGCGGTCCAGCGCCAGATGCTCCCCGATCACGTCGAGGGTGGCGCGGACGCCGTCGCCGGTGATGCTCCGGCAGATCGGATACAGGCGGCGCAGGAGGTCGTGCATGTCCTGCGGGGTCACGGGCGGAAGTCCTCGCCGAGGGTGCCGTCGGCGCGCCGGTCGGCGAGGCGGGCCAGGCGGGTGAAGCGGCGGTCGAACGCCTCCTTGGTCAGGCCGTGATCGCGGTAGGCGGCGGCGAGCTCGGCCGCGCCGTCGGGGACGCTCCAGGCGCAGTCGAAGCCGGGCAGCGCGGCCCGGACGCGGGAGAAGTCGACCCGGTAGGAGCGCGGGTCGCCTCCGGTCTCCCCCGTGACGAGCAGCTCCGAGCCGGGGACCGCCTCGGCGACGTGCGCGGCGATCTCCGCGACGCGCAGGTTGTTGCGTTCGGTGCCGACGTTGAGCGCGCGGGCGTGGATGTTCTCGCGCGGCGCCTCCAGCGCGGCGAGGAAGGCGCGGGCGATGTCGGCGGCGTGGACGAGCGGCCGCCACGGGGTGCCGTCGGACATCACCCGGACGACCCCGGTGAGCAGGGCGTGCCCCACGAGGTTGTTGACGACGATGTCGGCCCGCAGCCGGGGCGAGAACCCGAACGCCGTGGCGTTGCGGAGCGCGACGGGGCTGAAGCCGTCGTCGGCGAGGGCGAAGATGTCCTCCTCGACGCGCACCTTCGACTCCGCGTAGGGGGTGACGGGGCGCAGCGGCGCGTCCTCGTCGACCAGGTCGTCGCCGCCGGCGCCGTAGACCGAGCAGGTCGAGGCGTACAGGAACCGGCTCGCCCCCGCGTCGCGGGCCAGGCGGGCGAGGCGGCTTGCGGCGCGGTGGTTGATGTCGTAGGTGATGTCGGGCTTGAGCGAGCCGAGCGGGTCGTTCGACAGGGCCGCCAGGTGGATGACCGCGTCGATTCCGTCGAGGTGCGCGGGCTGGACGTCGCGCACGTCGACGGCGAAGCCCTCCGGGTCGGGGGCCGCCGGGCCCAGGACGCAGTCGGCGTACAGCCCGGAGTCGAGACCGACGACGGTGTGGCCCGCGGCGGCGAGGGCGGGGGCCATCACCGTGCCGAGATAGCCCTGGTGTCCGGTGAGCAGCACGCGCAAGAAGAACTCCTTCGGTGGGTCTCGATCAGAGGGTGAGCGTCGCCTTCGCGGCGTGGAACGCCTCGGCGTAACGCGAGTTGCACTGGACGCCGCGGATCCTGGCGAGTCCGCGGAAGGTCTCGTCGTCGAACCAGGTCCGGCCGGTCTGCGAGGGGTAGCACCGGTGCAGCAGGTCGATCTTCTCCGCGACGGTCTCGGCCGTGAGCGGCACGAACAGGCCAGGCTGCGCCAGGTCGGACTCCCATTTCACGATCTCGTAGCCGAGGCTCTGGTGGCTGCGGAAGGCCGTCGGCACGAGGGCGGCCAGGCCCCGGTGGTCCTGGTGCGCGTCGTGCGGGGAGGGGCCGATGACCAGATCGGGCTCGGTGCGCCGGCGGACCTCCTCCAGCGCCTCCTTGGCCCGCTCCCAGTGCGCGGGCAGCCGCCCGTCGGGCAGGTCGAGCACTGTTACGTCGAGTTCGGCGCCGGGGCAGAACGCGGCGAGCGCCTTGCGCTCCTCGTCCTCACGCGCGGTCCCGCCGCCGGACAGGACCAGCGCGCTCACCCGTACCCCGGGAGTCGCCCGGCACAGCTCCAGCAGCGTGCCGCCCGCCCCGATCGGAAGGTCGTCGCAGTGCGCCGCCACCAGCAGCACCCACGACGCGCTCAGCCGAATCACCGGCCCCCCGCACTCAACTCCACGCGCCCCACTCCCTCACTCCTGCCGACTCCCCACTGTCCGCCCACCTCGGGCACCACCTCGCACAGGCCGCCCCGTAGGGCCCACCTCGCACGGGTCACTTCTCGTACTCGGTGGCGAGGTCTTCGGGCATGGGGGCGAGGTCGGTGGCGCGGACGAAGTCGCGCAGGGTGGTGCCGGTGCAGGCGGCGTCCACGTTGGGCGCGCCGCGGTGGGCGCGGACGTCGTCGATGTGGACGGTGCGGAAGTCGATGCTGAAGCGGGTGCGGCCCGAGGTGTTGGGCACCGTGGAGTGGAGCTGGGCACCGGAGAACATCAGGACCCCTCCCGGATCGGGCACGATCCGGATCTGCGGGTCGAGGTCGACGGGCTCCTCCGGCTTCGGCTGCTCGCGGGTGTCGGAGCGGACGTGCGCGGCAGCGGTCCTGCGGCTCGTCCGGTTCCATTCGGCGTAGTCGTAGCGCGCGCTTCCGTTGCGCACCGCGCGGTCGAAGTAGCCGGGGTGGAAGGCCATCACGTTGGCCGGGCTCACCGCGTACACCGGGATCCACCAGTTGAGCTGGCAGAACGGCGCCGAGTACCAGCAGTCGCGGTGCGGATGGAACGCGTAGGAGATCCCGGAGGTGAGGTACTCGCCCGACGTGGACGTGCGCAGGCGCGGCACGTCGAAATAGGTCTTCTCCGGATCGGCGCCCAGCTCGGAAATGATCTTCGGTAGCAGCTCCTTGCAGCGGGGGTGGTGGATGAAGGCGGGCTTGAGCTTCGCGAGCAGGCCGGCGAAGTCCTCCACCTCCATCTCGAACTGTGCGAGTTCCGGGTCCCGTTCGCCGAATGCCTCGGCGACCAATTCCCGGGCGAATGCGGCGAGTTCGGCCGACGCAGGAGTCGGCCCATAAGTGAACAGTTCGCCGCCGTAGAGCAGACTTCTGCGCTCCTCATCACCGATGCCCGAATCGGTGAAAATCGCGGTCATCCCGCCTCCCCGGATATACCCGCACATACCCCGCTACGAGTTATACGCCGGGGGCGCGGAAATGAGTAGCCACGATGCGGTCACGACCACGCGCGGAAAGTCACCGAGAAGTCCCCGGCCGACCATACGGCCGGATCTTCAGGGGTAGAAGCGCCGGTCGGTTGGCCGGTCCTGGCCTCCGTCCACGCAGACGTTCGCCCCGTTGAAGCCCGAGCCGCGCGGCGAGAGCACGAAGCACGCGGCGTCGGCCACCTCGGCGAGGTTCACCAGCCGGCCCGATGGCAGATGGGACCTGGTGAACTCGGCGAACTCCGCCGGGCGCTCGTCGCGCAGCCAGCCCCACCGGCCGCCGTCGAACTCGACCGAGCCCGGGCTCAGCGCGTTCACCCGGATCCGCCGGGTGGCCAGCTCCTCCGACAGCGAGCGGGCGAGCTGGATCTCCGCGGCCTTGGCGATCGAGTAGGAGGTCCGGCTGCCCGGCTTCCAGCCGCTGATCGAGGCGATGACGAGCACGGAGGCCGCGGGGCTGGCCTCCAGGTGGGGCAGCGCCGCCCGCACCGCCTGGGCGGCGTGGCCCGCGTTCAGCGCGAAGGTCGCGGTGAACTCCTCGGCTGTGGAGGACGCCAGATCCCCGCCGACCGAGCCGCCCGCGTTGGCCACCACGAGGTCGAGCCCGCCGAAGGCCGCGGCGGCGGCCTCCACCGCCTCGGCGAGCCGGTCCGGATCCGCGACGTCCGCCGCGGTTCCGTGCGCCTCGGGGCCGAGTTCGGCAACGGCGTTGGCCAGCCGCTCGGGATCGCGGCCGCACACCGAGACCCGCGCCCCCTCCCGTGTCAGAGCGCGGGCGATCGCCAGCCCGATCCCGCGCGTCCCGCCCGTCACGAAGGCCCGCAGGCCCGCAAGTCCAAGATCCATGCAGCCCAGGCTAGGAGCCGCAGCCCCGCCCCACATCCCTCGCGTGAGGGAGGCTCACCTGCCCTGGCTCCCTCACGTGAGGGACCGGTTCATCTCTCCCAGAGCGCCCAGGGACGCTCTCCGCGCGAGTAGGCCTCGTCAAGCGCCATGCGCTCCTTCACCGTGTCGGTCGGCTTCCAGTAGCCGCGGTAGGGGTAGGCCAGGAGCCTCCCCGACTTGGCGAGCCCCGCGCAGCCGTCCGCGACCAGGTCGCCGCCCTCGGGGATGTGGTCGAAGACCTCCTGCCGGAGCACGAAGTAGCCGCCGTTGACCCACAGCGGCATCTCCGAGACCGGGGTGATCCCGCCGACCCGCCGGTCCTCGCCCAGTTCGATGCAGTGGAACGTCTCGGCGGGCGGCACCACCATCATCGACGCGCCCGCGTCGCTGGCCGCGAAGTTCTCGATCAGCTCCGGGAGCGGGGCGTCGGTGAGCACGTCGGCGTAGTTGGCGAGGAACATCTCGTCGCCGTCGAGGTGTTCGCGCACGCGCCGCAGCCGCTCCCCGATGGGCGACTCCAGGCCGGTCTGGATGAAGGAGATCGACCAGTCGCTGATGTCGGTGGACATCAGCTCGACCTTCCCGCCGCGCAGGACGAAGTCGTTGGAGGTCGTCTCCTGGTAGTTGAGGAAGAAGTCCTTCAGGTGGTGCGCGCCGAAGCCCAGGCAGAGGATGAACTCGGTGTGCCCGAAGTGCGCGTAGTAGCGCATGACGTGCCAGATGAGCGGGCGGGGGCCCACGAGCTGCATCGGCTTGGGCGCGTCGCCGGGCGTGCCGGTGCGCATGCGGGTGCCGAACCCGCCGCAGAACAGGACGACCTTCACACGATCTCCAAGGAGGGTATGGGGAACACGAGACGCCCGCCCCACTCCCGGACGTACGCGAGCTGCTCCGTCAGCTCCTCGCGCAGGTTCCACGGCAGGACCAGGACGTAGTCGGGCCGGTCGGCCGCGATCCGCTCGGGCGCCAGCACCGGGATGCGGGTGCCCGGCGTGTAGCGGCCGTGCTTGTAGGGGTTGCGGTCGACGGTGTAGGCCAGCAGGTCGGGGCGGACGCCGCAGTGGTTGAGCAGGGTGTTGCCCTTGCCGGGCGCCCCGTACCCGACGACGGTCTTGCCCTCGTCGGCGGCTTGGACGAGGAAGCGCAGCAGGTCGCGCCGCACCCGGGCGACCCGCTCGGCGAACGCCGTGTAGCCGCTGAGCTCGTGCAGCCCCGCGGCCTTCTCCCGTGCCAGCGCCTCGGCGACGCGCGGTCCGGGCTCGCCCTCGGGCCGCGCCCACAGCCGCAGCGACCCGCCGTGCGTGGGCAGCAGTTCGACGTCGACGAGGACGAGGCCTCCCGAGGCCAGCGCCCGCTGCGCGGAGGCGACGGTGTAGTACTGGAAGTGCTCGTGGTAGATCGTGTCGAATTGGTTGAGCTCGATGAGCGTGAGCAGGTGCTGCACCTCGATCGAGACCCATCCGTCGTCGGCGACGAGGGCGCGCAGCCCCTTGGTGAAGCCGATGACGTCCGGGATGTGCGCGTACACGTTGTTGGCCACGACGAGCCCGGCGGGCCCGTGCTCGGCGCGGACGGAAAGGCCGGTCTCCTCGCTGAGGAACTCCGTCACCGTCGGCACACCCCTGTCGCGCGCGGCCTGGCCGACGTTGGCCGACGGCTCCACGCCCAGGCACCGCACGCCCCGTCCGACGACGTGCTGGAGCAGGTAGCCGTCGTTGCTGGCCACCTCCACCACGAACTCCGCGCCCGTGCGTTCCAGCGCCGCGTCCACGAACCTCCGCGCGTGCTCCACCCACGAGGTGGAGAAGGACGAGAAGTAGGCGTACTCGGTGAACGTGTCCTCGGGGGTGATGAGCGGCGGGATCTGGGCGAGCAGGCATTGCGCGCACAGGCGCAGGTGCAGGGGGTAGGTCGGTTCGGGTGCGTCGAGCGCCTCGCGGGTGAGGAACAGCTCGCAGGGCGGCGTGGCGCCGAGGTCGACCACGCTCTCCAACCGGGATGATCCGCACAGGCGGCAGTTCACGTCTCGTACTCCAGGGCCGGTTTCACGGATGCCGGATCGTCCGCGCGCGGTGCGTCGCCGCGGCGGGAGGAGGGGAATTCCAAGAAGTCAAGGATTGGCCGAAAATGGCCATATGCAGAAATAGACAAGATCATCGCTAAAACCGCGACCACCCCCGGTTCGCCCCCTGTGAAGCGACTATAGGAGTTATACGCTGGCCGCCGGAAAATAAATAGTCTTCGTGGCATTCGCACGCAGGGGGGCGGATTGAAGGCGCTTGTACTCGCCGGGGGCTCGGGGTCGCGGCTGCGTCCCATCACCCATACCTCGGCCAAGCAGCTCGTGCCCGTCGCCAACAAACCCGTCCTCTTCTACGGGCTCGAGGCGATCGCCGCGGCGGGCATCACCGAGGCCGGGATCATCGTCGGGGAGACCGAGGCGGAGATCAGGGAGGCCGTCGGCGACGGCTCCGCGTTCGGACTCGACGTCACCTACCTGCGGCAGGAGGCGCCGCTCGGGCTCGCGCACGGCGTCCTGATCGCCCGCGGCTACCTCGGCGACGAAGACTTCGCCATGTACCTCGGCGACAACTTCGTCGTCGGCGGGATCGAGGGCCCGATCGAGCGGTTCCGGCGGGAGCGCCCGGCCGCCCAGGTGATGCTCACCAAGGTCGCCGACCCGTCCGCGTTCGGGGTGGCCGAACTTGACGCCGCGGGCCGGCTCGTCCGCCTGGAGGAGAAGCCCGCCGTGCCGCGCAGCGACCTCGCGCTCGTCGGCGTGTACCTGTTCAGCCCGGCCGTCCACGACGTGGTCGCGGCGCTCAGGCCGTCGGCGCGCGGCGAGCTGGAGATCACCGACGCCCTCCAGGGCCTCATCGACGCGGGCCTGCCGGTCGGGTCGGAGATCATCTCCGGCTACTGGAAGGACACCGGGAACGTCACGGATATGCTGGAGGTGAACCGGCTGGTGCTGGAGTCGCTGCGGCCTCAGGTCGAGGGGGCGGTCCAGGACAGCGAGCTCATCGGCCGCGTCGCCGTCGGGCCCGGCGCCCGCGTCACCGGCTCCCGGATCGTCGGCCCCGCCGTGATCGGCGCGGGCACGCTCGTCGAGAACTCCTATGTCGGCCCCTTCACCTCGATCGACCGCGACTGCGTGCTGGCCGACTGCGAGATCGAGTACTCCATCGTGCTGCGCGGCGCGTCGGTGCGCGGGGTGCGGCGGGTCGAGGCCTCGCTGATCGGCCGGCACGCCGAGGTGACGCCCGCGCCGCGCGTGCCGAGCGCGCACCGCCTCGTCCTGGGCGACCACAGCCGCGTCCAGATCAGCTCCTGACACCAGCGACCACTCGGAAGGGGCCGGATGGCACGGCTACTCGTCACCGGAGGGGCCGGGTTCATCGGCTCGCACTATGTCCGCGCGCACGCGGCTGAGCACGACATCACGGTCCTCGACCGGCTCACCTACGCGGGCAATCTCGCCAACCTCGCCGACGTCGCCTCCCTGATCCGGTTCGTGCACGGCGACGTCTGCGACGCCCGGCTCCTCGCCGACCTCGTGCCGGGGCACGACGCGGTGCTGAACTTCGCCGCGGAATCGCACGTGGACCGCTCGATCACCGATGGGTCCGCGTTCGTCCACACCAACGTGCTGGGCGTCCAGGCGCTCATGCGGGCCTGCCTCGACGCGGGCGTGCCGCGCGTCGTGCAGGTGTCCACCGACGAGGTCTACGGCTCCATCGCCGAAGGCTCCTGGGACGAGGACGCGCCCCTGTCCCCCCGCTCCCCTTACTCGGCCTCCAAGGCGGGCGGCGACATGATGGCGCTCGCCTACCACCGCACCCACGGCCTGCCCGTCATCGTGACGCGCTGCGGCAACAACTACGGCCCGTACCAGTACCCGGAGAAGGTGATCCCGCTCTTCGTCACCCGCCTCCTCGACGGCCTCGACGTGCCGCTCTACGGGGACGGCGGCAACGTCCGCGACTGGATCCACGTGGCCGATCACTGCCGGGGCATAGACGTCGCCCTGGCCGAGGGCACGCCCGGCGAGGTCTACCACATCGCGGGAACCGCGGAGCTGACGAACAAGGAGCTGACCGCGCGGCTGCTGGAGGCGCTCGGCCTCGGCTGGGACCGGGTCGCGCCCGTCGCCGACCGGCCGGGCCACGACCGCAGGTACTCCCTGTCCGACGCCCGGCTCCGCGCCCTCGGCTACGCCCCGCGCGTCCCGTTCGCCGAGGGTTTGGCCGAGACGATCGCCTGGTACCGGGCGAACCGCGCCTGGTGGGAGCCGCTCAAAGCCTGATCAGCGCGCGTACCAGCGCTCGCACTCGGCGTACTCCGGGAGCAGGCCGCGCTCGCGCGCCTCGGCGAGCGTCGGCGCGGCGGCGTCCCTCGGCGACAGCAGCGGCGCCGCCTCCGGCCAGTCGATTCCCAGCGCGGGGTCGAGCGGGTGCACGCCGTGCTCGTTGACGGGGTCGTAGGGCGCCGAACACAGGTAGACGACCGTGGAGGTGTCGGTGAGCGACAGGAAGGCGTGTCCGAGCCCTTCGGCGAGGAACACGGCCTGCCGGCCCTCCCCGTCCAGCCGCACCGTCCGGGACTGCCCGAACGTGGGCGACCCGACCCGCAGATCCACCGCGACGTCGAGCACCGCCCCGCTCACGCACGTCACGTACTTGGCCTGGCCGGGCGGCACCGAGGCGAAGTGCACCCCGCGCAGGATCCCCTTGGCCGACACCGAGCAGTTCGCCTGCGCGAGCGCGAGCCGGTGCCCCGTCGGCGCGAGGACGTCCTCCCGGAACCATTCGAGGAAGATCCCGCGATCGTCCCCGTGAATCTTGGGCGTGTACAGATAAGCCCCCGCGAGCCCCAGTTCCTCCACCGCGCCAGCGTCGCACGCGCCCCCTCGGCCCACGAACCCCGGACCACTTCCGGCCGAAAACCGAACGGGCGCCCCACCGGGATCGATCCCGGTGGGGCGCCCGCCTTAGGTTCGCGCTAGAGGATCATGCCTGCGGCGACGGTGCCGTTGGTGGCCTCGTCGATGAGGATGAAGCCGCCGGTCATGCGGTTGCGGTTGTACTCGTCGACGAAGAGGGGCTGGGTCACGCGGAGGGTGATCCGGCCGATCTCGTTGAGACCGAGTTCGGTCGCCGTCTCGTCGCGGTGCAGGGTGTTGACGTCCAGCTGGTAGTGGAGGTCCTTCACCATGGCGCGCGCGGTGCGGGTGGTGTGCTTGAGGACGAGCTTGCTGCGCGGCGTCAGGGAGCGCGCCTCGCTCATCCAGCAGACCATCGCGTCGATGTCCTGGGCGACCTTCGGCTTGTTGTTCGGCCGGCAGATCATGTCGCCGCGCGAGATGTCGATCTCGTCGGCGAGCCGGATCGTCACCGACATCGGCGAGTAGGCCTCTTCGACGGGACCGTTCGGGCCCTCGATGTGGGTGATCGTGCTGGTCAGGCCCGACGGGAGGTGCATGACCTCGTCGCCCGGCTTGAGCACGCCGCCCGCGACCTGGCCCGCGTAGCCGCGGTAGTCGTGCAGCGCCGGGTCGGTCGACTTGTACGGCCGGATGACGTACTGGACCGGGAAGCGCACGTCGACCAGGTTGCGGTCGGAGGCGATGTGCACGTGCTCCAGGTGGTGCAGCAGGCTGGAGCCGTCGTACCAGGGGGTGTTCACCGACCGCTCGACGACGTTGTCGCCGTTCAGCGCCGAGATCGGGATGAAGGTGAGGTCGCCGATCTGGAGCTTGGAGGCGAACTCGGTGAACTCGTCCTTGATCTTCTCGAAGACGTCCTTCGAGTAGTCCACGAGGTCCATCTTGTTCACCGCGACGACGAGGTGCGGCACCCGCAGCAGCGTCGTGAGGAACGCGTGCCGACGGGACTGCTCCAGGATGCCCTTGCGCGCGTCCACCAGGATGATCGCGAGGTCGGCGGTCGAGGCGCCGGTGACCATGTTCCGGGTGTACTGGGTGTGCCCGGGGGTGTCGGCGATGATGAACTTGCGGCGGGGCGTCGCGAAGTAGCGGTAGGCCACGTCGATGGTGATGCCCTGCTCGCGCTCGGCGCGCAGGCCGTCGGTGAGCAGCGCGAGGTTGGTGTACTCCTCGCCGCGGTCGGCGCTGGTCTTCTCGACGGCCTCCAACTGGTCCTCGAAGATCGACTTCGAGTCGTAGAGGAGACGGCCGATGAGGGTCGACTTGCCGTCGTCGACGGAGCCCGCGGTGGCGAAGCGGAGGATGTCCATCCGCGGCTGGGTGGGAGCGGCGGACATTAGAAGTAGCCTTCCTTCTTGCGGTCTTCCATCGCGGCCTCGGACGCCCGGTCGTCGGCGCGGGTCTGGCCGCGCTCGGTGACGCGGGTCGCGGCGATCTCCTCGATGACCTCGTCCAGGCCGACGGCCGCGGACTTCACCGCGCCGGTGCAGGAGATGTCACCGACGGTCCGGTAGCGCACCATCGCCTCGAACGCGGGCTCGTCCTCGCCGCGGTTGGCCGGGGGAAGGTCGGCCAGCAGCATGCCGTCGCGCTCGAACACCGTGCGGGTGTGCGCGAAGTAGATGGACGGGAGCTCGATCTCCTCGCGCCGGATGTAGTCCCAGATGTCCAGCTCGGTCCAGTTGGACAGCGGGAAGACCCGGACGTGCTCACCACGGTGGATCTTGGTGTTGTACAGGTTCCACAGCTCGGGCCGCTGGTTCTTCGGGTCCCACTGGCCGAACTCGTCGCGGAAGGACACGACGCGCTCCTTGGCGCGGGCCTTCTCCTCGTCGCGGCGGGCGCCGCCGAACGCTGCGGTGAACTCGTGCTCCTCGATCGCCGTCAGCAGCGGCACCGTCTGGAGCTGGTTGCGGGAGGCACGCCGGCCCTTCTGCTCGACGACCAGGCCCTTGTCGATGGCGTCCTGGACGGAGGCGACGATCAGGCGGAGCCCCAGCTCCTCGACGCGCTTGTCCCGGTACTCGATGACCTCGTCGAAGTTGTGGCCGGTGTCCACGTGCATGACGGGGAACGGGATGGGGGCGGGCGCGAACGCCTTCTCGGCGAGCCTCAGCATGACGATGCTGTCCTTACCACCCGAGAACAGCAGCACCGGACGCTCGAACTCCGCAGCCACCTCCCGGATGATGTGGATCGACTCGGCTTCGAGGACGTCCAGCTGGGACATCAGGTATTGCATGTCAGCGAACTCCAGCCAAGGTCAAATCGGAGAGGGCGGGGTGGCACACAAGGATATCCGGCAAGTATGGGTCCTCTGCGTTGTACCGCAGCTCAGCGCCGTCGATCCTGCTGGCGTGGGCGCCCGCGGCGAGCGCGACGGCGGCCGGGGCCGCGTTGTCCCACTCGTACTGGCCGCCCGCGTGCACGTAGACGTCGGCGTCGCCGAGGAGCACCGCGGCGATCTTCGCGCCGGCCGAGCCCATCGGGACGAGCTCCGTGGCATATCCGTCGGCGTGCAGGTGCTCGCGCAGCTGCTCGACGACCGCGGGCGGGCGGGTGCGGCTCACCACGATGCGGACGGGGGCTGTCCTGGCCAGGATGCCGGCCGGAGCGGCGGCGAAGCGGGCCGTCAGATCGGCCAGGAGCGGCGAGCCGGGGCGGGTGCTGAGGGTGCGGCCCTGCGCGGGCAGCGCGACGGCGCCGGCCGCCAGGGCGCCCTTCTCGTAGAGCGCCACGTGGACGGCCCAGTCGTCGCGCCCTTCCTCGCTGAACTCGCGGGTGCCGTCGAGGGGGTCCACGATCCAGACGCGCTCGGCGGCGAGCCGCGCGTGGTCGTCCTTGCCCTCTTCGCTCAGCACGGCGTCGGCGGGGCGGATCGCCGCCAGCTCGGCCATGAGGAACTCGTGCGAGCCGAGGTCGCCGGCCTTCTTCAGGGCCGGCCCGTCGGCGAATCCGTGCTCGGCACGGAGCGCGAGCAGCACCTCGCCGGCACGCGTCGCGAGATCTTCGGCAACGTCGTGGTCATCAACCGTCATCGGTCCAGGGTATCCCGCCAAAATTGATCTTGTTTCGGGAATCCGGAACCTGGGCATGAGAATTGGATGGGTAAAAGCGCTTCGTCCGGCTTGGCCGGTGCTGCCCGTTACGGCGCGTGAAAGGTGTTCTGCGCTGTCGCGAGCCCCGAGGTGAGGACTGCCTCGGCGGCGTCCGCGGCTCTGTCCAGGAAGTAAGGGAGCTCTCGCCTCTCGGCGACGGCGAAGTCCTTCAGGACGAACGCCGCCGCGTCCATCCGGCCCGGAGGGCGGCCCACCCCGAACCGCAGGCGCAGGTACTCCTTCGAGCCCAGCGAGCGGGTGATCGACCGGAGCCCGTTGTGGCCATTGTCACCCCCGCCCTGCTTCAGCCGGACCGCGCCGAAATCGATGTCGAGTTCGTCGTGCACGACCAGCAGGCGCTCGTCGGGGATCTTGTAGAAGTCGCGCAGCGCCTTGACCGGGCCGCCCGACTCGTTCATGTACGAACGGGGCTTGGCCAGCACCGCGCGCACCCCCGCGAGACGGCCCTCGACCACGTCGCACCGCGACTTGTGCGCCTTGAACCTCCCACCCGTCCGCTCGGCGAGCAGATCGACTACCATGGCGCCCGCGTTGTGCCGGGTGGCCTCGTACTTCGGCCCCGGATTCCCGAGCCCGACCACCAGCCACGTCTCCTCAGCCACCGCGCTCACCCTTCTGCGAAACCACACCCGGCCATTGTGTCCTCTTCGAGACCTCCCGGGGCCCCGCGCGTCCGGTCGGCGGGCGCCGCCAGAGCCGAAGGCCCCGGGACGCACAGGGCGTTCCGGGGCCTTCGGGAAGCTCCTCTTCGAGGGGCTCGGCGCGATTACTCCGCGGCCGGGGCCTCTTCGGCGGCCTCTTCGGTGACGGCCTCTTCGGTCGCCTCGCCCTCGACCTCGACCTCCTGGACGCCGGTGATCTGGAGGACCAGGGCCTCCTCGTCGCCGGCGACGGTCGCGCCGCGGGGCAGGGTGAGGTCCTTGACCAGCACCGAGGTGCCCTCGGCCAGCGCCGACAGGTCGACGGTGATCTCGGTCGGGATGTGGGTGGCCTCGGCCTCGATCGAGATGACGGTGAGCTCCTGCGCCAGCTGGCCGCCCGGGACGACGTCACCGGTGAGGGTGACGGGGACGTCCACGGTGACCTTCTCGCCGCGCTTGACCAGCAGCAGGTCGACGTGCTCCAGGAAGCCCTTCAGCGGGTCGCGCTGCACGTCCTTCGGCAGGGCGAGCTCCTCGCCGCCGGACAGACCCGAGACGCGCAGGAGCACGTTCGGCGTCTTCAGGGCGAGCATGAGCTCGTGGCCCGGAAGGGTGATGTGCTGCGGGTCGGTGCCATGCCCGTAGAGAACGGCCGGCACCTTCCCGGCGCGACGGGTGCGCCGGGCGGCACCCTTACCGAACTCGGAGCGCGGCTCGGCGGCGATGCGTACCTCGGACACGGCGAAACTCCTTGAAGGAAACTCGTAAGAACTGAACGCTTGTAAGACCTCGGCCCTCCGTAGGGCGTCTCGGCGCATCTCCGGCACAGGCGACCCGGTCTATTCGGGCATGCCGCGCAGCATGAGGCGCACACGGTCCATAAAGAATAGCCGATCGCGGGACCTTAGCGGACCCGGGGTGGGGACTGTGCCGACCCGCCGCCTGACCGTCGGGCGCCGCGGCGCCCGACGGTCAGGTCGAGATCACGCTTCGCCGTCGAAGAGGGAGGTGACGGAGCCGTCGTGGAAGACCTCGTTGATGGCACTGGCCAGCAGGGGCGCGATCGACAGGATGGTGAGCTTGTCGAACTGCTTGTCGGCCGGGATCGGGAGGGTGTTGGTGAGCACCACTTCGGAGATCCGGGAGTTCTTCAGGCGGTCCACGGCAGGGCCGGACAGCACACCGTGGGTGGCGGTCACGACGACGCGGGCGGCGCCCTGCTCGAACAGCGCCTCGGCGGCCTTCACGATGGTGCCGCCGGTGTCGATCATGTCGTCGACGATGACGCAGGTGCGGCCCTCGACCTGGCCGACGACCTCGAAGACCTTGACCTCGTTGGCGACCAGCGGGTCGCGGCGCTTGTGGATGATCGCCAGCGGGCAGCCGAGGCGGTCGGTCCAGCGCTCGGCGACGCGGACGCGGCCCGCGTCGGGCGCGACGACCGTCACCTGCGAGGTGTCGAGGGTGTTCGCGACGTGGTCGGCCAGCAGTTCAAGGGCGAACAGGTGGTCGACGGGGCCGTCGAAGAAGCCCTGGATCTGCGCGGTGTGCAGGTCGACGGTGATGAGCCGGTCGGCGCCCGCGGTCTTGAACAGGTCGGCCATGAGGCGCGCGGAGATCGGTTCGCGGCCGCGGTGCTTCTTGTCCTGCCGGGCGTAGCCGAAGAACGGCGCGACCACGGTGATGCGCCGGGCGCTCGCGCGCTTCAGGGCGTCCACCATGATCAGCTGTTCCATGATCCACTGGTTGATCGGAGCCGTGTGGCTCTGGATCACGAACGCGTCGCTGCCCCGGACCGACTCCAGGAACCGTACGAACGTCTCGCCGTTGGCGAAGTCGTAGGCAGCCGTCGGCACCAGCTCGCAGTCGAGGTTCTCGGCGACCTCCTTGGCGAGCTCCGGGTAAGCCCGGCCCGAGAAGAGCATCAGCTTCCTCACGGACTGTGTTTTGATCCCGCTCACTTGTCGTCCCCCTCCTGGGTGTTGTTCTCACGCGCCCGTTTCGCCGCTTCCGCGGCGGGAGTCCCGGCGCGCTTGCGCTCGACCCAGCCCTCAACGTTGCGCTGCTGCCCGCGGGCCACGGCCATGGCCCCGGGCGGCACATCCTTGATGATCACCGATCCGGCCGCTGTGTAGCTGCCGTCCCCGATGGTGACGGGGGCGACGAGCATGTTGTCGCTGCCGACGCGGGCGTGGTCGCCCACGACGGTGCGGTGCTTGGCGACGCCGTCGTAGTTCACGAAGACGCAGCCGGCCCCGATGTTCGAGCCGGTGCCGATGGTCCCGTCCCCGACGTAAGCCAGGTGCGGCACCTTCGACCCCTCCCCGATCTCGGAGTTCTTGATCTCCACGAACGTCCCGGCCTTGGCCTTGTGGGCCAGGCGGGTGCCCGGGCGGAGATAGGTGAACGGTCCCACCGACGCCCCGGGGCCGATCTCGGCCCCTTCGGCCACGGTGCGGAAGACCCGCGCGTCCTCGCCGACGACGGTGTCGGTCAGCGTGGTGTCCGGGCCGACCTCGGCTCCGGCGCGGACCACGGTACCCCCGTGCAGCTGGACGTTCGGAAGGAGGGTGACGTCCTGCTCGATCCGGACCTGCACGTCCACCCAGGCGGTCTGCGGGTCGACGACCGTGACGCCCTCGCGCATGAGGCGCTCCAGGATCCGGTCGTTGAGCTGCCGGCGGGCCGCCGCGAGCTGGACCCGGTCGTTGACGCCCTGTGTCTCGATCCAATCGGCGACCTTCGAGGCGCCGACCCGGTGGCCGTCGCCGCGCAGGATGCCGAGCGTGTCGGTGAGGTACTCCTCGCCGCCCGCGTTGTCGGTGGTGAGGCGCTTCAGCGCGCCGTCCAGCAGCGCGGCGTCGAACGCGTACATGCCGACGTTGATCTCGGCGATCGCCCGCTCGGCCTCGGAGGCGTCCTTGTGCTCGACGATGCCGGTGACCGAGCCGTCCGCGCCGCGGACGATGCGGCCGTATCCGGTGGGGTCGGGCACGTCGGTGGTCATGACGGTGACGGCGTTGCCGTCCCGCTCGTGCGCGGCGACCAGGCCCTGGAGGGTCTCGCCGGTGATCAGCGGGTGGTCGCCGTTGGTGACCACCACGGTGCCCGCGAGCGGCCCCGAGGCCTCCAGAGCGGTGCGGACCGCGTGGCCGGTCCCGCCCTGCGTCTCCTGGACGACCGGTACGGCGTCGGGCGCGATCGCGGCGAGATGGGCCACCACCTGCTCGCGGCGGTGTCCGACGACGACGACCAGCCGCTCGGGAAGCAGGGTCTGGGAGGCGGCCAGGACATGCCCGAGCATGCTCCTGCCGCCGAGTTCGTGGAGGACCTTCGAGGTCCGGGACTTCATCCGGGTGCCCTCGCCCGCGGCGAGGACGATGACTGCGGCCGGGCTCACAGAGTGGCTCCTGGGCTTCGCGGACGGGACTGTGCGGTGTCTCATGGCGGACGTGTGCGGGCGGGACGACGCTCGACGTGACCGCTCCCGGACCTTGGGAGGCGGTGGAGAAGCTTCGCCAGGGCGTAACCCACCTGACATGAACAAAGAGTACCGCCCGACCGGAGGACCACCCGCACCGGCGGCCCCACAAGAGCACACAGAACCGGCTCCGGCGCCAGGACTCGAACCTGAACAGAGGGCACCAAAAACCCTAGTGCTGCCGATTACACCACGCCGGATCGCCGCGCAGACGCGGCTGAGGCACACGATACCGGTCCGAGGTGCGACCCTCGCACTCCCTTTCCCGGGCCGAGCGGCCGGGCCGCCCCGCCCCGGCGATCACCTGCGGCGCGATCGCGGGCGGAGGCGCGGTTCCGGCTCCAGGTCGGACAGGCCGTTCCAGGCGAGGTTCACCAGATGGGCGGCGACCTCCTCGCGGCGGGGTCTGCGCACCTCCAGCCACCACTGGCCCGTCATGGCCACCATCCCGACGAGCATCTGGGCGTACATCGGGGCCAGGCGGCCGTCCCTGCCGTGCTTCTCGAACTCGTCGGCGAGGAGGTACTCGACGTGGGTGGCGATGTCGCTGATCAGGCTGGCGAAGGTGCCCGTCCCGGAAGCGGCGTGGGAGTCCCGGACCAGGATGCGGAACCCGTCCGTGCTCTCCTCGATGTACTCCAGCAGCGCCAGGGCCGCCCCTTCGAGCTTGCCCCGGTAGTGGATACCGTCGGACATGCCCTGGGTGACCATGCCGAGCAGGCTGGTCATCTCCCGGTCCACGACGACGGCGTACAACCCCTCTTTGCCGCCGAAATGCTCGTACACGACGGGTTTCGACACGCCGGCCTTCGCCGCGATCTCCTCCACGGCGGTCCCGTCGAAGCCGCGCTCGGCGAACAGGGCGCGCCCGATCTCGATCAGCTGCTCCCGCCGCTCCTTGCCCGTCATCCTCTTGCGCCGCTCCGCCATCACGCCATCGTATGGTCGCGTGCGCCCTCGGCCGCGGGCCGGTCCGGAGCCGAGCCGGTGCGGGACCGGGCGGCTAGGAGGGGCCGGGGACCGGGTGTCTGCGGCGGGCCCTCTCCAGGGCCTTCTCGGCGCGGGCGCGGTCCTTCTCCTGGCGGCGTTCGGCCTTCTCGCGCTCCTTGGCCCTGCGGCGGGGGTCGAGGGTCGGCTTCGGCTCCAGGTGCGACAGGCCGTTCCAGGCGAGGTTCACCACGTGCGCGGCGACGTCCTCACGGCGCGGCCGACGGCTGTCCAGCCACCACTGGCCGGTGAGCGCGATCATCCCGACGAGCATCTGGGCGTACATCGGCGCCGACTTCTCGTCCAGCCCGTGGAGATCGAACTCGCGCGCCAGCAGGTACTCGACCTCGCCCGCGATCTCCGACAGCAGGCTGGCGTAGCCGCCCACCCCTGAGGCGGCGTGGGAGTCCCGGACCAGGATGCGGAACCCGTCCGTGCTCTCCTCGATGTACTCCAGCAGCGCCAGGGCGGCCAGCTCCAGCTTGCGCCGGTAGCCGGCCTCCGTGGTGAGCGCCGCGGTCACGAGGGACTGGAGGCGCTCCATCTCCCGGTCGACGACGACGGCGTACAGCCCTTCCTTGCCGCCGAAATGCTCGTAGACGACGGGCTTGGACACGCCGGCCTTCGCCGCGATCTCCTCGACCGACGTCCCGTCGAAGCCGCGGGCGGCGAACAGCTCCCGGCCGACGCCGAGGAGCTGCTCCCGCCGTTCGCTTCCGGACATGCGCCGTCTTCGGGAGTCGCTCATGGACTAGACCTTAGGCTCGCTTGGCGTCCAGCCGCTCGGGACTCGGCCAACGGACGTCCCGGGCGAGGCCCAGCTTCTCGAAGATCCAGATGGTCCGCGCGCTGATGTCGAACTGGCCCTTGCCGACGCCGTGGCGGGCTGCGGTGGGGTCGGCGTGGTGCAGGTTGTGCCAGGACTCGCCCAGCGACGGGATCGCCAGCCACCACACGTTCCGGGACTGGTCGCGGGACGCGAAGGGGGTGTCGCCGAAGGTGTGGCAGATGGAGTTGATCGACCAGGTGACGTGCTGGACCAGGCAGACCCGGACGAAACCGGCCCAGAAGAGGGCGGTGAAGAACCCTGCCCACGACCAGGTGACGAGGCCGCCGATCGCGCCGGGCACCAGGAAGGTCGCGGTGACGAGCAGCCCGTAGTTGTTGTGGATCCACAGGAGGTCGCGGTCGGCCTTGAGGTCCTTGGCGTACTTGTCGACGTTGGTGGCCTTGGCGGCGTACAGCCAGCCGTAGTGCGACCAGACGAGACCCTTGAAGAGGGCCGCGGCGCTGTCGCCGTACTTCCACGGCGAGTGCGGGTCGCCCTCCTTGTCGGAGAACTTGTGGTGCCTGCGGTGGTCGGCGACCCAGTTCAGCACCGGCCCCTCGATCGCCAGCCCTCCGGCGATCGCGAGGGCGATGCGCATCGGGCGGCCCACCTTGAAGGAGCCGTGCGTGAAGTAGCGGTGGTAGCCGACGGTGATCCCGCCCGCGGACAGGAAATAGAAGACCGCGGTGATCGCGACGTCCGTCCAGCCGAGGAAACTGCCCCAGGCGAGCGGCACGGCGGCCAGCAGGGCCAGGAACGGCACGCCGGTGAAGATCGCGACGAGGATCTTGTGCTTGAGACCGTTGCGGCTGTCTGACAGGTCGCTCAGCGGTGCGGCGCCGGCGATGGGAGTAGCGGTCACGTGCTCGTCTCTCGTCCGGGATGGGCGGGCGGTTGCTACGCCACCGTAACCTACGGTCTCGTAAGGCCGGAAGTCTCCGGATTGCAAAATAACGAAGACGCCAGGTGAACCCGCATTCACCGATCCCTGTGAACCCTGGTCAATCCCGAAGTCGAAACCGCCGTCGAATTTCTCTCCCCACCCCATGATCAGCACCCGGGTCCCCAAAATGACACCCAGACTCAAATAACACCCACCCCCACCGAAGCCCACCCCGGACCCACCCAGAAAGCGAGAGAGCCGGCGAGCCGCGGGAGGTTGTCCGCGCGGCTGCCGGCCGGGTCCCGGCTCTTGGTTCGGAGCCGGGGTGGGTGGCGGCGAGGTGAGCCGCCTCATCGGGTAGGTGCCGCCCGCTCTGGGAGTCGGCAGCACCGCAGGGGAACGTTTAGCCGCTTTCCTCCCACTGCGGGCGGCACCTCGTCTTCGGTTGTCAGGCCTTGCGCGCCACCGCGAAGATCCGCCGGAACGGGAAGACCGTTCCGTGGCCGGTGGGCGGGTAGGCCTCCCGCAGCCTCGCCGCGTAGGCGGCGAGGAAGTCTTCCGGGTCGTCGAGCGCGGCGAGGACGGGCCGCAGCGCGGTGCCCTTCATCCAGTCGACGACGGGGTCGGTGCCGTGCAGCACCTGGAGGTAGGTGGTCTCCCAGACGTCGGTTTCGCAGCCGAGTCCGGCGAGGGCCGCCAGGTAGCCCTCGGGTTCGAGGACTTCCTGCCATTCCTGCGGGGCGCCGTGTTCGGCGGCGAGTTCCCGCAGGATCGTGTGGCTGGGCGCGCCGGCGTTTCCGGGCACCTGGAAGGCGAGGACGCCGCCGGGTGCCAGGTGGTCCAGCAGGCGGCCGAGCAGTGCGACGTGTCCCGGCACCCATTGCAAGGCCGCGTTGGACACAATGACGTCGACAGGAAGGTCGGGCGCCCACTCCGCGAGGTCGGCCTGCGCGAAGGTGAGGCCGGGGACCTGCCGGCGCCGTGCCGCCTCGATCATCTCGGGCGAGGAGTCGACGCCTTCGACGCGGGCGGCGGGCCAGCGGTCGGCGAGAGTCGCCGTGAGGGCGCCGTCGCCGCAGCCCAGGTCGGCCACCCGGTGCGGGTCCTTCACCCGCACCCTGGCGGCCAGCTCGAAGAACGCCCTGCTCCGCTCCGCGGAGAACAGGCCGTACTGCGCCGGATCCCAGGCTTGTCTTGACATCGAGATACATAATGGCAACACATTTGTCTCGACGTCAAGACGCTCGCGGCCCCGACTCGGCACATCTCCCGGCCGCCCCGCCCGGTCGCCCAGGAACCGTGGCACTCTCGGCGGTCGGTCAGCCGATCGGCCGGAGCGGTGGTCGGCGCGTTGCCGGAAGGGCCGACCAGCTGTAGCCGATGTGCAAGGGGTCCATGAGCCTGAACATCAGTTTCTCGGTGACCTTCGCCTTGCGCGCTCCGTTGTCGAAGCCGCGGCCCTTGCAGCTCTGGAAAGTCGCGAAGACCGTGCCGATCCTCTGGCCCGCCTTGTTGCGGAAGACCAGCGCCAGATCGGGGACCACAGGCCGGCCGCCGGAGCACTGGGACGCGGGCACGTCCTTGTTCGGGCCGCGCCGCGCCTTGTTGAGCGCCGCGGCCAACCGCCGCGCCTTGGCCCCGCGCACCCGGAAGGACGCGTTGATGGCCAGCCCGTGCTTCTTGAGTTCCGCGCGGTAGTCGGGGTCGTCGTACACCCCGCCAGCGAAATAGCAGACCGCGACCGACGCCGGAGACACCGGAACGAGCTTCGCGCCCTTCACCCCTCCGGCCTTGAGCTTCTTACTCCGTGTCGCGCACCCGTTCACGTCCGTCTTCACCAGCCGGAGCCCGTCCAGGACGTGCCGGGTGCGGGTCTCGTTGAGAGTGCGCACCACGAGGACCAGCCCGAGCGACGGGATCGAGATCCGCCCCGCGTACCTGCCGTCGGGCAGCCGCTTCTCCAGCCGCTCCGCGGCCACCCCCGACACCTTCGTCGTGACCGGGTCGCCCTTGAGGGGCTCGACCTGGTCCATCCACTCGACCTCCTCCTGGTACCCGAGCAGCGCGACCTCCTTGCGCGCGCTCTCCTGGGTGAGGCAGAGGTTCACGGCACCGGGCGCGCGGACGAGCGTGGGCTTCTCGCTCATCCCGCACCCGTAGTCGTTCACCGACCATCCGCCGGGCACCGCGACCTCGGCACCCGCCGTTCCCTCGAACCGCCACCCGGTGGGCTTCGCCTCCGCGGCCCCGGCCATCCCCACCAGCAGCGCCAGCGCCGCCCCGGCCGCCCACAAGGCGCGCCCCGCTCTCCGCGATCTCATCCGACATCCCTCCACCACCGCACACCTGACGCCCAGGACCCTAGACCACAAGATCCCTCAGCAAACGATCATCTCCGACATTGCCGAACAGGCCTTACCCATACGTCGAAACCGCCTGCCGAGAGCCGTTCCTTAACGCCCCCCGAATACCGCGGGCCATCACCAACCGACGCCGGGCAGGAATGGCCGACGCCGCTCGCGATTCCCCGAATTCACCATGCCGTCACCGTAGTGCTCCTGCGGCGACGCCTTCGGAACGCCTGTGGACAACCTCGAAATCGCCGTTCCGACCGAGGGCCTCGGCCGCAATCGTCGGCCTGGGAGTTGCAGGCATGACGTAGAGGATATCTCCGAACAATAGTGACCAGACGGCGCAGCACCCCCGACACGACGCGCAATCCACGGGCTCTTGACTTTTTTCCGACATGGCTGACAGACGGGGTTTCTTACCGGGAAGATGAACCCCGCGCCCGGCTCGGCGGAAAGCCCGCACCGGCCCCGCGGCGCGGATGGCAGGCGGTCCACCGAACAGGAGGAGGCATGAGCGATCCATGGACGACGAGCGGGTGATCCCCTTCGGGCTGGCCGTCGGCCTGATGGAGGAGGCCATGCGGGAGGCGATGACCGCGGCGGGCTACCTCAAGGGCTCCGCGGAGTCGATCACGCGCGACGCCTCGTCCCGCCTTGAACGCCTTCTCGAGGAGCTCGACGGCATCGAGTGACCCGGGCCGATCCGCGCGGAAGGCGATCAACCCAGGACCGACCGGTGTCTTGATGTCGAGATACAGGTAGGGTTCACTCATGGAGGACGAGGTCGACCGGCTGGTGTCCGCATGGCGGACGGAACGCCCCGAACTGGACGTCCAGCCTTTGCACGTGCTGAGCAGGGTCTCGCGGCTCTCCCGGCACCTGGACCGCGCCCGCAGAGCCGTCTTCTCCGCCCACGAGATGGAGTCGTGGGAGTTCGACGTCCTCACCGCGCTGCGCCGCGCCGGACCCCCGTACCAGCTCAATCCCGGCCAGCTCCTGCGCGCCACCCTCGTCACCTCCGGCACGATGACGAACCGGATCGACCGCCTCACCGCCGCGGGCCTGGTCGAGCGGCACCCGGACCCGGCCGACAAGCGCGGCGTGCAGGTCCGGCTCACCGACGTCGGCAGGGCCAGGGTCGACGCCGCCTTCTCCGATCTGATCGACCGGGAACGCGAACTCCTCGCCGCCCTCAGCGACACCGAGCAGGAGCGGCTCGCCGCCCTCCTGCGCACCCTCCTCGTCCCGTTCGACCTGTAGCCGTCGACGCGGAGGGGCGGGCGGGCGTCAGCCTTCGGCCAGTTCCAGCCAGGCCATTTCGACCTCGTCCTTCTCGCTGAGGACGGCCTTCAACTTCGCGTCGAGGTCGAGAAGGCGCTCGTGGTCGGTGGCCGCGTCGGCCATCTGGCCGTGCAGTTCCGCTTCGCGTTTGGTGAGCTTGTCGAGCTGACGCTCAAGGCGGTCGAGTTCCTTCTGCGTCTTCCAGTCCAGTTTCGCCTGCTGGACCGGCTTGGCGGGCGCCGCCTGCGCGGGCGCGGCCGAAGGCGCGGCGGACCGCACCGCGGACACGGTGCCGGCCTCCACCTTGTCCAGGTACTCCTCGACGCCGCCGGTGAGCATCCGCACGGTGCCGTCGCCCAGCAGCGCGTACACGGTGTCGGTGACGCGCTCCAGGAAGTACCTGTCGTGGCTGACGACGACGAGGGTGCCGGGCCAGCCGTCGAGGATGTCCTCGACCTCGGTGAGCGTCTCGATGTCGAGGTCGTTGGTGGGCTCGTCGAGGAGCATGACGTTGGGCTCGGCCATGAGCAGCCGCAGGATCTGGAGCCTGCGCCGCTCGCCTCCGGAGAGGTCTCCGACGGGCTTCCACTGGGCGTCGGCCTTGAAACCGAGCCTTTCGAGGAGCTGGCCCGCCGTCCACTCGCGCTTGCCCACGGTGATCCGCCGGGCGATCTCCTCGACGGACTCCAGCACGCGCCGCTGGGGGTCGAGTTCGGCGAGCTCCTGCGACAGGTGCGCCAAGGCGACCGTCTTACCGCGGACGACCCTTCCGGTGTCCGGCTGGACGGTGCCCGAGAGCAGCCGCAGCATGGTCGTCTTGCCGCTGCCGTTCACGCCGACGAGCCCGATCCGGTCGCCGGGGCCGAGCCGCCAGGTGATGTGCTGGAAGACCGGGTTCCCGGCCAGCTCCACGGACACGTCCTCGACGTCGTAGACGGTCTTGCCGAGGCGTGCGGTGGCGAACTTGGTGAGCTCGACCTTGTCGCGCAGCGGGGGCACGTCGGCGATGAGCGCCTGCGCGGCGTCGACCCGGAACTTGGGCTTGGACGTGCGGGCCTGCGGGCCGCGCCGCAGCCAGGCCAGTTCCTTGCGCATGAGGTTCTGCCGCTTGGCCTCGGCCGAGTCGGCGATCCGCATCCGCTCGGCCTTCGCCAGGACGTAAGCGGAATATCCGCCTTCGTAACGCTCGACGCGACCGTCGACGACCTCCCACGTCCGGTCGGTGACCTCGTCGAGGAACCACCGGTCGTGGGTGACGACCGCGAGGGCCTCGCGCCGCCCCTTGAGGTGGCGGGCCAGCCAGGTGATCGCCTCGATGTCGAGGTGGTTGGTGGGCTCGTCCAGCATGATCACATCGGATTCCGGGACGAGCAGGGCGGCGAGGGACACCCGCCGCTTCTCGCCGCCGGACATGCCCGCCAGCGGCGTCTCCAGGTCGAGCCCGGTGAGCAGCCCGGACAGGATGTCGCGGACCGCGGCGTCGCCGGCCCACTCGTGCTCGGGCCGGTCGCCCAGCACGACCGACCTGATCGTCTCGTCCGGGCCGAACTCGTCGCGCTGGACGAGCAGGGCCAGGCGCAGCCCGCCGGTGTGGGTGACGCGCCCGGAGTCGGCCTCGGTGCGGCGCGCCATGATGTTCATGAGCGTCGACTTGCCATAGCCGTTGCGGCCGACGATCCCGATCCGCCAGCCCGACTCGATGCCCAGCGACACCCCGTCCAGCAGCGGCTTGGGCCCGTAGGCCTTGCTGACGTTCTCCAGATTGATCAGGTTCACTCGACCGTCGTCCCCCGGCGCGCCGCGCGGGCGCGCCTCATGCTCGTCTCCAGACCCGCCCAGGGTAGGCGGATCCCCGCCTTGCGCGGGAATCGGTCATCTTCCTCAGGCCCACCGGTTCCTCAGGCCCGCCGGGCGCCGCGGGGATCACAGCACCGTGGCCCCCGGCACCGGGCCGGAGGCGGCCACCGCCGCGCGGGCGACGCCCGCGCCGCGCAGGGCCGCCGCGATGTCGGCGGCGTGCTCGGCGTCGGAGGCCAGGAAGGCGCAGGTGGGGCCGGAGCCCGACACCAGGGCGCCGAGCGCGCCGAAGCCGCGGCCCGCCGCGATGGTGCGCTGGAGCGCGGGCATGAGGCTCAGGGCGGCGGGCTGGAGGTCGTTGGTGAGGGCCGCGCCCAGCGCCTTGGCGTCGCCGTCGGCGAGCGCGGCGACCAGCGCGGGCGACTCGTGCGGCCAGACCGCGTGCTCCTCGTAGGCGGCGCGCAGCCTGTCGCACTCGGCGTAGACGGCAGGGGTGGACAGGCCGCCGTCGGCGAGCGCGAAGACCCAGTGGTACTCGCCGATCGTGGTCAGCGGGGTGAGGACCTCGCCCCGGCCGACGCCCACGGCGGTGCCGCCCAGGAGCGCGAAAGGCACGTCGCTGCCCAGCTTGCCGCCCAGCTCCATCAGGGTCTTCAGCGGAAGGCCCGGGTTCCACAGCTCGGCGCAGCCCAGCAGGGCCGCCGCCGCGTCGGCGCTGCCGCCCGCCATGCCGCCCGCGACCGGGATCTCCTTGCGGATGTGGATCGAGGCCTGCGCGTCGATGCCCAGGTGCGCGGCCAGCAGCGCCGCGGCGCGGGCCGCGAGGTTGTCCGGCCCGGCCGGCACCCCCTCGATCGACGCGCCCTCGACGGTGACCGCCGCCGGCCCCTCGGTCACCGTGACCTCGTCGAAGAGCGACACGGCGTGGAAGACGTTCACCAGGTCGTGGTAGCCGTCGTCCCGCAGCGGGCCGACGCCGAGCTGGAGGTTGACTTTCGCGGGGACCCGGACGGTGACGGACATAACGGCCTCGGTTCAGACGGTGGAACGGGGACTGTCGATCATGCTGCGCGAAGCGTACGGCCCGCCGCGTCACACCATCCGGTGCTCGGCGATCCGGGCGAAAGCCGCGACGTCCAGCATCTCGCCGCGCGCCATCGGGTCGACGTTCGCCGCGCGCAGGGCCGCCTCGGCCATCGCGGGCGAGCCCGCCCAGGAGCCGAGCGCGGCCCGCAGGGTCTTGCGGCGCTGGGCGAAGGCCGCGTCGACCACCGCGAAGACCTCCTCGCGGGAGGCCACGGTCGCGGGCGGCTCGCGGCGGGTGAAGGCGACGAGCGCGGAGTCGACGTTGGGCGCGGGCCAGAAGACGTTCCGGCCGACGGACCCGGCCCGCCTGGCCTGGGCGTACCAGGCCATCTTGACCGAAGGCACCCCGTAGATCTTGCTGCCGGGCGCTGCCGCGAGCCGGTCGCCGACCTCGGCCTGGACCATGACGAGGCCCCTGCGCAGCGACGGCAGCAGCTCCAGCAGGTGCAGGACCACGGGCACGGCGACGTTGTAAGGCAGGTTCGCCACCAGCGCGGTGGGCGGCGGGCCGGGCAGCTCGGTGATCCGCATCGCGTCGCCATGGACGACCTCGAAGCGCTCCTCCAGCTTCGGCGCCCTGGCCCGGACGGTCTCCGGCAGCGCCCGCGCCAGCACGGGGTCGAGTTCGACGGCGGTCACCCGGGCGACCTCCGGCAGCAGCGCCAGGGTCAGCGAGCCGAGGCCCGGCCCGACCTCGATGACGACGTCCTCGGGGCCCGCCTCGGCGGCCCGGACGATCCGGCGTACGGTGCCGGGGTCGATCACGAAGTTCTGGCCGAGCTGCTTGGTGGGCCGCACGTCCAGCGCCGCGGCGATCTCCCGGACGTCGGCCGCGCCCAGCAGCGCCGCGCCTTCGGGCGTTCCTTCTGGCGTGCCCTCAGGCGTGTCGTTCTCCCCCACATCCCGATTCTCCCATGCAACAGCCGGGCCCCCGGTCGCGTCCGGATTCTCGACAGCACAGAGAGGAGACAGCCGTGGATCACCCCCCGTCCGGCGGCGTCCCGCGCGATCCCGTGGACTTCGAGCACTGGGTGTCCTCCCGGGCGCCCGCGCTGCTCAGGTACGGCTACGTCCTCACCGGGAGCCCGCACGACGCCGCCGACCTCGTCCAGGAGGCGCTGGTGCGGCTCAGGACGTCCTGGGCCCGCGTGGTCCGCAAGGACGACCCCGAGGGCTACGTCCGCACCACGATGGCCCGCCTGCACATCTCGATATGGCGGCGCACCCGCCGCGAGACGCTCACCGCGACCGTCCCCGACGGGGCCCACCACGACCCCGCCTTGCCCGACGACGCCCTCTGGCAGGCCCTGACGGCCCTCCCGAAGCGCCAGCGGGCGGTGATCGCCCTCCGGTACTACGAGGCCCTCTCCGACGAGGAGATCGCCACCCGGCTGGGCATCTCGCGCGGCACCGTCCGCAGCCAGGCGAGCCGCGCACTGGACAAACTGCGTGAAACCTACAAGCCGCACCTGCAAGGGAGCCCCCGATGACCGACCCGCTGGAGCAGGCCCTCACCAGGACCCTCGCCACCAAGGCCGGCGACGCTCCCCAGCCCGTTCCCGGACTCGCCGACCGTGCCGCCCGCAGGTCCCGCAAACGCCGCCGCACCCGCCTAGGCGCCGCCGCCGCGGTCGCCGTCCTCCTCGCGGGGGGCGTCGGCTGGGGGGTGCTCAACCCGAACCGCGTGGACGAGATCCGGCCTGCCGTACAGCCCTCCGACGGCGCGAGCGCCGAACCCGTCCCGGTCGAGAGGCTCTGGCCGAAAGCGGTCCACCGGGTCAAGGCGGTCCCGCCCGAGGGCGTCGAGGACGGCTGGGACCTCATCAGCGTCATCGACATGGACCGCCTGCTCATCTCCTGGTCGGGCCCCGGCGAGCCGACCCGGTACGCCGCCTACACGCCGGAGACCGGCAAGGTCGGGACGCTGCCTCCCCTGTCTTGGGGACCCGCCCTTCCCGAGATCTCCCGCGGCCATGTGCTGTGGCACCGATTCGTGATGTCGGGGTCCTCCGAGCTGACGATCGCCTCTCTTCCGGACGGCTCCGGATCCGACCCCTCCCGCAGGATCACGATCCTCAACTCGGACGGGAGCGGCGCCAGCGGCCACCGGGCCGGCTTCACCGAGGACGGGAAACGCCTGTACTGGGAGACCTCCGAGGGCGTCTTCACCCGGGCCTGGTCGCCGGACAGCCCCGTGAAGACGCCGGGTGAGCCGGAGAAGGCGGCCCCCGCAGGGAACCGGATCGTCGAGTGGCCCTGGGTCGCCCGTTTGAACGACCCGTCCTCCCCGGCCGTCTTCGCGACCATCCGCAACGTCGAGACCGGCGAGACCCGCACGGCGGTGCTCCCCGAAGGCGGCGGCACCGGCTGGATCTGCGGCGTCGTGTGGTGCCTGGGCAAGGACGAGATCCGCAAGCGCGACGGCTCGGTGACGGTCCCGAATCCGGCCTACCTGGCGCCTGGCCCTCCCAAGGACGCCGTGGGCGCGACCACCCCCGCCACCATCACGTCGCCGACCCCGACCTCGGCGTCGGACACGCCCGGCGGCCCCACGTTCAACCGGTACTCCGGGGAGTCCGCGGAGCCCGTGCTCGACCGGTTCCTGTTCCAGGGCACCTCGACCTCGCAGGTCCTCGTCAAGGACCTGGTGTCGGGCCGCACCGGCTCCTTCGCGGCCACCACCGCGGACGTCCTGCACGGCAGGGAGGACGGCCGCTTCAGCCGCTACGTCGTCGAGCGCACCGACGACGGTTATCTGTTCGTCGACTTCGCCGCCATCGAGTGACGATCGATCCGGGCCGCTCCCGAGGAGAGCGGCCCGGGGGTCAGTTCTTGGCGAAGAGCTGGTCGCCGCAGGTGGTGGTCCAGCCGTTCTGGCGCTCGTAGAGCATCTGGGCGCGCATGGTCTGCTCTTCGGCGGAGGCGTGGACGGGGAGACCGGTGCCGCCTACGGACTCCCAGGCCTCGCGGGAGAACTGGTAGAGCCCGTACAGCCCGCTGGTGGTGATCAGCTCGGGGTCGTTGTTCGACTCGCACCGGGCGACGGCGCCCCAGTTGAGGTCGGCGACGGGGAGGTTCAGCAGGTTGAGCTCGGTCGCCTCCTTGGGCAGCAGCTTGGGGAGGTTCAGCAGGGCGAGCGGGCCGCCTCCGCCGGTGTCGACCTTCGCGGGCGTCTCGGGCCGGGGGGCGTCGGCGACGCGCGGGGACGCGGCGGCCGGCCCTCCCGCGGCCTGTCCGCCGGGCAGGCCCATCGGGGGCAGCACGGGGGCGTCTTCGAACCTGGGGGCCGCGGGGGCGCCTCCGCCGGTTCCCGAGGGGGAGTACGGGGAGCGCACGTCCTTCTGCGAGGGCAGCTCCGCGCGGTCCCCTGCGAGGGCGATCGGGGCCGCCTGCGGAGGCTCGGAGAACAGGTTCCAGCCCCCGGCGGCGACACCCACCAGGAGAGCGGTTGCTAGGAGTGGCATGACGAAGGACGGAGGTCTTCCGGCCGCATGCCGAGCACTACGGGTCACAAGACCCGCAGCCTATAGGTGCGAACACGCAGAGTCACATCACGACGACGCAACGTCCGGATGTGCGGCGTGTCAACCGGTACGGGGGCGACTCGGGGGATGAACGCCCCCGCACCGGCGACTCACAGGTAAAGACGTTCCCCAATGGCCCGGGGTTTACTCTTCAGAAGCCGTAGAGTCGCGTTCCCGTGGCCGCGATGGCCGAGCACAGCTCTTCCACTGGCACATTCTTGACTTCTGCCATCAACTCGACCGTATGGGGGACCAGGTGGGAGGCGTTCGGCTTGCCGCGGTGCGGGACAGGCGTCATGAACGGAGCGTCCGTCTCGACCAGGATCAGCTCAAGCGGGGCGACGGCGAGGGCGTCCCGCAGCGGCTGGGCGTTCTTGAACGTGACATTCCCGGCGAAGCTCATGACATAGCCCTTGTCCGAGCAGACCCGGGCCATCTCCGCGTCGCCGGAGAAGCAGTGGAAGACCACCTTGTCCGGCGCGCCTTCCTCGTCGAGGACCTTCAGGACGTCCTCGTGGGCGTCCCGGTCGTGGATCATCAGGGCCTTCCCGGAGGCCTTGGCGATCGCGATGTGCGCCCGGAACGAGCGCTGCTGCTCGGCGGGGGTGGCGTTGTCCCGGTAGTAGTCGAGACCCGTCTCCCCCACCGCGACGACCTTCGGCTCCTGCGCCAGCTCGCCGATGCGGGCCAGCACGTCGTCGGTGAGGCCCTTGGTGTCGTTGGGATGGATCGCCACCCCCGCGTACACGTCCGGGTGCTCAGCGGCGGCCTTGGCGGCCCACTCCGACGACGGCAGGTCGCAGCCGATCGTCACGATCCGTGACACCCCGACGGCCTGCGCCCGCTCGACGGCCTCGGCCACGGACATGTCCAGCATGTCCAGATGGCAGTGGTCGTCGAACACCGCGACGGGCAGCCGGGGAGTCGGCGGGACCGGCTTCTTCTCACTCGCCAAGGCGGGCCAGCTCCTCGGCCACCACACTCTGGTCGAGCTTGGGGAACAGCGGGACGGGCCGCTGCAGCGGGGTGCCGGCCGCGAGCGGGCGGTGCTCCCAGCGGGCCTGCGCGACGGAGTAGTCGCCGGTGATCACCGGGTAGGTGCGGGTGCCGCCGTCAGCGAGCTCCTCGGAGACCTCGCGGACCTCGGGCATGCCCGACCACACGCCCTCGCCGCCCAGCATCTCGAAGACCTTCTGGGAGCTGTTCGGCAGGAACGGGGTGAGCAGGGTCTTGGCGTCGCTGACCACCTGGAGGGCGACGTACAGGATGGTGCCCTTGCGGACCGGGTCGTCCTTGATCTTCCAGGGCTCCTGGTCGGCCAGGTACTTGTTGGCCTCGCGGACCACGTCGAACGCGGCGGTGATGGCGTTCTTGAAGCGGGAGCGGCCCAGCTCGGCGCCGACCTTGGCGAAGGCGTCCCGGGCGCTCCGCAGCACCGCCTCGTCGGCCTCGGTGAGGTCCTTGGGCTCGGGGACGGCGCCGTACTCCTTGGCCGCCATCGACACCGACCGGTTCACCAGGTTGCCCCACTGGGCCACCAGCTCGCCGTTGTTGCGGTCGACGAACTGCTGCCAGGTGAAGTCGGTGTCCTGGTTCTCCGGGCCGGCGACCGCGATGTAGTAGCGCAGGGCGTCGACGTCGTAGCGCTCCAGGAAGTCGCTCACGTAGATCACGACCTGGCGGGAGGAGGAGAACTTCTTGCCCTCCATCGTCAGGTACTCGCTGGAGACGACCTCCGAGGGCAGGTTCAGCTTGCCGAGGGAGCCCGGCTCGCCGCCCTTGTCGCCCTCGCCGCTGTAGCCGAGCAGCATCGCGGGCCAGATCTCGGAGTGGAAGACGATGTTGTCCTTGCCCATGAAGTAGTAGGCGAGGGCCTCGGGGTTCTGCCACCACTCGCGCCAGCGCTCGGGGTCGCCGAGTCGCCGGGCCCACTCCACCGAGGCGCTGAAGTAGCCGATCACCGCGTCGAACCAGACGTACAGGCGCTTGGTGGGCTGGTCGCGCCAGCCGTCGAGCGGGATCGGCACGCCCCAGTCGAGGTCGCGGGAGATCGCGCGCGGCTTGAGGTCTTCGAGCAGATTGAGGGAGAAGCGCAGCACGTTGGGGCGCCACTGGCCCTCCTTGCCGCGCAGCCAGCGGCCGAGGACCTCGGTGAAGGCCGGGAGGTCGAGCATGAAGTGCTCGGTCTCGACGAACTCGGGGGTCTCGCCGTTGATCCGGCTGACCGGGTTGATCAGGTCGATCGGGTCGAGCTGGTTGCCGCAGTTGTCGCACTGGTCGCCGCGGGCGCCGTCGTAGCCGCAGATCGGGCAGGTGCCCTCGATGTAGCGGTCGGGCAGGGTGCGGCCGGTGGACGGGCTGATGGCGCCCTGGGTGGTCTCGGTGAAGATGTAGCCGTTGTCGTGCAGGCCCTTGAAGATCTCCTGGACCACGGCGTAGTGGTTCTCGGTGGAGGTCCTGGTGAACAGGTCGTAGGCGATGCCGAGGCCCTGCAGGTCGCCGACGATGACCTTGTTGTACCGGTCGGCCAGCTCGCGGGCGGTGACGCCCTCCTTGTCGGCCTGGACCTGGATCGGGGTCCCGTGCTCGTCCGTGCCGGACACCATGAGCACGTGGTTCCCGATCATCCGCTGGTAGCGGCTGAACATGTCGCACGGCAGCGCGAACCCGGAGACGTGCCCAATGTGGCGCGGCCCGTTGGCGTAGGGCCAAGCCGGCGCGGTGAGGATGTGACGGGACATGCCCCAAGCCTACGGTCCCCGGCCCCAGGCACCGAATCGGTCGTCCACGGCCCGGAGCACTTCACGGCATGGGCGAGTGGCGAAGCCTCATGTCACGCCGGGGCGTGGGCGGCCATGACGGGGGCGTCGTCCTCGGGGAGGGCGGGGGAATGGTCGGGGCGGTGGCGGGAGCGGTACCAGGTGTGCAGTTCGCGCAGGGCGATGGCGGCGGCGACGGAGGCGAAGGGGACGGCCGGGAGGACGTAGCGGTAGTCGAAGAGGACCGTCGCGGGCGGGATCACCAGGAGGGCCATCGCGAAGCCGAACGGGAGCAGGGCCGGGCCGCCGAAGGTCCGCCAGCGGGCGGCGACGCCGCCGAGGGCGGCGAGCAGGAGGACGCCGAGCACGGTCCCCGGCAGGTAGACGCCCTTCTGGTAGGCCCGCATGATCCCGGCGAAGGGCTCCACCACGCGGGTGGCCTCGGCCTGGGCGTCGTACCGGGACATCTGGGCGTCCCGTCCGGGCCAGTACTCCTGCGGCTCCTCGGGGAAGATGTAGTAGCCGTAGGTCTTGGGGTCCGGGTAGACGGGGCGGTCCCACCGGAACGTGCGGCCGAAGTCCTCCAGCACGGTCGCGAGGTAGTCGCCGGGCTGGGCGAGGATCGCCTCCTTGGCGAAGGTGCGGGCCAGTTCGCTCTTGTAAGGGTCGAAGATGCCTCCGGGGTACCGGAAGATCTGGCTCTCCTCCCACACGTAGAAGTGCGAGGCCCTGCGCTGCTCGGGAGGCGTGCTGTCGCACAGCGGGTAGGCGTCCACCGGGAGGCGGTCGCCGAACTCGTCGCAGTCGGCGAAGGTCATCGTGCGGCTGTAGAGGAAGACCCCGTCGGTGCCGCTCAGGGCGAACGGGCCGTTCGCCGAGGCGTACCACGTCATGTAGGCGGCGATGGGGACGACCGCCGTCACCGCCCCGGCGACCACCGTCCGCCAGCCCGCCCGGCGGATCACCAGGAAGACCAGCACGATGATGAGCAGCGGCAGCCCGATGGTCCGGGTGATGGCGGCCATGCTGAGCAGCAGGCACGCCGCCGCGACCCTGCGCGCCGAAGGCCGGGCGTCCCACAGGACGAGCGCGGCGGCCCCGGACACCAGCAGCAGGAAGTAGGTGTCCGAGAGCAGCAGGTGCTCGAGTTCGATCTGGTTGCCGTCGAAGAGCACGGGCGCGACGACGAGGGTCGCGGCCCATCCGGGCAGCGCCTTGCCGAACCGGAACAGGTGCGGCCGCCGCACCAGCCCGTACAGGATGACGGCCGAGGCGAGCCCCATGAGGTGCTGCACGACCACGACCACCGCGAAGCTGTGCAGCGGCCGGAGCAGGAAGAGCAGGAACGGGTACCCGAAGGTGCGCACCACGTCGGGGCGCGGGTTCAGCGCGATCTCGACGTACGGGTAGGAGTCGGGGAACCAGATGGCCCAGCGGTAGCCGAGCACCGTCACGAGTCGGAGCAGGACCGCGACGGCGAGGGCGCCGAGCAGGACCCGGTGCCGCCCGGCGAACGCGCGCAGCGCGGCCCGGGACGGCAGCGCCGGACGGGCCCGCAGCGCGGAAAGCGGCGAGCGCGGATTCAACGCGGCACCCTCCTTCACCGTCTCCGGCCCCGGCGCCGTGGCCTGGCCTCCCCGCCTGTGACGCTCGCGATCCCGCATCGGTTCACCGGTCCCGCTATCGCACCGGTGCCGACTGCTCGGCGTCCAGGGTAGGGCTTCCGACGGTGTCGGCGAGGGTGAGCTCCTCATGGGCGTGCTCGGCGGTGCCCGGGTGGCTGGAGCGGCGGATGCCGAGGATCGACAGGAACGCGGTGCCGAGGATGAGCTGGCAGCTCATCATCAGGGCCGTCGCCGAAGGCACGACCATGCGCAGCGTCTCGCGCGCGTTCAGCTCGCCGAACTGGGCGCCGTGCCAGTGCACGACCGAGAAGCCGACGCCGACGAGTCCGGCGAGCGCCAGGATTCCGCCGCTCACCAGGCCCTTCTCGAAGCTCCACTTCTCCAGCAGCCACGCGGCCCGCTTGTCCGGGCGCAGGAAGCCCTCGGTGACGCCGTAGGCCTTCGTCAGCAGCGAGAACAGGACGCCCTGGAACCCGATGACGACCGCGGCCGACGCGCCGACGAGCGTGTCGACGTCGAACACGACGCCGCGGATGTCGATCGGGGTGACCGACAGCGCGACCCCCGCGACGAGGCCGAGCGCCATGAGCAGGACGCCGGGGATGAGGAACAGCCAGCGCGGGCTGTACAGGAGGAGGAAGCGCAGGTGCCGCCAGCCGTCGCGCCAGGTGTTGAGGTGCGGCGGACGCGACCTGCCGTCCTTGGCGAGGGCGGTGGGCACCTCGGTGATCTTCGCCTCGCTCATCGTCATCTTGACGACGAGCTCCGAGGCGAACTCCATGCCGGAGGACTGCAGACCGAGGGCGAGCGCGGTGTCGCGGCGGAAGCCGCGCAGGCCGCAGTGGAAGTCACCGATCTTCGAGCCGAAGAACAGCCGCCCGACGAACGACAGGACGGGGTTGCCGAGGTAGCGGTGCAGCGGGGGCATCGCGCCGGGAGCGATCCCGCCCTCGAACCTGTTGCCCATCACCAGGTCGGCGCCGTCGCGCAGTTCGGTGACGAACGGCATGAGGTCGGTGAAGTCGTAGGAGTCGTCGGCGTCGCCCATGATGACGAAGGTGCCCTTGGCGGCGCGGATGCCGCCCATGAGAGCGTTGCCGTAGCCCTTGAGCGCGACCGGCACGACCCGCGCCCCCGCGCCCTCGGCGAGTGCCTGCGACCCGTCGGTCGAGCCGTTGTCGGCGACGATGACCTCGCCGTCGATCCCGTGCGCCTCAAGGAAGGCGACGGCCTTGCGGACACATGTCTCCACGGTCTCGGCCTCGTTGAGGCACGGCATGACCACGGACAACTCCATGTCGGCTCCTGATGTAGAAGGCGGCCAGGTCAGTTATGGTGCCGGTTGTCCGGTCTCTGAGCGGTGCACTTCACTGAAGCGAAACCTCCGGCTCCCGCCGGCCGCCCCCGTGACCGAAGTAGCCAACAATACGGGTGTCGGAGCCCGCTGTCAGAGGGGTGCCAGTGGCTGACGGGTATGGCCTGGTCAAGCGGTATGCCCTCCGGCACCGATGGTTCCTCGCGGTGCTCGCGCTCGGCGCTGCGGCCCGCGCGCTCGCCCAGGCGGGGTACCGGCCGGGGCTGTGGTTCAACGACTCCTTCGACTACCTGCAGATCGCGCTGGGCCCTTATCCGCACCCGATCCGGCCCGCGGGCTACGGCGTCTTCCTGTGGCTGCTCCAGCCGCTCGGCAGCGTCGGCGCGGTGGTCGCGGCGCAGCATCTGCTCGGGCTCGCGTCGGGCGCGCTGGTGTACGCGCTGCTGCGCCGGCGCGGCCTGCCGGGGTGGGGCGCGGCGCTGGCCGCGGCGGCGGTGCTGCTCGACGGCGACCTCATCGAACTGGAGACGCTGCTCCTGTCGGACACGCTGTTCCTGTTCCTGCTGCTGGCGGGGCTGGCGCTCGCGCTGTGGCCCCGCCCGTCGCCGCGCCGGCTCGTGCTCGCCGCGCTGCTGCTCGCCGCGGCGACGCTCACGCGGACGATCGGCCTGCCCGTCCTGGTGCTCGTGCTCGGCTGGCTCGCCCTGCGGTGGCTGCGCGCCGGGCGTGACGGGCGGGGCCTGCGCGCGCTCGCGGCCGCCGCCATGACGGGGGTCCTGCCGCTCGGCCTGTACGCCGTCTGGTTCCACACCGAGAACGGCAGGTACGCCATCACGGCGACCGACGGCGTGTTCCTGTGGGGACGCGCCGCGGCGTTCGCCGAGTGCACCGGGATCTCCCCGGAGCTGCGCTACCTGTGCCCGGCCGGCGACCCCGCCGACCGCAAGGCGTCCTCCTCGCAGGTGTGGGCGCCGGAGTCGCCGATCGGGTGGCGGTACGGCGAGGCGTTCGACGCCCGCGTCAACGCCGACGCGCAGCGCTTCGCCCTCCAGACGATCGCGGCGCAGCCGTGGGACTACGTCCGGACGGTCTCCTACGACCTGTTCGTCCGGACCTTCGCCTGGGACCACGGGGACCATCCGACGCCCGTCACCGCGCGCAAGTACGACTTCCCCGAGCGGACCGACCCGCTGCCGCAGTGGCCGGTGCTCGGCGGCGGGACGCCCCGGGACGTCGTCGCCGCCTACGACCCGGACGCGGCGCGCGCCCCCGAGGTGGTCGAGCCGTGGGCGGGGTTCGCGCGGACCTACCAGCACGTGATGAGCGTCCGGGGGCCGCTGCTCGCCCTGATCCTCCTGGCTCCGCTGGCGGTGGCGGCGCGCCGGAGGCGTCCGCCGGGGCCCGTGTGGGCGGTCGCGGCGCTGCTGCTCGCCTTCCCGCCGCTGACCGTCGACTTCGACCACCGCTACGTCGTCACCGCCACGCCGCTCGCCGCGCTCGCCGCGGGGTGGGCGCTCATCCGGACGCGCCGGACCGCCTCACCGCCCGACGCCGCGCCCGTTCACTTGGCGGCGAGCACCGCGTTGTAGACGACCTTCTTGGGCACGCCGTTCTCCTTCGCGATGTCCGCGATCGCGTCCTTGCGCGGCACGCCCGCGGCCTCCCGCACGAAGACCGCCTCGGCGAGCTCCACGGGATCGGTGAGCGCCGCCCGCGGGGGCGCGCCCGCCACGACGACCGTGATCTCGCCCTTGACGCCGTCGGCCGCCCACGCGGCGAGTTCGCCGAGCCCGCCCCGGCGGGTCTCCTCGTAGGTCTTGGTGAGCTCCCGGCAGACCGCGGCGCGGCGGTCCGCGCCGAACGCCTCGGTGAGCGCGCCGAGGGCGGCGGCCAGCCGGTGCGGTGCCTCGAAGAACACCATCGTGCGCGGCTCGTCGGCCAGCTCCGCGAGCCGGCCGGCCCGCTCCCCGGGCTTGCGCGGCAGGAACCCCTCGAAGCAGAACCTGTCGGTGGGCAGCCCGGACAGCACGAGCGCGGTCGTCACCGCCGACGGGCCGGGCAGCACCGTCACCGGGACCTCCGCCGCGACGGCCTCCACGACCAGCCTGTAGCCCGGATCGGACACCCCCGGCATGCCCGCGTCGGTGACGACGAGGACGTCGGAGCCGTCGAGGAGGTCGGTGAGCAGCTCGGTGGCGCGGGCCTTCTCGTTCTGGTCGTAGTAGGACACGATCCGCCCGGTCAGCGTCACCCCGAGGTCGGCGGCGAGCCTGCGGAGGCGGCGGGTGTCCTCGGCGGCGATGATCCGGACCGTGCCGAGCGCGTCGCGGAACCGGGGCGAGGCGTCGTCGGCCCGGCCGATCGGCGCCGCGGCCAGAATGAGAGTGCCCGCCATGTGCCGTCCTCCGTGTTCCGCCGGACCCCCGTGTTCCGCCGCAGGTCGGCGCCCTCGTGAAACCGTGCTCCCGATCCTAGTGCCGGGCGCGGCGGGCCCTACCGGCGGCGGGCGGCGGCAGGGCGCCGGGAGAAGCGTTGGAACCCCGCGCGCGGGGACCCCTACGATGGCGCAATGGCTGTCACCCAGATCCGACCGGTGGACAAGGGGCCGACGCTGCGCGAGAGGCTCGCGCCCGGGATACCCGGGAACCCTGTCCTGGGGTGGCTGCTCCCGCTGGTGGTCACGGCCTTCGCCGGGTTCCTGCGGTTCAACCGGCTGGGCGTACCGCACGAGGTCGTCTTCGACGAGACGTACTACGCCAAGGACGGCTGGTCCCTCTGGCAGTTCGGCTACGAGCACTCGATCATCGACAAACCCGACGAACTCGCCGACAAGCTGTTCCTCGGCGGCAAGCCCCAGCAGATGCTCACCGACGGCGGCGCGTTCATCGCGCACCCGCCGCTCGGCAAGTGGATGATCGGCGCGGGCGAGGCGATCTTCGGCGTCGACCCGTTCGGCTGGCGCTCCATGGCGGCCCTCATCGGCACGCTGTCCGTGCTCGTCCTGTGCCGGGTCGCCCGGCGGATGACCGGCAGCACCCTGCTGGGCTGCGCCGCGGGCTTCCTGCTCGCCCTCGACGGCCTTCACCTGGTGACGAGCCGGGCCGCGCTCCTCGACATCTTCCTCTCCTTCTGGGTGCTCGCCGGGTTCGCCTGCCTCGTCGCCGACCGCGACCACGCGCGCCGCCGCCTGGCCGACCGGGTGGACCGCGACTTCGACGCCTCCTACTCGTCCGGGCCGTTCCTGTGGCACCCGTGGCGGTACGCGGCGGGGATCTGCTTCGGCCTCGCCGCGGGCGTCAAGTGGTCGGCGGCGCCGTTCCTCGCGGCGTTCATCGTGCTGGCCTTCATCTGGGACATGACCGCGCGCCGCGCCGTCCAGATCCGCCACCCCTACGCGGGCGCGGCGACCCGCGACGGCGTCGCGACGGTCCTCGGCCTGATGGTCCTGCCCGTGGTGACGTATCTGTCGACCTGGCTGGGGTGGCTGCTCACCTCGGGCGGCTGGGGGCGGGGCGAGCCCGCGGCGAGCGTCTGGCTGCGCCCGTTCGAGGGGCTCCCGGACCTCTTCCGGTACCACAAGGAGATCCTCGACTTCCACGCCAACCTGTCGGCGTCGCACCCGTACCAGTCGTGGCCGTGGGACTGGCCGATCCTGCGCAAGCCGGTGGCCTTCTTCTACAGCGAGGCGTCCCCCGGCTGCGGCGCGGACAAGTGCTCGCGGGAGATCCTCGGCATCGGCACCCCGGCCATCTGGTGGATCGGCATCGCCGCGCTCGCCGTCATGGCGGTGCTGTGGCTGACGCGCCGGGACTGGCGGGCCGGGGCGATCCTCCTCGGGTACGCGGCCGGATGGCTGACGTGGTTCCCGTCGGCGTTCGGCCACCGAACGATGTTCCTGTTCTACGCGCTGCCCGGCCTGCCCTTCCTCATCCTCGCGATCGTCGTGACGCTGGGGCTGATCATGGGACCGGCGGACGGGCCCCGGCGGCGGCGGGTCGTCGGCGCGGCCATCACCGGCGCGTACCTGCTGCTGGTGCTGGTCAATTTCTGGTTCCTGTATCCGGTGCTCACCGCCCAGAACATCCCGTACGAGGCCTGGCATATGCGGATCTGGCTCGACAGCTGGGTCTGACCCGGCGGGTCCGGATCGACGGGCCTGCCTCGACAGGTCGCCATCTCCGCCTTTGCCGGAGTTTGCGGGCGGAGCACCCGGCGTTGACCCCGTGTCGCCTATGAATTGAGAGGTGACGCTCGCAACGGCCTTCCGCCTGGTGGTCACCGCCGTGGTGGCCTACATCGTCGCCGACTTCCTGCGCACGGGCCCGCCGCCGCTGCTCGCACCGCTGACCGCGCTGCTCATCGTCCAGGTGACGCTCTACCAGACGCTGACCAGCTCCATCCAGCGGATCATCAGCGTCACCTGTGGGGTGCTCCTCGCCGTCACCATCGCCTCGACGCTCGGGTTCCACTGGTGGACGCTCGGGCTGGTGATCGCGCTGGCCCTGCTCGTCGGCCGGATGTTCAACCTGGGCGACCACATCCTCGAAGTGCCGATCAGCGCGATGCTCATCCTCCAGCTCGGCACCGAGAGCGCGGCGCTCGGCCGGGTCGTGGAGACGCTCATCGGCGCGGGCGTCGGGCTGCTCAGCACGCTGGTGACGGCGCCCGTCAAGGTCAAGCCCGCCGAGGACGCGCTGCGGGGCCTGGCCATGAACCTGGGCCAGTTCCTCGAAGACCTCGCCGATGACCTGCACCTGGAGCCCGACCACGCGCACACCACCCGCTGGCAGGGCCAGGCGGCGCGGCTCGCCGAGGAGGCCCGCTCGGTGGCGGCGCGCCTCGGCGAGGCCGACGACAGCACCCGGCTGAACCCGCGCGCCTACCGGATCGGCGGCCCCTCGGCCGCGCTGCGCACCGCCATGAGCACCCTGGAGACCGCGTCGATCAGGTCCCGCGGCCTGGCCCGCTGCATGGCCGACCGCACCTACCTCGCCCTGCGCGACGACGGCGGCCTCGGCTCCGACATGTGGGCCGCCGACGTCCGCGAAGTGCTGGGCCTGACCCTGCGGACGCTGTCCCGGGCCATCCCGCTGTACGCGGCGACGGCGACGGCCTCCTCCCCGGATTCGGGCCGCCGCCTCGGGCAGACCACGCACGAGCTGCTCGTCGAGGCCCGCAGCCAGCGCGAGCGGCTCGGCCGCCTCCTGCGCGACGACCCCGGGCACTGGCCCCTGCACGGCGAGCTCCTGGTCCACATCGACCGGCTCCTGGACAGCATGGCGCCCGCGGGACTGGGGTTCCGGCCGGTGCTGCACTGAGCCCTCCCGCCCACCGAAACAGCCCCTGACCTGTGCCGGAACCGGGCGTATCGTGGAAGGGAGACGTGAAGGGAGGCGAGCCATGTTCCTTCAGATCATCGAACTCGAGACATCGAGGATGCCGGAGATCGAGTCCCTGGACGAGGAGTGGGCCGCCAAGACCGAGGGAAAGCGGACCGCCATCCGCGGCACCACCGCCCGTGACGTGAGCCGCGCCGACCACTACTTCGCCCTCATCGAGTTCCCCGACCAGATCGCCGCGAAGGACAACTCGGCGCTGCCGGAGACCGACGAGTTCGCCAAGAAGGTCGAGCGGCTGGTCCGCGGTCCCGTCACCTTCCGCGATCTGGAAGTGATCGGGACGACCGAGTACATGAAGTCCGGCCGGACCATGGTCGACTGCCGGATGTGGCCGAGCGAGGCGGCGTGCACGCTGACGATCGCCGGCAAGCCCGACGAGGTGATGGAGGCCGCCGTGGCGCACGCGGTCCAGGTCCACGGCGAGGTCGACGGTCCTGAGCTGCGCGAAGGCATCCGGGAGGCGATGCGGGACGAGCCTTTCGGCCGTTGAGCGGGGTGCGCGCCGGCCCGTCCGGTGACCGGTACCGGACGGGCCGACGTGCGTCCGGGTGCGCATCTCGGTCGCGTCTCACTCAGTGAACTGTGTATCGCCGATGTTTCCCGAAGAGCACACTGCGATACGTGAGAATGGCTCAACTCCCCCGCGCCGCCTCCCCCGCCGCGGCGGCGCTCTGCGTCGTCCCGCTGCTGTGCGTCCCCGCGGGCGCCGCCCCGTCGGCGGCCCCGCAGAGGTTCCAGAAGGCCGACAGCGGCGCCAGGATCGTCGCTGAGAAGCGGGTCGGGGGGCGGGCCCGCGACCTGACCGTCAGCACCCCGAACCTCGACACCCGGGTGAAGGTGCGGGTCCTGCTGCCGAAGGGCTGGCGCAAGGACTC
Organism: Actinocorallia aurea; assembly: GCF_054783995.1. Taxonomy (NCBI): domain Bacteria; kingdom Bacillati; phylum Actinomycetota; class Actinomycetes; order Streptosporangiales; family Thermomonosporaceae; genus Actinocorallia; species Actinocorallia aurea. The sequence goes on from NZ_BAAGPQ010000002.1 coordinate 1,004,876, forward strand.
CGGACGTACTTGGCCCGTCCTGTACGCCTACCACGGAGGCCGCGACAACTACCTGTCGTGGACGCGGGAGACGAAGATCGAGCAGTGGGCGGCGAAGTACGGCGTCATCGTGGTGATGCCCGAGGCCGCCAACAGCAGCTACACCGACTGGTTCAACCGCGGCGAGTGGGGCAATCCGCGCTGGGAGACCTTCCACACCGCGGACGTGGTCCAGCTCGTCGAGCGCAACTACCGGGCCGGCAAGCGCCGGGCGGCGATCGGGGTGTCGGCCGGCGGCATGGGCGCGCTCAACTACGCGGCGCGGCACCGGGGGCTGTTCGCGTTCGTGGCCTCCCTCAGCGGGCCGCTCTGGCTGACCGGGCCGGGCGTCCAGGCGTCCACGGCGGTCACCGCGGCGATCAACGGCCAGGACGCCTGGGACATCTACGGCGACCCGGTGCAGGACAAGGCGAACTGGGAGCGGCACGACCCGTACCACCTAGCGCCGAAGCTGCGCGGCACCGGGATCTTCTTCTCCGCCGGCACCACGGGCAAGCCCGGCCCCGGCGACCCGGCGGCAGGACCGCTGGACGTGGGCCTGACGGGCGAACTCGCGGTCGGCGCGACCAACAAGGCCTTCCGCAAGAGGCTGAAGGAGCTCAAGATCCCGTTCACCGCCGACCTCTACGGCGACGGCCGCCACAACTGGCCCGCCTGGCGGCGGGTGGGCAAGGACCTGTGGCCCCGGCTCATGAAGTCGATCGGGGCCCGCAAGGCCGGCTGACGTCAGCCCAGGATGCCCACATACCCGAGCACGAAGACCGCGCAGGGGATCAGGAACAGCTTGCCGACGCGCAGCATCCCCTTGCCGATGTCCTTCGGCTCGCGGGCGTGGGCCAGGCCGTGGTGGTACAGCCAGATGAAGACCGGCGCGCACGGCGCCCAGAACCAGACCATCCACTGCGGGAACACGTAGCCGACCGCGGCGAGCCCTGTGGTGACGACCCAGAACCCGGTCCAGCACACGAAGCCGAGGAGGTAGGTCCGGCGGGCTCCGATCTTGACGGCCATCGTGGTGTAGCCGCTGGCCCGGTCGCTGTCGATGTCGGGGATCATCGTCGGCGTGTAGAGCGCGATCTCGACGAGCAGGACGACACCCGCCACGATCCACGGGAAGCCCTCGAAGGACTTCACGGTGGCCCAGCCGCCCATGACGGTGAAGATGCCGAGCGGGATGCAGTTGGAGACCACGTCGAGGCCGGGCCGGTTCTTCCACTTCAGCGGCGGCACGCTGTAGATCCAGCCGCACGCGAGGAACCCGAACGTCGCCAGGGCCATCTCCGGGCGGACCGCCAAAGACAAGGCCAGCGCCAGGGCCGCCGACGCGTAGGCAGCGACCTTAGCGCCGCGCTCGGTGATCCGGCCCGCGGTGAGCGGGGTGTTCTTGCGCGGGTTGAGCAGGTCGCCCGGCAGGTCGTAGGCGTCGTTGATGGCCAGGACCGCGAGCCACACCAGCGGCCCCCACACGACGAGGCCGATGAGGCCGGTCGCCGGCCCGATCAGCTTCTCGCCCGCCAGCAGGTAGCCGAGATAGTAGGGGACGAGAGAGACGAGGAAGAGCCCGGGACGGGAGATCTCCCACAGGTCCAGGACGAGCTGCCGGGTACGGCCCAGCAACGGGCCTGCGGTGGTCACCAACGGTTACCTCGCGGAGTGCGGGAGTAATGGGGGGAATTGCTCCGATAGTGCTGGTCGAGACTACGGCAGACGGACCGCGCCGGGATTGTCGTGACGGAAGGAAAAAGCCCGACTGATTACGCACCGAGGTAAGTGTCCGACAATACGGAAGACCGACCGGCGACTTGGCGATGCCCGGAATATCGGGTGCGTGCCACCATGGCCCCATGACGAAGACACCGCCTCCCTTCGATCCCGAACTCGGCACCGCGCTCGAAGCCCTCGCGTCCGTCGTCTCCCCCACCATCACGCCCGACGACATCCCCGGACTCCGCTCGGCGCGCACCATGACCGTCCCGGGCCTCGACCTCACGCTCCGCGGCGCCATCACCGTCGAGGAGATCACCGCGCCGGGCCCGCGGGGCGAGATCCCGCTGATCGTCGGCAGGCCCGCGGACGCCGAGGGCCCGCTGCCCGCGGTGTACTACATGCACGGCGGCGGCATGATCGCCGGGGACGCCCGGGGCGGTCTCCTCGACCCCCTGAGGTGGGCCCGCGACCTCGGGCTCGTCGTCGTCTCCGTCGACTACCGGCTCGCCCCCGAAGACCCCCATCCCGCTCCCGTCGAGGACTGCTACGCGGGGCTGGCCTGGGCCGTCGAGAACGCCGCGAAGCTCGGGCTCGACCCGGCACGCGTCCTCGTCGCCGGGACCAGCGCGGGCGGCGGCCTCGCCGCGGCGGTCGCGCTGATGGCGCGCGACCGGGGCGGCCCCGCGCTGATCGGGCAGCTCCTCATGTGCCCGATGCTCGACGACCGCAACACCTCGGCGTCCGGCGCGCAGATGGACGGCATCGGCGTCTGGGACCGCACCTCCAACGAGACGGGCTGGCGCGCCCTGCTCGGCGAGGCCAAGGGCGGCCCCGACGTGTCGCCCTACGCCGCGCCCGCCCGCGCGACCGACCTCTCCGGCCTGCCACCCGCGTTCATCGACGTCGGCTCGGCCGAGACCTTCCGCGACGAGGACGTCGCCTACGCGGCGGCGATCTGGGCGGCGGGCGGCACCGCGGAACTGCACGTGTGGCCCGGCGGCTTCCACGGCTTCGACCTGCTCGTGCCCAAGGCCGCGCTGTCGGTCGAGGCCCGCGCCGCACGCGTCGCCTGGCTGCGCCGTCTCCTGTCCTGAGAACCGAGCCCTGAGAACCGAGCCCTGAGACCCGAGCCCTGGGGCCGGAGCGCGGGAAGCCGCAACGGGTGAGGACGTCCCTCCGTGTCGGACGCCCTCACCCGTGTTCGGGGGCCGCTCCAGGCGGCACGGCTCAGGCCGTGCGCCTCGCGGTCGCGGCCTTGTCGCAGGGGCCGAGGAACTCCAGCGCGCCGCCCGGCCGGTAGCGGGCGAGGTCTCCGGTGCGGTGCCAGCGGACGCCCTCGTGCACCGTGAAGGCCGCGGCGGTGCGCGCCGCGTCCCCCGCGTAGCCCTCGGCGACGCCGACGCCGCCGATCCACAGCTCTCCGGCCGCACCGTCGGGCACGTCCCGACCCATCGCGTCGACGACCCGGCAGGCGACACCGCGCAGCGGCACGCCGTACGGCACCGCCTGCGGGCCGCCGGGATACTCGCTGACGGTCGAGTACCGGGCCGTCTCGGTCGTGCCGCCGAGGCGCAGGAGACGGCAGTGCGGAAGCCGCGCGGCGGCTGCGGCGAGCAGCCGCGGCGAGGCGCCCGCGCCGGTCAGCAGCGCGGTGCGCAGCAGGTGCAGCGGCCGGTCCTGGGTGAGCAGCCCTTCCAGCACGGACGGCGCGCCGCCCAGCACCGTCACCGCCCAGCGCTCGGCGAGTTCGGCGTGACGCGCCGCCGAAGCCGACTCCTCGGGCAGCACGACGTATCCGCCGACGGTCCACGCCGCGAACAGGTCGAAGACCGACAGGTCCGACTCCAGCGGGGCGGCGCCGAACGTCACGTCGGTGTCGTCCATGGCGCAGCGCTCGACCAGGGCGTCGACGGTGTGGGCGGCGGCGCGGTGGGAGACCTCGACGGCCTTGGACGTGTCGCCGCGGCCCGCGGTGAGTACCACGTACGCCGCGTGCGCGGGCGGCACCTCCGCGGCGCGCAGCGGCACGGCGCGGCCGGCCAGGACGGGTGAGCCGGGACGGATCGCGAGGACCACGCCGAGCGCGGCCCGCAGGGCCTTGCGGCGTTGAGCCGGCAGGTGCGCGCCGAGCGGCACGTAGGCCGCGCCCAAGGCGAGCACGCCGAGGACCGCGACGGCCTGCTCGGGGCCCTTGGGCAGCTCGACCGAGACCCGGTCGCCGGGCCGCACCCCGCGGTCGGCGAGCGCGGCGGCGGTGCTCAGCGCGCGCACGGCGAGTTCGCCGTAGGTGAGGACGCCGGAGCCGCCCCAGCGCACCGCGGCGGCGTAGGGCACCCGCCGGGCGCGGCGGAAGAAGACGTCGTGGAGGGTCCGCGCGGGAAAGGCCGGAAGCGCGTTGAGCGCGCGGCGCACCCGCAGCTCGTCCGCCGACGCGGCGCGGCCCTCGCTGGCCAGCGCGCGGACGGCGCGCGACGGCACGGCGCGCGGTTCCCCAGGCGATGAGTCACTCAGCACACAGACCCCTTAATTAGGTAAGCCTAACCTAATCTAGCGAGCGTCGCCGGGTCAACGACCCAGGAACAGGTGCACCTCCGGCAATTTGCCCGGGACTCACTGCGGTGTCGCGCCAAGAACCCAGATTTCGTCGGTCCTAAACCGAAAGAATCCCTTGCCTTTCTCGGCCTTATTCGGTATAGAGCACTCGCGTGTCACGCGCCGTCGCTTCCGGACCGCTGCTTAGGGTGCAGGAAAAGCCACAAGATCACGATGCTTGTGGCGGGGGGAGGAAGCAGATATGCAGCTCAGCCGATGGTGGCGCGGTCTCGGGGTGACCACCGGTGCGGTGGCCCTCACGCTGACGGTGGCTCCGGGTGCGGTCCAAGCGGCCAAGGCCCCGGGCGACCTGGTCGGCATCTGCCACCGCAGCGATGACCCCGGACAGCCGTACACCTTCGTCCGCGTCGCGAACGACTCCGTCGAGTACGCCAGTCACCTGCTGCACAGGCGGCAGCCGCTGGACGGCGGGGAGCGCGACTACATCGAGGGCCTGGAGACCGGCCGCACGATCCTGCGGGCCGAGGACTGCCCCGGCGGCGACGCCGTGGACCTCGCCAACAGGCGCGACGACGACCGGAACGGCGACTGGGACCGGGATCGGGACCACGACCGGGACCACGACCGCGGGCACCACAAGCACTGGTGGAAGAAGTTCCCCGGCCTGCCCAGCCCCTGGGAGGAGGACTACTACGTCCACTACCACGGCAAGAGCAAGAAGCCCTGCCGCAAGCACCACCGCGTCTACAGGACGAGGTACATGAAGCTGAGGTACATGAAGGCGAGGCAGATGCAGATGAAGAAGCGGGTCAAGATGCGCTTCCACGAGAAGGGCACCCTCTGATCGCCTGCCGCGCCTGATCTTCCGGCGCTTCGAAGCTCCCAGGCCGGGTCCGTCCAAGACGGGCCCGGCTTTTCGTTTTCCCCAAGATCAGTCAAATCCCCCCGATCGGGTTTTGGTTACCGATCGTACAGGAATACCGACTTTGAGTGACGGGTCGCGTGATCAAACCCACACGCGACAGAGGGGGAAACGGAAGATGAAGATCAACCGTATCGTGCAGGGCTTCGCGGTCTCCGCGGGTGCCGCCGCCATCGGCCTGTCCACGCTGACGGGCGTCGCTTCGGCGGCCCCGGCCGCGCCGGTCAGCAGTGTCACCAGCGTGTCCGAGGCCGCGGCCATCGCGACCGGCGACTACGGCTGGCGTCCGAAGCGCCACCACTGGCGGCACCACAACCGCCACGGTTTCCGGCACTGCTGGGGCGAGTGGAAGCCGCGGCACGACCACCACCGCTGGTGGAACGACGACGACCGGTGGGACAACAACCGGTGGGACGACGACCGCTGGGACCGCGACCGTCGCGACCGCGACCGCAACCGCGGCTTCAAGTGGTTCTACACCTGCAAGTGGAAGCGCTAGTCAGAGCCTGTGACCCGGTGAAGACCGGGTCCTGACTCCGGCACCACGGGCCCGCGGCACCACGCCGCGGGCCCGTGGTCGTGTCCAGGCGTTCTCCTGGGCTGTCTCATTATTCAATATGATTTGTCTTGTTTTGTGAGACAACGGATATCGTGCGGGGCATGCGAACCCCCAACAGGTGGGCCATGCTCAGCCTGGGCATGGCGGCCAACGGCGCGGCCTGCGTCTTCATGTACGGACTCCCCTTCCTGCTCCCCGCCTTCCAGCGCGAGCACGGCCTCTCCCTGTCCCAGGCCGGCTTCCTCGTCGGCGCGCCCAGCCTCGGCATGCTGGCCACCCTCGTCCTGTGGGGCTGGATCGCCGACCGGTTCGGCGAACGCCTGGCCATGACGTCGGGCCTCCTGCTGACCGGCGCGCTGCTGCTCGGCGCGGCCTTCGCGCGGGACCCGCTGCTGCTGGGCACGTGCGCCGTGCTCGCGGGCGCCGCGGGCGCGTCCGTCAACGCCTCCAGCGGACGGGTCGTGCTGGGCTGGTTCCCCAAGGAGCAGCGCGGCGTCGCGATGGGCCTGCGGCAGACCGCGCTGCCCCTCGGCGTGGCCCTCGCGGGACCGCTGACCGGGGTGTTCCCGACCATCCGCGAAGCCCTGCTCGCCATGGCCGTGCTGTGCCTGGCCACCGGCCTGCTGGTCGGCCTGCTCGTGGTCGACCCACCACGCCCCGGCGCCGCCGCGCCGGGCGTCCGGACCTCCTCGCCCTACCGCCTGGCGGCGCTGTGGCGGGTGCACGGCGCGAGCATGCTGCTGGTCGTGCCCCAGTTCGCCACCTCGGCGTTCGCGCTGGCCTACCTCATCACCGAGCGCGGCTGGCACCCGGCCGCCGCGGGCTCGCTGGTGTCCGGCGCGCAGATCCTCGGCGCCCTCGGCAGGCTGGCCTGCGGACGGTGGTCGGACCTGGCCGGGAGCAGACTGCGGCCGATGCGGCGGCTCGCCATCGGCAACGCCGCGGTCATGCTGTTGCTGGCCGCCGGGATCGCCACCCCCGCCGGCACCCCGCTCATCATCCTGGCCACCGCCGTGGCGATGAGCGGCAACGGGCTCGCCTTCACCGCGGTGTCGGAACTGGCCGGCATGTCCTGGGCGGGCCGGGTGATGGGCGTGCAGAACACCGGCCAGAACCTGGTCTCGGCACTGACCCCCGGGATCGTCGGCGCGCTGGTCGCCGCGACCTCCTACGGCGTCGCCTTCACCGTCGCGGGCCTGTTCGCGCTGGCGGCGGCCCTCGCGACTCCCCCCGAAGCCGCCGCGGAACCCGCCGCCGCACCGGCGTAGGAGAGCGGACCTCGTCTAGGCCTGCGGGTCGAGCACGACCTTGATCGCGCCGTCCTCCTTCTTCTGGAACATGTCGTAGGCCAGCGCCGCCTGGGACAGCGGGAAGCGGTGCGTCGCGAGGTCGCGGACCCGGAGCGGGTCGGACTCGTCGAGGCAGAGCGGCATGAGGTCGGGGATCCAGCGCTTCACGTTCGCCTGGCCCATCCGCAGCGTCACGCCCTTGTCGAACATGCGCAGCATCGGCATCGGGTCGGCCATCCCGCCGTAGACGCCCGACACCGACACCGTCCCGCCGCGCTGCACCAACTCGACGGCCTGGTGCAGGGCGGCGAGCCGGTCGAGCCCGGCCCGGGTCATGACGGCGGCGGCGAGCCGGTCGGGCATGTGCGCGGTGACGGTCTGCGCCATCGACCCGAAGAACGAGCCGTGCGCCTCCATGCCCACCGCGTCGATGACGGAGTCGGGACCGCGCCCGTCGGTGATGTCGCGGACCGCCCCGACCACGTCGAGAGCACCGTCGATCACCTCCGCGCCGTGCCTGCGGGCCTCCTCCAGCCGGTCCTCGACGAGGTCGATCCCGATCACCCGGTAGCCGCGGTGCATCGCGATCCGCGCGCACATCTGGCCGATCGGGCCGAGCCCGATGACGGCGACGCTGCCCCCGTCGGGGACCTCTGCGTACTCGACGGCCTGCCAGGCCGTCGGCAGGACGTCGGACAGGAACAGGAACCGCTCGTCCGGCCCCTCGTGCGGCACCTTGATCGGCCCGAACTGGGCCTGCGGCACCCTCAGGTACTCCGCCTGCCCGCCGGGAACCTGGCCGTACAGCTTCGTGTAGCCGAACAGCGCGGCCCCCGACCCGTACTCGCGGACCTGCGTGGTCTCGCACTGCGCGAACAGCTGCCGGTCGCACATGAAACACGACCCGCACGCGATGTTGAACGGGATCACCACCCGGTCCCCCGGCTTCAGATGCCGGATGTCGGCCCCGACCTCCTCCACGATCCCCATCGCCTCGTGCCCGAGCACGTCCCCCTCGTCCATGAAGGGCCCGAACAACTCGTAGAGATGCAGATCAGACCCGCAGATCGCCGTGGACGTCACCTTGACGACGATGTCATTAGGTTCCTTGACCGCAGGATCGGCCACCTCACCCACCCTGACATCCCGCCGCCCCTGCCAAGTAACAGCCTTCACTAAAACCACCCCGAACCACCTCATACCCTCCCCCACACCCGACTACTCAGACCGCGCGTCGAGCCCCGCTCCCGAGCCGCCGACCCGACGAACAGCGCCATACCCTTCGATCACTGGTTTCTGGGGGCGAATCGGGACGCCGCTGCGTCTCACTCCTCAAGACAGTGCCCTTGGGCCGCCCACCCGGCCCGGCCCCGCGCCTGTAGACCGGCCGACCGGTCGGGCCCACACGGCCCGGCGATCCTCGCGACCCGTAAGGCAGGTGGCCCATTGCCCCACTCCCCCGGCACACGGCTGCACCGCACGATGTTCGCCGTGGACGCCGTCTCCTTCAGCCGCCACCGCGACCCCGACGTCCACCGCGAACTGCGGGAGGCGATGTACTCGATCGTCGAGACGGCGTGCGAGGAGACCGGCCTGCCCTGGCCGCGATGCCACGTCGAGGACCGGGGCGACGGGATCTTCGTCATCGCACCCGAGGACACCGACGTCGAGACCGTCCTCGACGACCTCGCGGAGATCCTCCGGAGGAGGCTGGCGTTCTACAACCATGTGCTGGCCGACCCGTTCCGGCTCAGGCTGCGCATGGCGGTCAACGACGGATACGTCCACCTGGACGGGCGCGGCGTGATCGGCGGGCCCGTCATCCACCTGTTCCGCCTGCTGGACGCCCCGTCCTTCAAACGGGAGATCGGCGACCGTCCCGGTGAGCTGTCCCTGATCGTCGCCGCCCACCTCTACGAGGATGTGGTGCAGTACGCCAAGCGCCTGGACCCCGCCTCGTTCCGCCCCGTCACGGTCTCCCTGAAGGAGACCTTCTGCACCGCCTGGATCCGCCTCGCCAGACCCGCCGGCGCCGCCCCCGACTTCGCCGAACCGACCGCGGAGGACATCGCCAAGGACCTCCTGCTCCTCCTCGGCAGAAGCATCGCGGAGGGCGCGCTCCGGAAGACCCCGGAGCCTGACGGCCTGCGATCGACGCTGACCGCGGCCATCGACCACCTGCTCGGACTCGGCTAGGCGGCTTGGGCGGAGAAGGGACGGAGCAGCGGACGGGACGCGGCGACGAAGACCCTGGGCACGGCGCGCAGGAGGTCGTCGAAACCGCTTCCGAGGTCGGTGTGGGAGCGGAACCTGCGGTACGGCTCCGAGACCCCGCTCTCCATGCGATCCACCACATCGGCGGGCGAGGGCAGCACGCTCCCGCCGAGATGGACCACGTTCGCGAGCCGGGTCAGCTCACCCTGCCGCCCGGACAGGAAAAACCCGTGCCGAACGCCGCTCTCCTCGTCCCACACGAGGGCGTAGAGCTGCGACGACACCTTGTCGCGGAAGACGATCGTGTAGTCCCGCGGTCCGCAAGGGTCCACATGGGCCCGCTCCACCACGTAGCCACGGCGCTGCAATTCCAAGATCACGAGGATGGCATGGGGCGCGGAAAGGTTGACCCAGCCGTCCGGGTGCTCTACCAGAAGAGGATGCACGGAATATCCCTTTCGACAGACTTCACGACAATTATTGCCACGAAAAAGGACTTCTGTACACCCCAGACACTGGCACTCACCGGCATCGGCGGAAGTTCACCGGTGTTTTGCCGGGAGGACCAGGGAAGCGCCCGGTCACTATTGTTACAGAAAGTACTGACGGACCATTTCAGCCCGGGTGAGTAGTCACCGGAACATCAGGAACGTCTTCCGGCACTCAGGCAGCATGCTCCTCCACTCGGACGAGATCGGCTTCGGCGGACGAGTCGTAGTACACGAGGCCGCGCTTCGGCCTCGATTCTCCGGTGCTGCGGGCACGCGCCCTTCCGCGGAAGGAGGTAGTGGCCCAGAAGGCGCCTCCCAGGCGGGCCAGGAGGAACAAGAACGCGACGAGACCGAGGAAGGCGACGAGGTAGGTGGCGGTGAGCATCACCGCTCCTTTCGGTTCGACCAGGGGTGTGAACTGCGGTGGAACTTGAACCGATCGCCCTGTGCAGAGGTCGTTCCCGTTACCGGATCTTCCGCACCTGACCATGATTCAAGTGGTACCTTGGGCGTTCTGGTCCAGTCGTCCGAGTGGTACCAACAACTAGATAACCCGGACCTCGCCTCGTCAAACCGCAAAACGGAACAATTCCTTATGTGGCAGATGAGATGACGGGTACATCCCCGCTTGGCCGACCCGTTCGCTGGATACATACTTTTCAGAGGTAGAGGTAAGGAGGCCCCCCTTGGCCGTTCCGCGCTATCGGGAGATCGCGGAGAAGCTCGCGCAGCGCATCACCGACGGCGAATTCCCCGAGGGCACCCAGCTTCCGACCGAGACTCAGCTGATGGACGAGTACGAGGGGGCCTCGCGCAACACCATCCGCGAGGCGATGAAGATCCTCGTCAGCCGCGGCCTCGTCGCGACGTCCCGGGGACGGGGCACGTTCGTCCTCAAGGAGGTGGTGCCGCTCGCGATCACGATCGCCTCGGTCCACGTCGTCGAGGACTCGGCCAAGGGCGGTGGAGAGGGCCAGCAGTACTCGTTCGAGGCGAACCTCCAGGACCGCAGGTCGTACCAGACGCCGCCGCGGGTCGAGATCGTGCGGGCCGACCCGAAGATCGCCAAGGCGCTCGGCCTTCCGGTGGGCGGCCGCGTCGTCGTGCGCCACCAGGAGCGCCGCCTCGACGACTACCGGCCCTGGTCGCTCCAGACGTCCTTCTACCCGATGAGGTTCGCCGACGGGGCCGACCGCCTCCTCGACGCCGAGGACATCGAAGAGGGCGTCATCGCCTACCTGAACGAGACCCTCGGCGTCGTCCAGTCCTCCTACCGCGACCGCATCACCGCGCGGGTGCCGGACAACAACGAGATGAACTTCTTCAACCTGCGCGAGACGGGCAGCGTGGTGATCGTCCACGACCGCTTCGCCTACGACCAGGACAAGAACCCGATCCGCGTGACGAACACCGTCTATCCCGCGGACCGCAACCAGCTGTTCCTCGACGTGGGAGACGTTCCGGGCCAACCCCAGGATCTCCTTCCGGAGGCCGACGAGGGCTCGTCCTGACCGGAAGGACCCCCCTTTTTTGCGGATCGAACCGCCCCCGAGGCGGTCCGTGGTCCAGTTCACCCCGGCCGCGCGGAACCGTTCCGCGCGGCTCAGGCATGTGCGACGGAGCCATGACCCACGACGAATTGATCATCCGTTCTGCGACGGAGCAGGACATCCCGGCCATCATCGAGCTCATCGACCGCAGGGCGGCGTGGCTGCGCACGATGGGCACCGACCAGTGGGCGCGGCCCTGGCCGGATGAGGAGGGCAGGGCGCTCCGCATCCGGGACGGCCTGAAGCTGGGCAAGACCTTCGTCGTCACCGGAGACGGGGCGGCGCTCGTGGCGACGGTGTCGATCACCCGGTGCCGCAACGGACTCCTGTGGAAGGACGATCCCGCTGACGCGGTGTACCTGCACCGCCTCGTGGTCGACCGGTCCATCGCCGGACGGAAGCTCGGCAGCCACCTCATCCACTGGGCCGGCGCCGCCTACCTGGGCGCCGGGCGGATCCGCATCGACGTCTGGAGCGACAACCCCGGGCTGCACGCCTACTACCGGGACATCCACTTCGACTTCGTGGACACCGACGAGACCGGCGCCCCCGTCCCCGCGCTCACCAAGGAGGAGTGGCCTTCAGGCGTGCTGCTGGAGAGGTCCGTGGAGCCTTATCTGTCCTGGCCCGACTCCGAGCACTTCACCCCGGTCGGCGACGACCTCGTCGCGGAGCACGCCCGGGACTGGCGGAAGCACTAGCCGGCCGCCCCGGGGCCCGAGGACCCCGGGGCGCACCCCGGGTAATCGGGTCCTCACAATGATCTGTTCATAGGTGCACGGGGACTTTGTCTGTTATTGGTATGCGAGGTTTGACCACCGCTTGGTCAGGCAACAAGAACATTCAGATGTAGGTACAACTTGACATCACGAATGTTCGGGGCGGTTGACCCCTCCGGCGGGGACCTTCCGGAGGTGCAGTGAAGGGCCGATGCCGTATGAGCGCCGACGGAGTCCAAGGAGTCGCAGCCGTCCCGCCGCACCCCCTGATCCCGGAGCCGGAGAGCGACTACCTCCAGCTGGCGGCGCTCTCCTGCACCTCGCCCGGCATCCGGGCCGGCGACGACCAGACGACCCGCGGCGTCCGCGCCCGGCTCCGAACCATCCTCGCCGCGGCGTTCGCGGACAGCGGCCTCCCCTTCGACGTCCACGACCGGGCCTTCCTACGCGACCGCGGCGACGTCCTGCTCTTCCTGCTCCCCACCGGGGTGCCCAGCCCCGTCGTGTACGACGTGTTCGCCACGGGGGTGCGCAGCCGCGTCCGCGCCTTCAACCACCGGGGCGGCGCACGCTTCGCGAGCGAGGACGCCCAGATGGAGGTGCGGGTGGCCCAGCACTTCGGCCGCGTCCACTTCGACGGCCTCGGCGTCTTCGGCCAGAGCATCGACGTCCTGCTCGCACTGCTCACCGTGGGCGCCCCCGGCGAGTACATGCACCTGCTGTCGGACCGGTACTACCAGGATCTGCGCAGCGCGACCCTCGTCGATCCCGACGACCATGAGGAGATCACCGCGATAGGCCCGGACATGGCGCCGCACCACGCCTGGCTGCGCGTCCCCGAGCCCCGCCCCTCCGTCGGCGCCGCCCGCACCGCCCTCCACACCGCCTGAACCGGCCTCCCAAGGAGGAAGCCATGCACGAGGACGAACCCCGACCCCGCCTCCCCTGGACCGACGTCGACGTCATCGGGCTCCTCCCCGACGGCTGGGCGACCCAGATGACCGGCCTCGCCACCCGCTCCGCGGACATCCGCCGCTACCCCCTCACCCCGCACCTCACCCGGGAGAGTCCGTCCTTCGAAGGAGGCGTCCACCGCGGCAGGGTGCGGGCCGACGCCGTGGAGCGGGACCTGCCCTGGCTGCTGGAGCTGTACCGCGGGGCCTTCCGCGGCCTCGCCGAGGAGATCGCGGGCGAACCCGTCCAGGCCGCGCGGGACCCGCGCTACCGCGTGGTGCTCAACGTCATGTCCTCACCGGACATGCGCTTCGAGTGCCACGTCGACTCCAACCCGCTGACCGGCCTGCTGTTCTGCACCGCCCACCCGCCGGGCACCGGAGGCGAGTTCGCGATCGCCCACGACGCCGACGCCCGCGGACCCGCCGGAATCGACCGGAACTGCACCGCCCTGAACCCCAGGGCAGGCCGCCTCGTCTTCTTCGACGGCCGCCGCAACCCCCACTACGCCCGCGCTCTCCACGCCCCCGGCCTCCGCGTCACCGCGGTCATGAACTACTACACGGCCTCCGCCCCCGAGGAGACGACCCGGCCCCCGGGCCTCAACACCCACCTGTTCGGCCACGAGTGACAGAACCGCCGTGCCGAAGGACGCACACGCACTGCTCGGGAACACGGGAGCGGTCCCGCAGGAGCGTGCCAGGACCCGTGGGCGCCGCAGCGGCTTGAACCGAGCGGTTGCTTGTGTGAGGGTCGCGGGATGGATCTGACGGATCTCGATCTGTTCGCGAGTGGGTTTCCGCACGGGGTGTTCGATGAGCTGCGGGGCGGGCCCGTCGTGTGGCATGAGGCCACGGGGCACACGCCGGACGGGGAGGGGTTCTGGGTCGTCTCCCGGTACGCCGACGTGCTGGCCGCCGCGAGCGGGCCAAAGGTGTTCTCGTCCGAGGGGGGTGGGGGGCGGGGCGGGGGCGGGACGTTGATCGAGGATCTGCCGGCGGGGTTCGCGGCGGGGGTGCTGCTCAACATGATGGACGGGTCCCGGCACGCGCGGTTCCGGCGGCTGCTCACGCCGGGTCTCTCCGCGCGGGCCTTGCGGGTGCTCAGGGAGGACCTCCTGGCGCGGGCGGACAGCGTCGTCGAGGCGGCCGTGGAGAAGGGCGCGTGCGATCTCGTCGTGGACGTCGCCGCGGAGCTTCCGCTACAGGCCGTCGCCCACCTTCTCGGCGTCCCGCAGGAGGACCGCCACCGGCTCCTCGCCTGGGCGAACGCGACCCTCGACCACACCGACCGCGACCTCGGCGAGTCCACCGAGCGCACCCGCGCCGCGGCCGCGGAGATGTCCGCCTACAGCACGGAACTCCTCGCCCGCAAACGCGCCGAACCGGGCGACGACCTGCTGTCCGCGGCCGTCCACGGCAGCGTCGACGGCGCGCCCCTGACGGAACTGGAGCAGCAGATGCTGTTCCACCTGCTCATCGCGGCGGGCAGCGAGACCACCCGCAACACCTTCGCCCTCGGCGTCCAGGCCCTCATCGACCACCCGTCCGCCTGGCACGCCCTCAAGGCCGACCCCTCCCTCCTGCCCTCCGCCATCGAGGAGATCCTCCGCTGGACCTCCACGACCCCCTACAACCGCCGTACCGCGACCCGCGAGACCACGCTGGGCGGCGCCGCGATCTCCCCCGGAGACAAGGTGACCCTCTGGTGGGCGTCAGCCAACCGCGACCCTTCCGTCTTCCCCGATCCGCACACCTTCGACATCACCCGCACCCCCAACCCCCACCTCGCCTTCGGCCGCGGCCCCCACTTCTGCCTGGGCGCCCCCCTGGCCCGCCTGGAACTCCACGCCCTCCTCACCTCCCTCCTCACCCGCACCTCCACCCTCACCCCCACCGCCCCACCCACCTACACCCGCAGCAACAAACACACCGGCCTCCGCCACCTCCCCCTCCACCTCACCCGCTGACCGAACCCGTCGGCGACCCGGCGGCGGCGGACGAGCCGGTCCTACGGGCGGGGGGTGACAGGGCGCGCGGTCGGTGGGGGTGGGCCGATGTCTTCGATGGGGATGTCGGACGCGGTGTCGGCGGTGAGGGCCGCGTACCGGATGCGGTCGAGCCGGAACCAGCGGAGGCCGTCGCGGAGGCGGCAGTGGGCGACGAGATACCAGCGTCCCTCAGCGCAGGCGAGCAGCTGCGGGTCTACCCTGCGCGAGGTCAGGTTCTCGTTCGTGTCGCGGTAGCCCAACGCGAGGACACGGCGCTGCTGGAGGGCCTGCTCGACGGGGCCGAGCACCGCCGACGCGTCGAGTCGATCGGCGTCGTCGACCCAGATGCGGCCCGCGAGGCGCTCGGTCTGGAGGCGGGTGCGCTCATCCATGACCGCCAGCAGCTTCGTCAATGCCGCCCTGCCGTGACGTGCGAACGGCTGACCCCGGCAGACGACCAGCGCGGCGGCGAGGGCCGAGGCTTCGGCGGCGGTGATGTTGACCGGCGGCAGGGTGGCCGAGGCGTCGACGACGTACCCCCCGGAGGGGCCGGGCCTGGCCCACACGGGGAAGCCGCCATGTTGCAGGGTGGAGATGTCCCGTTTGATCGTGCGGACGCTGACCTCGAACTCGTTCGCCAACCAGGCCGCGGTTCGCCCGGCCGACCCCACACGACGCAGTTCCTCACGTATGGCGTAGAGGCGGTCTGTGCGATTCATGCGTTGAATGGTGACATAGGGGTGTCATCCTGCCGGTGTTCGATGGACTCCATGAGCGAGAAGAACGTGTCCCCACTGATCCTCGTGCCCGGTCTGTGGCTGGGCGGCTGGGCGTGGGATGAGGTGTCCGATCACTTGTCCGGGGACGGCGTTCCGGCGCAGGCGGTCACGTTGCCGGGGTTGGACTCGCCCGCGACGCCGCGCGCCGGCATTCGCCTGGCCGATCACATCGCGGCGGTCGTCACGGCGATCCGCGCCGCCGGGGAACCCGTGGTGCTGGTCGCGCACAGTGGCGCGGGAATGCTCGCGACGGCCGCGCTGGACGAGGTTCCGGGAATGGTGCGGCGGGTCGTGTACGTGGACAGCGGCCCCGTCTCGGACGGGGCCGTCGCCCGGCCGGAACTCGACCCGGAGACCTTGGAGGTGCCGCTCCCCCCGACGGCGCAGTTGGCAGCCGCCGGAGTGAGCCTCGACGGGTTGGGCGAGGAGGCGTTGCGGCGTTTCCAGGACCGGGCGATCCCGCACCCCGCCGGACCGCTCCGTGAGCCGGTCCGGTTGTCCGACCCCGCACGCCATCAGGTGCCTGCGACCCTCGTGTGCTGCTCGTTCCCCAGCACTACCGTGCGCGAAATGGTGGGGTCGGAGGTCGGCATGTTCGCCCCGCTGGCGGACTTGGCCGACGTCCATTACCTCGACCTGCCGACCGGACATTGGCCCATGTGGTCCCGGCCCGCCGCACTGGCCGACCTCCTGGCGGAGGCCGCTCACGGATGAAGTGATCACCGCAGCTCAGAAGCGGAACCGACATCGCCAGACCTCAACGGCCTCTGAAGTTACCCAGCCCCTCTGAAAACGACGGAAACTATCGATGATCATTTTCCGGGTGGGTCGCGGGTTGGGGCGAGTCCGGATGCGGCTGCCCCTCCTGGGCAGTTGCGCGGACTGCGGGCGCGGCGACAGTGTGCGGTCGGTGGGATGGGCTGGCCCTGGCTGTTGGGAACAGCTGCTGCTCTGATCCCAGGGCCATCCCACGGGGGCCTGGAGGACAGGCAGTCGTGTGATCACCGGGTACCAGCGTCCATCCTGGCAGGGATCCCGTTCGCGTGAGGTGAGTCGCGGTGCTCAGTCGGATGACCGAAGCCCGTCCGGTCTGCCGGAACGCAGGCTGGGCGGCAGGGCTGCGGCGAGCGGTCCCGGAGCCGAGGCGAGGGAGCGGGCGATGGGTGGACCGGGTGGACGGGCGAAGGTGCTCGTGGTGGGAGGGGGGTTCGCGGGGGTGGCTTGCGCGTGGCGGCTGGAGCGGTTGCTGCGGCCGGACGAGGCCGAGTTGTCGGTCATCGCGCCGCACGACTATGACTTGTACCTGCCGCTGTTGCCGCAGGTGGCGGCGGGGGTGCTGACGCCGCAGTCGGTTGCGGTGTCGCTGCGGCGGATCCTGCGCCGGACCCGGATCGTGCCGGGCACCGCCACCGGGGTGGACACGAGTGCGCGGACGGTCGCCGTCCGGCTGATCACCGGGGAGGCAACGACGGAGCCTTATGACGTGGTGGTGCTGGCGGCCGGGAGTGTCACGCGGGCGTTCGCGATCCCCGGTGTGTCCGCGCAGGCGCACGGCATGAAGACGCTGGCCGAGGCGGTGGCGTTGCGCGACCACGTCCTGGCCCAGCTCGACCTGGCCGCCGCCACCGGCGACCCGGCGGAGCGCGACGCCCGTCTCCGCTTCGTCGTGGTCGGCGGCGGATACGCGGGCACCGAGACGGCCGCCCACCTCCAGCGTCTGACGTCCGCGGCCGCCCGCCGCTACCCGGGCCTGGCCGACGAGCTCGTCGAGTGGCATCTGGTTGACCTGGCGCCCAGGCTCATGCCCGAGCTGGGCGAGCGCCTGGGCCATCGGGCGCAGGAGCTGCTGCGGCGCCGCGGCGTGCTGATCTCGCTCGGCACGAGCGTGACGGCCGCTGACGCGGAGTCCGTCACGCTCACCGACGGGCGGCGGCTGCCGACCCGCACGCTCATCTGGACGGCCGGAGTCGCGCCCAGCTCGCTGGTCGGCACGCTGGGGGCCGGTCCGGGTCGGCTCGCCGTCGCCGCGGACCTGACCGTGCCCGGCCTCCCCGGCGTCCTGGCGTGTGGTGACGCGGCTGCGGTGCCCGACCTCGCGACGGGCGGCGACGCCGTCTGCCCGCCCACCGCCCAGCACGCCCACCGCCAGGGCCGGGCGGCCGCCGTCAACGTTACCGCTCTGCTGCGCGGCCGGCCCCTGCGCCCCTACCGGCACCGCGACCTCGGCCTGGTCGTGGATCTGGGCGGTCCGCAGGCCGTCGCGCGGCCGCTCGGCATCCCGCTGAACGGGCCCGTCGCGCAGCTCGTCACCCGCGGCTACCATCTGCTGGCCCTGCCCACAGCCGCGGCCAGGGCCCGGGTCGCGGCGAACTGGGCGCTGCACGCCGTCGCGGGCGACGACTTCGTCCGTACCGGCCTGCTGGACGGCCGCCCCACCACGCTGCACGCCCTCGAACCCGATGATGGCCACCTGCCGTTGGAGAAGACCGCCTGACCGTGGCTGGCCGGTGCTCTCGCCAGCGGCGCGCATCATCGGAGAGCGCGCAGCGGCGGTACAGGAAGCGGAAACGGTCAGACGGCTGCGCCGAGCTGGACAAACGAGACTGCCGTACAGCTGCTGGCGCTCAGGTTGCCTCATCGGTTGGTTCGGAGGCTGGGGCGGGTGTCGGGATCACCGCGTCGGGCTGGGGGTCGTCGCGGTGGTGTTCTTGGGCGAGGAAGTCGCCGAGCCCGTCGCCGCTGGCCTTGCACGGTTTGCGGCGCTCGACCTGCCGGCGGGCCATCTCCAGCGGGACGGTCACCGGGTCGATCAGCTCGACGCCCAGCTCCGCAGCCTGTGCGACGAACCGGTCCTCGATGGTGGCCCGTGCCGCACGCAGCTCCTCGGCCGAGCGATGGAGCGTCTCAGCGGCCGCCGGATACTTGTCGGCCAGACGCTCCACCGCGGCGATGTCGGTGTCGACGGCGCGTTGCCGTTCCCCGATCGATTCCAGCAGCGATACCCACGGGATCAGCACGGTGATCCCCCAGTCGGCGGCGCCGTGGCACAGGATCGTCCACAGCGGCCGGTCGAACGGGGCGGCGATGACGGCGTTGGCGTCCAGGAGCACGAGCACTCCGGCATTGTCCTGCCACGTGATCCTGCACGTCCCGGATTCCGCCCCAGCATCGAAAGGGCCGCCCGCAGCCGGATACCGATGCCCACCGGCAGGGCCGGGAACCGGCGCGGCCGCCGTAGGCCGGTCCCTGTGCGGGTGCATTCGAGCGGCAGCGGAATCCGCGGGGCACGCTGCTGACGGCTGGTCAGGCGCTAGGTGCTCGAGGGCCGCCCCGAGCACCTGGCGAGTGGCGGCTATCGGGTGGAGAAGCCGCCGTTGAGGAAGACGGTCTGGCCGTTCAGCCAGGCTCCGTCGGTGAGCAGGAACCGCACCCACGGGACGATGTCCTGGACCCTGGTGAGGCGGCCGTAGGGCGTCTGGTTGCTGGAGTACTCCTCCTCGCCGGGTGCGGCGGCGTCCCAGAAGAACGAGGTCTCCATCGGGCCGGGCGCCAGGTTGTTGACCGATACGTTCCGGCCCGCCAGTTCCTTGGACAGGGCGCGGGTGAAGTGCTCCACCGGGGCCTTGCTGCCGGCGTAGACGGAGTACCGGCCGGTGTAGGCGGCCAGCAGGGACGACACGAAGTTGACGATCCGGCCGCCCTCGTCGATCCGCTTGGCCGTCTCGGCCATGACGAAGAACGCGGCCTTGGCGTTGACGGCGAAGTGGGCGTCGTATTCGGCCTCGGTCACCTCGGTCATCGGGGCGCCCTTGGCCAGGCCGGCGGTGTTGACGGTGGCGTAGATCCCGCCGAACCGGTCTACCACGGTGTCGAGCACGCGGCGGATCTCCGGCACGGACGTCAGGTCGGCCTCGATCGCGAACGCGCCCCCGCCGGCCGCCACGCACGCGGCCACGGTCTCCTCCGCGAGATCCTTGTCGGACCGGCTGTGGAAGTGGACGGCGACGTTCGCCCCGGCGGCGGCCAGCTCACGGGAGACCGCCCCGCCGAGGTTCTTCGCTCCGCCCGTGACCAGCACGGTCTTTCCGGTCAGCGCATTGTCGGGCATGGTCGTGTCCTTTCCTGGTGTTCCTGGACACCGCCATCGTTGCCCGACCTGACAGGCCCGAGCATCGGTCACGTGACTGGGCCGTGATTCCGGGTCACAGCGCTGCCGCACACCCCACAAACCACTCCTGACCAGCCTAAGAACCGGCCCTTGCCTGCCGTTGACCCAAAGCGTCCCGCCGCCGGAAGGCGGGGATGGCCGGCGCAGCCCGGCTCGGCGGAGCAGGCGACGGTCCGCCTCGACCACGCGCGCGGGCGCCACCGCCTTCGGCCCGCGGGAACCGAGCCGGGGAAGGTTCGCCACCCCATCCGATGCCGACCGAGGGCGGGGATGGCGCGAGCCATGGCCGCGCCGAGCCCTTTTGGTGGAGGATCCGCCAGATTCCGCGCCGGAGCACGTGCACGTTCGCGGTCTCCGGACAGCCCGGCGCTGCGCAACCCATGGACGAAGGGCGTTCTCGCCCTCTCACAAGGCGGCCGGCCGCGAAGATCCCTGCGCCGACCCGCCGGCGGCCGCCCGGCTGGGGTCACCGGGACCTGGCATAGCTGAGTCATTTGACCCATGTGTCGGGGCGCGTGCGAGAGCCAGGATCGACCTATCCGGAATCGGACGATCGCTGCTGGTCACCGCCTTGGTGCGGGTGGCGTGCGGGTGATCCGGTTCGCAGAGTGCGGCCACGTTGCGTGGCCTGAAGGGAGTCTGTCGTGACTGTGGCAACGGTCAGTTTCACCTCGCGTGGCCTGTTGGTGGGCGGGAAGGAGATCCCGGCGGCCTCGGGGCGGGTCGCGGACACCGTGAATCCCGTTTCGGGGCAGGTCGTGGTGCGGGTTCCGGCGGCGGGCCCGGAGGATGTGACGGTGGCGGTGAACGCCGCGCAGGAGGCGTTCGCGGGCTGGGCGGCGACGGCGCCGTCCACGCGGCGGGCGCTGCTGGAGCGGGCCGCGACCGTGATGGAGCGGAGGGCGCCGGAGTTCGCGGAGATCATGCGGGCCGAGACCGGCGGCACCGTCACGTGGGCGGGGTTCAACATCAAGATGTCAGCGGATCTGATCCGGCAGGCGGCGAGCATGGCGACCCGGCCGGCCGGGTCGGTGCTGGCCAGCGACGTGCCGGGTGAATGGTCGCTGGCGGTACGGGAGCCCGCCGGCGTCGTCGCGGCGTTCGTCCCGTGGAACGGGCCGCTGATCCTGTGCACCCGCGCGATCGCCGTCGCCCTGGCCACCGGCAACCCGGTCGTCATCCGTCCGAGCGAGGCCGCGCCGATCACCTCCGGCTACTTCCTGGCCGACGTGCTCGCAGAGGCCGGCCTGCCCGACGGGGTCGTGAACGTGGTCACCAACGACCGTGCGGACGCGCCCGCGGTGGTGGAGGCGCTGATCGCCGACCCGCGGGTCCGGCGGGTGAACTTCACGGGGTCGACGGCGGTCGGCCGGATCGTGGGCAGGCTGGCGGGCGATCACCTCAAGCCCGCGATCCTGGAACTGGGCGGCAAGAACCCGATCGTCGTGCTGGACGACGCCGACTTCGGCTACGCGGCGGCCGGGATCACGTTCGCGAAGTTCCTGAACTCCGGGCAGATCTGCCTGTCGGTCGACCGCGTCATCGTCCAGGACGGCATCGCTGACGCGTTCGTCGACGCGTTCGTCGCCAAGGCCAGGACGCTGCGGCACGGCGACCCGGCCGATGAGGGCACCCTGGTCGGCCCGATGATCAGCGAGCGGGCCGCGCAGCGGGTCGCCGACCTCGTCGCCGACGCCGTCGCCAAGGGCGCCCGTGTCCTGCTGGGCGGCGGGCCCGCCCAGGGTGCCTACTACCCGGCGACGATCCTGGACCGTGTCGTTCCCGGGATGCGGATCTACCGGGAGGAGGTGTTCGGGCCGGTCGCCACGATCTACCGGGTCGCCACCGACGACGAGGCGGTCACCCTGGCCAACGACACCGAGTACGGCCTGTCCAGCGCCGTCTACACCGAGAACGGCGGCCGTGGCCTGGCCGTGGCGCGGCGGCTGCGGCACGGGAACGTGCACGTCAACGACCACTCGGTCGCCGACGAGCCGCAGGCCCCGGTGGGCGGGGTCAAGGACAGCGGGTTCGGGCACTTCGGCAGCGACTGGGGTGTGGAGTTCTTCACCGAGACCCGCTGGATCACCCTCGCCGACCATCACGCCACTTACCCGATCTGACCCTGTTTCCCGACCGCGTGCGACGGCCCGGCTCCGGCCGGCCGTCGCACGCCCGGACCTCAAGGCCGCGCTATGCCGGACGTCCTCTCCGAACTGTTCACCCTGCACCCGGCTCCTCCGCGCTACCGCAGCGCGGCGATCGCCGGAGTGTGCACCGCCGTCCCGGTCCTCCTCGGAACCGCCTTCCACCAGGCAGGTCTGGGGCTGGTCGCCTCGACCGGTGCGCTCGCCGCCCTGTACGGGGGGCACGGCACCGCCCGGCAGGACGCGACGGCCGTCGCCGGCGCCGGCACGGCCTTGGCCGCCGGGATGGCGGCCGGAAGTTCCATGGCCGGGCAGACCTGGCCGGCCGTTGCCGGCACCGCCCTGTTCACCTGCCTGGTGACCGCGGTCTTCGCGCTGGTGCACGCCCGCCCGCCGGGGATCGTGATGCCGGTGCTGGTGTGCTCGGTCGGCACCGGCCTGCCCGCCGGAGACACGGTGCCGCGCACCGCCGCCGTCGCGGTCGTCGCCGGCTGCGCCGCGGTGCTGACCGGGGCGGCGGCGTGGTCGCGGGATCACCGAAGCCCGCCCGTCGCCGCGTCCGTGCGGGTTCGGGACGCGTGGGGTGAGCTTGTGGAGTTCGCGCGATCGCCGGTCCCGTTGACGGCGGTGCGGGCCGCGACCGCGGTGGGCCTGGCGGGGTCGGTGTCGCTGCTGTGCCAGATCGGCCGCCCGTACTGGGCGATGGCCGCCGCGGGCGCGATCCTGGGGCGCGGCAGCCACGCCGCGGGAGCGAACGCCCGCGCGCTGTCGCGCGGCGCGGGAACCGCGGCCGGGTGCCTGCTCGCCGGAGGGCTGGCCGCGCTGCACCCGCACGGGGTGGTGCTGGCGGTGCTGCTGGCCGCGCTCACCTGGGTGACCGAGCTGATCGTCATCCGGAACTACGCGCTGGCGATGGTGTTCGTCACCCCGCTGGCGGTGCTGCTCGCCACCGCAGCGGCCGCCCCGCAGGCCTCGGTCACCGAGGTGACGGCCGACCGGCTGGCGGAGACCGTCCTGGGCTGCCTGGGCGCCGTCGCGGTCGGGCAGCTCGTCACCCGCCACTGGGCCGTGGCGCAGCGGCGGCACGCTATCGCGGCCGTGCTGCGGCGGACCGCGGAACTGCTGGAACGCGCGGACGGGAACCTGTGGCGGCTCCGCTACGCCCGCACCCGCCTGGCGCTGGTCACCGAGCGCACCGCAGGCGAACGGCGGAGCATCCGCGCCGCCGCCGCCGGACTGGACCCCGTGGCGGCCGCCGCGCACCAGCTCGCCGAGCAGGCCATGACCGGTGCCCTCACCGACCGTGAAGCGGCACCGGACATGCTGCGGACACTGGCGGGGTTTCTGGACGCCGACCGTGCCCGCAGCGAGGATCAGCCTCTCGCGCGGCTGCCCGAGCCGTTGTCCGACCTGGGCAGGGCGGTGCAGGTGTGGCTCACCGCCACCACCGCGCCCGCGGCCCTCTCCGACCCGGCGCCGTGACCGATGCCCGGGGCAGCACACGTCCTCACAGCGCCGTACATGACCCGATTCGATGATGTTCAGGAGTTCTCATGACCAGCACCGTTCTTCCCGCTCCCGTCCAACGCGCCGTTGACGCGGCCAACGCCGGCGACACCGATGCCTTCCTGGCCTGCTTCACCCCCGAGGGGGCCGTCGACGACTGGGGGCGCGTCTTCCGAGGCGGCCAGGCCATCCGCCGGTGGAGCGACGGAGAGTTCATCGGCGTGTCCGTCAGCCTCACCGTGACCGGTGCCCGCATCTCCGGCGACACCACCACCATCACCGCCCAAGTCGGCGGAGACGGCTTCAACGGCCCCTCCTACTTCGCGTTCACCCTCGACGGCCAGCACATCACCCTGATGCGCATCACCGGCTGAGACCCGCCAGGCGCCTCACGGTGGGGCCCGTGAGGCGCCCCAGGCTACTGTTCGTCGTGGCCGAGGGCGTCGCGTAGCGCGGCCCGCTTGGTGATTCCGAGCTTGGGGAACACCCGGTACAGGTGGCCGCTGACGGTGCGTGGCGACAGGTACAGCTGCTCGCCGATCTCCTTGTTGGTCAGCCCGGCCGCCGCCATCCGCGCGATCTGGAGTTCCTGCGCGGTGAGGGACGCCACCGCCCGCGTCGGGCCGTCGCCATGCACGGCCTGGCCCGCCGCCCGCAGCTCCCGCTCGGCCCGCTGCGCCCACGGCCGGGCACCGAGTTCGTCGAACGCGGTCAGTGCCTGCTGCAAGTGGGTGCGTGAGGCGGTCGTGGCGCGGGCACGGCGCAGGCGCTCCCCGTACACGAGCCGGATCCGGGCGGCGTCGAACGGCCACTCATGCACGGTGGGCAGCCCGAGCGCCCGCTCGAACAGCTCAGGCGCCCCCTCATCGTCGGCGATCATCGCCTGCGCCGCGGCGGCCAGGATCGCCAGGCGGGGTGAGAGCTCTGCGATCCCGGCGGCGCGGATCGCCTCGACATGCAGGGCGGCCTGCTCGTGGCGGCCGGTGCGGACGGCTGCGTCCACGAGGTCCATGGCGACCCACATGCTGTGCGGCAGGTGGGAGACGAACACGCCGGCCGGGCTGATCGCCGACGCCTGCTGGTAGGCGGTCTCCCAGTCGCTCTCCCCCAGCGCGTTCAGGACCAGGGCGTGCCGGGCGAACACCTGGGCGAGGCCGACCCCGCGCGGCCCGCCCCAGCTGATCATCTGGTCGGCGACGGTCCGGCACCGAGCCGCCTCCCCCTGGACGGCGGCCAGCAGCGCTTGGTGGTAGTGCATGTAGTAGGCGAAGAACGAGCCGCCGAGCCTCTCGCACACTTCCAGTCCCTCGGCGGCGAGGTCGCCTGCCTCTTTCCAGGCGCCGCGGTGGAAGTCCTCGACGCACAGGTCCATGAGCGCCACCAGGTGCCGGCGGCTGGCGCCGTCGGAGCGGCCCTGCTGTACCGTCCGCCACAGCGGCTCACGTACCCAGGCGAGCCGGTCCAGATAGAACGCGCACGCCGCGAGGTTCTCCACGTTGTTGGGATCAGTCGATTCATGGACGGTAGCGAGCGCCGCGTCCAGGTCGGGGAGCGCTGCCGCTCCCCTGGCGACGGGATCGATGAACAGGGCTCGCGCCAGCAGCAGATCCTCGGGTGCGTCGTCGCCCAGGTCGTCGACGCCGTGGTCGAACGGCGGCCACAGGTCGGGCCTACCGCCGGCGAAGCAGACCACGCCCAGGGCCCACAGCGCGTTCACCCGTGCGGTGGTGTCCTGCTCGCCCAGGCGCGCGCTGCTGTCCAGTGCGTTGACCAGCAGCTGGTGGGCGGTGTCGATGGGCGTGCCGGCATCCAGCATCACCAGCGCGGCGGCGGCCGCATAGTGCAGGGAGGACGGTGGCGCCGGACTGGATTGGCGTATCCCGTCCAGCAGGGCGACGGCGTTCTGCGTCTGACCCAAGTACTCCGCGCCGACCCACGCCGCCTCTGACAGCCGCCGGTCCCGCTCGGCGGGTGAGGTGCTGAGGTCGGCGGCCCGGCAGAGCATCTCGACGGCTTCCTGGGCGTCTCCTCGCCCCAGGACGCGGTGGGCCGCGGCCCTCAGCAGCCCGGCCACCTCCTCATCGGGGCCCACGCTCGCCTGCCCCAGATGCCAGGCCCTGCGTTCAAGGTCATCGGCCAGGGCCCAGGCGAGCGCCCGGTGGGCGTGGCGGAGGTCGTCGGTGGTGGCCACTTCGACGGCGGCCGCGCGGATGAGGGGGTGGCGGAAGACGAGCCGTCCGGAGAGGCTGGTGACCGTGACGAGTTCGTCCTGCTCGGCCGGTGCGAGGTCCTCGACGCCGCCGGCCGCGGCCGCGAGGAGGACAGACAGGTTTCCGGTGCCCTCCAGGGCCGCGATCAGCAGCAGGCTGCGTGTGCGGGGCGGCAGGCGGTGGATCCGGTCGGTGAACAGGCTTTGGAGGCGGCGGCCCAGCGGGAGCGGGTGAGGGAGCGGCTGCCGGGCGGCGCGTTGGGCGTCGGTGAGTGCTCGCGGCAGCTCCAGCAGGGCCAGCGGGTTGCCTTCGGCGGTGCCCAGGATGCGGTGCTCGACGCTCGCTTCCAGGTCGGGGAAGCGGTGGCGGAGGAGCAGGGCGGAGTCCTTCTCGCTGAGCGGGTCGAGGACCAGCTCGGGCAGTGAGGCGCGGTCGAAGAACGTTTCGGTGCCGGTCCGGTAGGTGGCCAGGAGGGCGGCCTGGCTCCCGCGCAGGCGGCGTGCGGCGAAGCCCAGGACGGCCGCGCTGGCCCGGTCGATCCACTGCAGGTCGTCGATGATCAGCAGCAGGGGGCGGGCCTTTGCGCGGTGGCGCAGCAGGAGCGTCACGGCGGTGGACAGGGTGAGGCGATCGGGCGGTGGGCCGGCCGCGAGCCCCAACGCCACCCGCAGCGCGTCGCCCTGCGGGGCGTCGAGGGTGTCCAGGTCGTCCAGCAGCGGAAACAGGGCCTGGTTGAGGCCGGTGAAGCTGACCTGGGCTTCGAACTGCGAGCCGACCGCCCACAGCACGGTCGTGCCCGAGGCGGCCGCGGCGGCCGCCACCTGCTCGGCCAGGGCGGTCTTGCCGACGCCGGACTCGCCCGCCAGGACCATCGCCCCGCCCTGCACGCGCGCCCGCGCGACGAAGTCATCCAGGATCTCGCGTTCATAGCGCCGTCCGAACAGATCGGCCGGGTGCGCCTCTTCCTGGATCACGTGCCTATTGTCTCCTATGTGACCTGCGGAAACGCAGCGGGCCGTGTCCTGCTCTCCCCGGGTGGGAGGGCGGGGCACGGCCGGGCCGCAGGCGGGCCGCCCTGCCCGCCTGCTGCTTCTACTGGGCGGGCGTGACGGTCAGCAGGTCGGCGAGACCGACGCGGGTGAGGAACTCGCGGCGGATCCGGTCGGCGACCTTCGAGACCTCCTCGGACCCGTCGTTGGCCGGGTCGATGTGGACGCGATAGGGGCGCTGGCCGACCGGCAGGGCGACGATGCGGGCGATCTCCTCGGAGACCAGGGAGGCGCGGGCGTCCGGCGGGGCCAGCTCGGCGAGCTTCTTGGACACCTGCTCCATGAGGCCCGGGTACCTGGTCTCATAGGCGGCGGAGACCGCGGTGTCCTGGGGCTTGCCGGAGTGGGCGAAGTGGTTGGTGCCGCTGGTGAACGAGCCGGGCACGACGATGGTCGTCTCGATCCCCCAGCGGGCGAGTTCGTCGGCGTAGGTGACGGCCAGGGAGTCCATGCCGGCCTTGGCCGCGAAGTAGGGGCCGAGGTAGGGCGGGGTGCCGCCCTTGACGCTGGTGCTCGACACCCACACCACCAGGCCCTTGCCCGCGGCCCGCAGGTGCGGCAGGACCGACCGGTTGACCCGCTGGGTCGACAGCACGTTCACGTTGTACAGCTCGGCGAGCTGCTCGGGGGTGAACGCCTCGGTGGGGCCGGTGACCATGTGGCCGGCGTTGTGGACCAGCACGTCGATCCGGCCGTGCTCGCCGATGATCTGGGCGACGGCGGCGTCCACGGACTCCTGGCTGTTGACGTCGAGTTCGATCGCCCGCAGGTCCGCGCCGTGCTCGGCGCTGTAGTCGGCGACGGCCTGCACCTGCGGTGCGTTACGGCCGGTCGTCTCCCGCATGCTCGCGTAGACGGTGTCGCCCGCGTCGGCCAGGGCGCGGGCGGTGAGGGCGCCGAAGCCGCTGGACGCACCGGTGATCAGAATGATCTTGCTCATGGCAGTGCTCTTTCCTGTGCAGTGAGGATCGTGAAGCGAGGTACGGGCCGGGGTCAGGCAAGGCCGCCGTTGGCGAAGATGATCTGGCCGTTGACCCAGCGGGCCGGCCCGGCCAGGTAGGCGACCACTTCGGCGATGTCGACGGGCATGCCGAGCCGCTCCAGCGGCGCGAGCCTGGCGAGCTTGTCGATGTCGTCCTGGTCCTTGCCGTTGAGGAACAGCGGGGTCGCGGTCGGGCCGGGGGCGACGGCGTTGACGGTGATGTCCCTGCCGTGCAGCTCCCGGGCGAGGATGAGGGTCATGCCCTCCACGGCGGCCTTGCTGGCGACGTAGGCGCTGTAGGCCGGGAACTGGGTGCGGGTGACGGAGGTGGAGAAGTTGATGAGGGCGCCGCCGGCGCGCAGGCGCCGGGCGGCGAGCTGGGAGACGACGAAGGTGCCGCGGATGTTGGTGCGGTGCATCCGGTCCAGGTCGGCCAGATCCAGGTCGACGATCGGCGACAAGAGCATGATCCCGGCGGTGTTGACGACGACGTCGATCCCGCCGAACTCCCGCTCGACGGCGTCGAACGCAGCCGCCATCTCCAGCTCGTCGGCGACGTCGGCGCCGACCACGATCGCTTTGGCGCCCAGGGCGGTGACCTCGTCGACCACCTCCTGCGCTTTGGCCTTGTTGCCGGCGTAGTGCACGGCGAGGCTGTAGCCGTCGGCGGCCAGGCGCGCGCACACCGCGCGGCCGATGCCGCCGGAACCGCCGGTGACCAGGGCGACGCGTCCACGGGTTTCAGTCATGAGAGGTGTCCTTACTGACAGTGAGCACAGGCGCGTGCTCGTGATCATTGGTGGAAGAAGCGGAAGAAGAGCGTGAGGTGCCGGTCAGCGTTCGCTGTCGAGCGTGGCCATCAGCGGGGCGGCGTACCGTTCCCCGGACACCGAGCCGGCGGGGATCGCCGCTTCGATCTCGGCGAGTGTGTCGGCGGTGAGTTTCAGGTCGGCGGCGCCGAGTGCCTCGGCCAGGCGCGCCCGGTGGCGGGCGCCGACCAGCGGCACGATGTCCTCGCCCTGGGCGGCGACCCAGGCGATGGCGACCTGCGCCGTGGTGGCGCCGAGCCGGGCGGCGATGCGGCCCAGCTCGTCCACCAGGCGGAGGTTGGCGTGCAGATGCGCCTCCTGGAAGCGGGGACTGTGCGCGCGGAAGTCGCCGCCGCTCAACTCCCGTTCGGGCGTCCAGTGGCCGCTGAGCAGGCCGCGCGACAGCACCCCATAGGCGGTCAGGCCGATCCCCAGCTCCCGCAGGGTCGGGATGATCTCGCGTTCCAGGCCGCGGGACATCAGCGAGTACTCGATCTGCACGTCGCAGACCGGCGCGACTGCGGCCGCGCGGCGGATCGTGGCCGGGCCGGCCTCCGACAGGCCGATGTGCCGGATCCACCCGGCCTGCCGCATCTCCTCCAGCGCCCCGACGGTCTCCTCCACCGGGATCTGCGGGTTCAGGCGGGCGGGCCGGTAGATGTCGATGTAGTCGGTGCCCAGCCGCCGCAGCGAGTACGCCAGCCGGTCCTTCACCGCAGCCGGGGACACGTCGTACGGCACGGGCTGGAACGCTCCAGCCGGGGTGCGGCGCGACCCGAACTTGACGCTCAGCACCACATCCTCACGGCGCCGCTCCCGCAAAGCCCGGCCGATGAGCATCTCGTTGGCGCCCGACCCGTAGAAGTCGGCGGTGTCGATCAGGGTGATGCCGACGTCCAGCGCGGCCCGGAGCGTGGCGAGGCTCTCCTCCTGGTCGGCCGGCCCGTACAGATCGGACATGCCCATGGCGCCCAGGCCCAGGGCGGAGACCACAGGGCCCTCGGTCCCCAGGGTGTGCTGCGCGATGCTCATGGCGGCCTCCATCGGCGATAGACGGTTGGTGGTTGCGACGGCCCGGCGGGCGTCTCAGCCGCGCTGCCGGGACGCTGCGGGAATCGTGGTTCCGCCTGTCGGCGGATGAGCCGCCACCGTCTCCCCGGCGTGGGATCCGGTGACTGTTATCCCCTGGCGTCCCGGTAGCGGCCCCTGTACTTGGCTGCGCCGGTTCCTCAAGCTTCGCGATCCGGGATGGCCTGGGACAATGGAGGCCACACCAAGCACGGACGTGGGGAGATCCCCACACCGGTCCGGGGAGATCCACAGGATCGGCAGGTCAACCACGCCGCCCGCCGATAGAGGGCGTGTTTCGTGGGGCTGGCCCCATGGCGGGCCGGTCGATGGTGCCGGGATGCTGGGACGCATGACCGTGAATGTCGTGATCGTCGACGACGACGCCAGATTCCGCCAGTTGGCCACAGCCCTGCTGGCCCGCCACGGATGCGTCGCCGTCGCCGCCATGCCCGACGCAGAGTCCGGGCTGGCCGCGGCACGGCAGCTGAACCCGCACGGCATGCTCCTGGACGTCAACCTGCCTGACCAGGACGGCCTGGCAGTCGCCCAGGCGCTGCGTGAGGCCGGTCAGGGCGTACGCGTCGTCCTGACCTCGACGGAACCGATGCCGTGGTCGCAGGAGGAACTCGCGCAGGCGGGAGTGCGAGCCTTCGTCCCCAAGGAAAAGCTTCTCTCAGCCGACCTGTTCACCCTGTTCACCGGCTGAAAGCGGCACCGCCAGCAGGAGCCCGGGATCACGCCCGCTCGTCCAGGCCGTCCTCGTGGCGGCCGGGTGAAGCTGTGCCGTAGAGCCGATGCGGTTACTGGTCGAGATAGCGCAGGACGGCCAGGACGCGCCGGTGCTGGCCGCCCTCGGCCTGCTGCAAGCCCAGCTTGGTGAAGATGCCGGTGACGTGCCGCTCGACCGCCGGGACGGTGACGAACAGGTGGGCGGCGATGCCGCTGTTGGAATGCCCCTGCGCCATCAGGGCCAGGACCTCCCTTTCTTTGGGGGTCAGGGTCTCCAGCGGGTCGCTGTGGCGGCGGCGCTGCACGAGAGTGGCGATGACGTCGGGGTCGAGGGCCGAGCCGCCTGCGGCGACGCGGTGGACCGCGTCGATGAGCACGTCGGCGCTGGCGACTTTCTCCTTCAGTAGGTAGCCGACCCCTCCCGGGTCGTCCTGGACGAGGTCGAGGGCGTAGCCGGCCTCCAGGAACTGCGACAGCACGATCACGCCGGTTCCCGGCCACTGCCTGCGGATGCGCAGCGCGGCCCGCATCCCGTCGTCGGTGAGGTCAGGAGGCATCTGGATGTCGGTGATCACCACGTCGGGGTGGTGGGCCTCGACGGCGCGGATCAGTTCCTCGGCGTTCCCGACGCTGTCGACGACCTCGATCCCGTGGCGTCCCAGCAGCGCGGAGATGCCCTCTCGGATGATCGGATGGTCATCGCCGAGGACGACCCGCAGCGGTGCGTTCATCAGCAGTGATCCTAGTCGAAGTCGTATGCCGTTGCCCTCCGGGCCTGCCCGTGACCAGCCCTGATGCGTTCGGGACCGGGTGGGCCGTGCGCCGGTCAAGTCTCTCCGACGACCGCCTCTAGCGCAGTCGGGCGGACCCCAGGCCGCGTTGTGGGGGAAACCCCACAACGCGAGGTGCCTACGACCCCATATGGGTCAAACGACTCATGCTCGACGACTTCGCCGGGTGCCACAGTCTGCGAAAGAGCGCTGTTCCGCAACGGAGCGGCACCGTCCCGGACCGTGACGGCCGGGCGGGGGGATCAAGGCCAAAGGGGAGGGCACGATCATGAAACAGGCCGACGAGGTACTCGCCGATATTCTCAACAGCGTCCCCCAGCCCATCTGGGTCGTCGGCCCGGCCGGGGAGATCCTCTACACCAACCCCGCAGCCCTGACCACCCTCGGCTACGACGAATGCGCCGACCTGCGCGGCCGGTCCAGCCATGAGACCCTGCATCCCTACCGGCCCGACGGATCGCCGTACCCGCCGTCCGAATGCCCCATGCTGAAGCCCGCCCTGACCGGCGCGGCGGTCCGCGGCGACAGCGAATTCTTCCTGCGCCGGGACGGATCGTTCATCTCCGCCTACTGGTGGTCCTCGCCCATCGACCTGCCCATAGGCCGCGGGGCGATCTACTCGTTCGTCGACATGACCGAACGCCTGGCTCACGAGCAGGCGGCGCGGGAACGTGAACTGGCCCGCGTGCGGGCCGCGGAATTCCAGGCGACCCGGCGGCGGCTGGTGGAGAGCGCCGACGCGATCCACCGGCAGACCGCACGCGACCTGCACGACGGCGCCCAGCAGCGCCTGGTCAACCTGATGATCTGCCTGCAGCTCGCCCGCACCGAGCTCAACGACGCTCCCGCGGCGACCCTGGACCTGCTCAGCCAGGCCCTCCACGAAGCGCAGGGAGCCATCGACGATCTACGGAGCCTGGCCGCCGGAATCCACCCCACGGTCCTGACCACGCGCGGCCTCGCCGCCGCAGTCCGCGCCCTGGCCGCACGCTGCGCCATCCCCACCGAGGTCCGCGCCCGGTCCGTCGGCCGATTGCCGTCCGCGCTGGAATCGAACGCCTACTTCCTGGTCGCCGAGGCGCTGACCAACGCGACCAAGCACTCCCACGCCACCCGCATCACCATCACGATCGACCTCACCGACGCGCTGGAGGTCCGCGTCTGCGACGACGGCATCGGCGGCATCCCCGACAGCCACCCCGGCTCCGGCCTCATCGGCCTCCACGACCGCGTCAGAGCCTTCAACGGCAGGCTCCTCATCCACTCACCCCCCGGCCAGGGAACCACGATCTTCGCCTGGATCCCCGTGCCGGACGAGTCCGCCCGGTGATCGGTGACGCCGCACGAACGCTGCTCTCCGCCCGATGCCGCGCGACGCCAGGCAGGCATGGTGGACCCATGGCGGGGACCGGGGCGCTCCACCTGATGATCCAGGGACAGAGTTCTAGGGTTGGGCCTGGTTGAGCGCGTTGGACTGCAGACGGGTCGCGAGCTTGACCTGGCTGGTGTCCAGGGTGCGGAGCACGAACAGGCCGGCGAGGATGATGACGCTGGGACCCGAGAGCGACATCGGCAGCCAGGCATGTCCCTGGAGGCCGACCACCACGGCGGCGGTGACCATGCCGGAGACGATCAAGAACCCTGCGGCGAGGCCGGAGACGAACAGGGTGTGGGTCCGTTTGGCGAGCATGCTGGTGATCAGGTCAGCGAGTTGTGGGGGTGTGTCGGGCCTGACGTCGCCGAGAACGGGCGGGGGCGTGTTCACAACGTGGTACCGCGGAGGATCTTGATGGCGACTCTCCTGTTGAGGAGATGATCGTGAGCGGACCACGCCTCCCCCATGCCGCCCCTGCCGATTCGGCCCTCCAGCCGGTACCCGATGCTGCGGGTGAGCCGTGATGTCCGGTCATTGGACGGTCATTTCACCGATGCCTACCGGGTAGCACGATCTTTAGGTTGAAGAAGCGGCCGATGCCTCCAGGGGGTGGCGCGGTCGCCGTATCGCCACCAACCAGCGGTGGCGCCGCTTACCAGACCAAGGGGGATCACGGCATGTCGCACCATCTGGACACACCTCTGGCCGCGAAGACCGGCCAGCTGTTCATCGACGACCTGTACGTCTTCGACGGCGGGAACTCCACCGTCTTCGTGATGGACGTGAATTCCGATGTCAACGGCCTGCATTCGGAGCCGGGCTTCCACAACGAGGCACGGTATGAGTTCAAGGTCCATTTCGATGGGGCCGACCGGGAGGAGTTGGTCTACCGGGTGTCGTTCACCCAGGCCGACCAGGACGGGCAGCAGGGCGTCGAGCTGCACGTGCTGTCGGGGGAGCGGGCGGGCGACGACGAGGAGCCGGGAGAGCTGGTGCTCACCGGCCAGACGGGCCAGGCGGCGCAGGCGAACGGCGTCCGGCTGTGGGCGGGGAAGATCGGCGATCCGTTCTACATCGACCTGTCGCTGCTGTCACGGGTGAACGCCGCCGTCGCCGCCGGTACCGCACCCGATCTTTCCGGGTGGGATCCGGGCGCCGCGTCCAACAGCTTCGCCGGCACATCGGTCCGCACGATCGTGCTGGAGGTCCCGCATTCCCACCCCCGGCTGCGGCCCGGCGCCCGGATCGGCGTGTGGTGCGCGACGAAGCTCGCCACGGACGCGGGAGGCTGGCGGCAGATCAACCGGGCCGGCTTCCCGATGATGTGGCCGATCTTCTGGCCCACCGACGTCGAGTTCACCAACCCGGCCAACACCCGCCACCCCTCCCAGGACGTGGCCGCCGACGCTGGTCACCTCTCAGGTCAGGTCACCGCGGTCGTCGCGGCCGCGGGCACGGTGGGAGACCCCGACGGGTACGGGCGCACGGTCGCGGGGCTGCTGCTGCCCGACGTGCTCCCCTACGTGGTGGGGACGCCCGCGACGTTCGGTCCCGCGGTTCGCAACGGCCGCCCGCTGGCCGACAACGCGCCTGAGGCGATGCTGTCCCTGGTCACCGGGATGGCGGTCCCGTCCGGCCTGACCCCGGCGGTGGCCGCCCCCCAGCGCAGCAACGAGTTCCCCTACATCGTGCCCGCCTAGCATCGCCGCAGTTCCGCAACCGCAGATCGTGTGCGGCGGCCCGGCAGCACGCCCGGGCCGTCGCAGCACAGGAAGATGTGTGATGTCCGCGATCATCGAGCACCGTGGCCACGCCCGCCCGGAAGGCTCCGGGTCATCCCGGACCGGCCACGACGAGCCGCCGGACGGCCGCTCCGGCAGGCGAGAGATCGGCGCGGCCGCCGGGCTGCTGGCGCGGGAGACCGAACTGGCCGCGATCCGGTCCTTGCTCACCGGGCAGGGCGGGCCGTGGCTGGTGTTCGCTGGAGCGCCTGGGCTGGGCAAGTCCGCGCTCCTGGACGCCGCTGAGGTCCAAGCGCTTCGGCGCGGCCTGCCGGTGCTGCGGGCGAGTGGCGTGCAGTTCGAGGCCGGTATCGGGTACGCCGCCCTGCACGGGTTGCTCGCCCAGCATCTGGAGCGGTTCACCGACCTGGCGCCGCACCTGGAGGTGACCTTGTCGACGGCGCTCGGGCTGCGTGAGGAGCCTGCACCGGTCAACCTGGCACTCGTTCAGGCGGTCCTGCGGCTGCTGGAGATGATCGGCGGCTCCCGCGGGCCCGCCGTCATCATCCTCGATGACCTGCAGTGGGTCGACGAAGCGAGCGCGACCGTCCTCAGCGCGGTGATCCGGCGCACGGCACCCTCCACCGCGGTCGTCGTGGCCGCTTACCGGGCGGGAGACGCGGGCTTCTTCTCGATTCCGGCAGAAGCCGAGCGTCACCTCGCCCCCTTGAACCAGCGCGACAGCATCGAGTTCGCACGCCTGCACCGGCCCGACGTGCACGCCGCCGAGCGAACCGGGCTGGCCGCCCAGGCGGAGGGGAACCCGCTGGCGCTGTCGGTGCTGCCGCCGCCCCGCGTGGACGGGCGCCCGCCGGCGCGGTCGGCGACGTTGACGATGCGGATCACCGAGGTGTTCAACGAGCACGTCGCCCGGCTTCCCGAACGCACCCGCGACGCTCTGCTGCTGGTCGCCCTGGACGGGTCCGGTGACCTGTCCGCCGTCTCCGGCTGCGGCGGGTTCGCCGGCCTGGAGGCCGCCGAGTCAGCCGGCGTCGTCCAGGTCGACCTGACCGCGCGGCGGGTGAGCTTCCGGCACCCTTTGGTGAAGGTCGCCGTGGTGGACCGCTCCACGGCCCGGCAGCGCCAGCAGGCCCACGCCGTCCTCGCCGAGCAGCACCGCACCGACCCCATCCGGTACGCCTGGCATCTGTCGGAATCGCGCACCGGCCCCGACGAGACGATCGCCTCCGCCCTGGAGCAGGCGGCCCACCTGAGCCTGAGGCGCGGTGACGCGGGCCTGAGCGTCCGGCTCCTTACCCGGGCCGCAGCACTCAGCCCTCACCCCGGCGGCAGAGCGCGCAGGCTCGGCACCGCCGCCGTGACCAACGCCGAAGTCCTCGGAGCCATCGACAGCGCCTCCCAGCTGACTATCGACGCGCGCATGATCCACCCTGAACCAAGCGGGTTCCTGGCCGCCGCCGTAGCTCGGGCGTATGTGATGCTGAACGTCGACGGCTCCATCCTCACCGCCCAGCGTCTGCTCACCGACGCCATCGAGCAGTGCCGCGACTTCTCCGACACCAACCACGACCTGGCCGAAGCGCTCGCCGCGCTCGCCGTCGTCTGCTGGAACACCGGCAGCCCGCAAGGATGGGACCTGCTGCAGGAGTTCCTCGGCCGCATCACCCCCCGACCGCCGATGATGCTGAAGATCGCTGCCACGTTCCTGCGCGATCCCGCACGGCACGCCCCGGACTGCCTGCCCCACCTGGAGAGCCTGACCGCCGACCTCACCGACGTCCGAGACCCGCTGGTGATCATGCGGGCGGCCAAAGCCTGCGTCTACGCCGACCGCGTCGCCCGCTGCCGGCCGGCACTGCAGCACATGGCCGAGGCGGGCCGTAGCGGCGGTGCCGCGGCCGCGGCGATCCACGCTCTCACCTCGCTGTGCGTCGACCGGTGGATGTCCGGTGACTGGGACCAGGTGGAGGCCATCAGCGCCGAGGTCGGCGAGTTCTGCCGCAGCCGCGGCAACCACCGCTACTCCCAGCCCGTCTCCCAGTACCTGGAAGTACTCGTCAGGCAGGCACGCGGCCGCCTCACGCCCGACGAGGAGGCCGAGCTGGCCGCCGCGGCCGCCCTCAGCGCAGCACAGGGTTTCGGCATCGCCCGCCACTTCTGCCAGCACTCCCTGGCCCTGGGCGCGCTGGGCCGAGCGGACTTCACCACCGCCTACCAAGCCCTGACCGCCGTCATCGACCCCGGCGTCATCTCCGCCGACGTCGCCCACGAGACCTGGCTGGTCCTCGACCTTGTCGAGGCCGCGCAGCGCAGCGGCCACACCCGCCAAGCCGCGGCACACGCCCGCGCCGCCCGCAGCCGGGGCATCGCCGCGATCTCCCCACGCCTGGCCTTGCACACACACGCGGCATCCGCGCTGACCGCCGATGCCGCAGACGCCGGGCACCTCTTCGAAACC
Source organism: Actinocorallia aurea (assembly GCF_054783995.1). Taxonomy (NCBI): domain Bacteria; kingdom Bacillati; phylum Actinomycetota; class Actinomycetes; order Streptosporangiales; family Thermomonosporaceae; genus Actinocorallia; species Actinocorallia aurea. The sequence goes on from NZ_BAAGPQ010000002.1 coordinate 1,041,679, forward strand.
GCACTGGCTGTGCCCGGCGCGGACGAGTTCCCCTTCGACTACGCCCGCGTCCAACTGCTGTACGGCACGTTCCTGCGGCGAGAGCGGAAAATGACCCATGTCCGCGCGCTCCTGGACGCCGCGCTGTCGACCTTCCAGCGGCTCGGTGCCGGCCCGTGGGCCGAGCGGGCCGAAGCCGAGCTGCGCGCTGGTTTCCCGACCCGCAGCGCCAGAAGTTGGCCGACACTACCCGAGCTGACCCATCAGGAACGGCAGATCGCCGAGCTCGCGGCCTCCGGACTTACCAACAAGCAGATCGGCGTACAGCTGTTCCTGTCCCACCGCACCGTCGGACACCACCTCTACAACATCTTTCCCAAGCTCGGCATCACCTCACGGGCGGCTCTGCGGGACGCGCTGAAATCCTTGCCGGAGGTATCCGCCCCGAAGCCGCCAGACGACGAGCCGAAAGGCCGATGAGCTCTCCGCCACGGCGGGAGCACCTCCGATGCGGTCGCTGGGCGATCATCCAACTCGTGCGCGGCTAGCCCTGTCGGCCTACTCGTCTGCGAGGTCGATGGTGCGGAGCTGGCCGCGGGAGGTGATGCCGAGCTTGGGGAAGATGTTGTAGAGGTGGTGGCTGACGGTGCGGTGGGACAGGAACAGGTGGCCGCCGATCTCGCGGTTGGTCATGCCCTGGGCGGCGAGGCGGGCGATCTGGAGTTCCTGCGGGGTGAGGCTATCGAGCGCGTCGGGGGCGGCGTGGGTGACGGCTTCGCCGGCTGCGCGCAGTTCGGCTCGTGCGTCTTTGGCGATGGCTTTGATGCCGAGGCCGTCGAGGCCTTCCACGGCGGCCCGTAGTGGACGGCGGGCGTCGGTGAGGCGGCGCTGCCGGCGCAGCCACTGGCCGTAGGCCAGCAGCAGCCGAGCCCGGTGGGCCGGCCAGGACACCAGTCGGGTCTGCAGGGCCTGCTGGTAGAGCGGCTCGGCGTCGGTATCGGGGACGGTGAAGGGGCGCGCGTAGGCGGCCATCGCGATCAGGAAGGGCGCTTTGGTGGTGTCCGCGAGGGCTTCCAGGTCGGCCAGGTGGCGGGCGGCGTCCTGGCTGCGGCCGGACCGGGCGGCCGCCTCGATCAGGTCTGCGATCGCCCAGTATCCGACGAACGGGTGGTAGGCGAGGTCGGAGGGGTCCAGAACCCGTGCGAACTCGTCGAACGCGTCGCCGTACTGGTTACTGACCATCGCGTAGCGGCCGCGGGCGAACTGGGAGTACCCGAGCACCGACGGGGCGCCGCCGGACATCAGGCCGGCCTCGGTCTCGCGGATCAGGCGGGTCGCGGTCTCATAGTCCTCCTCCTCGCTGGCCAGCGCTGCCTTGGCCAGGTCGGCGACCAGCGCCCACAACGGCCGTCCGGTGTCCCGCGACAGGCGGCTCGACTCATCGGCCGCGGCCATCGCCAGCCGGTGCTTGCCCAGGTGCAGCGCCGACCATGCCTGGGAGCCCAGCGCCTCGCCGAGCAGGCCCAGACGGCCCTGACGGCGTAGCCCGTCAATGGCGGCCGACAGCAGCGGCCAGGCAAGATCGAATGCCCAGATCGCCGTCAGCGAGGCGCCCAGAGCATGTTGCTCCACCGGATCGTCGACGGTCCCCGGCGGCATCCGGGTCACCTCGTCGATCACCCACGCCGCTTCACTGACAGGGTCCGCGCACGCCGCGATCGACAGCACCATGGCATCGACGTCACCGCGGGCGAGCCGCCGTGCGGTGTTGACGATGAGGTCGCGGGTCTCCTGGGTCGGGTTGCCATACCAGCAGCTGATCGCCACCTGCCACAGTGCCCGCAGCGCCAAGGAGGCACCGTCGCGGTCGACACCGGCCAGCCGGTCCGCGACGTCGGCGAACGCCCGGACCCGGTCGGGGCTGAACAGGCTCTCCTCGCTGAACGCCTCCATCCACAGCGTCAGCCGCAGCCGCTGCCCCTCCTGCAGTGTCACCGAACTCGCCTCGGCGAGCTGCCGGCGCGCTGCGGCGATGTCACCAAGCTCAAAGTTGATCTCCGCAGAGCGCAGCAGAAGGCGGCCCCGATGGGTGTCCGGGTCCGAGAGCGCCGCCGCGCGTTGGAGGGCCTGGACCGCGGCGCGTGGCGCCCCCCGGTCCAGGGCTTTGGCCGCTGCCGCTTCGAGGTCGAGTGCCACCTCGTCGTCGGGCGCCGGGCTGGCCGCCGCCCGGTGCCATGCCCGGCGCTCCTGGTACCGGTCCAAGGCCGCCGCCAGGGCCGCGTGTGCGGCCAGCCGCCGGGACACCGGCGCCGCCTGGTAGATGGCCGAACGGATCAGCGGGTGCTGGAAGCGCACTTCGTGTTCGATCAGATCGACCAGGTCCGCGCTCATCGCCGGTTCCAGCGCGCCGACCGACAGGTCGGCGTCCTCCAGCACCTGGGTCGCTTTCAGGATCTCCGCGAGGTCACCACGGTCGTTGGCAGCCGCGACCAGCAGGATCGCCTGAGCAGGCTTCGGCAGTTCCAGGACGCGTGACAGAAACGCCCTCTCCAGCCGGCGGGTCGTGGGCAACCACGGCATCAGCATGCCGCCGCCACCACCGCCGCGTAGGGCCGAGGGGAGCTCCACCAAGGCCAGCGGGTTCCCGTCGGCTTCGGCCAGGACACGGTCACGCAGAGACCGGTCCAGCGCGGGCGCGTGCCTGCCGACCAGTGCTCTGGCTGCTTCGCCGTCCAGCCGTGCCACCTGCATTTCCGCCAGTCCCGCATCGTTCAGGACGGTGTCATGGCCTTCCCGCACCGCCAGCAGCATGACCGCCCGCTCCGCGTCCAGCCGCCGGGCCATGAACGCCAGCGCCTCACTGCTGGGGGCGTCGACCCACTGCGCATCGTCGATCACCATCAGGACCGGACCGTCCTCGGCCACTGCGCTGACCAGCTCCAGCGACGCCATCCCCACGGAGAACAACCCGGGCGCGGACCCCTCACCGATCCCGAACGCCGCCAGCAACTCCTGCTGCTGGCGCGCCGTCAGCGCCCCCGATCGATCCAGGACCGGCCGCAGCAGCTGATGCAGCCCCGCAAAAGGCAGCGACGCCTCCGACTGGACACCGACCGCCGACAACACCCGGCACCCCGCCCGCACCGCAGACTCCCTGGAGGCTTCCAGCAGCGCCGTCTTCCCGATCCCGGCCTCACCCCGCACCAGCAGAGCACCGCCCTCCCCACCTGCGGCACGGGAGATCAGGCCCGACAGCACCCCGAGCTCCCCATCGCGCCCGTAGAGCATGCCTTCTCCCGCCTGTCTGCCATGCCATTTGAGTGCCATCCACCGTGACCATCCGCACACCGCAGCCGCACACCCGCCGTGACAGCCGCCGCCCTGAAACACAGCCCTGGGAGCTCCGTTTCAGGGCGGCATCACGGCCAGACGACCAGCACTTCAGCGGATACATTTCTTACCTGAAGTCAGGGCACAGTTTACAGCCTTGGATCACGTCGACTGAGGCCAGGCGCCATGACCGGCACGGAACGCGCCTCAGCCCGACGGCTCGCCGCCCTCATTCCAGCGGGCGTGTGCCTGAGTCGGCCATCAGCGATGAGACCTTTGGCATGGGAGCCCTCGTCGGGGACCACGACATGAAGTTTCGCGCGTTCACGCATCGAGAAGCCGATACCGATCAGCACCAGACCGACGAGAGCACCCAGCAGACCCTGCCCCAGCCCCCCACCGGACCGCCGAAGATCTGCACCCAAACGAGCATCACCCTGGCGCCTGAGTACGGCGCCAAGCACTGGCAGCCCCTCCCGTACGGAGGTCCGGAATGGCAGCGCGTCTACTTCCGCCTCCGGAACACGGCCGACCCCGTCGGCGCGCTCGACGCCGCACAACCAAGCCGCTGGGCACCTGGACTCCCCAAGGTCACCTTCACCCCGCGTAACCCTGTCTCCGGGCAGCAGAACACCCCCTTGAGCTCCGAGTTCGGCTTCGCCGCGCCGTCCGGGCGATCGCCGAAGCACTGACCCAAAGCCGCGCAGTCTCGCAAGCGACTCCGCATGCCTTTCCGAAGCCCCCGAACACGAAAAAAGCCCCAGAGTCAGAAGCTCTGAGGCCTTTCGTCACTGCTGGGTGCCGACTTTCGTCAACACCCCCAGGTGGAGATGAGGGGATTCGAACCCCTGACCCCTTCGATGCGAAGGGTGTTTAGTTATCCACAGAGGGTGTCTAGGAAATCTCCGATCGGGGTAAAGTCGCAGGTGAGAGCCGGTTTTCCGTCCGGCCAATGTCAGTCAGTCACAAGATCTACCAGCCGGTCCTGACAACACGACGACAACATGATCTTCCCCTCGGAGGTTCCCATGGCATGGGTGATAGAGCGCGTCATCAGCACCGGAGCTACCCGGTACACCGGTATGTACAGAGACCTCAGAGGCCGACGAAGATCCGCCGGTACATACCCGACCGAAGAGAAGGCGCGGACTGCGGCTCTGGTCGCTGAGAGCAAGCTCGCCGAGCGCCGCCTGCCCGACACGGCCAAGGCCCGCCGACCGTTCCAGCACTACGTCGACGAGATCTGGTTCCCCAACCACATCGTCGAACTCAGCACCCGCCAGAACTACCGCTACGAGATCGACCGCCACATCATGCCGTGGTTCGGCAGGATGAAAATGCTCGCGATCCTCCCCATCGACGTCCGCGAATGGGTCACCCACCTGAAGAACGAGGGCGTCAAGCCTCCGACGATCCGCCACTGCATGACCATCCTCAGCGCCATCTTCACCACCGCACTCAACGACCAGGTCATCGTCCTGCACCCCTGTAAGGGAGTCCGCACCCCGCCCGTCCCCAAAAAGGGCTACACGATCATCACCCCCGAGCAGTTCGACGTCCTCCACGACAAGCTCCCCGACGCACGATCCAAGCTCCTCGTAGAGACCGCTATCGAAACCGGCCTCCGCTGGGGCGAACTCACCGAACTCCGCCCCCGAGACTTCGACCCCATCACCCGAGCCCTCCACATCAGCAGAGTCGTCGTCGAACTCGTCGCGAAACGCGACGCCGAAGGCCGCCGCTTCGTCGTCAAGCCCTACCCCAAAGACAAGGAACACCGCCGAGTCACCCTCAGCCGCCCCATGGCCAAGAAGCTCGCGGACTACATCCAGTCCCACGGCCTCAAGGACAACGAACTCCTCTTCCCTCTCCTCGACGAGGAGCGCACAACCAAGAAGGAACCCCGCGTCCTACCCGACAAGTTCCTCCTCGGCAGAACCCCCACCAACGCCAAGGGCCGCAGCTACTGGCACGGAACCACCAGCGCCTACAACGCCGCCCCCTGCCGCTGCGACCACTGCAAAACCGCCTACGCCATCTACCGAGCCACCCGCCGCTCCCAAGGCAAAGACTCCCCGCGAACCCCGAGAACCGTGAACACCGACGGCCACATCCCCCGCAGATGGTTCGGCGAAAAGATCTGGCACCCCTCCCTCAAATCCGCCAAGCTCACCATCAAAGTCCGCATGCACGACATGCGCCACGCCCATGCCTCCTGGCTCCTAGCCGGCGGCGCCGACCTCGCCGTCGTTAAGGACCGCCTAGGCCACGCCAACATCTCCACCACCTCGAAATACCTTCACAGCCTCCCCGATGACGACGACTCCGCCACCGACGCCTTCACCAAGATCCGCAACCGCTCCCGCCCCTGACCACCACAATAGAATCTCTCCCAGCCCACCGGCACCACCAAAGAGCAACAACCAGGGACCCATGACAGGAATTAGCGAAGCATCTCGGCCGAAAATGACCGAAACTCACAAAGTAATGAGAAACCGCAGTCTCGGCCGATAATCCCGCAGGTCAGCTCCTGTGCTCCCCGCGCACGCGGGGATGGTCCTCCCGCAGGCCCCACCACCACTCGGCGCGGGCGGTGCTCCCCGCGCACGCGGGGATGGTCCCACGCCTCCCTCGACGCGGCCTTTCCCGGCGAGGTGCTCCCCGCGCACGCGGGGATGGTCCCTCGATCTCGACACCGATCGCATGCATCCGCTCGTGCTCCCCGCGCACGCGGGGATGGTCCCGTCACCGACTTCCGCCGATGGGCGAGGTCCCCGTACTCCCCGCGCGCGCGGGGATGGTTTGACCGGACAACGGGGCTTATCTCGGGCGGGGAAGCGGTATGGCCGACCTCTGCGGTTGAGGTCTCTGGCTTCGCCGTCAACGGCGCACGAGCGCATCAAGGTCTTGCAGGGTTGAGAAGATGTCGGGTTAGGGCTACTGCCGCCGACATTTGAATCCGAGCTTCCAGCTGTGCGGGAACAGCAGGCTCAACTCGGGCGGAGTTCGCACAGTCTGTGGATCAGGGCGCCGTGGCCGAGGGAGAGGGCGTGGGCGTGGTTGAGGGGGAGCCAGAGGCATTCGAGACGGGTGGGAGGCTGGAGGCCGTCGTGGAGTTCGGCGCTGGGCCAGCGGGGTGGGTGGGGGCCGGGGGCTCGGAGGTGGAAGAAGTGGCGGTGTTGGATCTCGGAGCGTAGAGGGGTGATGTCGTAGGTGGTTTCGCCGAGGGAGGCGGCGAGCGAGAGGTTGACGAGGGAGGTTTCCTCCTGGGCTTCTCGGAGGGCTGCGGCTGCGGGGTCTTCGCCTGGGCGGATGGTGCCGCCGGGGACTTCCAGGCCGACCTCCTCGTAGGAGTAGTCGATGTGGCGGATCACGAGGAGTTCGCCGGCGTCGTTGGTGATGTAGGCGAGGGCCTTGGCGACGGTGGGCTTGTGGGGCATGTGGTGGGCTGGGTCCTTGGACGGTGGTCGGCTCGGGGTAAATGACGGGCGGTCGTAGGGGTGTGGGGCTACGCTCGGGGACATGTCAGAGTCCGCCGTTCGTACGCGTATCGCGCCCTCGCCGACCGGGATGTTCCATGTGGGGAACGCCCGCTCCGCCCTGTTCAACTGGGTCGCGGCGCAACAGGCGGGCGGCGTGATGGTACTGCGGATCGAGGACACGGACGCGGAGCGCAACACGCAGGCGGGGATCGACTCGATCCTCGACGCGATGGCCTGGCTGGGGATGGGGCCGGACGAGTACGAGGGTCCGTACTTCCAGTCGGCGAACGTCGCCGAGCACCGTGAAGCGATCTCCCGGCTGCTCGCGGACGGGCGCGCCTACCGGTGCCAGTGCACGCGAGACGATGTGATCGCGCGCACCGGCGATTCCAACAAGGGCTACGACGGCTTCTGCCGTGACAGGGGCCTGGCCGAAGGCGCCGTGCGATTCCGGACCCCCGACGAGGGCATGACCACGGTCGTCGATCTCGTGCGCGGGAAGCCGGCGTTCGAGAACGCCCTCCTGGAGGACTTTGTCGTCGCGCGCAGCGATGGGTCGCCGACCTTCCTGCTGGCCAACGTGGTCGATGACGTGCTGATGCGAATCACTCATGTGGTCCGGGCTGAGGAGCACCTTCCGAACACGCCCAAGCAGCAGCTGCTGTGGGAGGCGTTGGGGCATGAGCCGCCGGTCTGGGCGCATGCGCCCGTCCTGGTGAACGAGCGGCGGCAGAAGCTGTCCAAGCGGCGGGACCGGGTGGCGCTGGAGGACTTCCGTGCCGAGGGTTACCTGCCGGAAGCGATGCGGAACTACCTGATGCTGCTCGGGTGGGGGCTCGGCGAGAACAGGGAGATCGTTCCCTGGGATGAGATCGTCTCCGCGTTCCGGCTGGAGGACGTCAACCCGTCGCCGGCCTTCTTCGACGTGAAGAAGCTACGCGCCTTCAACGGCGACTACATCCGGGCGATGAGCGCGGAGGAGTTCGCTCGGGCGTGCGAGCCGTATGTCAGTGGCGACAACGTCCCATGGCGCGCTGAGGACTTCGTTCCCGCTGCCTTCCGTGTTCTCGCCGAACTGGCGCAGACGCGGGTCGCCGTGCTCGGTGAGATCGTGGAGATGGTCGACTTCGCCTTCCTCGACGAGCCTGTCTTCGACGAGGCGTCTTGGGCGAAGGCGATGAAGGACGGAAGCGCCGACGTCCTCACCGCGACGATCGCGGCCTACGAGACGGCTTCGTGGCAAGCGTCCGACCTGAAGGATCTTCTCGAAGCGGTCGGTGCCGAGCGCGGGCTGAAGCTCGGCAAGGCGCAGGCTCCGATTCGTGTCGCGGTGACGGGCCGGACGGTCGGGCTGCCGCTGTTCGAGTCGCTGGAGGTGCTCGGCAGGGAGCGGACGCTCGCCCGGATGAAGTCCGCGCTGGGAAGGCTCTGACCTCACGGCATTCGCGGCTTGGGCAGGCTCAGCCCGAAGGGCGGCGTGACCGTTCCGAAGGCCGTGCCGAAGCGCTCGTCCGCCATGCGGAAGACCGACGGGGCGAGGAGCCCGATCGGGACGCCTTCGGGCAGGTGGCGGACTTTCAGGGAGGCTCGGAGCTGCCAGCCGCGGATCCAGGGGCGTAGGACCACGGAACCCTGGGGATCGGCATCCGCGGGCACGCAGCGGATGCCGTCCCAGGTGATGTCCTGGTCGAAAGGGGCACATCCCGCGTCCGTCGAGGAGCCGAACACGTCGACCGTCTCCGACGCCAGCGCTTCGATCGCGAGGCCGGTGAGGTCGGGAAGCGGGACTTCCCGGCGGGCGAGCACGGTGGCGGCGTGCAGCAGGACCCGCAGCCGGGCGGGCGCTGACTCGAACGCGGAGGTGAGCCTCGTGGTCAGCTCCGTCGGGCGATAGCCGTCGGCGGTCAGGACGCCGTCCGAGGCGAATGGCCCGCGATACCCGAACCGGTCGCGGAGGAACAGGCCGATCCGTCGTGCGATCCCTTCGAGCCAAGGCGGGCGCAGTGCGCTTGAGAGCGGAACCGCGCCGGCCCAGAGGAAGGTCCCGGTCGACGGTCTGGGCAGCGAGAGCAGTTCCAGCGGCGGGAAGACGCTCACCTCGCTCGCCGTGACCATGCCGTGGATACGGCAGGGAAGCCCTTCGAGGAGCGGCATCAGCCTGACGCGCAGGTCGGCATCGGTCGCGGGGATGCCTTGGGGCGGGGTCGGGCCGCGCCACCACCAGATGCCTTCGGCACCCGACCGGGGCCCATGACCGCGTCTCTGGCAGCTCGCGACGATTCCCCCGCCTTCGTCAACGGCTGCGGCGAGGGACGCGAGATCCGGGCCGAGGTCGGAGGTGACCGAGACCGCCCGGGTGATACCCGCGAGATCCCACAGCGGGTCCACGAGCATCTTGTCCTCGACCAAAGCCCATGCGGGAAGGCGCGGGCCCAGTCGCGGACGGCTCCCGGTGAGCGGCGGATTCAGCGGGTCGGGCACGATCAGGACCGCGCGGCCGGACGGGTCGAAGTCGTCCAGCGGGGACGGCCCCAGGGTGAGCCGGGCGATCGTCTCGTGGTGCAGGGCGATGTGGGAGGTCGGCCCGCTGACGCGGCGGTGCGCCTGGGTCTCCTTCTCCAGGGAGATCACCAGTCGTTCCGACCCGGCGTCGGTCAGCAGCTCCTCCCAGTGGGAGGCGTCGACGTCCCGTGCGGACAGGACGATCACCGGTCGGCCCTCGGACACTTCGGCGAGGCCGTCGGCGATGGAGCGGCGCAGTTCGTTCACGGGTACTCCTCGTGCCGGAAGATCAGGTTGGACGGGGTCCGATGAATGAGCGAGTAGGCGGGTCCGAGAGCTCGCCTGATCACCGGGGTCGAACGCCCCGGGACCTTGTCGTCGTACTCGATGAGGACGATCCCCGGCTTGTGGCGCTCCGCGTCGAAGGATCGCCAGACGTCCAGCTCGGTGCCCTCGACGTCGACGCTCAACAGGTCGATGCCGACGATTTCCGCATCATCGAGCAGCGCGGTGAGGGTCCGGGCCTCGACCGCGACCGGCCGATGGTCAGGGCTCGACGCCTCAAGCCCCGAGAGCGATGCCCGAGGCCCGTACATCCAGAACGTCCGACGCCCGGGCCGGGCGGACACGGCACAGTGGACGACGCGGCAGTTCCTCGAACCGAGGGGCTGGCGGTTGCGGGGATCGGCGTCGACGCAGAGGCCGCGCCATCCGAGGTTCTCCCAGTAGAGGGTGTTGCTTCCGCGACGCCCGTCGCCCGCCCCCACATCGACGAAGGTGCCCGTCATGGGGAGCACACCGTGTTCGGCGAGCCACCGGTCCTCTCCCCACTGGGAGTGGAACGGCTCGGGCTGGGTGTAGGGGATCATCGCGCGAATCCGAGGATGAGCAGGCGGCGCGGTCTGCCGGAGGTGTTGGGGCCGCTGGCGTGGACCAGCCGGGCGTCCCATGCCAGGACGTCGCCCGCCTTCGCGGTGAGAGCGACTCCTTCGTGATCTGGGGCGGCGGCGTCGGGGATCACGGGGCCGTGGTCGACGGTCGTCTCCTCGGGAGCTTCGTGGAGGTGAGAACCGGGCCAGACACGCACCGGCCCGGAAGCTTCGGCGCAGTCATCGAGACAAACGGCGAGCGTGACGATGTCCCCGGTCAGCCCGCGCCGTCGGTAGTACGCGGCGTCGGTGTGCTTGTGGACCTCCTCCCCGAGCGTTCGAGCGGGAGCGGTGCCGGGGACCCGCTGCTTGAAGGAGATCTTGTCGTCGATCAGCGTGACGGGGCCGCCGAGCAGCACGGAGGCCACACGCCCCATCAGGTCCGCGGCCTCCCGGACGGCCGGTGAAAGAGCGACCACGGACTTGATCTTCAGCACGTAAGCCTTCCCCGACGCGAGCCGCCAGGCGGTGACCCGCTCGTCCGACAGGAGAAGGCCGTCGAGGATCCTCTGTGCCTCAGCGCACAACGCCCGCAGGTCCGCGGCGCCGACCTGGGCCGGAAGGACGAGGAATCCCGAGCTCTGGAATTCGGCGAGGTCCTGGGCCTTCATCGGATCGCCACCGGGACGACGAACTGGGCGGTCGGCTTCGTCCAACCGCGCGGCACGAGGCGCGAGGACATCTCGTAGCTCGTCTGCGACCAAGAGGTGAAGAAACGGTCGAGAACCCGCTCGCGCTCGGGTGCCAGCCTGGGACCCGAGGAGAAGAAGCTGAACCGTCCACCGGGCCTGAGTGCCTGGACGGCCACGTGCTCGACGAAGGACGCGAAGTCCGCGTCGGCGTGGCCGTCGGGCGGCCACGTGTCGTACATGATGGCGTCGTACGCCGAAGGCGCGCACTCGGTGAGCTGCCAGGGGCGTCGAAGCACCGCCACCCGGGCGGCGACCCCTTGGAGGGCCCGCTGCCATGTCATGGCGGCGACCTCGGGGTGAGGCTCGATCGCGGTGTAGGAGGCCGGGCGGTGCTTGGCCATCTGCTCGGCGAAGATCCCGAGGCCCAGGCCCACCTCAAGGACGTCGGCGTCCCGCACCCCCGACAGCAGCGCGTCGGCGTGCAGGCCCATGAGGTCGGCCTCGGCGAAGAACATCACGTAGGTGCCGCCGAGAAGCATGCCTTCGTCGTCGACGCGGACGTCGAGGCTGCGCAGATGCTTGATGTGGGCGTGGTGCGTCTCGGTGTAGATGTCCGTCATCCGTCCCCCCTCCGGTGCCGAGCGATCGGGTCGGTGGCCAGGAAGCGCTCGGTGAACGAGCGCGAGTCGGCCACCGTCTGGCGGACGATCTCCTCCGCGACGCCCCGGTCCCCGTCGTCGGTGAGGGAGACGAGGACGAAGGCCGGATCGTCGAGCGGTTCGCCGTTGCGCGCGGCGACGGTCACCTCGGCGGGTCGGCCGGTCTTCTCCCGGATCGCCTGCGCCGCAGTGGCGGCGAGGGCGCCGAAGATCTTGCCTCCGTGATGCACGGGGTTCTTCCCGGCGGGTGCGTCGCCGCTGGACGCCCGCAAGGGTTCGATCACGCCGTAGCCGCGGTTGCCCCGGCCGACCGCCCCGCAGTCGCCCTTTCCGAGCGAGGTGCCGAACGGGGCGAGGTAGCCGCGGCCCGGGATGTCCTTGGTGTTGACCCTGAGAGTCACATCCCAGGAAGGCCGCAGACGATCGGCGAGCTCACCGGCCACGTCGCGGATCAGATCGGAGTACTGCCGCCACGAGGTGACGGATTCGGGATGGACGGGAATCGCTGCGGTCGCCTCGAAGCCGGAGCCGTCGCGGACGACCATCACCTTCACGTCGGTCCCGATCTGCGGCGGAGCGAAGGCGCGGATCTCCTCCTCGATCTGGATGGCGAGCCGGCCGGCGAGCCCGGGCCCCGAGGTGCCGGTGCACAGGACCGTGTCGTTGGAGACCGATTCGGCAGCGAGGACCCGGCGCAGCGCGCTGGGCGTGCTCGGCGCGTAGAACTGCCCGTCGTGGTCCACGGCGACGCCGGAGGTGTTGTAGGTCCGGGTCACCAGGTGCGGCCAGATCTCGGGGCTGCCGAGAGCGTCGTCCATGACGCGGCGGACGACCTGGGCGAAGATCTCGTCGACCGGAATGGCGAGGTTGCCGATGCGAGCGGTCAGCTTCCCGACCAGGTGGCATTCGACCGGCTTGGCGACGCGGAAGGATCCGAAGGCGACTTCGGAGGCGGCTCCGATGAGCGTCACCTTGTCGACCCAGTGGTTGGGGATCGCGCCGAACGCGTTGAGGCACCAGGCGGAGTACTCCCGCGAGAAGGTGTCGGCGATCAGGTCGGCGAGGGTGTCCGGGTGTCCGATGCCCTTGCGCTCGGCGCAGTCGAAGCGGAGCTGATCGGGGTCGGCCAGGCCGGTACGCATGAGGATCTTCATGGCTGCCCCTCCCCGGGCTCGACCGCGTAGGCGAGGCACTGGGAGAGCACGAGAACGCGCTTCGCCGGGCACGGCTCGGGAACGTCGTGCGCCCTGAACGTCCCGTCGTAGAGGTTGCCGTACTTGGCCGGCACGGACGCGCAGCGCCTGACCTCGCCCGTCACCGTCACCTTGAACGACGAGACACCCGCGGTGCAGAGCGAGCCGGTGAAGGTGCGACCGTCCAAGTACGGCTTGTTGAACAGGTACTGCCCGGAGTGCTCCAGGATCCGCTCGCGCTCCTCCTCGGTGTAGGCGTCGGGGTATCGGCGCCCTTCGAATACGCCCTTGAAGACCTTCGCCCTGATCTCCTCGACCCCGAGGTCGCGGAGCCTGCTGAGGTCCTGGTCGAGCCGCCCGAGCAGCGGCGGGTACAGCACGTACAACGCGTCGACGTCGAACCCGGCGTCGCGGAGCAGGCCGAGATGACGGGCGAAGTCGGCGAGCCCAAGGCCCAGCCGCTCGCGCTCCGCGATGTGCAGGGCCGCGACGATCTTGACGGTCTTGCCCGGGTCGACCCTGCGGGCGAACTCGGCGACGTCCGCGGAGGCGAGGTTGGTGTTGATGCTGATGTGGTGCCTGCGGGTCAGCCCCTCGCACAGGTCGACGAAGCCGGGGAAGAGGAACGGCTCGCCGCCCGACATGTGCACCAGGCACGTCCTGCCGGTCTCGTCGAACCTCGTGACCACCAACTCGGGCGACGGCTCCGACAGGTGCCGGCGATTGAGGACGTGTTTGATCTGCGGATGGCAGTACTCGCAGTCGAAATTGCACCGGTTCGTCAGGTGCCAGTCGAACTCCCACTCCCACGGGGCGGGCTCGGACGTCATCGCGGATCTCCGCGTGAGTGTCTTTCCGGTGTGCTCCATGCGGCCAGGAAAGCGAAACGGCGAACTCGGCGGCAGCGCACACCAACCGTGCATCTGTGCAAAGAGGTGTGCATTCGGCTCTGGGCCTTATCTTCCACCGGCCGGAGAATTACGCTTCCCAACCATGGAGCGGAAGCCGAACGTTCGGTTGGCAGAGCTCATCGCCGAGGCCGGCGTCTCACATCTGGGCCTGGCGAGCCGCATCACCGAGGTGGCCGACGAGTGGAACGAACGGGTCCGTCCAGCCCACACTCAGGTGGCCCGGTGGATCGCCGGACAGCAGCCGCGCGGCGCCACCCCTGCGTTGATCGCAGAGGCGCTGAGCCGCAAGTTGCGCCGCCGCGTCACCCTGGCCGACATCGGCATGGCGGGCACCACCTTCTCACCTGAGGTAGGGCTGGCCTTCTCCGAGGACGTCGGCGATCTCGTCTTCGGCCTCGCCGATCTCTGGACAGCCGACGTCCGCCGCCGCGCGTTCCTCGCAGGCAAGGTCACGGCCGAGGCGGTGTCCCATCCGGTCTTCCAGTGGCTGCTCGCGGCACCCGCACCTCAGCCGACACGCTCGGGCAGGCGCCGGGTCGGTTTGGGAGACGTCGAGGCGATCAAAGCCACGACGGCGATGTTCGCCAACCTCGACAACCGGTTCGGCGGGGCGCACGCCCGCACCGCCGCCGCACGCTACCTCGTCGACCAGGCGGCGCCGCTGCTCAACGGGACCTACTCAGGCGAGATCGGCGTCGCCCTGTTCAGCGCCGTCGCCGAGTTCACCATGACCGTCGGCTGGATGGCCTACGACGCGGGCGAACACGGACTCGCCCGCCGCTATCTCCTGCAAGCACTGAACCTGTCCCACCACGCAGGGAACCGCCTCCTGGGCGCGAGCATCCTCTCCGCGATGTCCCACCAGGCCAACTACCTCGGAGAGCACCGGGAAGCACTCACCCTCGCCCGCGCAGCCTCACAGGCCGTCCAAGGGCATGACGCCCCGCTGCTCCAAGCTCAGTTCTCGGCCATGCAGGCAAGGGCCGCGGCCAAGATCCCCACCGAGCGAAGCGCCTGCCTCGCCGCGCTCGCCGAGGCCGAGCGCGCCTTCGAGCGCCACCGCTCAGGAGAGGAGCCGCACTGGATCTCCTACTTCGACGCGTGCGAGCTCGCCGACGAGTTCGCCCACTGCTTCCGCGACCTCGAACTCCCCACGGAGGCCCACCGCTACATCAGGCAGTGCCTGGATGCCGAGAGCGACGACTACGCGAGAAGCCGCACCTTCTCCCGCATCGTCCTGGCCACCAGCCTCCTGGCCCAAGGAGAACTCGACGAGGCTTGCAGGATCGCCGCGACCGCCCTTCCTCGTATCCGGCAGACAAGCTCGGTGCGCTGCGTGACCTACCTCCGCGACCTGCATGACCGGATGCTGCCCTATGGAGACCACTCCGCGGTTCGTGGCCTCTTCGAGCAGGCGCGCGACCTACTGGAGCCGCGCACCGCCTCCTAATACGGGTGCCAATTCCTAGGCGCATCCGGGTTCTGGAGGTCGGCGACCCGCTGCCGTATCTCCTCGGTGATCGCCGGGCTTTCGCCGTCCTTCTGTGCCAGCCAGGTGGTCATCCGCAGTTCCTGAAGGGACTTGAGGACCGGAAATCCGGCGATCTCGGAGACGTCGAAGCCGTACACCTCGCAGAACTCCGCGTACTCGTCGTCCGTGTGCCAGCCGAGGTCCCGGTAGACGGCCGTCGTCACGAGATCCCATTCCGGCGGACCCCAGCAGGCGCCGCCGAGGTCGAAGAGAACGGCGACTCCATCCGGCCGGAGAAGGATGTTGCCGATGTTCGCGTCCCCGTGGATCACCGACCTGGGCATCCGGAGATCGACTTGGGGCAGCGCTGCACTGACCCGTTCCACTTCGGCGCGCAGAACGCCGCGTTCCGCGGCGGACAAGCCCTTGGCGGCTTCGATCCCCTCCGAGATCTGCCGCAAAGGATCGAAGTCCGGCAGGTCCAGAGCCGCAGGCGGCTTCAAGCCGTGCAGCTCCCGCAGCGCCCGCGCGAGTGCGGCAGGTCTTGTCCAGTCACCCTCGACGTTCTCCCAGAGCGAGACGAAGAGTCCATGAGCGATCAGCGGCTGCTCGCCGGCCAGCGGACGAACGACTGGAAGACCTTCGGCGGTCAGCCACCGAGCGACTTCCACTTCCCGCCTTGCCATGGTTCCTGCGTCTCGCGGACGACCGACCCGCGCGACCACATGACCCCCGTCGAGTCGGTAGACGGCCCGCTCCCCTAGGCGGAGCAGTTCAAGGCCCTCGAGCTTCAGACCGGTCCGGCGAGCCGCCTCCCGCACCGCGCTGCGGGACGCCTCGCCAAAGGACTCGTAGGCCACCGGCAACCCCCCTTCGCGACGTCCCCGCCAGGGTAGGCGAAAGACCGCTTCAGGCACCGAATCCTCCCGGGCCGAGCAGCAACCGCACGGCTACGCTCCCAACCAGTCGACCGTGACCTCGATCGCTTCGTCCTCCCGCTCCCGCGAGTCGAAGCCGTGGTCAGAACCCTTGATCGTGTGGAAGACCGTCCCAGGACGCTCCTTCGCCGCACGGGCGGCGATCTCGTACGACACATACGAATCACGGTCCCCGTGAACCACCAGGGCGGGCACTCCACTGGCAGCGAAAGCCTCAGCCGGACGGTACCGGGTGAGCTCCTCGAACAGGACCCGGCCCAGCCGGAACTCGTCGTCCACGAGCAGGTAGCCACGGTCGTGCAGCGCCGCCTGCGCGTCGGGCCCGAAGTTCTCCACTCCCCAGGGAAGCTCCGGCTCGACGAAGGTCCGGACGAGATCGAGCACCGGATTCCACAAGACCAAGCGCGCAAGCCGACCCTCCAGGTAAGGCAGCGAAAGACAGCTGGAGACTGCGCCGAAGCTCGCAGCCACCAGCGACAACGGCCCCGCGAACTCCGTCCGCGCGACGGCGACCGCAGCCTGAAGGTCGAGCATCTCGCCCGCGATGGTCATGCCTTCCTGGGTCCCGCCGCTCTCGCCATGCCCCCGGTAGGAGAACCTCAGAACCCCGAATCCCACGCCCGCCAACCGCTCTGCGAGCCGCACGAACATCCCGCCCTCGTCCCGGTCGACCGTGATCCCGTGAGCCAGAACGACGCCCCCACGTGACTTCCTGTACGGGGCGTTGATGACTGCGTCGATCATGACCCCATCAACGGAGGCGAATCTCAGTGGCCTCTCCTTTTCAACGTCGGCCGAAGGCAAGACAAGATCTCGCTCCTCTGAACCGCCGACCGCGAGCACTTGAAGACTCAAAGGATCACTCTTGCACGCGGTCGGCCAGAGCGAATCCGCGGTCAGCGCGGCCTCGTGAGATCCCATGTTCCAGAGCTAGTGCCGAAACACGGTGCGCCCGAATGTCACGCGGCGGAGCGGCGAAGGCGGAGGCGCGCGCTGATCCTGGTGAGGATGCCAGGGCCACTCGTCGTGTTCGAGTGGCGGCGGTTGAGGCCGGGCCGGTAATCGGTCATGACCAGAGGGCTCGGCGGCGTGACCGGCGGGTGGCGAGGCGGGGGCGGGGCCTGGAGCGTGTGCGGTGCGGATGTGGGCTGCCGGGGAGCGGTGTGCTGGTGGTTCGGCATGGCTGGAGGAGCGGTCTTGGAGGTAGTGCGCAAGCGGGTCCACAGGGCGTGGCCGAGATGTTCCAGGTTCGCGCCCGTGACCCACTCGTCGTGTCCGGCTACGTGTACGAGTGCGCGCCACACGCGCGTGGACTCGCCCCACCACAGGGTGAGGACTTCGGGGAATGAGCGCAGAAGAACGTGCGTCGCCAGGACGTCCCTGGGCGACTCGGCGCTCCTCTCGGACGGTCTGTTGGCACCTGCGGGCGAAGGCGTCGCGGCCGGGTGGAGCGGCGACGTCTCGCCCGTGCCGGCGGCCGGGACTACGAGGTGATGCATGAATGAGGCTCCGTTCTGGGCAGGGCCCGGGGGCCTTCGTGGGCGCACCGGGGTGGTTCGTTCACGCCGTGACGTGGGATCGCGGCTCGGGAAACGTTGATTCCGCGTCGCCGAAGCCTTCGCGGCACCCGCACCGCGAGCTGCGTGTCAGGACGAGGCCGGGGTGTCGACCTCGAACCAGACGACGGTTCCTTTTCCGCCGGGGACGGGATCGTGGCCCCACGAGCGGGCGAGGGCGTCGAGAAGGAAAAGCCCGCGGCCGTCCTCGTCGTCGTCCGAGGCCTCGCGCGGTACGGGGCGCCGCCGCCTTCGTCGGTGACCTCGACGCGCAGGCCCGTCGGGCACGTCAGCAGCGCCACCCGGACGACGCCCGAGGCGCCTCCGTGCTGGAGGGCGTTGGTCGTGGTCTCGGAGGTGAGGAGCTTCAGCGTGTCGAGCACCTCTGATCCCGCGTAGGACGAACCGACGGCCGCCACCCAGTCCCTCGCCCTCGACGGCAACCTCAGGTCTGACCGAAGCCGAGCGAAACCCACGAGATCGAGTCCAGGACTTCCCATGCCCATCACGCTCCCGAATGTGGTTTTGCGAGCACTCTCCGCAGTGGAGTGAACGAGATCAGCATTGCATTGACAAGTCAACATTGCATTGAACAAGTCAATTGATCTTGGCCTGATCCGGCCAGTAACGAGGAGCGGGTCTCCCACCGCGTGGCAGACTTCCGCGCATGGCACCAGCGGAAATGGCGGATTACAAGGTCCACGAGACGGCGGGCGGGCCGACCGTCAGGCACCGTCGCCTCTCGGCGGAGCTGAAGAGACTGCGCGAGGCCGCCGAGCTCACTCCGCAGGAGGCGGCAGACCTTCTCGGCTGGAGCCGACCCAAGCTCGTCAGAATCGAGAAGAGCGGCGGCGCCCCGTCCGTGGAGGACGTTCATCGGCTCCTCGACACGTACGGAGGCACCGACCAGGGCGTCCGGCTCGCACTGGTACAGCTCACCCAGGACATCCGGGTCCGAGGATGGTGGGCGGCTTTCGGGGATGTCGTCGGCGGTTCGTACGCGCAGTGCGAGGACGTCGCAACGGACATCCGCAGCTACGAGACGTCCTTCATTCCCGGCCTGCTTCAGACCGCCGCGTACGCCCGTTCGATCATGCAAGGCGATGCCCCCGACGTGATCGAACGGCGGATCCAGGCGCGCATGACCCGCCAGGCCCTCCTCACCCGGCCGAGCGCGCCGAAGTTCTCCGTCGTGCTCGACGAGAGCGCTCTCCGCCTTCCCGTCGATTCCGAGGTGATGCGGGAACAGCTGGAAGCCCTGCTCACCGCGGCGAAACGCCCGAACATCAGCATCCGGGTCCTGGACAAGACTGCTGGGCTGCACCCTGGCCGGACCGGCGGCAGCTTCGTCATCTTCGGTTTCGAGAGCGCCATCGAACCGGACGTCGTCTACCTGGAGACCATCGCTGGCGGACTCTATTTGGAGGAGATCGCCCAGGTTAGGCGCTGTAGTGTCCTGTACGAGGGCATTGTCAGCGCCGCCCTCCCTGAAGATCAGTCGGCAGCCCTGATCGCCGCCGTCATCAAGGAGTGACCAGGCCATGTTCCACGACGACGTTCCCACCGCAACCTGGCGCAAGAGCTCGCACAGCGCACCGCAGGGAAGCAACTGCGTCGAACTCGCCGACCTCCGCGGCTATGTCGGAATCCGGGACTCCAAGAACCCCGGTAACGCCCCTTTGAGCATCACCCGCCGCCAACTCGGCCGCCTCACCTCCCGCATCCGGACCGGTGACCTCTCCTAGCCGATCAGCCGAGCGGCCCGTCTCCTTCTCCACTGGTCCGCCACCTCCTCTGGACCGCGCTCGGTCCGTCGCCTGAACCGCGCGCGGTTCAGGGGCGTAAGCCAGGTTTATCTATCTCTTGCCCCGCGAAGCGGCTGCGGTCGTTTTCCCGCATCCCCAAGGCACCACCGAGATGGCTTCGAGGTGGCGGCCGAGGAGGGAGACCGCCGTGCCCATCGCGTCGGGTGCCTGGCGAATCCCGCAGTGGTGCGTCCGCGTGGAGGGATGTCCGCTGGTGCGGGAGGGGTTTCGGGTGATCTTTGAGATCAATCTGTGCTGCCTGATGTCAGGCAGTCTTGGCAACGCGGTGGCAACACAAACGATCAAGGGCCTGATCGCTGGGTGGCGATCAGGCCCTTGAGCTGGGGCTTAGCCCCTTGTTCAGGTGGAGATGAGGGGATTCGAACCCCTGACCCCTTCGATGCGAACGAAGTGCGCTACCGGACTGCGCTACATCCCCGGATCCCTTAGGAACGGGTTAACCTTAGCAAACTTCGGGAGCGGTTGGTGCATCGGGGACCGGAGGGCGGGGGCGGGGTCAGGGGTCGTCGTGGAGTTCGGTGGCTTCCAGTTCGGTGTAGTCGGGGTGGGTTTCGACGCTGCGGTCGGCGCGGCGGGCCAGGTTGAGGACGAGGTCGCGGATGTTGGCGAGGCCCATGCCGGCGGCTGCGCCGCCCATGTCGCCGCCCATGACGACGTCGGGCACCGGGAGGTGGGCCAGGCGTTCGAGGACGCGTTCGAGCTGGACGTGCTCCTTGCCGAACAGTTCGATCAACTGGCGCTGCTCGTCGACGGAGATGCGGATCTCCTCACCGCGCAGGCGGAGCTTCTGGGCCTGGATGTCCACGATGATCTGCTCGTTGCTGAGGCGGCGCTTGAGCAGTTCGGTCTGCGCCTCCTCCTTGCGCTGCTCCTCCTCGTCCAGCGCGATCGCCCGGCGCATCCGGTTGACCTCGGGCTCGTCGCACTCGAACTCCTCCAGGGTCGTCTCCAGCGCGATCACCCCGGTCGGGCCGAGCGCCTGGCGGACGTGGTCCTTCAGTGAGAGGCCGACCTCGTTGTAGCGGGTGATGAACTCCTGGATCCGGTAGGTCGCCGCGATGCCCCGGAAGTAGCCGACGACCGCCGCGCCCAGTTCCTTCTCCACGAACTGCTGCACGGGGATCCGCCCGTACGCCTCCGCCCGCGCGCTGGCCCCTCCGCCCAGGTCCCCGAACCGGCGGACGAGCCGGGGCGCCGCCTCCGGCGGGATGCGCAGGGTCTGCTTGAGGCTCATCCGGACCGTGTGGCCCTGGACGTCGAGGACGATCTGGTCGAGTGAGGCGTCCAGGTTGTCGGCGGACTTCTGCTCGGCCGTCCACTGCAGCACCAGCACCCGCGACGGGATCTTCACCACGTGCGCGAACCACGGGTTGATCGCGTAGTTCCCGCCCTCGTGCAGGGTCTCGCTCTGGACGCCGACCTGCCCGCCGCCGTCCAGGAACCGCCAGGGCAGCTGGTAGTTCCAGTGGTCGGGCACCCGGCGGCCGGACTCGCTCCAGTCCGACGGCGGCCGCTCGCCGACGTGGGTGATCACGACCCCCGTCTCGCCGACCTTGACGTCGACCTCGCGCAGGTCGGCGGCGACGACCCCCTCCCGCTGACGCCCGCCGAGCGTCTCCACGGTGAGGACATCGAAGATGTACGGGTTGATGGCGTAGTGGCCGCTGGTGAGCACCTCCATCTGTGGACCCCGCTGCCCGCCTTCGGCCAGGAAGCGCACGCCGTCCTGGAAGCGGTCGCATTCGACGTGCGCGGCCAGTTGCAGGTGCGGGGGTCGCTGGGCCCCGGCCTTGGCGACCACCAGACCGATCGTGCCGACGGGGACGTACGTCTGGGGCACGAAGCTGACTTCGAAGAGGTAGCGCGGCAGCCACGCGCGCGTGTTCTCGCCCAGGACTCGGGCCTGGGGACCCGGGCTGTTCAGGTAGCTCACCCGGGCGTCGTCGCGGGGGGAGCGCAGCCCCACCCGGCGCACGACGAGGCCGATGTGCCCGACGGGCACCGTCCGGATCCCGGTGACGAGGGCGGCCCCGGCCGCGGCCAGGAGGACGAAGAAGAGGAACACGACGAGGAACTCGGTCACGGCGATCTCTCCCATCGGCGGAGACGTGCGTGGACGGCCAGCACATTCGTGGTCCAGACCCGGAACCAGCCCTGGTCCAGGGTCTGCGCCTCCTCGCGGCTCGGGCTGCGCAGGGTGGGAAAGAACGGCTCGGCGGCGTCGGCCCGCCGGACGAAGTCCGGATACGGCGGGTAGGGGTCCTCGCCGTCGTGGCGCCAGCCCAGCGCGAGCGCGATCTTGCGGAAGTCGGGTGAGCCGCCGAGGCCGCGCTCGGCCAGGCGGGAGAGCTGCGCCCGAAAGCCCCATGCCGGCGACGACGCCGCCCACAGGGCGTCGACCTCGTTGAGGAGTTCTGCGGAGACGTCCTTGGCGCCCGCGCCGGGCAGCCAGCCTTGGGCGGTCCGGGCCGCCGCCTCCAGGAGCACTTCGGTCGTCTGGCCGTCGGCTTCGGCGTGGCGGCCTTCGGCGAGGAGACCGCGCAGCGCGTCCAGACGGCCGCCCAGTTCGGGAGGCTCCGGGAGGGTCTCGGCCGCAGCGGTCCGGGTCGGGTCGCGGGCGGTGATCATCTCCTGGACGGGCGGGGGCCAGCCCTCGGGGACGTCGGCGGTGTCGAGGAGCACCAGCAGGTCTTCCAGCGACGGGCGCAGGCCGGGGTCCGGGGTGAGGCAGGCCGCGACGATTCCGCGCAGTTCCCGGGGGAGTCCGCCCAGTTCGGGAGGCTCATTGACGATGGCGTACTGCACCGCCGCGCGCGAGGCCCGTTCGAAAGGCGTCCGACCCGTGGCGGCGAAAGTGAGAACAGAGCCGAGTGAGAAGATATCGGAGGCGGGACCGATGTCTTCGGTATGGCCTTTCACCTGTTCCGGCGACATATACGCGGGTGTTCCCGGCTGCCTTCCGTCCTGGGTGAGGGTGCTCGCGTCGGTGAGGCGCGCGACGCCGAAATCGATGATGACGGCCCGGTCGGCGGCGAGCAGGACATTGCCCGGTTTCAGGTCCCGGTGCACCAGGTCTACCGCGTGGACGGCGGCGAGGCCGCGCACGAGATCGGCGCCGAGCCGCCGCACGTTGCCGGGGCTGAGCGGGCCGTGGTGCGTGACCGCCTCGCCCAGGGAGGGCCCCTGCACGAAGCGCGTGGCCATCCACGGCCGCCGGGCGCCGGGGTCGGCGTCGAGCACCTCGGCGGTGTGCGGCCCCTTCACGCGCCGCGCCGCCCGCACCTCGCGCTCGAACCTCCGCCGGTACTGCGGGTCGCCGCTGCGCTCCGCGGCGATCTGCTTGACCGCGTCCCAGCCGCCCGAAGACCCGACCCGCCGCCCGAGGAAGACGACCCCCATTCCGCCCTCACCGAGCCGCCCCACCAGCCGATAAGGGCCGATCACCTCCGGATCCCCCACCCACAACGGCTCCACCCCGCCTCCTCAAAAGCCCAAATTCGCTCCCATCTTAAGCAGAATCCATCGCATTCGAGTCAACACTTTGCACACCAAAACAAGATGCGCCACATTACACATTTCCCGACCCCCGGAACCGGATCCCGGGCCCGATACGGGATGACCGGGGAAAACGCGTCGGCTAGGCGACGGAAGGCTCGGCGCGGATGTGGTGGCGGCCGATGGGGAGCATCAGGGGGCGGCCGGAGACGGGGTCCTCGATGATGCGGCTGTTGAGGCCGAAGACTGTGCGGACGCAGTCTTCGGTGAGGACTTCGGCGGGGGTGCCGGAGGAGTGGAGGGCGCCGTCGGCGAGGGCGATGAGGTGGTCGGCGTAGCGCGCGGCGAGGTTGAGGTCGTGCAGGACCATGACGATGGTGGTGCCGCGGTCCTGGTTGAGGTCGGTGAGGAGGTCGAGGACCTCGACCTGGTGGCTGGCGTCGAGGAACGTCGTCGGCTCGTCCAGGAGGAGGAGGTCGGTCTCCTGGGCCAAGGCCATGGCGATCCATACGCGCTGGCGCTGCCCGCCGGAGAGCTCGTCGACGGCCCGGTCGGCGAGGTCTGTCGTCCGGGTGGCCTCCAAGGCCGCCGCGACGGCGACGTCGTCCTTGGCGTTCCACCGGGAGAAGATCCCCTGGTGGGGGTTGCGGCCACGTCCCACGAGGTCGAGCACGGTGATGCCTTCGGGGGCGACGGGCGACTGCGGAAGCAGGCCGAGCGTACGGGCGAGTTCCTTCGCGTTCATCCGGTGCACCTCCTTGCCGTCCAGGACGACGCGTCCCTTGCGGGGCGACAGCAGCCTGGACAAAGACCTGAGAAGGGTCGATTTCCCGCACGCATTCGCGCCGACGATCACCGTGATCTTCCCGGGCGGGATCGTCAGGTCGAGGGATTCCACGACGAGCCTGTCGCCGTAGCCGAGTGCGAGGCCTTCGGCGGCGAGGGTGTGGGACGTGGTCATAGCGAGCCTCCGGCCCGGTGCGAACGGATGATCAGGTAGACGAGGTAGGGGGCACCGAGGACGCCGGTGACGACGCCCACGGGGTACCGGATGCCGAACGCGTACTGGCCCACGAAGTCGGCGACGAGCACCAGGAGGGAGCCGACGAGCCCGGCCGGCACGAGCAGCGAGCCCCCCGCGCCGACGAGCCGCGCCGCGATCGGCCCGGACAGGAACGCGACGAACGCGATCGGCCCCGCCGCGGCGGTCGCGAACGCGATCAGGCAGACCGCCGCGACGATCAGCACGATCCGGGACCGTTCGACCCGGACGCCGAGGGCCGAGGCGGTGTCGTCGCCGAGCTGCAGCGAGTTCAGGTCGCGCGCCTTGGCCAGCAGCACGGGCGCGAGGACGAGGAGCGCGAGCGTGGCGGGAGCGGCCTGCTCCCAGCCGACGCCGTTGAGGCTGCCGGTCAGCCAGCGGGTCGCCTCGGCGAGGTCCCACTGGGCCGCCTCGGACAGCACGTAGTTGGTGACGCTGTCGAGCATCGCGGAGATGCCGATGCCGATGAGGATCAGCCGGGTGCCGACGACCCCGTCGCGGAACGCCAGCGTGTACACCAGCAGCGCGACGGCGAGGGCCGAGGCGATCGCGATGACCGACACCTGCGCGCCGCCGAGCGACCACGACACGATCGCGATGGCCGCCGCCGCGCTCGCGCCGGAGCTGATGCCGATGATGTCGGGGCTGGCGAGCGGGTTGCGGAGCATCGTCTGGAAGGTCACGCCCGCCATGCCGAAGCTGAACCCGGCGACGACGGCGAGGACTCCGCGCGGCAGCCTGAGCCGTCCGACGGTGAAGGTCGCGCCCGGCACCTGCTCGCCCAGGATGACCCGCCAGACGTCGCCGGGCGGGTAGAACGTCTTGCCGACCATGAGGGTCACCGCGAACCCCGCGACGACGAGCGCGGCGAGCACGCCGAGCACGGCCCTCCGCCGCGCCGCGCGCCTGCGGCGGCCCTCGGCGACTGCCTTGACGACGGCGGACGGCGCTGCCAGGGCGCTCACAGCTCACGCACCTTCTGCCGGCGGACGATGTGGATGAAGAACGGCGCGCCGATCAGCGCCGTGATGATGCCGACCTCGATGTCCTGCGGCCGGGCGACGACGCGGCCGACGACGTCGGCGGCGGTGAGCAGCGCGGCCCCGGCGACCGCGGAGAACGGCAGCAGCCACCGGTGGTCGACGCCGATGAGCATCCGGCACGCGTGCGGGACCACGAGGCCGACGAACGCGATCGGCCCGGCGACGGCCGTCGCGGCCCCGCACAGCACGACCGCGCCCAGCGCGGCGAGCGCCCGGATGACGGCGACGCGCTCACCGAGCCCGGCGGCGAGTTCGTCGCCGAGGGCGAGGGAGTTCAGCCCGCGCGCGGACAGCAGGGCGATGACGAACCCGGCGATCAGGAACGGCAGCACCTGCCCGATCCGCTCGTACGATCCGCCGCCGACCCCGCCGATCTGCCAGAGCTTGAAGCTCTCGGCGATGTCGCCGCGCGGCAGCACGACGGCGCTGACGAGGCAGGCGAAGGCCGCGGAGGTCGCCGTCCCGGCGAGCGCCAGCTTGAGCGGCGTCGCCCCGCCCCGGCCGAGCGACCCGACGACGTAGACGAACACCGCCGACGCCCCGGCTCCGGCCATCGCGACCCAGATGTAGCCGGTCGGCGATCCGAGCCCGAAGAACGCGACGGCGGTGACGACGGTGAGGGACGCCCCCATGTTGACGCCGAGGATGCCGGGGTCGGCCAGCGGGTTGCGCGTCACGCCCTGCATCACCGCGCCCGAGAGCGCGAGTGCCGCCCCGATCAGCACCGCGAGCAGCGTCCGCGGCACCCGTTTGGCGACCGCGGCCTCCTCCAGCGTGCCGCTCGCCCCGCCGAGTCCGGCCCACACGTCGCCCCACGAGACGTCCCGCGACCCGAACGCCACCGACGCGACCATGACCGCGGCGAGCACGACGAGCGCGGTGACCAGCCAGAGCACACGCACGCGCGCCGGACGCCGCACGATGGCGGTGTCCGGCGCGCGCGATGCGTCTACCGAGGTCACTGGACCTTGTCGGCGGCCGCGGCGAGGGCCTTGACGTAGTCCTCAAGGACCCAGGAGATGGAGAGGGGGGTCGGGTTGGCGGCGGTGCCGAGGGGCTCGGTGCTGGGGAGCAGGTAGGCGGAGCCGCGCTCGATGGCGGGGATCTTCGACAGGAGCGGGTCCTTCTGGAAGATGTCCAGGAGGCCGCCGTCGGCGGAGTCGTAGCCGGTGATGATGTCGACGTCGTCGAACATGTCGATCTGCTCGGCGCTGACGGTGCCGGCGAACTGGCCGTCCTTCGACGCCTGCACGGTGCTGTCGGCGATCTTCATGCCGAGGTCCTCGAAGAAGAGGGTGCGGGTGTCGGCCTTGGTGTAGAAGCCGATCTCGCTGACGTCACCCGGGTCGACATGCGTCATGAACATGATCGACTTGTCCTTGATCTGCGGGTACCTGCCCACGACCTCGGTGATCTCGCCCTCGATGGAGGTGATGAGCTTGTCGCCCTCGGCCTCCATGCCCATCGCCTTGCTGTTCAGCTTGATGCTGTCGCGCCAGGCGGTGCCCCAGGCGATCTCGGGGTAGGCGACGACGGGGGCGATGTCGCTGAGGGTGTCGTAGTCCTGCTGGGTGAGGCCGGAGTAGGCGGCGAGGATCACGTCGGGCTGCGTGTCGGCGACGGCCTCGAAGTCGATGCCGTCGGTCTCGTCGAACAGCACGGGGGTCTTCGCGCCGAGTTCGTCGAGGCGCTCCTTCACCCAGGGCAGGAGGCCGTCCTTGTCGTCGTCGCCGAAGTTCGCGGCGGCCATGCCGACCGGGACGACGCCGAGGGCCAGCGGCACCTCGTGGTTGGCCCAGTTGACGGTGGCGACCCGCTCGGGCTTCGCCGTGATGGTCGTCGTGCCGAGCGCGTGCTCGATCGTGATCGGGTAGGACGCGGCCGCGGGGGCGGCGCTCGCGTTGTCGTCCTTGGTGTCCGAGGATCCGCCGCAACCCGCGACGCCGGCCAGAAGGGCGGCGGTCACGAGGACGCGGCCGAGGGGGCGCTTCATCCGTACTCCACTTTCACAGTTCCGCTTGGTGCCGGCCCTCGCGCGTCGCGGGACTCTTCCGTCGAGCGGTGCACCGTCATCCCGGCAGACCCAAGTTAGGTAAGCCTTGCCTTGGCTGAACCTTAGGAGAAATGACCGAGTTGTCGCAATCAAGCTTATGAGACAGCCGATATCGCGATCGGGACACTCCCCTCACGACGGGAACGCCGCACCCGGTGATGCCGCCCCTTCGGGCGAAGGTCCTCGTAGACGACGAACCCGACCATGACCGAGAACAGCCCGGCCATCGCCGCGAGCGCGACGGCCCCGGCGAACCCGAACGGCGTCGCCACGACGGCCCCCAGCAGTTCGAACGGGCTCATCGCGCACCCTCGATCCGCGCCTGCGCCGCCAGCGCCTCCGCCAGCCTCTCGACGTCGTCCTCGATGAGCGTCATCGCCATCCCGGCCCCGAGCTCGTGCGCGCTCAGGTGGTACCTGTCGCCCCGCGTCGCCATGAGCGACGCCCCGGCGACCGTCGGCCGAATCATCCATCCCGGGTACTCGCCCCGCAGCTTCGCGAGGTCCACCGAATCGCTCATGCACGTGCCTTTCTCGGGTCTCCGGCGTTTCGCTGACGAGCCTGGCACGCCAGGACTACCGTCGGCTACGCAACAAGCACCCCCCGCGACGCACCCGCGCGGCCGCCGTAGGCACCCGCCCCGCAACCGGTCGGCAACCGACCGGCACCCGCCCCGCAACCACGACGCAACCGACCCGCACCGCCCGAAGGAGATGAGCGTGACGGACATGGGAGGCAGCGAGACATCGAGCCTGCAAAGGGCCTTCGCAGAGGAGCTGACGGCGCGCAGAGAAGCGGCCGACATGTCCCGGGCCAGGCTCGCCGAGCTCCTCGGCTGCACCCGCCAGTGGCTCGACAAGGTGGAGACCCTGAAGAGTTCCGCGTCCCCGGCCCTGGCCGACGACCTCGACACCTACTTCGCGACCGGCGGCAGCTTCCGCCGCCTTTGGAACCTTTTTGACGACGCCCGCAGACAGGGCCTGGTCCCGACCCGGGCCCGTCCCCTTTTCGAGGCCGAGAAGGACACCACAGAGATCGACATGTTCGAGCCGCTTCTGATCCCCGGCCTCTTCCAGACCGAGGACTACGCACGACTCGTCTTGAGCACGGGGGCGGACGTCGCTCGGCTCGAGGAGCGTCTGGCCATCCGCATGGAGCGACAAGCCCTGCTCTACAGGAGTGAGCCTCCTTGGATCTTTCTCCTGATCCGCGAAGCCGTGCTCCGAGATCTGCCGCCCTCGGTGAAGGCGGGTCAGTGCAAGCACCTGCTCAACCTGATGACCCTCCCCCGGTTCTCTCTCCAGGTGCTTCCCGTCAGTGCCCCGGTCTTCCACCCGACCGGCTTCCAGATCCTCAGCTTCGATGCCGCTCCGGATCTGGCCTTCGTCGAGGGCACAGGGCTGAACGGGCAGATGCTGACCGACGTCTCTCGCCTTAGGCTCCTTGCCCTATATTTCAAGCAGCTGAGCACCATGGCGCTGAGCGCCCGGGAATCCGAAAGCCTGGTGAACAGGCAGATGGAAGGTTCATGAACTGGCGCAAGAGCACCTACAGCGCTCCTGACGGCGACAACTGCGTCGAGGTGGCCACAAAAGGTCCGGTCATCGCGGTGCGGGACTCCAAGCATCCCGGGGAGCCGCATCTCGTGTTCGGGCGCTCCGCCTTCGAAGAGTTCGCGCGCAGGCTTCGCGGGCGTTAGGCCGGTGCGTCCGGGGGGCGGAAGGCGCCGGGGGTGAGGCCTGTGGTGCGGCGGAAGGCGGCGCCGAAGGCGCTGGCCGAGCGGTAGCCGACCTCGTCGGCGACCATCTCGACCTCCCAGCCTCGGGCCAGCAGCGCGACGGCGTGCTGGGCGCGGACGGCGGCGACCCAGCGGGCGAAACTGGTGCCCGTCTCGGTGTTGAACGCGCGGGTGAGGGTGCGGGGGCTGACGCCGAGGTGGCGGGCCCAGTCCGTCAGGGTGCGCTGGTCGCCGGGATCGTCGCGGACGGCGTCGGCGATCGGGCGCAGGAGGTCGGACGTGGGCATCTGGAGCAGCAGCTCGCGCGGCGAAGGCGCGAGGACGTCGAGGACCATCGCCTCGGTCACCGCGCGCGAGCGGTCCGGCAGCGAACCGTCGGCGAGGCGCTCCAGCAGCAGCCGCAGCAGCGGGGTGATCTCGACGGCCACGGGCGCGTCCGAAAGCGGCGTCACCGTGCCGAAGCCGAAGAAGTCGGCGCGGCAGCACGTCCCGGCGATGGCCGAGCCCGAATGCAGCACCCCGGCGGGCATCCACATCCCGAGCGTCGGCGTGATCGTCCAGACCCGCTCCCCCACCACCGCCGTGGACGCCCCCCGCTCGTTCCACAGCAGTTCGTGGAAGGGATGCGAGTGCTCGTTCCACGTCGTGTCGCACCCGATGAGCTCCCGCCATCCGCGGATCGGGAACGGCACTTCGGCGGCCCCGGCCGCCAGCGCCGGCAGCGTCCGCGTCTCCCTACCCGTGACGGTCATGCCAGGACGCTACGCGGCACAGACGACCTACCGCCAATCAGAACCCCTGCTCCGCGACGCGCACCGGCTGCTCCACCGGGGCGTCCAGCCACTCCCGGACCACAGCGACGTCCTCTTCGGAGAACACCACATCCGAGGACTCGATCCGGTTGAGGACGCTCCGCGCGAACGCCTCGCCGATCTCCTCCGCCGTCGGGGGGACCTCCCGGTAGAGCGGGCATCCGCCGTACGCGGCGCCGTTCATCACGAACCCGATGTGCCGGCGGCTCACCCTCAGGCCGTCGTCCGACAGCCTGTCCCGCGACCATGCGGTGCACTCGGTGACGCTGAACGTGTGCGAGGACGCGTAGTCCGACAGCGCCCCGTAGATGGCGGGCCACCAGTCCTGCGGCAGCCGGGGCAGGTTCATCAGCTCCGCGAGGCGCTCGATGGGCTCCGGCACCGGCAGCTTCTGCGTGCCGCCCGCCGGCGCCTCGTGCCGGGTCTCGTCCCACAACTGGTGCTGGGACATGGTCAGGCCCAGAAGGTCGAGGCTCGCCAATGCCCTGGCGAATCCGCCGAAGCCGAACCACTGCGTGCCGACGATCGCGTCGGCGCCCAGTTCGCCGCGCACCTGCTGTGCGAGGGAAGCGAGATTCAGCGGTTCGACGGCATTCTCGTATTCCCGGGTCACGATCGACTTGAACGATTCATAAGCGCCGGAACCATCAGCCGGAATCTGTCCAGAATATGCGGTGCCGCTCCTTTCCATCGGCATTTCACCGCTCAGGTCGTCGTCGAGATCAATGGATTCCCCCTGGACGAGTGCGAGCATCTGGTGGCCGTTGAGCACCTGGTCGGCGATCGAGATGAAGGCCTCGGCCGCGTCCACCGGGGACATGATGAGGGTGCGCCGGTCGGCCCGGCGCAGCCGCTGGAGGAGCGGCGTCATGTCGGAGTCTCCCGAGGCGATGATGAACTCCTCGCACACCGGCTCGGTCGACAGCGCGTCGATGGCGTCGACGACTACCCTGATGTCCGCGCCGTTCTTCGTCGCGTTGTAGCGCGGGCAGTCGACGACCTCGAAACCGGCCCGCACGAACGCGGCCCGAAAAGCGGAGAAGTACCTGCGCTCCGCGCCCATCTGCACGGTGCCGCTGGGATTCAGGTAGCAGCGCAGGACGAGCCACCGCCGCCGTGTCCCGGAATCCGACATCATGGACAGGCGGCGGAGCCAGGATCCGGGATCTGTCGCGAACCGCTCAGCGGCTTGGGGGTCCAGCTTGTACAGCCCGCTGAAGACATTGTCAAAGTCCAGATAGAGCGCGGTCCGCATGTAGTCCATGGCAGCAATTTAGCCATACGTATTCTTATTCGCCACAGAAACGGTGCGGGCGGGCGAGTGCTCAGTCGCCGACGGCCTTGGGCTGGTCGGCGAACTGATCGAAGACCTCGACGGGCTCGGGCCGGGTCGCGAAGGGGAGGATCTCGGCGGTCGGGCGGAGCGCGGCGGCGCGGGCGGCGGCGGCCTCGGCGGCGCGGCGGGCCGATGCGACGGCGCGGCGCTCGGCGGCGCGGATCGCGTCGACGCGGGTCGCGGTGCGCAGCAGGGCGAGATGGGCGGCGAAGAGCAGGACCGGCGGGAGGGCGATCCACCAGGGCGCGGGGGTGAACAGCGCGGCGAGGAGCGAGACCGCGGTGAACAGCGTGAGGGTGCTGGTGTTGCGGCGGCGCCGGGCGATGACGGCCGAGCGGCGGGCGCGGCGGGGGGCGACCGGCGGTCGGACGGGACGCCGAACGGGCTCGGGAATGTCCAGGACATCCGGTTCCGGGGTGGCGTCGACGGTCGCCGTCTCCGTCTCGGCGGCCTCGGTCTCGGCGTCGTCGAAGGCGTAGTCGTCGTATTCGGCGTCGGCGGCCTGGGGGCGGCGGCCGAGCAACCGGGTGAAACCGGACGAATCGGAGTCACGGTGCAGCCACATCGGCACGAGCACCACGGCCCAGACGGCGACGATCGCCAGGTAAAGGAGGGTGCTGCTCATCGACATCCCTCCCGAACCGGCTCTGGCCGAGCACTCCCGGGAGCGATGCGGCTCCGGGAAGTCGGCATGCTCACGTCCGTGACGGTAGGACCGGGGTCCAGTCTTGACGAGCACTGGGGGCGGTGTGTCGTGAGATCTCTCCAGTGATGACCCGTTCTTGAGCGAAGTTTTCTCGATCGTGAGGATCATCCGGGGTTTGCCGTCAGTGTCGGGCGCCTCGGGCGCGCCAGCGGGCGGCCAGGCCGTCCGGGATGTCCTCGGTCGTGAGGGCGTAGCAGATGTGGTCGCGCCAGGCGCCGTCGATGTGGAGCTGGCGGCGGCGCAGGCCCTCGTCGCGGAAGCCGAGCTTCTCCACGACGCGGCGCGAGGCGGCGTTCTCCGGGCGGATCGCCGCCTCGACGCGGTGCAGGCCGACGGTGAAGAAGGCGTGGTCGACGGCGAGGGCGACGGCCGTCGGGGTGATGCCGCGGCCGGCGTGGTCCTTGTCGATCCAGTAGCCGACCTGGGCGCTGCGGGCCGAGCCCCAGACGATCGCGCCGACGGTGATCTGCCCGACGAAGACGCCGTCGTAGGTGACGACCCACGGCAGCGAGAGCCCGCTGCGGGCCTCCCGCCGCATCGTGTGGATCATGCTGTAGTACGGGCCGAGTCCGCTCCTGAACAGCGGAGTCTCGGGGTTGGTGGGCTCCCAGGGGCGCAGCCACTCGGCGTTGCGCACCCTGACGTCCCGCCAGGTGCCCGCGTCCCGCAGCCGCAGGGGGCGCAGCCCGATCCGTCCGTCGGCCAGCGTGACCGGCCAGCCTCGCATCCGTTCCACACCACCATGATTGCGCGGCGAAGGGGTCATCCGCCATCCGTCGGGCGCGGGTGGTCTCCGCCGCGGATCTGGGAGACGGCATGGGAGAGCACCGGGCCGAGCACGTCCATGCCCTCGCGGACCCCGCCGGTCGAGCCGGGGAGGTTGACGATCAGGGTGCGCCCCGCCGTCCCGGCCAGACCCCGGGAGAGGATCGCGGTGTCCACGGAGCCGCGCTGCCGGATCTTCTCGGCCACGCCCGGGATCTCCCGTTCCAGCACGGCCCGGGTCATCTCGGGCGTCTGGTCGGTCGGGGTGAGCCCGGTGCCTCCGGAGGTCACCACGACGTCGTAGGAGTCCTCGACCGCCTGCCTGAGGACCGCGAGGACGGCCTCCCCGTCGGGGACGACGCGGGGGCCGTCCACCTGGCAGCCCCACTCGCGCAGGAGTTCGGCGAGCAGGGGCCCGGAGCGGTCCTCGTAGACGCCGCCGGCGGCACGGGTCGAGACGGTCACGGCGAGCGCGCGCAAGGTCATGTGTTCTGGTCTTCCTCGGGAGAGTCGGCCTCAGAGGGGCGGTTCCAGGTGCCGGTCTTGCCTCCGGTCTTCTCCACGACCCGCACGTCGGTGATGACGGCGGCGGGATCGACCGCCTTGACCATATCGACCAGCGCGAGGGCGGCCACGGACACGGAGGTGAGGGCCTCCATCTCTATGCCGGTCCTGTCCGCCGTCTTGGCGAACGCCTCGATGGCGACCCCTTCGTCGGTCACCACGAGCTCGACCTTCACGCCGTGGATCGGGATCGGATGGCACATCGGCACGAGGTCGGACGTCTTCTTGGCGCCCATGATCCCGGCGATGCGCGCGACGGACAGCGCGTCGCCCTTGGGCACCGCGCCGTCGCGCAGGGCGGCGACGCACTCGGCGGACAGCCTGACGAAGCCGCGGGCGGTGGCGGTGCGGACGGTGACGTCCTTGGCGGAGACGTCGACCATGCGGGCCGCGCCCGCGGAGTCGAGGTGGGAGAACTTCTTCACGAGGGCAGCCTAAGGACTTCGACCTCGGCGCCTTCGGGCACCTCCGCGACCTCGGCCGGCACGACGATGAGCCCGGACGCGGCCGCGAGCGCGCCCATCTGGTGTGAGCCCTGCTTCGAGGCGGGCCGCACCCTGTATCGGCCGCCCTGGTACGTCAGCTCGGCGCGCAGGTACTGCTGCAGCCCCGCGACCGCGTCCAGGGACGTCTCACAGACCGCCGTGACGGACGGGAGCCCTTCGGCGGGAAGGCCCTGGAGATAACGCAGCGCCGGACGGACGAACACCTGGAACGACACGTACGCGCTCACCGGGTTGCCGGGAAGGGTGAAGATGGGCACGCGCCCGCCGAGGAGGCCGAAGCCCTGCGGCTTGCCGGGCCGCATCGCCACCTTCTCGAAGTCGACCTCTCCCCCGCGCGACAGCACCTCCTTGACGACGTCGTACGCGCCCATGGAGACGCCGCCCGTCGTGATGAGGACGTCGGCGTGCGCGAGCTGCTCGTCGAGGACCGCCCTGACGGTCTCGGGGTCGTCGCCGACGAAGGATCCGCGCACCGCGGTGCCGCCCGCCTCGGTGATGGCGGCGGCCAGCATGAAGCTGTTGGAGTCCCAGATCTGGCCGTACGCCAGCGGGGTGCCCGGCTCGCGCAGTTCGTCGCCGGTGGACATGACGACGACGCGGGGGCGGGGCCGCACCCGCAGCCGGGAGCGGCCCGCCGAGGCGGCGATCCCGATCTGCGGCGCGCCGAGCAGGGTGCCTTCGGCGAGCACGGCGTCGCCCCGCCGCACATCGCCGCCGGCCCGCCGGATGTTGGTCCCGGCAGGTGCGCCCCGGTCGATCCGCACCTCGTCCACGCCGCCGTCGGTCCACTCGACCTGGATGACGGCGTCGGCCCCTTCGGGGAGCGGGGCGCCGGTCATGATGCGGGCGGCCCTGCCCGGCCCGATACCCGTCGCCGCGAGGTCCCCCGCGGGAATGTCGGCGACGACGGGTAGCGTCACGGGAAGCGTGGCGAGGTCGGACGCGCACACGGCGTAACCGTCCATCGCGGAGTTGTCGAACGGGGGGAGATCGACGGATGAGGACACCTCTTCGGCGAGCACCGTCCCGGCGGCTTCCAGCAGCGGGAGCTCCAGCGGGGGCAGCGGTGCGAGCCTGGCGATGATCGCGGCGAGGTGTTCGGAGACGCTTCTCATGCCCCCATGTATTTCACGCCCGACGGGGTGGTCACTAAGACCGGTCGGCCACGAAGTCCTTGAGCCAGCCGAGGAAGTCCGCGCCGAGGTCGTCGCGCTCGGCGGCGAACTGGACCACGGTGCGCAGGTAGTCGAGCTTGTCGCCGGTGTCGAAGCGGTTGCCGCGGAACAGCACGCCGCGCACCCCGCCGCCGTTGTCGGCGGGCATCGTCGCGAGCGTGCGCAGCGCGTCGGTGAGCTGGATCTCGCCGCCGCGGCCGGGCGCGGTCTTGGCCAGGACGTCGAAGACCTCGGGGTCCAGGACGTAGCGGCCGATGATGATCCAGTTGCTGGGGGCGTCCTCGACGGACGGCTTCTCGACGAGGTCGGTGACCTCGACGACGTCGTCCTCGACGCTTGCGGAGATGGCGGCGCAGCCGAACTTGGAGACCTGGTCGGCGGGCACCTCCATGAGCGCCACGACGCTGCCGCCGTACTGCTGGCGCACCTCGATCATGCGCTTGAGCAGCGGGTCGCTGGCGCCGATGAGGTCGTCGCCGAGCAGCACCGCGAAGGGCTCGTTGCCGACGTGCTGGGCCGCGCAGTGCACCGCGTGGCCGAGGCCCTTGGGCTCGCCCTGGCGGACGTAGTGGATCTGCGCCAGCTCGGCCGACTCCTGGATGGAGGCGAGCCGCTGGGTGTCGCCCTTGTGGCGGAGAGCCTCCTCCAGCTCGTAGGCGCGGTCGAAGTGGTCCTCGATGGAGCGTTTCGACCGACCGGTGATCATGAGGACGTCGGAGAGACCTGCCGAGACGGCCTCTTCGACGACGTATTGGATCGCGGGCTTGTCCACGATCGGCAGCATTTCCTTGGGGGTCGCCTTGGTCGCGGGCAAGAATCGGGTGCCGAGTCCTGCTGCGGGAACCACTGCCTTGGTTACGGGTGAGATGTCGGCCATAGGAAAAACCCTAGTCAACTGAAGGGAGTGTCGGGTGCAGGAAGACGTTAAGCCCTCGTTGCGAACCCATATACGTCTAGCGAGGAGTGTCATACCCAGTTCGGAACAGAACCAGGCAGCCTCCGCCATACGCGACATCCTCCTCACGGTCCCCGAGCTGGAGATGGCTTCGTCCATCGCAGCGTATGTCTCGGTGGGTAACGAGCCGGGCACGAGAAGTCTCC
The DNA here is from genome assembly GCF_054783995.1 of Actinocorallia aurea. Lineage (NCBI taxonomy): Bacteria > Bacillati > Actinomycetota > Actinomycetes > Streptosporangiales > Thermomonosporaceae > Actinocorallia > Actinocorallia aurea. The sequence goes on from NZ_BAAGPQ010000002.1 coordinate 1,077,423, forward strand.
TGTTCGCCCTGTGGAAGCGTGGTTCGTACGTGCTCATCCCTGTCGTCCGCCCTGACGGAGAATTGGACTGGGCCTCGTACGAGGGCCCGGATTCGCTGCGCGAAGGCCCCTACGGCCTTCTGGAGCCCACCGAGCCCGTCCGTGGCGTCGACGCGGTCAAGGCCGCGGACGTCGTGCTCGTACCCGCCCTGTCCGTCGACGGGCACGGCAACCGGCTGGGGCGCGGCGGGGGCTTCTACGATCGGGCGCTGGCCCGGGTCGGCCCCGCGATCCTGACGGTCGGTGTGGTGTACGACACCGAGTTCGTGGACGAGCTGCCCGCCGAGCCGCACGACGTGCCGGTGCGGGCGGTCGCGACGCCGTCGGGTTTCCACAGGCTGGGGATCCGCTCGGGGAATCCGGGCGCCGTCCCCTAGGGTGCGGTCCATGTGGAGGATCGCGGCGCTGCCGCCGCTGCCGGTGGAACTCATCGACGTCCTGTTCGCCGACGTGAAGCGGCACGCCGAGATCGCCGTGCCGTCCACCCGGGACGCCGCGGGCCTGCACGAGGTGCTCGCCGAAGCCGACGCCGTCATCGGCGACTTCACCGGCGCGCTCGCCATGGACGCGGCAGCGGTCGCCGCCGCGCCGCGCCTGGCGTTCGTGCAGATGCCGCAGGTCGGCGTCGACAGCTGCGACATGGACGCGCTCACCCGGGCCGGCGTCGCCGTCGCCAACACCCCGGGCGCCAACACGCGGGCCGTCGCCGAGTGGGCCGTCGGCGCGGCGTTCGCGCTGTGCCGCAGGCTCGCCTGGACCGACCGGAGGATGCGCGAAGGCGGCTGGCCGCAGCTCGACATCGGCGGACGCGAACTGCACGCCCAGCGCGTCGGCATCGTCGGGTACGGGGCCATCGGAGCCGAAACCGCCCGGCTGTTCGGCGCGCTGGGCTGCCGTGTCTCCTACTGGAGTCGCACACCCAAGCCGGACACCGTCGCCGCCTACCTGCCGATGGAGGAACTGCTCGCCGTCAGCGACGTCCTCGTCGTCGCGCTGCCGCTCACGCCCGAGACCGCCGGGCTCCTCGGCCCGCGCGAACTCGGTCTCCTCCCGCACGGCGCGCTGCTGGTGAACGTCGCGCGCGGCGGCATCGTCCCGGACGCCGCCGTGCTCGCCGCACTCGCGACCGGCGCGCTCTCCGGCGCCGCACTCGACGTCTTCGAGACCGAGCCCCTGCCCGCCGACGACCCGCTGCGCGCCCACGAGAACGTGCTGCTGTCCCCGCACGCCGCGGGCGCCAGCGGGCAGGCGCAGATCGCCATCATCGGCGAGGTCGTGGCCAACCTCACCCGGCTCGTTCAGGGCGAGCCCGTGCGGCACGTCGTGAACGGGATCGGCCCCGCCATCGCACGCCGTCCCGAGGGCCGCTGACGCCCTCGTCGGCCCGGGCGTGCTGATCCGTTCGGGATAATTGCCCGACGGAGGTGATCTGTGGGGCTTGACGAGTGGCTCGCGTTCGGCGCGGTGATGGTCCTTGTGGCGATCGTGGCGGTCCGGCTGTCGTACCGGCTCGGCCTGCCGAGCCTGCTCGCCTACCTCGGCATCGGGCTCCTGCTCGGCGAATCCGGGCCGATCGGCATCCAGTTCGACGACGCGCAACTCGCCCAGACCCTCGGGCTCACCGCCCTCGTCATCATCCTCATCGAAGGCGGCCTCACCACCGACTGGCGGCATGTGCGCGGAGGCGTCCCCGCCGCCATGTCCCTCGCCATCGTCGGCACCTCGCTCAGCATCGTCATCGTCGCCGGAGCCACGCACTACCTGCTCGGCGCGGACTGGCGGATCGCGCTGCTGCTCGGCGCCGTCCTCGCCCCGACCGACTCCGCGGCCGTCTTCTCCGTGCTGCGCAGACTCCCGCTGCCACCGCGGCTCGCCGGCATGCTGGAGGCCGAGTCCGGCTTCAACGACGCGCCCGTCGTCATCCTCGTCGTCATGCTCAGCAGCGCCCAGCACGACGCGACGGGCGCGGGCGAGCTGTTCGGGACCCTCATCTACGAACTCATCGCCGGCGGGCTCGTCGGCCTCGCCATCGGCTGGGCGGGCGCACGCGTGCTGCACCGGGTCGCACTCCCGGCGTCCGGGCTCTACCCGCTCGCCGTGATGTCGCTCGGATTCGCCGCGTACGGCGGCGCGACCATGCTGCACGCCTCCGGCTTCCTCGCCTGCTACCTCGGCGCGCTCGTCCTCGGCAACTCAAGGCTGCCGCACCGGCCCGCCACCCTCGGCTTCGCCGAAGGCGTCGCCTGGCTCGCCCAGATCGGGCTGTTCATCATGCTCGGCCTCCTCGCCTCGCCCTCGGAGCTGCCCGGACAGCTCGTCTTCGGGGTCGTCGCCGGGCTGGTCCTGTCGTTCGTGGCGCGGCCCCTGTCCGTCCTCATCGCCACGACGGGCTTCGGGGTGAGCTGGCGCGAGAAGGCGTTCATGTCGTGGGCGGGCCTGCGCGGCGCCGTCCCGATCATCTTCGCGACGGTGCCGATGACCGAGCACGTCGCGGGCGCGGACGCGCTGTTCTCCGCGGTCTTCATCATCGTGGTGATCTTCACCGTGGTGCAGGGGCCGACCCTGCCGTTCCTCGCCAAGGTGCTCAAGATCACCGACGACGCGCGGCCCACCGACCTCGGCGTCGAAGCCGCCCCGCTGGAGGAACTGAAGGCCGACCTCCTCCAGGTCAAGATCCCCGACGACTCCGGGCTCTCCGGCGTGCAGATCTTCGAACTGCGGCTGCCGAAGGGCGCCCAGATCACGATGGTGCTGCGCGAGACCGTCGGCGCGGGCCACCTGGTGGAAAAGCACAGCTTCGTCCCCGGCGATCACACCATCCTCCAGGGCGGCGACCAGCTGCTGGTCGTCACCACCGCCGAGGACCGCGACGAGGCCGAACGGCGGCTGCGGGCCGTCAGCAGGCGGGGCAAGCTGGCGGGCTGGTTCGGAGAGCGCGGGGACTAGTCGTACTATTGGCAGTCGGCGATGCCGAGTGCCAATAGTGTTGCGAAGGAGTGACCGTGCCCACGTACCAGTACGCGTGCGCTGATTGCGGCGAGGGGCTGGAAGTCGTCCAGAAGTTCACCGACGACGCCCTGACCGAGTGCCCCAACTGCGGCGGCAACCTCCGCAAGGTCTTCTCCGCCGTGGGCATCGTGTTCAAGGGCTCCGGCTTCTACCGCAACGACAGCCGCGGATCCGGCAAGTCCTCGACCCCGGTGACGACCCCCGCGGAGAAGAAGACCGAGACGAAGACCGAGTCCTCGACGCCGGCGAAGACCGAGTCGTCCACGACGCCGTCGTCCACGACCTCGTCGTCCAGCGCCTCCAGCACGCCGTCCGCCTAAGGGGCGAAGGCTCAGCTCAGCAGGGAAATGCGCGCATCTCCTCGGAGGTGTGCGCATTTCGGCGTCTCCGCGGGGGCCGTCAGCCCTCTTCGGTGCCGAACTCCCAGTGCCACGGCTCGAACGGGCTGCTGTACGCCCATGACGGGTGGAACCAGCCGTAAGTGCCCGCGTTGGCCTCCAGCCAGTTGAACTGGAGCGACCCCGACGTCTGCACCCCGCCGCACAGGTCGAGCGCCTGACCGAGGCCGTGGTTGCTGTGCCCGGGGATCGCCGCGAAACCGGGCCGCTCGTAGTACAGGCGCTGCTGCTCGGCGAGATCCCGGTAGGCGTCCCTGACGCACATGTCGACACCGAACCGCTGCTTGTAGGCCGCGTTCAGCTTCACGAAGGCGAGCGCCGCGTCCGCCCGCAGGAGGTAGCCCTTCTGAGGGACCTTGCAGAGGTACTTGCCGGGGATGAGGCCGTTGGGGAACTTCGTGGAATCCTCGACGAGACTGGTGTCGCACCGCAGGGTCAGCTCGGTGTCGCGGTCCAGATCGAGGTTGTTCAGCATCTTGTTGAGCCGGCCGTTCAGATCGTCGATCCGTTTGAACAGCGCCTTCTGCTGCTTCTTGATCTTCGCCTGGTCGAGGCTGGTCTGCGACTGGAGGTCCTGGGCGTCGTCGGCGAGCCCCTCCCTGCGCTCGCGGAGTTCCCCCGCGGTGTCGATGAGGGCCTGGTCGGCGCCCGCGAGGAACGTCAGGTCGGCGGAGGCGTGCAGCGACTGGCTCGCGTCGCCCTGCCCGAAGATCGACAACGATCCCGACGCCGCGGGCGCCTGATACGACGAGTTCGCCAGTTTCGCGAGCGGCTCACGGATCTTGTCGAACTCGGCGTCGGCCACCGCCAGCTCCGCCAGCGTCTCCCGCAGCTTCTTCCGCGACTTCTTGACCTCGGTGCGCAACCCCTTCAGGTCGTCGTCGAGATCCTGCAGCTCGTTCCGCGCCTTCGTCGCCTCCTTCCGGAGGCTCTCCACCTGGTCGATCGACGGCTTCACCGCCGCCACTCCCGGCGACGCCACGACCACGATAAGCAACAACGCCGCCGTCGCCGCCCACACCAGCCTCACAAACCGAGAGGTCGGCACAGGTGCCCTCCGGACGAACGTTCTCAACTAACAGCGCTCGAACCCTACTACTCCTCCCTCCGAGCCCCGACCCCGTTCCCCCCACCGCACCCGCGGCACCCGGCCCGCCCCGAACGCGGAAGGCACAGCACGAGCGAAACCTGTAAGCTTGCCCCCGGTTGCAGTACCCACCACTGAACCGGGCCAACGCCGACCGCCCAAACCCGGACCAGTAACCCACCCTGCCACCCAGGCCCCGTAGCTCAGGGGATAGAGCAACGGTTTCCTAAACCGTGTGTCGGAGGTTCGAATCCTCTCGGGGCCGCGTTCCTGAACAGCGAAAACCCCCGTTCGACCAGCGAGAATGCTGGGAGGCGGGGGTTTTTTGTCGTTTGGCGGGCGGGGCGGCTGGTTGGGGTGCGGGGTGGACGCGCTGTGGGGAGGGGATCAGAGGTGGGCGGAAAGGAGGTCGGGGGTGGTGGCGGGGGGGTGGGAGAGGACGCAGAGGTGTTCCATGGTTTGGAGGTGGGTGTCCACGGCGGGTGGGGTGTCGTGGTGGGTGGAGGTGGTGAGGGTGTGGGTGAAGGCGGTGTCGGGGAGGTCGGGGTGGGGGAAGCGGAGGAGGGTGAAGGAGCCGGAGGTGGCGGGGTGGGCGCCGGCGGAGAAGGGGAGGATCTGCAGGACCACGCCGCGCAAGGACAAGAGGTGGCGTAGTTGGGCCCGGTGGATGTCCGGGGTGCCCACCGTGCGGAGGAGGACCGACTCGTCGAGGACCGCCCAGAGGCGGGGGCCGTCGGGGCGGAAGAAGGCCTGCTGACGGCGGCGGACGACGGTGACGCGTGCTTCGAGTTCGGTGTCGGACGCCTTCGGGTGCGAGACGCGCAGGAGGGCGCGGGCGTAGTCCTCGGTCTGGAGGAGGTCCGGGACGAACTGGGGGGCGAAGACGCGCATGAGGGACGCCGCCTCTTCGAGGCCCAGGTAGGTCGTCATCCAGGGCGGGATGAGGTCGGAGTACTCCTGCCACCATCCGGGCCGGTTCGCCTCGGCGGCGAGTTCCAGCAGGGAGAGGCGTTCCTCCTCGGAGGTGACGCCGTAGAGGGTGAGGAGGTCGGCGACGTCGCGTTCCTTGCAGCCGACCCTGCCGAGCTCCATCCGGCTGATCTTCGACTCGGAGGAGCGGATCGCGTAGCCCGCGTCGGCGCGGGTGATCCCGACGGCCTCACGGAGCCTGCGCAGCCGTCCGCCGAGCTGGATGCGACAGGTCATCGAACCGGAACTCAATGCGCCGCCCGCCCTCCGCCGCGTTCGAGGCCCGCCGGCCGTCCGCGCGCCCGACGCGGCCTTACAGGGTGCACGTGCAGATGCACGCCCGCAGCAGCCTATCGAACGCACGGTGTGACGTCCATGGAACACGGTTTTCGCATTGACCCGCCTCTCCGGACCAAGATTTTTGTCCGATACGTCATAATTTGAAGGTCTTTACCCCCTATTTGTAGGCCGAAAGTCCTCCCGGTGGTGGACTAGTGGGGAGGTGCGGCCGAAAAAGGCTCCCGGGCGAAGAGGAGGGTTGATGACGACCACTACGACAGAGAAGACCGAACGCTACGAGCGCGACGTGCTCCCGTTGGTCGATCCCCTTTACGCCAGCGCCGTGCGCATGACGCGCAACAGCGCCGACGCCGAGGACCTGGTCCAGGAGACCCTGACCAAGGCCTACGTGAACTTCCACCAGTTCCAGGAGGGCACCAACCTGAAGGCCTGGCTGCACAGGATCCTCACCAACAACTTCATCAACTCCTACCGCAAGAAGCAGCGCGAGCCGCAGCGCACGGGCTCCGACGAGCTGGAGGAGTGGCAGCTCGCGCAGACCGAGTCGTCGGTCTCCGGGCTGCGGTCGGCCGAGTACGAGGCGCTGGACCGCATCCCCGACGCCGACGTCGTCAGGGCGCTGCGCGATCTGCCCGCGGACTTCCGCAACGCCGTGTACCTCGCGGACGTGGAGGGCTACGCCTACAAGGAGATCGCCGAGATGATGGGCACGCCGATCGGAACGGTGATGTCCAGGCTCCACCGCGGGCGCAAGCAGCTGCGCACCGCCCTGGCCGACCACCAGCCCGGGATCCCGCGCGCCAGAGCCGCCTGAGAGCACGCGCACAGCGAAGGCCGGTCCGGGGGACCGGCCTCAGTACTGCCCGGGGCCTGCCGCCGGGCCCGCCGCGAGCCGTTAGGCAACGGAGATCACACAAGGTGCGCCGCGGGGGGCGGCGACGCCTAGGATGCCCTGATCTTTATGCGGGATTTTCCGGCTATATCGGTGCTCGCTCTCGCCTCTTCCCACGGAGGACCCCCCGACCATGCGCCGTCGTGCCCTGATGGCGTCCGCCTCCCTCGCGGCCGCCCTCTGCCTGGGTGCGGGATCCGCCCTCGCGGTCCCTCCCCCCGTCCCGTCCGCCGCGGCCGACGCCGCCGCCAGGCTCCCCGCACAGAAGCTCTCCTGGGCGAAGTGCTTCCCCAACGCCGCGGCCAAGTACGCCAGGCTCCAGTGCGCGAGGGTGAAGGTCCCGCGCGACTGGGCCCACCCGAACGGCAAGAAGATCACCCTGGTGGTCAGCAGGCTCAAGGCCCGCAAGCAGCCCAAGGGCGTCCTGTTCACCAATCCGGGCGGCCCCGGCGCGGCCGGCCTGCTCACCCCGCTGCTGTTCGTGGACGCCGGGCGGGCCAGGCTCATGGACTACCAGGACATCATCGGCTTCGACCCTCGCGGCACCGGGTCCAGCGCCCAGTCCCTCTGCCAGGAGCTGCCGGCGGCGCCGCCCGACGCGCGCGACAGGTCGGCCGCGGGCACCGCGAGGCTGCTGGCCTACGGCGCGAAGCTCGCCAAGGCGTGCCGGAACGGGGGCGGGCTGCCCTCCCGGTACGTGACGACCGCGCAGACGGTCCGCGACCTGGAGTACGTCCGCCGTTCCCTGCGGACGTCGAAGGGCGGCGCCGTCAAGAAGATCAACTGGCTGGGTTACTCGGCGGGCACCTGGCTCGGCGCCCACTACGCGGCCGCCTACCCCAACAAGGCCGGAAGGTTCGTCCTCGACTCGGTGGTGCGGTTCACCGGGTCCTGGCAGCAGCACAACTACCTCCAGCCGGTGGGCTTCCAGCGCAGGTTCGCCGAGGACTTCGCCCCGTGGGCCGCGAAGTACGACGGCGAGTTCGGCCTGGGCGGCACCGCGGCCGCGGTCCTCGCCCGCTACGAGGAGGTGCGCGCGGCGATCGGCGGGCTCGGCGGCATCGACGTCGAGACCGTCGACGGCTACACCTTCACGCTCTACCCCGGCGACCTCGACGACATGATCGCGTCCTCGATCTACACGAAGTACCAGTTCGCCTTTCTGGCGACCGACCTGAGCACGCTGTCCGACGCCGTCGGCGACCCGGCGGCCCGCAGGCTGCCCGTGCGGCTGCACAGCGCTGTCGATCCGACCACGAGCGAGATCGCCACGTTCTTCGCCACCCAGTGCAACGACACCGCGTTCTCCGGGACGCCCGCCCAGCACGCGGCGAAGACCGAGCGGATCGGGAAGGCGCATCCGCTGATCGGCTACAGCGTGATCAGCGACCCGTGCGCGGCGTGGCAGCGGTCCGCGGGGCCGCGGCTGAAGCGGCCGGGCAAGGGCCTGCCCCGGATGCTGATGATCCAGTCCCGCAACGACCCGGCGACGCCGTACGAGGGAGCCGTGCAGGCGCACGAACGGTTCGCGAACTCGCGGCTCGTGACGGTGCGCGACGAGGGCGACCACGGCCTGTACGCCTCCGGCAACGCCTGCGTCGACAGGGTCGTGGACGCCTACCTCATCGACGGCGCCTACCCCCGGGTCGACCGCTCGTGCGCGGGCCGCCCCATCCCGGCCCCCGAGCCCCTGCGCACCACCCCGTCGGCCAACCCCCTCCAGCACCTGAAGGAACTGGAGGACGTCCTCAAGCCCGCCTGACGGCCCAGCACAGCGCAGAAGGCCGGTCCCGGAGGTTCCGGGACCGGCCTTCGCGCGTGCTCAGTAGCTCTTGCCGAAGATCACGCGCTTGCCGTACGCGGACGGGGCGCCGCACTTCACGCAGGCGCCCTCGGCCGGCTCTCCGGCGGCGGGGATGCACCGCGGGGTGGCGGCGGTCTCGGCCTTGATGTCGTCCTCGCAGGCGGTCTGGCCGCAGTGCAGGGCGAGGGCCCAGCCACCGGAGACCTGGTCGGCGAAGGCGTCCCAGGAGTCGACGGCGGCGGTGTGCGCGTCGCGGAACTCCTCGGCGCGGCGCAGCAGGAAGGCCTGGAAGTCCTCCAGGATGCCCGGGACGCGGGCGGCGACCTCGCCGAGCGGGATCTGCTCCTTGCCCTGCCCCTCGACGGTCGGGAGCCGCCGCGCGAGGGTGACGACGCCGCCGTCGATGTCGCGCATGCCGAGCTCCAGCCGGACGGGGACGCCGCGCATCTCCCAGTCGTTGAACTTGAAGCCCGGGGAGAGCTGGGGCCGCTTGTCGTCGACGTGGACCCGGATTCCGGCGGCCTTCAGCTCGGCCGCGATCTCGTGCGCCTTCGCCGCGGTGGTCTCGGCCTGCTCCTTGCGCCCGAGCGGCACGATGACGACCTGGTAGGGGGCCAGGCGCGGGGGCAGGACGAGGCCCTTGTCGTCGCCGTGGGTCATGATCACGCCGCCGATCATGCGGGTGCTCATGCCCCAGGACGTGGTGTGCGCGAGGGTGAGCTCGCCGTCGGCGTCCTGATAGTCGATCTCGAACGCCTTGGCGAAGTTCGTGCCGAGGTAGTGGGAGGTACCGGCCTGCAGGGCCCGGCCGTCCCGCATCATGCCCTCGATCGTGTAGGTGCGGACCGCGCCGGCGAACCGCTCGCCGGGGGTCTTCTCGCCGGGCACGACGGGCATCGCGGCGAGGTCGCGGGCGACCTTCTCGTAGGCGTCGAGCGCCCAGAGGGTCTCGCGCATGGCGTCGTCCTCGTCGACGTGCGCGGTGTGGCCCTCCTGCCAGAGGAACTCGGTGGTCCGCAGGAACATGCGCGGGCGCATCTCCCACCGGACGACGTTCGCCCACTGGTTCAGCAGCAGCGGCAGGTCGCGGTGTGAGTCGATCCACTTGGCCATGTACTCGCCGATGACCGTCTCGGACGTCGGCCGGACGACCAGCGGCTCCTCGAGTTGCTTGCCGCCGGCGTGCGTGACGACGGCGAGCTCGGGCGAGAAGCCCTCGACGTGCTCGGCCTCGCGCTTGAGGTACGACTCGGGGATGAACATCGGGAAGCAGGCGTTCTCGTGCCCGGCTTCCTTGATCTTGCCGTCGAGGTCGGCCTGGATCAGCTCCCAGATCCGGTACCCGTACGGGCGGATGACCATCGTGCCGCGGACCGGCCCCCGGTCGACGAGGAGCGAACGGAGCACCACGTCGTTGTACCAGGCGGAAAAATCTTCGGATTGCGGAGTTACGCCTTCTCGACTCACGGTCCCAAAGGCTACTGGACCGGCGGGGCCCTGGGACGTCTCCGGGCGTACCCGCCCCGACCAGGCCCTCCACCCGGTCGGTTACCATGATCAAGAACACTCCTTCACACGGTGTTCACAACCCGGAGATAGCGGTCTGACCAGGCCGTCGAAGGAAAGATCTACCAGGGGTGGATCACATGTCGGCTAATGTCCCATGCGCGCCCGTACCTGCAATAGGCTCAGCGCCATGAGTCACCCGGAACGGCCCGCAAGCGGCCCCACCGGCAGTCTCACGGCACCCCCCGCATCCCAAGGGAAGTCCGGCGAGTCACTAGCCGCGTTCGCCGCTCGCCATGGCCTGACCCAGAGCGCCGCGCGCCCCTCTCTGGGTCTCTATCTGAACCGGCTCTGGGGCAGGCGGCATTTCATCTGGATGTTCGCCTCATCCAAGAGCAAGGCGATGTACACCTCGTCCAGGCTCGGGCAGCTCTGGCAGGTCCTCACGCCCATCCTCAACGCGGGCGTCTACTTTCTCATCTTCGGACTGCTGCTCGGGACCCACAAGGGCATCCCGGACTACGTCCCCTGGCTGGTCACCGGCGTCTTCCTGTTCTCCTTCTCGCAGCGCTCGGTCACTTCCGGCGCCAAGTCGGTGGGCACGAACCTGTCGCTGATCCGCGCCCTGCACTTCCCGCGGGCCACGCTCCCCCTCGCCTACACGGTGGTGGAGTTCCAGCAGGCGATGGTCGCCCTGGGCGTCCTGTTCGCCCTGGTGATGGCCTTCGGCGTCATGCCGGCCGTCAGCTGGTTGCTGATCGTCCCGATCGTGGCGCTGCAGCTGCTGTTCAACGTCGGCCTCGGCATGCTCGTCGCCAGGCTCGGCGCGTTCTCCCGCGACATCTCCCAGCTCATCCCCTTCATCAACCGGACCTGGCTGTACGCGTCCGGCGTGATCTTCTCGGTGGCGAGCCTCTCGGAGCGCTCGGACTTCATCAAGGAGAACCCCTGGATCACCGACGTCCTCGAGGCCAACCCCGGCTACGTGTACGTCGAGCTGGCACGCCAGGCCCTGCTTCCCGCCTACGTCGCGCAGACCGAGCCGCAGGTCGCGATGAGCGACCCCGGCCTGCTGTGGATCTACGCGGTCGTCTGGGCCGTCGTCGCCCTCCTGGGCGGCTTCTACTGGTTCTACCGGGCCGAGGAGAGGTACGGACGTGGGTAGGGGTGTCGACGTGGCCGACAAGGAGCAGGTGAACCACGTCCCGCCGCCGGTGGTCATCGACCGCACCCGGCAGCCGATCGTGGTCGTCGACGACCTGCACATCAAGTACAAGGTCTACGGGACCGCCAAGGAGAAGGGCACCGGCGCCAGCGCGCTGGGCCGCCTCCTGCGCGGCCGGAACCGCCCCCAGACGACCGAGATCCACGCCGTGCGCGGCGTCTCCTTCGTCGCCTACAAGGGCGACGCGATCGGCGTCATCGGCACGAACGGCTCGGGCAAGTCGACGCTGCTGAAGGCCGTCGCGGGACTCCTGCCCCCGGCGTCGGGCGGCGTCTACACCGACGGGCAGCCTTCGCTGCTGGGCGTGGGCGCGGCGCTGATGAAGGACCTCACGGGCGAGCGCAACATCATCCTCGGCTGCCTGGCGATGGGGCTCACCCCGGAGCAGACCAAGGAGCAGTACCAGGAGATCGTGCAGTTCGCCGGACTGCGCAAGGGGTTCATCAAGTACCCGATGAGCACCTACTCCTCGGGCATGGGCGCCCGGCTGCGGTTCGCCATCGCCTCCGCGCGCACCCATGACGTCCTGCTCATCGACGAGGCGCTGGCCACCGGAGACGCCAAGTTCCGGCGGCGCAGCAAGCGCAAGATCGAGCAGATGCGCAAGAACGCGGGCGCGGTCTTCCTGGTCGCCCACCAGCTCGACGTGGTCGCCGAGACCTGCAACCGGGTCCTGTGGCTGGACGACGGGCAGCTCGTCATGGACGGGACGCCCGAAGAAGTGATCGCCGCGTACACCGAGGCGATCAACAAATAGCTCACTAAAGTGGCCTCCATCACCATCGGCTGATGGAGGCCACTGCTATGCCCGCACCACTTCCGCACGACTTCCTGCCGGAGGTCCCGTCCTTCACGGTGACGAGCACCGACTTCGCCGACGGCGGCGTGCTCCCCGACGCCCAGGTCTTCGACGACTGGGGCCACTCCGGCGGGAACGTCTCGCCGCAGCTCGCCTGGTCGGGGTTCCCCGAGGGCACCCAGAGCTTCGCGATCACCTGCTACGACCCCGACGCGCCCACCGGCTCGGGCTTCTGGCACTGGCTCCTGTGGGACGTCCCCGCGCATGTGACGGAGCTGCCGTCCGGCATCGGCGCGGACGACCCGATCGGGATCCAGGGCCGCAACGACTACGGCGACAACGCCTTCGGCGGCGCCGGCCCGCCCCCCGGTCCGGCCCACCGCTATGTCTTCTCCGTCCACGCCCTCGACGTCGCGTCCCTCGGCGTCCCGGCCGACGCGCCCGCCGCCCAAGTCGGGTTCAACATCACCGCGCACACCCTGGGCCGCGCCCACATCGTCGCCACCTACGGCGTCTGACGCGGCGGAGGCAGGCGGCTCGAACACACACACAGGTGGTCGCCCCGGCCCGGTGCGGTCGAAGTCATCGCCCCGGGACGACCTCCCGTGTGCGTTCTCACTCCCCTACTCCGACCCGGCTGCAAGGTGACGAAACAGGTGATCCCACGATGCACCGGGCCGCTATCAATCGGCTATCGGCCGGGCAATGGGCCGGAAAAGATGATCGCCGCCGCGTGTGGTGACGCACCGCGAAGGTGACATCATCGAGCGTGAACAAGAAGATTCTCGCCATCGCCGTCGCCGTCGTCGCATGCGCCGGGGCTGCCGTCGCCGCCATCGTCCTGCTCACGGGCGGCGGGCACCGCTACGAGAACCAGGCCGCGTTGCTGAAGGCGATGCCCGCCGCGGCCAAGGCCGAACTCGGCACGCGGGGGCAGCCGCTCGCCGGTGAACTGGTCTGCGAGAGTATGGAAGGCGCTTCCGAGGAGAAGCTGCTGGTCAAGTGCACCGGGCAGACGACGGCCCAGAAGCCCGTCCAGGTCTTCGGGGCCGCGGTGGCGAAGTCCGAGCGCGAGTACTACACGATCCTCGTGAGCGGACGGCCTCTGGTGAAGAACGCCTCCTGCCTGGGGGCGGACTGCGCGGCCGACTAGTCCGAGGTGAAGGAGAGGCCCGTTGCTGCCGGTGGTGCTGGACTGCATGGGAGGAGACCACGCGCCCCGGGAGGTGGTGGCCGGCGCCGTCGCGGCGGCACGGGACCACGGTGTGCCGCTGATCCTCGTCGGGCCCGCGCGGCGGATCCGCGCGCTGCTCGCCGAGTACGGCTACGGCGAGCTTCGCGGGCAGGCCGCCGAACTGTCGATCGTGCACACCGACGAGTCGCTGGAGATGGGCGAGGGCGCGCTGGCGTCCTGGCGCAAGCCCCGCTCGACCATCGCGATCGCGTGCGAGCTGATCAAACACGGCAAGGCCGGCGCGCTGGTGTCGGCGGGGTCGACGGCGGGCGTGGTCGCGACCTCGGCGGTCCGACTGAAGACCCAGCACGGCATCCTGCGGCCCGCGCTGGCCGTGACGCTGCCGACGGTCCCCCGCCCGACCGTCCTGCTGGACGCGGGCGCGACCGCCGACGCGAAACCGGAGATGCTGGTGCAGTTCGCGATGCTGGGGACGGCGTTCGCGCAGATCCGGCTCGGGGTGGAGCGGCCGAGGGTGGGCCTGCTGACCATCGGCACCGAGCCCGGCAAGGGCAACAAGCTGACCAAGAAGGCCCATGAGCTGCTGGCGGCCTCCCCGCTGGAGTTCGCGGGCAACGTCGAGGGGCACGATCTGCTGCGCGGCAGTGTGGACGTCATCGTGGCCGACGGTTTCACCGGCAACGTCGCGCTGAAGACCATGGAGGGCACCTTGCGGGTGGCGGTGGGCGAACTGAGGCGGGCGCTGTCGTCGAGCCGGACCGCGAAGCTGGGGGCGGTGCTCCAGCGCCGGGAGCTGCACGCGCTCACCGACAGGTTCGACAGCGACACCTACGGCGGCGGCGTCCTGCTGGGGCTGAACGGGGCCGTGGTGATCGCGCACGGGGCGGCGACGGCCAAGGCGATCTCCTCGGCCTGCAAGCTGGCGTTCGACCTTTCCGAGGGCAGACTGATCGACCGGGTGAAGGACCAGGTGGGGGCGGCGGCCAAGCCGTCGCGGTTCCGGTTCGGGCATCACACGGAGCACAAAGGCCCAGAACAGAAGGGCACAGAGCACAAGGGCGACGGCAAAGGCGGCGAGGCCGATCCGGAGTCCAGAGGTGACGCGGTCCCTCGGGAGACACCGCGCGACCAGCCGCCCGGCGACGGCGCGTGACCCTCGCCGAGCGGTCGGCCGTCGGCCTCACCTCGGCCGAGGCCGCCGAGCGCGCGGCGGCGGGCCTGGCCAACCGGGTGCCGCGGCGCAGCAGCCGCAGCGTCGCGGAGATCGCGCGCGCGAACGTCCTCACCCGGTTCAACGCGCTGATCGGCGCCCTTTTCGTGCTGGTGCTGGTCTTCGGGGACTGGCGGGACGGCCTGTTCGGCGGGATCATCCTCGCGAACACGCTGATCGGGATCGTCCAGGAGCTGCGGGCGAAGCGGACGCTCGACCGGCTCGCGGTGCTGGGCGAGCAGCGGGTGAAGGTGGTGCGCGACGGGCGGACCGCCGAGGTCGCCCAGGGCGCCGTCGTCCAGGACGACCTCGTGGTGGTGGGGCCCGGCGACCGGATCGCCGTGGACGGGCCGGTGGTGGCCTCGCGGGCGCTGGAGGTCGACGAGTCGCTGCTGACGGGCGAGGCCGAGCCCGTCGCGAAGCGGCCGGGCGACGAGATGCTCTCGGGCAGCTTCGTGGTCGCGGGGGGCGGCTCGTTCCTCGCCGCGAAGGTGGGCGAGGAGGCTTACGCGGCCAGACTGGTGGCGGAGGCGAGCCGCTTCAAACTCGCCAGGTCCGAGCTCCAGGCGGGCATCAACAAGTTCCTCAAGTACGTGACCTGGCTTCTGGTGCCCGTGGGCGTGCTCCTCACCATCAGCCAGTTCCTGTCGACCCGGAGCCTGTCGGACGCCGTCGTGGGGGCGGTCGCCGGGGTCGTCACGATGGTGCCGGAAGGGCTGGTGCTCATGACGAGCATCGCCTTCGCCGTCGGGGTGGTGCGGTTGGGGCGGCGGCGCTGCCTCGTGCAGGAACTGCCCGCGATCGAGGGGCTCGCCCGCATCGACGTGCTCTGCCTGGACAAGACGGGGACGCTCACCGAGCCGGGCATGGACCTGGAGGAGGTCGTCCCGCTGCAGGCCGGGCTGCCTGTGGAACACGCCCTGCGCGCGCTGATCGCCGCCGATCCTTCCCCCAACCCGACGATGACGGCCATCGCGGCCTCCCTACCGGAGGCGTCCGGGACGCCGTGGCAGGCGGGCGAGGCCGTCCCGTTCTCCAGCGCCCGCAAATGGAGCGGCGCCTCCTTCGGGGAGCACGGCGACTGGGTCCTCGGCGCGCCGGACGTCGTGCTGGAGGCCGGATCGTCGGAGCTGAAGGAGGCCGGGAGGCTGGGGGCGTCCGGCAGGCGGGTCCTTGCCCTCGCGTACGGCCCCCAGAGCCGTCTGGCGGCCTTCGCGGAGGGTTCGGCCGACGGCCTTCGGGCGGCGGCCCTGGTCGTCCTGGGGCAGCGCCTCAGGCCCGAGGCGAAGGAGACCCTGGCGTACTTCGCCCGGGAAGGCGTCGCGGTGAAGGTGCTGTCGGGCGACGACCCCGTCAGCGTCGGCGCCATCGCCGCGGCCCTTGGCGTGCCGGACGCGGACCGCCCCTGCGACGCCAGGGAGATCACCGAGGCCGGTCTTGAGGACGCGGTGGAGCGGCACACCGTCTTCGGAAGGGTCTCCCCGCAGCAGAAGCGGTCGATGGTCCGGGCGCTCCAGGCACGCGGCCACACGGTGGCCATGACGGGCGACGGCGTCAACGACGTCCTCGCCCTCAAGGACGCCGACCTGGGCGTCGCCATGGGGTCGGGCAGCGGCGCGACCCGCGCGGTCGCGAAGGTGGTGCTGCTGGACGACTCCTTCGCCACGCTCCCCCACGTGGTCGCCGAAGGCAGGCGGGTGCTCGGCAACATCGAGCGGGTCGCCAACCTCTTCCTCACCAAGACCGTCTACTCGATCCTGCTGTCGGTGCTCGTCGGGATCGTGGGCGTCCGCTTCCCGTTCCTGCCCCGGCACCTGACGCTGATCAGCGCGCTGACGATCGGGATCCCCGCGTTCGTCCTCGCGCTCGCGCCGAACCTGGAGCGGGCGAGGCCCGGCTTCGTGCCGCGCGTCCTGCGCTTCGCGGTCCCCGCGGGCCTGGCCTGCGGCGCCGCCACGTTCGCCGGGTACCTCCTGGCGACCGACGACCCGAACACCGAGTTCGCCCAGGACAGCACCACCGCCACCTTCGCGCTGTTCCTGCTGTCGCTGTGGGTCCTGGCCCTCACCGCCCGCCCCTGGACGTGGTGGCGGGTCGCCCTGGTCGTGTCCATGGGCGCCGCCTTCCTCGTCGTCCTGGCGATCCCCGCCCTCCGCGAGTTCTTCGCCCTCCAGCACCAGAACGCCCACAACGACGCCATCGCCATCGGCATCGCCGCCGCCGCGGCCCTGCTGCTCTCCCACGCCCTCCACCGCGACTGGTACGACGCCGCCCTGGCCCACGTGCGCCGCCTGGCCCGCCGCTGATCCCGCAAAAGATCACCCCGCCCCTGCGGATATCCCGTCGAGCGGCCCTGCGAGGGTCGCTAACCTTGATATATGTCCGATCCACAGCTCGTTCTCGCCGCCCGGGTGCAGGCCGCGATCGTCGACGCGTACGGCGTCGAGTACGCGCACACCGACCCGGTGATCCGGCCTTCCCAGTTCGCCGACCTGCAGGCCAACGTGGCGCTGCCCCTGTCGAAGAAGCTGGGCGAGCGACCCCGGGACGTCGCGGGCGAGATCGTGAAGCGCCTGGACGTCGCGGGCATCTGCTCCGCCGTGGAGGTCTCCGGACCGGGCTTCATCAACCTCACCCTGTCGGACGAGTGGATCGCCGGGCAGGCGACGCCGCTGGTCGGCGACACCCGGGTGGGCGTCCCGGTGACCGACCGGCCGCAGGTCATCCCGGTCGACTACTCCGCGCCGAACGTGGCCAAGGAGATGCACGTCGGGCACCTGCGCACCACCGTCGTCGGCGACGCGTTCAGCCGGGCCGCGGAGTTCCGGGGCCACAAGGTCATCCGGCAGAACCACATCGGAGACTGGGGCACGCCCTTCGGCATGCTCATCGAGCACCTGCTGGAGATCGGCGAGGAGGAGGCCGCGGCCGAGCTCAGGTCCGACCCGAACGTCTTCTACCAGGCCGCCCGCGCCAAGTTCGACGCGTCCGAGAAGGGCGAGGGCCACGGCGACTTCGCCACCCGCGCCCGGCGCCGGGTCGTGCTGCTGCAGTCCGGCGACCAGGCCACGCTGACCATCTGGCGGCGCATGGTCGACATGTCCAAGGTGTACTTCAACAAGATCTACACCGAGCTGGACGTCACCCTCTCCGACGCCGACCTCGCCGGCGAGAGCAAGTACAACGACCTGCTCGGCGCCGTCTGCGACGACCTGTACGAGCAGGGCATCGCCGTCATCGACGACGGCGCCCTGTGCGTCTTCCTGGAGGGCTACACCGGCCGCGAAGGCAAGCCGGTGCCTCTGATCATCCGCAAGAGCGACGGCGGCTACGGCTACGCCACCACCGACCTCGCCGCGCTGCGCTACCGCGCCCAGACCCTGCACGCCGACCGCGTCATCTACGTGATCGGCGCCCCGCAGGCGCTGCACCTGAAGATGGTCTACGAGACCGTCCGCAAGGCGGGCTGGCTGGGCCGGACCGAGCCGTTCCACGCCGCCATCGGCAACGTGCTCGGCACCGACGGCAAGATCCTGCGCACCCGCTCGGGCAAGCCGATCAAGCTCGCCCAGCTGCTGGACGAGGCGGTCGAGCGGGCCGCCAAGGTCATCGAAGACCGCGGCTACGACGCGGCCACCCAGGCGGAGATCGCGCACGCCGTCGGCATCGGCGCGGTCAAGTACGCCGACCTGTCCGTGGCCCGCGACAGCGAGTACGTCTTCGACTTCGACCGGATGATCGCCCTCACCGGCAACACCGGCCCGTACCTCCAGTACGCGGCCGCGCGGATCAGGTCGATCTTCCGGCTCGCGGGCAGCAGCCCCGAGGCGGCCTCCGGCCCGATCGTGATCACGCACCCGGCCGAGCGCGCCCTCGCGCTGCACCTGCTGGGCTTCGGCCCGGCGATCGACGCCATGATCGACGACGTGGCGCCGCACAAGCTCGCCGCCTACCTGTACGGCGTCGCCGACGCCCTCACCGGGTTCTACGAGAACTGCCCTGTGGTGAAGGGCCCCGACGGCCCCGTCCCCGACGAGGTCCGGGCGCCGCGCCTGGCGCTGTGCTCGCTGGCCCTGAACACCCTGGTCACCGGCCTCGGCCTGCTGGGCATCACGGTTCCCGAGCGCATGTAGCGATCACGGAGGGCACCCGGGAGGTCACCGGGTGCCCTCCCGTGTTTTACTGCCCTTAGATCCCCCGTACGGCGTGCCCAGGCGACGACGGGGGGTGCACGGTGAACCGCTGGTCCATCCGGACCCGCATGACCGTCCTCGCGGCGATCGTCACCGCCCTGCTGTGCCTCGGCATGGCCATCCTGCTGACCATCGTGCTGCGCTCCCGCGTCATCGAGCTGCACCGCGAGGAGGTCGCCAGGTCGGCCCTCGGCGTCATCGAGATGATCAAGAACGGCTCGCTGCCCGAGGAGATCCCGCGCACCGGCCGCCTCGCCGGGCTGGACGCGGTCCAGGTCGTCGACGCGAACGGCAGGACCGTGGCGGGCACCGGGGACCTCGGGTCCCGGCCGCGGATCTCCACCCTGATGCCGACGGCCGCCGACCCGCACGTCGCCGAGACGGTCTGCGGGCCGCGCGAGCGGGAGTGCCGGACGATCGTGGCGGTGTACGTCTTCGAGCACCGGTGGATCATCTACCTCGTGGACGAGCCCGTCCCCTGGTACATCAGCGGCGTCTACCTCGTCCAGGTCGGCCTGGTCTCCCTGATGCTCATCGCGCTGACCGCGGCGGGCACCGCGCACACCGTCCGGGTGGCGCTGGAGCCGATCGCCGAGATCCGCGCGCAGGCGACGCGGATCGCCCGCGACATCGGCGAGGGCCGCAACCGCGGGATGCGGCTGCCGCTGCCCGAGCACGACGACGAGTTGCGCGCGATGACCAAGGCCGCGAACCTCGCCCTGGCCCGGCTTGAGGCGACGATCGAACGGGAGCGGGAGTTCACCTCGAACGCCTCGCACGACCTGCGCTCCCCGATCACGGCGATGCGCACCGAGCTGGACGAGGCGATGCTCTACCCGGACGAGGCGGACTGGCCGGTGACCGCCGAGAAGCTGTCGGCGGGGCTCGACCGGCTGTCGGCGCTGGTGGAGGACCTGCTCGTGCTGAGCAGGCTGGACTCCGGCGCCGAGGTGGGCAAGGAGCCCGTGGATCTCGCCGACCTCGTCCGCGAGGAGGTCGCGCGGCGGCCGGAGGACCCGCGGGTCAGGATCGACGCGAAGCCGGTCAAGGTGATGGGCGTGCGCATGCACCTGGCCCGGCTGTTCACGAACCTGCTCGACAACGCGGTGCGGCACGCCAAGGACGAGGTGGTCGTCAGGGTGCGCCCGGACGGGCTGGAGGCCCTCCTGGAGGTGCTCAACGACGGCGACAGCATCCCGCCGGACATGCGCGAGGCGGTCTTCGACCGGTTCACCCGCCTCGACGCCTCCCGCAGCAAGGACACCGGCGGCAGCGGGCTGGGACTCGCCATCTGCCGCCAGATCGCCCGCGCCCACAACGGCTCTGTGACGGTCGCCGACACCGACACCGGTGCCGAGCTCGTCGTCCGGCTCCCGAGGGCCGTAGGGTGACGCTCAGCGCTTCCTGACGTACACCCTGGTGCCGACGGGCGCCATGCGGTAGATGCGCTTGGCGTTGTGCATCGGGATGCGGATGCACCCGTGCGACGCGTGGCGGGCCGGCACCTCCGTCGAGCCGTGCAGGGCGACGCCGCCGACGAAGTACGCGGGGTAGTACATCGCGCCGAGGCGCCCGGTGTGCCAGCCCTTGTGCCGGCGGGTCACCCGGAAGTCGCCGATCGGGGTCCGGGCGAAGCCGCACACGCCGTGGTCGCAGTAGTACCTGTTCGCGCCGGTCGAGACATGGCTGATGAGGACGGGCCTGCGGCCCTTCCACACGACGAGGATCTGCCGCTTCAGGTAGATCTCGACCCTGCGGCCGTGCGCCCCGGGCACGAGCGAGCGCAGTCGGCGCGGATGCCAGAGCGCGCGCCGCGTCTTCGCCCCGATCGTGCCGGACGGCCTGATCCCGTTGACCTTCTGGAACGCCCAGACCGCCGAGCGGGTCTCCTTGCCGTACCTGCCGTTGACGCGGCCCGGCGAGTAGCCGAGCGCCTTCAGCCGCTGCTGGAGGATCCGCACGTCCCGCCCCGAGTCCCGGAACCCGGTCTCGGCCGACGCCGAGCTCCCCGGCACCAGTGTGAGCAGCACGGTCACAGATCCGACGGCGGCGATCCCCAGGCGCATGATCATGACGCTAGGCCGCCCTCCGGCGACCGCAACCCCGCCACGCGCCCCGCACTGATCCTTTACCCGGGCCCGGTCCGCCGCCCGGGAACGCCCGCGGCCCCCGCCCGATAGGGGCGGGGGCCGCGCAGTGTGCTGCGCCCTGCGACGCGCGGGCCGGTTCACCGGGCCCGCGCGGCGGTCGTCAGGTGCGGCTGAAAAGGCCGGAGAGACCGCGCAGGACGGTGGACTCGCCGTCGTTGCTCTCCGCCATCTCGTCCTTGATGACCGCGGGGTCGCCCGGAACGACCTCGTGCGCCTCGGTGCGGCGGGTGCCGCGGGTCCGCACGACGGGGCTGCGCGTCGTCGTGGAGGCGGAGCCGGTCCGGGTCGCGGCGGGCTTGCGCGCGGCGGCTGCCGCGGTGCGGGTCGTGCCCCGGGTGCCGGTCGCGGTGGACTTGCTCGTACCCGCCGCTTTGCGGGTCGTCGAGGCGGCCCTCGTGGCCGTCTTCGTGCCGGTGGCCTTGGTCCCGGTCGCCCGCGTGCCCGCCGCCCGGGTCGCGGACGCGCGCGTCGCGGGCTTGCGCGCGGCGGCCGTCCGGGTGGACGCCGCGCGGGTGCCGGTCGCCCGGGTCCCCGTCGCGCCGGTGCCGGTCGCCCTGGTGCCCGCCGTGCGGGTGCTCGCCGCCCTGGTCCCCGTCGCGCGGGTGCTCGCAGCCCTGGTTCCGCTCGCCCGGGTACCGCTCGCCCTGGTGCCGGTCGCTCTGGTGCCGGTCGCCCGGGTCCCTGCGGCGCGGCTCGTCGTCGTGCGCGTCGCCGGCTTGCGCGCGGCGGTGGCGCGGGTCGTGGTGCCCGCCGTGGACTTGACGGTCTTCAGCGCCTTGGCCGCGTCGGACATCGCCTTGGCGGCCGTCGCCATCGACTTCGTCGCCGACTTCATCGCGGTCATCGCGGTGTTCATCGACTTGGCGGACGTGCCCGCCCTGGTGGCCGCGGCCGTCAGCTTGGTCGTGGCCGAGGTCATCTTGGTCGCCGCGGAGTTCACCTTGGTGGCGGCCCTCGCAGGCGTCAGCGCCGCGCTCGACCGGCTCGACGCGGTGCGCGCGGTCGTCGCGCGGGTCGTCGAGGCGGAGCGGGTCGCCGGCTTGCGGGCCGCGGCCGAGGTGGTCTTGCGGGCCGTGGTGGTGCGGGCCGACGTCGAACGCGTCGCGGGCTTGCGCGCCGCGGTGCTCCGCTTCGTCGTGGTGCCACCCGCGCGGGACCCCGTGGTCCGCGCGGTCACCCGGGTTCCCGTCGTCTTCGCGGCGGCGCTCGTGCGCTTGGCCGGTGTCCTTCTCGCCGTCTTCGTCGCGGCGGACGTGCGCTTCGTCGTAGAACTACGGCGAGTGGTCGCACGCCTCGTTGTGTTGGTAGCCACTGATCCATCCCCCCGTAGTGATCAGGTACCGGGGAGATAGCCCGTGACCTGCGGCTTTAAACCGCAGAACGGCAAAATACCCACGCCGCGCCCACAACGTCGACAACCGCCATGACGCCGACACGCCACGCTGTGCAGCCGAAAACGCATGCGGGGCCGCCACTTTCGCGACGGCCCCGAAAACACACGAAAGAACTCACCCGAGAAGGCGCACGAGGACTCAGACGCCCATCGGATGCCACACGGTGCGCGTCTCCAGGAACGCGGTCATGCGCCGCGTGCCGGGGTCGGCGGTCCAGTCCTCGTCCGAGGCGCGCAGCACGCGCTTGAGGTTGCCCGCCGCCTCCCGCTCGCACGACGCGGCGAGGTCCGGCGACGCGCCCGCGAGGTCGATCGCGTTGACGTCCATGTGCCCGGCCAGCCACGGGGCGAGTTCCTCGCGCACGCCGGTGAGGATGTTGACGACGCCGCCCGGCAGGTCGGACGTCGCGAGCACCTCGGCGAACGTGACGGCCGGCAGCGGCGCGTCGGCGACGACCACCGCGGTGTTCCCCGCCGCGATGACCGGCGCGAGCACCGACACGAGGCCCAGCAGCGGCGCGCCCTGCGGCGCGAGCACGCCGACGACGCCCGTGGGCACCGGCGCGGAGACGTTGAGGAACGGCCCGGCGACCGGGTTCGTCCCGCCCGCCACCGCGGCGATCTTGTCGGTCCAGCCCGCGTACCAGACCCAGCGGTCGACGGCGGCGTCCACCTCGGCCTCGGCGGCCTCGCGGCCGAGGCCGCCGGCGCGCAGCTCGTCGACGAACTGCCCGCGCCTGCCCTCCAGCATCTCGGCGATCCGGTAGAGGATCTGGCCCCGGTTGTAGCCGGTGCGGCCCGCCCAGCCGCCGGACGCCTTGCGGGCCGCCACGACGGCGTCGCGGACGTCCTTGCGCGAGGCGTGGGAGGCATGGGCGAGGAACTCCCCGCGGGCGTCGGTCACCACGAACGACCTGCCGGACTCCGATCGCGGGAAGGCCCCGCCGATGAACAGCTTGTAGGTCTTGCGCACCGCCAGCCGCATGGGCCCGCCGGTCCCTTCTCCCGTCGGCGCGGGCGCCGTGCGGGCCTCTCGCTTGCGCTCTTCGGCACGGCGTTCCTTCGCCTGCCGCTTCTTGCCGCCCTTAGGCAAGGTAGGCCTCCAGACCGTGCCTGCCGCCCTCGCGCCCGTACCCGGACTCCTTGAAGCCGCCGAACGGCGAGGCCGGGTCGAACTGGTTGAAGGTGTTGGCCCACACGACGCCCGCCCGCAGCCTGTCGGCGACCGCGAGGATGCGGGAGCCCTTCTCCGTCCAGACGCCCGCGGACAGCCCGTACTGGGTGTTGTTGGCCTTCTCGACCGCCTCGTCGGGCGTCCGGAACGTCAGCACCGAGAGGACGGGGCCGAAGATCTCCTCGCGGGCGATCCGGTGGCTCGCGGCGACCTCGGTGAACACCGTCGGGGCGAACCAGAAGCCCCGCTCGGGCAGCTCGCACGGCGGCGCCCACACCTCGGCCCCTTCGGCGACGCCGGAGTCGACCAGCTCCCGGATCCGGGCGAGCTGCGCGGCGGAGTTGATCGCGCCGACGTCGGTGTTCTTGTCCAGGGGATCGCCGACGACGAGGGTCGCCATCCTGGCGCGCAGCCGGGCCAGCAGCTCCTCGGCGACCGACTCCTGCACGAGCAGCCGCGATCCCGCGCAGCACACGTGGCCCTGGTTGAAGAAGATCGCGTTGACGATCCCCTCGACCGCCTCGTCCAGCGGGGCGTCGTCGAAGACGATGTTGGCGCCCTTGCCGCCCAGCTCCAGGCCGAGCCGCTTGGACGTGCCCGCGACGGACCGGGCGATGAGCTTGCCGACCTCGGTGGACCCGGTGAAGGCGACCTTGTCGACCCCCGGGTGCTCCACGAGCAGCCTGCCCGTCTCCCCCGCGCCCGTGACGATGTTGACGACCCCCGCGGGCAGTTCGGCCTGGCGGCAGATCTCCGCGAAGGCCAGGGCCGTCAGCGGCGTCGTCTCGGCGGGCTTGAGGACGACGGTGTTGCCGCACGCCAGCGCCGGGGCGATCTTCCAGGCCAGCATGAGCAGCGGGAAGTTCCAGGGGATGACCTGCGCGGCGACGCCCAGCGGGGCGGTGCCGTACCCGGCGTACTCCAGCTTGTCGGCCCAGCCCGCGTGGTAGAAGAAGTGCTGCGCGACCTGCGGGAGGTCGAAGTCGCGGGTCTCCCGGATCGGCTTGCCGTTGTCGAGGGACTCCAGGACGGCCAGCTCGCGCGAGCGCTCCTGGATCAGCCGGGCGATCCGGAACAGGTATTTGGCCCGCTCCGCCCCGGGCATCGGCCCCCACACGTCGGTGAACGCCCTGCGGGCCGCGGCCACGGCCCGGTCGACGTCCTCGGCCCCGCCCAGCGCCACCTCGGCGAGCGCCTCCCCGGTGGCCGGGTTGACGGTCTGGAAGGTCTCCTTGGCGGCGGTGAACCCGCCGTCGATGAACATGCCGTAGTCCGCGCGGAGATCCACCACGGACGTGGACTCGGGCGCGGGCGCGTAGCCGTCTGCGAAAAGGCTCATCACTAGTCCAGAGAGAAGTAGTCGGGGCCGGAGTAGACGCCCGTGGCGAGCTTCTCCCGCTGCATGAGCAGGTCGTTGAGGAGGCTTGAGGCGCCGATGCGGAACAGGGCGGGGTCGAGCCAGCGCGGGCCGGCGACCTCCTTGACCTGGACGAGCATCTTGAGGGCGTCCTTGGTGGTGCGGATACCGCCCGCGGGCTTCACGCCGACGATCCTGCCGTGCTCGGCGGCGAAGTCCCGGACGGCCTCCAGCATCACCAGGACCACGGGCGCGGTGGCCGCGGGCTGGATCTTGCCGGTGGAGGTCTTGATGAAGTCGGCGCCCGCCAGCATCGCGAGCCAGGAGGCCCGCCTGACGTTGTCGTAGGTGGCCAGTTCGCCCGTCTCCAGGATGACCTTGAGGTGGGCGCCCGCGCAGGCGTCCTTCACCGCGGTGATCTCGTCGAACACCTTCGCGTAGTCGCCCGCGAGGTAGGCGCCCCGGTCGATCACCATGTCGATCTCGGTGGCGCCGTCGAGGACCGCCTGCCGGGTGTCGGCGAGCTTCACCGCGAGCGGCGCCCGCCCGGCCGGGAACGCGGTGGCGACCGAGGCGATCCCCACCCCGGTGCCGGCCAGGGCCTCGGCCGCGACCTTCACCAGGTCCGGGTAGACGCACACGGCCCCCACGGCCGGCGCGCCGGGCGCGGTGTGCACGGCCTTCGCGCACAGCGCCCGCACCTTGCCCGGGGTGTCGGCGCCCTCCAGGGTCGTCAGGTCGACCATGGAGATCGCCAGGTCGATCGCCGCGGCCTTCGAGGTGCTCTTGACCGACCGGGCGGCGAGGCGGGCGGCGCGCGCCCGCGCCCCGAACTCGTCGACACCGGGCAGCCCGTACAGGACCCGCCGGAGCTCTGCGGTCTTCGACACCGTGGTACTCGTCACCGACAAAGCATCCGCCATGCGCCCTCCCGCCACCAAACCCGCCCCCCGAACTGCGGAGGTCCGGACAACTCCCCGGAGGGCTCAGGCGCCCGGTTTGGGGGAATCAACAAAGCGGGGGTGTGTGACCATGTTCGAGGAAGCCCAGTACTTCGCACCCGTCAAGCGCGACGAGCACGGGGCGGTGACCGTCGAGCTGTCCCGCGACCATCCGGGGTTCGCCGACGAGGTGTACCGCGAGCGGCGGAACGAGATCGCGCGGCTGGCCCTGGAGTACCGCGAGGGGGATCCGCTTCCGGTGGCCTCCTACACCGAGGAGGAGCACGAGGTCTGGCGGCTGGTGTCGGCCGAGCTGGACGCCAAGCACCGGCGCTACGCCGCCGCGGAGTACCTCGCCGCCAAGGACCGGCTCGGTCTGCCCACCGGCCGCATCCCGCAGCTCCAGGAGGTCACCGACGCCCTCCGGCCGCTCACGGGCTTCGGGTACCTGCCCGCGGCGGGCCTGGTGCCTCTGCGCGAGTTCTACGGCTCCCTGGCCGACTCCCTGTTCCACGCGACGCAGTACATCCGCCACCACAGCACGCCGTTCTACACGCCGGAGCCCGACGTCCTGCACGAGGTCCTCGGCCACGGCAACGCGCTGGCGTCCGACCGGTACGCGGCCCTGTACCGGACGGCGGGGCGGGCGGCCAGGAGGGTGGAGACGCCCGAGGCGCTGGAGTTCGTGTCCAGGGTCTTCTGGTTCACCATGGAGTTCGGCGTGATCGCCGAAGGGGACGAGCTGAAGGCCTACGGCGCAGGGATCCTGTCGTCCTACGGCGAGATCGAGGAGTTCCGCGCGATGCACATCCATCCGTTGGACCTGCGGGTCATGGGATCGACCGAGTACGACATCACCAAATACCAGACCGATCTCTTCCGCGCCGAGTCGCTGGACCACCTGGAGGACGTCGCGGGCGTCTTCTGGGAGACCTGCACGGACGACTCCATCGCCGCGATCACCCGGAGCTGAGCGCTCAGCCGACTCGCTTCAGGACGCCGTCGTAGGAGGGCGCCTTCTGGGCCAGGTCGGACTCGCTGGCGTACCACTGGTGCCGCAGGCCCTTGCCCGTCAAGGTCAGCCGGACGATCCCGGTCTTGTTGGGCGAGCACTGCGGCGTCTGCTCCACCAGGCGCAGCTCCCGCTTGGCCGACCTGACGTACTGGACGATGCCGGTGCACTGGATCTCGCCGTACCGGTAGTACTGCACCGATCCGGTGCCCGCCCCGCCGGGGAGCGCGAGCTGGACCTCCCAGCCGCTGTCGTCGGTGGCGAGGGCGCCCCGCCACGTTCCGGCGAAGGCGCGGGGGAAGGCTCCCGAGGAGTGCGGGGAGGCCGCCAGCCCCTGCTTGGCCGGGCCTTCGGCCTCCGAGCGCTCGTCGTCGCCGAGCACGGCGAACAGCGTGACCCCGGCGAGCACGACGCCCGCGCCGACGGCGGCCCCCGCCGAGAAGGCCACCCGCGGGCTCCGGCGGCGGGACCGGCGGGAAGGGCCGGGGGGCGGCTGGTGCACGTTCGATCTCCCGGGGGCTGGAGCGCTTTCAGCCCAGTATGGACCCGGCGGCCGGGAAACCCCCTCCCGTCTCTCGGCCGCCGGGCCGTCGGACCACACGGGAACTTGTGGCCGGCCGCAGACGGACGATGCCCGGGGAACCCGTCCGAAGGAGGGGCGGACCCGTCTTCCGCGACCGGGACCCAGTCTGGGCTACCGAGACGGCCCCGCGCATCGGTAGAACTCCCGATACGGCCCCGGTTCTCCCCCGAGATTCCGGGCCTATCGCCCGCCGCGTCCTATCCAGGCGGCGACCTGGGCGCGCGAGCCGAAGCCGAGCTTGCTGAGGATCTGCTCGACGTGGGAGTCGACGGTCCGTTTGGCGATCGCCAGCCGCTCGCCGATCTGCCGGTTCGACAGGCCCGCCGCGACCAGCGTCGCGATCTCCCGCTGGCGCGGGGTCAGCGCGGACCTGGAAGCCTCCTCGCCGTCGCCCAGGACGTACCCGACGGTCTCGTCGGGGGTTCTGCGGGCGCCCGCGGAGAAGGCCGCCTGGAAGGCGCGCGGGCCGAGCAGCTCGCGGGTCCGCGCCTCGCACACCGCCCTGTCCCCGACGTACTCGGCGACGCCCGGCCCCATCCCGTAGTCGTCGCGCATGCGCTGGACGCCGCCGAGCAGCGCGGCCGCCCTCTCCGGGTCGCCTTGGGCGAGCGCGATCCGCGCGAGCACGTCGATGGCCATGGCCACGCCCAGGTGGTCGCACAGCCTCCGCTTCACCACGACCGCCGCGCGCAGGCGGACCGCGGCGAGGTCGGCCCGGCCCGCCGCGAGCTGGGCCATGCCCTGCATCCAGTCGCCGAACGAGCGGGCGTAGACGTCGCCGCCGCGCGCGCACAGGGCGCGCTGCTCCTCCAGCAGTTCGATCGCCTCCTCCGCCGATCCGGTGCGGACCAGGCACGCCGCGTGGCCGACCATGCAGAGGGCGACGCCGGGCAGGCTGCCGCCGGCCTCGGCGAACAGCTCGGTGCCGCGGGCGTACCAGACGAGCGACTCCGCCATGTCCCCGACGGTGAACAGCGCGTTCCCGCAGTTGTAGGCGAACCACCCGCGGTCCTCGGGCGTGGCGTGCTCGGCGGCCTCCTCCCAGAGCCCGAAGACGGACTCGGGCGGCAGGTCCCCGAGGAAGGCCGACAGCCAGTGGCGGACGGTCCTGACCCGCGTGCACGAAGGACGCCGCTCCAGCACCTTGTCGAGGTAGTAGGCGCCTTCCTGGACGAACCCGCAGGCGACCCACAGATACCGCAGCCGCACCGCGAGCTCGTACCCGATCTCCTCCTCCTCGGGCTCGGCCAGGCAGAAGTCGAGGGCGGCGCGCAGATTGGGGAACTCCGCGTTCATCCGGTCGAACCAGGCGAACTGCCCTGCGCCGCCCCAGGCGTCGTCGAACCTGCGGGCCATCGCCAGGAAGTGGTCGCGGTGGCGGCGGCGCATCTCTTGCTCTTCGCCAAGCCCGGCGAGCCAGGTCGCGCCGTACTCCCGGACCGTGTCGAGCATCCGGAACCGCTCCCCGCCCGGCTCCCGGATCACTATCGACTTGTCGATCAGCCCGGAGAGCACGTCGAGGACCTCTTCGACGGGCAGCCTCGCGTCCCCGCAGACGTGCTCGGCGCCGTCCAGGTCGAAGTCGCGGGTGAACACCGACAACCGCGCCCACAGCAGCCGCTCGCGCGGCTCGCACAGCTCGTGGCTCCACCCGACGGCGGTGCGCAGCTTGCCGTGCCTGCCGCCGCGGCCGGGCTCGTCCAGGAGCCGGAACCTGTCGTCGAGGCGGGCGGCGAGCTGCCGGACGCTGAGGGTGCGCAGCCGGACCGCCGCGAGCTCTATCGCCAGGGGCAGGCCGTCGAGGCGCTCGCACAGCGCGACGGCGAGGTCGCGGTCCCGGTCGAACCCCGGGTCGGCCTCCTCGGCCAGCGTGTGGAAGAGCGTGACCGCATGGTCGCCGGGCGGCAGCGGGGCGATCGCCAGGGTGCGCTCGCCCGGGATGCGCAGCGGCTGCCTGCTGGTGGCCAGCACGCGCAGGCCCGGCGCGGCGGCGAGGAGGCCGGAGACCAGTGCGCCGCACGCGCCGACCAGGTGCTCGCAGGTGTCGAGGACGAGCAGCGCCCGCCGCCCGGCGAGGTGATCGCGCAGGACCGCCGCGGGGGGCCGCCCGTCGCGGTCGCGCAGGCCGAGGCCCGCCCGGACCGCGTAGGCGAGCAGGCCGTCGTCGCGCAGGGCGGACAGCTCGACGAACCAGACCCCGTCCGGGGCGTCGCCGGCGAGGTCGGCGGCGGCCGCGATCGCCACCCGCGTCTTGCCCACCCCGCCGACCCCGGTCAGGGTGAGCAGTCTGCTGTCGGTGAGCAGCCTGCGGACGTCGGCCACCTCGCGGCGGCGCCCGATCAGCCGTGTGGCAGGAACGGGAAGGTGCCCGGCAGCGACGGGCGGGGATTCGTGCACCGGTCCACCTCAGAGGCCGTCTGGGGTCTTCCGCGCATCGTATCCCGCCGGAGCGCTGAGACACCGGACGATCACCTACAGTTTCCGAAATAGGCCGGTTCAGCCGTTTCGGGCGTTTCGCTGTTTCGGCCGATGAGACCGGTTCAGCCGGGAACGCGGGCCACCGCGAAGACCGTCTGCCCGAACGGAGGCCGGACCAGCCGCTCGATGAACCGCGTCGTGGGGATGACGGTCCGGTCGTAGATCTTGACCAGCCGCGGGTCGGGGTAGCCGACGCCGCCTCGGCGCACCGCGGCCCACCAGGCGATGCCGCCGAGGAAGTTGATCGGCTTCAGCACCTCGGCCTCCAGGCCCGCCCCGGCGATGGTCGCGCCGAGCGTCTTGGGGGTGTACCGGGTGACATGGCCGACCTTGCGGTCGAAGTCCCCGTAGAGCTGCATGTAGCCGGGGACCCAGATGACGATGCGGCCACCGGGCTCGACGACGGCCGCCAGGTCCTTGAGCGCCTGGACGTCCTCGGCGATGTGCTCCAGGACGTTCATCATGACGACCGTGTCGACCTTCTGGCGGATCTCGACCTTGGCCGGGAGCGCCAGCGAGAGCACCTCCACGGCCCCGTCGTCGGCGTACCGCTTGGTCAGCTGCTCGACGCAGTACGGGTCGTTGTCGCTCACGGCGAGGTAGTCGAGCCGTCCGGCGAACTGCTCGGAGAAGTGGCCGAGTCCCGACCCGATCTCCAGCAGGGACCGTCCGACGTGCGGCGCGACCATGTCGTATTCGTACTTGCGGTAGTTGCGGGCCTCGTCGCCGCCCAGGTGGTTCTCCAGGGCGCCTTCGCCCGCGGCGGGCTGTACCGGCTGGTGGTTCACCGTCTTTGAGTCATCGGACACGTCAGGAGCCTACAGTCCGGTTCGCCCCAGCGTCCCGAGTCCGGCGGATCAGGCGAGCGTGAGGGCGCGGCCGACCTGTACCGCGGCGCTGCGCAGGACGGACGGGTCCGCGGCCACCTTGCCGAGGCGGTGCGGCCGGCACGAGACGGCCAGCGCGCCGACGACGACGCCCCGGCCGTCGCTCACGGGCACCGCGGCGCAGCCCGTGCCGAGCGCGTACTCCTCGCGGTCCACCGACAGCCCGTCGCCGGTGAGGCCGAGTTCCAGCGCGGCCCGCTCGGTGATGGTGTTGCGGGTCAGCGAGACCAGGGGGTGGCGCGCGAGGTAGTCGCGGCGGCGCTCGTCGTCGAGCTGCCCGAGCAGGCACTTGCCTATCGCGGTGGCGTGCGCCGCCTCGTCGAAGCCGACCCACTCGACGACGCGGGGGGTGCGCGGGGAGTCCGCGATGTCGATGAGCCGGATGCGGTCGTCCTCGTGCACCGCGAGGTAGGCGGCGGCGCCGAGGCTCTTGCGCAGCTCGTCGAGGATCGGGCGGACCCGGCCCAGCACGACCTGGTCGCGGCCCTTGCCGTGCAGCTCGCCGACGCGCTCGCCCATCACCCAGGTGCCGTCCGCGAGCTTGACGATGTAGCCCTCGTGGGCGAGGGTGCGCAGCAGGTGGTAGGCCGTGGCGAGCGGCAGCGTGGTCTCGCGGGCGAGCTGCTTGGCGGGCGCGCCGCCCGGATGCTCGGAGATGCACTCCAGCAGGTGGAGCGCGCGCTGCACCGACGCGATCAACGTGGGCCTGCGTGCCTCATTCATCACGCAAAGCGAACACCGTCCGCGGGCGGACGGTCAAGCGGTTCCGCCAACTCCGTCCGGGGCGGCTCCTTCGGCCTCTTCCGCGACGGGCAGGATCGGCGGCACCGGCACCCGGCGGCGTACCTTGCCCGCCAGCCTACGGGGCGTCGGCGCCGCGGCACCGGGGTTCGGGGTGGTCGCTGGAGTGGTCTCGTCCGACATGGGTCACGACACTAACCGGGGGTCCTTCTCGTCCCGGTGAAGCGAAGGCACCCCGCGGACAAAGACCGCCCGAGGTGAGCACGGCCCGGTGAGCACTGGCCCTGGAAGCACGGAGGCCGGGACGGATTCCGTCCCGGCCCGCCGGATGCGCGGGGTCCCGGCGCGGTGCGCCGGGGACCTGTCGCTGCTAGAGGCGCTCGATGATGGTGGCGTTGGCCTGGCCGCCGCCCTCGCACATCGTCTGGAGGCCGTAGCGGCCGCCGGTGCGCTCCAGCTCGTGCAGGAGCTTGGCCATGAGGATGCCGCCGGTGGCGCCCAGCGGGTGGCCGAGGGCGATCGCGCCGCCGTTCGGGTTCACCTTGGACAGGTCGGCGCCGAGGTCCTTCTGCCAGCCGAGGACGACGGGGGCGAACGCCTCGTTGATCTCGGTGACGTCGATGTCGTCCATCGTCAGGCCGGACTTCTTCAGGGCCTTCTCGGTCGCCGGGATCGGGCCGGTCAGCATGTAGACCGGGTCCGAGCCCGCGAGGGCGAGGGTGTGGATGCGGGCCCGCGGGGTCAGGTTGTGGGTGCGGACCGCTTCCTCGGAGGCGATGAGCAGCGCGGAGGCGCCGACGGCGATCTGGGAGGAGACCGCGGCGGTGATGACGCCGCCCTCGCGCAGCGGCTTGAGGCCGGCCATCTTCTCGAGGGTGGTGTCGGGGCGGGCGCACTGGTCGCGCTCGACGCCCGCGATCGGGGCGATCTCACGGTCGAAGTAGCCGGCCTCGATGGCCTTGCCCGCGCGGATGTTGGACTCCAGGGCGAACGCCTCGAGGTCGTCGCGGGTGAGGCCCCACTTCTCGGCCATCAGCTCGGCGCCGCGGAACTGGGAGATCTCCTGCTGGCCGTAGCGGGACGCCCAGCCCTCGCCGTAGGGGAAGCCGGCCTTCGGGCCGTCGGCGCCGAAGGGCACGTTCGAGCCCATGGGCACGGCGGCCATGTTCTCGACGCCGGCCGCGACGACCAGGTCCTGGGTGCCGGACAGGACGCCCTGCGCGGCGAAGTGGATCGACTGCTGCGAGGAGCCGCACTGGCGGTCGATGGTGACGCCGGGCACGCTCTCGGGCAGGCCCGCCGACAGCCACGCGGTGCGGGCGACGTCGAGTGCCTGCATTCCGGCCTGGCTGACGCAGCCCATGATGACGTCCTCGACGGCGGACGGGTCGACGCCCGTGCGCTCGATGAGGGACTTCAGGACGTGCGCGCCGAGGTCCGCGGAGTGGACTCCGGCGAGCGCGCCCTTCTTGGTCCCGACGGGGGTACGGACCGCTCCGACGATGTACGCCTCGGCCACGGCAGCCTCCAAAGCTCTAGGGGTGGGTTCCGTCCCATCCGAACCGAATGGGGTTCGGTCAGAAGCAGCTTACCCGCCGGTACCCCGCAAGTCGAAGGTGACCCCGGACACGAGCCGGAAAATCCCCCGAAGCATCCGGTGAACATCGGCCGCGACCCCCGCGGGAAGCCGCCGCGACCCTATCGGGGGAGGCCGGAGCGCTCCCGGGAGAGGGCGGCGAGATCGCCCGGAGCCCCGAGGGACTCGCGGCTCATCCGGTCCAGCAGCTCACTGAGCTCGGGGTGCCTGTCCGGGTCCCACCCCTCCAGAAGATGGTCCAGGCCGCGGCGGCGCGTCTCCCAGATCCGCTCGGCGTACGCGCGGCCCGTGTTCGTGATCGCCAGGACCTCGCCCTCGCGGTCCACCAGGCCTTCGGCGACCAGCTCGTCGACGTAGGGCCGCCCCTTGGCGCGCGACACCTCCGCTCTCCCGGCCAGTTCCTTGCCGGTGACGCTGCCCGCCTGGGCGATCCGGCAGAGCGCCCAGATGCTGCCCGCCGGGAGGTCGAGGCCGCTGCGGGCCGCGAGCTGGGCGTACAGGACACGGGCGTCGGGGTCGCGGCGCAGCAGCCGGGCGAGGCACAGCTCCAGCTCCGCCCGCGACGACCGGGCCGTCGGCGCGCCCAGCGACTCCCCCATGCCCGCCTCGCGCGTGGCGGTCTTCAGGGGCACCTCGCGCAGGAACCAGCTCGCGACGAAGGCGAGCGCGGCGACGGGCACGGCGCACAGGAAGACGGTCTGGATGGACTGCGCGTAAGCGCCGAGGATCGCCTGCGACTGCTCGGGCGGCAGCCGCCGCAGGATCGCCGAGTTCTCCTGGACCTGCGCCGGATCGACCCCCGGCGGCAGGCTGATCCCGCGCAGCGCCGCCGCGACGTTGCCGGCCAGCCGGTTGCTGAAGATCGTGCCGAACACCGCGACGCCGAACGACCCGCCGATCGAGCGCAGGAACGTGTTCCCCGACGTGGCCGCGCCCAGGTCCTCGTACGGGCTGGAGTTCTGCACCGCGATGATCAGCACCTGCATGACGCAGCCGAGGCCGACGCCGAGGAGCAGGAAGTACAGGCTCTGCTCCAGCACCGACGTCTGGGTCGACAGCCGGGAGCACAGCGCCAGCGCGACCGTCATCAGGCCGGTGCCGAGGATCGGGAACGGCTTGTAGTGCCCGGTCCTGGTGATGAGCAGCCCCGAGGTGATGGACGCCGCGAGCACGCCCGCCATCTGCGGCAGCAGGCTCAGCCCCGACATCGTCGGCGACTCCCCCTTGACGACCTGGAGGTAGACCGCGAAGTAGGTGACCGAGCCGAACAGCGCGAACCCGATGACGAACGCGAGGAAGCCCGCCACCGAGAAGACGGGGTTGCGGAACAGGTGCAGCGGCAGGACCGGCTCGGCCGCCCGCCGCTCCACCCACCACCACGCGGCCAGCAGCGCCGCCGACGCGAGGAACAGGCCGATGATCACCGGGGAGCCCCACGGGTACTCGGTGCCGCCCCAGGTCGTGCCGAGCACCAGGCAGACCGCCGCGCCCGCGATGGCCGCCGTGCCCGCGTAGTCGATCCGGTGCCGGGTCCGGTCCTTCTTGCCCTTGAGCACCGCCGAGACCAGCACCAGCGCGACGATCCCGATCGGCACGTTGACGTAGAACACCCACCGCCACGTCAGGTTGTCCACGAAGAAGCCGCCGAGCAGCGGCCCGGCGACGCTCGCGACCCCGAACACGCCGCCGAAGAACCCCTGGTACCTGCCGCGTTCGCGGGGCGGCACCACGTCGCCGACGATGGCCATGCCGAGCACGATCAGCCCGCCGCCGCCCAGGCCCTGGAACGCGCGGAAGACGATGAGCGACAGCATGTTCCACGACGCGCCGCACAGCACCGAGCCGATGAGGAAGATGACGATCGCCGCGATGTACAGCCGCTTGCGCCCGTACTGGTCGCCGAGCTTGCCCCACAGCGGCGTCGAGGCGGTGCTGGCGAGCAGGTAGGCGGTGACGACCCACGACAGGTGGTTCAGCCCGCCGAACTCGCTCACGATCGTCGGCAGCGCGGTGGACACGATGGTCTGGTCGAGCGCGCCGAGCAGCATGCCGAGCATCAGCGCGCCGATCACCACCCACACGCCGCCCCGCGAGGCCTCCCCCGTGTTCCGCGCCATCGCACCCCCTGCCCGAACGCCTACCCCGCGCCGGTTCCGGGCCAATCCCCGCAACCCGTCAAACTCCCGCCTCCGGTCCCGAAGCCTCCGGGGGCCGCCGAACCCACGACGGCACGGCCGCCTGGCGCGACGACACTGCATACTGAGCGGATGGACGGGATCGTCATGCTCGCTCTGCTCGCCATCCTCGCCGCCTTCTGCGTCCGCTGGCTCGCCCTCAGGCTCCGGCTGCCGGCGCCGCTGGCGAGCTCGGTCGCCATCGTTTTCGTGCTCGTGGTCCTCGCGCTGTGGGGCGAGACACTCAACTAGTGCCGTGTCTCCAAACGTTGGTGGTGTTTGGTGATCCTCGCCGGGGCGAGCGACTCCCCATCGGGTGGTGGGGCGGGAGGCGGCGCTCCAGGTGACCTTCGAATGCTGCCGTGATGGGGGCGGCGTCTGGGGTCGCGTCGGGTCCGGCTGGTACCGGGTAGGTGCCGTCCGGCTCGACGGTGCGTGATCACGGCCCCTGTCCCGGGTGGGGTGGGTGCTGTGGATGTTCCGCCCCTGGGGTTTCGGGGGGCGATGTTGGCAGCGCCTACGAGGTCGCGATGCCCAAGGTATCCGCACTGTGGGTGCGGGCAGGTGAAACGGCGTCCTGAGGGTTTGGGGACCCGCCTGCGGCAGGCGGGGCAGGTGGAGGAGCTGCCGCGCTCATCGACCAGGACCGTGGCGATCCCGGCGATCTCGCAGTCCTCCACCAGAGTTTTGATGAGCCGGGAGAATCCCGCGTCCCGCAGGCGCCTGTTATGGCGTCGCCCGGAAGCCAGGTGCAGGACACCGCGCAGGTCGCCGATCTTCAACGTCCCGATCCGCTCCCGCACCGCCCACGCCACCACGGTCGCGGACGCCTCATGCCGGGCTTGCTGGACGCGCCGCTTGTGGCGGCCTTCGACCTTGCGCTGCCTGGCCCGGTGCTTGCGCCACCTGCGTGACCCGTGCTGCCCCGGTGTGGGGGCATGCCCGGCCATCGCCCGCTGCCGGGCTGCCTGGTCGCGGTGATGCAGGTGGTGTTCGGCGCGGATCGCCCGCCCCGACACGATCAGCCCTTGTCCTTCGGGCCCTGCCACGGCGTAGGGATGGATGACGCCGATATCGACGCCGCCGACCCGGGAAGGATCAGGCCCTTGCCCATCGGTGTGGAGGGTGAGGGGGACCTCGGCGGTCACTTCGGCCCACAGACGGCCGCCGTCGGCCAGCAAGGTCACCGACCGGATCTGCCCGGCCGGCCAGGGCGGGGTGCGGGCCAGCCGACCGTCAACGGCGGCCGGCCCTTGGCGACCGGCAGTGTCAGGCGGTGGCCGTCGAGCCGGAACGTTCCCTCATAGAAGCGGACCGGCATCAACGCCCGCTTCCGCCGCGGATACCGTGCCTTGCCCTGACCGTTCTTGCGGAGTTTGGCGGTGGTGAACCAGGCGTCGCTGTAACGCCGCAGTACCGACCGTGCCCCCACCGTGGACAGCTCCCCGAACGTGCCAGGGCCTGCTGCCGACAACTCCCGGCAGAGTGCTTGGTAGGAGGTGATGGGTTTCAGGCGGCGGTGCCGACGCCATCGGTTGAGATCCAGACAGGCCGCCCACACGTCCCCGGCGGCCAGGAGCTGGTGGAAGCAGCGGCGCCGCTGACCGGGAGTGACGCGCAGGCCGATACGGGCGGTGCGATGCACCACCCGCACACCCGAACCATCACACCGAGGCATGAGGCGACTACACCACACCGGTACGACAATTTCCCAACGAACATTAAGAGACGAGCCACTAGCCGCGAACCGCCCGGCCCCCCGGTACGTCTCATCGTGTTGACCATGCCCTGGGGAGGGAGCCGCCGTGTCGACCACCACCGCGCCAGCCGGGACCCTTTCCACCTTCCTCGTCCGGCTCGCCGATTTCGCCGAACCGTCCCCGCACGACGACGTCCTGGACGTCACGTGCGGGCCGAGCCTGATGGCGCGCGCGCTGGAGGGCAGGGTCGGGCGGGTCACCGCCGCGGGGATCGGGCCGGAGCCCTCGGGACGGGTGCGGGCCGATCCGTCGGCGCTGCCGTTCGCCGACGGGTCCTTCTCGCTCGTGACCGCGCGGTTCGCCCTGCACCGGCTCGCCGATCCGGCGGCCGCGCTGGGCGAGATGCTGCGGGTGTGCCATCCGTCGGGCCGGATCGTCGTCGCCGACCTCGCCCGCACGAACCTGTCGAGCGACCACCGGGACGCGCTGGAGCGGGTCCGCGACCCGGGATTCCGGACGATCCCCCGGATAGACGACCTCCTCGCCATGGTCGAGGGGGCAGGCGCGCGGATCACCGGCATGGACCTGCTCGGGGTGGAGCGGCCGGCGGCGCCGTGGCTGGAGACCGCGCCGAGCCCGGCGATCGCCGCCCGGCTGCGCGAGGTGCTGCTCGCCGAGGTCGACGGCGGCCCGAAGACCGGCGCGCGGCCCCGCGTCATCGGCGGCGAGCTGTGGTTCACGCAGACGTGGGCGCACCTCGCCGCCCGGCCCGTCGGCGGAGCGCTCGCGGCGGAGCCCGCCGCCTAGTCTTTCCGCACGGTCCGCCCGGTCCGGCCGGTCCGCCCGCTAATCCAGCGGCAGTTCGAACCAGACCGCCTTGCCGTTCGGCGTGGGGCGTGAGCCCCAGCGGGCCGCGATCTGGTCGACGAGGTAGAGGCCACGGCCGCCCTCGTCGGTCTCGCCCGCGTTGCGGATGCGGGGCAGCCGCAGGTCCGGGTCGAAGACCTCGACCCACAGGGCGCGGGCGCCGCGGCGCAGCCGCAGCCGGAACTCGGGTTTCACCGGCTCGGGCCTGCCGAGCCCGCCGCTGAGGTCCCAGTCGTCCTCGTCGAACGACAGCTCAGGCGCGCCGACCAGGGCGCGCTTCTGCGCGGGCACGTTGGTGGCGTGCAGGACGACGTTGGTGACGACCTCCGACACCAGCAGGCACGCGGTCTCGGCGTCGTCCTCGGCCAGGCCCCAGGCGGTGAAGGTGTCGGACGCGAGCCTGCGCGCCTCGGAGACCATGATCGGCTCGGCCGGGAAGGTCCGCTCGCGCACGGCGAGCTCCTCCGGCGCGGTCCTGATGACGACCAGCGCCACGTCGTCGTCGATCTCGCCGGGCACCGCGCCGAACACCGCGTGCGCGACGCCCTCGACGTCGCCGCGGGCCGCCTTGGCGACGGCGGCCCGGACGAGGCCGCGGGACTCCTCGCCGGTGAGGAACGAGCCGTCGGCCTTGGGCCGCCGCCGCTCGATGAGGCCGTCGGTGTAGAGCACCAGCATGCTGCCGGGCGCGAGGACGACGGTCTCCTCCTCGAAGGCGGCGTCGCCGCCGAAGCCCGCCGAGCGCATGCCGAGCATCGCACCGGTGGAGCGGCTGAAGTCGAGGTCGCCGACGACGTCGCCGACGGCCAGCAGCGGCGGGTGGTGCCCCGCGTTGGCCC
The DNA here is from genome assembly GCF_054783995.1 of Actinocorallia aurea. Lineage (NCBI taxonomy): Bacteria > Bacillati > Actinomycetota > Actinomycetes > Streptosporangiales > Thermomonosporaceae > Actinocorallia > Actinocorallia aurea. The sequence continues at coordinate 1,115,942 of NZ_BAAGPQ010000002.1, forward strand.
AGGTCAGCTCGCGCGACCAGGCGTCGTAGACGAAGTAGCTGCAGGACACCAGCGGGGGGCGCGGGGAGTCGGGGCGGACCATGCCGCGCGTCCACTCGTCCAGCTTGCGCATGATGTCGGACGGGGACTTGTCGTCCTGGGCGAAGGCCCGCAGCGCGGCCCGCAACTGGCCCATGACCGCGGCGGCCCGGGCGCCCCTGCCCTCGACGTCGCCGACGACGATGCCGACCCGTCCGGCCGACAGCGGGATCACGTCGTACCAGTCGCCGCCGACCTGGGTCTGCACGCCCTGGCCGTGGGACTCCAGCGGCGGGGCCGGCTCGTACCGCCAGGCGATCTTGAGCCCGTCGAGGTCCGGCGGGCGCTCGCCGGGCAGGAGCTGGCGCTGGAACGCGAGCGCGGTCTGCCGCTCCTCCTCGAACAGCAGCGCGTTGTCGATCGACAGCGCCACCCGGGACGCGATCGCGCCGACGAGGGTGCGGTCGAACTCGTCGTAGTGCGGGTCGGGGCGGCGGCCCAGGTTCGACAGGGCCAGGCTCATCACGCCGAGGACCTCGCCGCGCGCCACCAGCGGCGCGGCGATCATGGAGGTGACGCCGAAGTCCGCGTCCGGGCCGGTCGATCCGGCCAGGACCGCGTCGCGGCGGCGCATCGCCTTGGCTGCGTGGTCGTCGTAGGGGTAGTCGACCTGCTCTCCGGGCTCGGCCCACACGCCGGGCGGGGGCGTCCAGCCGCGCGCGTGCTCGGCCACCCGGCGCACCAGCTTGTCGCCGGACACCAGGTCGATGAAGAGGTGGTCGGCGAACTGCGGGACCAGGGTGCCGGCGACGGCGCGCAGGGTCACGTCGAGTTCCAGCGACGCCGCCAGGCGGGTGCCGATGCGGTCGAGCAGGCCGTACCTGTCCTGTTCGCGCTGGTTGCTGCGCAGCGCCTCGCGGGCGAAGATCGCGACCCCGTCGATCGCCCCGGACGGGTGGCGCAGCGGGACGGCCTGGGCCCGCGTGTAGACCGGCGTGCCGTCATCGCGCAGATTGCAGAACGTGCCCTCCCAGACGCCGCCCTTGAGGACCTGCCGCGCCAGATCGATGGCCTGGTCGTGGTCCTCCTCGGCGATGCCCAGCGAGAGCACGCTCTGCCCGATGACCTCGTCGCCGCCGAAGCCGAACAGCTTCTTGGCGAACGCGTTGATCGAGATGATGTTGCTGAAGCGGTCGGTGACGATGACCGCCATCTCCATCTGGGCGAAGACCGTCTCCGGCGGCAGCTCCGCGAGATACGCGGGCGCGTCGTACTCGGCCCGCCCTTCGTCCTCGGCGGCACCCCACTGGCTCATCCGCTCACCTCCGGCGCCCATTCAACGATGAACGCCGAGCATGCGGCGGTGAAAATATGGAGATCGTCGGCCAAGATGTCAGAGCTTCGCGACGAAGACGTGCTCGGCGATACGCCGAGGCAGCTCTGTCTCAGGACCATCCCCGGAGTCGTCACAGATAACTCGCACACCATCGTCGTCGCCTACCGCGAGGGTAACCTCACGTCCGGGTTGTATCCCGATCTGCTTGAGTTTAAGCATTTGATCGTGATCTGCCTGGACTTGTTCGCCGATCCGGCGAATCACTGCGGCTTGTCCGTCTCGCGTCGCGGCGGTGGTCATGGCCGTGACCGGCTCCGCGGCGGTGGCCGTGCGACCGCCCAGCTCCTCCAGCCCGGGGATCGGGTTGCCGTGCGGGCAGGCCGTCGGGTTGTCCAGCAGGGCGACCAACCTGGCCTCCACCTGCTCGGACATGACGTGCTCCCAGCGGCACGCCTCGGCGTGCACGTCCTCCCAGGGCAGCCCGATGACGTTCACCAGAAGGCACTCGGCGAGACGGTGCTTGCGCATCACCCGGACAGCGAGCTCGCGGCCGGATTCGGTCAGCACCAGATGCCGGTCGCCCTCGACCCGAAGCAGGCCGTCGCGCTCCATGCGGGCCACCGTCTGGCTCACCGTCGGGCCGCTCTGCGAGAGCCGCTCGGCGATCCGGGCCCGGAGCGGGACGATGCCCTCTTCCTCAAGCTCGTACACCGTGCGGAGATACATCTCCGTAGTGTCGATCAGTCCGTGTGAGCTCAAGGTCCCTCCACTCTCCAGCTGGCAGTCTACTTCTCGGTCACCCTCCGGAAGTCCGAGTCTCCGGCGTTTGTTCAGCGTTTTCCGGCCACGGGGTTATTCCGTGTCGCCCGGAAGGCCCGCGATGCCACGGATCGGACGGCCGGGGTCCCTGCCGCGGCGGTCCTCCGGAAGGCCGCCGGGCCGATCGGCACCCCCGCGTGCCCGGCGTGTCCGACCGGGGATGAGAGGCTTGACGACCGTGGATCGTTCACTCGCGGACCCCGCGCACCTCAGGATCTCCTACGACAGGGGCGAACTGGCCGAGGACTCCGCTCCCGCCGAGCCCTTCGCGCTGTTCACGAGCTGGTTCGCGGACGCGGTGAGCGCGGGCCTGCCCGAACCCAACGCGATGGTCCTCGCCACCGCCTCGGCCGACGGGGAGCCCCGCGCCCGGACGGTCCTGCTCAAGGGCTTCAAGACCGACGGGTTCCGGTTCTTCACCAACCACACCTCCCGCAAGGGCCGCGATCTCGCGGCCAACCCGCGGGCGAGCCTCCTGTTCCCTTGGCACCCGATCCACCGGCAGGTGATCATCGGCGGGTCGTGCGCCCCGCTGCCGCAGGAGGAGTCCGCCGCGTACTTCCGGTCCCGACCGCACGGCTCTCAGCTCGGCGCCTGGGCGTCGCACCAGTCGGCGGTGATCGCCGACCGGGCCGAGTTGGAGAATCGGTTCGCCGAATCGGCCCGCCGGTGGCCGGAACCGGACGACGTGCCCGTGCCCGACTTCTGGGGCGGCTACCTCGTCGTGCCCGCGTACGTCGAGTTCTGGCAGGGGCGGCCCGACCGGCTGCACGACAGGCTCCGCTACACCCGCGACGGGCAGGACTGGATCCGGGAGCGCCTCGCCCCGTGAGACTCCTGCTCGACGTCACCCCCCTGCGCAACCCGGCCTACCGGCGGCTGTGGATCGGCCACGGCGTCTCCTTCATCGGCTTCCAGGTCACCGCGGTCGCCGTGCCCGTCCAGGTCTGGCACCTCACGGAGTCGTCCTTCTGGGTCGGCGTGCTCAGCATGATCACCCTGGTGCCGCTCATCGTCTTCGGCCTGTGGGGCGGCGCGGTCGCCGACCACATGGACCGGCGGCGGCTGCTGATGTGGTCGTCGGTCCTCACCTGGACCGCCACCCTCGCGCTGCTCGCCCAGGCCGTGCTCGGGCTGGACCAGTTGTGGATCATCATGGCGGTCACCGCGCTCCAGTCGACCGGCTTCGCCGTCTCCTCGCCGACCCGCGGCGCGATCATCCCCCGGCTGTTCGACGCCGCCGAGATCCCCGCCGCGAACACGCTCACCTACACGTTCACGCAGGCCGCGACGCTCGGCGGGCCGCTGCTCGCGGGCGCCATCCTCGCCGCGGGCTCCTACGCGTGGGCCTACGCCCTGGACGCGGTGCTCTTCACCGTCATGCTGTGGGCGGCCTTCCGGCTGCCGCCCATGCCGCCGCAGGCCGGCGCCGCCCTCGGCACCCCGGGACTGCGCGCCGTCCTCGACGGGCTGCGGTTCCTGTGGACCCAGCCGGTGCTGCTCCTGTCCTTCGTGGTGGACATCATCGCGATGGGCGTGGCGATGCCGCGGGCATTGTTCCCCGAGCTCGCCGAGGTCAGGTTCGGCGACAGCCCGGACGGCGGGCCCGCGGTCGGCTGGCTGTACGCGGCGATCGGCATCGGAGCGGTGCTCGGCGGGCTGTTCTCCGGCTGGATCGGCCGGGTCCGCCGCCAGGGGCTCGCGCTCATCATCGCGATCGCGGCCTGGGGCGTCGCGGTCGCGCTCGCCGGGCTCCAGCAGTCCCTGTGGCTCGCGGTGCTGTTCCTCGCCCTCGGCGGCGTCGCGGACCTCATCTCGGCGGTCTTCCGGCAGACGATCCTGCAGACGTACGCGCCGGACGAGATGCGCGGCCGCGTCCAGGGCATCTTCACCGTCGTCGTCGCGGGCGGGCCGCGCCTCGGCGACCTGCGGGCCGGGCTCATGGCCGTGGCCTTCGGCGCGGGCGTCTCCTGGGTCGTCGGCGGCCTCGCCTGCGCCGTCCTGGTGCTCGTCGTCGGCGCCGCCTTCCCCGCGCTGGCCAGGTATCGCGCGCCGGGCGGCGGACCGGAGGAGCGATCTTCGGCGCAGGTCACGTAGGCTCTTGCGACGTGAGCGACATCGTCATCCCCGCTGAGATCAAGCCCGCCGACGGCCGATTCGGCTGCGGCCCGTCCAAGGTACGGCCCGAGCAGCTCAAGGCGCTGTACGAGTCCGGCAGCACGTACTTCGGCACCTCGCACCGCCAGAAGCCGGTCAAGTCGATCTTCGGCCGGATCCGCTCCGGCCTGAGCGACCTCTTCCAGCTCCCCGAGGGCTACGAGGTGCTGATCAGCAACGGCGGCACGACCGCGTTCTGGGACGCCGCCGCGTTCGGCCTGGTGCGATCCAAGTCCCAGCACCTGAGCTTCGGCGAGTTCTCCTCGAAGTTCGGCAAGGTCGTCGCGGGCGCCCCCTGGCTGGGCGACCCGACGGTGATCTCCTCCGAGCCGGGCACGCACCCGCTGCCCCGGCCCGAGGAGGGCGTGGACGTCTACGCGCTCACCCACAACGAGACCTCGACCGGCGTCGCGATGCCGATCATGCGGGTCGTCGACGACGAGTCCCTGGTGATGGTCGACGCCACCTCCGGCGCGGGCGGCCTGCCCGTCGACGTCTCGGAGACCGACGTCTACTACTTCGCCCCGCAGAAGTGCTTCGCCGCCGACGGCGGCCTGTGGGTGGCGCTCGCCTCGCCCAAGGCGCTCGCCCGGATCGAGGAGATCGCCTCCTCCGGCCGGTACATCCCCGAGTTCTTCAACCTGAAGACCGTCGTGGACAACTCCGCCAAGGACCAGACCTACAACACCCCGGCCGTCGGCACCGCGCTGCTCTTCGCCGAGCAGATCGAGTGGATGAACACCAACGGCGGGCTCTCCTGGACCACCGGCCGGACCGAGGACTCGTCCTCGCGGCTGTACGGCTGGGCCGAGAAGTCCGAGTTCGCGACCCCGTTCGTCACCGACCCGGCGCACCGCTCCCAGGTCGTCGGCACGATCGACTTCGCCGAGGGCATCGACGCCGCCGCGATCGCCAAGACGCTGCGCGCCAACGGCATCGTGGACACCGAGCCGTACCGCAAGCTGGGCAAGAACCAGCTGCGCGTCGGCATGTTCCCGGCGATCGACCCCGCCGACGTCGAGGCCCTCACCGCCTGCGTCGACTACGTGGTCGAGCGCCTCTAGCCGGTGTCCGCCCCTTCAGGCGAACCCCAGGCCAGGGCATCCCGGACTCGGCAATAGGCTCGATGGCGTGTACCGCCCGACTCGCTGGCTCCTGCCGACCATCCTGATCCTGCTCGTCCTGGCGGTGGTCTTGGGTACGTTCCTGAGGTGAGCCCTTTCACCAGCGCGCTGCTCGCCGCCGTTCTCCCGCTGGGGAGCGGCGGCGACGCGCGAGTGGAGTTCTCCTTCACCGACGACCGGATCACCGAGTCCTCCGGGCTCGCCGCCTCGATCCTCCACCCCGGGATCGTCTACACCCACAACGACTCCGGGGGCGAGGCCCGCGTCTACGCCGTCGACTCCGCGACCGGGCGGACCAAGGCGGTCCTGACCTTCGAGGGCCTCACCGCCCGCGACTGGGAGGGGATGGCCATCGGCGAGGACGAGAAGGGCCGGCCCGCCCTCTACCTGGCCGACATCGGCGACAACCTCCACGGCGCCTGGCCGCACGTCGCGGTCTTCCGGATCCCCGAGCCCGCGCGACTGCGCGACGCGACGCTGCCCGTGACGGCCTTCCGGTTCACCTACGAGGACGGGCCCCGCGACGCCGAGTCCCTGCTCATCGACCCCCGGGACAACCGCCTCTACATCGCCTCCAAGCGTCTCGGAGGCGGCACCCTGTACCGCGCGCCCAAGAAGCCCCGAACGACCGGCCTGAACGTCCTCAAGCCCGTCGGCGACGCCCCCTCGTTCGCCACCGACGGCGCGTACGCCCCCGACGGGTCCACGTTCGTGATCCGCGGCTACGGGTCGGCGACCGTCTACAAGGCGCCCGGCGAGCAGGTCGAGCGGATCTCCCTGCCCAACCAGGAGCAGGGCGAAGGCATCACCTACACCCCCGACGGCAAGGCCCTGCTGATCAGTTCCGAGGGCGAGGACCGCAAGGTGTGGCGGGTTCCCCTTCCCGAAGAGGCCCTCCCCCAACCCTCCCCGACACCCGAAGCGGCGAATAAGGAAACCTCAGGAACTAATAAGGGCCTCGGATTGTTCGTTCTGGTTGGCGTCACGTTGGCAGCGGTGTTCCTCGGGCGCAGACGAAAGTGAGTGGAGCGTGTCACTATCTCTTCTGTGGACCACGAGCTCGTCGGCCTGAGGGCCGAGGGCCGTCGCCCGCCCGGCGGCGCGCCCTTCGCCCTGCTGGCCTTCGCCGTCGCGCTGATCCCGCTCCAGCCCTCCTGGCTGTGGGCGGCCCTCGTCCTCGGCTTCGCCGCGCTGCCCCTCGTGCTGCCCGGCGCACGCCCCGGACCCCGCTGGCGGCTGTCGCCCGCCGGACTCCAGCTCGTCGGACGGGACGGCCAGATCGTCCAGTCCTATGAGCCGGGACGCGTCCAGGAGCTGTCGATCAGCGCCGACGAGCAGGTGCTCACCGTGCACCACAAGTTCGGCACGACCCAGCTCGGCACGCTCCCGGAGATGGGCTTCGAGCCGCACGCCTTCTTCGTGACCGCCCGGCGCGCCGGCATCCCCGTGCACGTCGTGGACAACGACTTCGCTCCGGACCCCGACGAGGAGCAGGACTACCTCGACGTCGAGGCGGCCCTGATGTCGGCGGTCGTCGAGCCCGCGAAGCCGTCCGGCGGGGCCGTGACGCTCGTCTCGCAGGGCGACGGGGCCTCCCGGCTGCGCGCGGCGCTGCTCGGCGGCACCGCGGTCTGCCTGGCCTGGCTGATGGTGGTCGTCTCGGCCGTCCAGGGCATGGAGTCGGTCTCGGCCCGCTTCGGCGCGGGCCTGTGGGCGCTCGGCGGCACCCTGGCCGCCCTCGCCGTGCGGCGGCGGCTGCGCCGGACCGCCCCGGTGCGCTGGGACATCTCCGACCAGGCGGTCCAGGGGATTCCCGCGGAGTCGATCGGCGCGCTGCTGCTCGGCCCCGGCCCGGAACTGAACCCGCTCAGCGGCGAGCCCGAGTACGCGCCGCTCACCGCGGTCGTCTTCGACCACGGGCTGCGGGTGATCGGCCAGCTCAACGCGCGCGGTATGGACGAGTTCCAGCTCGCGCACACCCTCGACGAGCACGGCTACCCCCTCGTGTCCACCGCGCCCGCGTCGATCCGGCCGTCGGAGTACGGGCTCGACGGGCTCCCGGAGATCTTCTCCCAGGTGCCCGGAGGCCGCCTCGTCGTCGGCGAGGACGGACTCGGCTGGGCCGACATGGCCGGGGACGTCATGCTGAAGATGCCCGCCGACAAGATCGGCGTGGTCGAGCTGCTCACCGTGGACGGCCACGCGTGGCTGCGGGTCTACGACACCGACGGCGAGGAGTTCCTCGCCGCCCCGCTCAAGGCGCTGCGGATCGCCCGGACCGACCTGCGGGAGAAGGCGCGGGCTGTGGGCCTGCCCGTCACCGACGCCGAGTACGACGCCTACCTGAGCGCCGCGTTCCACGGCGCGGTCTCCACGATCGCCGCCGAGGACCCCGCCCCGCTCCCGGCCCCCGAGAGCGGGCCCGGAGCACTGCTGGACGTCACGCCGCGGGCCCGCGTGTGGACCTACGGGGTGACGGCCGCGATCGCGCTCCTGGTGACGGTGACCATCGCCTGGGTGTTCCTCGGGTTCAGCCCGGTCATGGCCTGGTCGGTGCCGCTCGGGCTGCTGATCGGCTTCGTCGGGGCCTGGTTCTACGACCGCAACCGCTCCCAGCTGCGGGTGTCGATGCACGGGATCGCCTCGGTGACCCGGCTCGGCCGCACCGACTGGAGCCTGCGCCGCGAGACCGTCGGCGGGGTCGGCATCGACCACTCCGGCGAGGGCGTTCCCCGGCTCGTCGTCTGGAGCCCGGCGGGGCGCGTGCTGCGGCGGGTGTCGTTCGCGCCCGACCTGGCCGAGCTGCGCCGCGCCTGCGAGCGCTACGGGCTGCCCTGGGGGCCGCCCGACGGCGCCGGGTCCGCCGCGCCGCCCCCGGAGATCTGACGGCCGCTCGGGCGAATCTGACGGCCCCTCAGGCGAACGGCAGCGCCCGCAGGAGGGTGTGGCCCGGCCTGGGGAAGTGGCTCTGCATCACGTCGAGGGCCGCGGGCGTCCACGGGCGGCCCGCGAAGCCGTCCAGGAGGGCGGTGGGGCCGCGCAGGTCGCGGGGCTCCCGGCTGCGGGCGAGGGTGAGGTGCGGGCGGAACCCGCGGTCGTGCTCCGGGGGCTTCAGGCCCGCGCGCGCCCCCGCGTCGGCGCAGCGCCCGGCCAGCTCCTCCAGCTCCGCGAGGTCGCCGTCGACGCCCGTCCACAGGACCTTGGCGCGGCCGGGCGAGCGCGCGGGGAACGCGCCGGCCCCGGCGAGCCGCAGGCACGGCGCGGGACCTGCCGCGACGGCCTCGGCGAGCAGCTCGGGCAGGGCCTCGGCGGCCTCCTCGTCGACCTCGCCGTAGAACGCCAAGGTCAGGTGCCACTGGGCCCGCGCGGCCCAGCGCAGCCCGGGATGGGCGCGCCGGACCTCGGCGACGGCGTCGGCCAGGGCGTCCAGGACGTCGGCCGGCGGATGGATCGCGGCGAACAGGCGCACTCCGGCCCCTCTCAGCCGAACACCCGGGCGTGGGCGTTCAGGACGTGGCTGAGCAGCGCGGGGGGCCGGTCGAAGGCGCCGTCGGTGAGCAGGTCGGGGGTGAGGGTCCAGGAGCCGCCCACCCACGGGTCGGCGAGGGTGCCGCCGGACGGCGGAAGGGTGCTTCCGGCCATCTTGACCCGCATGGCCCGCACGGACTCCTCGGTGGGCGTGTCGGTCTCCACGCAGATCACCGGGACCGCCAACGGCGGGCCCTCCTTGGCCAGCCGGATCAGCTTGTCGCCGTGCTCCTCCAGAGCCGCCCCCACGTCGAAGACCACCACGAGGCGGACCGGCGGCGCGCCGTCGAGGAACATCTGCTCCTCGCCGCCGACCGCGCGCAGGTCGACGAGGTCGAGCAGGCGGTCGAGCCGCTGCCCGGCCTGCGGCCCGACCGCGACGCCGCCGCCGCACAGCAGCTCGCGGCTCGGGTCGGGCAGCCCGTTGAGCCAGCCCGCGCCCGCCAGGCCCGTCGGGTCGATGACGTCGAGGCCGACCGCGCCGGGCGGCACCGCGGCGAGGAACCGGGTGACCAGCGACCAGGCGAAGGCCGCCGAGTCGCCGGGGCCGGTGCCGCGGTCGATCCACACCGGGCGGCCGAAGGGCACCCGCAGGATCAGCGGAATGCGCAAGGTGGAGACCTCGTCGGCGTCCAGGTGGCCGAGCAGGAGCCCCTCGCCGACCTTGTCCGACGGCTGCCAGGTGAGCCAGGACGGCCCGGAGAACGGCGACACCTCCGCGCCGACCGCCCCCTCGTGCGTGGCGAGCTCGCCCGCGAGCTGGGCCATGTCGGCGGTCAGCCGCTCCATCCCGGCGTCCATCAGCTGCTGGGCCCTGCCGCGCGGAGCCTGCCCGGTGACCTCCTGGTCGCGGACGCCGAGGGCGTACTCCAGCGAGCCGCGGTAGGAGTCGAGGGAGCGGCTGGCGTCCTCCCAGACCATCCAGACGCGGTCGACGAACGGAACGCCCTGCTGCTGGGCTCCCTGATGCTTGGCCCCTTGCTGCTGGTCCCCCGGCCGGCCGGGCGGGGGCGGCGGCGGGCCCGGATCGGGCATCACGCGCGGCGGCGGGGCGGTCCGCGGGCCGGGGTCGTCGACCTCGACGCCGTGGTCGGCGAGCAGGGCGGCCAGGCCCGCGGCGTAGCCCTGGCCGACGGCCCTGACCTTCCACTCCCCGGCCCGGCGGTACAGCTCAAGGGCGACGAGGGCGGTCTCCTCGCCGAGCCCGCCCATGGCGAAGGTGTGGCCGTCCACCAGGACGGTCGGGGCGGGGACCGTCGAGAACGGGGAGCCGTCGCCGAGGCTGAGCGCGACGAGCACGGCGTGCACTTCCGGCGGAAGGGCGGTGAGGTCGATCTCCAGGGCCTCCTGGCTCCAGCGCACACCGGGACCCGCCGGAGCGTTGAAGAACACCAGGTCGTCGTCGGAGCGGACCCGCAGATCCCGGCCGACGAGCAGCGCGCTCAGGTCGGCCGGGACGGCGCAGGTGTGCGTGATGGTGACCCGGGAGGCTCGCAGGGGGGCGTTGGCCCCGCGGACGAGTGCTGTCACCGTCAGGCGTGCGCCGCGATCGCCGGGAGCATGTCCTGGAAGGTCCGGCCCTGGCTTGGTTCGCCGATCGCGCCGAGCTTCCACTCCTGGCCGTGCCGGTACAGGCGGGCCATCACCATGCCGGTGTGCGCGCCGCCCCCGGTGAGCGTGTAGCGGGCCAGCTCGGTGTTGCTGGTCTCGTCGACCAGGCGGCAGAAGGCGTTCTCCACCTGGTTGAAGTTCTGGCCCTGGAAGGAGCTGACGGTGAAGACCAGGGAGGTGACGTGGACCGGGAGCCGGGACAGGTCGACGATGATCGACTCGTCGTCGCCGTCGCCCGCGCCGGTGAGGTTGTCGCCGGTGTGCCGGATGGAGCCGTCACGGCTGGTGAGCTGCCCGAAGTAGACGACGTCGGCCACCTGCCGCTCGGCGAAGACCACGACCGAGGCGTCGAGGTCGATGTCCTGCTCGCGCGAGCCGAAGAACCCCTTCTTCTTGACGGCGTCCCAGCCGAGGCCCATCCGGACCAGCGTGAGGCCGCCCCCGCCCGGCTTGCTCAGCGAGATCCGCTGGCCCTTCTGCAAGGAAACAGTCACTGCTCCGCCCCTTCGTCGTGTGCACCGGGCCCCAGCTTTTCAAGCGGCACCGCTGGTTGTCATCTGACCACCTGAGACTATGCGGCGGCACTGACGGTTCCCGCGTCGTCCGCGCCGCCCTCCAGCGCCCTGGCCCGGCGCAGCGCGATCATCGCCGCGCCGGCGAGGACGGCGACGATGCCGCCGAAGACGATCGAGACCCGGCCGCCGAAGCGCTCGGCCATCCAGCCGACGAACGGGGAGGTGATCGGGTTCACACCCATGAAGACCAGCATGTACAGGCCCATCACCCGGCCGCGCATGTCGGCGGAGACGCCGAGCTGCATCGTCGCGTTCGCGGCGGTGGTGAACGTCATGAGCAGCACGCCGGTCGGCACCAGCATGATCAGGAACAGCGGCCAGGTCGGCATGATCCCGACGAGGACCGCGGCGACGCCGAACAGCAGGACCGAGCCGTAGAGCAGCCGGTCGTCGGGGCGCACGCGGCGGGCCGCGAGCAGCGCGCCGGTGACCGAGCCGACCGCCATCGCGGTGCTGGCCAGGCCGAACTGGGACGCGCCCATGCCGAAGTCCTTGGTGGCGACCAGGGCCGTGGTGATCTGGAAGTTCATCGCGAACCCGGCGACCAGCGCGATGGTGACGAGGATCATCACCAGATCCGGCCGGTTGCGGACATAGCGCAGCCCCTCGCGCAGCTGGCCCTTCTGGCGCGGGACCGGCGGGTGGGTGTGCAGCTCGCTCTCGCGCATCCGCCACAGCCCGAACAGGACCGCGCCGAACGACGCGAAGTTGACGAGGAAGACCGGGCCGGTGCCGATGAGGGCGATGAGCACGCCCGCGACCGCCGGGCCGACGACCCGGGCGCCGTTGAACGTGGCGCTGTTCAGGGCGACGGCGTTGGGCAGGTCTTCCTTGCCGACGAGTTCGCTCACGAACGCCTGGCGGGCGGGGTTGTCGAACACCGTCGCGACGCCGAGGGCGAAGGCCAGCACGTAGACGTGCCAGACCTGGGCGAGGCCGCCCACGTCGAGCAGGCCGAGGGCCAGCGCGGGCAGCGCGAGGCCGATCTGGGTGAGCGCGATGAGTTTGCGGCGCGGGAAGCGGTCGGCGACCACGCCGCCCCACAGCCCGAACAGCAGCATCGGCAGGAACTGGAGCGCGGTCGTGATGCCCAGGGCGGTGCCGCTGCCGTGGGTGAGCTGGAGGACCAGCCAGTCCTGGGCGATGCGCTGCATCCAGGTGCCCGTGTTGGAGATCACCTGGCCGGACAGGAAGTACCGGTAGTTGCGGTTGCGCAGGCTCCGGAACATCCCGGCGCGCGGGGCCTTCGCCGACTCCGGGAATGTCTGCTCTAGCTCCTGCTGTGTCCTTCTCAGCTCCTGCTGTGTCCTTCTCAGCTCCTGCTGAGCTTGTCCAGGATGGGCGCGGCGCTCTCCAGCACCGTCCGCTCCTCCGGCGTCAGCTCCGCCAGGCGCTGCGCCAGCCACGCCTCCTTCAGCCTCCGGTGCTCGACGAGCAAGGAGCGTCCGGAATCGGTGAGGGCGAGCACCACCTGGCGTCCGTCGGTCGGATGCGCCCGCCGCGCGACGAGCCCGGCGGACTCCAGCGACGCGACGGTCCGCGTCATCGACGGCGGTTTCACATGTTCGTGCTCGGCCAGCGCGCGCGGGGTCATCTCCCCGTGCTTGTCCAAACTCGCGAGCGTCGAGAACTGGGTGAGCGACATCTCGCTCACGGCCTGCCGGCGCAGTCGCCTGGACAGCCGTGCCACCGAGATCCGCAGCTCGGCGGCCATCCCGGCGAAGTCGGTCGTCTTCGTGGGTTCCATCGTCAAAATCATTAGCAAAAGTCATTACCCTTGCTAACGATACTCCTTCCCCGGTCATTCCCCCAAGAGGGGGTGCGCGGCTTTCCCGGATAGTCTGACCGCATGTCACGCCCGCACCCGCCGCAACCGGAACCGATCAAGACGGACAACGTCCGGATCGCCGTCACCGGAACGGTCGCCTGGGTCGTCGCGTTCGTGGTGCTGCTGATCGTCAGGCTGCCCGAGGCCGACCGCTGGTGGCTGTGGGTGTGCTTCATGGGCACCGTCATCGGCCTGTTCGCCTGCTTCTACCTGCCGCGGTTCGAGCGCAAGCGCTCCGCGCCCCCCGACACGCCCGAAGACTGACCGGCGCTCCGGCACTTCAGGACAGATCGGCCTCGGCGAGCAGCGCGCCGGCCTCGTCCGGCGCGGCGAGCAGCGCGGCCAGCAGGAGCCGGTCGTCCCAGCGGCCCATCTCCCAGGCGATCGCGCGGGCCAGGCCCTGCGGGGTCGCCGCGTGCGGCTCGCCGTCGTACCACCACGCGACCTCGCGCCCGTCGACGACCAGCGCGTCATGGTGGAAGTAGGTCTCCGGCGCCTCGGGGAACAGCGCCCGAACATGCTCGGGCACCTCCCGCTCCACGCCCTCGTCCGCCATCTCCCCGGGGATCTCCTCGGACGCCACGGACAGCTCCAGGAGGTCCGCCAGGGCGGCGGCCCTGTCCAGCGGCAGCAGGATGAGCGGCTGGCCCTCCAGCAGCGGAAGCGCGTACGGCACGTCGACCACGATCGCGTCCTCGGCCGGAACGACCTCGGGCGTTCCCCCCGAAAGCGCCCGGACCCGCGACGGCGGCGCCGCCCCTGACGTCCCGGCGAGCCACGCCCACAACGCGCGCAGCTGCGGCCGGGTGACGGGCAGGGCCGGATCGGCGAGCCGGTCGAGCAGCTCGTCCGGGGGCACGTCGGCGAGAGCGGCCCGGACGCCCAGCGCGCGGGCGAACCCGGCGTCGAGGCCCTCGGGCGCGGGCGCGTACAGGCCGTCCAGGAGGGGATCGGCGTCCTCGGTCCGGCGCGGCCCGCCCAGCACCTCGTGCTCGGCGAGCCACCAGGCGGTGTAGGACGGCGCGGTGCGCCCGTCCATGAACCGCACCGGCTCGATGATCGCCTCGCGGTAGGGCGGGCGGGACAGCAGCGTGAGAGCCGCCTCCCAGTCCTTGACGAGTTCGAGGTCGCGGACCGCCACCAGCTCGGGAATGTGCCCGGCAGGCAGGTCCCAGTCTTCGACGGCGTCGAGATCGAGGTCCTCGGGATCGGCGTCCTGGGCGCGCAGGAGGGCGAAGCCCCGCAGCACGCCGACGGCGGCCAAGGCGTCCTCGCCGTACTCCTCGATCAGCCCTGCCGACACGACCCCGAAGGGCGAGTCCTCGCCCATGACGGCGCGGAGCGGGGCGTCGGGGAACATCAGCTCCCCCGCCGGGTACAGCTCGCCGTCTTCGGCGGGCAGCGCCAGCTCGGCGAGCCACGGCTCGCCCGGCGTGATCAGGCCCCTGGCCAGGGACAGGACGGCGTCGGCGACCGTCTCGGGGTCCTCGGCGTCCAGCGAGCCCTCGACGGCGGCGCGCACGGCCGGGTCGGCGAGGACCTGCCGCGGGCCCGCCTCGACGGCGCCCAGGCGCAGCAGGAGCGGGTGTTCGGCCTCCAGGTCGACGACGCGCAGGCCCAGCACCTCAAGGTGCTCCGGCGAGGGCAGGTCCCGGCCGAGCAGCACGCCCCGGGGCCCGCGGACCAGCCGACCGTCGGTGAGCGGCACCGGCAGCGCGCCCAGCTCCCCGGCGTCGGCCGAGGCCAGCGCGGTGTAGATCCGCTGCCACCAGGACGGCTCCCGCTCGACCGAGGCGAGCGCGTCGGCCACGTCGGCGAGGCCCATGCGGCGCACCCCGAGCGCGCGCAACGCCCGGTGCCCGGCGGGCCAGCCCGTCGGCAGCAGCCCGGGAACCACGCCCGTCAGCGCCTCGACGACGGCCGGGGGCGCGTCCACCACGACGGCGTCACGGCCCCGCACGCGGGCCCTCGGGTCCTCGGCGAGCGGCAGCAGCGGCCGGTCGGGCAGCGCCGCCAGCACCGCCGTGCGCAGCGCCCCGTCCAGCGCCGACGTGCCGACGGGGCCGGGCACGAGGTCGAGCGCCTCGGGGCCGGTGGCGCCCGCGACGAGCTCGGCGTAGGCCTCGGCGGCGCGGGCCACGAGGAAGTCGGTGAGCGGCCCCGGCTGGACGTGCCTGCGGTCGGGCGCGAGGGGGAAGCCCGCGATGAGCAGGGCGGGCAGGTCGAGGCCCTCGTCGCTCGGTGTGGGCGCGTACAGCACGCCGGGGCCCTTGGGCGGCCCGTCGAGCGGACCGCGCGGCTCGGCGCGCACCGCCCAGCGCACCGACCAGTAGGGCCGGGCCCGCTCTTCCGTGGGCCGGTCGGCCAGCAGCTCGGGCGGCACGTCCCCGTGGCGCGCGACCGTGCGCCACTCGGTGACCGAAGAGCCGTCCCCGCCCGTCTCCACGATCACCACGAGGCCGTCGCCCGCCTCGGACGCCTGCAGGACGCGGCTGCGCCCGTCGACGGTCACCGTGACCATGCCGAGCGCGGGCAGGCCCAGCATCAGCTCGGGGCCGAACTCCTCAAGCCGGGCGCGCACGATGCGCTCGGCGGCCTCGTCGCGCAGCGGCAGCGTCACCTGGGTCGTGTGGCCCTCGGGCGGCGGGGCAGACGAGGCGAACGGCAGCCGCAGCACCGGCACGTGGTCCCCGCGCCGGGCGATCTCCTCGGCCAGCTCGGGGATCACCTCGACGAGCTGGAGCGTCTCCTCGGCCGACCAGGCCACCGAGCCCGTCAGCGAGGCGATCGAGGGCCGGTCGCAGACCGACACGACGGCGGCGAAGCCGACCCCGAACCGGCCCGCGGTCGCGCGCGGGGTCCCGTCGCCTTCAGCCGTCTTGGTGGACGCGCGCAGCGTCGACAGGGACTCGACGGCCTCGGGCGTGAGCGGCGCGCCGGTGTTGGCCGCGGTGAGGACGCCCGCGTTCAAGGTCAGGTGCAGCTCGCCGGGCACATCCGCGCGCACCGCGGCGTCGGCGGCGTTCTGCGCGAGTTCGATCACCACGCGGTCGCGGTAGCCGCCGAGCGCGTGGTCCTCCTCGGTGTTGGCGTCCTCCCGGAAGCGCGCGGGAGAGGCCGTCCAGGCGGCGAGGACGCGCGCGCGGATGCCCGCGGTACCGAACGGGTCCAGCGGGTCTGCCGGTGCCGTGGCGCCGGACTCGGGATCGGTCATCCCGGCCTCAGCCGTCGCCGTCCCGGTCCGCCGCTTCCGCGGCGGGCTCGTCGTCGGCGGGCTCGCCCCCGGCCTCCGCCTCGGCGGACGCGTCCTGCGGGGCGGCTTCGGCCGAGGAGTAGGAGGGCAGGGCGTCGAAGCTCAGCTCGTCCAGGATCAGCGGCGGCGCCTCGGCGGCCGACGGCACGTGCACGGCCTCGGAGTGGCCGCCGCAGCCGTGGTCGGCGGCGACGACGCGGCCGTCGTCGGGGACGTAGGCGTTGGCGCAGACCCCGAACAGCAGGCGCAGGTCGCCCGAGAGCGGGATGAAGAAGCCGCAGGTGCTGCACGGCGCCGGCGCGGCGACCGCGATCGGCGCGGCGGGCCCCGCGGTGCCCTCGTACCAGCGCTCGGCGGCCTGGTCGCGGCCCTCGGCCGACAGGACGCGGGCCCTGCCGAGACCCAGCTCCCACTGCGCCTCGACGTCGCCGTCGGTCTCGTCGGCCTCGGTGAATCCGGGCGCCAGCCGCGCGTCGTCCTCGGCGGTGGGCAGGAGGTCGCCGGGGCCCATGTCGCCGGGCCGCAGGCGGTCCAGCCAGGGCACCCACGGCGGCGGCATGATCGCCGTCTCGCCCGGTACCAGCGCCGTCTCGGAGATCGTGACGTTCTTGGCCCGCGACGCGCGGGTGACCGTCACCGCCCAGCGCCAGCCCCGGTATCCGGGGTCGGTGGAGGCGAAGTAGTGCGTGACCACACGGTCACCCTCCACCGCCCAGCCGAGGTGCTCCCCGACCTCCGAGGGCTTGGCCGTTTCCCTCGCCGCCTCTAGAGCTGGCTCTACGGCCTGCACGCAGGCCGTGTCGGCGGCCGGCGTGCGGCTTCGGCGGGAAGCGACGGGGTGGAGAGAGGTCACACACCGATTGTCGCTCATCCCGAGGTATGGCCGTGCACGCGCCCGGCGTCGGAGTCCGCCGCGCCGCCTATGCTGACGCGTTATGAAGGCCGAGTTCGGTGGGATCTCCACGGCAATGGTGGGGTTCGATCTAGACATGACCCTGGCGGACACCCGCCGAGGCATCGGAGCCGTCTACAGCGCCCTCGCCATCGAGACCGGCGTCGCCATCGACGTCGCCGCGGTGACCGCCCGGCTCGGGCCGCCCCTGGACGTCGAACTCGCCCACTGGTTCGCGGCCGAGCACATCCCCGAGATGGTCGAACGCTTCCGCGCCCTTTACCCCGACCTCGCCATCCCCGCCACCGATCCCATGGCCGGCGCCGCCGCGGCGGTCCGGGCGGTGCGCGCCGCCGGGGCGGGCGTGCTGGTCGTCACGGCCAAGAACCGGCCGCACGCCGTCGCCACACTGGCCCATCTCGGCCTTGAGGCCGACCTCGTCGTCGGCGGCCTGTGGTCGTCCGCCAAGGGCGCGGCCCTGCGCGAGCACGGCGCGCACACCTACGTCGGCGACCACACCGGAGACGTCGACGCGGCCCGCACGGCGGGCGCGTTCAGCCTGGGCGTCGCCACCGGACCCTTCTCCGCCGAAGCCCTGACGGCCTACGGGGCCGACCACGTCCTGCCCGACCTCACCGCCTTCCCCGAATGGTTCGCCGCGCGGTAGGAACGCGCGGTAGGAAACCGCCGGTAGAGGAGCCGGGGAAGGGAAGGATCGGCCGATAAGGTGTATCGCCCTTCCTCTGTAAGGCACTAATCTTGGAGATCCCAAGCACACCGGAGCCAAGACACAGAGGTCAACCGTGCCCACTGGCAAGGTCAAGTGGTATGACGCCGACAAGGGGTTCGGCTTCCTCACCCGCGACGACGGGGGCGAGGTGTTCGTCCACTCCTCCGCCCTCCCCTCGGGATCGACGCTCCTGAAGCAGGGCCAGCGGGTCGAGTTCGGCGTCGTCGAAGGCCGCAGGGGGCAGCAGGCCTTGTCGGTCCGCGTGCTGGACACGCCGCCGTCCGTCGAGAAGACGATCGCCAAGGCCAAGCGCAAGAAGCCCGACGACATGGTGAACATCACCGAGGACCTCATCAAGCTCCTCGACCATGTCTCAGAGACCTACCGGCGGGGCAAGCACCCGTCCAGCGCCGAGGCGAAGAAGATCGCGACGGTGCTGCGCGCCGTGGCCGACGACATCGATGCCTGACCTGCCCTAGGCTTTTGGGGGAGGATCTAAGGCATGAGCACATCTACGCGCGAGCGGATCGTGGCCGAGGCGCTGCGTCTCTTCGCCGAGCGCGGATACGCGGCGACCTCGGTGGCCGAGATCGAGGCCGCGGCGGGCCTGTCACCGGGCGCGGGAGGGCTGTACCGGCACTTCCCGTCCAAGCAGGAGGTGCTGACGGCCGCCGTCCGGGAGCACATCGAGCGCACCCGGCACCAGGTGATCACGGTCCTCGCCGAGTCCGAGCAGTACAAGGCGCTGCCGCTGGAGCTGCGGCTGCGCATGACGTGCGTGGCGGGCCTGGAGAAGATGCGCGAGGAGAAGGAACTGGTGCGGGTCCTGTTCCGCGACCTCGACCAGTTCCCCCACCTCGTCGCCGATATGCGTGACGGCGTCGTCAACCCGCTCTACGAGGGCATCGCGCAGTGGATCGCCGAGCAGCCCGAGTTCGCCGGGGTCGAGGAGGACTGGGAGGCCATCGCCGCCATCCTCGGCGGCTCGGTCGTCAACTACTGGCTGGCCAACGAGTCGCTGTACGAGGCGCCGGTCAAGACCGACGAGAAGCGCTTCACCTCAGCGTGGGCGCGGCTGGCCCTGGGCCTGCTGCCGCGGCCCTGACGGCACGGCGCGGAGGCGGGGCACGGGGGACCGCGAAGAACGTGGACAGCTACGGGGACTGGCTGCGCGGGCGCACCGACGAGGAGTTGGCGGCGCTCGTGCGAGCGCGCCCTGAGCTGATCTCCCCGGTCCCCGCCGACCTCGGCGCGCTCGCCGCCCGCGCCGCGGCGCCCACGGCGGTCTCCCGCGCGCTGGACCGGCTGGACCGGGGCGCGCTGGCCACCCTCGAAGCGGTGATCGTGCTGCCGTCGGCGACGATGACCGCGCTGCGCAAGGCGCTCGGGGCGCGTGCCCCCGAGACCGTCGAGCGGCTGACCGCGCTCGGGCTGCTGTGGCCGGGGCGGCGCAGGTCGCACCAGGTCGCGCCCGGGGTGCGGGCCGCGCTGCGCGAGCCCGCCGGACTCGGCCCGCCCGCCCGCGAGGCCTTCGCCGCGCTGCCGCTGGAGCGGCTCGTCCCGCTGGCCGTCGACCTCGGCCTGTCGACCTCTTTCGCCAACGCCGCGGGCCTCGCCGAGGTCGTCGCCGAGCGGCTCGCCGACCCCGCCGAACTCGTCGAGGACGCCGGGCCCGACGCGCGCACCGCCCTGGACCGGCTCGCCTGGGGGCCGCCCTCGGGGCGGATCGAGAACGCGCGCCGCGAAGTGCGGCTCGACACCGCGGCGAGCCCCATCGAAAAGCTCCTCGCCCGGGGCCTCCTCGTCGCCACCGACGAGCGGACCGTCACCCTCCCCCGCGAGATCGGCCTGTACCTTCGCGGCGGCGTCCTGTTCCGCACCGACGTCCTCGCCGAGCCGCCCGTCCAGGGCCCGGAGCGGCCGCGGCGGCTCACCGACCAGATCGCCTCCGGCCAGGCCTTCACCGCGCTGCGCCTCATGGAGGAGCTCCTTGAGGCGTGGGGGCTGAACCCTCCCCCGGTGCTGCGCAGCGGCGGCCTCGCGGTGCGCGACCTCAAGGCCGCCGCCGCCCTGCTCGACGTCTCCGAACAGGACGCCGCCCTGCTCGCCGAGATCGCCCTGGCCGCGGGCCTGCTCGCCCGGGACGCCGACTGGACCCCGACCCGCTCCTACGACCTGTGGCTGCTGCGCGGCGCCGCCGAGCGCTGGGCCGACCTCGCGGGCGCCTGGCTGGACACCGACCGCGTCCCCGGCCTCGCGGGCGGCAAGGACGAACGGGACAAGACCGTCAACGCGCTCGCCGACGACTCCATCCGCACCCACGCGCCGCGCATCCGCCGCGAAGTCCTCGCCGCCCTGTCCGACAAGGTCGCGGCCACCGAGGAGTCCGTCCTGGAACGGCTCGCGTGGCGCACCCCCCGCCGCACCGGCGGCCTGCACTCCCGGCTCGTCACCTGGACCCTGCACGAGGCGGCCTTCCTCGGCGTCACCGGATTCGGCGCGAAAGCCTCCTACACCGACGCGCTCCTCGCCGGCGACGACATCACCGCGGCCCTCGACGCGCTGCTGCCGGAACCCGTCGACCACGTGCTGCTCCAGGCCGACCTCACCGCGGTCGCACCCGGCCCGCTCGTGCCCGACCTGGCCCGCGACCTCGCCCTCACCGCCGACGTGGAGTCGACGGGCGGCGCCACCGTCTACCGGTTCACCCCCGAATCCGTCCGCCGGGCCATGGACGCCGGCCGGACCGTCTCGGAACTGCTCGACCTCCTCACCCGGCACAGCACCACACCCGTCCCGCAGCCGCTCGCCTACCTGATCGAGGACGTCGGGCGCAGGCACGGAAGGCTCCGGGTCGGCACCGCCCTGTCGTACGTGCGGTGCGACGACCCGGCCGTCCTCGACGAGATCCTCGCCGACCGCCGGGCCGGGACGCTCCGGCTGTACCGGCTGGCCCCCACCGTCCTGGCCTCCCGGCTCTCCCGGCAGGAACTCCTGGAGGCGCTGCGCTCGGTCGGGTTCTCGCCCGTCCCCGAATCGGCCGAAGGCGGCCTCGTCGTCACCCGCGCGGACGCGCACCGCACCGAGACCCCGGCCCGGCCGCCCGCCGAGCACGAGCGGACCGTCGACGGCGGGATCGCCACCGCGGCCGTGCGCGCGATGCGCGCGGGCGAGGAGGCCGCGGCCATCGGCCCGCCCTCCGGCGAGGTGCCCAGGACCCCGTCGATGGCGACGATCGAACGGCTGCGCGGCGCCATCGGCGGCCGCGTGTGGATCGGCTACCTCGACCAGCAGGGCCAGGCCACGAGCCGGATCGTCGAACCCGTCCGGGTGGACGGCGGCTACCTCACCGCCTACGACCGGACCAAGGCGTCCGTGCAGCGGTTCACGCTCCACCGGATCACCGGGATAAAGGACGTGTGAGACTTCCCGAACCAGGCGCTACGCTGCACAGTCAAACCCCCCGAACCACCATTCTGCGAGCGGACCGGAGTGCCCTCGCCGGATTTCGCGAGAAGGTGCTGCTCCCGTGAGCTACGGCCAACCCCCCTACGACCCGGGCTCCTTCCACAGCGCCCCCGGGTACCAGAACCAGTACGGCTACGGCATTCCCGGGCACCCGAACCAGTACGGCGGCTGGGGCCCGCCGCCTCCCCCGCCGAGCAACGGCTCGGCGATCGGCGCGCTGATCGCCAACATCATCCTCACCGTGACCTGCTGCGGCCTCTTCGCCATCCCCGGCATCGTCACCGCGGCGATCGCGATGGGCAGGTACCAGACCGACCCCGTCTCGGCCCGCAAGCTCACGAACGCCAGCTGGATCATCTTCGGCGTCGCCATCTTCCTGGGCATCGTCCTCGTCCTGCTCTACATCTTCTTCTTCGCCGCCATGGGCTCCGGCGAATTCGGCGAGGAAACGGGCGTGGGCGTCTAGCCCCGCGGAACACCACGCCGCCCCCGAATGTTGCATGATGAATGCCCTTGGCTTCCTCCGCTTCCCCGGAAGGCGCGGACTCCTTCCCTCACGGGTCGGGTCTCCTGCTTCACCGCCGGTTGCCCGCGGGGTTCGCGCCCCTGAGGTCTTACACCGGCTCCACAGGCGTTTCAGCTCTCCGCCGGCCCGGCGGCGAGCAGATTCCTTGCTGCGTTGACATCTCGATCATGGAGGGTCTGGAGGGCGTCGGGCGGCAGGACATTGATATTGATGAGGTCTTCGCACAGCAGGGACACCCAGCGGCCCGCCGCGTCCCTCGGCACCGTCACCGTCGACGGTTCGGCTTCCGCCGGCAGAGGCCGCGACCACACGATCTCCAGTGGTCCGTCCACTTTCGCCAACGTGAGCCTCCCCTCACGGAGCCGGATGGCACGGGTCCGCTGGGCGAGGGCCCGGTTGCAGACCAGGCGGACGCAGCCGAACGTGCGCGACAGTTCCGCCGCCTGTGCGTCGGATGAAAGCGGTAGCGGAAGGCCCGCTTCACCTGTCGTCACATGCCACGAACATTACCAAGAGATAAAAGACGAGCACGATCCGTGAAGGGGGGAGCGGCGTTTCCACCTGCCCGGCAGGGGCGTTCACGCCGCGAAGCAGATGAACGATGGTCCGTTGATCGTGCAGTCCGACAAGACGCTTCTGCTTGAGGTCGATCATGAGCGGGCGGCGGACTGCCGGCGCGCGATCGCGCCGTTCTGCGAGCTGGAGCGGGCGCCTGAGCACGTGCACACGTACCGGGTGACGCCGCTCGCGCTGTGGAACGCCCGGGCGGCGGGACACGACGCCGAGCAGGTCGTCAACGCGCTGCTCGAGTTCTCGCGCTACCCCGTGCCGCACGCGCTGCTGGTCGACGTGGCCGACACGATGGGACGGTACGGGCGGCTCCGTCTGGAGAAGCACCCTTCCTACGGGCTGATCATGATCTCGACCGATCGGGCCGTCATGGAGGAGGTCCTGCGCTCCCGCAAGATCATCCCGATGCTGGGCGACAGGGTGGCCGAGGACACCGTGGTCGTCCACCCGTCCGAGCGCGGGTCGCTCAAGCAGGCGCTGCTCAAGATCGGCTGGCCCGCCGAGGACCTCGCCGGATACGTCGACGGCGAAGCGCACAAGATCGACCTCGCCGAGGACGGCTGGGAGCTGCGCACCTACCAGAAGGACGCCGCCGAGGCGTTCTGGCAGGGCGGGTCCGGAGTCGTCGTGCTGCCCTGCGGGGCCGGGAAGACCACCGTGGGGGCCGCTGCGATGGCCCACGCGGGCGCGACCACCCTGATCCTGGTGACGAACACCGTCAGCGTGCACCAGTGGAAGCAGGAGCTGATGCGCCGGACGTCCCTCACCGAGGACGAGATCGGCGAGTACTCGGGCTCGAAGAAGGAGATCAGGCCCGTCACCATCGCGACGTACCAGATCATGACGTCGCGGCGGAAGGGCGTCTACGGGCACCTGGAGCTGTTCGACGCGCGCGACTGGGGCCTGGTGATCTACGACGAGGTGCACCTGCTGCCCGCGCCGATCTTCCGGATGACCGCCGACCTCCAGGCGCGCCGCCGGCTCGGCCTGACCGCGACCCTCGTGCGCGAGGACGGCCGCGAAGGCGACGTCTTCTCCCTCATCGGCCCGAAGCGGTACGACGCGCCGTGGAAGGAGATGGAGCAGCAGGGCTGGATCGCGCCCGCCGACTGCGTCGAGGTCCGGGTGACCCTGACCGACTCCGAGCGCCTTGCCTACGCGACGGCCGAGCCGGAGGAGCGCTACCGCTTCTGCGCGACGACCGAGTCCAAGACCCGGGTCGTCGAGCGCCTCGTGGAGACCCACCGCGACGAGCAGGTGCTGGTGATCGGCCAGTACATCGACCAGCTCGACGAACTGGGCGAGCGCCTCGGCGCCCCCGTCATCAAGGGCGAGACGAAGATCAAGGAGCGGGAGAAGCTGTTCCAGCAGTTCCGCACCGGCGAGATCTCCTGCCTGGTCGTCTCCAAGGTCGCCAACTTCTCCATCGACCTCCCCGAGGCCTCCGTCGCCATCCAGGTCTCCGGCTCCTTCGGCTCCCGCCAGGAGGAGGCCCAGCGCCTCGGCCGAGTCCTCCGCCCCAAGGCCTCCGGCAAGACCGCCCGCTTCTACTCCGTCGTCGCCCGCGACACCCTCGACCAGGACTTCGCCGCCCACCGCCAGCGCTTCCTGGCCGAACAGGGCTACGCCTACCGCATCACCGACGCCGACGACATCTGACCGCTCCCGCCCACCGCACGCTTTCGCCACCGGCCTCCTCAACGGCCGCTCGCACATCCAAATGTAGGCCGAGCCGCTGCCGGAAGAATTCGTCGATGCCATCGATGCTGTTCAATCCGGCCAGCCCCGAGGCCGGGAGCAGGATGTGCGTGGCGAATCCCCTTTCGGTCCGGGACAGTGCCAGGGCGTCCGGCCTTGCGCGGTGCTTTCGGCGTGGCCGCGGCAGCGCCTGAAGAACGACAGCGGCGCCAGTGAACTGCACCAGGTAGCGGTGGGCGGCCACCGCCGTCACGACGACGCGACGGTCGGGCACACCGCGCTGCGTGAACTTGAGGAGGAGCTCACGGACTTCAGCTTCGAGGAGGGCTCCGACACCCTGACCGAACTCGCCGTGATCGAGGACACCGCGGTCTCCCGCACCTACGGCTCACTCACGCTCTACGTGCTCACGGTCCACCACCTCCGCACCCAGCGGAACCGCGTCCTTCCGGGACCGGGAGACCGATGGGTGACCGAGGCCGAGCTGCTCCGCGGCCGCACCCGCGACGGGGAGAGCATCCGGTCACCGGCCGCCCGGGTCGACGCTGCGATCCCGGGTGGCCTGGCCAGGCTCGACGCGACGGTACCCGCGCTCCGCCGGACCGGCATCGCCGACGTGGTCCGGACGCACCCGTGGGAGGTGACGGGGACCGTTTTCGGGGTGCTCGGGCTGGTCAGCTCGGTCGTCTTCGCGTTCCTGTGACCGGGCGGCTCCGGCTAGTGGCTCGTCTCCTGACGTTCGGGGACACGGCACTAGTGGCGGAAGGAGTGGCGGTAGGTGAGGGGGGAGAGGCCTACGGCGGTGTGGAGGTGGTGGCGGAGGGTGACGGGGGTGGTGAAGCCGCTGCGGCGGGCCACCTCGTCGATGGGGAGGTCGGTGGATTCGAGGAGGGCGCGGGCGTGGGCGAGGCGCTGCTGGGTGAGCCAGCGGGCGGGGCTCATGCCGGTCTCGTCGCGGAAGCGGCGGGTGAAGGTGCGGGGGCCCATGCCGGCGCGGGCGGCGAGGTCGGGGACGGAGACGGGCTCGGCGAGGTGGCTGAGGGCCCAGGCGCGGGCCGGGGCCGTGGACGTGCCCGAGGGCTCGGGGATGGGGCGTTCGATGAACTGGGCCTGGCCGCCGTCGCGCATCGGCGAGGTGACGCAGCGGCGGGCCGTCCGGTTGGCGACCTCGGCGCCGTGGTCGCGCCGGATGACGTGCAGGCACAGGTCGATCCCGGAGGCGACCCCCGCGGAGGTGAGGATGTCGCCCTCGTCGACGAACAGGACGTCCGGATCGACCTCCACCTCGGGGAACAGCGCGGCGAGGGCCGCCGCGTTGCGCCAGTGGGTGGTGGCCCGGCGACCGTCGAGGAGGCCCGCCGCGCCGAGCACGAACGCACCGGTGCAGATCGACATGATCCGGGCGGAAGTGCCGCGCAGGGCGTCGCGGACGCCGTCGGAGATGACGCCGTCCATGGCCGCACCGCCGTGCACGCCCGGGACGACGACGGTGTCGGCGCCCGCGAGGAGGGACAGGTCGTGGTCGGGCGTGATGCTGTACCCGGCCTGGCAGCGGACGGGGCGGCCGCCGTCGGTGCAGGTGAGGACCTCGTAGTCGGCGGGTTCCCGCGCCGCCCAGAAAACCTGGCCGGGCACGCCGACGTCGAGGGTGGCGAAGTCGTCCATGACGAGTACGGCGACGCGGTGGGGCATGCCGCTCAGCCTACTGTCCGGAATCTTTCGTTAGTTGTCCTTTGGGACACTCACGGGCATCCGGCGGCGTCGGCGAGACTTCTCGGCATGAAGCTGCACAGAGCGTGGGTCGTCAGCGGCGTCGCCCTCATCGCGATCATGGGCGCCGCCGGGTTCCGCGCCACCCCCGGCACGATGATCAACCCCCTGCGCGAGGAGTTCGGCTGGTCCAGCGGCACCGTCTCGCTGGCAGTCTCGGTCAACCTCGTCCTGTACGGCGTCACCGCGCCGTTCGCCGCCGCGCTCATGGACCGCTTCGGGATGCGCCGGGTCGTCTCGGCCGCGCTCGTGCTCATCGCCGCGGGCAGCGGCCTCACCGTCTGGATGACCGCGAGCTGGCAGCTCGTCGCCCTGTGGGGCGTCCTGGTCGGCCTCGGCACGGGGTCGATGGCGCTGGTGTTCGCCGCGACGCTCGCCGAGCGCTGGTTCACCCGGCGCAGGGGCCTGGTGATGGGCGTGCTCACCGCGGGCGGCGCGACCGGCCAGCTGGTCTTCCTGCCGGTCCTCGCGGCGCTGGCGGAGGGCCCCGGCTGGCGGACCGCCTCGGTCGCGGTGTCGCTCTGCGCCCTCGCGGTGGTCCCCTTCGTCTGGTTCCTCCTGCGGGACTCCCCCGAGGAGGTCGGGCTCACCGCCTACGGCGCCGACGCCCCCGTCGTCCGCGCGAGGCGCGAGGGCGCGGCGGGCCACGCCCTGCGCACGCTGCGCGAGGCGGCCCGCCACCGCGCCTTCTGGTACCTCGCGATCGGGTTCTTCGTGTGCGGGGCGAGCACGAACGGCCTGGTCGGCACCCACTTCATCCCCGCCGCGCACGACCACGGCATGCCCGAGCAGGCCGCGGCGGGCCTGCTGGCCGTCATCGGGATCTTCGACGTGGCGGGCACCATCTTCAGCGGCTGGCTCACCGACAGGTTCGATCCGGCGAAGCTCCTGCTGGTCTACTACGGGCTGCGCGGGCTGTCCCTGCTCGTCCTGCCGACCCTGCTGGCGTCCGGGAACCCGCCGAGCGCGACGTCGCCGGAGATCATCCTGTTCATCGTGCTGTACGGGCTCGACTGGGTGGCCACGGTGCCGCCCACGGTCGCCCTGTGCGCCAGGATCTTCGGATCCGACGGCGCGATCGTCTTCGGCTGGGTGTTCGCCTCGCACATGATCGGCGCGGCCGCCGCCGCGATCGCCGCGGGCCTCGTGCGGGACGAACTCGGCGCCTACGACGCGGCCTGGTACGGCTCGGCGATCCTCTGCCTGGTCGCGGCGGCCGTCTCGGCGGCGCTGCGGGCCCGGCGCGCGGCGCCCGAGGCCGAGGAGGCGGCGCCCGAAGCCGACGAGCCCGAAGGCAAGCAGCTCACTGACGCGTGAGCGGGCGGGACGCCGCGAGGCGTCCCGCCCGGGGACATCAGAAGATTCCCTGTCCTGGGGCGAGGATCTTCGACGGGTCGTACTTCGTCTTCGCGGCCTTGAACGCCGGCCAGGCGGGACCGAAGTGGGCCTGCCAGTCGGCCTTGCTCAGCGGGTTCGAGCCGATCGGGTACCAGCCGCCGCCGCGGGCCCGGGTCTGCTCGTAGAACGCCTTGTTGAGGGCGATCATGGCGGCCGGGTCCGCGGAGCCGGGCGAGGAGGTGCGCAGCAGGGAGAACAGGAACGCATGGTCCTCGCCGGCCGAGCCCAGCCGCAGGAGCGGGGCCTTCACCTTGGCGGTCGGGATGGGGTACAGCAGCAGCACGGCGCTCAGCCCGATGTTGGCGGGGGTGAGTCCGGGCAGCGCCCCGGTGACGAGTTCGTCGACGGCGGAGGCGGCCACGATGCTGTCCAGCCACGGGTGCGGCCGCTGCCACTCGCCGATGGACTCCAGGATCGCGACGACGGGGCCGATCCGGTCGGCGAAGTCCCAATAGGTGAGGTCGTCGATGGTGACGGACGTGTGGGTGAGGTCGCCGATGAGGGCGTCGTCGTCGGCGGGGGTCGCGTCGAAGGCGACGGCCTCCATCATGAAGGTGTGGCCGCCTTCGACGACGGCGAGGGAGCCTTCGAGGTAGCCGAACCTGCCGTCCTCGGCCATGGCGATCTGCGCGGCGGTGAGGTCGGCGACGGAGTCGTAGTAGAGGTTGTAGCGGCGGACGGTGGCGGGCGCCGGGACGAGCCGGACGACCGCCTCGGTGATGATCCCGACCTGGCCGAGGCCGCCGCGGACGGCGTCGAAGAGGTCCTTGCGCAGGGTCGGCGAGCACCGCAGCACGTCGCCCTTGCCGGTGACGACCTCGAGTTCGAGGACGTTGTCGACCTGGGCCCCGTGGTGGATGATCGCGCCGCCGACGCCGCCGGCCGAGAGGGTGCCGCCGACGGACAGCCCGAGGTAGTCGGTGAGGGTCGGCGGGGTGAGGCCCTGGGAGACCGCGGCCCGCACGAGCGCGCTCCACAGGACGCCGCCTCCGACGACGGCCCTGTCTCCCAGGATCCGGACGGAGTCCAGCGGCGCGGTCTCGATGACGAGCCCGCCCGCGACTTGGGACTGCCCGTGGGTGGTGTGGCCCTGGCCACGTGCGGCCACCTTGATCCCGCGGGCGCGGCAGAACTTCACCATCTTGGCGATGTCGCGCACGGAGCCCGGTTCGAGGACGGCG
This sequence comes from Actinocorallia aurea, assembly GCF_054783995.1. NCBI lineage: Bacteria > Bacillati > Actinomycetota > Actinomycetes > Streptosporangiales > Thermomonosporaceae > Actinocorallia > Actinocorallia aurea. The sequence continues at coordinate 1,144,424 of NZ_BAAGPQ010000002.1, forward strand.
AGGGGGGTCCTGCTGACGATGTGTCCGAAGTCGTCGGCGGCGGCGGCCAAAGACGCGGCGTCGGTGCGCAGCGTGCCGTCGAGCGAGGGGCATGCGTCGAAGGGTCCGGCGGCGCTGGCCGCGGTCACCCAGGTCCGGCTGACGGGGTCGAGCCCTACGACGAGGGCGCCCGCGACCAGCCCGGTCATGATCGAGCGGCGGCTGACGGCGTGCGGTACGGGTTCCTGCATTGGAGAAGCCTCCCTAGGAAGATCCACTTTGGGAATCTTCGCAAGAAAGCCACATCACACGCGGTCAATTCGGGAACTTCCCCACATTGACTACAAAGCCCTCTAAAGTGGCCAACCGAGTCAACAGTCACCTTCGACCCCAGGGGCCCTGCGCAGTGACCAAGTGGGCTGAACGAGAAAGACGCCACGCCGCGGCGTTCGATGTGATCGGCGCCCGATACGACGAGGCCTTCCCGCACAAGGAGGGGCAGACCGCGGCCGGCGCCTGGCTCCTGGACCGCCTCGCCCCCGGTTCCCACGTCCTCGACCTCGGCTGCGGCACCGGCCTGCCGACGGCCGCCCAGCTCACCGGAGGCGGGCACCGGGTCACCGGCGTGGACCTCAGCGCCGAGATGGTGCGGATCGCCGCGCAGAACGTCCCCGAAGGCGAGTTCCGCCAGGCCGACCTGCGCGACGTCACCGGCGAGTACGACGCCGTCGTCGCCTTCTTCGTCCTGCTCATGCTGCCGGTGCCCGGCATCCCCGAGGCGCTGGCGCAGATCCACAAGCTGCTCAGACCTGGCGGATTCTTCTGCCTGTCGATGGTCGAGGCCGACCTTGAGGAGTTCCCGATCTCGTTCCTCGGCCAGGACCTGCTCGTCTCCGGGCTGCTGCGCGACGAGTTGCGCGAGGCCGTGGAGGCCGCCGGGTTCGCCGTCGAGGAAGAGCACGTGCTGAGCTACGCGCCCGCCACGACCCAGGCGGTCCCGGAGATCCAGCTCTTCTACAACTGCCGCCGGGTCTGATGTGAGCGAGTCCGCCGAGAGCCTCAAGGAGCGCCTGGCCTTCCTCGGTGACGCCGCCGCGCGCATCGGCACCCGCCTCGACGCCGCCGAGAGCGCCCGGTCCCTGGTCAGCGCGCTGGTGCCGCGCCTCGCGGGCAGCGCCAGCGTCTACCTCGCCGAGAGCCTGTTCGGCCACCGCGCCGACTTCGGCGACGACCTGCGCCTGGTCGCCGGCCCCAAGCAGCCCGAGGAGGCCGCTCAGCGGGCCGTGGCGTCCGGCGCGGCCCTGCGCGAGGGCGATCTGCTGGCCCTGCCGATGCGGGTCCGCGGCAGGACGCTCGGGGCCGTCCTGCTCGACGGCCCCGAAGGCGACGAGGTCGACGCGCTCATGGCCGAGCAGCTCGTCGCCCAGGCCGCCCTGGCCGCCGACAACGCGCACCGGTACCGGCAGGAGGCCGCCGCCGCCGACACGCTCCAGCGCAGCATGCTGCCCAACCGGCTGCCGCGCTTCGCCGGGGTCGAGATCACCCACCGCTACCTGCCCGCCAGCGACCACGCCCGCGTCGGTGGCGACTGGTTCGACGCGATCGGGCTGCCCGGCAGCCGGGTCGCGCTCGTCGTCGGCGACGTCATGGGCCACGGGATGCGGTCGGCGGCGATCATGGGCCAGCTCCGCACGTCCGTGCAGACCCTCGCCGCCCTCGACCTGCCGCCCGACCAGGTGCTGCGCCAGCTCGACGGGCTCGCCCAGGGCCTCGGCGAGAACCACCTCGCCACCTGCATGTACGCCGTCTACGACCCGGTGGCGCGGCGCTGCACGTTCGCCAACGCCGGGCACCTGCCGCCGATCCTCGTCCGCTCCGACGGCCGCGCCGAACTCCTCGACGTGCCCGAGGGCGTGCCGATCGGCGTCGGCGGGGTCGCGTTCGAGCCGATCGAGGTGCCCGTGCACGACGGCGACCGGCTCGTCCTGTGCACCGACGGCCTCGTCGAGGTGCGCGGCCGGGACATCACCGAGGGCCTGGAGCATCTGCGCGCCGCCCTCGACGGCCGCCGCCTCACCCTCGACGCCCAGTGCGACGACGTCCTGCGCCATCTCCAGATCGACGACCGCAGCGACGACGTGGCCGTGCTCATGGCCGACCTCACCGGCATCCCCGCCGCGAACGTCGCCCGCTGGATGCTGGAGCCGCGCCGCACCACGCCCTCGCGGATCCGCCGCCTGATCCGCGCGACCCTGCGCAGCTGGGGCCTCACCGACCAGATCGAGATCACCGAACTGCTCGCCACCGAGGTCGTCACCAACGCCGTCCGCTTCGCCACCCGCCCGATCGAACTGCGCCTCGTCCAGACCGAGCACCTGCTCGTCGAGGTCATGGACGACGAGTACACCCTCCCCGTCCTCCGCGACGCCCACGAGGACGACGAGGGCGGCCGAGGCCTCCAGCTCGTCTCCCGCCTCGCCCGCCGCTGGGGCGCCACCCGCACCGCCTCCGGCAAGATCGTCTGGTTCGAACTGACCGTCTAGCGGCGTGCGCTCCTCACTCGCAGGTCCCGTCGGCCGGGGTGCAGAGTTCGGCCTCGGGGTGGTCCGGTGACGGTCCGTCCAGCAGGCGGCGGCGCTCGGCCCGCAGGTGCTGGTCGAGGAAGGCCGTCACGTAAGTGCGGGTGAGCTCGGTGGCGCGTGCCGCAGAGAGAACGCCGAAGGCGGAGGTGATGCCGAGGGAGGCTTCCAGCAGGGGGGTGTCGGTGAAGGACTGGTGTTCGGCGCCCGACAGGACGATCCAGCGCTTCCACCCGGTCAGCAGCTTCCAGTCGCGGTCCCATGAGGCGTCGCCGCCGCCGGGGACGTGCTGCGGTGAGCCCAGGAACATGAACGGCCGGGAGAGCCCTTCCTGGGGAATCCTGGCGTAGGTGGTGCCGTCCATGTCGATCCCGGCGCGCACGCGTGAGTCCTTCACCATGGCCGCCAACGCGCTCGCGCCGCCGATCGACTGGCCCGCCATCGCGATCCGGGAGCGGTCGATCAGACCGGCGCCGTGCCACGCGGACGGCAACCGGTCGAGGACGAAGGAGACGTCGTCCGCCCGGCCCTGGACGACGCCCGTGCCGAAGCCCGGGTCGGCGTCGCTGTCGCACGCGATGCATGCGGCGATCCGCCCGCCCGGGAGGGTCGTGGCGTGGCTCTCGTAGGGGTGGTCGATCCCGGCGACGACATACCCCTGGCTGGCCAGTTCCTCGGCGAGGGACGTGAGCGTGCTCACAGGCTTGGTGAAGCCGGGTGAGAGCACCACCAGCGGAAGCCTTCGCCCCGCGGGTTCGGCGTCCGCGACGGCGTTCGTGTGCGTCTTGCTCAGCGTGTCGTAAGGCACGCCGGTGACCTTCGCGCCATTCAGGTTGAGTTCGGATTCCTTCGCCGTCATGTACGGGGCCCGCTGCCCGTCCCTCTGCTCGGTCGGATACCACAGGGTGACCTTGAGCTCCCTGGCGTCGACGTCGAGGTTCCAGGGGTCGGGGCGGGAGGCGTCCTTCAGGTACAGGGCGGTGGTGCCGACCGGATGGGCGCCGGTGGGCGCGGGCAGGGTGGCGGGGCCGGCCGGCGGCGGCGCTGTGGCGGCGGTCCTGGGCGGGGCGGGGGCGCTGCAGGCGGCCGCGGCGAGGACGGCCAGTGCCGCGGCGATCGCCGGGATCTGTCTCATCGAAGTGTCCTCACTCGTGCAGCAGGGTCAAGGCCTTGGCGAGGGCGGGATCGCGCCCGGCGGCCGCGTCCTCGGGTGTCAGGGGCACGTGGTGGTCGGGCGGGACGCCGATCCGGTCGAGCACCTCCCGGTCGGGCCCCAGATGGTGTGCGGCGGGAAAGCTCAGCCTGGTGTTGTCGCTGAGCAGGTACGACCGCGCCGGGCCGGAGATGACCCCGGCGGTCCTGGTCCCCACCAGCAGACCGGCGCGCAGGTCCTTGACGGCGGAGCCGAAGTGCTCGCACGCCGAGGCGCAGCCGCGGTCGGTGAGCACCACGAGCGGCAGGTCGAGCAGAGCGACGGTGTCGTCGGTCCGTGACGCCTCGCACGCCCCGTCGACGGTGCAGAAGTAGGCGGTGACCTTCCCGTGGACGAACGCGCTCACCAGCCGGGTCGCCTCCTTGGGAAGACCGCCGCCGTTGCCGCGCAGGTCCAGCACGACGCCGGTGAGGGAACGGCCGGTGCGCTGCCTGGCGATCTCCTTGAAAACCCTGTCGGCGGAGTCGGGGGTGAACCCGGTCAGGCGCACATAGGCGGTGTCGTCCTCCAGCAGCTTCGACCGCACGACGCGCAGGTCGGCCGGATCCCGCTGGTAGAGGCCGGGCCGCAGCGTGACGCTCCAGCGGCGGCCGGTCGTCTGGCGCAGGAGCCGGAGCCGCACGGGGCGGGCCTGCGGATAGCGCGGGTAGAGGGCGGCGATCGCGGGGGTGGCCTTCCCGTCGATGAACGGCGCCGATCCGTCGATCGACTCGATGACGTCGCCTGGGCGCAGTCCGGCGGCCCGCGCCGCGCCGCCCTCCACGGCGGTGACGAACAGCGGGGCCACGGCGGCTCCGGGATCGGTCCGCGCCTGCGGGCCGGCGACGTTCGCCCGGAGGCCCAGGCCGTAGCCGTCACCGTCGTAGTAGCCGGGAGGCCGCTCGACGCCGTGCTCCCAGTGGGCGTGGTCGTCGCCGAGGGCGGCCACGATGGCTTCGAGGGTGACGACGGCCAGCGCGTCGCGCTGGTCGGGGAAGTGGTCGGTGGTCTTGCGGTAGACGCCTTCGAAGGCCGCCCAGTCGGCTTTCCGGTCGCCGGTCAACGCGGGCATGGTCGCTTCGGGCAGATCGTGTCCGTTGCGGCCGAGCTCCTGGATCAGGGCGATCCATCCGGCGGTCAGCAGTGCGCGGGCGTCCAGCGTGGCGCCGCTGTAGTAGTCGCCGAGGATGCAGAAGTACGCCTGCTCGATCACGTCGATCGTGGTGGCCGTCTCCGGCCCGGGGGCTCCTTGGGGCGGCGCGCAGACCGTGCCGGCCGCTGTGCCGGCCCGGTCGCGCGGCGGTGCCGGTGCCGCGCAGGCCGCCGCCAGGAGGAGGGCGAGCCCGGCCGCCACGGTCCGGGCCGTCATGACAGGCGCCTGCGGATCCACCGGAAGGAGAGCAGGGTGAGGCCGAGGGCGAGCAGGGCGTAGATCCCGGTCTCGATCCACTGCAGGGGCCAGAACCGCTCAAGGGGCTGGTAGGTGGCCTTCTGCCGGTAGCCGAGCCGGTTGATCTCGGCCAGGCACCCCGGCCCGGCCTGCGCCGGCGAGCAGGGCCCCGAGGTGACCGAGACCGGGACCACGCCCTGCTCTCCTGCGTCGGCGATCGTGCGTCCCGACGGATCGACGAGGGCACTGGACAGGACCCAGGCGCCCGTGTGCCCGGGGATCGCCGTCCCCAAGCTCACGGCGAAGACCCCGTCGCGGCCGACGTTGAGGTGGTCGACGTTCTCCTGGACCAGTTCGAAGGTCGAGGTGACGGGCGGGATCAGGTGCGGTCTGGCCAGCAGGGGCATGCCGATCTGGACGACGGCGAAGACGGCCAGGGTGAGGGCCATGGCGGGCAGGGTGCGGCGGACGAGCATCCCCACGGTCACCCCCAGGACGAAGGCGAAGGCCGCATATCCCAGGGGGGCGATCCCCCGCCCGCTGAACACCAGGGGGTCCATGAGCGCGTAGCCCTGCGGCGCGGACCGGTCCAGGGGGCCGGACCACCAGGTCACCGCGACGCCGCTCACTCCCGCGGCGGCGGTGGCGACCAGCCCGGTGAACCCGAGCTTGACCGCCAGCCACCGGGTCCTGGTGATGCTCTGGCTCCACACCAGCAGGTGCGTGCCCGCCTCCAGCTCCCGGGTGATCAGCGGCGCTCCCCAGAAGAGCCCGATCAGGGCGGGCAGGATCAGCACGACGAGGGTGGCGGCCAGGAAGGGGAGCTGGTAGTCGTCGAAGAACCGGTCGTAGAAGTCCGCGCACTCCTCGCCGGGTAGGCAGGAGGCGATCCCGTCGGAGTAGTCGGCGGCCATGCGGGGGCCGGTCAGCAGCAGGACGGCGGCGAGCGCCGCCAGCAGGACGGCCATCGCCACTGCCGCGCCGCGGAACTGGCGCCAGGTCAGCCAGATCATCCCAGGACCTCCAGGTCGGCCCGCCTGCCGACGGTGGTGGACTTGTCCATGTAGGCCAGGACGAGGTCTTCCAGGCTGAGCTCGCTGACGGTCCAGGCGGGATCGAGGATCGGGGCGCGCGTCTGGACGACGAAGGTGCTCTGCCGGTCGGTGTGCCGTGCGGAGACGACGCGCTGGTCGGCGGGCAGGGTGGCGGAGTCGCGGCGCGGGCCGGTGAGCCGGTGGTGCCCGGCCAGGAGGTCGTCGGATCTTCCGGCGACCTGGACCTGCGAGTCGACGAGGACGATCAGGTAGTCGCAGGTCCTTTCCACGTCGGAGACCAGGTGCGAGGACAGCACCACGCTGAGCTCGTGCTCGGCGGTGGCCTCCATCAGGCCCCGCAGGAACTCCCGCCGGGCGAGCGGGTCGAGCGAGGCGACGGGCTCGTCGAGGAGCAGCAGTTCGGGCCGTTTGGCCAGGCCGAGGGTCAGGGCGAGCTGGGCGCGCTGCCCGCCGGACAGCTTGCCCGCCCGGCTCGCGGGATCCAGGCCGAGCCGGGCGATCCGCTCCCGCGCCACCACCTGGTCCCAGCCGGGGTTGAGCCGCTCGCCCAGCCGCAGGTGCTCGGCGATGGTGAGCCCGGAGTAGACGGGGGTGTCCTGGGCGACGAATCCGACCTTGGCCAGCTGCGCCGGGTCGTCGGCAGGGGGGCCGCCGAGGACGGTGATGGTGCCCACCGTCGGTTCCAGCCGGCCTGCGGCCAGTTTCAGCAGGGTCGTCTTGCCGGCTCCGTTGGGGCCGACCAGCCCGACGACGTGCCCCGCCGGTATGTCGATGGTGCAGTCCCGCAGCGCCCATCGTTTCCGGTACTTCTTGCCCAGCCCTCGGGCCTGTAGAACAGCGGTCACGCTATGTCCTCCTGAGCGGCGGTCCGAAACGTGGTCATGAACAGGGCCTCGATGCTCTCGTCGTCGAGGCCGGCCAGGCGGGCCTCGGCCAGCCAGCGCCGCAGGTCCCGGCGCAGCGGGCCGTGCGCCGCCAGGGAGGCGTCGGTGAGCGTCCTCGTCACGAACGTCCCGACCCCCTGCCGGGCGGACACCAGGCCCTCGTGTTCGAGCTCCCGGTAGGCCTTGAGCACCGTGTTGGGGTTGATCGCCAGGTGCGCCACGACCTCCTTGACGGTCGGCAGCTGGTCGCCCTCGCGCAGCAGACCGAGCCGCAGAGCCCGCCGTACCTGCTGGACCAGCTGCAGGTACGGCGAGACGCCTGATCTGCCGTCCAGATGGAACTCGATCACCGGTTCTCCATTTATCTAGTCTCATAGCACTATAGGTATTTAGATGTTAAGTGATCATAAGGATCCTGCGATGATCCGCGCCGCTACAGCACCGCGACAGAAAAAGGCCCGGCCGCGGTCATGAGACCGCGGCCGGGCACCGAGTGGAACGTGGGACAGGGGTCAGAGGCGGACCGTCGTCACCGGGAGGGAGGAGTCGGCCGGGATGTCCAGGCGGGAGTCCTCCAGGCCGGAGGCGACGAGTTCGGCGCCCAGGGCCGCGACCATGGCGCCGTTGTCGGTGCAGAGGCCCGGCCTCGGGACGCGGAGGCGGATGCCCGCCTTCTCGCAGCGTTGGGCGGCCATCTCGCGGAGGCGGGAGTTCGCGGCCACGCCGCCGCCGATCTGCAGGTGGTCGACGCCGTTGTCCTTGCAGACCGCGATGGCCTTCCGGGTGAGGACGTCGACGACGGCCTCCTGGAAGGACGCGGCGACGTCGGCCACCGGCACGGACTCGCCGGCCCGCTCCTTGGCCTCCACCCAGCGCGCGACGGCCGACTTCAGGCCGGAGAAGGAGAAGTCGTAGGTGCCGTCGTCGATCTTGCCGCGCGGGAAGGCGATCGAGCGCGGGTCGCCCTCCCGGGCCCTGCGGTCGATGATCGGGCCGCCGGGGAAGCCCAGGTCGAGGACCCGGGCCACCTTGTCGAACGCCTCGCCCGCCGCGTCGTCGACGGTCGAGCCGAGCGAGCGGACGTCGCGGGCCACGTCGGGCACCAGCAGCAGCGAGGAGTGGCCGCCGGAGACCAGCAGCGACACGCACGGCTTGGGCAGCGGCCCGTGCTCCAACTGGTCGACCGCCACATGGGCGGCCAGGTGGTTCACGCCGTACAGCGGCTTGCCGAGCGCGAGGGCGTAGGCCTTGGCGGCGGCGACGCCGACCATCAGCGCGCCCGCGAGCCCGGGACCCGCGGTGACGGCGATCGCGTCGAGATCGGCCAGGGACACCCCGGCCTCGGCCAGCGCCCGGTCGATCGTCGGGGTCATCGCCTCCAGGTGGGCGCGGCTGGCGACCTCCGGCACGACCCCGCCGAAGCGGACGTGCTCGTCGACGCTGGAGGCCACGGTGTCGGCCAGAAGGGTGTGCCCGCGGACGATGCCGATACCGGTCTCGTCGCAGGAGGTCTCGATGCCCAGCACCAGGGGTTCGGTCACGGCTCGTCCCTCCGCATCATGATCGCGTCCACTCCGGACGGCTGGTAGTAGCGCTTGCGCACGCCGATCCGGACGAAGCCAAACTTCTCGTACATCTTCTGGGCCGGCTCGTTGTCGGCGCGGACCTCCAGGAAGACCCGGCGGCAGCCGCGCCGGGCCGCCTCGGCCAGCAGCTCGGTGAGCAGCGCGGCGCCCAGGCCGCGGCCCTGGCTGGCGGCGGACACGCCGATCGTCTGCACGTCGCCGTCCCCGGCCACGGCGGCCAGGCCCGCGTAGCCGACGACCCGGCCCGCCTCCTCCAGCACGATGTAGTGCCGGGTGTCGGGCATCGCGGCGAGCTCTTCGAGGAGCATGCCCTCGGTCCAGGACTCGTCGCCGAACAGCTCGTGCTCCAGCACCATCGCCGCGGGCAGGTCCGCGGTCGACATGGGCCGGATCTTCGCGTCGGTCACTGGCTCGCCTTCTTCCGTGCGCCGATCTCCTGGGCGTCGGGGCGGCGCAGGTAGAGCGGCTCGGGCGCCAGCAGCGGCAGCCCTGGGCGGCCCGACAGCCGCGCGATGGCGATCTCCGCTATCGCGCCCGCCGAGGGCAGCACCGGATCGTTTTCGCCGGGGCTCCCCGAGAACGCCGCGGCGTACAGCGCGGCGCCTTCGCCGATCACGGGCAGGTCCCAGAGCGCGGCGTCGGCGGCGGGGCCGACCGACGGTTCGCTCACCCGTCTGTCGAAGGAGTCGTAGCGCGCCCAGTAGACCTCTTTGCGGCGCGCGTCGGAGGCCACCACGAACGGCTGGGTGCGGCGGCTCTCCCACGCGATCGCGTCCAGCGTGCAGACCCCGTGGACGGGGATGCGCAGCGCGTTGCCCAGGGCGTCGGCCGTCGCGAGGCCCACCCGCAGGCCCGTGTAGGGCCCTGGGCCGACTCCGACGGCGATCGCGTCGAGATCACCGGGCGACGCCCCGGCCTCGGCGAGGACGCGGGAGATCGACGGGGAGAGGACCTCGGCGTGGCGCTGCCGGTCCACCCCGGTGACGGCCGCGACGGAGCGGGCCGCGCCGCCGGGGAACCACTCGTAGAGCGCGGCGGTGACCGCCGAGGTCGCGGTGTCGAAAGCCAGTACCAGCACGACCGTCAAGCCTATACGGCGGTCGGGTCAGGCCGATCCCATCTTCTTGATCGCCTCGACCGCCTTGGCGGCGACGTCGGTGGCCCCGTCCACGCAGTCGTCCTGCGCGAGCGGCGTGTCGTCGTCCTTGCTGCCGCCGTAGGTGACGGTCACGAGGACGTTGCCGACCCGGGCGTTGACGACGGCCTGGGAGAAGGCGCTCTCGGTGAGGTACAGCACATAGGCCTGGTCGCCGACTTCGTCCAGGTCGTCGAAGGAGCGCTGGCGCTGGCCGGGCAGGAGGTTGTCGCCCGCCTTGTCGGCGTCGTGCTCGGTGCCGAAGGTCTCCTCGGCGCCGGCGATCGGGTCGGCGCCGGAGACGGAGCGCAGCTCCAGCGTCAGCTCGCGGGGGTCATCGCCGAGCCCGACGTCGCCCCAGGCGCAGCGGACCGAGGTGGCGGTGTCCGTGGCGGTCGCCGGGGTCGGCTCGCTGCCGGGGACGAGCCGCGCGGGGGCGTCGGCGAGGATGCCGCACGGGTCCGGCGGGCCTTCGAGGGGGACGAACCCACCCTTCTCGCCCCCCGACGGGTCGGCCTGCTGGCCGATGCCGGGCGCCAGCCGCGTCTCGTCGCTCTTCGCGTTACGCAGGATGAACAGACCGGCTATCGCACAGACCACGAGCACGCCTGTGAGCGCCCCGGCGAGCAGGATCGCCATGCTCCGCTCAGACCCGGTGCTTCTTCGCCTCTGACCACCCACTGGAGGACTCCTATACCCGTCTCGTCCCGGGAAAGTGCGCTCTTACCAAAGATGTTCGCTAGAGGTTACGGCACACAAACGAGAAACTGCGAGTACCAGGGCATATCTATCTAATCTGGAACGATCCCGTTCAAGTCGGACCCCGCCCAGCGGGCCCCCACGCCCGTGATCTCCACGACGCGGGACTCGGTGTCGCCGAGGCGGCTCATCCGCACCTCCAGGCGGTCCTCCGACAGCCCCTCGACCAGTCCCTCACCCCACTCCACGACGGTGACCGCGTCGGCGAGCTCGGCGTCCAGGTCGAGATCGTCGACCTCCGCGAACCCGCCGAGCCGGTAGGCGTCCACGTGGACCAGCGGCGGCCCCTCCGCGAGCGACGGGTGCACCCGCGCGATGACGAACGTGGGCGAAGTCACCGGGCCGCGCACGCGCAGCCCCTCGCCGATGCCCCGCGTGAGCGTGGTCTTGCCCGCGCCCAGGCCGCCCGTCAGCACCACGAGGTCGCCCGCGCGCAGCAGCCCGCCCAGGGCCAGCCCCAGGGCGTGCATCCGCTCGGCAGTCTCGATCTCCACCGCTCCTCCTTCTGCGCTCACGCCGTCCGCTCCTCCTGCGCGGGGCCCTCGGCGGCCCTGAGGGCGAGCGCCCGGACCGCCGCGGTGACCCGCGCGTGGTGCTCCATCGGCAGCAGGTGCCCCGCGGGCTCGACGGCCAGGTACTCCACGTCCGAAAGGCCCGCCGCGATCTCCGCGCCGTGCTGGGCCGGGGTCAGCAGATCGGCGCTGCCCGTCATCACCAGCGCCGGGATCCCGTCCAGGACGGCCAGGGCGGCGCGCTTGTCGTGCCCGATCAGGGTCGGGTAGAACTCCGCGATCACCTCGAACGGCGTCGCCCTGATCATCCGCTCCACGAAGTCCACCACCGTCGGGCTGATCGTCCGGTCCGCGAAGCCCATCCGGCGGATCACCCAGAACGCGAGGTCGGCGCCGATCTTGCGGGAGGAGTCCACCAGCGCCCCGCGGCGGCCGAGCCCCCGGATCACCCGCGGCGCGATCGGGCGCGCCGCCTTGGCCAGGACCAGCGGCAGCCCGAGCGTCATCTGCTGGATGTCGCCCATCGAGGTGTTGATCAGCGCGACGCCGCGCACCCGGACGCCGAACTCCTCGGGATGGCGCTCGGCGAACGCCATCACCGTCATGCCGCCCATGGAGTGGCCGACGAGCACCACGGGCTCGTCCGGGCGGACCGTCGCGCGCAGCACCGCGGCGAGGTCGGCGCCGGTCTGGTCGATGGTCGCGCGGCGCGGATCGCTGCGCCCCGACCTGCCGTGGCTGCGCTGGTCCCAGGCGACCCGGCGGAACCCCGTGAGGTCGCGCCGCTGGTAGTGCCAGGTGTGCAGGTCGAGGCAGTAACCGTGGCAGAAGACCAGGGTCGGCGTGCCGGGAGGCGGCGGGATCTCCGGCTCCTCGATCTCTACGTACAAGGGCAGGCCGTCGTCGGCCAGGACGGTCAGCGCGTCGCCGCGCGGCCGTCCGAACGGCTCGGCGGCCTCCGGGTCCGGCTGGGCGCCGACCCGGCCGACCGCGTACTGGCGGACCGCCACGGCCGCGCCCAGCCCTGCCGCGCCCAACCCGGCGACGGCTCCGGCGATGCCGAGCCTTCTCTTGCTCCGTCCGTCCAAGTCGTCCTCCCAGCGGGGATCGGGGTGCGGCGGTTCAGGTGGTGTGGACGCGCGGGACCCGGCCGCCGAGACGGGTCACTATCTCGTAGGACACCGTGCCGACCGCGTCCGCCCAGTCGATCGCGGTCGCCTCGCCGCGGTCGCCGGGGCCGAACAGGACGACCTCGTCTCCTTCGGCGACCGGATCGTCGCCGACGTCCAGGACGAACTGGTCCATGCAGACCCGTCCGGCGATCTTGCGGCGACGGCCCGCGGCCAGCACCTCCAGCACGTTGCTGCCCGCGCGCGGGACCCCGTCGGCGTACCCGGCGGGGACCAGGGCGACGGTCGTCTCCCTGTCGGTCGTGTACAGGTGGCCGTAGGAGACGCCCGAGCCCGCCGGGACGCGCTTGGCGACCGTCACCGTGGAGACGAGGGTCATCGCGGGCCGCAGGCCCGGGTCGGGCAGGGCCGGCGCGGGGTTCAGGCCGTAGATCGCGATGCCCGGCCGGACGAGGTCCCACCGGGTCTCCGGCAGGTGCAGGGCCGCCGAGGAGTTCGCCAGGTGCCGCAGCTCGGGCCGCACTCCGGCGCGCTCGGCGTAGCCGACCATCTCCGCGAAGGCCGCGGTCTGCCGCGCCACCGACGGGTGCTCCGGCTCGTCGGAGCAGGCCATGTGCGACCAGATCCCGATGATCCGGACGGCGCCCTCGGCCTCCGCCTTCAGCGCGGCCTCCACCAGGGCGGGCCAGCCCTCCCGGGTCTGCCCGCCGCGCGACATCCCCGTGTCGGCCTTCAGATGGACGCGCGCGGGCTCGCCGACCGCCGCTGCCGCCGCGGCGACCTCGCCGACCAGCCGGACCGAGCCGACGCCCAGGTCCACCCGGCCCGCGATCGCCGCGGCCAGATCGGTGCCGGGCGGGACGACCCCGGCCAGCACCGGGGCGGTGATCCCCGCCGCGCGCAGCGCCAGCGCCTCGTGCGCGAACGCCACACCGAGCCAGGACGCGCCGGCCTCCAGCGCCGCCATCGCCACCGGGACGGCCCCGTGCCCGTAGGCGTCGGCCTTGACCATCGCCATCACGGGCCGGCCCGCGACCTCGGCGAGCAGCCGCACATTGTCCCCGATGGCCGAGAGGTCGACCAGCGCGCGCGTCGGATGCGTCATGGTCCCCCAGTCTGCCGCACCCGGCGGCCCGCTCGGACAAGACCGCGCGGGGGTCGGCGCAGCTCAGGGCAGTTGCGCGAACGCCTCGGGCAGCGCGGCCAGGACGTCCTCGGCGGTGATCGGGGCGGGCGCGAGCCCGCGCCGGGGGGCGGCGGCGATGCGCGCGGCGAGTCCGTGCAGGTGGGCGGCCCACGCGCCCGCGTCGGCCGCCGCGACGCCCTGGGCGAGCAGCGCCCCGGCCAGGCCCGACAGAACGTCTCCGGAGCCCGCCGTCGCCAGCCAGGGCGTCCCTGTGAGATTCGCCCGCACCGGCCCGTCCGGGTCGGCGACGAGCGTCGTGGAGCCCTTGAGCAGGACCGTGACGCCGAGCTCGGCCGCCGCGGCGCGCACGTGGCCGAGCCTGCCCGCCTCGATCTCGGCGCGGTCGGCGCCCGTCAGCCGGGACAACTCGCCCGCGTGCGGGGTGAGGAGGGTCGGGGCCGGGCGGTCCAGGAGGGCGCGGCGCTCCGCTGCCGGGAGGCGGGCGAGGACGGTGAGCCCGTCGGCGTCCACCAGAACCGGGACGCCGGTGCGCAGGACCGCCTCGACCAGGCGTTCCCCGCGCTCGTCCACGCCGAGGCCGGGCCCGACGACCCACGCCTGGACGCGCCCGACGGCCTCCAGGTCGGGCTCGGCGTCGTCCGGCAGGACCGTCGTGACGGTCTCCGGCCAGCGGGCGTCCACCAGGCCGACCACCCGCTCGGCGGACGCGAAGCGGACCATGCCCGCGCCGCCGCGCAGCGCCGCGCCGACCGACAGCAGCGCGGCCCCGGTGAACCGCGCGCCGCCCGCGATCACGCCGACGACGCCGCGCCGGTACTTGTCGGTCTCCGCGGCAGGGCGCGGCGGCCGCACGTCGAACGTGGACGGGGCCACGACCGACGGCTCGGGGAGATCGGCGAGCCCGATGTCGATCAGTTCGACGACCCCCGCGTGCTCGGCCCCGGGGTCGATGAGCAGACCTGGCTTGAGCGTGCCGAACGTGACCGTCACGTCCGCCCGCACCGCCTCTCCCGCCACCTCGCCGGTGTCGGCGTCCACGCCGCTCGGGATGTCGCACGCCACCACGGCGGCGTCCTCGGGCAGGGCGGCTACGAGCGCCCCGTACAGGCCGCGCAGGGCGCCCCGTCCGCCGATGCCGGTAAGGCCGTCGATCACCAGGTCGGTGCCTTCGAACTCGTCCTCGGCTCCCGAAGCCAGCAGGGATTCCAGGGCGGCGTGCTCCAGTACGCGGCCTCCGGCGGCCCGTAGATCGGCGAGCCCTTCGGGATGTGCCTTCGGGGCGGCCAGCGCGGCCGTAACGCGGGCTCCCCTGCGGGCCAGCCTCGCGCCCGCGTACAGCGCGTCGCCCCCGTTGTCGCCGCTGCCGACGAGCAGCAGCACCCGGGAGCCGTAGAGGCGGCCGAGGAGCTGCGCGCACACGGCGGCGAGCCCCGCCGCGGCCCGCTGCATCAGCGTCCCCTCCGGCAGCCTCGCCATGAGCGCCGCCTCAGCGGCCCTGACCTCGTCCACCGCGTGCGCGTGCCGCACCGCCGCCTCCTCGCTAAGGGTCTCCCGGGCGTCCTACCCGCTCAGCCCGCCTCCGCGATCACCATGGCGGTCGCGATTCCACCGTCGTGGCTCAACGACACATGCCACGCGGTGATCCCCAGCGGATCGGCGACCGCCGAGATCGTGCCCTCGACGTGCAGCGACGGCCTGCCGGAGGCGTCCCGGCGGATCTCCGCGTCGGTCCACAGCAGCCCGCCCGGCGCCCCCAGCGCCTTGGCCAGCGCCTCCTTGGCCGCGAACCGCGCCGCCAGCGACCGCACCGGCAGCCCCCGCTCGGCCTCGGTGAACAGCCGCTCGGCCAGCTTCGGCGTCCGCTCCAGCGCCGCCCCAAACCGCGCCACGTCCACCACGTCGATCCCCACGCCCACGATCACCCGGCGAGCTTATCGGCGGAGGCACTGGCTCATCGGGGAGACACTGGGCCTACCGAGGGCTAACGCCGGTCTGCGGCGGGACGGGCCGCCGTGCCGAGGCGCCGTGCGAGGCGCCGTGCGGTCAGTGATGGTGGAAGCGGCGAATGGGTCGCCGGGCCTCCGGCTACGCGGCCCGGCGGCGCCGTCGGGCGGTGAGCGTGAGCGCGCCGGCGGCGAGGACGAGGTCGAAGGCGAGGCCGTAGGGCCAGACCGCCGTCAGGCCCTCTCCGCCCGGCGTCCCCTCGTCGAGGGCGGCCGCCTCGTTGTACTCGTCGTAGGCCACAGGGACGGACTTCACGTCGCGGACGGCGAAACTGAGAACGGTCAGCAGGTCGAGGTCCGGTTCCCGCTGGTGGCAGCGCTCGAAGGCCAGGCCGGGCCCGGACGGCTCGCACAGCATCAGGTTGTCCTCCCTCGGCACCGCGTCGGCGAGGACGACGACCGGGTTCGGCGCGAGCAGCCACCAGGCTCGCGGGCCGTACAGGTCGTCCGGCAGGGCCAGCAGGCTCACCGCGTAGGCGATCCACGTGCCGAAGACGAGGCCGAAGACCGTCAACGATGACACCACGACCGTCCAGACGGCCCGTCCCGCCACCGCCGCGCAGTACGTGACGAGCGCGCAGACCACGCCGAGGAGCAGGAGCGCCACCGCCAGGGCGACCAGGACCCGGACCGGGTCGGCGCCCCCCGCGAACGCGGGGTAGGCCACGAACGGGAGGGCGAGCGCCAGCAGCAGCGCCCCGACGCCCCAGTCGGCCAGGAACCCGCCGAGCACGCTCCCGGCCGGCCGCCCCGCCGCTCGCGCGCTGAGCGCGGGCGTCACGAGCATGATCAGCGGAGGGACCAGGACCATCAGGCCCCCGAACGCCGCGCGATCCGGGTTGAGGATCCCTCCCTCGAACAGTTCGTAGAGGGCGACGGTGAGCAGCCCGACGACCAGGGTCCAGGCGGCGAACAGCGCCCGCCAGCGCCAGGTGCGCGCCCTCGCGCGGAACTCCTGCCCGGCCACCGAAAGCACGGTCTCCACGCGCGGTCTCCCTTCGCGGGGCCCGTCCCGGCCGCCGAAGCCCCTTGACAGCGGTAGACGCCAACGGAACGGGAGAAGTTGCCGCACTCCGGCCGAACCGGGCTCAGGGGGCCGGAACTCCCGGCTCGACGGCCTTCGCGGACCGTCGCGCCCGCCGGATCGTCACCGCGACGGCCGCGGCGGCCAGGACCAGGTGGAAGCCGAACCCGTAGGGCCAGACGGGGCCGGGCCGCGGCGGTTCCTGCCCCCGGACGAAGGGCTCATACGACCGGTGCCCGTCGCTCACCCTGTCCCGGGCCCATTCGCCGACCTCTCCGAGCACGTCGAACGGGGCCATCTCGCGCTGGCAGAGCGGCTCGTCGAACTTCCCCGGGGGATAGCAGTACAAAGAGGAGCTGAGGCGAGGGGTCGCGTCGGCGACCACCACGAGCGGACTGGCGGTGAGCACCCACCAGCCGCGGCGCTCGTTCTCCCCCGGCCCGAGCGTCGACACGCTCGAGTAGCCGACCACGGTGCCGAAGAGCAGCCCGAGCACCGCCAGGCAGGACGCCGCCGCCCCGGGCAGGGCCTGGGACACCGTGCAGACCACGCCGATGAGCAGGGCCGTCACCGACAGCGCGACCAGGGCGGCGGGCGCCCCGACGTCGCCGGTGAACACGGGCGACGCCGCGAAGGGCACCGCTACGGCGAGGACCACCAGGCCCGCGCCCCAGGCGGCCAGCAGCTCGCCCAGGGCGTTCTCAGCCGGGGTGAGGGAGGGCGTGTCCACGCGATCGCCGGGCCGCGCCGTCCCCAAGGGTGCGATCAGCAGTGTCCCCACGAGGACGACGCACATCAGCGTCCCGAAGACGCCGACGCCCGCGCCCTCCCGTCCCGCGAAGCCCCACCAGGCCGCGGCCGCGGCGAGCCCCATGAACACGGCCCAGCCGAGGAGCAGCCGCCTCCAGCGGCGGGTGCGCACCCTGGAGCGGACGTCGCTCCCCGCGACCAGCAGTACGCCCCGGACGCCCGACATGAAGGCCCGCCCTCCCGTGGAGATCACCACCGTAGCGGGTCATCTCCCGGGAGAGCGAGATGAGTTGCGACTTATTCGACCGTGACGGACTTGGCCAGGTTGCGGGGCTGGTCGACGTCGTGGCCCTTGGCCGTGGCCAGCTCGCAGGAGAACACCTGGAGCGGGATCGTGGTGACCAGCGGCTGGAGCAGCGTCGGCACCGCCGGGACCTCGATCAGCGTGTCCGAGTACGGCGCGACGGTCTCGTCGCCCTCCTCGGCGATGACGATCGTGCGGGCGCCCCGGGCCCGGATCTCCTGGATGTTGGAGACGATCTTGTCGTGCAGCACGGCGCGGGCGCGCGGCGGCACCACCACGATCACCGGCAGGCCGTTCTCGATGAGCGCGATCGGCCCGTGCTTCAGCTCGCCCGCCGCGAAGCCCTCGGCGTGCATGTAGGCGAGCTCCTTGAGCTTCAGCGCGCCCTCCAGCGCCACCGGGTAGCCCACGTGGCGGCCGAGGAACAGCACCGACTTCTCGTCGGCGAGGGAGCGGGCCAGCTCGCGCACCGGCTCCATGGTCTCCAGGACCTTCTCCACCTTCTCCGGCATGGAGCCGAGGAGCTGGACCATGGCGAAGACCTCGTCGCCCCACTTGGTGCCGCGCACCTGCGCGATGTACAGGGCGATCAGGTAGACCGCGACGAGCTGGGTCAGGAACGTCTTGGTGGCCGCGACGCCGACCTCGGGACCGGCGTGGGTGTACAGGACGCCGTCGCACTCGCGCGGCATCGTCGAGCCGTTGACGTTGCAGATGCACAGCACGCGGGCCTTCTGCTCGCGCGCGTGCCGGACCGCCATGAGCGTGTCCATCGACTCGCCCGACTGGGAGATCGCGATCACCAGGGTGGTCTTGGTGAGGATCGGGTCGCGGTAGCGGAACTCGCTGGCCAGCTCCACCTCGCACGGCACCCCGGCCCAGTGCTCGATCGCGTACTTGGCGATCATGCCCGCGTGGTAGGACGTGCCGCACGCGATGATGATGATCTTGTCGATCTCGCGGAGCTGCTCGTCGGTGATGTGCATCTCGTCGAGGTGCAGGCGGCCGTCCGCGCCGACCCGGCCCAGCAGGGTGTCGGCGACGGCGCGCGGCTGCTCGGCGATCTCCTTGAGCATGAACGCGTCGTAGCCGCCCTTCTCGGCGGCCGACACGTCCCAGTCGACGTGGTACTCGCGGACGTCGGCGGGCCGCCCGTCGTAGTCGGTGACGGTGACGCCCTCGCGGCGCAGCTCCACCACCTGGTCCTGGCCCAGCTCGATCGCGTCGCGGGTGTGCTCGATGAACGCCGCGACGTCGGAGGCCAGGAAGTTCTCGCCCACGCCCTTGCCGACGACCAGGGGCGAGTTCCGGCGCGCCCCGACGACCACGTCCGGGTCCTGGGCGTCGACGGCGACGAGGGTGTAGGCGCCCTCCAGGCGGCGGCAGACGCGGCGCATGGCCTCGGCCAGCCCGTGCTCGGCCACTTCGTCTTCCAGGAGGTGCGCGACGACCTCGGTGTCGGTCTCCGAGAGGAAAGCGTGCCCGCGCTCGGTCAGCTCGGCGCGCAGCGTGGCGAAGTTCTCGATGATTCCGTTGTGGATCACCGCGACCCGGCCGACGCAGTCGACGTGCGGGTGCGCGTTCGCGTCGGTCGGCGCGCCGTGGGTGGCCCACCGGGTGTGCCCGAGCCCGACCGTGGAGGCGGGCGGGGGCTCCTCCTCCAGCACCTTGCGGAGGTTGATCAGCTTGCCGGCCTTCTTGGCCGTCGCGAGCCGCCCCTCCACGACGAGCGCGATGCCCGCCGAGTCGTATCCCCGGTACTCAAGCCGCGCCAGTCCGTCAACGACGACCTGTTCGGCCTGCTGACCACCGACGTAACCCACGATTCCGCACATGAAGGCCACACTATCTGTCGATCCGACAAAGACTGGAGCCCGCCGACCCGCGTCGGCGACCCCCCTCGTTACCCTCGTCACCCATGAACGCGCCCTGGGAACCGATCCCGAGCCCCTACGTCGAGTTCTCCCGGGAGGCATGGAGGCAACTCAGGGCGAACACGCCGCTCACCCTCACCGAAGCCGACCTCGACGAGGTGCGGGGCCTGCGCGACCCCATCGGCATCGACGAGGTCGAGGACGTCTACCTGCCGATGACCCGGCTCCTGAACCTCTTCTTCACCGGGGACAGCGGCCTGCGCGACGCCCTCAGCACCTTCCTCAACGAGTCGGTGCGGCCCACCCCGTTCATCATCGGCGTGGCGGGAAGCGTCGCCGTAGGCAAGTCGACCGTGGCGCGGCTCCTCCAGGCGCTGCTCGCGCGCTGGCCCGAGCACCCCCGGGTCGAACTCGTCACGACCGACAACTTCCTCTACCCGAACGCCGAACTGCTGCGGCGCGGGCTGATGACCCGCAAAGGCTTCCCCGAGTCTTACGACCGGCGGGCCCTGCTGCGGTTCATCTCCCGGATCAAGGCAGGGGCCAAGGAGCAGACGATCCCCGTCTACTCCCATCTGGAATACGACATCGTCAAGGACCAGAGGCAGACCGTCCGGACCCCCGACATCCTGATCTTCGAGGGCATCAACGTCCTCCAGGTGCCGCCGACGGGGTCGCTCAGCGTCTCGGACTACTTCGACTTCTCGATCTACGTCGACGCCAAGGTCGAGCACATCCGCGAGTGGTACGTGGAGCGCTTCCTCGCGCTGCGCCGCACCCGCTTCTCCGACCCGCGCTCCTACTTCCACGCGCAGGCCCGGGCGCAGAGCGATCCGGAGGCCGTCGCGTTCGCCCGGGAGATCTGGCGCGAGACCAACGAGCGGAACCTCACCGAGAACATCCTCCCCACCCGCGCCCGCGCGACCCTGGTCATGCACAAGGGGCCCGACCACGCCGTCCAGCGCATCCGCCTGCGGCGGATCTAGCCCGTCTCCCACCCCTGGGACGGCTCCCGCGGACGGCCCTTGGCCGGGCCCTTCCCCCTCTGCCTTCTACGACGCGACCAGCCGGAAAAAGGTTGGCGTCCTGCGCTGCCGTCTTGCTACGAAGGACGGATGGCCGAGGCAGTCGAGGGCGTCGAGAAGATCACGGAACCGCAGGACAGGGCAGGTGTCCGGCGTGCCCTGTCCCCGCTGCGGACCCCCGCGTACCGGCCGCTGATCGCCTCGGTGGCCCTGTCGCTCGGCGCGGCGGGCATGTGGGCGGTCGTGCTGGTCTTCCAGGTGATCGCGATCAGCGACAGCGCGCTGGCGCTGTCGGCGGTCGCGCCGGGGCTGACCGCGGGCATGCTGGTGTTCTCGCTGGCCGGGGGCATCGCCGCCGACCGGCTGTCCAAGCGCGTGGTGCTCGTGGCGGTGCAGGCCCTCAACACGGCGGCCACCGCGGCGATCGCCGTACTGTCGGCCGCGGGCATGATCCAGCTCTGGCACCTCGGCGTGGCGTCGGTCGTGCTCGGCGCGGCCTCGGCGTTCTACTACCCGGCTTACACGGCCTACCTTCCGTCGATCCTGCGCGAAGGCGACCTCCTGGCCGCCAACGGCCTCGAAGGCGCCCTGCGCCCGGCCCTCCAGCAGGCGGGCGGCCCCGCCCTGGCCGGAATCCTGGTCGGCGCCCACTCCCCGACCGCCGGAGCCGTGATCGTCACCGCCCTGTACGCGGCGGCCTTCGCCCTGGTCCTCTTCCTCCCGAAGGAGGCTCCGCCGAAGCCCGCGGAAGCGGAGACCGGAAAACCGAGCGTCTTCGGCGAACTGCGCGAGGGCTTCACCTTCACCCGCCGCACCCCCTGGCTCCTGTGGACGCTGCTCTTCGCGTGCCTGACGGTCATGGTCGTCATGGGCCCGGTGGACGTCCTGCTCCCGTTCCTCGCCCGCGACTCCTTCGCCGACGGCGAGCGCGTGTACGGCCTCCTCCTGACGGCCTTCGGCACCGGCGCCGTCCTGGGCTCCCTGGCGGTGTCCTCCTGGCGCCTCCCCCGCCGCTACCTGACGACGATGATCCTCGGCTGGGGCCTCGGCAACCTCCCCCTCGCCGTCCTCGGCTACACCGACTCCTTCTGGCTCATGGCCGCCGGCCTCTTCATCGCGGGCCTGACCGACGGAGCCTGCATGGTCATCTGGGGCACCCTCCTCCAACGCCGGGTCCCCCCGCACATGCTCGGCCGCATAGCCAGCCTCGACTTCTTCGTCTCCCTGGCCTTCCTCCCCTTGTCCATCGCCCTGACCGGCCCCCTCTCCGAAGTCGTCCCCGTCCCCACGATCTTCCTCTTCGCGGGCCTACTGCCCCCCGTCTTCGCAGTGATCTCCGTCATCGCCGGCCGCCTCCCCACCGACGAAAAGACCCACCCCCTGACCTGACAGCCCAGGCGACCTTCCATGGTCTTCGAGCCGGTTCACCTCGGACGCCGCGCGCCAGCCGCCGCTCCTTCGCTGCACCGCCACATCCCCTCGGAAAGGGGACCCCTCCCGTCGCTTCGGCAGCGCCCGCTCGGTCGCCGGGTGCTGCGGGACGCTGCCTGGCGGTCAGGTGAGGGAGCGGCCGGTGTCGGGGGCGAACAGGTGCAGGGAGTCGGGTGTGTAGACGAGTTCCAGGGGCTCGGCCTCGCGGGCCGGGGAACTCGCGTCCAGTCTGGCGACGAGTTGTGGGGGGCCGCCCTCGGCGGGCCCGGTCGGTGCGCCCGGAAGATCCAGGTAGGCGAACTTCTCCGCGCCGAGTGACTCCACGATGTCGGTGCGGGCCGTGAAGGACAGGGTCGGTCCGCCCGTCGTCGTGTGCGCCACCCGGGCGTCCTCGAAGGCCTCGGGGCGCAGCCCGAGGATTACCTCGCGGGGGGTGCCGTGCGCGTCCAACCCGTCGCGGATCCTTGGCGTCAGGGGGACCTCGCCGAGCACGCTGCGCAAGGAGCCTTCCGACACCTCGGCCGGAAAGAAGTTCATCGCGGGCGAGCCGATGAAGCCTGCGGTGAAGAGGTTCGCGGGGGTCCGGTACAGGGCGTCGGGAGTGCCGATCTGCTGGACCTCTCCCTCGCGGAGCAGGACGATGCGGTCGGCCAGGGTCATCGCCTCGGTCTGGTCGTGGGTGACGTAGACGGTGGTGGTGCCGAGCCGGTTCTGGAGCCGGGAGATCATAGTGCGCATCTGGACGCGGAGCGCCGCGTCGAGGTTGGACAGGGGCTCGTCCATGAGGAACGCCTTCGGGTCGCGGACGATCGCGCGGCCCATCGCGACGCGCTGGCGCTGGCCGCCCGACAGGTTCGCGGGGCGGCGGTCGAGGAGCCCTTCGAGGTCGAGGACGCGGGCCGCCTCCGCCACGCGCCTCGCCGCCTCCTCCTTGGGCGTCTTGGCGAGCCGCAGCGGGAAGCCGATGTTCTCCGCGACGGTCATGTGCGGATACAGCGCATAAGACTGGAAGACCATCGCGATGTCGCGGTCGCGCGGAGCCCGCTCGTTGACCCGCTGCCCGTCGATGCGCAGTTCGCCGGCGGAGATCGGCTCCAGGCCCGCGATCATGTTCAGCGTCGTCGACTTCCCGCACCCCGACGGCCCGACCAGGACGACGAACTCGCCGTCGCCGATCTCCAGGTCGAGTGCCTGGACCGCCACGGTGCCGTCCGGGAACCGCTTCGTGACCCCGTCGAGGACGATCTCCGCCATTCCTACCCTTTCACCGCGCCGGAGGTCAGCCCGGAGACGATCCGGCGCTGGAAGAACAGAACGAAGACCACGATCGGGATGGTGATGACGACGGCCGCCGCGGCGATCGACCCCGTCGGATCCTCGAACTGCGACGCCCCCGTGAAGAACGAGATCGTCGCGGGCGCGGTGCGGGCCCGGCTGGAGGACGTGAGCGAGATCGCGAACAGGAAGTCGTTCCAGCACACGATGAACGCGAGGATCGCGGTCGTCACCACCCCCGGCATCGCCAGCGGCGCGATGACCAGCCGGAACGCCTGGAGCGGGGTCGCGCCGTCCATTCGGGCGGCCTTCTCCAGGTCCCAGGGGATCTCGCGGAAGAAGTTCGCGAGCGTGAAGATCGTCAGCGGCAGCGCGAAGGTGATGTAGGGCAGGATGAGGCCCGGCCAGGTGTCGAACAGGCCGAGCGCCCGTTCGATCTGGAACAGCGGCGTCACCAGCGAGATCTGTGGGAACATCGCGACGAGCAGGCTGACGCCGAGAACGGCCGCCCGCCCCGGGAACTCCAGCCGGGCGACGGCGTAGGCGGCCATCGTGCCTATGGCGATCGCGATGGCCGTCGAGATGAGCCCGATGCCGATCGAGTTGACGAGGCCGCGGGTGAACTCGTCGTCGGCGAAGATGCCCCGGTAGTTGGCCAAGGTCCACTTCGTCGGCCAGAAGGACCCGTCGGTGATCGTCGCCGGGTCCTTGACCGACAGCGAGGCGATCCAGGCGACCGGGACGAGCGCGTAGAGCAGCACGACGACGTCCAGCAGCGCCCATCTGCCGCGCCCGCCCATCAGCGCCGCCCCGTGGGCGCGCTCGCGCCGAGGCCCTTGACGAACACGAACGCGATCACCGCCACGATCGCGAAGATGAGCACCGACATGGTGGAGCCGATGCCGAGGTTCAGCCCGCCGATGAGATTGTGGTAAGCGATCACTGACACCGAGCTCGTGTCCTGCGCGCCGTTCGTGAGCACGTAGATGTTGTCGAAGATGCGGAACGCGTCCAGCAGCCGGAACAGCAGCGCCGCGACGATCGCGGGCCGCATCAGCGGCAGCGTGACGAGCCGGAACCGCTGCCACGGGCCCGCGCCGTCCATCGCGGCGGCGCGCAACGCGTCCTCGGGCACGAGCGCGAGACCCGCCATGAGCAGCAGCGCCATGAACGGGGTCGTCTTCCACACCTCGGCGAGGACGATGACGCCGATCGCCGGCCAGTGCTGGGTGAGCGGCGCGCTCCCCTCGGGCAGGAGGCCCGCGAGCCAGCCGGTGCCGGGCGTCCACGCGTACTTCCAGCCGTAGGCCGCCGCGACGGTGACGATCCCGTACGGGATGAGCACCACGGTACGGACAAGGCCGCGCCCGAAGAGCGTCCGGTACATGACGACGGCGATCGCCATGCCGAGGACGAGTTCCAAGGCGACGCTCACTACGGTGATGAGAAGGGTGACGCCCAAGGCGTTCCACCAGAACGGGCTGGACAGTACCGTCGCGTAGTTGTCGAGCCCCGTCCATGCCTTCTCCTTGGGGAAGCGCAGGTCGTAGCGCTGGAACGACAGCAGTACCGAGTACACGACAGGCCACGCGGCCACGAGGAGCATCACCAGGGCGGCGGGGGCGCACAGCCATAGGCCGAGCCTTCGCTCCGCGCGCTGCCCGTCGTCCCGTACCGCGCTCACGGGAGAACCCCCTTGCTCTGCAGCGCGTCCCCGATGAGCTCTCTGAGGGTCGCCAAGGTGCGCGGCGGGTCGATCACGGCGGGCGGCGAGAGCGTCACCGCGGTCACCGTGGAGACGTTCTGGTAGGTCGGGGTCTTCGGGCGCGGAGCCGCAGTCCGCAGCGCTCGCAGGATCGCGTCGCGCATCGGGTAGGCCTCGGCCATGCCCTCGGCGTCGTAGACGGACTCGATCGTCGGCGGGAGGCCGTCCTTCGTCGCGGCGATCCGCTGGCTCTCCGGATCGCGCAGGCACAGCGCCGCCGCGAACGCCGCCTCCGGATGCGCCGAGTACCGGCTGACGGCGAAGTTGGCCCCGCCCAGCGGCGCCCTTCCCGGCCCGTCGATGCCCGGGTAGGGCGCCCACTTGAAGTGCCGCACCAGATCGGGGCGGCCGGAAGCCATCGCGGCGTACACGAACGGCCAGTTCACCTCATAGGCGGCGCGTCCCGCTTCGACGGCGAGTCGCGCGTCGTCCTCCTTCGTGTTGGACAGCGAAGGGTCGGCGGCCTGGGAGCGGGCGTAAGCGCGCATCACCCTTAGCGCCCGTTCGGCGGGCGGACCCAACGCGACGTGTTCGCCGTCCGGAGTGAGGATGCTGCCTCCGGCGGACTCCACAAGGCTGTTGAACCAGACGACGAGGCCCTCGTACTGCGCTCCCGTCACCTCGCCGTAGTGCGGCTTGCCTTCACGTGCCAACCTTGCGGACTCCTGCATGAGCCCGTCCCAAGTGCCGGGAGGCTCCGGCATGAGGTCGGACCGGTACCAGAGCAGTTGGACGTTCGTCGTGTACGGCGCCGCGTAGAGCCTGCCGTGCCAGGTCGCCGTGTCCAGCGGCTGCTTCAGCGTGCCCTTCACGGCGGCCTCCGCGTGGGCGCCCTTCCACTCCCTGATCCAGCCCGCCTCCGCCAGCTCGGCGGTCCACGTCACGTCGAGGCCGAGCACGTCGAGCCCGGGATCACCGGCGGCCAAACGCCGCACCAGCTGCTCCCGCTGGTCGTCCGCCCCGCGCGGCAGCGTGTTCAGCGCGATCCGGTACGCCCCGCCCGCCTGCTGCTCGCACCGCTCCACGATCCCCGCGAGGTTCTCCTGCGGCGCGTTGTACAGGTTCACCACAGGTGGCCCGCCGTCGCCGCCCCCGCAGCCCGCGCCCGCGACCGCGAGCACCGCGCACGCGGCGGCGTGAAGGCCGCGGCCCCCCTTTCCCCGACGCATCCCACCCCCGCAGTCACCGAGCGTGCCGTGCGGGTTACCCTGACCGCTCGGAGCCGCGCGCAAACCTCCCCGAACGGCGCGGAGCCCCTCGCGCCATCGCGCGAGGGGCTCCGGAACGGCGTCCGCTAGTACGGCGGGCGGGCGGAGAGCGCCGAGGACTCGGGGCTGGTCGAGGCGCCTTCGATGGCGAGTTCCATCAGGGAGATGAGGACCTCCTTGACGGACTCGCGGCGGCGCACGTCGCAGAGGACGACGGGCACGTGGGCGTCGATGTCCAGCGCGTCGCGCAGTTCGTCGGGCGAGTGCCGGACCGCGCCGTCGAAGCAGTTCACGGCGAGGACGAACGGGATGCGGCGGTGTTCGAAGAAGTCGATCGCGCCGAAGCAGTCCTCCAGCCGCCGGGTGTCGGCGAGGACCACCGCGCCGACCGCGCCGTAGGCGATCTCGTCCCACATGAACCAGAAGCGCTCCTGGCCGGGGGTGCCGAACAGGTACAGCCGGAGGCCGTCGGCGAAGGTGAGGCGGCCGAAGTCCATCGCGACGGTGGTGGTCGTCTTGCGCTCGACGCCGGTGAGGTCGTCGACGCCCGCGCCGACGTCGGTGAGGTCCTCCTCGGTGCGCAGCGGACGGATCTCGCTGACCGCGCCGACGAGGGTGGTCTTGCCGACGCCGAAGCCTCCCGCCACGAGGATCTTCAACGCCACGCGCGGGTCGTCGGGGCCGACCGCGTCAGAG
Organism: Actinocorallia aurea; assembly: GCF_054783995.1. NCBI lineage: Bacteria > Bacillati > Actinomycetota > Actinomycetes > Streptosporangiales > Thermomonosporaceae > Actinocorallia > Actinocorallia aurea. Next base: position 1,171,127 of record NZ_BAAGPQ010000002.1, read on the forward strand.
TTCTCGTAGGCCATTCAGGACTCTCATCAGTAGCCGGGCGTCGTGCCGCCCGGTGGGGGTCTGCTGCGCTTGCGGCACCTCCTGGAGGAGGCCGTGCTCGCACAGGTCGCCGAGCAGCACGTGCACGACCTTCAGAGGGAGGTCGATCTCGGACGCGAGGTCGGCGATGGTGATGGGCTTGCGGCACATCGCGAGGAGCCTGTGCTGCTCGCTGGTGAGGCGCATGTGGTCGCGGACGGGGTTCCAGGTCGCCACGAGGATGGTCACCAGGTCCAGCCTGACGCCCGACGTCCGGGTCCGTCCCCGGGTGATGGTGTACGGGCGCACGAGCGGGCCGGCGTCCCTGCCGACCCAGCGCTCCTTCGGGCCGCGTTCTCTCGGACCGTCCATGGGGGCTCCTACCTGTAGCCCGCGGCCGGGCGGTGCTCTTGCGGGCGCGGTGCCGCCGCGAGGTGCTGGCGGACCCGCTTGATGAGCATGGCCATCTCGTAGGCCACGAGGCCCGCGTTCTGGCCCGCTCCGGCGAGGACGGCGAGGCAGCTTCCGCTGCCGGCCGGGACGACGAAGAAGAGCTTGTCGTCGATCTCGATGACGGCCTGGCGGACCTGGCGCGCCTTGAAGTGCTCGCGGGCGCCGTTGGCGAGGCTGTTGAAGCCCGCCGAGAGTGCGGAGAGGAACTCCGCGTCGGCCCTGGAGACGCCGCGGGACGCGCCCATCATGAGGCCGTCACGGGAGAGCAGGACCGCCTGGTGCACCTGCTCGACGCGCTCCACCAGATCGTCGAGGAGCCAGTTGAGCTTGGCGGTGGATTCGGGGTGGGTCATGGTTCCTGCCCGTCGTAGTGCTCGGTCGCCGGAGGGCGTCGCTCACTCCCTGCCGCTCGCCTTGGGTCGTCCGCGCCGCACCCGGCCGTCGTGGGCGTGGACCAGCGAGGCACCGCGGACAACTCTGGCTCAGGGTGTTACAGACGCATCTCGCCACGCCATGATTGCCACCCTTAGCGTAGATATCAACGCTTACGCCCCACTCGATGGGTACTTTTCGGAAATACTCCCCAGTAACCGGGACTTGCCACGTTCCAGGGCCCAGATCCGGCCGGCGACCCACGCGGTGCCGAGCCCGTCCGCGTCAGCGCCTGAACCAGACGTCCATCCTGACGGTGACGCCCCCGCTCTTCTGGGAGAGGGACTGGTGGAGCGCCCTCTTCGAGCAGGTGAACGCGCCCTTGACCGGGACGAGGGGCTCCAGGCCTCCGAACTTCAGGGAGGACGCCAGGTTGTAGGTCTCGACCGGGTCGGGGTCGCCGACCTCCCACGCCTTCACCGTCGCCGGACCCTTGGCGGTCTTGCGTTCGACCGCGAAGGTGCCCTTCTTCCCTCCCTTGAAGACACCGCTCAAGGTGAGGGTCTTGCTGTACCTGGCCCAGGTGTCCGTCGTCTGGCCGCCGGACTCCTCGACGGTCGCGGTCAGCCGGGCCGCGTTGGCGAAGTCGTACTTGAGGCTCTTCGCCTTGACGGTGAGCTTCGCGCCCTTGCCGCCCCCTCCGCGCGACGAGAAGCCTGCCCCGGAGAAACGGAACGTGTGCTTGGTGACCGTCCATGTGCCGAGGGCGCACTTTCCTGCCGCGGCCGAAGCCGCGAGGGGAGCCGCGACGACGCCGCTCGCGACGAGCAGTGCCGCGAGTCCTGCCTGACCTAGTCTTGCGAACAAGATCCACCTCTGCTGTCCGGGGAACGACGCGGGCGACCTGCACCGCCCGGTACGAGAAGGTCGCAAGTCTCACCGGAGCGGCAGGGGCCGGGCGGAAGGGACGGGGCCCGCCGAAAACGGGCCCCGTGCAGCTCAGCGCTGGTGCGCGGAGGTCAGCGCTTGTACCAGATGTCGGTCTTGAGCTGGCTGTCGCCGTCCTTCAGCGTGTACCAGAGGTGCAGCGACTTCTTGCCGCAGGTGAACTTGCCCGCGAGCGGCGCGATCGGCTCGTCCTGGTTCTTCTTGTAGGCCGAAACGAGCTTGTAGCTGTCGGTCGGGGTGCCCGGCGTGCCGCTGGAAGCGGTGGCGGTGCCCTTGGCCGAGGAGCCCTTGTACTTGAAGCTGCCGCTCTTGCCGCCCTTGAAGGCGCCGCTCAGCGTGAGGGACTTCTTGTACTGCGCCCAGATCGCGACGTCGACACCGTCGACGGTCGCCTTGGCGTTCACCTTCGCCGACTTGTTGAAGTCGTAGGCCACCGAGCCGGCCTTGACCGTCAGCTTCACGCCCTTGCCGCCGGAGCCCTTGATGGCGATGCCCTCGTCGGTCATGGAGAAGGTGTGCTTGGTGAGCGTCCAAGTGCCGAGCGTGCACGCCTTCGCCTTGGGCGCCGCCGAGGCGACGCCGGGAGCCGCGACGGCTCCGCCCGCGACGAGCAGCGCCGCGAGTCCTACCTGACCGAGTTTCATGGACAAGGCCGACCTCCAGTTGGGGGGAAATGTACTGGAGAGAACCTACTGCCGATGTATGTCAGAAAACGCACTTTTCACAGCTGAACATTACGTAACTTCCGCCCCGCGGGGCCCTGGGAGCACAGAGCGGCACCTCGCGTCGCGCATGGCGACGGCCGCCCCGTGCCGGGGCGGCCGTCGGGTGGTCCGCGCCGGTCAGGAGCGGCGGAACCAGGTGTCGAAGCGCGAGGCGTCCGTCGCGGACTTCGTCTCCAGGACGAGGTGGAGGGACTTGCCGGAGCAGGTGAAGCTGCCGGAACCGAGGGCGATGGTCTCGGGCTTGCCCTTGCGGTAGTTCGGGGCCAGCGGGTACGACGCGTCGGCCCTCGACGAGCCGGCCTTGCCCGTGCGGGCGCTCGCGTCACCGGAGGCCTTGCGCACGTCGGCCCTCAGCAGGCCCTTCTTGCCGCCCTTGATGCCCACCGGGACCGTCAGCCGGCCGGAGTAGGCGCTCCACATCGCGACCGTCGCGGTGCCCCGGGTGCCCTTGCTCACCAGCCGGTGTGAACCCCGGAAGTCCCACGCCAGGGACTTCTTGGCGATGGTCAGCCGCACCCCCTTGCCGCCCGAACCGGTGAAGTCGTAGCCCTCGCCCTTCGCGCGGAAGGCGTGCTTCACCATCGTCCATGAGCCCATGACGCACGATTTCGGAGCCGCCGAAGCACTCCCCTGCACCCCGGCGACGGCCCCCGCCGCCATAGCCGCAATGACCGCCCCGCGCACAACATGTCCGAACAAAACGTCCCCCTCCGTCGGATGGCATGCCCGCAGAAACCTAGTGCCAGGCCGTCCGCCGTGATCGCTGATTTACCCGACCATGAGAAAAGCCGTGCACTGCGGGAGTGGCAGGTGCGGACCATTCACCGCATGCCCGGCAGGGCCCGCCTCCAGCGACGACGCGGCACTTTCCGGTTGTCAAGGGGATGTGGCGCGAACCGGCCACGTTCCCGGCGAGTCGGAGGGTTCGTTATAAGTTGCGAACCTGCGCAGGGGAGAACGGGGGATGTGCAATGGCCGATGACTCGGTGGATGAGGAACGGGCCGCACGTGACCTCGATCGGGCGACGGCGAACATCGCCCGAATGAACGACTATTTCCTCGGCGGTAAGGACAACTTCGCCGTTGACCGGGAAACCGCCGACGCGCTGCTCGCCCTCGCCCCCGAGATCAAACCGATGGCCGAGGAGATGCAGGACTTCCGGCGCCGCCTCGTGCGCCACCTGCTCGCCGCGGGCGTGCGCCGCTTCCTCGACCTGGGATCCGGGCTGCCCACCCGCGACGCCACCCACCAGATCGCCCACGCGGTCGACCCGTCGGCCCGCGTCGTCTACGTCAACGACGACCTCGTCGTCCTCGCCCACGCCCGCGCCCTGCTCGGCGGCGCGGCGGGCACCGCGGTCGTGGACGGCTCCGTCGTCCGGCCGCTGGAACTGCTCGCCGAACCGGCCGTCGGCCGCCTCCTGGAAGACGGCGAACCCGTCGGGGTGCTCGCACTCGGCACCCTCCAGTTCATCCCCGAAGTCGACGGCCCCCGCGAGGGCGTCAGCGCGCTGATGGAGGCCATGCCTTCCGGCAGCCACCTCGGCCTGTCCCATGTCGTCTTCGACGGACGGCCCGACCTCGCCGGACCGATCGTGGAGATCTACCAGGCCGTCCTGTCGACCGAGGAGCCCGGCGCCCGCACCACCGCGGACGTCCTCGGGTACTTCGACGGGCTCGAACCCGTCGCGCCCGGCCTCGTCCACCTGCCGCGCTGGCGGCCGGACAACCCGCTGGCCGCGCGGGCCGCCGACACCGGGTTCATGGTCGGCGGGGCGGCCCGCAAGCCCTGACGGCTAGGCCGGCGCGAGCAGCCTGGTCAGCAGGTCGTCCAGGCTGATCATGCCGGTGATCTCGCCCGACTCGTCCCGCACCAGCGCGAGCTGGCTGCGGTGCAGCCGCAGATCCGCGACGGCGTCCGTCACCGTGACGTCGTGGCGCACCACCGGGATCGGATGCGCCATCGTCTCGGCCTCCGGCGACTCGCCCTTCGCCCTGGCCAGGTACGCCTCCCGCGCGTGGACGACCCCGGCCACCTCGCCGTCCGCGGTGCGCAGCAGGAGCCGGGTGACGCCCGCGCGGGTCGACACGTCGATCACCTCAGGCGGAAGGGCGTGCGACGGGACCGCCACCGCGTCCGCCAGCGGGATCACCAGCTCGCCCAGACCCGTCCGGGGGGCGTCCAAGGCTCGGCTGAGAAGGCTGCGGTCGGCCTCCTCGATGAGGCCGAGCCGACGGGACTCCTCGACGAGATGCCTGATCTGCTCGGGGGTCCGGGACACCTCCAGCTGATCGCGGGGCTCCACCCGGACCAGCCGCAGCAGCCCGTTCGTCAGCCGGTTCAGCACGGTCAGCAGCGGCCGGAACAGCGCCGCGAAACCGCGGAACGGCACCGCGAGCAGCAGCGCCGAGCGCTCCGGCCGGGCGATCGCCCACGACTTCGGCGCCATCTCCCCGACGACCATGTGCAGGAACGTCACCAGTGCCAGCGCGATCACGAACGAGATCGCGTGCGAGACCGCGTCGGCCAGGCCCGCCTCGTGGAACAGCGGGTTCAGCACCGAGGCGATCACCGGCTCGGAGACCACGCCGAGACCGAGCGAGCAGATCGTGATCCCGAGCTGCGCACCGGCCAGCATCAGCGACAGCTCCCGGATGCCCGCGACGGCCTGCGCCGCGGCCCGGCTGCCGCCCTCGGCCATCTGCTCCAGCCGGGGCCGCTTCGCCGCCACCAGCGCGAACTCCGCGGCGACGAAGAAGCCGTTGCCCGCCAGCAGCAGGACGGTGAGGATCAGGCCCGTGGTGAAGCTCATCGCGCGCCCTCCCGCACCGGCTCGGCGGCGGCCTGCACAGGCGCCGACCGCAGCCTGATCTTCTCCGCGACGTGGTGGTCGACCGAGATGACCTCGATCACCAGGCCGTCGGCCTCGATCAGGTCGCCCGTGCCGGCGATCCGGCCGAGCCGCTGCTGGAGCAGGCCCGCCACGGTGTCGTAGTCGCCCTCGGGCAGGTGCAGCCCGGTGAGCTGCGCGATCTCGTCGATCCGCAGCCCCGCGTCGGTGTGCCACCAGCCGTTGATCACGCGGGCGAGCGGCTCGTCCTCGTCGTCCTCGTCGGAGATCTCGCCGACGAGCTCCTCGGCGACGTCCTCCAGCGTGATCAGCCCGGCGAAGCCGCCGTACTCGTCGATCACGCAGGCGAGCTCGTCGCCGCGGGCCTGCATCTGGGCGAAGACCGCGGGCAGCGCCAGCGAGGTCGGCACCACCACGGCCGGCCGGGCCAGATCGCCCGCGAGCCTCGGGTCGCCGTCCGCCACCGGCATCAGCTCGGGCAGGCCGATCACGCCGACGATGTCGTCGACGCGTTCGCCGACGACCGGGTAGTGGGTGTGGCCCTGGCGGGCGATCACCTCGTTGATCTCCGCGATCGTCGCCGACGCCTCGATCACCGTGACGTCGACGCGCGGGACCATCGCGTTGCTCGCGGTCCGGTCGGAGAACACCAGCGCCCGCTCCAGTAGATCCACATGGTCGTGCGCGAGATGCTTCTCCGACTCGCCGATGATGTGGCCCAGCTCCTCCAGCGTCGCGCCGTGGTGCAGCTCCTCGACGGGCTCGATGCCGACGCCGCGCAGCAGCCGGTTCGCCGCCGAGTCGAACAGCACGATCACCGGGCGGGCCAGCTTCAGGTACACCAGCGTCGACGGCGCGAGGAACCGCGCCAGCGTCTCGGGCTTGGCGAGGGAGAGGTTCTTGGGGAAGAGCTCGCCGAGCACCATCTGGATCACGATCGCGAGCACGAACGCCAGACCGAGGGAGATCCCCGCGACCATCGCCGCGGGCACCCCGAGCGGGCCGAGCAGCGGCTCGATCACCCCGGCGATCGCGGGCTTGGCGATGAATCCGACGACCAGCGTGGTCACCGTGATGCCGAGCTGGGCGCCCGACAGCATGAACGACAGGTGCTCCAGCACCCTGACGGCTCTCGCCGCCTTCTTGTCACCCTCTTCGGCGGCCTCTTGCAGGGCCAGCCTGTCGGCGGTGACGTAAGCGAACTCCTGGGCCACGAAGTACCCCGTGGCTGCGGTCAGCAGGACGACCGCGAGAAGACCGAGCGCGACCGTCACCGGCCCACCTCCCGAGCCTTCGGTCGCCCCCGTCTATGACCGGGGTCCGAGTCCACGGACACCAGCCCTCCTCTCCATGTTGTCTCGCCGCCCAGGATAAACGGACACCCGTCCCTCGTGGTGACGACTGATCGCCCGTCTTCTGCAACGCCCGAACAGCCCGATTCCGTCCCAGGGGTGGGAGGTGATCGCCATGGCGGCGTGGAACCGGCGGACGCGGGTCCCCGAAGGGGCGGAGACCACCGCGAGAGCGCGGATCGGAAGGCCGCGGTGGCGGTGGGCCGCGGCGGCGGTCGCGGTGCCTCTGGCGGCCGCCGCGGGGTTCGCGGGGGCCGTTCGCACCGATCTCGTCCCGCGGCCCCCGCAGTGGCCGGAGGCGCTCGGGCCGCCGTACACCGACGAGCGGGGCTGCCCGACGGGCGAGGGCGACGCGATCATCGACTGGGTGCCGTTCCTGCGGTTCGGCGGGCGGCGGTACTCGGCGCAGAGTCCTGACGGGGCGCCGTTCGAGACCGTCGGTGCGAGCCGGATCTCGGAGGTTCTCGGCGAGATCACCTGCAGCGTGCCGTCCACGGGCGCGGGCGGTCTTGAGCGGCCGTCCTACCCCGACGGAACCGCCCCGTTCGTCCCGGTCGGCACTCCCGTGCATAGGCTGCGGGGCCTTCCCGTGGAATGCGCCGTGGTGATGGAACTGCACGGGAAGATGACGGTCTATTACGCGATGGCCCCGAACGCGGACCGGCCTACGAGGGCCTGCCCCGATACACGTCTCACAGAGTGATACGGACTGTCCGCAAAACGGAAGCTTGACATAAGGCGACAACCTGTCAAACGAACCGCGTCGTAATAGTGCGAAATTTATCATTAACGTAGCTATCGCTTGTTCGTGATTCGAGATTTGATGATCATGACGCGAGATCTCCTTGCGCACTCTCCGTGTGCCCGCACCACACATCCGGAGGTCGACATGATCATCTTCGTCAGCGGGTTCAACCGCAGCGGCACGACGGTACTGCTCGAGGCGGTGGCTGCGGCGACCGGAGGCGCTCCCTTCACCGTCGGCGACCTGATCCGGCACGGCTCCCCCGGCATGGCCGCACGGCTGCGCGCGCTCGTCGAGGCGCCCGTGCCCGTCGACCGGGGCGTCGACGCCCGGCCCGTCACGGACGCCACGCCCGAGGAGTACGGCTGGCTCCTGGTCGACCGGAAGGTCTCCGCCCGCGTCACCTCCCGCTTCCACCCGCGCGGCGCCGGCCTGCTGCGCCGGATCGCCACCGAGATCGAGGACCGCGCCGGGGTCGCGGTGCTGAAGAACCCCTCCGACACCGGGCGCGAGGCGCTGCTGCTGGAGAGCTTCCCCGACGCCAGGATCATCCTGTCCCGCCGCCCCGTCGCCGGGATCTGCGGCAGCGCCGACCGCGCCCTCGCCCGCGGCGCCCGCAGCACCGACTACGGCATGGCGCTCACCGACCGCAGCCTCATCGTCCGGCTCGCCATCCGCGCCCAGCTCACCCGCCCGGGCGCCGCCTTCCTCTCCTTCCTCGGCCGCTGGAACCTCCGCCTCCGCGTCTTCGGCATGCTGCGCGCCACCGCCCGCCTCCCCCTCGACCGCGTCGCCTTCCTCGACTACGAGGAACTCGTCCGCGACCCCGCCGAGGCCACCCGCTGGGCCTCCCACATCCTCGACCCGGACCGCCTCGCCAAGGAGTTCTCCCGCTCCCACTCCTTCCCCCGCAACCCCAAACCGCCCTCCTCCCGCATCGACCGCTACCTCGACTCCCGCTGGTCCCGCCTCTGGACGGCCTCCCGCGCCAGCCAGCAGGCCCAGGGCGTCCTCCCCGCCCGGGACCTCTGACCGCCCCGGGCGGCCGTTGGTCTCGTTCGGCCTCCCCGCCCGGCCCCGGGCTGTCGTTAGCCTCGTTCGGGCACGGAAGCCGCATCATAGGCCGCGGCCTCCCCGCCAGCCGGGGACGGATCAGGACTGGTAGCGGTAGCCCATGCCCTGCTCGGTGAGGAGATGGCGAGGGTGGGCCGGGTCTGGTTCCAGTTTGCGGCGCAGCTGGGCCATGTACTGGCGCAGGTAGTGGGTCTCCTTGAGGTAGGAGGGACCCCAGACCGTCTTGAGCAGGTGCTGCTGGGTGACCAGCTTGCCGGGATTGCGCAGCAGGAGCTCCAGCAGGTGCCACTCGGTGGGGGTGAGCCGCACCGGCCCGTCCGGCCCCGTCGCGGTCTTGCCCGCGAGATCTATCTCCACGTCGCCGATGCGGGCGCGCGCCGGCGCCTCCCCTGGCCCGGACCGCCGCGTCACCGCGCGGATCCGCGCGATCAGCTCCTCGATGTTGAACGGCTTCGTCACGTAGTCGTCGGCACCCGCCTCCAGCGCGTGGACCTTGTCGCGGCTCTCGGCCCTGCCCGACAGCACGATCACCGGCACGTCGGTCCAGCCGCGCAGGCCGTGGATCACCTCGACGCCGTCGAGATCCGGCAGCCCCAGATCCAGCACCACGAGATCCGGCTCGAACGTGCCCGCCAGCCGCAGCGCCCCCGTCCCGTCCTCCGCCGTCGCCACCTCGAACCCCCGCGCCCGCAGATTGATCCGCAGCGCCCGCACCAGCTGCGGCTCGTCGTCCACCACGAGAACCCGCGTCATGACCCCTCCGCCCCCACACCCCCCGGGATCGCCCCGGGCCCACGCCGAAATGCTATGCCGAACCCCGCAACACCCGTCCGCACGCCTGTGGACAACTCACGTCACCCCTGCTCCGAGGCGCGTTCCGCCGCCCCACGCCGCCGGCGGAATCGCTTTCGGCGCGGTCCGGATTCAGGCGGTGAAGGCTCGCGCGCCCCGGCGGGCCGCCCACAGCGCCGCGGCCGCGGTGCAGGACGCCAGCCAGGCCGCGCCGACCAGGCCGCCGGACGCCGAGACGAGGGCGACGAACGTGAGGGCGACCGGACCCGCGCCGTGCCAGAGGGCGATCTGGAAAGGGACGCTGCTCCCGAAGGGGGTGTCGACGCCCGTCATGGCGGTCTGCGGAAGGAATCCGCGGTAGGCGCCGGCCAGAGCCGTCGCGACCGCCGCGGGCAGGAGCAGGGCGACGCGCGCCAGGCCGCCCGGATCCGCGCCGAGCCCCGCGAGAACGGCCGCCGCGACCGCGGTCAGCGCCCCGGTGACGGCCAGCGGGGTCACGCCGAAGGCCAGCGCCAGCACTTGCGGGCGCAGCGGGAGATACCGGGTGCGGCCGGGGTCCGCCGCGCAGGACCGCGCCCCTTCCGTCAGCGACGACGCGGCGAGGTAGAGCAGCCCGCAGGACACGGCGAGGGCCAACGCACCGGACGCCTGGGCGGCCAGGAGCGCGAGCACGGTCAGGACCGCGGCCCGCAGCAGCCTGTCGCCGTCGCGCAGCAGGGTGACGAGGTCGCGCCACGCCGGGGCGAGCAGCGGACGGGCGGGCAGCGGAACCCTGACCGAGGCCGCGAAATCGGCGCGGGCCGCCTCCCCGTTCCCCGCGGCCCAGCCGGGATCGACCAGCCACAGCCCTGCCTTGAGACCGCCCGTCACCTCCGCACCGCGCCGGAGTTCGCCGAAGCCGGGCGACGTGAGGCGCCGCGCAGCGCGGACGAGCGCGACCGCCGTCACGACGGCGAGGGCCGCGAGCGCCGCCCAGGCCGAGGACCCCGGCGCGAAGGCGTGGGCGGCCCAGCCCCACGGCCCCGACCACAGCACGGCCACCGCTCCCGGCACGCCTTCCCGGGCGAGGGCGGCGGCCCCGGCCAGGAGCAGGAGCAGCGCCGCGTACCAGGAGCGCCGCACTCGGGTGAGCCCCGACGCCCTGAGGGCCGCGCTCAACACGCCGAGCAGCGCGCCCGCCAGCGCGCTGGTCGCCATGGTGACGCCAGGCGAAGGGGGCAGCGGCGCGGCCGTCCGCCACAGGGCGACGAGCAGGACGACGCACAACGCCGCGCCCGCGGCGGCGCGAAGGGCGGCCCCGCGGGCGAACGCCGACCCGAGCACGCTCCCCCATCTGACGGGCGACGGCAGGACCCAGTCGATCACCGCGGCGTCCACCGAGACCGGCCCCCGCAGCACGCCCTCGCGCACCGAGCCCCAGAGGACGGACAGCGCCGTGACCGCGAGGGCGAAGGGCACCAGCGCCGAGGCCGCCCCAGGGCTCCCCGCGCCCTCCACCACGTCCCGAACCGACGCCCACACGGTCGGCCCCAGCACACCCGCCACGAGAAGCGTCACGTACACCTGGTAGCCGACGCCGTCCCGGCGCCCCCGCCTGCGCGCGCTCCGCACCAGCCCGAGCACCGCAGCCGTCTCATCCCGCCCGCTCACTGAAGCCAAGCCCCACCCCTCACCGCTGGAACCGGCGAAAATCCGCCCGAGCCACGACGCGTCCGCGCACGGGCCGCGCACGCACCTCCAGGGCCCTGCCGGGACCGCACGAATCGTCCGCGCAGGGGCCGCGCGGGCGGAGCCGCTGCGGCGGGCTCCTGGATCGGGCCGGGCCTGCGGGCTGGACGGCGGGTCATGGTACCGGGTCCATGTCGATCGTGGTGGTGGCCGCGGCGAGGAGTTCGGGGCTGTGGGTGGCGGCCAGGATGGCGGTGCCGGAGGCGCGGCGGGCGGTGAGGGCGTCGACCAGCCAGGCGCGGGCGCGGGCGTCGAGGTGCCTTTCCGGCTCGTCCAGCAGGAGCAGGCGGGTGTCTTCGGGGATCAGGACCGCGGCGATGCCGAGGAGCTGGCGCAGACCCCGGCTGAGCTTGTAGGGGCTGACGTCGGCGTGGGTGGTGAGGCGGCAGGCGTCCAGCGCCCAGGCGACCCGCGCCGCGGCGCGGCCGCGCAGCCCGTGGCCCACCGCGACGAGCATCAGGTGCTCGGCGACCGTCAGGTCGGGGAAGGCGCTGACGTCGTCGAGAACCCCGACGCGGGCGCGGAACCACCGCTCGGACCTGCGCGGGCCGCGTCCCCAGACCGCGACCTCGCCTCCGTCGGGGAGTTCCTCACCGCACACGAGCCGCAGAACCGTCGACTTGCCTGAGCCGTTGCCGCCGCGCAGCACGACGAGCTCCCCCTCGCCGACCTCGAAGTCCACCGGACCGACCCGCCGCCCGCCGCCGAAGTCCCGGACCAGCCCGCCGGCCGTCACCACGCCCATGCGTCCATCCCATCACGCGCCCGCGCCGCGCGGAACGGCGTCGCACGGCCCGGGAAATATCCCGGGAGCCGTCCTCGTTAAGGCCCACTGAGAGGAGTCGTGATGAGGATCGTGCCCGTTTTCCCCGGTACGGGGACGGAGGCCGAGCGCTGGGACCAGGCGAACCTGCTCTTCGAGGCCAAGGACTACCGCACGGCGATCGACCTGCTGAAGCCCCTGGTCGAGGAGTTCCCCTCCCAGACCGGGACCAGGCTGCTGCTGGCGCGCGCCTACTTCCATTCCGCCCAACTGGGGCGTGCGGAGGCAGAGCTGCGCCGCGTCCTTGAACTCGATCCCGCCGAGGCGTACGCGCACCTCATGCTGGGCCGGACCCTTGAGCGGCAGAGCCGGGACGCGGAGGCTGCCCCGCACATGAGGATCGCCGAACTCTGGGGCCTGTGACGCCCTCCCGTCAGACGCACTGATGGCCCGCCTTCCTCCGGGAAGGCGGGCCATCAGGCTTGCGGGTGTCTCAGAGGCGGTCCCCCGGTACCGAGAGCGGCACCGAGATCTTCGCCTCCAGCTCGACGGTCCCGGCCGAGCGCTGCCAGTCGAACAGCCCGGTGATCGGCACGATCTGGAGCACCAGGTCGGAGCCGGGCGTCAGGGAGTGCGCGATCGCTTCGAGGTCCCGCGTGACCGAGCGCCGCTTCCCGTCGAGCACGACGGGGAGCGGGGTCGCCTGGTTGCCCACGACCTTCCCGGTCCTCCGGTCGACGATCTGCGCGAACAGCGCGGTCTCCGTCTTCTTGGCCTTTCCCTGGTAGTGCAGGGTGAGCCGAGGAGAGCCGACGGTCTGGGAGGCCCCGGAGGGAGCCGGGATGGGCACGTTCACCGCTTTGTCCGCGGGCTCGGCGGCCATGACGTAGGACGGGAACGGCAGTCCGCTCTCCGACTTCTCTTCCTTGCGCGTCAGGTACGGGTAGATGTCGGCCCGGGAGAACTCCAGGGAGCCCGACCCGCGCGCGTCCAGGGATCCCGCCGAAGCGAGGGGATAAGACGACGCGCCCCGGTAGACCCCGTCCTGGTCGATGTATTCGAAGCCGGGCCCGGTGTCGGTGTCGCGGTCGCCGTTCAGGTACCTGTCGAACCAGGCGAGGGTGGCGTTCTCCAGGTGGTCGTCAGGGCCGTCGTCGGTGGTGCAGCGGCCGTGGCCGCCACAGAACCAGATCATCTTGGCGGGCGCCCCGTTGCCCTTGACGGCCCGGTAGGTCGCTATCCCCTCCCGGAGGGTGAACAGGGTGTCCACGGTGCCCTGGAGGACGAGGGTGGGGATCTCGATCCGCTCGACGAGGTGGGCGGGGCCGTGCGCGCGGAACCAGCGCTCGACGTCGTCGGGGATCTTCCCGCTGGCCAGTCCGGTGACGCAGCCCTTCTGGACCTGCCAGGAGAGCTTGTTCCCGTTCAGGAACCCTCCGCTGCACAGCAGGGTTCCCCAGCCGGCGCGGAAGATGCCGTCCGTGTACAGGGTGTCGACGAGGCTGTGGAAGGCGATGCTCGGAACGATCGCGTCCACGCGCCCGTCCAGGCCCGCCGTCACGAGCTGGATGGCGCCGCCGTACGAGCCGCCGGCCATGCCGAGCCTGGGGTCGCCCTTCTTGTCGAGGCGCACCTCTGGCTGCTTGGCGATCCAGGTGATGAGCCGCTTCATGTCGCGGCCTTCGACGCGCGGGTCGTCGACGTTCGCGCTGCCTTCGGAGCCGAACCCTCGGGCGTTCCAGGTGACGACGTTGTAGCCGGCCTTCAGAAGGTAGCCGAGCTGCCCTTCCTTGCGGTCGGTCTCTCCGCGGCCCGCCCACCCATGGCCCAGAAGGACCACAGGGCGGCGCTCGCCCTTCTTCAGCCCCGGCGCGCGGAAGAAGTGCGTGGTGATGCGGACTCCGTCGAAGCTGCGCACCTTCACCGTCCGCTGCGCGGGCGCAGCCGACGCCGGAGCGGACGGGATAAGGGAGGCGGCGGTGAGCATGGCCGCGAAAGCGGCGGTAAGGCGACGTGCCATAGGTGACTCCTGGGGGGTGGGTGAGCCGGACCGGCCCCCCGACCCGATCATTACCCGAGAGTAGGGTTCGGCGGCCGCCCGTTCAAGAGTCCGCCGATCACGCCCGAAGGAGTCCCTGAGCGGTGTCCGGCCCCTCCTATAAGGTCGGCCCCGTGACCGATCGCTCCACGTACGCGCCTTTCGTCTTCTTCGAGTACGACCACCGGCCGGGCACGTACTGCCTCATGCTCAGCGACGACTGCATGGCCGAGACCGCGCAGGTCTTCAAGGAGTGCGACCGCGAAGGCGACGGCACCGGCTGGAACGGCGTGGCCCGCTCGACCTTGGAGTCCCGCTCCCCCGACCTCGCCCCCCTCATCGCCCTGGAGTCGGAGCCGACCATGTTCGTCGCGCTCTCCGACGACCCCTTCGCCCTCCAGACCCTCGCCCGGTACCTCCAGGAGGCCTTCCAGACCCCGCCCATCCTGCGCGCCCTGATCAACACAGCCTCCCCCGCCTGGTTCGCCTGACCGACGCGCCAGGCGGGGAGCGGCGCGCGTCAGAGGTCGAGGACGTGCGGGAGACCGCGGGAGAAGCGGCGGGCGTCGAGGCGCTTCAGGCCGTCGAGCTGGGGCGGCTGGTAGAGGGGCCAGAGGGTGGGCGCGGACGCGGCGGAGCCGGCCTCTTCGAGGAGCGCCGCGACGGCCCTGCGCGCCGATTCGTTGGCCGACTCCATCGTGGCCAGGTCGGTGTGGGTGCGCAGGTAGTCGCCCGCCAGGAAGAGGTTCGGCACGCCGACCCGGGCCTCGGGCCTGTCGCGCCAGCTCCCGATCGTGTTGACGGTGAGGAGTTCGTCGTTGGCGTTCTGCCCGGTCGCGGCGTCCCAGGAGATCGCCGGGTCGATGAACCAGGAGTGCAGGATCGCGTCGGGCAGGACGGACGCGCCGGTGTCCTCCAGGTGCGCCTTCATCTGCGCCCAGCACTCGGCGATGATCTGCGCGGGAGAGCAGCGTTTGGCGGGCTTGCCGTAGACGATGCCGGGGGTGTCCCAGTCGGAGACGTCCAAAGACAGGCAGTCGGCTACCGAGCCGTCTCCGTAGTCGGCCTTGAAGTCCCTGTCCCACAGGCTGCTCTGGAGCACAGCGGTGATCTGCCACTGCGAGTCCATGAAGCTGAGCAGTTCGCCCAGGCCCCGCGGGCTCTCCCGCAGGTAGAACTGGACCCCGTTCATCCAGTCGGTCCTCAGCCTGCCGACACCCTCCAGCGAGGGCGCGAGCCGCAGCAGCTCCGGCGACCAGAGGCGCACCGCCCGGTCCGGGGGCACCGCGCACACGAACCAGTCGGCGTCGATCCGGTGCCGCCCGCCCGTCCCGTCGACGGCCCTGGCGGAGGTGATCCGGCCACCCGCGAGGTCGAAACCCTCGGCCGTCCGGTCCAGGACGAACCTGACGCCGCGCTCCTTGAGGAACCCCACCCAGGGGTCGATCCAGGCCTCGTTCGTCGGCCCGTTGAGCATCCGGGCGATCGCGGCGTCTTCGCCGTCCCTGCCCAGGCCGACAGCGGACAGGAAGAAGGCCTGGCCCATGTTGCCCACGGTGCGGGTGCTCGCCACCTCCTCCTTCACCGCGACGAGCCCCCGCGTCAGGAACTTCGCGACGATCGCCCGGTAATCGGCGGACTTGCCTTCTGCGCGCACGAACTCCCACCACGGGACGTCCTCCCACTGGCCGAACCGCCGCTCATCGCTACTGGTCAGGAACACCAGGTACCGGTTGACGAAGAAGGCGATCTCGGCCGCGGGGAGCGCGCCGATCTGCTGGACGAGACCCGTCAGGGTCTCGCGCAGCCAGGCGAGGTCCAGCCCTCCGTTCGGCCCGCTCAGGTCCGGGACGCCGAGGTCGGCGCGGCCGCCGCTGCGCGAAAGACGGCCGGCGGAGACGCCCACCAGGTTCCCCGCGACGTTCCCGCCGCCTTCGAGGGGGATGCGCCGCATCGTGTCGGTGACGTGCCGGTAGAACCCGGGGAAGAAGCGGAACCCGTGCTCGGCCGGAAGCGGCCCGCGTCCTCCCGCGCCCGTCCCGGGAACGGGGATGCTGCGCGCCTTTCCGCCGAGGGCCTTGCGCTCGTAGACCGTCACTTCGAAGCCGCGCTCGACGAGTTCGTGCGCGGTCGCCAGGCCCGACATCCCGCCCCCGAGGACCGCGACCCGCTTGCCGGGCGCCGCGCGAAGAGGAACGGGAGCGAAAGCCAGGGCGCTGGAGGCGAGGACTTGCCTTCGCGTCGGGCCGGTCACGGGTTCACCCGCCCGGCAAGGGTCCGGATGTGCTCGATGAGCCCTAGAGAGCCCGGACTGGTGCGTCCCAACGACTCCGGTAGCGCGAGCAGCCCTACGTCGAGGATGAACGGGTCCACCACGTGGAAGTCGACGTCGACTCCGGGGAGCTCGCCGACCAGGCCCTCGGGGGTGGCGAGCAGGGCCGTCGGGCACGACGCGTTCGTGGTGCCCGGGTAGGAGAACAGCCCCTTGGTCTTCCAGTCCGACAGCTTCAGGGTGGCCATGCACCCGTAGGTCTTCTCCGGCGTGGCCCGGCCGACGACCCCCTGCCAGGTGCCGTCGCCCTTCACGACACCGCCGAGGAGCGTCGCGGAGCCGTCGGGTTCGTGGGAGACACCCCATTCCCACCCGCTGTAGCGCTGGTCGACGACGTTGAAGTCGCCCCAGTTGTGGTCGTGGTAGCCGCGCCACCCGTCCACGCTGATGCGCTTGCTCGTACCGGGCGGCTTGAGCCAGCCCTGTGCCTTGCTCGTCGCGACCGGGGAGCTCCAGTACATCGTCTGGCCGCCCTCGTACTCGATCGGGCCGCCCGTGACGCCCGGGACGGCGTCGGTGAACCAGATGTCGGCCTCGGCGAAGCCGCCGTGCCACACCAGGTGGTACATGCCCTCGGCCTCGTCGTACACGAGGCTGCCCGCGCTGCTGTCCACGACGGGGCCGTCCGTGGCCGTCACCTTGGCCGTCAGGGCCGGGACGACGGTCTTCTGGCCCTTCTCCGGGTACCAGAAGATGAGCCCGGTCGGCACCGGCGCGGTGAACAGCATCGCGATGAACGTCCGCTGCGTGGCGGGGTCGACGACGTGGGCGTACCACCATTCCGTCTTCGAACCCGGGTGCGGGCCGTCGTCTGACGGCTCGGCGAGCTTGCCGGGCACGAGCGACAGGTCGGAGCGCTTGATGTCGGTGATCGGTATCTCGGGCGCGGCGGCCGCGGGCGCGGCCTGGCCGGGCACGAGCGCGGCGAGCAGGACTGCGGCCGCGGCGGCGGTGAGGCGGGTCGCCGTCGTGCGGCGTGCGGAACCCATCGGGCACCTCCTCGGATCGCCCGCCATTGGGGGGAGGGACGGGCGCCGCTCGGAGTGTCCGCCGACTCGGCCACACTGTCAACACTTCGTCGACACAGTGTCCGACGATGTGCCCGAGCCGGGGTTACACTGCGTCCGTGCCCTCCACCACGCGTTCTCGCGCGGCCCGCGAGCGCCGCGACGAGGTGGCCCGCCGGGTCCTCGCCGCGGTCCACGCGCTGGTCGCCGAAGGGACCCCGTACACCGAACTTCCCGTCCAGCGCATCGCCGAGGCCGCGGGCGTCGCCCGCTCGACGTTCTATCTGCACTTCCCCGACAAGAGCCGCCTGCTCATCGCCCTCGCCGCCCAGGGCGGCCAGGCCATGTTCGACGCCGCCATCACCTGGTGGCGCGGCGACCACTCCGACGGCCCCGCGGGCGTAGAGACCGCGATGGTCCGGATGCTCCAGGAGTACCGCGCCAACCGCTGGGTCCTCCTCGCGCTAAGCGAAGTCTCCGCCTATGACCCCGACGTCGCGGCCTTCTACCACGCCCGCCTGGAACGCTTCACCGAGTTGACCCGCCACCGCCTGGAGTCCGACCAGGCGTCCGGCGCCGTCCCCTCCGACCTAGACCCTTCGACCACCGCCTCCCTCCTCACCTGGATGGTCGAGCGGTCCATCTCCATGCACTGCCGTACCGAGCCCCCCGCTTCCGACCCCGCCCTCGCCCGCACCCTCGCCCGCTCCATCTGGCTCACTGTCTACGCCACGACCCCCTGATCCCACCTCCGACGGCGCTGACAGCCGCGTGAACACCCCGGGCACGGCGGAAGGCCGCCGGCGCCCCCCTGCGCCGACGGCCTTCTCCTACGGCGGACGCGGGACCAGAGTGGCGCCCCGCGTCCGTCGGTCTCCTACATCGGCGGGCGGAGCGGGCGGCCCGACGGGTCGAGGGACGACGGGTCGCCGTAGACCACCGGGTCGCCGTGGACCGGGTCGATGGTGCGGTCGGGGAATTCGGTGGCGGGCGGGAGGTGGCCGTTCGGGTCGTGCGGGACGGCGCCGCGGGCGTCGGGGTACGGGATCTCACCGCGCCAGGCGCCCGTCGCTCCCTCGCGGGACTCGATGAACTGCTTGAAGCGCTTCAGGTCGCCCTTGACGCGGTGCTCGACCAGGTGGAGCTTGTCGGCGGCCTGCTCGGCGAAGCCGTCGGGGGAGAACTCCATCTGCACCATGACGCGGGTCGTCAGCGGGTCGAGGCGGTGGAAGGTCACCACGCCGGCCTGCTGGGGTTCGGCGACGGACCTCCACGCGACGCGCTCGTCAGGGCGCTGCTCGGTGATCTCGGCGTCGAACTCGCGGTGCACCCCGGCGATGCTCGTCTCCCATCGGGTCCAGGTCGGCGTCACCTGCTCGATCCTGTCGACGCCCTCCATGAACCGCGGGAACTCCTCGAACTGGGTCCACTGGTCGTAGGCCGTCCGGACGGGGACCTCGACGTCGATCGACTGCTCGATCGTGCCCATCTGCTTCCCTTTCCTTTCGCTCGACTTCGTGTGCCGCATCCCCTTTCCTCGACAAAACTGGGCAAACAACATCACACGTGCGACGTGACGGCGTTCACTAAAACCGGCGCCCCGGGCCTAACGCGTGCGCCGACCCTGCGCGGACGGCGCACGCCCAGGTCAGAGCAGGGATTCGATGATGTCCGCGGCTCGTCCGGTGCCGCCCTCGGCTCGGCTGCGGGAAGCGAGGTCGCCGGAGCGGGCCCGCAACGCCGGGTCGCCGGTGAGCGACAGGAGCGCGGCTCGCAGCTCGTCCGGCGTCGCCGTCTCGGAGTCCAGCCGGACCGCGACGCCGAGTTCGACGAGCCGGTCGGCGTTGGCGGGCTGGTCGACGGCCTGCGGCACGGCGATCATGGGCGTCGCGGTGTGCAGGCCCTCGCTGCATCCGCCCATGCCGGCGTGCGTGACGAACGCGTCGGCCTGCTCCAGGACGGCGAGCTGCGGCACCCACGGGTGCACCTCGACGTTCGCGGGGACCGGCCCGAGCTCGGCGGGATCGACGTACCCGCCGATCTGCAGCACCACGTGCCAGCCGGGCAGGCCGCCGAACGCGGCCAGGCAGCGGCGGTAGAAATCCGGCCGACGGGTGTAGGCCGAGCCCAAGGAGACCAGCAAGACGTTCTCGACGCCTTCCGGACGGGTCCAGGAGCCCTGGGCGGCGCGGGTCCCGAAGCAGGGGCCGACGAACGTCACCACGGACTCGTCCACCCGGTCGGCGTTCGGCTGCATCGCGCGCGGCACCGTCGCCACGCAGCGCGGGGGCCTGCCGCTGAACGCGTCGGGATCCTTCGTGGTGGCCGGGGTGGACGCGAGCCAGGCCGCGAACCTCGCCCGGTAGGCGTCGGCCCCGGGCAGCGACTTGAGGTAGGCGCCCACCTCCTCCTCGTACCCCTTCCACGCGACGTAGGCCGGGGACAGCTGGACGAGGGGCCTGCCCTGGGCCTCGGCCAGGACGCGCGCGGAGTATCCCGCGATGTCCTGGAGGTAGAGGTCGGCGGGCTCTGCCGTGTAGAAGGGCGTGATCTGCTCCAGGACGCCCATCGCGTCGTCGAGGAAGACGCCGGAGGCGGCGATCGGGTCGTCCGGCCAGTCGTTGTCGGAGACGGGCAGCGTGGAGCGGTAGGCGACGAGCTCCGCGCCCGCGCCGGAGACCGCCTCGGCGATGGCGGGCTGGGCGGGGTCGTTGGCGTAGGTGACGCGGTGGCCTCGGGCGACGAGCTCGCGGATGATCTCGATGCCGGGCAGGACGTGGCTGATGGCGGGAATGCCGATCATGGCGATATGGGCCATGGGATCACTCGTTTCGGATGCGACGGGCAGGATCGGAGCCGGTGCGGCGGCGGGCGCGGCACCGGGCGGACGCGGCGGGCGCGCGGCCCGCGGCGCGATCAGCCGTACATCTGGAGCAAGTGCATGGCCCGACCGTATCCGGAGGCCTCCGGGGTGCCGCAACCGGTTTTCCCGGCCGTCGGCGCACCCTCGGACAAGCCTCCGGCCGTCAGCAACCCCTTGGACCGGCCTTCGGCCGTCAGTAGGCCTCGGACTGGCCTCCGTCGATGGCGATCGTCGTGGCGTTCACGAACGACGACTCGTCGGAGAGCAGGAACGCGACGAGGTGGGCGACCTCCTCGGGCCTGCCGAAACGCCGCATCGGGTTCATGCTGACGAACGCCGCGCCCGCCTTCTCCGGATCGTTCGGGTCCATCTGCCGCAACGAGTTCTCCACCATCGGCGTCATGATCGCGCCGGGCGCGACCGCGGTGACGGTGATCCCGTACCTGCCGTACTCGATGCCTGAGTTGCGGGTGAGGCCCACGACGCCGTGCTTGGAGGCGGCGTAGCCGGACTGGTTGCCGACTCCGCGCAGGCCGCCCACCGAAGCGGTGTTGACGACCGAGCCGTGCCCCTGTGCGCGCATCTGCTTCAGGACGTGCTTGAGCCCGAGGAAGACCCCGCGCAGGTTGATCGCCACGACCCGGTCGAATTCGGCTTCGCCGTAGTCCTCCGTAGGGTTCTGCTTGCCTTCGATGCCCGCGTTGTTGAAGAACGCGTCGATCCGCCCGAAGGTCTTCACCGTCTCGCCGACATACCGGGCCACGTCGCCTTCCTTGGCGACGTCGGCGACGATCTGCACGATGTCGGTGCCTTCGGCGGCGGCCATGACCGCCTCGGCCGTCCCGGCGAGGCCGTCGGCGCTGACGTCGACCAAGACGAGCCGCGCCCCTTCGGAGGCGACCTGCACCGCGGTGGCCCGGCCGAGGCCGGACCCGCCACCGGTGATGAGGACGACCTTGTCGGTGAACCTGGCGGTCATGAGCCCTGCCTCCCCGGCGTCGTGCGCCGCGCGACGACCGAGCGCGACATGTGCCCGTCTCATGCCCCGACCCGGTTCACGACGCCCTCCTCAGAAGGTCATCCGACGTCCCGCGCGAGCAGGTCGTCTTCGGTCTCCCGCCGGATGAGGAGCCTTGCCCGTCCTCCTCTGACGGCCACCACCGGAGCGCGCCGGACAAGGTTGTAGTTGGAGGCCATCGCGTGGTGGTACGCGCCGGTGCACGCGACGGCCAGGATCTCTCCCAGCCTTAGATCGGCCGGGAGGCAGGCGTCGGGGACGAGGACGTCTCCGGCTTCGCAGTGCCTGCCGACGATCGTCACGGGGCGTTGTCCGGCGAGGGTGGTGCGTCCGGCGAGGCGGGCGGTGTAACGCGCCTGGTAGAGAGAGGGCCGAGGGTTGTCGCTCATTCCGCCGTCCACGGTCACGAAGACCCTTCCGGACGCCGCGCGCTTCACGCCCACGACCCGGTAGAGGGTCACCCCGGCACGGGCGACGATGGCGCGGCCCGGTTCGATGGTGAGCCTCGGCGTCGGATAGCGGAGCCGTGCGCACAGGGTCGTCAGGGCCGCCTGGACGGCCGCGCCCACGGCGGCGGGCTCCATGGCGGGGTCCCCGGCACGGTAGGGGACGGCGAAGCCGCCACCCAGGTCGAGGCGGTCGAGAATGACGCCGTCCGACGCGCGCAGGCCCGCGAGGAACTCCATGACACGCTCCAGCGCGCGCACGTAGCGGCCGAGGTCGGAGATCTGGGAGCCGAGATGGCAGTGCGCCCCCGCGAGCCGCAGCCGGTGCTGGCCGAGGATCCTGCGGGCCGCCTCGGCGGCGGCGCCGGAGGTGAGGGAGAACCCGAACTGCTGGTCCTCGGTGCCGGTCGTGAGCGCGGCGTGGGTGCCGCCGTCGATCCCCGGGACCAGGCGCAGCAGCACGGACTGCGGACCGCTGGGCCCGCTCCCGGCCTGGACGGCGAGGCGGGAGATCTCGGCGGCGGAGTCGACGACGATCGTCCCGACCCCGTACGAGTAGGCGGCCCTCAGGTCCTCTCCCGTCTTGCCGTTCCCGTGCAGCAGGACACGGTCGGCGGGGAAGCCCGACCTGCGGGCCACGGCGAGTTCCCCCGCCGAGCTGGCGTCCAGGGACAGCCCTTCCTCACGGACCCATCTGAGCAGGCCCATGCAGGACATCGCCTTGCTCGCGTAGGCCACCTCCCCTGTCGGGAACGCCGCCCGGAAGTCGCGGCAGCGCCGCCGTACGTCGGTCTCGTCCAGCACGTGCAGCGGAGTGCCGAACCTGCGTGCGAGATCGGTTGCCCGCACTCCGCCGATCTCCAGCGCGCCGTCTCCGGTGAGCGCAGCGCTCAGCGGCCACACCTCGGCCTCCAGCCGTCCGGTCTCCGGAACCGCCTGCTCGACCTTCATCTCCTGCTCCTCCTTGGTCGGTCCTTCGTCGTGGCGGGATACGTCCCGGTCACGGAGGTGCGAGCTCGTGGAGGACGAGCGCGGTGTGGGTGGTCTGCGCGCCGCCCCTGTGCCGCAGCGAGGCGAGTTCGTCGTTGAGCGCGGGGAGGTTCGGGCAGGAGATGCGGAGCGTGTAGTCGTCGTCTCCGGCGATCGCCCAGAGTGTGCGCACCGAGGGGCGGCGCAGCGCCCAGCGCTCGAACGCCTCGGCCGCGGTGCCGTCGGTGAGCCGGACCCGGACGAGCGCGACGACGCTCACGCCGCGCTCCGCACGGGAGCAAGGATCCCGCTCGCGGCCGGGACGAGGACGGCCGGGTCGAGCGCCCCCGCGACGTCGACCCGGATCTCGGTGACGCCGAGCGGGGCGAGCATCGCGCGCAGCGCGGCCGGGGCGAGCCTGATCGCGGGGTGCCCGGTGCCGAGGACGCGGTCCAAGGCGTCGCGGCAGGTGAACGCCAGCGCGACGCGCGGGCCCTCGGGCAGTCGGCCGAAACGCAGGGTGACGGCACCCGACACGTTGTTACCGACGGGTATCCACAGGGGCGGTTCGCACGGGAGTTCGTTTCTTGCTGGGATGGGGTCCATGAGAGCGACGCTAGGCGCGCGAGGCGCGGATTTTCGGAGGTCATACGCCTTAAATACGGGCAGGCCGCCCATTCCTGACGGATCCCTGACGGGGTCCGCCAGGACGGTGCGGTCACGGCTGGAAGCGATAGCCCATGCCCGGTTCGGTCAGCAGCTGGCGGGGGCGACTCGGCTCGGGCTCCAGTTTGCGGCGGAGCTGCGCCATGTACTGGCGCAGGTAGTGCGTCTCGCGCGCGCAGCCGGGCCCCCAGACCTCGATGAGGAGCTGCCGGCCGCTCACCAGCTTGCCGGGATGCGCGGCCAGCACGTCCAGCAGCCGCCACTCGGTGGGCGTCAGCCGCACGGCGGACACCCCGTCGTCGCCGGTCACCGTCCTGGCGTCCAGGTCGACGCTGTGCCGCCCGATCCGCACGGTGCGCGGCAGCCCGTCCGGCGGCCGCCGCCGGATCACCGCCCCGATCCTGGCGACGAGTTCGGCCATCCCGAACGGCTTGGTCACGTAGTCGTCGGCGCCCGCCTCCAGCGCCCGCACCTTGTCGCGCCCTTCCGCCCGCCCCGACAACACGATCACAGGCACCGCGGTCCAGCCGCGCAGACTCCGCAGCACCTCCATCCCGTCCAGGCCGGGCAGCCCGAGATCCAGCACCACGAGTTCGGGCGCCGCCGCGGCCACGGCCCGCAACGCCTCCGTCCCGTCGGCGGCGACGACCACGTCATGCCCCCGCGCCCGCAGATTGATCCGCAACGCCCGAAGCAACTGCGGCTCATCATCGACCACCAGAATCCGGCTCATCGAACCTCCCAGGGAGCACAGAAGAAACTGTCGCGACAACGCCTTCGGAAACGCCTTCCAGGCCACCGCGCGGGTCCCACCACGAACGCGGGGCCGGACGACCGCCCAGGCCCCCGAGCACCCCGACCACGCGGGCCGGCCAGGTCGCGAGGCGGTGCCGCCCGGGTGCAGGAGGGCTTCTTTCGCACGGTGGCACGGGTCCGCTCCCGGACCTGCCTCGCAAGGCGTGGAACGCGCCGCGGGGAAGGGCCGCGTTCGTGTGGGGGCGGGCGGCGAGGCGACGGGCTCGGCGGCATTCGCCCGGGCGCGGAACCGCACTGGGGCGGAGCGGCACGTGCCCCGGCCCGGGAACGGGCCGGCCCGGGGCAGCGCCGTGGCGTGGTGGTGCGGGTCAGGTGGGCCCGTGGGGGACGGCGGGGAGGGAGATGATCATGGTGAGGCCGCCGCCGGGGGTGTCCTCGGGGATGAGTTCGCCGGACATGGCCTCGGTGAGGCCGCGGGAGAGGGCCAGGCCGAGGCCGACGCCGGTGTGGTTGTCGCGGTCGTCGAGGCGCTGGAAGGGGAGGAAGACCCGGTCGCGGTCGCCCGGGGCGATGCCCGGGCCGCGGTCGGCGATCCGCAGCTCCACCCGGTCGCGGATCGCGCTCGCGGTGACCAGCACGGGCTCGTCCGGCGGGCTGTGCCGCACCGCGTTCGCCAGCAGGTTCACCAGGACGCGTTCCAGGAGCGCCGGGTCGGCCTGCACTTCTGGAAGGTCCGGATCGAGGGAGATCAGGACGCCGCCGGTGCCCAGGTCGTCCAGCGCGGTTGGCACGAGTTCGGCGAGGGAGAGGGGGCTCAGCGCCATGCCGAGGACGCCCGCCTGGAGGCGGCTCATGTCCAGGAGGTTCACGACGAGCCGGTCCAGCCGGTCCAGCGATAGCCGCGCGGTGTCGAGGAGTTCGGCCCGCT
Source organism: Actinocorallia aurea (assembly GCF_054783995.1). Taxonomy (NCBI): domain Bacteria; kingdom Bacillati; phylum Actinomycetota; class Actinomycetes; order Streptosporangiales; family Thermomonosporaceae; genus Actinocorallia; species Actinocorallia aurea. The sequence goes on from NZ_BAAGPQ010000002.1 coordinate 1,195,972, forward strand.
CGTCGGGGGTCCAGGCGATCTCCTCGTTGACGAGGCTCTCGACGGCGGCCTTCGCCGACGCCAGCGGGGTGCGCAGGTCGTGGCTGACGGCGTTCAGCAGGGCGGTGCGCATCTTGTCGGCGGCCTCCAGCGGGCCGGCCTTCTCCGCCTCCGCCTGGAGCCTCTGCTGGCGCAGCGCGCCCGCGGACTGCACGGCGAACGCCTCCAGCACCCGCCGGTCGCGCGCCGGCAGCGGTCTGCCCCGGATCGCCAGGACGAGGCCCTCGCCGACCCCGATCTCGGTGTCGCCCTCCCCCGGCGCCGTGCACGGCCGCCCGCCGACGGTGGCGACGACCCGCCAGTCCTCGGGGTCGCCGTGGCTGCCGGGGGTGGCGGGCGCGGTGCTCTCCAGCAGCGTCACCGCGTCCAGCCCGAAGGTCTCGCGGAGCCGTCCGAGCAGGCTGTCCAGCGCGTGCTCGCCGCGCAGCACGTTGCCCGCGAGCGCCGACAGCGTCGCGGCCTCCACGCCGAGCGCGGCGGCCTCGCGGGTGCGCCGCGCCGCGACGTCCACGACGACGCTGACCCCGAGCCCCACCAGCACGAAGACGGCCAAGGCGATGAGGTTCTCGTTCGCCGAGATGGTGAAGCGGTGGATCGGCGGCGTGAAGAACCAGTTGAGGAGGAGGAACCCGAAGACCGCGGTGAACAGGGCGGGCCACATGCCGCCGATGAGCGCCACGCCCACGACCGCGGCGAGGAAGAACAGGATGTCGCTGGGCAGCGTCAGCACGTCCCCGGCGAGGTGGAGCCCGACCGTCAGCAGCGGCAGCCCGACCAGCGACACCGCGAAGGCGGCGAGCCTGCGCCGCGTCGAAAGCCCCCTGTCGGCGGTGGGGCGCCGCACCCCCTGGTGCACCTGCTCGTGCGTGACCATGTGCACGTCGATCGAGCCGGACAGCGCGGTCGTCGTCACACCGATGCCGGGGCGCAGGAGCTGGGCGAACCTGCCGCGCCGCGACACGCCGAGGACGAGCTGGGTGGCGTTGACGGCGCGGGCGAAGTCCAGCAGCGCCCGCGGCACGTCCTCGCCGACGACCTGGTGGTACGTCCCGCCGAGCCCTTCGACGGTCTCGCGCTGCCGGGCGAGGTGCCGCGGCCGGGATCCGCCCAGGCCGTCCCCGCGCGCCACGTGCACGGCCAGCAGGTCGGCGCCCTTGGTGCGGGCGGCGATCCGGGCGGCGCGGCGCAGCAGCGTGTCGCCCTCCGGACCGCCGGTCAGCGCGACGACGACGCGTTCGCGGGCCTCCCAGGTGCCGCCGATGCCGTGTTCGCTGCGGTATCTGTCGAGCTGGTCGTCGACGGATCCGGCGAGCCACAACAGCGCCAGCTCGCGCAGTGCCGTGAGGTTCCCGACACGGAAGTAGTTCGACAGCGCCGCGTCGACCTTCTCCGGCGCGTAGATGTTGCCGTGCGCCATCCGGCGGCGCAGCGACTCCGGCGCCATGTCGACGAGTTCGACCTGGTCGGCGCGCCGCACGACCTCGTCGGGCACGGTCTCGCGCTGCGGCACGCCCGTGATGCCCTCGACGACGTCGTTGAGCGACTCCAGATGCTGGATGTTGACCGTGGTGACCACGTCGATCCCGGCGTCGAGGACCTGCTCGATGTCCTGCCAGCGCTTGGCGTGGGCGCCGCCGGGGACGTTGGTGTGCGCGAGTTCGTCGATCAGCGCGACGGCGGGGGCGCGCCGGAGCAGTTCGGCGACGTCCAGCTCGGTGAACTCCGCGCCGCGGTAGGAGACGGTCTTGCGCGGCAGGATCTCCAGGCCGTCGAGCATCTCGGCGGTCTTCGCCCTGCCGTGCGTCTCGACGAACCCGACGACGACGTCGGTGCCCCGCTCCAGCCGGCGGGCGCCTTCGGACAGCATCGCGTAGGTCTTGCCGACGCCGGGCGCGGCGCCCAGGTAGATGCGGAGCTTCCCCCTGGCCATGGCGTCCGTCCTTTCCCGGCTCGTGGGGCCGTCCCCTGCGGGGCGGCCCCCTGTACTCCAAGCGCCGTCCGTCAGCGCGTGTTCCCTGCTCAGCCCTGGAAGGGCGCGGCCTTGTCCAGCGCGGTGTTCAACTCCAGCACGTTCACGACGGGTTCGCCCATGAAGCCGAGGGCGCGGCCCGTCGTGTGCGCGTCGATGAGCGCGGTCACGTCGGCGACGGGCACACCGCGGGTCTCGGCGACCCGCCCGGCCTGGAGCGCGGCGTAGGCGACCGAAATGTGCGGGTCGAGCCCGGAGCCGCTGGCGGTCACCGCGTCGGCGGGCACGGCGGGCTCGGCGGGCGCGTCGCCCCTGACCGGCACGATCTGCCCGGTCGCGTAGTCCTCGCCGTAGGCGGCGCACTCGACCTTGACGCCCTTGTACTCGCCGATGAAGGGCGCGGCCGGGCACGCCTGGTTGACGCTGACGACCCGGGTGGGCTTCGAGACGATTCCGGCGGCGTCGCGCGGCCCCATCACCGAGAGGACCGCGCCGACGCCGTCGCCGGTGCAGTAGGGCCGCGACCCGTCCACGCCTTCGAGCGCGCCGACGGCCGCGCTGCGGGCGCAGACCGTGGTCAGCAGGGACGTCCGGGCGTTCGCGTCCTCCTTGCCCGCCGCGGTGAGCGCGGGGTCGGGCAGGGTGTCCACGACGTCCTCGGGGCCGAGGTTGCTCGCGGACGTCGCCATCGGGTCGTAGCCGTCGCCCGCGTTGGACGCCCGGCTCTGGAAGTACTGCTTGAGCGGGTTGCCTTCGGCGTCGGTGAACGACTGGCCTATCAGGGCGCTGCCGGAGGAGATAAGGGAGCCGTCCGCCTTGTCCTTCAGGCCGGGCAGCTGGGCGATCGCCGTGATGGCGAGCGGGTACGCGAGGCCGAGGACGACGGTGAAGACGACGAGCGCCCTCAGTGCGGCGACGTGCTGGCGGAGCCAGCCGGGCATGGTGTTCATCAGGAGATCCCCGGGACGAACTGGATGAGAAGGTCGATGATCTTGATGCCGACGAAGGGGGCGATGACGCCGCCGAGCCCGTAGACCAGGAGGTTGCGGCTGAGCAGCTGCGACGCCGACGAGGGCCGGTACCGCACGCCGCGCAGCGCCAGCGGGATGAGCGCGATGATGACCAGGGCGTTGAAGATGACCGCCGAGAGGATCGCCGACTGCGGACTGGCCAGCCGCATGATGTTGAGGGCTTCGAGGCCGGGGAACAGCGCCACGAACATCGCCGGGATGATGGCGAAGTACTTGGCGACGTCGTTGGCGATCGAGAACGTGGTGAGCGCGCCGCGCGTGATGAGCAGCTGCTTGCCGATCTCGACGATCTCGATGAGCTTGGTCGGGTCGGAGTCCAGGTCGACCATGTTCCCGGCCTCCTTGGCGGCGGAGGTGCCGGTGTTCATGGCGACGCCGACGTCGGCCTGGGCGAGGGCGGGGGCGTCGTTGGTGCCGTCGCCGGTCATCGCGACGAGCCTGCCGCCCTCCTGCTCGGCCTTGATGAAGGCCATCTTGTCCTCGGGCTTGGCCTCGGCGAGGAAGTCGTCGACACCGGCCTCTTCGGCGATCGCCTTGGCCGTCAACGGGTTGTCGCCGGTGACCATGATCGTCTTGATGCCCATGGCGCGCATGTGGTCGAAGCGCTCGCGCATCCCGGCCTTGACGACGTCCTTGAGCCGGATGACGCCGAGGACCCGCGCCCTGCCGTCGGCGAGTTCGCCGACGGCGAGGGGCGTGCCGCCACTCGCGGCGATGCCGTCCACGACGTCGCCGAGCGCGGGCGTCACGGTGCCGCCGTTGGCCCGCACCCAGTCGGTGACGGCGCTGGCCGCGCCCTTGCGGAGCAGCCTTCCGTCGAGGTCGACGCCGGACATCCGCGTCTGCGCCGCGAACGGCACCCAGGTGGCCTGGGCGAGTTCGCCCGCGTGGCGTTCCCGTAGTCCGTGCGCCTCCTTGGCGTGCACGACGATCGACCTGCCTTCCGGCGTCTCGTCGGCCAGCGAGGAGAGCTGCGCGGCGTCGGCGAGTTCGGCGTCGGAGACCCCGCCCACGGGGATGAACTCCGAGGCCTGCCGGTTGCCGAGCGTGATCGTGCCGGTCTTGTCGAGCAGCAGCGTGTCGACGTCTCCGGCGGCCTCCACGGCCCGGCCCGACATCGCCAGCACGTTGCGCTGGACGAGCCGGTCCATGCCCGCGATGCCGATCGCCGAGAGCAGCGCCCCGATCGTGGTCGGGATGAGGCAGACGAGCAGCGCCACCAGGACGATGCCGGTCACACCGCTGGCGTCGAGCGAGGCGCTGTCGGCGACGCCCGGGTTGTTCGCCTTCGAGAAGATCGCCAGTGGCTGCATCGTCGCCACGGCCACCAGGAAGATGATCGTGAGCGCCGCGAGCAGGATGTTCAGCGCGATCTCGTTCGGCGTCTTCTGCCGGGACGCGCCCTCGACGAGCGCGATCATCTTGTCGATGAAGGACTCGCCGGGCTTCTGGGTGATCCGCACGATGATCCGGTCGGACAGCACCTTGGTGCCGCCCGTCACGGCGCTGCGGTCGCCGCCCGACTCGCGGATGACCGGGGCGGACTCGCCGGTGATGGCCGACTCGTCGACGCTGGCGATGCCCTCGACGACGTCGCCGTCACCGGGGATGATCTCCCCCGCCTCGACGACCACGACGTCGCCCTGGCGCAGTTCGGCGGCGGGCACCTGCTCGGCGCCCGTAGCCGCGTCGCCGGGCTTCCAGGAGCCCAGCCTCCGCGCGACGGTGTCCTTCTTGGCCTTGCGCAGCGTGTCGGCCTGCGCCTTGCCGCGCCCTTCCGCGACGGCCTCGGCAAGGTTCGCGAAGAGCACGGTGAGCCAGAGCCAGACCGCGATGAGGACGGAGAAGACCGAGGGGTCCGTGACGGCCAGGACCGTCGACCAGACCGCACCGATCTCCACGATCAGCATGACGGGGTTGCGCCACATGACGCGCGGGTCGAGCTTGCGCGCGGCGCCGGGCAGGGAGGTGAGGAGGAGCTTCGGATCGAGCAGACCGCTCTTGACCTGGGCGGACATCAGAGGTGGATCCCTTCCGCGAGGGGCCCGAGGGCGAGCGCGGGGAAGAAGGTGAGGGCGACGAGGATGAGGGTGACGCCCGCGAGCATCCCGACGAACTGCGGCCGGTGCGTCGGCAGCGTCCCCGGAGAGGCCGGGACCGGCGTCTGGCGGGCCAGCGAACCGGCCAGGGCCAGCGCGAGGATGAGCGGCAGGAACCGTCCGAGGACCATCGCCAGGCCGAGCGCGACATCGTAGAACGGGGTGTTCACGGTGATCCCGGCGAAGGCGGAGCCGTTGTTGTTGGCCGCCGAGGTGAACGCGTAGAGCACCTCCGACAGGCCGTGCGGCCCGGAGTTGAGCATGCTCGCGCGCGGTCCAGGGAAGGCCATCGCGATGCCCGTCCCGACGAGCACGAGGACCGGGGTCGTCAGGAAGTAGAGCGACGCGAGCTTCATCTCGCGCGCGCCGATCTTCTTGCCGAGGTACTCCGGCGTCCGCCCGACCATCAGGCCGGCGACGAACACGGTGATGATCGCGAGGATGAGCATGCCGTACAGGCCGGATCCCACACCGCCCGGCGCGACCTCGCCGACCATCATGTTGAGCATCGTCACCGCGCCGCCGAGCGAGGTGTAGGAGTCGTGGAACGAGTTCACGGCGCCCGTCGAGGTGAGGGTGGTCGCGGCGGCGAACGTCGCGGAGTTCGCGACGCCGAACCGCGTCTCGGTGCCCTCGGTCGCGGCGGCGACGGCTTCGGGAACCGTGCCGTGATGGGCGATCTGGGCGGCGTTCAGCGCGATGACACTGACCAGCGCCAGCGCGCCCATGGCCGCGAGGATCGCGTAGCCCTGCCGCTTGTCGCCGACCATCTTGCCGAAGGTGCGGGGCAGCGTGAACGGGATCACCAGGAGGAGGAAGATCTCGACCCAGTTCGTCCAGGAGGTGGGGTTCTCGAACGGGTGGGCGGAGTTGGCGTTGTAGAAGCCGCCGCCGTTGGTGCCGAGTTCCTTGATCGCCTCCTGCGACGCCACGGGGCCGCCGGTGATCGTCTGCGATCCGCCGGTGAGCGTCGTGACGGCGTGCGGATCGACGAAGTTCTGGATCGCGCCGCCCGCGATGAGGACGATCGCGGCGACCGCGGCGATCGGCAGCAGCACCCGGAGGACGGCGCGGGTCATGTCGACCCAGAAGTTGCCGAGTTCCTCGGTCCTGCGGCGTGTGAAGCCCCGCACGAAGGCGATCGCGACGGCGATCCCGACGGCCGCGGAGACGAAGTTCTGCACGGCCAGCGCCGCCATCTGGACGAGGTACCCCATGGTGTTCTCACCGGAGTAGGCCTGCCAGTTGGTGTTCGTCACGAAGCTGATCGCGGTGTTCCACGCGACGTGCGAGGTGACGTTCTCGAAGCCCAGGCTCAGCAGGAGGTGGCTCTGCAACCTCTGCAGCCCGTAGACGACGAGCACGGAGACCAGTGAGAAGGCGAGCACCGACCTGGCGTAGACGCTCCACGTCTGCTCGCCCTCGGGGTCCACCCCTACGGCCTTGTAGACGCCGCGCTCTATCCGGCTGTGCTTCTTCGTGGTGAAGACGCGGTGCATGTAGTCGCCCAGTGGCACGTGGACCAAGGCGAGGGCGAGGATGAGGGATCCGATGAAGAGGATCCCGGCGGTCGTGGGGCCCATCTAGAACTTCTCCGGACGCAGCAGGGCGATGACGAGGAGGACGACCAGCCCCGCGGCCAGCACCAGACCGACGATGTTGTCTGCGCTCACAGCCGGCCCACCGCCTTCACCACGAGGCCGAGGATCGCGAAGACCGCGAGGGTCAGCACGACCAGAGCGAGATCTGCCATGACTTCTCCTGGAACGGCCCGGTCGCCCGGGCTGCATGTGTTCTTGCCCTCGCAGACAACACCCGAAATCGCCCGTTCTGCGGCTCCCTGACGGCTTCCCTACGCACTCCGCCCGGAATCTTGACGCTTTCCCTACGCGGGCGCGCCGGGTCCGTCAGGTGATGCGAGATTCCCGGGCACACCGGGACGAGAGGCCCATGCAGGGGTGTCCCGCCCACAGCGACGATGGCCGCTGCGCGTTCGGCGAGGGGGAGCCGGGCGGCCAGGAAGGCCGCAGCGCGCGCGAGGGCTCAGCGCACGGGAGGCGAAGGATGGGCACGCAAGAAGAGATCACCGTACGGTTCAACCCCGCGATCGGCTGGGGATTCGTCGCGGGGGCCGTGATCATCCTGGGGATGACGCTCGTCACGATCGAGGACACCGGGATCGTCGGATTCGCGCCGGTCGTCACGATCCTGGCGGTGGGGGTCCGGTTCCTGACCCAGCGGAACCTCGCCTACGACCCGGCCATGAAGCGCCTGGTCGTCGGCAACGGCCGCGCCGAGCGGACCTACCAGCCCCACGGCACGGAAAGGCTCCTCGTCGAAGACGGGCGCATCGTCTTCGTCGGGTCCGACGGAGCCCGCAAGAAGGTGCCGGCCACCCGCACCTGGGCGGACCGGCCGCAATGGGACCGGGTCGTGGAGGCCATCGAGGCCGACGCGGCCTAGCGGGGCGGCCTCGCGGCGGACGGGCGGGAGTGTCGGCTCACCCGGCCCGCCCCGGCGGCCGGGCGGCGGGCGGGCTCCCCGTCCGCCGCCCCTCGCACCGGCACCGCCGCGCGCTCTAGCGGTAGTTCACGAACTGGAGGGCCACGTCGAGGTCCTCCTTGCCCTTCAGCAGCGCGATGACCTCCTGGAGTTCGTCGCGCTTCTTGGAGCTGACCCGCAGCTCCTCGCCCTGGATCTGGGCCTTGACGCCCTTCGGGCCTTCCTCGCGGATGATCTTGCTGATCTTCTTCGCGTTCTCCTGGGAGATCCCCTCCTTGAGGTTCACCCCGATCTTGTAGAGCTTGCCCGAGGCCTTCGGCTCCCCCGCGTCGAGGATCTTCAGCGACAGGCCGCGCTTGATCAGCTTCTCCTTGAACACGTCGAGGACGGCCAGCGCCCGCTCCTCGCTGTTCGCCTGGATCTCGATGGACTCGCCCGACCAGCGGATCCCGGCGTCCACGTTCCGGAAGTCGAACCGGTTCCCGACCTCCTTCACCGCCTGGTTCAGCGCGTTGTCGGTCTCCTGCTTGTCCAGCTTCGACACGATGTCGAACGAACTGTCCCCAGCCACACCCAACTCCTCACTCACAAACCTTGATCCCCCCAGTCTCTCAGCCCCGCCCGCGCCCCCGCCCCACAACCCGCGTGCCGACCACTCCCTACATCCGCTAGTATTTCTGACGTCGCAAGCGACGCAAGGCGGTTTGCCCGAGTGGCCAAAGGGAGCAGACTGTAAATCTGTCGGCGTAGCCTACGGTGGTTCGAACCCACCAGCCGCCACCTTGCGAAGAAGGGCCCCTGACCTGGGACAACGGGTCAGGGGCCCTTCGTTGTTCTGTCCGGGTGTCACCGGCCCTGATCGGCCCCCTACGGATGATCGTGCGCAATACGCGCGGAAGTTCTGTGCCTCATCCGCCGGGGCGCCGGTGCCGCTCCATGGCCTCCAAGATCCTGCGCTCGGACTCCTCCCGACTCCCAGAGATCACCTTGACGCGTCCTCCCAGGGGGAGGGAGGGGGCGCGAATCTTTTGTAGTGTGGCGGGAGGGCTTGAGGAAGGGTGATGATCATGGTGGACAGCGTCTTCGGGATGGCTCTCCGCATCCTCGCGGTCATCGCGTTCGTCCTGGAGGTGTGGGCGCTGATCGACGCGACCCGGCGGCCGGCCGACGCGTTCCCCGCGGCCAACAAGCAGACGAAGAAGCTCTGGCTCATCATCCTCGGTGTGGCGGTCTTCTTCGGCCTGCTCTCGGCCTTCGGGGGGATGGGCGCGCTCGCGATCTTCTCGCTCGCCGCGTTCGTGGCGGCGGTGATCTACCTGGCGGACATCCGTCCCGCGCTCAAGGAGTACGGGACGGGCGGCGGCCGCCGGATGGGCCCATACGGCCCCTGGTAGAAGGTCGGCGGAAGCGCGCGGTCAGCCTTCGCCGGGGTTCCGCTGCCCGAGGGCGGTGAGCGCCGCGGCGACACGGTCGGCGAGATAGGTGTGCCCGATGAGGGTCGGGTGGGTCTCGTCGCCTCCTATGTAGGCGGGCGCGTTTCCGGTGCCGTCGCTGACGTCGCCGGTGAACCACGCCTCGGCGAGCGGGTCGACGAACGGCACGCCCCGGCTCGCGGCGGCGTCCCGGACGGTGTCGCGGACGGCGAGGGCCCGCTCCGGAGGGGTGCCGCCCCAGATCGGGCCGATGACGACCAGGGGGACGTCCGGCCAGGTCCCGCGCACGTCGTCGAGGAGTCCGCCGACCGCCGTGCCGAGCGCTTCCGGGGCGGGGTCGCCCAGGGCGTCGTTGTGGCCGCCGACGATCAGTACGAGGTCGGGTGCGGGTCGCCAGCGGAGCTGGTCGGCGAACAGCCTGCCGAAGTTCTTGCCGATCTTTCCTTCGGCGACGAACCCCGTGCCCGCGTGGCCGCCGATGACGGGCTGCCAGCCCAGCTCCCGGGACAGGACCCCTGCGTACGTCTGTTCGGCTTCCACATCCCGGTATCCGGCCGTGTAGCTGTCTCCGAGGAACACGACGACGGGGGCCCGCTCGGGGGCCGCCTCGGTCGTGCTCACGCCCACCGGAATCGCCGCGCTACCTCCGCACCCGCTCAGGGCGAGCGCCAGCACCGATCCGAGCAACGCAACCCGCAAATCCCACGCTCCCGGGCCCGGACACCCGGTATCAGTCCGGGGATACCGAAAACCTACCGGGGCGATTCCGCCCGGGTTCTGCTCTTTCCGTAACTGCCCAGGAGGTGGGATCGGCGGTTGTCCACAGGGCGCGGAGCGATCTTGAAAAGTTTCGTGGAGGGTGGACCCATCCGGCCGGCGGGGAGGCCGGAGGTCAGTGGAGGGTCCAGAGCCCGAGCGGGCCGAGGACGAGGAGAAGGGAGGAGAACAGTGCGGCGGAACGTACCATCGTCGGCCGCGGCGCGGGATGCAGCAGGCGCTGGACGCGCGCCATGACGGCCCCGCCGTCGTGGGCCACGGCCAGGGCGCAGGAGGGGGCCGAGGCCGAGGGGGCGGTGGCGAAGCGGAGCAGGGCCTTGGCAAGTTCCTTCGGCGAGCGGTGCCGCAGGGCGCGGTCGTCGGCCCGCATCTCGATGAGCAGCGCCACCGAGTCAAGGATCCGGCCGACGAAGCCGATGCGCGGCAGGGAGGTGAAGGGCAGCAGCACCAGGTCGTGGCGCTCGCGCGCGTGGGCCACCTCGTGCGCGAGGACGGCTTCCAGCTCGCCGTCGTCGAGCAGTTCCAGCGTGCCGGCGCTGATCACGATCTTGGAGCGGACCCCGGGCACGCAGTAGGCGGCGGCGTCCGGGTGGTCGACGACCAGGGTGCCCTTGCGGCGGCCGCGGTCGGCGATCAGGCGCAGCAGCGCGCGGTGCCGGGCGCGGGCGCGCAGGACGCGCGCTCCGGACAGCAGGAGGGAGCCGATCAGCGAACCGGTGAGCGCCATGCCCGCGAGCAGCGCGAGCTGGCGGGGCAGCGACAGATGCAACCCGTCGTCGGGAAGGAGGAACAGGCCGTGCAGCACACCGCGGCCCAGCGGCTCAAGGGCGAAACCGAGCAGCGCCCCGATGGAGGCGAGGCCCCAGGCGAGGCCGAGCGCCTGCCACAGCAGGATGCCCGTGCGCGGGGTGCGCCAGGTCCAGCGGGCACGGGCGAGGAGATCGGCCGCGGGCACCGTCGCCAGAGCGATGAGCGCGAGCGCGACCCAGGTGCTCACGGGACGACCCGTGGGCTCTGGCAAGGGGACGGCGTGGTCACTCGAGCTCCTCAAGGACGCGCCGGAGCGCGGCCGCTTCGTCGCCGCTCACCGAGCGGGCGAAATGGGCGAGAGCGGCATCCCGGTCCCCGCTCATGGCCAGGGCGCCCAGCATCAGCTCGGCGACATAGCCCTCACGGGACTCGGCGGGGCGGTACGCCCAGGCGCGGCCCGAGCGTTCGCGGACGAGGAAGTCCTTCTTGGCAAGGCGGTCGAGCACCGTCATCACCGTGGTGTGGGCGAGGTCCCGATCGGCGAGCGCGCGGCTGACGTCGCGCGCCGTGGCCGGATCCTCCCGTGCCCAGAGGATCTCCATCACAGCGCGTTCAAGCTCTCCCAAACCCTTCACAAGCCGGATTCTACCTCCCGGTCACTACGCCCCGTAGTAGCCCTCGATCACACCCATATTAGATCCGATGTTCCATACCCGAACACCCCGAATCCACAACTATCCGCCCCTCCCCCCAAAGCAATATTACCGACGAGTAGCAGGTCACCGGCCCCTCCCGCCGGCCCCGCTCCGAACCTCCGAAGCCCGAGGCCAGGCCGCGCCCACCGCCGCGCAGGCACCCATGTGCCGAACCGCTCGCGGCCACGCCGAGGAAGGGGGCCGCCTGCACCTCCAGGTGCGCGGGCCTCTCGGTGGGCGCGTTTGGGCGCGGGTGTTCGGGGACGGGGTCAGAGGAGGGTGGGGGCGGGGTGGATGGAGCCCACGACGGAGGCGCCGCCGGTCACGGGGGTGGTGGAGCGGTGGTCGAGGACCGGGGAGGTGGTGCCCAGGAGGCGGAGGAGGGCGACGGTGACGGGGGTGCGGGCCCGGGTGGCGCCGTCGTCGATCTTGACGATGCCCGCGGAGCCGTCGGGGAGGGAGAAGGCGTCCACGCCTTCGGCGCCCGACTTCACGATGAGGCCGGGGACGTCGGACATGAGGGCGCGCTCGTCGCGGCGGGTGCCGGAGGTCCACTCGGGGTGGGCGCGCATCGCGGCGGCGACCCTCCCTTCGGGAGACTCCGGCGCGGCCTTCCCCAGCCTGTGGAAAGCGCGGGCGAGGCCGAGCGGGCTCAGCCCGAAGAGCGGCGCGCCGCAGCCGTCCACGCCGACCATGCCGACGCGCTCCCCCGCGAACTCCTCCAAGGTGTCTCGGACAGCGCGCTGGAGCGGGTGGGAGGCGTCCAGGTAGGAATCGATCGGCCAGCCGTTCGCCCGGCAGGTCGCGAGCATGGCCGCGTGCTTGCCCGAGCAGTTCATGTAGCGGCGGGCGGCCTCTCCCCCGTCGCGGACGAGGGCGCGTTCGACCTCGGCGTCCAGCGGCCAGTCCGGCGGGCAGCCGAGCGCCTCGAACGTCAGCCCCGCCGCCTCGAGGATCCGCGCGACGCCGGCGACGTGGAACGCCTCGCCCGAGTGGCTCGCCGCGGCCAAGGCCAGGAGTTCGCCTTCGAGTCCGAGGCCGTGCCGCAGCATCGCGACGGCCTGGAAGGGCTTCACCGTCGAGCGCGGGAACACCGCCGCGGTGACCGGCCCGAGCGCCCGGACGACCCGCCCGTCGCCGTCCAGCGCCACCGCGACGCCTCGGTGCCGCGACTCCACCACGCCCGACCGCTCGACCTCGACAAGGACCGGGTTCTCCGCATTCATGCCTCAAGATTAGGCGGTCTGCCGCGCCGGGACCGGCGTGGGAGACTTCTGTCATGCGTGCGGTGGTGCAGCGGGTCAGCGAGGCGGCGGTCCGGGTGGACGGCGAGGTCGTCGGCCGGATCGACGAGCCGGGCCTCATGGTCCTGGTCGGCGTCACCCACGACGACGACGCGGCCAAGGCCGCCAAGCTCGCCGCGAAGCTGTGGGGCCTGCGCGTCCTGGACGGCGAGAAGTCCTGCTCCGACGTGGCCGCCCCGCTCCTGGTGATCAGCCAGTTCACGCTCTACGGCGACACCCGCAAGGGCCGCCGTCCCTCGTGGCTGGACGCCGCCAAGGGCGACGTCGCCGAGCCGCTGGTCAACGCCGTCGTCGCCGAACTCCGCGCCCTCGGCGCCCAGGTGGAGACGGGCAGGTTCGGCGCCGACATGAAGGTCTCCCTGACCAACGACGGCCCGATCACCCTCGTCATCGACCTCTGACCGGCGCCCCCGAACGCTTCCGCGGCCCTCTTCGGCGCGGCCCGGACGGGCCGGCTGTGCCGCGCCGGAAGAAGTCCTAGAAGAAGAGGCCCCAGAGCATGCCGACCAGGGAGACGAAGAGGCCCGCGAAGGCCGCGTAGAGGATGTAGCGGTCCTGCTGGTCCAGGCGGTGGCGGATCTTCGGGGCGACGAGGACGACGCCTGTCGCCCGGTTAGGGTCCGACAGCTTCGGCTTGTAGAACGGGTTGGTGCGGCCGACGAGCTGCCAGAGGCCGTCGTTCTTGATGCCCTGGTGGTGGGCGTCGTGGGCGAACGCCCTGCCGCGGACGGGTTCGATGCATTCGTGGCCCTGCCGGGTCTTCACCCGGCAGCGGGTGCGCACCAGGCAGATCTCGTAGAAGCTCCACACCAGGAGGGTCAGGAGCAGCAGCCGCCAGCTCCAGGTGACGACGCCGAAGACGGCGAGCGCGGCGAACAGCAGCCACCACGCGATCTGCTCGACGTCCTGGCCGAATCCGCGCCGGGACGACTTCCGGGACACCATGACCGCGTACCGCCTTCTTCTCGAAGCGCTACCTCGATCTTCTCTTTATCCCATATTGACCGTCGACAATCACCTGCGACGCCCGCGCAGCGCCGGATCGATGGTCACGTTCGCCCCGGTGTCCGGCGACACGACGACCTCCTGGGCCGCCGCGATGCCGTCGGCGACGAGGGGCGCGTCCACCGGGAGCGCGCGCTTGACCAGCGCGAGGGCGATCGGCCCGAGTTCGTGGTGGCGGGCCGAGGAGCCGACGAAGCCGATCTGGCGGCCGTCGGCCTCCACCGCGGCGCCCCGGGCGGGCAGCCTGTCCTCGCTGCCGTCGAGGTGCAGGAACACCAGCCGGCGCGGCGGCCGGCCGAGGTTGTGGACGCGCGCGACCGTCTCCTGGCCCCGGTAGCAGCCCTTGTTGAGGTGCACGGCGGTGTCGATGAAGCCGATCTCGTGCGGGATGGTGCGGTGGTCGGTGTCGACGCCGAGGCGGGCCTTGTGGGCGGCGATCCGCAGCGCCTCGTACGCCCAGATCCCGGCGTCGGCGCGGCCGCTCGCCGTCCCGGCCGGGACGATCAGGCTGGTCGTGCCGGCGACGTCGGGCAGGCTCAGGGGGCCTTCCAGACCGGCTCCGGTCACCACGTCGTACTCGGCGGAGACGTCGGCGACCTCGACGCGCAGCAGGAACCGCATCCGGTCGAGGAAGGCGGCGAGGTCGGCGGCGGTGCCCGGCTCGACGTGCGCCCAGACCGACTCGCCGTCGTCGACGAGGTGGAGGTGGTGCTCGATGTGCCCGTTGGGCGACAGCAGCAGCGCCTCGCTGGCCTCCCCCGGAGCCAGGGCGGTCAGATGCTGGCTGAGCAGGCTGTGCAGCCACGAAAGGCGGTCCGGGCCACTGACCCGCACGACGCCCCGGTTGGACCGCACGACGGCGGCCTCACCGCTCTCCAGGCCCTTCTGCTCGGCGTAGGGGTCTCCAAAATGGGCGGCCAGCGCCTCATCCGGGGGATCTGCGTGAAACGTCATGAACGGCACTCCCTGCATCGGCCGAAGACCGTCAGATGGGGGACGTCGGTCTCGAACCCGTGACCCGCATCCAGGGCCGCGACGAGCCCTTCGGCGACGGACGGGGCGACGTCCTCGACCTTCCCGCATCCGCGGCAGCACAGATGGACGTGATCGGCCTCGTTGGCCAGGTGGTAGTTGGGCGGCCCGTGCCCGACGTGGGCGTGTTTGACCATGCCGAGCTCCTCCAGGAGCTCCAGCGTCCGGTACACCGTGGAGATGTTGACGCCCGTGGCGGTCCGCTGCACCTGGGCGCAGATCTCCTCCGGGGTCCCGTGCTCCAGCGCGGCCACGGCCTCCAAGACGAGCTGGCGCTGGGGCGTCACCCGGTATCCGTGCGCCCGCAGCTCCTCCTGCCACGTCGTCTCACCCATGCCACGATCCTATGTCCGGAAAAACCGTTTGCCTGCATGCCGGAACGTCGCATAGTTTCGGTCTCACGCAGGAAAGGAGGTGGTCCACGAAATGATTTCTTCGAGGACTTGCGAGGTGGCTGCTCGCTAGGAGCGCCGCAGCGGGACAAGCAGTCTCCTGGCGAATCTCCAGCAGACACCGGGTCCCCGGACCGCCGTCCAGTCCTGACGGCACCCGCCCCAAGGCGGAAGGTCCGGGGATTTTCCCTTTTCCGGCTGCTGCTCCGGGCTACTGCTGCGCCGGGGCCTTCTTGAGCTGCGCTGACATGTGGACCTGGAGGGGGTGGCCCAGGGCCGCCATCTCGTAGACCCAGCCGAGGTCGCGCTCGTCGTTACCCTCCTGGGCCGGGAAGAGGCCGTAGAGCCGCTTGCCGCCGGTGATCTCCTTGGCCGTCTCGGTGCGGGCGACGACGTCGGTCACCAGCTCGATCTTGTTGAAGGCGACCTCGCCGGTGTAGATCTCCTGGACCCCGGTCGGGTGCGACAGCAGCACCTCCACGTTCCGGCCACCGCCCGGCACCCGCCAGAACCCGGTCTCCATGGCCAGGGCCTCGCGCTGCTTGAAGTCCTCGTCCAGACGCCAGGTCCGGCTCGTGTAGATCAGGTAGGGCTTGCCGATGTGCGTGAAGGAGATCTGCTGGGTGAAGCGGAACTGCTCGATGCCCGGGTAGTCCCCGACGCCATCGCCCTCCCACGTCCCCACCAGCCACTCCAGGGCCTTCAGGTCGGGGTGCAACTCATGCTCGAACACGATCTCCATGTGACCAAGCGTAGCGTCGCGGAAGGGCTGCTCAGACGGGGGCGTCGTCGCGCAGGAGCGGATCGATGGAGCTGTGGAGGTGGCGGCGGAACCGGGCGACGGTCTTGCGGTCGCCCGTGCCGACGTGGCCTCCGTCGGCGGACGGGATCCCGCCGAACACGAAGGTCTGGACGCTCCACACGATGCTCCAGATCACCAGTTCCATGTCGATCTCCGGACGGACGAGGTCGGCCGTCAGCTCGGAGACCGCGGCGATCTGCGGGCTGGAGTAGAGGCGTTCGATGTCGCGGAGGTCTGCCGCGTCGTGCATCCGGCGCTGCATCCAGAGGGCGGCCTCGCGCGGGTGGTCGACGAAGTGGTCGAAGTACTGGTCGATCAGCCGGTGGATGCCCGCGGCGTCGTGGGTGTAGGTGGCGACCATGCCGTCCAGGAGCGCCTGCTCCTCCTCGTGGACGTGCTTGACCACCGCCAGGTAGACCTCTCGTTTGCCGCCGAACTCGGTGCGGATCGCCGCGACGGGCAGGCCCGCCACGTCCGCGATGAGCTGGCTCGTGGTCTGGTCGTAGCCCAGTTCGGCGAACAGCCCGAGAGCCGCGTTGAGCAGCCGCTCTCCGGTTTCCGAGGTCGGCTCGGTCACCCTGCTGCACCTCCTTGTCCGGCTCCTCCGAAGGATAACAACGAGATAACGGAGTTCGGACGGGCGGGGTCGCGGCCGGGTGGGCGGACGGGCGGGGCGCGGAAGGCTAGGGTCGGCCCATGGGACTGGTGAACGTTGTGGTGGTGGCCGGGGTGTGCGGTCTCGTCGCGCTGGCCTGCGTGGGGCTGATCAGGGTGCTCGGCCGCCTGGGCTGACCCCGGACCCGCCCCCACCCCGGAAACGGGGAAGGGCCCCGTCCTCGCGGACGGGGCCCTTCACACGGTGCTGAGGGATCAGCGGTTGTACTGGCCGAAGTCGTACTCCTCCAGCGGGACGGCTTCGCCGGAGCCCGTGCCGAAGGTGTACTCGCCGGCCTCGTCGTAGGAACCGACGCTGTAGACGGCCGCCTTCGCCTCTTCGGTCGGCTCGACCCGGACGTTGCGGTACTGGGGCATGCCCGTACCGGCCGGGATGAGCTTGCCGATGATGACGTTCTCCTTGAGGCCCAGCAGGGAGTCGCTCTTGGAGTGCATGGCGGCCTCGGTGAGGACGCGGGTCGTCTCCTGGAAGGAGGCGGCCGACAGCCAGGACTCGGTGGCGAGCGACGCCTTGGTGATGCCCATGAGGACCGGACGGCCCGCGGCGGGGGTGCCGCCCTCGGCGACCACCGAGCGGTTGGTCCGCTCGAAGATCGGCCGCTCGACCAGGTCACCCGGCAGCAGCGAGGTGTCTCCGGCCTCCAGGATGTTCACGCGCTTGAGCATCTGGCGGACGATGATCTCGATGTGCTTGTCGTGGATCGACACACCCTGCGAGCGGTAGACCTCCTGGACCTCCTGGACCAGGTGGAGCTGGACCGCGCGCGGGCCGAGGATGCGCAGCACCTCGTGGGGGTTGACCGCACCCTTGATCAGCTGCTGGCCGACCTCGACGCGGGCGCCCTCGAAGATGCCCTCCTCGAAGCGCGAGCGCATCGAGACGGGGTACGCGATCTCCTCGGAGCCGTCGTCCGGCACGATGACGATCTTGCGCGTGCGCTCGGTCTCGTCGATCTTGACGCGGCCGGCGACCTCGGTGATCGGGGCGACACCCTTGGGGATGCGCGCCTCGAACAGCTCCTGGACACGCGGCAGACCGTGCGTGATGTCGCCACCGGCCACACCACCGGTGTGGAAGGTGCGCATCGTCAGCTGGGTGCCGGGCTCACCGATCGACTGCGCGGCGATGATGCCGACGGCCTCGCCGACGTCCACGCGCTTGCCGGTGGCCAGCGAGCGGCCGTAGCAGGCGGCGCAGACACCGATCTTGGCCTCGCAGACGAGGGCGCTGCGGGTCCTGACCTCTTCGACGCCCGCCTCGATGAGGCGGGTGATGACCGCGTCGGACAGGTCGGTGTCGGCCGGGTAGATGACCGTCCCGTCGACCTCGACGTCCGTGGCGATCGTCCGGCCGATGAGGCTGGACTCCGACGTCCCGAGCTTGATCAGCGAGCCGTCCGCGGCGCGGTCGTTCTCGGCGATCCGGAACGGGATCGTGCGGTCGGTGCCGCAGTCGAACTCGCGCACGATGACGTCCTGCGCGACGTCCACCAGACGACGGGTCAGGTAACCCGAGTCGGCGGTCCGCAGCGCGGTGTCGGCAAGACCCTTGCGGGCGCCGTGCGTGGAGATGAAGTACTCCAGGACGGTCAGGCCCTCGCGGAACGAGGACTTGATCGGCCGCGGGATGGTCTCACCCTTCGGGTTGGACACCAGACCGCGCATACCGGAGATCTGCCGGACCTGCATCGGGTTACCGCGCGCACCGGAGTTGACCATCATCCAGATGGGGTTGTCCGGGTTGCTCTTGAACTCGTCCATCATGTCGTTCGCGACCTCGGTGGTCGCGTGCGTCCAGATCTCGATGAGTTCCTGGCGGCGCTCGTCGTCGGTGATCAGACCGCGCTCGTACTCGCGCTGCACCTTCTCCGCGCGGCGCTCGTAGCCCTCGAGGATGCCCGCCTTGTTCGGCGGCGCGATGACGTCGCCGATCGAGATGGTGACACCGGAGCGGGTCGCCCAGTGGAAGCCCGCGGCCTTGAGCGCGTCCAGCGCGGCGGCCACCTCGACCTTGGGGTAGGTCTCGGCGAGCTCGTTCACGATGACCGACAGCTGCTTCTTGCCGACCTCGTAGTTCACGAAGGCGTAGTCCGCGGGCAGCGTCTCGTTGAACAGGGCGCGGCCGAGCGTGGTCTCCAGCCGGAACGGCTGGCCCTGCTCGTAGGACTCCGGCGCGACCCAGCCGCGCGGCGGGACGATGTCCTTGAACCGGATCTGGATCTTCGCCTGGAGCGAGAGCTCGTTCCGGTCGTAGGCCATGATCGCCTCGGACACGTTGGTGAAGGTGCGACCCTCGCCCAGCGCTCCTTCGCGCTCGCCGGTCAGCCAGTACAGGCCGATGACCATGTCCTGGGTCGGCATGGTGACGGGCTTGCCGTCCGACGGCTTCAGGATGTTGTTCGTCGACAGCATGAGGATCCGGGCCTCGGCCTGGGCCTCCGCAGACAGCGGCAGGTGCACCGCCATCTGGTCGCCGTCGAAGTCCGCGTTGAAGGCGGTGCAGACCAGCGGGTGGATCTGGATGGCCTTGCCCTCGACGAGCTGCGGCTCGAACGCCTGGATGCCGAGCCGGTGCAGCGTGGGCGCGCGGTTCAGCAGGACCGGGTGCTCGGTGATGACCTCTTCCAGCACGTCCCACACGACCGGGCGGGCCCGCTCGACCATCCGCTTGGCGGACTTGATGTTCTGCGCGTGGTTGAGGTCGACCAGCCGCTTCATGACGAACGGCTTGAACAGCTCCAGCGCCATCTGCTTGGGCAGACCGCACTGGTGCAGCTTCAGCTGCGGGCCGACGACGATGACGGAACGGCCCGAGTAGTCGACGCGCTTGCCGAGCAGGTTCTGGCGGAACCGGCCCTGCTTGCCCTTGAGCATGTCGGACAGCGACTTGAGCGGGCGGTTGCCCGGCCCGGTGACCGGACGGCCGCGGCGGCCGTTGTCGAACAGCGCGTCGACGGCCTCCTGGAGCATCCGCTTCTCGTTGTTCACGATGATCTCGGGCGCACCGAGGTCGAGAAGGCGCTTGAGGCGGTTGTTCCGGTTGATCACGCGGCGGTACAGGTCGTTCAGGTCGGAGGTGGCGAAGCGGCCACCGTCGAGCTGGACCATCGGCCGCAGGTCCGGCGGGATCACCGGGATGCAGTCGAGCACCATGCCGAGCGGGCTGTTGGTGGTGTTGAGGAACGCCGAGACGACCTTCAGCCGCTTGAGCGAGCGGGCCTTCTTCTGGCCCTTGCCCGTGCGGATGATCTCGCGGAGGCGCTCCGACTCCTCGTCGAGGTCGAAGTTCTGGAGCCGGGCCTGGATGGCCGCGGCGCCCATGCCGCCCGCGAAGTACTTGCCGAAGCGGTCCCGCATCTCGCGGTACAGCATCTCGTCGCCCTCGAGGTCCTGGACCTTGAGGTTCTTGAACCGGGTCCACACCTCGTCGAGGCGGTCGATCTCGCGCTGCGCGCGGTCGCGCAGCTGCTTCATCTCGCGCTCGGCGCCCTCGCGGACCTTGCGGCGCTGGTCGGCCTTGGCGCCGGCCTGCTCCAGCTCGGCGAGGTCCGCTTCCAGCTTCTGCTGGCGGGACTCCACGTCGCTGTCGCGGCGCTGCTCGAGCTGCTGGCGCTCGACGGAGACGTGCGCCTCCAGCGTCGGCAGGTCGCGGTCACGGCGCTCGGTGTCGACGCTCGTGATCATGTAGGCCGCGAAGTAGATGATCTTCTCGAGGTCCTTCGGGGCGAGGTCGAGCAGGTAGCCCAGCCGCGACGGAACGCCCTTGAAGTACCAGATGTGGGTCACCGGAGCGGCGAGCTCGATGTGGCCCATCCGCTCGCGGCGCACCTTGGCCCGGGTCACCTCGACGCCGCAGCGCTCACAGATGATGCCCTTGAACCGGACGCGCTTGTACTTGCCGCAGTAGCACTCCCAGTCCCGGGTCGGACCGAAGATCTTCTCGCAGAAGAGCCCGTCCTTTTCCGGCTTGAGGGTCCGGTAGTTGATGGTCTCGGGCTTCTTCACCTCGCCGTGCGACCACTGACGGATGTCGTCGGCGGTCGCCAGGCCGATGCGCAGCTCGTCGAAGAAGTTGACGTCTAGCACTGGCTACTCCTCTCAGACTTCCTCGACGCTGGACGGCTCACGCCGCGACAGGTCGATTCCCAGCTCTTCTGCGGCCCGGAACACGTCCTCGTCGCTGTCCCGAAGCTCGATGTTCATGCCGTCGCTCGACAGCACCTCGACGTTCAGGCAGAGCGACTGCATCTCCTTGATGAGCACCTTGAAGGACTCGGGGATGCCGGGCTCGGGGATGTTCTCGCCCTTGACGATGGCCTCGTAGACCTTCACGCGGCCGAGCACGTCGTCGGACTTGATGGTCAGCAGCTCCTGGAGGGCGTAGGCGGCGCCGTACGCCTCCAGCGCCCACACCTCCATCTCGCCGAACCGCTGGCCGCCGAACTGCGCCTTACCGCCCAGCGGCTGCTGGGTGATCATCGAGTACGGGCCGGTGGACCGGGCGTGGATCTTGTCGTCCACGAGGTGCAGCAGCTTCAGGATGTAGATGTAGCCGACCGAGATCGGGTCCTTGAACGGCTCGCCGGAGCGGCCGTCGAACAGCCGCGCCTTGCCGCCCGGGCCGACCATGCGGTTGCCGTCGCGGTTCGGGATGGTGCTGTCCAGCAGACCCTGGACATCCTCCTGGTGCGCGCCGTCGAAGACCGGCGTGGCCGTGTTGGTCCACGGCTCGGCCTCTTCCAGGCCGATGGCCTTCAGCTGGCGCTTCCAGTCGGCGTCGTCGCCCTCGATCTTCCAGCCGCGGGAGGCGACCCAGCCGAGGTGGGTCTCCAGGACCTGGCCGACGTTCATACGACCAGGAACACCGAGCGGGTTCAGAACGATGTCGACGGGGGTACCGTCCTCCAGGAACGGCATGTCCTCGACGGGCAGGACCTTGGAGATGACGCCCTTGTTGCCGTGGCGGCCGGCGAGCTTGTCGCCGTCGGTGATCTTGCGCTTCTGGGCCACGTAGACGCGGACCAGCTCGTTCACGCCGGGGGGGAGTTCGTCGCCCTCCTCGCGGGAGAACACGCGAACCCCTATCACCTTGCCGGACTCGCCGTGCGGGACCTTCAGAGAGGTGTCGCGGACCTCGCGGGCCTTCTCACCGAAGATCGCGCGCAGCAGCCGCTCCTCGGGGGTCAGCTCGGTCTCGCCCTTGGGCGTGACCTTGCCGACGAGGATGTCGCCGGTGACGACGTCGGCGCCGATGCGGATGATGCCGCGCTCGTCGAGGTCGGCCAGGACCTCCTCGGAGACGTTCGGGATGTCCCGGGTGATCTCTTCGGGGCCCAGCTTGGTGTCGCGGGCGTCGACCTCGTGCTCCTCGATGTGGATCGAGGACAGGACGTCGTCCTGCACGAGGCGCTGCGACAGGATGATCGCGTCCTCGTAGTTGTGGCCTTCCCACGGCATGAACGCCACGAGGAGGTTCTTGCCCAGCGCCATCTCGCCCTGGTCGGTGCAGGGGCCGTCGGCCAGGACCTGGCCCTGCTCGACCCGCTGGCCCTCGTTGACGATCGGCTTCTGGTTGAAGCTGGTGCCCTGGTTGGACCGCTTGAACTTCGCGACGCGGTAGGTCTGGCGGGTGCCGTCGTCGTTCATGACGGTCACGTAGTCCGCGGAGACCTCTTCGACGACACCGGCCTTCTCGGAGGTGATGACGTCGCCGGCGTCGGTCGCGGCGCGGTACTCCATGCCGGTGCCGACCAGCGGCGCCTCGCTGCGCAGCAGCGGGACGGACTGGCGCTGCATGTTGGAGCCCATGAGCGCGCGGTTGGCGTCGTCGTGCTCCAGGAACGGGATCATCGCGGTCGCGACAGAGGTCATCTGGCGTGCCGAGACGTCCATGTAGTCGACCTCGCTGGCGCGCGCCAGTTCGGTCTCACCGCCCTTGGTGCGGACCAGGACGCGGCCTTCGGCGAAGGAGCCGTCGGCGTTGAGCAGCGAGTTGGCCTGCGCCTTGACGTAGCGGTCTTCCTCGTCGGCGGTCAGGTAGTCGATCTGCTCGGTGACCTTGCCCTCGACGACCTTGCGGTACGGGGTCTCGATGAAGCCGAACGGGTTCACCCGGCCGAACGCCGCGAGCGAGCCGATGAGGCCGATGTTCGGGCCTTCCGGGGTCTCGATCGGGCACATGCGGCCGTAGTGCGACGGGTGGACGTCACGGACCTCCATGCCGGCGCGCTCACGGGACAGACCGCCCGGACCCAGCGCCGACAGGCGGCGCTTGTGGGTCAGGCCCGCGAGCGGGTTGGTCTGGTCCATGAACTGCGACAGCTGCGAGGTGCCGAAGAACTCCTTGATCGACGCCACGACCGGGCGGATGTTGATCAGGGTCTGCGGGGTGATCGCCTCGACGTCCTGGGTGGTCATCCGCTCGCGGACGACGCGCTCCATGCGGGCCAGGCCCAGGCGGACCTGGTTCTGGATGAGCTCGCCGACCGAGCGCAGGCGCCGGTTGCCGAAGTGGTCGATGTCGTCGACCTCGACGGGGAGGCTGCGGCCGTCGGGAGTGGTGAACTCCTCCTCGCCGGCGTGCAGGCGGACCAGGTACTCGATCGTGGAGACGATGTCGTCCTCGGTCATGGTGCCCTGGTTCATGTCCAGGTCCAGGCCCAGCTTCTTGTTGACCTTGTACCGGCCCACCTTCGCCATGTCATAGCGCTTGGGGTTGAAGTACAGGTTGTTCAACAGGGTCTGCGCCGACTCCTTGGTCGGCGGCTCGCCCGGGCGCAGCTTGCGGTAGATGTCGAGCAGCGCCTCATCCTGGTTGGCCGTGTGGTCCTTCTCCAGGGTGATGTTCATCGACTCGTACGAGCCGAAGCGCTCCCGGATCCGCTCCTCGTCCCAGCCGAGCGCCTTGAGCAGGACGGTGACGCCCTGCTTGCGCTTGCGGTCGATGCGCACTCCGACGTTGTCGCGCTTGTCGATCTCGAATTCCAGCCAGGCGCCCCGGGACGGGATGACCTTGCAGCCGTAGATGTCCTTGTCGGACGTCTTGTCGAGCTGGCGGTCGAAATAGACACCGGGGGAGCGCACGAGCTGCGACACGACGACGCGCTCGGTGCCGTTGATGATGAAGGTGCCCTTCGGGGTCATGAGCGGGAAGTCGCCCATGAACACCGTCTGGCTCTTGATCTCACCGGTGGTGTTGTTGATGAACTCCGCCGTGACGAACATCGGGGCGGAGAAGGTCATGTCCTTGTCCTTGCACTCGTCTACCGAGTACTTGGGCGGCTCGAACCGGTGATCCCGGAACGAGAGGGACATGGTCCCGGAGAAGTCCTCGATGGGACTGATCTCCTCGAAAATCTCTTCAAGACCGGACTGAGTCGGTACATCCCTGCGACCTGCATCCTGGGCCGCCTTGACCCGGTTCTTCCAACGCTCGTTCCCGAGCAGAGTGTCGAACGACTCTGTCTGGAGAGCAAGAAGATCCGGGACTTCCAGCGGCTCATTGATGCGCGCGAAGGAGACGCGGTTCGGACCGGTCAGGGTCTTCGAGGCGTTGCGCGAGGCTGCCAAGAGTGGTCCTTCCGAGGGCTCGCGGCGGTACGGGCGTGCACGCCAATGCATCCCCGAAAAACCCGTGGTGCTCGATAGGGTCCCGGCCTTGTGATGACCGGCGGCCGGACCAAGATCACGGCATGGTTGCACGGAGGATAGCTAAAGGGCAGCGCAAAGGGGCAGTGTAGCCGACTGCCACACCGCTTGCAAGCCTACATTCGCTATGCACATCACAGTTGCCTCGCAGCATCGTCCTTCGAGGCGGCCAAGTCAAGGCCGCACAGGGACTTTTCGGGCCCTGATCAGCAGTGACAAGCCTCATAGTTTAGAGACGTGGGTCACATGGAATAACCACAAACCCGCAGGTTCCGAAACGGCGAAGGACCCCCCAGATTGAGGGGCCCCTCACAGTACGGGAAAAGATCTTTGACCGGGCGGTCCCGATCTCCGTCAGCCGAGAACGTCCAGCTTGGAGACGAGCCACTCGCCGTCCTCGTCGACCATGGTCAGGCGCAGGCGGTGCTGCTCGATGTGCGCCTCGGCGTCCTTGCTGGTGGTCTGCTGGTTGAGGAAGACCAGCACGGTCACCGAGCCGTCGTCCTTGACCGACTCGATCCCGGCCTTGCTCGTCGAGCCGACGGTGACGGCCTCCTGCTCGGGCGCGGACTGCAGCAGCTTCGCGGCGCTCGCCTCGTACACCTCGTGGAAGTCGCCGGTGGTCTCGTCCAGGACCGCGTCGATGTCCTGCTGGATCGTCCGGTAGTCCCACGAGGAGATGTGCTGGGCCGCCGCGGCGGCCGAGCGGACCGCCTTGTCGATCTCGTCCTGGGACGGGGTGCCGCGGCCCGCCGTCCACAGCCACGCCGTCGACGCCCCCAGGGCGACCACCAGGACGCCCAGGACGGCCAGGACCCAGACGGGCACCTCCGGGCCCGAGGAGGCGCGCTCGGCCTTCTGCGCGGACTTGGCGGCCTTCTTCGCCTTCTTCTGCCCGGCCTTGGCCGCCTTGCCGGCCTTCTCGCCGGACTCCTTGCCGGACTCCTCTGTCGCCACGACGGCTTCCGCGTCGTCCGCCTCGTCGGCGGCGGCCTCGGCATCGTCGGCTTCAGAGCCGGCTTCGGGGTCGGTGTCGGTCTCGGGGTCGGTGTCGGTCTCGGGGTCGTCGGTCACCGTCGCGCCCGAGGCTTCGTCCTCGACGAGGTCGCCCAGGGTGAGCTGGCCGTCGACCTCCTCGACCTCCGTCGCTTCGGCCTTCGCGGCCTCCGGGTGCGCCGCCTCGGCCTCTTCGAGGGTGTCGGGCCGCGCGGTCTCGGTCGCTTCGCTCACAGCGCCACTCCGAACTTCGAGACGAGCCACTTGCCGTCGACCTTGGCCACGTCGAGCACGAACCGCATGTAGCGGGGCGTGCCCTCGGGGACCGACGGGCTGGTCACCAGCGCCGACACCGCGACGATCACCTCGGCGGAGTCGGCGTCGCCGCCGGTGAGGCCGGCGCTGAGCACCTCGGCCTCGGACTTCGCCTGGGTCTTGGTGACCTCGTCGATGAAGGTCTGGGAGTTCTCGGCGTACTGGTCCTTGAAGGTCCCGGTCGTGCCGGCCAGCACCCGCTGGATGTCGTCGTTGATGGTCTTGTAGTCGAGCGTCATCATGTTGAGCGCGGTCTGGCGGGCGGCGTTCACCGCGCCGTCGCGGTCGCGTTCGGCCTCGGCGGCGTCCATCGCCTGCTTGCCGAGCACCACGGTGCTCGCCAGGAGCACGGCGGCGAGGAGCGCGAGGACCACCGCCGCGCCCATCCGGAATCTGCCGCCTAGGACAGCGGACCGAGCAGCAGCCACTTCCATGACTCCTCCCCCAAGAGGTTCTGGGCTCCCCCGGAGGAACCGATCGTGTAGGTCACGCCGTCAGGGCCGGTGTACTTTCCGGAGGTCGGATCGTAGCCGGTGACAAAGACGGAGTTCGAGCTGTTCGTCTGGTAGACGGTGGTTTCGTCATCGTCGGCCGAGACGTTCTGCCGCGTGCTCGCGGCGGGCGGCTCGCCCGCGCCGTCCAGCGCGCCGGGGGGAAGCGCGATGTTCGGGCGGGGCTTCGGCGTGTTCTTGGAGCCGCGGACGCTCACCGACTTGTCCTTGGACGTGCAGCCGATGTCCGTGCGGGCCGGAAGGTCCTTGGTCTGCTGCGGCCAGCGCGGATCGGTCTTCTCGTAGCCCTCGGTGCAGGGCGCCGGGTCGTCGATGTTGAGGGCGAGGCCGAAGTGCTGGTAGCCGTCGCCCGGCATGACGGTCTGGGCGCCCGCCACGGTGAACGGGAACATGATCAGCATCGAGCGCAGGCCGTCCTGGCGGGCGGTCAGCACCTGGCCGGTGCCGGTGAGGTTCGCCAGCAGGACGGGCAGGTCGTCCGAAAGGCCGTCGATCAGGGCGTCGGCCTGGTCCACGGCGGGCTCGACCGCGTCGATGTCGGCCCGGATCGACGGGTCGTCCTTGCGGATCGACTCGGTCAGCGCGGCGAGGTTGCGGGCGAAGGTCTGGATCGCGCCGCCGTTGTCGCGCTGGGAGTCCAGGAAGGTGCCGCCGCTGTCGAGCAGCCGGGAGGTGGTCTCGAAGTTCTCGTCCGCCTCCTTGATGATCTTCCCGCTGTCGTCGAGGATCGACTGGAGGTCGCCGCCCGCGCCGTTGAAGGCGAGGTCGAGCTCGTCCACGATCGTCTTGAGGTCGTCGGCGTTCACCGACGTGACGGTGTTGTCGAGGTTGCGCAGCAGGTCGGCGGTCTTCACCGGGATCCGCGCGTCGGTGATCGTGAACGGATCGCCCTCGTCCAGGTAGGGCGCCTTGTCGCTGCGGGGCTGGAGGTCGACGTACTGCTCGCCGACCGCCGACCGGTTGGCCACGACCGCGACGGTGTCGCGCGGGATCCGGTACCCCTTGTCGAGGACGAGTTCGATCCGGACCCCGCCGTCGACCAGGTCGATCGGGCCGACCTTGCCGACCGGGACGCCCTGGTAGGTGACCTCGGAGTTGGTGAACGCGCCGCCCGAGTCCGGGACCTGCACGTACGCCTTGTAGGTCTGGTTGAACAGGCCCCCGCCGATCCCCACGTACCGGACCAGCGTGTAGCTGACGCCGAGCACCGTGACGATCAGGAAGACCACGAGCTGGATCTTGACGCCGCGCTTGAGGATCACGACAGGCCTCCCGTGAGCAGGGACTGGACGGCCGGGTCCACGTCGTCGCCCATGCCGATCGAGGGCAGGATCGACGTGCCGGCCCCGGCCTCGTCGCCGACGCCCAGCACCCCGGGCGGGGTCTGGTTCACGCTGATGCCGGGCGGGCTGACGAGGTCGCGCAGCGCCTCGGCCTGCTTGTCCAGCGACTTCTTGAGCGTCTTGTCGTACTCGGTGCCGGTGAGCAGGTTGTGCGCCAGCTCCTCCATGTCCAGCGAGATCGTCATGTTCATGTTCGCGAAGTCGCCGCGGACGGTGTTGGAGAACGCGTCGGAGAACGGGAACGTGAAGATCGTGCCGAGGTGCTCGGGCAGCTTGTCGCCGGTCTTGTTGAGGTTCTTCAGCACCGGCTGGAGGTTGCGCAGGTTGGTCAGCATGTCCCGCTGCGAGGCCTTGATGACCTTGGTGCTGATGTCGCCGAACTTGTCGAGGCCGACCAGCATCTTGGTGAGGTCCTTCTGGTTCTCCTCGAGGACCGCGATCGCCGGCTCGGTCTTCTCGATCGTGTCGGCGATCGTCTCCTTCTCGTTCTCCAGCTTCACGAGCAGGTCGTCGATCTTGTCGAGCGCGTCGGTGATCGTGTCGCGCTGGCGGTCGAGGGTGCCGACGAAGG
Organism: Actinocorallia aurea; assembly: GCF_054783995.1. Lineage (NCBI taxonomy): Bacteria > Bacillati > Actinomycetota > Actinomycetes > Streptosporangiales > Thermomonosporaceae > Actinocorallia > Actinocorallia aurea. The sequence goes on from NZ_BAAGPQ010000002.1 coordinate 1,223,861, forward strand.
TGTCGATCCGGCGCAGCACCGACTTGATCGACTCCTCGCGGCCCGACATCGCCGCGTTCAGCTCCTTGGTGATCGTCGAGATCTGCTCGATGCCGCCGCCGTTCAGCAGCAGCGACATGGCCGACAGCACCTCCTCGACCTCGGTGGAGGAGGACGTCGCGGCCATCTCGATCTCGTCGCCGTCGCCGAGTTCGCCGGTGGCGCCCTGCTCGGGCGGGCTGATCGCCACGTACTTCTCGCCGAGGAGGCTGGTCTGGCTGATCGTCGCGACGGCGTTGTCGGGCAGTTTCACCGCCTTGTTCAGCCGGACGGTGACGAGCGCGCGCCAGCCTTCCAGCTCGATGTCCTCGACCCGGCCCACGTTGACGTCGTTGACCTTGACCGTCGACTGCGGGACGAGGTCGAGCACGTTCTCGAACTCGATCGAGACCTCGTAGGGGTCGTCGCCGAGGTCGGGGCCGCCCGGCAGCGGGATCGACTGCACGCCCTGGAAGCCGCAGCCGGCGAGGGCCAGCGACGTCCCGGCGAGCGCGAGCGCGAACCGTCTCATCAGTTGCCACCTCCGAGCAGCAGGCCGCCGAGGGACGGGTCGGTGGTGGTGGACACGCCACCGGTACCGAGCCCCTGCCCCTTGCCGTCCTTGCCGTCCTTGCTGGAGCCGCCGGTCTTGCCCTTGGGCTTGCCGTTCGGCCCGTAGGCGTCCGGCGGGAGCGGCTCGGGGTTGTACGTGGTGGTCATCGCCGTGATCCAGGAGATGTCCAGCGAAAGGTCGATCGGCAGGCCGCCGCTGATCGGCGCGAGGGTGTCGAGGCACTCGTCGGCGGGGGTGCCGAGCGAGTAGGCCAGCGAGCAGATCCAGTCCGCGGGGTTCTTCAGCATCCGGAAGTTCGTGCGGGTGTGCAGGGTGCCGGAGATCGGGTCGTAGGCGCGCGTCATGTTGCTGATGCCGATCGGCGCGGTCTCCAGGAACTCGGCGAGCTCGTCCTGCCGCTTGACGAGGATCGCGGTCACCTCGGCGAGGTCGTTGACGTCGTCGGACAGGGCCTCGCGGTTGTCCTTCACGAACTCGGTGACGTTGTCGAGCGTCGGCGCGAGGATCTTCAGCGCCTGGCTGAGCTCCTCCTTCTCGCCGTTCAGCTGGACCGACACGTCCGACAGGTTCCGGGTGAAGCTGCGGACCGCGTCGTCGTTCGCGGCCAGCGCGCTGGTGACGCCTTCCAGGTTCTCGATCGTCGCGGTGATGTCCTCGCGGTTCTCACTCAGCGTGGACAGCACCTTCGCCGAGTCGTCGAGGGTGCCGCGGATGTCGGAGCCGGTGCCGTCGAGGTTCTTGGCGGTGACCTCCAGCAGCCGCGACAGCGAGCCGTCGGCGTTGGCGCCGTCGGGGCCGAGCGCCAGCGACAGCTCGTTGAGGCTCTGCGCGACCTGGTCGACCTCGACGGGGACGTCGGTCTGCCCGATCGGGTAGGTGCCGCCGTCCTCCATCGCGGGACCGGTCTTGTAGACCGGCGTGAGCTGGACGAACCTGTCGGACACCAGCGACTGGGAGACGATGACGGCCTTGCCGTTCGCCGGGACCTTGTACTTCGACGCGTAGTTCAGCACGACCTTGACGGAGGCGCCCGCCGGCGTCACCGACTCGACCTCGCCGACCGGGATGCCGAGGATGCGGACGTCGGCCCCCGCGTACAGGCCGACCGCGTTGGAGAAGTAGGCGGTGACGCGGTTGCGGGGCTCGCCGGGCCAGAACAGCACCGCCGCCGTCACGGCCACGGCCGCGACGACCAGCGGCACCAGGGCTTTGAAGAAGGTTCGCACGGGGGACCTCACGGGAGCAGCGGGAGCAGGCCGTCGCCGGCCGACTCGGGCTTGGAGTTGTTGCCGGACTGGCCCTTCTTCTTGCCGGTCTTCTTGTCTGACTTGTTCTTCTTGTCCGTCGAGGCGTCGCCGATCGAGACCGGCACCGGCAGCAGGTTCTGGATGTAGCTGTCGAACCAGCGGCCCTGGCCCGTCGCGTCCGTGAACTGCCTGCCGTAGACGGCCATCAGCTCGATCGTCCGGTCCAGGTTGTCGCGGTTGTCGAGGAGGATCCCGGTGACCTTCTTCAGGTTGGCCAGCAGCGGCTTGATCTCGTCCTCGTTCTCGTCGATCAGCGCGTTGAGCTGCTGGGCGAGCGCGTAGGTGTTGACCAGGAGCTCGTGGATCGTCTGCCGCCGCGCCTTGACCGCCTGGAGCACCCGGTCGCCGTCTTGGACGAGCTGGACCAGATCGTCCTGCCGGTCGTTCAGCACGCCGGTGACGTCCTTGGCGCGGTCGATCAGCTCGCTCAGGTCGTCGTCGCGGCTGGAGATCGTCTCGGAGATCCGGCGCAGGCCCCGCAGGGACGCCTTGATCTCCTCCGGCGAGTTCTCGAAGGTCTCCGACAGCGTGTCGAAGGACTGCGCGAGCTGGTCGGTGTCGATGTCCTCGACGGTCGTCGCCAGGTCCGAGATCGCCGGGACCACCTCGTAGGGGGTGGTCGTCCGCGAGATCGGGATGGCCTGGCCCGGCTTCTGCTCGGTCCTGCCGCGCGGGTCGAGCGCCAGGAAGTGTGCGCCGAGCAGGGTCTTGATCTTGATCTCGACCCGGGTCGCGTCGCCGACGCGGACGTCCTCGGTGACCTTGAAGTCGACCCGCACGTGGTCGCCCTCCAGTTCCATGCCGGTCACCTTGCCGACCTTGACGCCCGCGATCCTGACCTCTTCGCCTTCCTTCAGGCCGGCCGCCTCGGCGAACTGCGCGTGGTAGGTCGTGCCGCCGCCGATCACCGGAAGGCTGTCGAGGTTGAGCGCGAGGGTGATGCCCACCGCGATCCCGGCCAGCGCCACACCGCCGAGGACCGCGGGGTTCCTCTCTCTGAACGGCCTCACTGCTTGCACCTCGCGTTGTCGTTGACGAGCTTCGGCGTGTAGTAGGCCGGCGCCCCCGGGAGCACGATCCGCGCGTCCATCGAGCAGAGGTAGTAGTTGAACCACGAGCCGTAGGAGGAGGTGCGGCCGAGCTTCTCCAGCCGCTCCCGGGTCTGGCCGAGGCTCGTGTCGATCACCTTGCCGTTGTCGGCGAGAGTGCGGGTCAGCTCGTTGAGCCCGTCGATATCGGTCTTCAGCGACGGGCGGGCGTCCACGAGCAGGTTCGCGGTCACGTCGGAGAGGGTGTTCAGCGAGTCCAACGCGTCGAAGATCGCCGTCCGGTCGCCGGCCACGCCGCTGACGAAGCCGTTCAGCTCCTTGATCAGGCGGCTGGTCTGGTCGGTCCGGTCGGAGACCGTCGACAGGACCTCGCTCAGGTTCGTGATGACCCGGCCGATGACCTCGTCGCGGTCGGCGAGCGTGTTCGTCAGCGACGCCACGTGCGACAGGAGGCTGTTGATCGTGCCGCCCTCACCCTGGAGGACCTTGATGATCTCCATGGACAGCTGGTTGACGTCACCGGGCTCCAGCGCCTGGAACAGCGGCCGGAAGCCGTTGAACAGCACGGTGAGGTCGAGCGCCGGGGTCGTCTGCCCGACCGGCAGCGCGCCGCCGGGCTTCAGCACGTCGCCCGGCGTGCCCGCGCCCTCGGAGAGCGCGAGGTAGCGGGTGCCGATGAGGTTGCGGTACCGGATCTGCGCCTTGGTGCTCTTCGGCAGGCCCTGCACGAACGGCCCGGTCTTCTCGACCGTGAAGGACACCTCGGCGTACTGCTCCTCGCCCTGGGACACCAGCTCGATGCCGGTCACCTGGCCGACGCGCACGCCCGACACCCTGACCTCGTCGCCGTCCAGGAGGCTCGTGGCGTCCTGGAAGACCGCCTTGTACTCGACGGTCGGGCCGAACGCCCGGTTCGCGATCGCCACGCCCAGCATGCCGGTCAGCACGGACGCGACCGCCACGAACACCAGCAGCTTCACGCCCGCCACCGCGGTGCGCCTGTTCTCACTCACTTGAGGGTCACCACCTTGCCGCCGACCAGGGGGCCCAGCAGCAGCGTCGCGAAGTCGGGCACCGTGGAGGCGTCCTGCTGGAGCGTCGGCGCCGCGACGGCCTTCACCAGGTCCTCCTGGCTCATGTCAGCACCCGGCTGCACGAACATCTCCGACATCCCGCGCTGCTTCCACCAGATGTCGTCCTCGGTGCCGTCCAGCGCGACGTAGTCGGGGAACGGGACCTCGGGGTTCGGCAGGCCGTAGCACCGCGGCTTGCGGTAGTCCTTGGCCTCCGGCAGGTCCAGCGGGGCCTTGTAGGCAGGGCGCGGCTTCACGATCTCGATGTAGAGGTTCGAGGAGGGCCGCTTGTTGTCGCCGAACGCCTCGTTCGCGCGCGGCGCCATGACGTCGATGCCGTCGAAGATGCACGGGAACGACGGGGAGTACGTCGCGAGGAGCTGCAGCACCTGCTTGGACGCGATGTTCACGCCGACGATCTTGTTCCCGTTGTCGAACATGAACCGGGTGCCCTTGTCGGCGACCGCGGTGACCGCGGGGATGAGCGCCTCGATGGCGTCCTCCTTCTCCACGATCGTCGACGACGTCACGTTGATGTTCCGCAGCGCCTGCATGAGGTCCGGGGTCGCGTTCGCGTACACCTGCGACACGTCGCCGGCCGCCTCGAAGTCGTAGAGCAGCTTCTTCAGCTTCGGGTTCACCTTGCCGAGCAGCCCGTCGAGCTGCTCCAGGTTGTCGCCGAGCTGGTCGCCGCGGCCGTCGAGGGCCGTCGCGATCGCGTTGAGCGTCGCGTTCAGCTTGGCCGGCTCGACCGCCTGCAGCAGCGGCATGACGTCGTCCAGGACCTTGTTGATCTCGACGGTCTCCTGCGAGGTGTCCTGGCGCAGCACCACACCGCTGCGCACCGGCTCGCCCGGCTGGGCCGGAACCGCCAGGTCGATGTACTTCTCGCCGAACAGCGTCTTGGGCAGCAGCCTGCCCGTCGCGTTCGACGGGACGTACTTGGCCTTGTCCTCCTGGATCGCCAGCTCCATCACGGCCCCGCCGCCGTCGGCCGAGATGGAGCGCACCTCGCCGACGATGAGGCCGCGGATCTTCACGTCCGAGTGCTCCAGCAGCTGCAGCCCGGCCCGGTCGGTGGTGAAGCGCACCTTCACGACCGGGGTGAACGCCTTCTGGTAGAAGGCGGCGCACAGTGCGAGCAGCAGCAGGCACACGACAATGAAGGCGACTCCGAGGGTCCGGAGCCTGATCTTCTCGCTCATCTACCCCGCCACTCTCACGCTCGTGGTGGTGCCCCAGATCGCCAGGCCGAGCAGCAGGTCCAGCACGTTGATCGTGACCAGGCTCGTGCGCACCGAGCGCCCCACCGCCACGCCGACGCCCGCGGGGCCGCCGGAGGCGTGGTAGCCGTAGTAGCAGTGGATCAGCATGACCAGGGTGGCGAAGATGAGCACCTTGCCGAACGACCAGAGGATGTCGTAGGGCAGCAGGAACAGATTGAAGTAGTGGTCGTACGTCCCGCCGGACTGGTCGAAGAAGAACGTCACGATCACGCGGGTCGCGACGTACGACGACAGTAGGCCGATGACGTACAGCGGGATCACCGCGATGAGGCCGGCCACCAGCCGCGTCGACACCAGGAACGGCAGCGACGGGACCGCCATGACCTCCAGCGCGTCGATCTCGTCGGAGATCCGCATCGCGCCGAGCTGCGCGGTGAAGCCGCAGCCGACCGTCGCCGACAGCGCGAGCGCGCTCACCAGGGGCGCCAGCTCGCGGGTGTTGAAGTAGGAGGCGATGAAGCCGGTGAACGCCGAGGAGCCGATCTGGTCCAGCGACTTGAAGCCCTGCAGGCCCAGCTCCGCGCCGGTGAAGAACGTCATGAAGCCGACGATCACCGCCGAGCCGCCGATCACCGCGAGGCCGCCGGTGCCGAGCGACACCTCCGCGAGGAGCCGCAGCACCTCGGTGCGGTAGCGGGTGATCGCCTTGAAGAACCAGGCGAACGCGCGCCCGTAGAACGACAGCTGCCTGCCGAGGTCGTCCAGCCGCTCCAGCGGCTTGCCGAGAGTCGACATCACATGCCCTTCGCCGGGACGAGCTGGAGGTACAGGGCAGAGATGAGCGTGTTCTCCAGGAACAGCAGCATGAACGTGATGACCACCGTCTGGTTCACCGCGTCGCCGACGCCCTTGGGGCCGCCCTGCGCGTTCAGGCCCTTGTAGGCGGCCACCAGGCCCGCCGTCAGGCCGAACACGAACGCCTTGAACTCCGCCTGGTACAGGTCGGGAAGCTGCGCGATGCCGCTGAACGACGCGAGATAGGCGCCCGGCGTCCCGCCCTGCAGCATCACGTTGAACACGTAGCCGCCGACGATGCCGACGACGCTCACCAGGCCGTTGAGGAACAGCGCGATGAAGGCGCACGCGAGGGTGCGCGGGACGACGAGGCGGTGCAGCGGGTTGATGCCCAGCACCTCCATCGCGTCGATCTCCTCGCGGATCTTGCGCGCGCCGAGGTCGGCGCACATGGCCGAGCCCGCCGCGCCCGCGATGAGCAGCGCGGTGACGATCGGGCTGACCTCGCGGACGATCGCGATGACGCTGGTGGCGCCGATGTAGGACTGCGCCCCGAGCTGGCGGACCAGCCCGCCCATCTGGAGGGACAGGATTCCGCCGAACGGAATCGCCACCAGCACCGTCGGAATCACCGTGACCCCGACGATGAACCAGGCCTGCTGGATGAACTCGCGCCACTGGAAGGGCCGTTGGAACATCGCGCGGAACACGTCGAGAGACAGGGCGAAGAACCGCCCCGGCTCCTTCACCAGGAGGTTGAACGCGCCATCGGCGACCGGGCGCAGCCCCGAGGGGGCTGCGCCATGTCGTGCCGTCTTCATGGGTTACAGGCCTTTCCCGACGGGTCCTGCCGCGTCGGCGGTGGTGGCGCCCATGCTGGCCACGTAGCGGGGCCACTCCTGGACCCAGTCGCGGCCGAGGTCGTCGATGAACGATCCGGGCGGCGGGGTCACGCCGTTGGCGCGCAGCCACGCGCCGGGCGCGTGCTGGGTACGGCGCACGCGGCCGTCGGAGGGCATCAGCTGGGGGGCGATCGGGGGGAGTTTGCCGGGGTCGCTGCCGAGCTTGGCCTCGGCCTCCAGCTCGCTGACGTCCTTCTCCTCGGACATGCCGATCGGCCCTACGCGCCGCGCGTTGAGGAACTGGCGCACGACCGGCTCCTCCGACGACAGCAGCATCTCGCGCTGCCCGAACATGATCAGCTCGCGCCGGAACAGCAGGCCGATGTTGTCCGGGACGGTCCGCGCGGTGTTGATGTCGTGCGTGACGATGAGGAACGTCGCGCCGATCTGCGCGTTGAGGTCGACGATGAGCTGGTTGAGGTAGGCGGTGCGGACGGGGTCGAGGCCCGAGTCCGGCTCGTCGAAGAGGATGATCTCGGGGTTCAGCACCAGCGCGCGGGCCAGGCCGGCGCGCTTGCGCATACCGCCGGAGATCTCGCCCGGGAGCTTGCCTTCGGCGCCGAGGAGACCGACCATCTCCATCTTCTCGAGGACGATCTTGCGGACCTCGGTCTCGTTCTTCTTCGTGTGCTCCCGCAGCGGGAACGCGATGTTGTCGAAGAGGTTCATCGAGCCGAAGAGCGCGCCGTCCTGGAACAGGACGCCGAACAGTTTCCGGGTCTCGTACAGCAGGTCCTCGGGGAGCTGCGGCAGGTTCCGGTCCCCGATCCAGACGTTGCCGCGGTCGGGCTTGAGCAGCCCGACGAGGGTCTTCAGGAACACGGACTTGCCCGTGCCCGAGGGACCCAGGAGAACCGAGATCTCGCCTTCGGGCAGCGTCAGCGAGACGTCTTCCCAGATGGTCTGTCGGCCGAAGCGCTTGGTCAGCCCTTCAACACGGATTTCGACGCCCACTCGTCACCTCTCGTCCAGCCGGGGGGATTCCGGAACCATGAGCGAGTAGCAGCTCCGTCGTCACGCGGTGTCAACTCGGCGTGACTACCGGCCAGTAGCCTGTGTCCGGTTTCACTAATCTAGTGCCGAATCATCAAAAGGGAAGGGCCGGGACCCCGTTTTCGAGGTGGAAGACGACGACGTAAGACAATCGTTACTTACGGAACTCCAGTGATTATTGGGCAGTGATAAAACACGTTCCGCCGATGTGCGCCCACCGCACACCGGAGACGGTCCCGGCGCTCGCGATCCGGGTCGCCGGATGTCCGGCACCGGTCACCGCCGGTGACCCAGATCACCTGCTCTTTCTTTCGCCGGGCGACGCTCCGGCCCCGCGGCGCCGCACCGCTTCGCCCGCGAAAAGCAGAACGGCCGGCCGCCCCAGTGGGGCGACCGGCCGTTTCCGTGCTGCAGCAGCACGAACGCTCTGAGAGCGGGGGCCTTACTTGACCGAGACGGTGGCGCCGGCGGCCTCAAGGGCGGCCTTGGCCTTCTCCGCGGTCTCCTTGTTGACCTTCTCCAGCAGCGGCTTGGGAGCGCCGTCCACCAGGTCCTTGGCCTCCTTGAGGCCGAGGGAGGTCAGGCCACGGACTTCCTTGATGACCTGGATCTTCTTGTCGCCGGCGGCCTCGAGAATGACGTCGAACTCGTCCTTCTCCTCGACCTCGGCGGCACCGGCACCGGCGCCACCGGCGGCGGGGGCGGCGACCGCGACGGGCGCGGCGGCCTTGACGTCGAAGGTCTCCTCGAACAGCTTCACGAACTCGGAGAGCTCGAGAAGGGTCATCTCCTTGAACGCGTCGAGCAGCTCTTCGGTGCTGAGCTTCGCCATGATTTTTCCTCCGGGTATGGCTTCTTGCTTATGGTCTGTAGACCACGGGGATCGAGAGGTCCGGCCCTATTCGGCCGGAGCCTCCTCGGTGACGGTGTCGGTGGCACCCTCGGCGCGCTTGGCGCGCAGGGCCTCCGACAGCTGGGCGAGCTGCGTCGGCAGCGCGTTGAACAGCGCCGCGGCGTTGCTCTGCGAAGCCTTGAGCGCACCGGCGAGCTTCGAGAGGAGAACCTCACGAGACTCGAGGTCGGCCAGCTTGGTGACCTGGTCGGCGTCGAGCGGCTTGCCGTCGAGGTAGCCGCCCTTGATCACCAGCAGCGGGTTCGCCTTGGAGAACTCACGCAGGCCCTTGGCGGCCTCGACCACGTCGCCCTTGACGAACGCGATGGCCGAGGGGCCGACGAGCAGGTCGTCCAGGCCCTCGACGCCGGCGTCCTTCGCGGCGACCTTGGTCAGCGTGTTCTTCACAACGGAGAACTTCGCGGTGTCACCGAGGCTGCGGCGCAGCTCCTTGAGCTGAGCCACAGTGAGCCCGCGGTACTCGGTCAGCACGGCGGCGCTGGAGCTGGAGAAGTCTTCCTTCAGCTCCGCGACGACCGCGGACTTGTCCGCCCTCATGGGACTCCTTCATTCACGGGGACCACTCCTCGCTTTCGCGGGGAGCCGACCGCCGGAGCAAAGGCCCCTGAAACACACAAAGCGCCCCGGCGCAGATGCACACGGGGCGTCACAGGAAAAAACCATGTGAAGCTCGGGTTCACCTACGCGGGCCGCCCTGAGATGCCTCAGGACTCTTCGACTGCCATGCGGCAGTGACCGGCGGTCTTCGGTTGCACCACACATTACGTCATCGCGCCGCGACCGCCAAATCGAATCCCGCGGCACCCGGACGCGACACGGCAGCGACAGCGTTCGAGGGCCCGGCGCACCCGCCGGGCCCTCGGAGGACGGGGATCCAGGGTCAGGGGATCTTGATGTCGCCGACCTGGTCGGCGGGGGGCGCGGCCACCGAGACCTTCGAGCCGTAGTCGCGGAAGACCACCTGGACGTCGAAGGTCTTGTTCTCGCTGGTGGTCACGTGGGTGACGACCTTGCGCGGCAGGTCCTCGCCGTCGGTCCAGATGTCGAAGGACAGCTTCTCCGAGCCGTTGCTGAGCTGCTCGGCGGCCTGCTTCAGCTCGGGGTCGTACTTCGTGATCGCCTGCTTGATGTCGACGGTGCCCTGGTAGTGCACGGTCTGGACGCCGTCGATCTCCTCCTCGCCGACGCGCTTCACGTCGGTCGAGTCCGAGACGATCTTCGCGAGGTTGCCCGGGTCGGCCTGCTGGAACTGCTTGACCAGTTCGTCCGGGTCGAAGCCTGCCGCGCTCGCGACGTCCCCGACGCCGATCTTCATCCACGGCTTGCCGCCGCCGAGGAACTGGGCGAGCTGCTGGTTGCGGACGTAGACCGTCTCGTCGAGCAGGACCACCTGGGTGCCCGCGGCGGGGATGTCCACCCCGGCGACGGCGAAGGAGTCCATGTCCACCGAGAAGGCGGGGGCGGGCTTGAGCCGGAACGAGCCGGTCGCGTGGGCCTTGCCCGCGCCGGAGATGGTCAGCTCCGCGGTGAAGGTCTCGACCTTCTCCGCCTCCACGGCAACCTGGTCGAGGGCGGTGACCGCGCTGACGTTCTCGGCCGGGAGCCCGGAGTCGGACGCCGAGCCGGAACACGCGCTGAGCGCCAGTACGAGGGAGGTGCCTACCGCGGCACCGGCAACGAGCTTCTTCATGCCACGCAGTCTGCCCGCCCGACCCGCCCCGCCACATCCCCCGCCGGAACCAACCGGCGGCTCTTCCCGTCAGCCTCCCGGCGTAGGGGCTCCCCCGTGAGGGCCCCGGAAACCCCGGGGCCCTCACGAAGGTCAGGAGGCGGGCGTGGAGGCGACCTGGTCCGCAGGCGGCGCGGTGACCTTCACCGGCTCGCCGAAGTCGCGGAAGAGCATCGTGAGCTCCGCGGGGACGCCGTCGGCCGTGATCGACGCGACGGCCTTGCGCATCAGGTCGTCGCCGTCGATCCAGATCTCGAACGAGACCACGCCGTCGGCGCCGAAGGAGGTGGCGGCCTCCTTGGTGGCGGGGTCCGCGGCCAGCGCCGTCGCGTCGATCGTGCCCTTGTAGCGCACGGTCTGCACGCCCTCGACGCTCTCCTCGCCGACGCGGACGACGTCGGTGGACGCCGCGAACAGCGTGGCGAGCGTGTTCGGGTTCGTCTGGTTGACCGGGGCGAGCGCGTCGTCCGCGCCGGCCGCGGCGGCGGCGTCCGCGAGGTCGACCTTCATCCACGTCTTGCCCGGGACGATCTCCTCGCCGCCCATGTTCATGTACATGACCCCGTCGACCACCACCATGGAGATCGACCCCTCGGCCCCGGCGTTCATCTCCAGGGAGACCGCGGCAGTGGGCTTGGTCCGGATGTGCCCGACGCCCTTGACCGTCGTCCCCTCGGAGACGACCGTCAGGTCCATCACGAAGGACTCCACGCCCGCGGTGCGCGCGGCGACCTTCTGCACCGCTTCGACTGCTTCGGCCGCACCGGCCGGCGCGGCCGGAGCGGCGGCCGAGGGAGCCCCGGCCGTCGTTTCCTCGGAGCCGGACTCGGTGGAGCAGCCCACGAGCCCGAGAACGAGACATGTACCGGCGACGGTGCCGGCAACCCACTTCTTCATGCCCGAATTATCCTTTTCGGGCATCTCAAGATCCCTTCAGACCAACCCTGATTATAACGAATTCACGCAGAACTCATCTTCATCCGCTCAGGCCGCGGACGGGCTCGTGGGGGTGGAACCGCCGAAGGCTCTTCGCCCCGGTAACGCGGAAGGCCCGCGGGGGTGAACCCCCGCGGGCCTTCGGTGACGCGGTGTCCTTCGCGGGCGAAGGACGGGCGCCGGAGACTTACTCGCCGTCGAGCTCCGCGGTGAAGCCGCGGGTGACCGACGGGTCCACCGGGATGCCGGGGGCCATCGTCGAGGTGACGGTGACCTTCTTCAGGTAGCGGCCCTTGGCGGCGGACGGCTTGAGACGCAGGATCTCCTCGATCGCGGCCGCGTAGTTCTCCACGAGCTGGCGGTCGTCGAAGGACGCCTTGCCGATGATGAAGTGGAGGTTGGCGTGCCGGTCGACGCGGAACTCGATCTTGCCGCCCTTGATCTCGGTGACGGCCTTGGCCACGTCCATCGTCACGGTGCCGGTCTTCGGGTTCGGCATGAGGCCGCGCGGACCGAGGACGCGGCCGAGGCGACCGACCTTGCCCATCATGTCCGGGGTGGCGACCACGGCGTCGAAGTCGAGGAAGCCGCCGGAGATCTGCTCGATCATGTCGTCGGCGCCGACGAAGTCGGCACCCGCGGCGCGGGCCTCGTCGGCCTTGGCGCCACCGGCGATCACGAGGACGCGGGCGGTCTTACCGGTGCCGTGCGGCAGGTTCACGGTGCCGCGGACCATCTGGTCGGCCTTGCGCGGGTCGACGCCGAGGCGGGTGTTCACCTCGATGGTCGGGTCGAACTTGGTGACCTTGGTCTCCTTGGCGAGACGGACGGCGTCGAGCGGCGTGTACAGCTCGTCGGCGTTGATCTTCTCGGCGGCGGACCGGTAGGCCTTGCTGCGCTTCATGCTGCTCCCCTTTCTCGGGAGTTCGTGGTGTTAACGGACCGCGCAGGCCCTACCACTGGGTGACGGGCCGTGCCGGACGGCACGGCCCGGGGGTGCTACTTGACCTCGATGCCCATGGAGCGGGCGGTGCCGGCGATGATCTTCGCGGCGGCGTCGATGTCGTTGGCGTTGAGGTCCTTCATCTTGAACTCGGCGATCTCGCGGAGCTGGGCCTCGGTGATCGAGCCGACCTTGGTCTTGTGCGGGACCGCGGAGCCCTTGTCGATGCCGGCGGCCTTCAGGATCATCTGCGGCGCCGGGGGCGTCTTGGTGACGAAGGTGAAGGAGCGGTCTTCGTAGATGGTGATCTCGACGGGGATCACGTTGCCGCGCTGGGCCTCGGTCGCAGCGTTGTACTGCTTGCAGAAGTCCATGATGTTCACACCGTGCGGACCGAGCGCGGTACCGACGGGCGGCGCGGGGGTCGCGGCGCCAGCGTTCAGCTGGACCTTGACGATGGCGCTGACCTTCTTTTTGCGGGGAGGCATGGCGCCTTCCTTTCGTTCCAGATTGCTTCGGCTCCGACTCCTGCTTCACAGGCAACATCCCCGGCTGGAACGTGAGCCGGGGATGTTGGAGCCCTTGGGCCCCGCGCCTAGAAGGCGCGGAAGACTTATACGAGGGTACCTGCCAGGTCAGATCTTCGAGACCTGGTTGAAGGAGAGCTCGACCGGGGTCTCGCGGCCGAAGATCGAGACGAGCACCTTGAGCTTCTGGGTGTCGAGGTTGATCTCGTTGACCGTGGCCGGGAGCGTCGCGAAGGGGCCGTCCATGACGGTGACGGACTCGCCGACCTCGAAGTCGACGGTCGCGGCGGCCTTGGCGGTGGCCTTGGCCGTCTGCGCCTGCTCGGGGGCCTCGGGCGCCAGCAGCTTGGCGACCTCTTCGAGGCTGAGCGGCGACGGCTTGTTCGACAGGCCGACGAAGCCGGTGACGCCGGGGGTGTTGCGGACGGCGCCCCAGGACTCGTCGGTCAGTTCCATGCGGACCAGGATGTAGCCCGGCAGGACCTTCTCGTTGACCTTCTGGCGCTTGCCGCCCTTGATCTCGGTGACCTCGTGCTGAGGGACCTCGATCTGGAAGATGTAGTCCTCCATGTTCAGGGTGCCGGTCCGGGTCTCGATGTTGCTCTTGACCCGGTTCTCGTACCCCGCGTAGGAGTGGATGACGTACCAGTCGCCCGGAAGCATCCGCAGCTCGCGCGTGAACTCGGCGACCGGGTCGACCACGGGGGCCGGCTCGGACTCCTCGTCCTCGTCGGACTCGTCGGCTTCGCCGGACTCCTCGGCTTCGCCGGACTCGTCCGCGTCGTCGGCCGGGGTCTGCTCGCCCTCGTCGTCGAACCCGGTGTCCTCCGCCTCAGCGTCCTCTCCCTGCGGGAGAACCTCATCCGACAGCGGCTCCTGCGGGAGCTCGTCGTGGAACTGCGAGGACTCGGACACGGCGGTGACTCTCTCTCTACGGGGACGGGTGGTGGAGCGCTTCGCTCGTCTCTTCTAGGCGAAGAGGGCGAAGATGGCCTCCTGAAGTCCCCAGTCGAGCAGCGAGACGATGCCGATCATGACGAGGACGAAGACCAACGACACGATCGTGTAGTTGATGAGTTCCTTGCGAGTCGGCCAGATGACCTTACGCAGCTCGCCGATGACCTGGCGGATGAAAAGAGCAGGACCGGTGCGCTTGCGCTTCGCGGGCTTGCCCTTGTCCTCGGTCGCGGCGTCGCGGATGTCAGTCGCCATCTCACCCTCGTTCGGATTGATCGTCCGACACGGCGTGGTATCCGCCGCGCGTGCATTTCACTCTATGCGCGCTCACGTGCGGCTGGGAACGTGAAGCTGCTCCGCAGGGCAAGAGGGACTCGAACCCCCAACCGCCGGTTTTGGAGACCGGAGCGCTACCAATTGCGCCATTGCCCTACAGCGGGCGTGCTCGCGCACCGCCCCGCTAGGGCAGCAGCATACGTGCCAGAGCGCGCCACGTCGAACCGGGACGGCGGCGGCGCGTCTAGTCCTTCCGGGTGGTTCCGCCCCGACAACCCCATGAACCCCTGTCTGATCAGGCAGGATTGGGAGATGGAGCGCCGTGACCTGACACTGTTGCCCAAGGCACATCTGCATCTGCACTTCACCGGATCGATGCGGCACAGCACCCTCGTGGAGCTGGCACTCCGGCACGGCGTGCGCCTGCCGGACTCACTCGTCACGGAGTGGCCGCCCGCTCTGCGCGCCACCGACGAGCGCGGCTGGTTCCGCTTTCAGCGGCTGTACGACCTGGCCAGGTCGGTCCTTCAGAAGCCGGAGGATCTGATCCGGCTCGTCCTGGAGACCGCCGAGGACGAGGCCGCGGAGGGCTCGGGCTGGCTGGAGATCCAGGTGGACCCTTCGGGATACCAGAGCCGCTTCGGCGGGCTGACGCCGACGCTGGAGCTGGTCCTGGAGGCCGCCCGCCGGGCCGAGGAGGCCACCGGGGTCGGCATCGGGGTGATCGTCGCGGCGAACCGGACCCGGCATCCGCTGGACGCGAAGATCCTCGCGAGGCTCGCCGCGCAGTACGCCGGCCGGGGCGTCGTCGGCTTCGGGCTGTCGAACGACGAGCGGCGGGGCAGGCCGTACGAGTTCGAGGGCGCCTTCCGCATCGCGGGCCGGGCGGGGCTGCTGCTGGCGCCGCACGGCGGTGAGCTCCAGGGCCCCGAGTCGGTGCGGCCGTGCCTTGACCTGCTGCACGCCGACAGGCTCGGCCACGGCGTGCGCTCGGTCGAGGACCCCCGCCTGGTCGAGAAGATCGCCCGGCTGGGGGTGACGCTGGAGGTCTGCCCGGCCTCGAACGTGTCCCTGGGGGTGGCCCCCAGCGCCGCGGAGGTGCCCGTGCGGAGCCTCTTCGAGGCCGGCGTGCCGATGGCGCTGGGCGCCGACGACCCGCTGCTGTTCGGCTCGCGGCTCGTCACCCAGTACGAGCTGGCGCGCAGCGAGCACGGCTTCACCGACGAGGAACTCGCAGAACTCGCCCGCTCCTCCATCCGCGGCTCCGCCGCCCCCGACGCGGTCCGCAAACGGCTCCTGGGCGGCGTCGACGACTGGCTCGCGGCCCCCGCCTAGCGAGCGCCGAGGCCGTCCTCGTCGAGGCTGAGGCCGATGAAGACCGGCTCGTTGACGAGGGTCACGCCGAAGGCCGCGCGGACGCCTTCGCGGACCTCGCGGGCGAGGGCGACGAGGTCGGCGGTGGTCCCCTCGGGGCCGGGGTTGGTGAGCGCCAGGGTGTGCTTGGTCGACAGCCGGACCGGCCCGCGGGCATGGCCCCTGGTGAATCCCGCGCGGTCGATGAGCCAGGCCGCGGACGTCTTGGTGCGGCCGTCGGGCTCGGGGAAGGCGGGGAAGCCCTCCGCGCGCTCGGTGAGGGCGGCGAGCTCGGCGGGGGTGAGGATCGGGTTGGTGAAGAAGCTGCCCGCGCTGCGCGTGTCGGGGTCGGCGGGGTCCAGGACCATGCCCTTGCCCCTGCGCAGTTCCAGGACCGCCGCGCGCACGTCGGCGAGCGGCGCGCACTGCCCCGCCTCGACGCCCAGGCGGCGTGCGAGCTCCGCGTACTTGACGGGCCTGGACTCGCCCGTCTCGGCGAGCTCGAAGGTGACGGACAGCACGACGTGCCTGTCGTCCCCCTTGAAGGCGCTGTGCCGGTAGGTGAAGGCGCACTCTTCGGCCTTCAGCGTGCGGATGGCGTCGTCCTCGCGGTCGTAGACGCGGACCTCGGTGATCGTCTCGCTGACGTCCTGCCCGTAGGCGCCGACGTTCTGGATCGGGGTGGCGCCGACCCTGCCGGGGATGCCGGACAGGCATTCGAGCCCGGCGAGCCCTTCGGCGACGGTCCTGGCGACGAGCGCGTCCCAGTCCTCGCCCGCCTGGGCGGTGACGGTGCCGCCGTTGATCGCGACGCCGCGGGTGGCGACCCGCACGACGGTGCCGGGGAAGCCCGCGTCGCTGACGACGAGGTTGCTGCCGCCGCCGAGGACGAGGACGGGCTCGCCGTCCCGGTCGGCGGCGCGCACCGCGGCGACGAGGTCGTCCTCGGTGGTGACCTCGACGAAGGTGCGGGCGGGCCCGCCGAGGCGCAGGGTGGTGTAGCCGGACAGGAGGACGTCCTGGCAGTGGACGTTCATGTCTCCCCCTCGGTCGCGCGGGCTTGGGTGGATCGCCGTTCAGTGGATCCGGCTGCAGTCGATCGCGGCCTCAGGAGGCCGGGGGCGAGGCGCGCACGCGCGAGAGCCGCGTGCGCGCACGACCCGGGTTCAGGCTAGCCGGACGACGGCCTTGGCCTGGCTGAGGACCTTCTGGTCACCGGAGCGGGCGGTGAGGCCGACGACGACCTTGTTGTCCTCGAGCTTCTCCTCGACGACCCCGCTGATCACGATGGTGTTCCCGGCCTGGTGCGGCACGGGGACCATGCCGGCGAAGCGGACGCCGTAGTCCAGGACGGCCCCGGGGTCGCCGACCCAGTCGGTGACGAACCTGCCGCCCTGGGCCATGGTGAACATGCCGTGCGCGATGACGTCGGGCAGGCCGACGGACTTGGCGAAGTGCTCGTCCCAGTGGATGGGGTTGAAGTCGCCGGACGCGCCGGCGTACATCACGAGGTTGAGCCGCTTGACGTCGTACTCCCGCACCGGGATCTCGGTGCCGACCTCGACCTCGTCGTACTTGACGGTAGCCGCCATGATCACGCCCCCCGCTCGACGATGGTGTTGTAGGTGGTGACGACGAGTTCGCCGGCGGAGTCCCGGATCTCGGTGACGATCTTCAGCAGCTCGTTGCGGCCCGCCTTGCGGATGTCGGCGATGGTCGCCTGGGCGGTGAGCGCGTCGCCGGCGACGATGGGGCGCTTGTACTCGAAGCGCTGCTCGCCGTGGACGACCATGGCGTAGTTGAGGCCCAGCTCGGGGTCGGCGAAGTAGTCGCCGCCGAGGGAGAACGCGATGGGGAAGGTGGGCGGGGCGACCACGTCGGGGTGGCCCGCGGCCTTCGCCGCCTCGGTGTCGCGGTAGATCGGGTTGCGGTCGCCGATCGCGTCGGCGAACTCGCGGATCTTCACCCGGGAGACCTCATAAGGAGGACTGGGCGGGAAAGTCCGCCCGATGAAATCGGTGTTGAGTGCCATGCCGCTTTCCTTCCGAGTCTCTTCGGACCTCGGTCCCCGGGGGTGGCGAGGGAACCGTTCGCGCCTAGTGGGGAAGGTAACAGAATGACGTTCGGCCCGTCCCCGGCGGGTGCGCCTGGGAACGGGCCGAATTAGGCAAGCGCTCGGTTTACCCGAGCCATCGCCGACCGCGACTAGCGGGTCTCGCGGTGGGCCTGGTGGCACCGGCAGTTGGGGCAGTACTTCTTCAGCTCCAGGCGGTCCGGGTCGTTGCGCCGGTTCTTCCGCGTGATGTAGTTGCGGTGCTTGCACTCCTGGCAGGCCAGCGTGATCTTCGGCCGAACGTCGGTGGCAGCCACGATGGAGTGCCTTTCTGCTCAAGGGATTCGGACATACTGATCCGAACACGTCCCGGGGGGACTTTGGTGTGATCGGATTTTGTAGCGAGGGCCGGACTTGAACCGGCGACACAGCGATTATGAGCCGCTTGCTCTGCCTGACTGAGCTACCCCGCCATGACGAGGCCACTGATGGCACTGATAAGAGTACCTGACCCAGTGGTCGCCCGAAACACAGTGAACGCCCGACCCGATGCGGGCCGGGCGTCTACTTCAGTGTTTCTCCGAGCCCCTTTACGGAATCGAACCGTAGACCTTCTCCTTACCATGGAGACGCTCTGCCGACTGAGCTAAAGGGGCTTGCGTCGTGCTCGCAGGGAAAACAATACACGCTCCCGACCCCTTGCGCGAACCGGATAACGGGCGGTCCGTTCCGGGGGTCGTCGCGACGGTGTTGCGGCCGGTCCGGCCTGCTCTTTCGGCGTCCCGCGCGGCCCCTTCGCCGTCGTGCGCGCGGTCCCGGCAGGCGGTGCCGCCCTCGGGCGGTCTCCCCGAGAGCAGGAATCCGTCCACGACCCCTCTCGTGCAGTCGCCCATCGGGTAGAACCCGTGGCCGCCGGACTCGTTGACGACCAGCGCGCTGCGGTCGAGCCTTCCGTGCAGGGCCCGCGCCCAGTGGACGGGCGTCGCGGCGTCGTGGCTGTTGTGCACGAGCAGGATCGGCGGCGCGCCCGCCGCCCCGAGCGCCCTGCCCGCCTCCGGCAGGGACGGCACGGGCCAGTCGACGCAGGCGAGCCACTGGGACTCGACCTGCCTGCCGAACAGGGGCGCGACGGCCATCGCCTCGTCGCCCGCGCGGGCCGCGGCCTCCGCGGTGCGCTCCTCCGGACGCAGGTGCGGGCAGAGCACCGCGTGGTATCCGGCGGGGACGGTGCCGGCGCCGCCTCCCGACTCGGTCTGCTCGGCGGTGAGGGCGCGCAGGGCCGAGCCGTCGCCGCGCAGGGCCCTGGCCAGCGCCTGGGCGACCTTGGGCCAGGACGCCTCCCGGTAGGTGGCCAGTTCGATCACCCGCAGCAGTTCGCGGCTGGTGACGGGGGTGGCTCCCGCGGCGGTCCGCAGGGGGCGCTCGTCGGTCCGCGCGATCATCCGGCCCAGCCGGGACAGGATGTCGGTGCGGTCCTTGCCGAGCGGGCAGCCTCCCTGGTCCACGCAGGTGGCGACCATCACACCGAACGCGGTCTCGAATCCGACGGCCTGGGCGGACGGGTCCCCCGGCCATCCGGTGGGGTCGGCGACGGAGTCGAGGACCATCCGCCCGACGGACCGGGGGAACAGATGGGCGTAGAACTGGCCGAGGACCGTGCCGTAGGAGGCGCCGTAGTAGTTCAGGGCGCGCTCCCCGAGGACGTGCCTGACGATTTCGAGGTCGCGCGCCACGTCGGGGGTGCGGGCGTGGCCGAGCAGCGCGCCCCCGGTCGCCGCGCAGCTCGTCGCGAAGGCCCGGGCGTAGTCGGCGGTGGAAGGCGCCTGGTCCATCGCGGTGGTCTCCGCGCAGGAGACGGGGTCGCTTTCGCCGACTCCCCTGGGGTCCATGCCGATGATGTCGTAACGCGCGCGCAGGCCGTCGGAGAAGAACGTGCGGGCGCGGTAGGCGAAGGCCAGGCCGGACGAGCCCGGACCCCCCGGGTTGGTGACCAGTGCGCCTCTGCGGTGCGCGGGGTCGGCCGCGGGCAGCCGGTTGAGCGAGAGGGAGACAGTGGCTCCGTTGGGGTCGGCGTAGTCCAGGGGCGCTTTGACGCGGGCGCAGGAGAAGGAAGGGTCGTGGGCGCAGGGCGTCCACACGGGGCGCTGTCCGTAGAAGTCGCGCAGGGGGTCGGCGGGCGGGGGCGCGAAGGCGGGGAGCCAGGCGATCGCCAGCCCTGCCAGAGCAAGCCAGACACGCACGCCCATCCGGCTTCCCCCGAAGCTGTCCGATCGTGAAATTCCCCCTACGGAACGTAGTGATTCCCGCGCTTTGTCCGGTTAAGCCTGCGAGTCCCGGCTCGCCCGGTCGAACAGCGCCCACTCCCGGGCGGCGGCCTCGGCGTCGCCGGCCCGGATGGCGGCCACGAGCCTGGCGTGGTCGACGTGCCGGTCGGGGGTCAGCTCGCCGGCGAACAGGTCGCGCAGCTCGGCCCGGAAGGAGTCGCCGAGATCGGCGTAGATGGCGCTGAGGGCGGGGTTGTGGGCCGCGTCGACGACCGCCCGGTGCAGCGCGGCGTCGGCCTGCACGAAGTCCTCCAGTTCCCCGGTCCGCTCGGCGTGCGCCCAGGCGCTCTCGCGGCGGGCCAGGAGGATGTCGAGGTACGCCAGGTCGGCGTCGGTGCGGCGGAGGGCGGCGAGGCCCGCAGCCGACCTCTCCAGCATCATCCGCACCTCCCGCACGTGCGCGTGCCCGACGTCGGCGAAGCTGCGGCGCATGACGCCGGCGAGTTCGCTGGCGGCGAGCACGTAGGTGCCGGAGCCCTGGCGGATGTCGAGGAGCCCGTTGTGGGCGAGGGCGCGGACCGCCTCGCGGAGAGTGCCGCGGGCGACCCCCAGCTGCTCGGCGAGTTCGGGTTCGGTGGGGATCCGGCTGCCGACCGGCCAGCGGCCCGCGGTGATCTGCTCCCGGAGCTGGGCGGCGACCTGCTCGAACAGCGGCGTGCGCCGCGGGGACGACAACGTCATGAGGGCATGCTCCCAGCAGTCGCCGTCGCTCGGCGGCCGGGCGCGGGAGAGCCGGGGGGCGGGGCCGCTGGTCGCAAATTCATCCAATCATTCTATGATTGCCCCTATGACGCTCGCCACCCCCCTGCGCCGCGCCTCCGCGGCGGGACCCGTCACCGCCCTGATCCTGCTCGTGTCGCTGAACCTCCGGCCGGGCGCCACGACCGTCGGGCCCCTCCTGCCCGAGATCAGGGCCGACATCGGGCTGAACGGCTTCACCGCGGGGCTGCTCACCGCGCTGCCCCCGCTGTGCTTCGCCGCCTTCGGGCCGCTCGCGCCGCGCGTCGCGCGCAGGTTCGGCGCGGCCGGGGCGCTGGGCGCCGGAATGCTCATGCTCGCCGCCGGGCTCGCGGCCCGCGCGCTGGCCGGCGACACGTGGGTGTTCCTGCTGTGCACCGTGCTCGCGCTGGGCGGGATCGCCATGGGCAACGTGCTGATGCCGTCCGTGGTCAAGCGCGAGTTCCCCGAGAAGACCGGCCTGATGACGGGCGTCTACACGACGGTCCTGACCATCGGCGCGACCGTGGGGGCCGCGGCCGCCGTGCCGGTCGCGCACGCGTTCGGATCGTGGCGGAGCGGCCTGGCCGTCTGGGCGGTGCTCGCGGTGCTCGCCCTGATCACCGCGGTGCGCTGCCGGGGGGTGACCGCCCGGTCCGGCGACGGCGCTCGCACGCTGCCGCCCCTGTGGCGCAGCCGGACGGCCTGGGGCCTCGCGGTGTTCTTCATGGTGAACGCGACCGCGGCCTACTTCACGATGGGCTGGATGCCGCAGATCTACCGGGACGCCGGGTTCTCGCCGAGCACCGCGGGCCTTCTGCTCGCCCTGTGCATCGCGATAGGCATCCCGTTCGCTTTCGTCATGCCGGTGCTCGCCACCCGGCGGCCCGACCAGCGACTCCTGGTGGCGGTGCTCCTCGGCACGGGGTTCCTCGCGTACAGCGGCCTCGCCTTCTGGCCCGCGACGATGCCGTGGCTGTGGGCCCTGCTCGCGGGCGTCTCCCAGTCGGCCTTCCCGCTGGCCCTCGCGCTCATCGGCCTGCGGGCGCGGACTCACGAGGGCGTCACGCTGCTGTCGTCGTTCGCCCAGAGCACCGGCTACCTCTGCGCGGTGCCCGGGCCGGTCATCATGGGCGTCCTCTACCAGTGGACGGGCGGCTGGGTCGCCCCGCTGCTGTTCCTGATGGCGCTGCTGGTGCCCGCGCTCGTCGGCGGGCTGCGGGCGGCGTCCGCGCACGTGCTGGAAGACGAGCTCTAGGCCTCCGACAGCGCCTCGGACGCCGCCTGGGGCGGCGCCTCGGCGAGCGGGAGTCGCATCTCGAACCGGCCGCCCGGCCCGTCCACGACGCTCAGGGTGCCGCCGTAGTTGTGGGCGATCTCACGGGCGATGGGCAGGCCGAGGCCCGTGCCTCCGGAGTCGAGCTCGCGGGACTCCTTGAGTCGGGCGAACCGCTCGAAGATCCGTTCCCGGTGCTCCTCGGGCACGCCGGACCCGTCGTCGTAGACCCCGAGGACCACGTCGGAGCCGTCGACCCGCACCTGGACGTCGACGACCTTCGTCCCGTGCCGTTCGGCGTTGGCGAGCAGGTTCTCCAGCACCCGGCCCAGGCGCAGCCTGCTGCCCCGGACCCAGGCCCCGCGGGCGAGGTCGGCGGCGATCGGAAGCCGGTCGGTCATCCGCTGGCCGAGTTCGTCGGCGACGACCGCACCCAGGTCGAGGGTCTCGGTGGGAGGGGCCGAGCCGGCCTCCAGCCGGGCGAGCTCCAGCAGGTCCTCGACGATCGCGCTGAGCCGCTCGACGTCGTGGACGGCCTCATGGACCGCCTCCTTCCAGGGGTAGTCCTCCTCTTCCATGTCCAGGACCTCCAGCCGGGTGAGGAGGCCCGCGATGGGGTTGCGCAGGTCGTGGGAGGCCTCGGCGACGAACCTGCGCTGCCGGTCCGTCGCCTGCTCCAGCCGCCCGAGCGTCGCGTTGACGGTCTCGGCGAGCCGCTGCACCTCTCCCCCACCGCTGTAGTGCACCGGGATGCGCCGGGAGAGGTCTGAGGCGGTGATGTCGGCCATCTCGCCGGTGATCTCCTCGACCGGTCTGAAAGCCGCGCCGATAGCCGTCCAGATGCCGAGGCCCAGGATGGAGATGAGGGCGAGCAGGAGGATCACCGCCCGGGCGCCGACCGAGGACCCGTCCCTCCCGAGGAGGCTGGGCAGCTCCACGGCCGCGTAGACGGTGACGGGCTGACCGTAGGCCGACTCCGCGACGTGGAATCCGACGACGTACAGGCAGTGGCGGAAGTCCTCGGGGCATGCCGTGGTGTCGATCCTGATGTCGTCGGGATCGGCGGGCCGGGCGGTGGACAGCGGGGGGTCGCCGAGGAGGGGCCGGCTCGCCGCCAGGACCGTCCCGTCGGCGCCGACGATCTGGACGAGGTCGCTGTGGGTCTTGCCCGCCGACGGGATGGGGTTGCCGAGACGCTCGCCGACGATCTTGAAAGAAAGCGAGCGGGCGGTGCGCGAGGCGGTCACCGCGGCCTCCGCGGCGGCCTGCTGGCGGATCAGTGCGAGCACGAGGAGCACGCAGATCGACAGGACGACCGCGGCGACGCCCACCGCGATCGCCGTGACCCGGCCGCGCACGGAATGGAACGCCCGCGCCCACACACGGGCGAGGCGTCCTCCCCTCTTGCGCCGGTTCACCCCACCCCCGATGTCTCGAACGGCACGAAACGAGGTGTACCCCCAGGTCAGGTGGGGGGAACCCGGGTCAGCGGCGGCGGACGGCGCGCAGCACGGAGAACTTCGGGTTCGCCGCGGCGACGGAGCAGCCGCCGAAGATCCGCCGGAGGGTGGCGTGGTGGCCGAGGTGCCGGTTGGCGACGACCCACAGCTCTCCACCCGGAGCGAGCGCGCGGTGGGCGCCCGCGAACATCCGGCGGGCTGCTGCGTCGGTGGTGGCCTGGTGGGAGTGGAAGGGCGGGTTGGTGAGGACGAGGTCGCACGAGCCGGGCGCGATGTCGCCGATCCCGTCGGCGGCGGTGAAGACGCCCCCGGTGGCGCCGTTGGCGGCGAAGGTGGCGCGGGCGGAGGCGACCGCGGCGTAGGACTCGTCGGTGCAGACGACCTCGGCGTCGGGATGGGTGAGCGCGGCGGCCAGGCCGAGGACGCCGTTCCCGCAGCCGAGGTCGACGATCCGGCGGGCGCCGGGCACGGCGGGCAGGTGCTGGAGCAGGAACCGGGTGCCGATGTCGAGGCGGTCGGCGCAGAAGACGCCCGCGTGGTTGACGGCGGTCCGGCCGGAGACGGGCCCGGCATCGCCGTCGAGGGTGTGGATGAGCGGCCAGGGGTCGGGGCCGGGGTCCAGGGAGGGGTCGTACTCGGTGAGGATCAGCCTGGCCTTGCGCTCGGCGAGCGAGGTGCGGGTCGGGCCGATGATCTGCTCGAACAGGCGCAGGGTGGAGGTGTGGATCTCCTTGACCATGCCGGTGCCGATGATCACGGCGCCGGGCGACAGGGCCGGGCGCAGCGCGTGCAGGCCGTGTTCCAGGGCGGCGAGGCTCTTGGGCACCCGGACGAGCAGCGTGCCCGCCTTGGCGGGCAGGGGGTCGCCGGGGGTGCGGAAGGAGACGGCGTCCGGGTCGACCCCGTTGCGGGCGAGGTTGGCCAGGGCGGCGCGGTGGCCGAGGAAGGAGTCGGTGAGCGAGACCGGCCGCTCGGCGGCGAGGGCCGTCGCGAGGGCGCCCCAGCGGTCGCCGAAGAGGACGACCTCGCCTTCGGGTGAGATCTCCCTTTCCGCGAGGTGGCGCAGCAGATACTCGTCCGCGGCGTCCCAGGCCCGCAGGGGATCGCGTTCGTCTTCGGGGTACCGGCCGAGGTCCAGCTCGCCCCGGGCCGTCTTCAGCCGCTCCAGCACCGGCCCAGGGTAGCCGTCCGCCAGCGGTGGACGTTCTCCGCGGTCCGCCGTGCACGCCCGGCCCGAGGCGATGCGCCCGCGAGCCCGCCGGCTGCTGAACGCGCGAGGGCCCCGTGCCGCGGATCACGGCACGGGGCCCTCGGGGCAGCGCCCGTTTGTTAGTCGGCGGAGGCCAGGGTCAGGGTGCGGAGCCTGGACACCGCGAAGGCCAGCGCCACTGCCGTGGTGATCGCCGACAGGACCAGGCCCGTGGTGACCGACGAGCCGATGTCGATGGTCGTGGCGGAGGTCAGGGCGTCCACGGTCGACAGGCCCCAGCTCTGGACGGACAGGTTGCGGGAGCCCGCGACGAAGCCGCCGATCATGGATTCCCAGACCAGGGCGTAGATGAGCCCGATGGTGACGGCGTTGCGGCTCACCACCGCCAGCGCCAGGAACACCGCGGCGTAGACCACGCCGCTCTGCAGGACGCCGACGGCGAACGCCCACGGGACGTCCGAGCCAGGGCCGAGCATCAGCACGCCTGCCAGCCACACGGGCACGGCGGCGAACGCGGCGAGGAGGCCGACCGCGCACACGTACTTGGTGAGCACCACCGACGTGCGCGGGATCGGCTTGGTGAGCACGTACATGATCTGGCCCTCGTCGATCTCCGGGCCGATGACGCCCGTCCCGATGATCAGCGCGAGCAGCGGCAGCAGCACCACGACCCCGAACGCGTGCAGCACGTCCGTGCTGGTCTGCAGGTTGTCGTAGCCGGTGACCGCCAATCCCACCGCCAGCGCCAGCAGGACCAGGGGCAGCAGGAACAGCAGGATCGCGCGGCGGCGTCCGAGCATCCCCCGCAGGGTCAGCGCGACGATCGTAAGGTTCATCTCTCCACCAGGTAGCTGAAGACGCTTTCGAGGGACTCGTCCGAGGGCGAGACCTCGTGCAGGCGGACGCCGGACTCCTTGGCCAGCCTGGGCAGGAGGCGGGTGAAGCGGGCGAAGTCGCCGACCTCGATCTCCAGGCCCTGGTCGGTGACCCGGACCGCGGTCGCCGAGGCGTCGGCGATCACCGCGGTGGCGAGCGCCCGGTCGTCGGAGGAGCGCAGCGAGAACACGTGCGCCCGGTCGGTCATCAGCCGGCGGATCTCGCGGAAGTCGCCGGACGCCGCGTGCCGTCCGGCGACGACGACCTCGATGTGGGTCGCGAGCCGCTCGACCTCCTCCAGGATGTGCGAGCTGAACAGGATCGTGCGCCCCTGGTCGGCCATGTTCCGGATGAGGTCCATGAGCTGGAGCCGCTGGCGCGGGTCCATCCCGTTGAACGGCTCGTCGAGCAGCAGCACCGCCGGGTCGTGCACCAGGGCCGAGGCCATCTTGATGCGCTGCTTCATGCCCTTGGAGTAGTTGCCGATCTGACGGTCGGCGGCGTAGTCCATCTCCACGAGGCCGATCGCCCGCGCGGCCGCGGCCTTCGGGTCGGGGAGCTTGTGCAGCCTGGCCATGGCGAGGATGAACTGCGCGCCGGTGAGGAAGTCGTAGGCGCTCTCCCGCTCGGGCACCAGGCCGATGTGCCGGTACACCTCGGGGTTGCCCCAGATGTCCTGGCCGTCGATCTTCAGCGCGCCCGTCGACGGGCCGAGGAAGCCGCCCATCATGTGGATGAGCGTGGACTTGCCCGCGCCGTTCGGGCCGAGCAGGCCGGTGACGCCCGGCCCGATCGTCATGGTGATCCCGTTGACGGCGACGACGTTGCCGTACCAGCGCGAGACGTTCTCCACGGTGATGACGGCCATCAGACGCCCGCCTTCCGGAACCGGGCGTGCAGCGCGGCCAGCGAACCGGCGACGACGAGCACGCAGAACAGCGGGAAGACGACGACGGCGCCGTCCGGTGGGGGCCAGACGATCGGGGCCTCGGCGGCGCCGAACACCGACACCTGGGTGCCGTAGACGAGCTTGACCGGGGTGAACAGGTTCATCCAGCCGGCGAGGTCGTAGGCGCCGCGCGAGTCGGCGACGCCCTGCACGATCCCGACGAGCGCGTTGGACATCAGGTAGAGCGCGACGACGGCGGCGACGCCGAAGCCGCGCCGCGGCGTGTAGGCCGCGACGAGCAGCGCGAACGAGGACAGGACCAGGGCCAGCAGCACCGCGCCCACCAGGGCGAGCGCCCACTGTCCGGTGACCTCGGCGGCGGAGGCGATGTCGTCGGTGCCGCCGATGGCCCCCGCCTGCGCGGCGGCGTCGACGATGCTCGACCGGGTGAGGAGGAACCCGACGTACATGAGGGTCATGGGCAGCGCGGTCAGCAGCGTCAGCGCCGTGGCGAACGCGCCGAACTTGGCGAGGACGAAGTCGCGCGGCCCGATCGGCCGCGAGAAGTACAGGGGGACGACCCGGAACCGGATCTCCCGGGACGCCGCCACCGGGGCCTGCGCGGCGAGGAAGATCGCGATGAGCGGCTGGAAGCCGTAGCCGTAGGCCTCGATCGGCACGATGAACTCGGCCTCGTGCACGACCGCCTTGATGACGACGTCGGCGAGCGCGGGCAGCATCAGCATGGCCGCCAGCGCGAAGGGGATGATCTTGGCCTTGGCGCCGCGGCCGAACCCGAACACGGTGCGGAGGTTGTGCACGTACAGCGCCCGGACGGTCTGCGCATGGCTCTGGCGGGGGCCGTCGTAGTGGCGGTACCCGATGTCGTGGATGGCGGTGCTCATCGCTGGAACACCTCCTCGATGTGGTGGCGCGCCTGCTCCATCCGGATGAGCGCGAGGTCAAGGTCGACGACGCCGTCGCGGATCACGTCGTAGGTCTCCTCGCCGTCGATGCGCACCACGAGCGTGCGGCCCTCGGGCCGTGCCTCGAGGCCGCGTTCGGCGAGGCGGGCGCCGAGTTCGTCGCGGCCCTCCTCGACCTCGACGACGAGCATGCCGCTGGTCTCGGTGAACGACGCGACGGCCGACGAGCGCAGCAGCCTGCCGCCGTCGATGATCACGACGTCGTCGCAGATCCGCTCCAGCTCGCCGAGCAGGTGGGAGGTGACCAGGACGCTGATGCCGAACTCCGCGCCGATCCGCCGGATCAGGCCGAGCATCTCGTCGCGGCCGCGGGGGTCGAGGCCGTTCGTGGGCTCGTCGAGGAAGACGAGGCGCGGGTCGTGCACGAGCGCCTGGGCGAGCTTCACCTTCTGCCGCATGCCCGTGGAGTAGCCGCCGATCGGGCGGTACCGCTCCTCGTACAGGCCGACGTGGCGGAGCACGTCGGCGGCGCGCTCACGGGCGGCCGACGCCGGCAGCCCGGACATCCGGGCCATGTGGACGACGAACTCGGTGGCGGACACGTCGGGGGGAAGGCACTCGTACTCGGGCATGAAGCCGACGAGGCCGCGGATCTCCGCGCCGCCCGTCGCGATGTCGTGGCCGAGCACCTCGGCGGCTCCGGACGTCGGCTTCTGCAGGCCGAGCAGGATCCTGATGAGGGTCGACTTGCCCGCTCCGTTCGCGCCGACGAGCCCGGTGACGCCGGGTTCGACGCCGACGCTGAGCGATTCCAGCGCGGTCACGCCGGGGAACCTCATCGTGAGGTCCCGGGTGGTGATGATGGGCATAAGGGAAGGCTAGGGCTGGTCGGGCGATTGCGTCATCCCTCCTTGGAACGACCCCGCCCCCTCCTTAGTACCAGTCTCCAGCACAGCCACTGGACCACGAACGTCACGATGCCGGCGAGGACCATCCCGGCGATGTTCACCGCGAGCTGGAGGACCGACCCGCGCACCTCCGAATAGTGCCCGAGCGCGAGCGCCACGGCGAGGTTGCCCGCGGCCGGGACCGTTGTGACCGAGATGAACACGCCGACCAGCGCCTCGGCCTTGCCCGACGTCAGCGACAGCACCCCGGCGATGCCGGCGAGGATCGCGACGAGGAACGACCACCGGTCCGGGCTGTAGATGAAGCCGGTGAGCGGGCGGCTCGCGGGCAGCTCGGCAAGGTCGAGGAAGCCGGTGGCGCGGCCGAGCCTGGTGCACAGGTACGTCCCCGCGATGGCGAGCGCGAAGCCCAGGAGAAGCGTCGTCGAGGCGTCGCGCAGCAGCCGCCACCGGAAGGTCAGCAGCGCGAACGCGATCGCGGCGATCGGCACGAACTCGGGGCCGAGCACCATCGCGCCGACGACGAGGATCGGCGAGTCGAGCAGGGCGGCGACCCCGGCGAGGAGGGTGGCGAGGACGAGGAACGCCCCGAACGTCCAGGTGAGCTGGGAGCCTTCCTGGAGGTGCCGGTAGACCTGGTCCCACACCACCGCGTCGGATCCGTGGCCGGGCGCGCGCGCCTCGGCCTCCTCCGCGGCGTCGGAGAGCGCGAGGTCCACCTCGGTGGCCGAGATCGAGCCGGCCTGGGCGATGCCGCGGGCCTTGAGCCCGCCCAGGACGTCGTCGGCGGCCTCACGGGCCACGTCGCACGTGACGAGGTCGCCCGACGGCACCCGGGCCGCGTCGGGCAGCACGACGACGTTGGTGACCCCGACGTGCAGGGCGAGTTCCGCCACGACCGCCTCGGTCCGGTCCGGGGGCACGATCGCGCGCACATGCAGCATGCGGCCCATGCTGCCGCAGACGCCGCCGCACGCGTAATCTGACAATTCCCCCGAATCAGGGCTAATGCCCGCAGAAAACTGAAGAGGTGGCCCCATGCTCCGCATGGCCCTCGCCGCGGTGTGCGCAGGTCTCGCCCTGACCTCCTGCACGGTCTCCGCCGGCTCCCCCGACCGCGAACCCGCCGACGCCGACGGATCCGGCCTCGCCTCCGTCGAGCGCCTGCGCGTCGCGAAGGAGACCGACGACGGCTCCTACGAGCGCGAGGCCTTCGGCAGCTCCTGGAAGGACGTCGACGGCAACGGCTGCGACACCCGCAACGACGTCCTCGCCCGCGACCTCGCCGACGTGGACAAGCGCGACGACTGCGTCGTGCTGTCCGGCGTCCTGAAGGACGACCCTTACGGCGACGGATCCATCGACTTCGACCGCTCGCGCCCGACCGAGGTCCAGATCGACCACCTCTATCCGCTCGCCCTCGCGTGGCGCATGGGGGCGTCGGACTGGGACAAGGCGCGCCGGGAGGAGTTCGCCAACGACCCGCGCAACCTGCTGGCCGTCGGCGGCCGGGCCAACCAGCGCAAGGGCGACTCCGGCCCCGAGGAGTGGCAGCCCCCGCAGGACTTCCGTTGCGAGTACGCGCAGGGGTTCGTGAAGGTCGCGCTCGCCTACGACCTGCCCGTGACGGCAGCCGCCGAGGACGGCCTCACCGCGATGCTGAAGACCTGCTGAACCTCACGGCACGGCGAGCCCGCGCCGCGCGACCCGGCACCATGGACCGTTCCCCTCCTCCGTACGCCTCGCCTTGATCGCGACGCTGAGCAGCGTCACCACCAGCTTCACGTCGTTCTCCCCGTTCAGCAGCACCCGGATCGCGGGGCCGTCGGGGACGATGCGTCCCGCGCACTCCAGCGCGGGGCGGATCCGGTCGACGCTCGCACGGCCGACCAGCAGCTCGGCGTCGTCGTCGTGCAGGTGGGCCACCTGGCCGCCGTCGACGGAGAGGGCGACGCCCACCCCGCAGTCGGCACGTTCCACTCGCAGATGGGGCCAGGAACGGGTCAGCGAGATGACTCGCTGGGAGAAGGGACTTTCCGCGCGGGCGTCGTCCATGGGGCCATCGTCACCCGGCCCGGCGGTTCCCCGGAACCAGGCACACCCAAATCGTTATCGCCGGATTCGGCGAATGTTCAGCCGACCTCGCACCATCGCAATTCTCATCTGCGCGGGTGTTATGGAAGGCACGCGGGAATGCCCGCGAGGCGCCGACCGAAACCACGCCTCGCGGCGGGGCCGAGCGGACGGCGCCGCCGCCCGCTCCCCCGCGGCCTCACAGGTGCGTCCGGACCGCCTCGGCCAGGCGCTCGGCGACGGTGTGCGCCTGCTCCTCGGCGGCGGCCTCCACCATCACCCGGACCATCGGCTCGGTGCCCGAAGGCCGGATGAGCACCCGGCCCGAGTCGCCCAGCTCCGCCTCGGCCGCGGCGACGGCGGCGGCCAGCTCCGGCGACGTCGCCGCGCGCTCCTTGGCCACCCCCCGCACGTTGATGAGGACCTGCGGCAGCCGCGTCATGCACTTGGCCAGCTCGTCCAGCGGACGGCCCCGGCGGGCCACCGCGGCGAGAAGGTGCAGCCCGGTGAGCACTCCGTCGCCCGTCGTCCCGTGCTCCAGCATGATCACGTGGCCGGACTGCTCGCCGCCGAAGCCGAACGCCCCCTCGCGCATCGCCTCCAGCACGTACCTGTCGCCGACCGCGGTCTCCACGACCGTCAGGCCCTGCTCGCGCAACGCGATCTTGAACCCGAGGTTCGACATGACCGTCGCGACGACCGTGGCCTCCGGCAGCCGGCCCGCGTCGTGCAGCTCCAGCGCGAGGATCGCCATGATCTGGTCGCCGTCGACGTCCTCGCCCGACGCGGTCACCGCGAGGCACCGGTCGGCGTCCCCGTCGAAGGCGAGGCCCGCGTGGGCGTCGTGCGCCACGACCGCGGCGCGCAGCGCCTCCAGGTGGGTCGAGCCGACCCCGTCGTTGATGTTGAGGCCGTCCGGCTCCGCGCCGATCGCGACGACCTCCGCGCCCGCGCGGCGCAGCAGGTCCGGCGCGAGGCCCGCCGCGGCGCCGTGCGCGCAGTCCACGACCACGCGCAGCCCGGCCAGGGACACCCCGAGCGTCGAAAGGAGGTGGTCGGCGTAGCGCGACAGCTCGCCGGCGGCCTCGCGGACCCGGCCCACGCCGCCGCCCGTCGGGCCCTGCCAGTCCTCGCCGAGCCGCGCCTCGATCCTGTCCTCGATCTCGTCGGCCAGCTTGAAGCCGCTGCGGTCGAAGAACTTGATCCCGTTGTCGGGCGCCGGGTTGTGCGACGCCGAAAGCATCACGCCGAGATCCGCGCCCAGCTCACGCGTCAGATAGGCGACCGCGGGGGTCGGCAGCACTCCCAGGCGCAGCACGTCCACACCGGCGCTCGCCAGGCCCGCCACGACCGCGGCCTCAAGGAACTCACCGGAAGCACGCGGGTCCCTGCCCACGACGGCCACCGGGCGATGCCCTTCGAACGCGCCCGCGTCGCCCAGCACCCGCGCCGCCGCGATGGAAAGATCCACCGCCAGCCGTGCGGTCAGGTCCCGGTTCGCCAGCCCGCGCACCCCGTCGGTTCCGAACAGCCGACCCACGTCAAGATCACCCTCAATCCCTGGATAGATAGACAGAAGCGGCGGACACCACGTACACCTTCGTGCATCGTGATGTCCGCCGCTCTGCGACACAAGCCGCGCTAAGCGAACCCGTCGAGCAGCTTGCGGGATTAGCGCTTGCTGTACTGCGGAGCCTTGCGGGCCTTCTTGAGACCGGCCTTCTTGCGTTCCTTGGCCCGCGGGTCACGGGTGAGGAAGCCGGCCTTCTTCAGCGCCGGGCGGTTGTCCGGGTCCGAGAGCTGAAGCGCCCGGGAGATCCCCATGCGCAGGGCGCCGGCCTGACCCGTGACACCGCCGCCGTGGACGCGCGCGATGACGTCCCACTGGCCCTCGAGGCCGAGCGTGACGAAGGGCTCGTTGATGAGCTGCTGGTGCACCTTGTTGGGGAAGTACCCCTCAAGGGTGCGGCCGTTGACGGTCCAGTTGCCCGAACCGGGGACGATGCGCACGCGGGCGATCGCCTCCTTGCGGCGGCCGGTCGCGGAGGCGGGGCCGGTCGCGGCGGGCACCCGCACGACGACTTCCTCGATCTCGGCGGACTCGGTGGTGTACTCGGACGGGGCGTCCTCGATGTCGAACTCGGTCGACTCGGTCTCGGTGGTCTCAGCCACTGTGTTCCGTTCTCCTGTCTGGTCTTCTAACCGGGGCGGCGGACCCTGCCTAAGCTCTCAGGGCGCCCCAGCGGCCTCTTTTTCGATGCGGGGGCTGGCGTAAGCCAGACCTACTGGGCGATCTGCGCGATCTCGAACGGCACCGGCTGCTGAGCCGAGTGCGGGTGGTTCGGACCGGCGTAGACCTTGACCTTGCCGAACTGGGCGCGGCCCAGCTTGGTCTTCGGCAGCATGCCCTTGATCGCCTTCTCGACGGCGCGCTCCGGGAACTTCTCGAGCAGGTCCTTGTAGGCGAGGGCCCGCAGACCACCCGGGTAACCCGAGTGACGGTAGGCCTTCTTCTGCTCGAGCTTCTTGCCCGAGAGCGCGATCTTGTCGGCGTTGACGATGATGACGAAGTCACCGGTGTCAACGTGCGGCGCGTAGATCGGCTTGTGCTTGCCCCGAAGCAGGACCGCGACCTGGCTGGCGAGGCGGCCCAGCACGACATCGGTCGCGTCGATGACGTGCCACTGACGCTCCACGTCAGCGGGCTTAGGGGTGTACGTGCGCACGGCGTAAGCCTTCTTTTTGTCGACTGTCGGAATCGGCCCTTCAGACGTTCCGTACCGTCCATGCTCGGCGGCGGAAGCCGCACCCTTGCGCATGGCCGTACTTCAGACGGGCCTGTGCCGGATGTTTGAGACGCCGGAAGCGGCGGAGTTCCCACTCCTGATCTCTCAGGCGATCTCTCGGGAAAATCTCCGCCCTCTCAGGCAACCCGACACATACGAACGCTCAGCATATCCGAGCCCGGGAGCATGCGGCAAAGCGGCTGCGCACGGGCCTTGCGCCGTGTCATCGTGGAGTCAGCAGCCGGGCCGCAAGGGCAACTGACGATTCGACCGATAGGCTCAGCATCATGGGTTATCCGGGTGACAGCAACCAGCAAAGGGCGTCCTGGGACAGCGATCCGCTGGAAGCGGCCGAGGACGACTGGTCCCGCCACCCCTTGAGCGCCCCCGTCCCCCCGCAGCAGCCCCCGCTCCCCGAAGGCCAGGGCGAGGCCCCCGCGTCCTGGCACGGCCCGGAGGCCGCCGCCGGATGGGGCGGCGAGCAGACCGGCGGCGCCTGGCTGGAGGGCGCGGCCGCCCGTCCGCAGGGACCGCTGGACGACAGGCCCTGGCCCGAGGCCCCGCAGGGCGGCGTGCCCGAGAACCCGCTCGCCGCGCCCGCCGCCGGCTACGCCGACACCTGGCAGGCAGGCCCCGAAGCCTCCTTCGACGGCCCCAGTGGGCCGCAGCAGTCCCCCTGGCACGACGGCGTCGCCTCAGGCGAGATCCCGGTCGGCCCCGGCCCGTCCGGCGCACCCGCCGGGGGCTACGACAACCCGACCGTCGCCACCGCGCCGCCGTCGCCCGAAGGGGCCACCGGCACCTACGCGCTGCCGCAGTACGGGGAGCCCCAGCAGTACGGAGAACCTCAGCAGTACGACGAGCCTCAGTACCACGACCAGGAGTCGCATTCCGGGCCGTACCGGCAGCCCGCCGAGCACGATTTCCGGTACCCGCCCAACGCCTACCCCCGCGAACCCCACGCCGACCCCTACGCCGACGAGGCCCGCCACGACGCCGAGCGCTTCGGCGGCGGCGCCACCGCCAGCGGGAGCTACGAGGTCCCGCGCTACGACGCCGAGCACGCCTTCACCGGCGCGCAGGCCGTCCCGCCGCCCGCCGGCTGGGGCGAGCCGCAGATCGACACCTCGGTGCCCCCCGCCCGGCCCGCCCCCGCCTATGACCGCGGTGAGCAGTGGCAGCCCGAGGGCGCGCGCGAGGAGATCGGCAGCGAGCGCGGCGGAGGCGGAGGCGGCCGAAAAGGCCTGATCATCGCGGGCGCGCTCGTCGCCGCGGTGGCCGTCGCGGGCGTCGGCGCCTACGCGCTCACCCGCGGCGACGACTCCGCCGACAAGAACGTCCCGGTCGCCGGACAGAGCTCCGACGGAACCGCCCCCGAAGGGACGTCTTCGGCGGAGCCCTCCGTGCCGGCGGCCTCCGGCCTGCTGAAGAGCCGCAAGACCGACCCCAAGCCGCTCAAGCTGGGCGAGGTCTTCGCCAAGAAGAAGTTCACGGTCAAGGGCACCGCCTACGTGATGTCCATCCGCAAGTCCACCAAGGGCTGCGCCGACGCCGTGCACGGCACCGCGCTGCAGAGCGCCCTGAAGAAGGGCAAGTGCACCCAGTTCCTGCGGGCGACGTTCGCCACCAAGGACGGGCGCATGATCGGCACGATCGGCGTCGCCAACCTGGCCACCTCGCAGGCCGCGGCGAAGGCCGAGAAGGCCGCCAAGGACAAGGACGCCTACGTGGTGGCACTGCCCGGCAAGGGCGTCACCGCCAAGATCGGTCAGGGCGACGCGCTGGGCGCGGCCTGGACCGAGGGCCACTACCTGATCATGACGTGGGTGCAGGCGCCGGACGGCAAGCCCATCCCCGCCAAGAACCGCAAGCGGGCCCAGGTCTTCGCGCAGAGCACGGTGAACGGCAGCAATCTGGGTCCCGCCCTGCACTTCCGCGACTCCGCGGGCGAACCGTCCTCTTGACCAGCGAAGCGCGAATTGACCGGCGAAGCGCGAATTCCCGACGAACCCTCCGGATCTTCACCCCGTTGACTACCCTGTACGACCATGTCCGGTCCTGACGACACCCGGCGCGGGTCCGAGGCCGCGGAGGCTCCCCCGTCTCCTCCGGCCTCGACGCTCGAAGCCGACCCCGCCGAAGGTCCGCCCGCCGCCCCCTGGTGGGCACCGGTGATCCCCCCGGCCGAACCTCCCGCCGGGGCGCCGATCGGCGTCCTCGCAGCTCCCGTGCAGGGCGCCACCCAGTCCCCGGAGTCCTCCGGCGACTTCCTCACGGGCACGATCGTGCCCAAGAGCCCGGAGATCCCGCCCGCCGAGGCGACGATCACCGGCGAGATCCCGCGCAGGGTTCCGCCACCCGTGCCGCCGGCCGAGCCCGCCCCTGCCGTCTCCTCGGGCGGCACGACGGTCGTCGGACTGGCCTCCCGGCCTTCCGCGGCGCCGTCCGAGCACCCGGCGGACCCCGCGCCCTCTTTCTCCGTCCCCGAGCCCGCCCCCGCGGAACCCTCCGCCACGGAACCTCCCGCCGAGGCGGAAGCCCCGACGCCGTCACGGTCCGCCCGGCACGGGGCGCGCAGGCGCAGGCGGGCTCCCCTGTACGTCGCGCTCGCGCTCGTGCCCGCCCTCGCCATCGCGGCGCTCGCCTACGCGGTCCTCACCGACGACGGGCCGCCTCCCGCGGCGGCCGCCCCGACCGTCACCGCCACCGTGACGGCCTCCGCGCCCCAGCCGACGGAGACCCCCGCGTCGTCCGGGATCCCGTCGGTCGACACCGCCGACACCGACCCCGAGCCGCTCACCATGGGCGAGGTCTTCCCCACCCGGAAGGTCACCCTGGACGGCCGGGACTACGCCCTCGACCGCAAGTCGCTCAACCTCCGCTGCGACTACGCCGCCGCGGGGGCGATGGCCAAGTCGCTGATCAGGAACGACTGCCAGATGGTGGTCCGCTCCACGTTCGTCAGCGGCAACGGCAAGACCGGGATCACCGTCGGCGTCGTCGCGATGCCGACCAAGCGCGTCGCGATCACCGTCCAGAAGGGCGGCAGCCCCGCCCGCAAGGGCGAGTGGTTCACGGGGCTGCCCGGCAAGCGCACGAAGCAACTCGGCGCCTCAGGCGGCTACGCCGCCAGCACCACCTACGGCAGATACATCCTGTACGTCTACGTACGCCATCTGGAGGGCCGCAAGCCCGCGAAGGCAGACCTGGCCTTCGCCAAGGTCGCCACGGCCTTCATCGGCTACGTGGGGGCCCCGCTGCACGAGCGCTGATCCGGGCCCGCGCTCAGCCCGCGCCATGCGCCGCCGGCTCGGAGGGCGCGGGCCCGGAGGGCGCGGGCCGCTCCACCGGAGGCGCCAGCGTGCGGACCCTGCGGGTCTCCTGAGCCCTTGCGGCGAGCTTGCTGTTCTCCGGATAGACGATCTCCACGAGGGCGAGCCCGTGCGCGGGCGCCACCTTCACCGCGGAGTCCCGCACGCCCGCCAACAGCACCTCGGCGGGCCACTCGACGGGCTTGCGGCCGTCGCCCACCGACAGCAGCGCGCCCACCAGCGCCCGCACCATCGAGTGGCAGAAGGCGTCGGCCTCGACCGTCGCGACCGCGAGGCGCTCACCGCGCCGCTCCCACTCGTAGCGCAGCAGCCGCCGGATCGTGGTCGCGCCCTCGCGCTTGCGGCAGTAGGCCGCGAAGTCGTGCTCGCCGACGAGCAGGGCCGCCGCCGCGTTCATCCGGTCCACGTTCAGCGGCCTGGGGTGCCAGACGGTGTCGTGCCGGTCCAGCGGCGGCAGGCCGGTCGGCTCGTCGCTCACCCGGTACTCGTAGCGGCGCCGCAGGGCCGAGAAACGGGCGTCGAAGCCATCGGGCGCGAGCGTCACCGCGGTCACGCGCACGTCGGGCGGCAGCACCGCGGCCAGGCGCCGCGTCATCGCCCCGCTGATCTGCTGGTAGTTCGGGTACGGCACGACGACGTGCGCGACCTGCCCCGTCGCGTGCACGCCGGCGTCGGTGCGGCCCGCCACCGTCAGCACCGGCGGCGGGTCGAGCCGCATGATCTTGGCCAGGGCGTCCTCGACCGCCCCCTGGACGGTCCGCTGCTCGGGCTGCCTCGCCCAGCCCGCGAATTCCGAGCCGTCATAGGAGATGTCGAGCCGGAGCCTCACCAACGACGTCATGTCCCCGCTTCCCCGCAGTCCAGTGGTCACACTCAGTGTCTCAAACGACAACGGCCCGCCGTCCCCGAACGGGAACGACGGGCCGTTGGCAGAACCGGAACGACGCTTACTGGGCGTCGTCGGCCTTCTCCTCGGCGGCCTCGGTCGCCTCGGCCTCAGCGACCGGGGTCTCCTCGGCGGCGGTCTCGTCAGCAGTGTCCACTGCCTTCGGGTCCTCGACCTTCGGCTCCTCGACCGGCGCGCTGGTCTTGCGGACGGTGACGCCCGAGACCTGCTCGGCGACGAGCTCGATCACGGCCATCGGCGCGTTGTCGCCCTTGCGGGGGCCGATCTTGGTGATCCGGGTGTAGCCGCCGGGACGCTCCGCGAAGTGCGGGCCGATCTCGGTGAACAGCTTGTGCACCACGCCCTTGTCGCGGACGGTCTGCAGCACCAGGCGGCGGTTGGCGATGTCACCCTTCTTCGCCTTGGTGATCAGCTTCTCGGCCACGGGGCGAAGGCGGCGGGCCTTGGCCTCGGTGGTCGTGATGCGGCCGTGCTCGAAGAGCTGAGTCGCCAGGTTCGACAGGATCAGCTTCTCGTGGGCCGGGCTACCGCCGAGGCGGGCTCCCTTGGTGGGCCTGGGCATGGCACTTCCTTCCTGCTCCAGCCGTGTCAGGTACTGGAGTCAGCGATGATGAATTAGTACTGCTCGGTCTCGGCGAACGACTCGTCGTCCCCGTCGCCGTAGGCGTCGGCGGCGGCGGTCGGGTCGAATCCGGGCGGGGAGTCCTTGAGGGACAGCCCCATGTCGTGCAGCTTCTGCTTGACTTCCTCGATCGACTTGGCGCCGAAGTTGCGGATGTCGAGCAGGTCCTGCTCGGAGCGGGCCACGAGCTCGCCCACCGAGTGGATGCCCTCGCGCTTGAGGCAGTTGTAGGAGCGGACCGTGAGGTTCAGCTCCTCGATCGGCAGCGCCAGATCGGCCGCCAGCGCGGCGTCGGCCACGGACGGGCCCATGTCGATGCCCTCGGCCTCGACGTTGAGCTCACGGGCGAGGCCGAACAGCTCCATGAGGGTCTTGCCGGCCGACGCGACGGCGTCGCGCGGCAGCATGCAGTGCTTGGTCTCCACGTCGAGGATGAGGCGGTCGAAGTCGGTGCGCTGCTCGACTCGGGTGGCCTCGACCTTGTAGGTGACCTTCAGCACCGGGGAGTAGATGGAGTCGATCGGGATCCGGCCGATCTCCTGCCCCGGCTGCTTGTTCTGGGTCGCCGAGACGTAACCGCGGCCGCGCTCGACCGTCAGCTCCATCTCCAGCTTCGCCTTGCCGTTCAGCGTGGCGATCTTGAGGTCGGGGTTGTGCACCTCGACCCCGGCCGGCGGCGCGATGTCCGCGGCGGTGACGTCACCCGGGCCCTGCTTGCGCAGGTACATGACCACCGGCTCGTCGTGCTCGGAGGAGACGACCAGCTGCTTGAGGTTCAGGATGATGTCGGTGAGGTCCTCCTTGACGCCCGGCACGGTGGAGAACTCGTGCAGGACGCCCTCGACGCGGATGCTGGTGACAGCGGCGCCGGGGATGGAGGAAAGCAGCGTGCGACGCAGCGAGTTGCCGATGGTGTAGCCGAAGCCCGGCTCCAGCGGCTCGATGACGAAGCGGCTGCGGTAGTCGTCGACCTGCTCTTCGGTGAGAGCGGGGCGCTGTGCGATGAGCATGATGCCCACTTTCCGTCGGGCCGCCCGCTATTTGACGGCACTGACAACAACAGGGTGCCCCCGATAGGCGCCGAAGCACCTGTCGGGGGCGGTGAGATCTCCCGAAGGGATTACTTCGAGTAGAGCTCGACGATCAGCTGCTCCTGGACCTGCGTGTCGATCTGCTGACGGACCGGCACGGAGTGCACCAGGATGCGCATCTGGTCCGAGAGCACCGAGATCCACGCGGGGACCTGGTGCGCCTCGGCCTCGGCGCGGGCGACGACGAACGGCGTCATCTCGACCGACTTGGCGCGCACCTCGATGATGTCCTTCTCGGACACGAGGAACGACGGGATGTTGACCCGCTTGCCGTTCACGAGGATGTGGTTGTGGCGGATCGCCTGGCGCGCGGCGTCGCGCGACTTGGCGAAGCCGGCCCGGTAGACCACGTTGTCGAGGCGGCGCTCCAGCAGCGTGAGCAGGTTCTCACCCGTCTTGCCGCTCTTGCGGGTCGCCTCTTCGTAGTAGTTGCGGAACTGCTTCTCCAGCACGCCGTAGATACGGCGGGTCTTCTGCTTCTCGCGCAGCTGGAGCTGGTACTCGGACTCCTTGGTCCGACCGCGGCCGTGCTCACCCGGAGGGTAGGGCCGGCTCTCGATCGGGCACTTGGCGCCCAGGCACTTGCTGCCCTTCAGGAACAGCTTGGTCTTCTCCCGACGGCACAGCTTGCAGTCGGCACCGGTGTAACGAGCCATGTCTCTATCTCTCCGATCAGACCCGACGACGCTTCGGCGGGCGGCAGCCGTTGTGCGGCACGGGTGTGACGTCCTGGATCGAGCCGACCTCGAGGCCGGTGGCCTGGAGGGAGCGGATCGCGGTCTCGCGGCCGGAGCCCGGACCCTTCACGAAGACGTCGACCTTGCGCATGCCGTGCTCCATGGCGCGGCGGGCGGCGTTCTCGGCGGCCTGCTGCGCGGCGTACGGGGTGGACTTACGGGAGCCCTTGAAACCCACGTGGCCGGACGAGGCCCAGGAGATCACGTTCCCGTTGGGGTCGGTGATGGAGACGATGGTGTTGTTGAACGTGCTCTTGATGTGGGCGTGCCCGTGAGCGACGTTCTTCTTTTCCTTGCGGCGCAGCTTCTTGGCAGCGCCCTGGCGGCTCTTAGGAGGCATTGCTCTTCTTCACTCCAGAGGTCATCGGACCGGTCGTCGGCGGGGCGCGTTCTCGCGCCCCCAAGGCCTACTTCTTGCCGGCCTTCTTCTTGCCGGCGACGGTCTTCTTCTTGCCCTTGCGGGTGCGCGCGTTGGTCTGCGTGCGCTGACCGTGGACCGGGAGGCCCTTGCGGTGACGGATGCCCTGGTAGCACCCGATCTCGATCTTGCGGCGGATGTCGGCCTGCACCTCGCGGCGCAGGTCGCCCTCGATCTTGTAGTTCGCGTCGATGTACTCGCGCAGCGGGATCAGCTCGGCGTCGCTGAGCTGGTGCACCCGCAGGTCACCGGAGACACCGGTGGCGGCGAGGGTCTCGAGCGCACGGGTGCGACCGATGCCGTAGATGTAGGTCAGCGCGACCTCCAGGCGCTTTTCGCGCGGAAGGTCGACACCGGCGATGCGTGCCATCGGGCAGTGTCCTTTCGTTCAGGCGGAGGTCCTACCGACCGCGTCCCCGTCCCTGCCCAGGGCGGGCCCCGGCCTCCGACCGGGGGTCACTCGCCCGTATCCCCCGAGATCTCGGAGGACGTGGCGAACTGCGGCGGTTGTTGAGTTGTTGTGGAGCGCGTAGAGAGAGCCTCAGCCCTGACGCTGCTTGTGGCGCGGGTCCTGGCAGATCACCATGACGCGGCCGTGCCGACGGATGACGCGGCACTTGGAGCAGATCTTCTTGACGCTCGGCTTGACCTTCATGAGGGTCTCCTGACGTGTTCGCAGGGTCATTCCCGTCTGCCACGACGGAAAAGGCAACCCTTGTCGGTTACTTGTAGCGGTAGACGATCCGGCCGCGAGTCAGGTCGTAGGGAGAGAGCTCCACAACAACCCGGTCATCGGGGAGGATTCGGATGTAGTGCATCCGCATCTTGCCGCTGATATGCGCGAGGACCTTGTGCCCGTTGTCCAGTTCCACCCGGAACATGGCGTTCGGGAGAGACTCGACGACAACGCCCTCGATCTCGATGGCGCCTTCCTTCTTGGCCATGACCTCCGCGCTTCGCTGCTCGGTTTCGTCTGTTCCCCGCGTCGACACACGCCCGCGACCGTACGAGACGGCGGCGGGTGGTGTTCCTCGCGGAGAAGTCCAGGACAGGCCCTCCGAGAGGAGGGACGTCCGCGACCCGAGCCACCCCATTCGCGACAACGTTCCCGGAACCGGAATTCCTTAGAACGCGTGTTCGATATGAGGGCACATGACGGGTCTGATACTGGACCGAATAGCGAGTCTACGCGACGCGCCCGAGAATGCGAAATCAGCGACCCGCCGCCCCGCTCGCCCCTACCGGCTTTCCCAGCGCGGGCCGGGCGGGTACGTTGCTCACATGGCGGCTTATGACTTCGAACTGGTCCTCAGCAGACCAGTCTTCGAGCATGAGCTGGACCCGCTCTTCGAACGGACCCAAGGGTACGTCACCGTCTCGTTCGTGAAGTCCTCCGCCGAGGTCACCGGACCGGCCAACGCCAGGTGCAGCTGGGAGGCTCCGTCCCTGGCCCAGGCCATGGTCGAGGTCGTCACCGAGGTCGAGGGCGCCGCGCCCGGCATCGTCGTGCGGCGCGTCGAGGCCGATCCGCTGCTGGCGCTGCGCGAGATCGCCGAGCGCGTGGGGCGGACCGTCGAGTCCGTCAGGTTGGCCTCCACCGGCCAGCGGGGCGCCGGCGGCTTCCCGCCACCCGAGCAACACCGGCTGTGGCGTTGGTCACTCATCTCCGCCTGGTACGGGATCGACGACCCCGCGCTGGACGAGGCCGCGCCGACCACCCGGGCCGTCAACGGCTGGCTCGCGCTGCGCGAGGTGGTGCCGGAGATCGCCCCCGACCCGCGCACGCTCGTCAAGGCGCTGACCCACGCGATCCGCGCGACCGCCTGAGGCGGCTCAGCCGTCGGAGCGTCCGCCGCCGAACAGCGTCTGCGCCAGCAGCACCGCGCCCCAGGGTCCGGCGACCCACAGGAACCAGGGGAAGCCGACGCCGCCGGCGGCGATCGAGGCGATCAGCCAGATCGAGGCGAGGACCAGGTTCACCGAGACGTAGGTGGCCCATTCGGCGCGCAGTCCCTTGCCCGGGCGTGCGACCTCGCCGCCCTTGCGGGTGGCGACCGTCGTCTCCGAAGCGGGGATCGGGAGGTCGTACATGTCCTTGGCGGGCAGATC
Organism: Actinocorallia aurea; assembly: GCF_054783995.1. Classification (NCBI taxonomy): domain Bacteria; kingdom Bacillati; phylum Actinomycetota; class Actinomycetes; order Streptosporangiales; family Thermomonosporaceae; genus Actinocorallia; species Actinocorallia aurea. The sequence continues at coordinate 1,266,146 of NZ_BAAGPQ010000002.1, forward strand.
CGCGGTCAGCGTTTCAAGGTCGCCGAGCGTCTTCGCGGCGTACGCGCGCTCCAGGCGCTCGTTCAGCTCGTCGAGGTTCAGCCGGCCCTGGGCGTAGTTGTCCCGGAGGACCTCCGCGAACCGGTCACGGTCCCGGTCGGACGCCCGCATCTCCGGACTCGACGGCATCGCTGGTCACTTCCCTCGTAGGCCGGACCGCCCATGATCGGGCTCAGCCCAATTCTGCGATGCGCTCCCGCCACCCATCAAGTGCCGTCAGCACCTGGGGTCCCTGCGCGGTGATCGCCACCGTGTGCTCGAAGTGCGCCGAGGGGCTGCGGTCGGCGGTGACGACCGTCCAGCCGTCCTCCATCTCCTCGGTGTGCGGCTTGCCGAGGTTCACCATCGGCTCCACCGCGAACACCATGCCGGTGCCGAGCAGCATCCCGCTGCCCTTGCGCCCGACGTTGGCGATGAAGGGCTCCATGTGCATCTCGGTGCCGATGCCGTGCCCGCCGTAGCCCTCGACGATGCCGTAGCGGCCCTCAGAGCGCACGTAGGACTCGACGGCGTGCCCGATGTCGCCGAGGTGGCCGCCGACCTTGCAGGCCGCCATTCCGCGCCACAGCGACTCCTCGGTCACGTCGAGGAGCTTCTGGACGTCCGGGGCGATCTCGCCGACGGCGACGGTCACGGCAGCGTCGCCGTGCCAGCCGTCCACGATGGCGCCGCAGTCGATCGCGATCACGTCGCCCTCGCGCAGGACCTTGTCCGCGCGCGGGATGCAGTGCACGATCTCCTCGTTCACCGAGGTGCAGAGGGTGGCCGGGAAGGGGGTGATCGGCCCTGGTACGCCGATGAAGGATGGGACACCGCCGTTGCCGCGGATGTTGTCCTCGGCGATCCGGTCCAGGTCCAGCGTGCTGACTCCCGGCTTCACCGCCGCGGCGACCAGCGCGAGCGTCTCGCCCACCAGTCGCCCGGCGACCCGCATGAGCTCGATCTGCTCAGGAGTCTTGAGCTGGATGCGCGTCCGCCTTCTGAACACCCGTCCCCCCAACTGCCCTGCTCTCGGTTACGCGCGCAGCGCGCCGAGCGCGCGGGCGGTGACCTCTTCGACGGTCCCGGTGGCCTGAATGCCGACCAGGATCCCTTCCTTGTCGTAGAACTCCACGAGCGGCTCGGTCTGTTCCTTGTAGACCTCGAGCCGGTGCCGGACGACTTCTTCCTTGTCGTCGTCCCGCTGGAACAGCTGTCCGCCGCAGTCGTCGCAGATGTCGTCGCGACCCTGGTCGAACTCCACGTGCCAGATGCGGCCGCACTGGCCGCACGTCCGACGGCCCGACAGCCGCCGCACGACCTCTTCCTCGTCGACCTCGAGCTCCAGGACCTTGTCCAGGGCCAGGCCGCCGTCGGCGAGGATCGTGCGCAGCGTCTCGGCCTGCGGCACGTTGCGGGGGAAGCCGTCCAGCAGGAACCCACCGAGGGCGTCCGGCTGGGAGATGCGGTCGCGCACCATGGCGACCGTCACCTCGTCGGGGACGAGGTCGCCCTTGTCCATGTACTGCTTGGCGAGGACGCCGAGCTCGGTTCCGCCGCTCACATTGGCGCGGAAGATGTCACCTGTCGAGATCTTCGGGACCGACAGATGGGATGCGATGAACTGGGCCTGAGTTCCCTTGCCCGCTCCCGGGGGGCCCACGAGCACGATACGCACTAGCGGAGGAAACCTTCGTAACTACGCTGCTGGAGCTGAGATTCGATCTGCTTCACGGTGTCCAACCCAACGCCGACGATGATCAGGATGCTGGTGCCGCCGAAGGGGAAGTCGTTCGCCGCCTGGATCAGCGAGAACGCCACCAACGGAATGAGGGCGACCAGACCCAGGTAGAGCGCGCCGGGAGCGGTGATCCGCGTGAGCACGTAGTCGAGGTACTCGGCGGTGGGCCGCCCCGGACGGATACCCGGGATGAAACCACCGTACTTCTTCATGTTGTCGGCGACTTCAGTGGGGTTGAACGTGATGGCCACGTAGAAGTACGTGAAGAACACGATCAGGGCGAACGTGATGCCCATGTTCACCGGGTTGTCCTGCTGGAGGTACGGCAGGACCCACTTGCCGAGGAACTCGTTGTTCGGCCAGAGCTGACCGGCGAGCTGCGGGAGGTACAGCAGCGAGGAGGCGAAGATCACGGGGATGATGCCCGCCTGGTTGACCTTCAGCGGGATGTACGTCGAGGTGCCGCCGTACATGCGGCGGCCGACCATCCGCTTGGCGTACTGCACCGGGATGCGGCGCTGCGCCTGCTCGACGAAGACGACGGCGGCGACGATGGCCAGACCGATCAGGAGGACGATCGTGAAGACGAAGCCGCCCTTGGTCTGGAAGATGTTGATGAACTGCTGCGGGAACGAGGCGACGACCGTGGTGAAGATGAGGATCGACATGCCGTTGCCGATGCCGCGGTCGGTGATGAGCTCGCCCAGCCACATGATGACGCCGGTGCCGGCCGTCATCGTGATGACGATGGTGATGATCGTGAACAGCGAGGTGTCGTAGAGCACGTCCACCGACTGTCCACTGAACAGGTTCCCGGTCGAGGCCATGGCCACGATGCCCGTGGACTGGAGGATCGCCAGCGCGATCGTCAGGTACCGGGTGTACTGGGTGATCTTCGACGTGCCGGCCTGGCCCTCCTTCTTGAGGGCCTCCAGCCGTGGGATCACCACGGTGAGGAGCTGCAGGATGATGCTCGCGGTGATGTACGGCATGATGCCGAGCGCGAAGATCGACAGCTTGAGCAGCGCGCCGCCGCTGAAGAGGTTGATCAGCGAGTAGAGGCTCGCGTTGGCGCCGGACTCGGCCGCCTCGATCGCCTGCTGCACGGCCGGTACGTTCACACCGGGGGTCGGCAGCAGCGCGCCGATCCGGAAGATGACAATGATCGCCAATGTGAACAGTAGCTTTTTGCGCAGGTCGGGCGTCTTGAATGCCCTAACAACAGCGGTGAGCACCATTCCTCCTGCGCGTTTACGACCTGTTCCAGACGGCCTGGAGCCGCGATCCAACTTTGCTCTGGACCCCGGGTGGGGCCCGTCGAATGCTAACAGCAGACGAAGCCGGGGCCGACCCTCCAACGATGGACGGTCAGCCCCGGTTCCGCATCTTCGATCAGACCTGCTCGGCGGTTCCGCCGGCGGCCACGATCTTCTCCTTGGCGGAGCCGGAGAAGGCGTTCACCTTCACCTGGACCGCGACGGAGATCTCGCCGGTGCCGAGGATCTTCACCGGACGGCCGGCGCGGACCGCGCCCTTGGCCGCCAGGTCCTCGGCGGTGACCTCTCCACCGGAGGGGTACAGCTCGCCGAGCTTGTCCAGGTTCACGACCTGGAACTCGACCCGGTTCGGGTTCTTGAAGCCCTTGAGCTTCGGAACCCGACGGATCAGGGGCATCTGCCCGCCCTCGAAGCCGACCGGGACGGTGTTCCGGGCCTTCGTGCCCTTCGTACCGCGACCCGCGGTCTTGCCCTTGGACGCCTCACCGCGGCCCTTGCGGACCTTCTTCTTGTGGGCGCCCGGAGCCGGCTTGAGGTCATGGACCTTCAGCGCCTCGCTCATGATTCGACCTCCTCCACCTTCACCAGGTGGGCAACGGTGCGGATCAGGCCGATGACCTCGGGCTTGTCCTCCCGAACGACGCTCTGGCCGATCTTCTTGAGGCCCAGGGTCCGCAGCGAGTCCCGCTGGTTCTGCTTCTCGCTGATCACGGACTTGATCTGCGTGATCTTGAGCTGGCTCACGAGTTCACCTCGACCTTCGCGGCCTCGAGGCCGGCGGCGCGGGCCCGCAGCATGGCGGCGGGGGCGACGTCCTCGATCGGCAGGCCGCGCTTGGCCGCGATCTCCTCGGGGCGCTTGAGCTGCTTGAGCGCCTGCACCGTCGCGTGGACGATGTTGATGGCGTTCGAGCTGCCGAGCGACTTGGACAGGACGTCGTGGACGCCCGCGCACTCCAGGACGGCGCGCACCGGGCCACCGGCGATGACACCGGTACCGGGGCTGGCCGGCTTCAGCAGCACGACACCCGCGGCGGCCTCACCCTGGGTGAGGTGGGGGATGGTGCCCTGGATCCTGGGGACCTTGAAGAAGTTCTTCTTGGCCTCTTCGACGCCCTTGGCGATGGCCGCGGGGACTTCCTTGGCCTTGCCGTAGCCGACGCCGACCGTGCCGTTGCCGTCGCCGACGATCACGAGGGCGGTGAAGCTGAAGCGACGACCACCCTTCACGACCTTGGCGACGCGGTTGATCGCGACGACGCGCTCGATGTAAGACGTGCCCTTGTCGGCGCCACCGCGGCGGTCGTCACGGCGTCCGTCACGACGGCCGTCACGACGCTCGCCGCCCTGGCCGCCTCCGCGACTGGGAGCAGCTGCCATTAGTGGTTCCTCTTCTCAGACTGGGTCTTGGAGGTCACAGTGCGAGACCCCCTTCACGGGCGCCATCCGCGACGGCGGCGACACGGCCGTGGTACTTGTTGCCCGCCCGGTCGAAGACGACGGCCTCGACACCGGCGGCCTTGGCGCGCTCGGCGACGAGCTTGCCGACTTCCTTCGACTTCGCGGTCTTGTCGCCCTCGGCCGTGCGCAGCGCGGCCTCCATGGTCGACGCCGACGCGACGGTCTTGCCCAGGGTGTCGTCGACGACCTGGACGAAGACGTGCTTGGTGGAGCGGGTCACGATGAGGCGCGGACGCGTAGCCGTGCCGACGACCCTCTTGCGGACCCGAAGGTGACGGCGCTTGCGGGAGACCGCCCGCTTGCTCGTGACCTTCCGGAACAGGCCCTTGGTGCCAGCCATGACTACTTACCAGCCTTTCCGACCTTGCGGCGGATCTGCTCACCCTGGTACCGCACGCCCTTGCCCTTGTACGGGTCGGGCTTGCGCAGCTTGCGGATGTTGGCAGAGATCTCGCCGACCTGCTGCTTGTCGATGCCCTCGACCTTGAACAGGGTCGGCTTCTCGACCGTGAAGGTGATGCCTTCCGGCGCCTTGACCAGGATCGGGTGGCTGTAGCCCAGGGAGAACTCGAGGTCCCGGCCCTTGGCGACGACGCGGTAACCGACGCCCTGGATCTCAAGGGTCTTGGCGTACCCCTGCGTGACACCCACGATCATGTTGAAGATCAGGGTGCGGCTCAGGCCGTGGAGGCTCCGAACCGTGTTGATGTCGTTCGGACGGGTGACCGTGATCACTCCGTCGTTGAGCTCGATGGCGATCGGCTCAGCGATCACCTGCTCGAGCGCGCCCTTCGGGCCCTTGACCGAGACCTTCTGGCCGTCGATCTTGACCTCGACTCCGCTGGGAACGGAGATCGGCAGACGTCCAATGCGTGACATTGTCTGTTTCTCCTTCCGCTACCAGACGTAGGCGAGGACTTCGCCGCCCACGCCGCGCTTGCCGGCCTGCTTGTCGGTCATGAGTCCGGAGGACGTCGAGATGATCGCGACGCCCAGTCCGCCCAGGACCTTCGGCAGGTTGTCCTTCTTCGCGTACACCCGGAGACCGGGCTTCGAGACGCGCTTGATGCCGGCGATGGAGCGCTCGCGGGTGGGACCGAACTTCAGGTCCACCACGAGCTTCTTGCCGACTTCGGCGTCCTCCACGTGCCATCCGGTGATGTAGCCCTCCTGCTGGAGGATCTCCGAGATGTGCGCCTTGATCTTCGAGTACGGCATCGACACGCTGTCGTGGTATGCCGAGTTCGCGTTGCGCAGACGCGTGAGCATGTCTGCGATCGGGTCGGTCATCGTCATGGCCGCTTGGCCCTCCTCGCTGCGGTTTCCAGCTGCCCCGGCTCCTCCCGCCTCACGAGCGGGGAGCGCAGGACCCTACGGACCTACAGCGCGGTCGTGGGCGCCTCAGAGTCGGGCGCCCGGTTTGTTGTACGTACGGTACGCGATCCGTGCCGCGACCACCGAATCGGCGGTCGCGGCACGCGATCAGCGTGATGTTCCGTTGGCCCGGAGGATCCGGACCGGTCAGCCGTCCTTACCAGGACGACTTGGTGATGCCGGGCAGCTCGCCCCGGTGCGCCATCTCACGGAAGCAGACACGGCACAGGCCGAACTTCCGGTAGACCGAGTGCGGACGACCGCACCGCGAGCAGCGGGTGTAGCCGCGCACGCCGAACTTCGGCTTGCGGGCAGCCTTGGCGATCAGGCTCTTCTTCGCCATTCTCAGGCCTCCTTGAACGGGAAGCCGAGGAGCTTGAGAAGCGCCCGGCCCTCTTCGTCATTCGTGGCGGTCGTCACGATGGTGATGTCCATGCCGCGCTGACGGTCGACCTTGTCGACGTCGACCTCGTGGAACATGACCTGCTCGGTCAGACCGAAGGTGTAGTTGCCGCGGCCGTCGAACTGCTTGGGGTTGAGGCCCCGGAAGTCGCGGATGCGCGGGAGCGCCAGCGACAGCAGACGGTCGAGGAACTCCCACATGCGGTCGCCGCGCAGCGTGACGTGCGCGCCGATCGGCATGCCCTCACGCAGCTTGAACTGCGCGATGGACTTCTTGGCCTTGGCCACGGCCGGCTTCTGGCCGGTGATGGCGGTCAGGTCCTTGACGGCGCCTTCGATCAGCTTGGCGTCGCGAGCGGCCTCACCGACGCCCATGTTCACCACGATCTTGACCAGACCGGGGATCTGCATGACGTTGGCGTAGCTGAACTGCTCCTGCATCGCCGGCTTGATCTCGCTCCGGTAGCGCAGCTTGAGCCGGGGCTGGGGAATCTCGACGGAAGTCTCGGTCATGATCAGATCTCCTTGCCGGTACGACGCGAGATCCGGACCTTCTTGCCGTCTTCGTTGACCGTGTAGCCCACGCGAGTCGGCTTGCCATCCTCGACCAGCGCGACATTGCTGACGTGCAGCGGCGCCTCGACGGTGACGATCCCGCCGCCCTTGCCCTGGGCGTCGACCTTGGTGTTCTTCTTGATGAGGTTCGCGCCCTCGACCGTGACGCGCGAGCGCTCGGTGTCGACGGCGATGACCTTGCCGGTGGCGCCCTTGGACTTGCCGGCGATGATGACGACCTCGTCGCCCTTGCGGATCTTCATTACAGCACCTCCGGCGCGAGCGAGACGATGCGCATGAACTTCTTCTCGCGCAGCTCGCGGCCGACCGGGCCGAAGATGCGGGTGCCACGGGGGTCCCCGCCATCCTTGATGAGGACAGCCGCGTTCTCGTCGAAACGAATGTAGGAACCGTCGGGACGACGGACTTCCTTGCGGGTGCGAACGACGACCGCCTTGACGACGTCGCCCTTCTTGACACCGGCCGCGGGGATGGCGTCCTTCACCGTGGCGACGATGATGTCGCCGATGCCCGCATAGCGCCGACCGGAGCCACCGAGCACACGGATGCAAAGGATCTCCTTCGCACCAGTGTTGTCGGCGACCTTCAGTCGCGACTCCTGCTGGATCACTTCTAACTCCTGTTGGTTCTCACCGGTTCTCCGGCCTCGGCCGGAGCCTGGTGGAGCTGCCCTCCCGGAATCGGCCCGGGAGGGGGAGTGCGGGGAGCTGCCGCGGCACGGGACACGCCCGGCGGCCGGGGCAGCTCGGCCCCCCGCAGGTCCAGTTACTTGGCCTTCTCCAGGATCTCGATGACGCGCCAGCGCTTGGACGCCGACAGCGGACGGGTCTCCATCAGGCGGACCCGGTCGCCGACGCCACAGGCGTTGGCCTCATCGTGAGCCTTGTACTTGGTCGTACGGCGGATGATCTTGCCGTACAGACGGTGCTTGACGCGGTCTTCGACGGCGACGACGACGGTCTTGTCCATCTTGTCGCTGACGACCAGGCCCTCGCGGACCTTGCGGTTCGCGCGCTGGGTGGTCTCGCTCACTTCTCGCCCTCCTCGGCAACGGTGACGATGCCGAGCTCGCGCTCCCGCATCACGGTGTAGATGCGGGCGATCTCACGCTTGACCGTCCGCAGCCGCCCGTGGTTCTCCAGCTGACCGGTAGCCGCCTGGAACCGGAGGTTGAAAAGCTCCTCCTTGAATTCCTTCAGCTTGGTCACCAGCTCGTCCTCGGGCTGGGTGCGCAGGTCTTCGGCCGTGTTCGCCATTACTCGCCCACCTCCCTCTTCACGATCCGGCACTTCATCGGCAGCTTGTGGATGGCGCGGGTGAGCGCCTCACGAGCGATCTCTTCGTTCGGGTAGGACAGCTCGAACATCACCCGACCGGGCTTGACGTTCGCGATCCACCACTCGGGGGAACCCTTACCGGAACCCATGCGGGTCTCGGCGGGCTTCTTGGTGAGCGGGCGGTCCGGGAAGATGTTGATCCAGACCTTGCCGCCACGCTTGATGTGACGCGTCATGGCGATACGAGCGGACTCGATCTGCCGGTTGGTCACGTAGTGACCCTCGACAGCCTGGATGCCGTACTCGCCGAACGTCACCTTCGTCCCGCCCTTGGCCATGCCACGGCGACGCGGGTGGTGCTGCTTGCGGTGCTTGACCCTGCGAGGGATCAGCATGGAATTCAGCTCCCCTCAGGCGCCGGAGCAGCCTCGGGGGCGGCCGGCGCGGTGTTCTCGTTCTGACGCGGGGCGCGCTCGCCACCACCGCGACGGGCGCCGCCACGCGACGGACGGTCGCCGCGGCCACCGCGACGGTCACCGCCGCGACGGTCGCCGCCACCGGCGCCGGCGCCGGCGCGCTGGGCCGCGGCCCGCTGCTCGCGCTCGGCGCGGGTCGGGGCGGCGTCACCCTTGTAGATCCAGACCTTCACGCCGATGCGGCCGAAGGTGGTCCGGGCCTCGTAGAAGCCGTAGTCGATGTCCGCGCGCAGGGTGTGCAGCGGCACCTGGCCCTCGCGGTAGAACTCCGACCGGGACATCTCAGCGCCGCCGAGACGACCGGAGCACTGGACCTTGATGCCCTTGGCGCCGGACTTCATCGTCGACTGGATCGCCTTGCGCATGGCGCGACGGAACGCGACACGGCTCGACAGCTGCTCGGCCACGCCCTGCGCGACGAGCTGGGCGTCCATCTCGGGGTTCTTGACCTCGAGGATGTTCAGCTGGACCTGCTTGCCGGTCAGCTTCTCCAGGTCGCCCCGGATGCGGTCGGCCTCAGCGCCGCGACGGCCGATGACGATGCCCGGCCGGGCGGTGTGGATGTCGACCCGGACGCGGTCGCGGGTGCGCTCGATCTCCACCTTGGAGATGCCGGCCCGGTCCATGCCCTTGGTGAGCATGCGACGGATCGCGACGTCTTCCTTGATGTAGTCCTTGTAGAGCTTGTCGGCGTACCAACGGCTCTTGAAGTCGGTCGTGATACCGAGTCGGAACCCGTGCGGGTTGATCTTCTGCCCCACTACCGGGCCCTCCTTGTCTTCTTGACCGGCGCGCCGTCCTCGACGGACTCGACGACCACGCTGATGTGGCTGGTGCGCTTGTTGATGCGGTAGGCGCGGCCCTGGGCACGCGGCCGGAACCGCTTCAGGGTCGGACCCTCGTCAACCCAGGTGCGGGAGACGACGAGCGTGTCCTGCGCCAGGTTGAAGTTGTGGGTGGCGTTGGCGATGGCGCTGTTCAGCACCTTGCCGACCGGCTCGCTGGCTGCCTGGGGGGCGAAGCGCAGCACAGCCTGAGCCTCCGCGGCCGGCAGGCCGCGGATGAGGTCCACCACACGGCGGGCCTTCCTGGGCGTGACGCGGACGAACCGCGCCTGGGCCCTGGCTTCCATGACTGTTCCTCTCGTGTGATTGCTGTGCTTCAGCCTCGGCGGCTGCGGCGGTCTTCCTTGACGTGACTGCGGAACGTGCGGGTGAGCGCGAACTCGCCCAGCTTGTGCCCGACCATCGACTCGGAGACGAACACCGGGACGTGCTTGCGGCCGTCGTGCACGGCGATCGTGTGACCGATCATCTCCGGCACGATCATGGAGCGCCGCGACCACGTCTTGATGACGGTGTGGGTTCCCTTCTCGTTCTGAGCGTCCACCTTCTTCATGAGGTGGTCGTCCACGAAGGGGCCCTTCTTGAGGCTACGTGGCATGACGACTCCTACCGCTTCTTGTTGCTGCGACGACGGACGATCAGCTTGTCGCTGGGCTTGCCGGGCTTGCGGGTCCGGCCTTCCTTCTGGCCCCACGGGCTGACCGGGTGGCGTCCACCTGAGGTCTTGCCCTCACCACCACCGTGCGGGTGGTCGATCGGGTTCATGGCGACACCGCGGACGGTCGGGCGCTTGCCCTTCCACCGCATGCGGCCGGCCTTGCCCCAGTTGATGTTGGACTGTTCGGCGTTGCCGACCTCACCCACCGTCGCGCGGCAGCGGACGTCGACCTTGCGCATTTCGCCGGACGGCATACGCAGGGTCGCGTAGGTGCCTTCCTTGGCGAGGAGCTGGGCGCCGGAGCCGGCCGAGCGGGCCAGCTTGGCGCCGCCGCCCGGACGCAGCTCGATGGCGTGCACCACGGTACCCGCGGGGATGTTGCGCAGCGGGAGGCAGTTGCCGGGCTTGATGTCGGCGCCGGCGCCGTTCTCCACCGCGTCGCCCTGACGCAGGCCCTGCGGGGCGAGGATGTAGCGCTTCTCGCCGTCCGCGTAGTGCAGCAGCGCGATGCGCGCGGTCCGGTTGGGGTCGTACTCGATGTGCGCGACCTTGGCCGGGATCCCGTCCTTGTCGTGACGACGGAAGTCGATCACACGGTAGGCGCGCTTGTGCCCGCCGCCCTGGTGCCGGGTGGTGATGCGGCCGTGGTTGTTACGGCCGCCCTTCTTGGGGAGCGGTCGCAGCAGCGACTTCTCCGGCTCGGACCGCGTGATCTCGACGAAGTCGGCCACGCTGGAGCCGCGACGACCCGGAGTCGTCGGCTTGTACTTACGGATGCCCATCTTTTTCGTTCATCCCATCCAGTTCGGAACCCCGGCCCTTAGGCCTGGGGGCCGAAAATGTCGATCCGCTCGCCCTCCGCCAGGCTGACGATCGCGCGCTTGGTGTCCTTGCGCTTGCCGTAGCCGTGACGAGTGCGCTTGCGCTTACCCTGCCGGTTGATCGTGTTGACGCCCGTGACCTTGACGCCGAAGACCTCTTCCACCGCCTGGCGGATCTGGACCTTGTTGGCGTCGGGCGAGACGATGAAGGTGTACTTGCCCTCATCGAGCAGCCCGTAGGACTTCTCGGACACGACCGGCGCGAGAAGGATGTCCCGGGGGTCGTAGATCTTGCTCACTTGTCGCTCCCCTTGGCGTGGGCGACGAAAGCCTCGTAGCCCTTCTCGGTGAACACGACGTCGTCATTGACCATGACGTCGTAGGTGTTCAGCTGGTCGGCGACGATGACGTGCACGGAGGGCTCGTTGCGCAGCGACTTCCAGGTCAGCTCGTCCTCACGGTCCAGGACCACGAGAACGCGCTTGGCCGAGGTCACCTCGCGCAGCGCCTTCACGGCGAGCTTCGTCTTGGGGGCGTCCCCCTCGACCAGACCGTCGACGATGTGCACCTGGCCCGCGCGGGCCCGGTCGCTCAGCGCACCGCGCAGGGCGGCGGCCTTCATCTTCTTCGGCGTCTTCTGGGTGTAGTCACGCGGCTGCGGGCCGTGGACGACGCCACCGCCGGCGAACTGCGGCGCACGGGTCGAACCCTGGCGGGCGCGGCCGGTGCCCTTCTGGCGGTACGGCTTCTTGCCGCCACCGCGGACCTCACCACGGGTCTTGGTCTTGTGCGTGCCCTGCCGAGCGGCGGCGAGCTGCGCGACCACGACCTGGTGGATCAGGGGAACGCTGACCTTGGCCTCGAAGATCTCGGGGGCCAGTTCGACGTTGACCTTCGTCACGGCTGGGTCTCCATCTTCTTCACGGCGTTGCGGACCAGCACCACGCCGCCGTTGGGGCCGGGGACCGCACCCTTGATCAGGATGAGGTTCTTCTCGGCGTCCACGGAGTGCACGGTGAGGTTCTGGATGGTCTTGCGGACCGAGCCCATGCGGCCGGCCATGCGCAGACCCTTGAACACGCGACCGGGGGTCGCGCAGCCGCCGATGGAGCCCGGCGAACGGTGCTTGCGCTGCACGCCGTGGCCCGCGCCCAGACCGGAGAAGCCGTGGCGCTTCATGACGCCCGCGAAGCCCTTGCCCTTGCTGGTGCCGGTCACGTCGATCTTCTGACCGGCCTCGAAGGTCTCGACGGTGACTTCCTGGCCGAGGGTGTACTCGGAGGCGTCGTCCGTGCGGAGCTCGACGAGGTAGCGGCGCGGCGTGACGCCGGCCTTCTCGAAGTGGCCGGCGGCCGGCTTGTTGACCTTGCGCGGGTCGATCTGCCCGAAGCCGAGCTGCACGGCGCTGTAGCCGTCGCTTTCGGCGGAGCGGACCTGGGTCACGACATTGGGCCCGGCGAGGACGACGGTCACCGGAACGATCCGGCCCTCATCGTCGTAAACCTGGGTCATGCCGAGCTTCTCGCCCAGGACGCCCTTCCTGTTGACGCTCATCGTTTTCCTTAGAGCTTGATCTCGATGTCCACGCCCGCGGGGAGGTCGAGCCGCATGAGCGAGTCAACCGTCTTCGGGGTGGGGTCGATGATGTCGATCAGCCGCTTGTGCGTGCGCATCTCGAAGTGCTCGCGGCTGTCCTTGTACTTGTGCGGCGAGCGGATGACGCAGTACACGTTCTTCTCGGTCGGCAGCGGCACCGGTCCGGCGACCTTGGCGCCAGTCCGCGTGACGGTCTCGACGATCTTCTTCGCGGAGCTGTCGATGACCTCGTGGTCGTAGGCCTTGAGCCGAATGCGGATCTTCTGTCCCGCCATGGTTGCCCGGTGTCCTTTACTGCTCAAGCGAGGGAGTGTGGACTCCCCGCGCTATACCTCCCGCTCTCGCGAGAGGCGGGCTGACGTGTCAAATGCGAGTGCTTGCGCACTCGCGGCGAGCCCCTGCCGAAAAAGGGCCAAGGGCAATGATATGTGACCGCGGGGGTACCTTCCGCAGTACGGGGCACTCCCCCGCGGTCACATACGTGAGCTGTACTACTTGAGGATCTTGACGACGCGACCCGCGCCGACGGTCCGGCCACCCTCACGGATGGCGAACTTCAGGCCCTCCTCCATGGCGATGGGCTGGATCAGCTCAACGCGCATGTCGGTGTTGTCGCCCGGCATGACCATCTCGGTGCCCTCGGGGAGGTTCACCACGCCGGTCACGTCGGTCGTCCGGAAGTAGAACTGCGGACGGTAGTTGTTGAAGAACGGGGTGTGGCGGCCGCCCTCGTCCTTGCCCAGGATGTAGACCTGCGCGGTGAACTCGGTGTGAGGGGTGTTGGTGCCCGGCTTGATGACACACTGGCCGCGCTCGACGTCCTCGCGCTTGATGCCGCGCAGCAGGAGGCCGACGTTGTCGCCCGCCTGGCCCTGGTCGAGGAGCTTGCGGAACATCTCGACACCGGTGACGGTGGTGGAGGTGCTCTTCTCCTTGATGCCGATGATGTCGACGACCTCGTTGACGTTCACGACGCCGCGCTCGATACGACCGGTGACGACGGTGCCGCGACCGGTGATCGAGAAGACGTCCTCGATCGGCATGAGGAAGGGCTTCTCGGTGTCACGCTCGGGCTGCGGGACGTTGTCGTCCACGGCCTGCATGAGCTCGAGGATGCTCTTGGACCACTTCTCGTCGCCCTGGAGCGCCTGGTAGGCGGAGACCCGCACGACCGGCAGGTCGTCGCCGGGGAACTCCTGGTCGGAGAGCAGCTCGCGGACCTCGAGCTCGACGAGCTCCAGGATCTCCTCGTCGTCCACCATGTCGCACTTGTTCAGGGCGACGACGATGTAGGGCACGCCGACCTGGCGGGCGAGCAGGACGTGCTCGCGGGTCTGCGGCATCGGACCGTCGGTGGCGGCCACGACCAGGATCGCGCCGTCCATCTGGGCGGCACCGGTGATCATGTTCTTGACGTAGTCCGCGTGACCCGGGCAGTCGACGTGCGCGTAGTGCCGGGACTCGGTCTGGTACTCGACGTGCGCGATCGAGATGGTGATACCGCGCTCGCGCTCCTCCGGCGCCTTGTCGATGTCCTCGAACGCGGAGGCCGCGTTGAGGTTCGGGTAGGCGTCGTGCAGCACCTTGGTGATCGCCGCGGTAAGAGTGGTCTTACCGTGGTCGATGTGACCGATGGTGCCGATGTTTACGTGCGGCTTCGTCCGCTCGAACTTGGCCTTCGCCACGAGGTTCTCCTCAGTATTGCGATCCCCGACCGTCCGCCCATGGACGGCCGACGCTACGAATCTGACGTAGTTGACTGTTGGCTTGTGGTGCCGCGGTTAGGACTATTCGCCCTTGGCCTTGGCGATGATCTCCTGTGCGACGTTCGAGGGAACCTCGGCGTAGGAGTCGAACTGCATGGTGAAAACAGCCCGGCCCTGGGTCTTGCTGCGCAGGTCACCCACGTAGCCGAACATCTCCGAGAGGGGCACGAGCGCCTTGACGATCCGGGCGCCGTGGGACTCGTCCATGGCCTGGATCTGGCCGCGGCGGCTGTTGAGGTCGCCGATGACGTCGCCCAGGTTGTCCTCGGGACAGGTGACCTCGACCGCCATCATGGGCTCGAGCAGCGCGGCGCCGGCGCGGCGCGCGGCCTCCTTGAACGCCATCGAACCGGCGACCTTGAACGCCATTTCCGAGGAGTCGACCTCGTGGTAGGCACCGTCGAGGAGGGTGACCTTCACACCCACCATCGGGTAGCCCGCGAGAACACCGAACTCGGCGGCCTCCTGGCAGCCCGCGTCCACCGACGGGATGTACTCCCGGGGGATGCGGCCACCGGTGACCTTGTTCTCGAACTCGTAGCCGTCGCTGCCGCCGCCGATGGGCGACAGCGTGATGATCACGCGGCCGAACTGGCCGGAGCCACCCGTCTGCTTCTTGTGGGTGTACTCGACCTTCTCGACGGTCTTCGTGATCGTCTCGCGGTACGCGACCTGCGGACGGCCCACGTTGGCCTCGACCTTGAACTCGCGCTTCATCCGGTCGACGAGGATCTCCAGGTGGAGCTCGCCCATACCGGAGATGACGGTCTGGCCGGTCTCCTCGTCAGTGCGCACCTGGAAGGACGGGTCCTCCTCGGCGAGCCGCTGGATCGCGGTGCCCAGCTTCTGCTGGTCGGCCTTGGTCTTGGGCTCGATGGCGACGCTGATGACCGGCGCCGGGAAGCTCATCGACTCCAGCACGACCGGGTGCTTGTCATCGGCCAGCGTCTCACCGGTGGTGGTCTGCTTGAGGCCCATGACCGCGACGATGTCGCCCGCGCCCACGCGGTCGATCTCCTCGCGCTTGTTCGCGTGCATCCGGTAGATCTTGCCGATCCGCTCCTTCTTGTCCCGAACGGTGTTCAGGACCGAGGAGCCGGACTCCAGGACGCCCGAGTACACGCGGACGAAGGTCAGCTTGCCCAGGTGCGGGTCCGACATGATCTTGAACGCCAGGCCGGAGAAGGGCTCGTCCTCGCTCGGCTTGCGCGCGATGACGGTCTCCTCGTCGCCCATCTTGTGGCCCTCGATCGCCTCGACGTCCAGCGGGGACGGCAGGTAGCGGACGATGGCGTCAAGAAGGGGCTGCACGCCCTTGTTCTTGAAGGCGGTACCGCAGAACACCGGGGTGAGCTTCGCGGCGAGGGTCGCACGACGGATGCCGGGGACGATCTGCTCGATGGTGGGCTCGCCGCCCTCGAGGTAGATCTCCATGATCTCGTCGTCGTTCTCGGCCAGCGTCTCGATGAGCTCGCCACGCGCCACCTCGGCGGCGTCGGCGAGGTCCTCGGGAATCTCGACCTCGTTGTACATCTCGCCCAGCTTGGCCTCGGCGTTCCAGACCAGCGCCTTCATGCGCACCAGGTCGATCACGCCGAGGAAGTCGGACTCGGCGCCGATCGGCAGCTGCATGACGAGCGGAACCGCGTTGAGGCGGTTCACGATCATGTCGACGCAGCGGTGGAAGTCGGCGCCGGTCCGGTCCAGCTTGTTGACGAAGCAGATACGCGGAACGCCGTAGCGGTCGGCCTGACGCCACACGGTCTCGGACTGCGGCTCGACGCCGGCCACGCCGTCGAAGACGGTGACGGCACCGTCCAGAACGCGCAGCGAACGCTCCACCTCGACGGTGAAGTCGACGTGACCCGGGGTGTCGATGATGTTGATCGTGTGCTCAACGTTCTCGACAGGCCACTTGCAGGTGACAGCGGCGGAGGTGATGGTGATCCCCCGCTCCTGCTCCTGCTCCATCCAGTCGGTGGTGGCCGCGCCGTCGTGGACCTCGCCGATCTTGTAGCTCATCCCCGTGTAGTAGAGGATGCGCTCAGTCGTCGTGGTCTTGCCAGCGTCGATGTGCGCCATGATCCCGATGTTGCGGACCTTGGAGAGGTCTACACCGGTCTTAGCAGCCATTGTGCTCGCGTCCTTGCTCTCGTGGGTTCAGCCGACCGCTGTTACCAGCGGTAGTGGGCGAAGGCCTTGTTGGACTCGGCCATCTTGTGGGTGTCCTCGCGCTTCTTGACCGAGGCTCCGAGGCCATTGCTGGCGTCCATGAGCTCGTTCATCAGGCGCTCGGTCATCGTCTTCTCGCGGCGACCGCGGGAGTAGGTGACGAGCCAGCGCAGCGCCAGCGTGGTGCTGCGCGCCGGCCGGACCTCGACCGGGACCTGGTAGGTCGCGCCGCCGACGCGGCGGGACTTGACCTCGATGGTCGGCTTCACGTTGTCGAGCGCGCGCTTGAGGGTGACGACCGGGTCGTTGCCGGTCTTCTCGCGGCAGCCTTCGAGCGCGTTGTACACGATGCGCTCGGCGATCGACCGCTTGCCGTCCAGCAGGATCTTGTTGATCAGGCTGGTGACCAGCGGCGAGTTGTACACCGGGTCGGCGACCAGTACGCGCTTGCCCGCGGGGCCCTTACGCGGCATTAGCTCTTCTCCTTCTTCGCGCCGTAGCGGCTGCGCGCCTGCTTGCGGTTGCGGACACCCTGGGTGTCGAGCGAACCGCGGATGATCTTGTAGCGAACACCCGGCAGGTCCTTCACACGACCGCCGCGCACCAGCACGATGGAGTGCTCCTGCAGGTTGTGTCCGACACCGGGGATGTAGGCGGTGACCTCGATGCCACTGCTCAGGCGGACACGGGCGACCTTGCGCAGAGCCGAGTTCGGCTTCTTCGGCGTCGTCGTGTAAACGCGCGTGCAGACGCCGCGGCGCTGGGGGCTTCCCTTCAGCGCGGGCGTCTTGGTCTTGGTCACCTTGTCCTGCCGGCCCTTTCGGACCAACTGCTGGATTGTGGGCACCGCTCTCCGTCTTCCTTCGTCGTACCGGGCCCGGTCTCCGCGACCGGGTGAGCACGGCTTGTCCATGCTCTGTTTTGTATGCGCGAGTCACACCCGGAATTTCTCGTCCGCGCATAACCCTGATCAGCGACCTTTGAGGGGCCTCTGACCTGCCGGTTTGCTTGATCTGCCGACCCCCGCGGTCGGGCGTGTCGCACCGGCCGTGACCCGTCCGGTTCCCAAGGGGAACCCGGTCGTGCCTGGGGGAAGAGATCCGCGCCGCTCCCGGGGTCCTTCTCGAGGTACCCGCCGGAGCGCACGCACGCGTAACCCACGATGCCGCGGGCACGAAAGTAGAGCGTACCCAACCCCTACGGCGAGGTCAAAGCGAATACGCCATTACCGGGAAGGGCCCTCCTGCGCAACCTTCACGCGGCGGAGCGGCGAACGCTTCAGGATGAAGAACGGGGCGGCCCGGGGGGAAGGTTCCAGGAAGGCGGGGTGAACCCGCGACGACGAAGAGACCCGTATGACGGGAGATCATACGGGTCTCTTCGCGGCTCCGTCACTACGGGGCCTTCGGCGCCTGCGTTCGGCGCGCCGCGCGGCCTAGCCGCCGAAGGGCGACGCGAGGAAGGCGATGGCGATCACGATGACGGCGACCAGGGCGACCAGGCCGAGCCAGATCCAGATCTTGTTGTCCGAGCGCGCGGGCTCTTCTTCGCCGGACTGGGCGGGCTGCTGCTGCTCGCCGTACTGCTGCGGCTGCTGCGGGTGGGACCGGCCCTGCTCGCCGCCCTGGCCGTACTGGCCGCCGTAGGCCTGCTCGCCGAACTGCTGCGGCTGCTGGCCGTACGCCTGCTGTCCGTAGGGCTGCTGCTGGCCGTACTGGCCCTGCTGCTGCCCCTGGGCGGACTGCTGACCCTGCTGCTGGCCCTGAGCGGGCTGCTGCGGCTGGCCGAAGCCCGGCTGCTCGGCCTGCTGGCCGTAAGGCTGCTGCTGCCCGTAGGGCTGGCCGAAGCCGCCCTGCTGGGCCTGCTGCTGGCCGTAGCCCTGCTCGGCGCCCTGGCCGTACTGGCCTCCGTAGGGCTGCTGGCCATACTGGCCGCCCTGCTGGGGCTGGCCGTACTGACCCTGCTGGCCCTGCTGACCTTGCTGGGGCTGCTGGCCATACTGGGGCTGCTGGCCCTGCTGGGGCTGCTGGCCCTGCTGGGGCTGCTGGCCCTGCTGGCCCTGCTGCGGGGCCGGGGCCTGCGGGCGGTCGCCGAAGGAGAAGGCCTGGGTGGCGTCCGGATCCGCCTCGGGCTGGGCCGGAGGCTGCTGCGCGGGCTGGGGGGCCTGCTGCTGGTAGGCGCGGGCGTCGAAGTCCAGGATGGTCTCGCCGCCGGCCGCGGCCTGCGGGGCCGCGGCGGCCCAGGGCCGCTCACCTTCGCGGACGGTCTCCTCGACCGGCGGCTGCGGCTTGTTGACGACCAGCGGGATGTCACCGGGGTAGGGCTGCCCGGACGGGGCCGGCGCCTCGGGCGCGGGCGTGCCCAGACCCGGGATGACGGTCGTCGCGGGGGCCTCGCCGACCGGCGGGCGCAGATCCTCGCGCCGCGGCAGCGCGGTGGGCGCCGTGCCCCACGGGTCTTCGAGCTCCGGCGCGGGCCGGGCCGACGCAGGAGCCCCGGCGACGGGGTTCCGGTCGCCGGACCCGCCGGGCTGCGGGCTGCCGTAGGCGGGCGCCGACGGGTAGCCCTGCTGCGGCTCGGCCGGAGCCGGGAACGCGCTGCGCGGCTCGGCGGGGGCCTGGAACGGCTCCGCCGGGGCCTGGTAAGGCTCGGCAGGGGGCTGGTAGGCCTCCGCGGGGGGCTGGTACTGCTCCGCGGGCGGCTGGTAGGCCGGGGGCTGGTGGCCGCCGGGGGCGCCGCCGGGCGGGGCCCACGCGGACGGCGGGGCCTGCGGGGAGGGCTGCGGCTGCGGGGCGGGCGGCTGCCACGCCGGCTGCTGGCCGTAGGACTCGGCGGGCGCACCGTACTGCGGAGCCGCGGGCGGCTGCGCGGGCTGGCCGTAGGGCGGCTGCTGAGGCGCGGGCTGGGCCGGGGCCGCCGGCGGCTGCGCGGGCTGCTGCGGCCGCAGCTGCGGCGCGCCGAAGACGACGGTCCGCTCCCCTGCGGGGCGGACGGGCGGATCGACCTGGTCCGGGGCGCCGGGCTGGTCGGCCGATGCCGGCTCTTCTGGCGACGGCCACTGGGGGCCGTTCTGCTCGGTCATCGGTGGACTCCTTATCGGCTCTCGAATACCACGCGACCAGTCACAGAGTGCCCGGTGCGTCTGCATACGGCAAATCCCCGGTGCACCGGTCAAGATTGTTTACGTCCCGATTACACAAAGATCTCCGCTTTCGGGCGACCGAAGTCGGCGAAGTAGGCTGCGGCCATGACTCGCTCGCTGGTGATCAAAGTGACCGTGGGGGCCGACTCCCCCGAACCCGCCAACCAGGCGCTGACCGTCGCCGCGGCCGCGGTCGCCAGCGGGGTGCCGGTGTCGCTGTGGCTGACGGGCGAGGCGGCCTGGTTCGCCGTGCCGGGCGGGGCCGACCGCTTCCCGCTGCTCCCGCACGCGACGCCGGTCGCCGATCTCCTGGACGTCGTCCGGGCCGGAGGCAGGGTGACCCTGTGCACCCAGTGCGCGTCCCGCCGGAACCTCACCCAGGACGACCTGCTGGAAGGCATCCGCATCGCGGGCGCGCCCGCGTTCGTCGAGGAGGCGATCGCCGAAGGGGCCCAGGCTCTCGTCTACTGACCGGGCCTCTCCTCCCCCTCTTCGCGGGGGGCGTGGTGCTCGCGGGCCTCGACGTGGATCGCGGCCTCCTCGGCCGGGCGGTCGTCGTCGGCCCGGTCCCCCGCACGGCTCTCCCGCCGCATCCAGGCGGTGATGCCGATCTCGCCCCGGTCCTCGTCGGAGATGACCCGGTCCCGGGGCGGATCCTCCTCGTACTCGCGCAGGAGTTCGGTCTGGTACTGCTGGTCGTCGTCGCCCAGTTCGGCCTGCGGTGACCGATCCCGGCCGCCGTCGCCTTCCCGCTCCATGGCATCCCTCCCGGATCGCCGAACGTCACGCCCCACGCAGGGACTCATAACGCACAACGCCCGGAAGAGCCGATTTCGTGCCTGGCCGCGGCGAAACCCTCCGCATCTTCCCCCGGCCCCGGGGATCGGGCACCCCGGCGAAGCCGGGCTCTCCAGTGCCCGTATGCGTGGGCGAAGCGGACGATCCCGCATCTTCCCCCGGCCTCGGGGATCGGGCACCCCGGCGAAGCCGGGTTCTCCAGTGCCCGATCCCCGAGGCCCGATCAAGAAGGTGCGGGAAGAACCGCGCGGAGGCGCTCTTCGCGGAGGCGGCCGGCCCAGCTGTCGTCGATGGGGTCGAGGCGGCGCTTGACGGCCCAGCTCAGCAGGAGGTCGGCCAGGGCCGGGTTGCGGACGAGCGCGGGACCGTGCATGTAGGTGCCGAGGATGCGGCCCGCGTAGGCGCCCTCGTAGCCGTCGCCGTTGCCGATGCCGACCGCGACCCTGGCCAGCGGCTTGGCGCCCTGGCCCAGGTGGGTGACGCCCTGGTGGTTCTCGAATCCGGTGATCATCGGCACGCCGAGCGCCGGGTCGACCTCGCCCGCCAGTTCGCCGACCGCGCGGACCTCGCCGCGGCCGCTGCGGATGTCGAGCAGGCCGATGCCCGGGACGGGCTGGCCTTCCTCGCCGCCGAACTCGTGGCCGAGCAGCTGGTAGCCGGCGCAGACCGCGAACACCGCCGCGCCGAACTCGACGGCCTTGTGCAGGCCGCCGTCGGTGCGCAGCCGCTGCGCCGCGAGGATCTGCGGCCGGTCCTCGCCGCCGCCGAGCAGGTAGATGTCGCCATCGACCGGGACCGCTTCGTCGGAGCGGACCCGGACCGTGCGGGGGATGATGCCGCGCAGCCGCGCCCGGCGTTCCAGGACGATGACGTTGCCGCCGTCGCCGTAGGTGCTGAGGAGGTCGGGGTAGATCCAGACGATCTTGATGCTCTCAGAGGGCACGGCCGTACCTCGTTCGGATGTCCTGGAAGGCGGTGTAGTTGGCGATCACGTCGAGCTTGCCGGGCGGCACCGCGAGCACCGCCTGCTCGATGTCGTCGACCATGCGGAAGTCCACCTCGGCGGCCTCCAGTCGGGTCGCGAGGTCGAGCCTGCGCTCGCCGGTCGCCCAGACGGGGCGGCCCTTGAGGACGCGGTAGTCGACGTCCCACAGCCACGAGGTGTCCCGGCCGTCGGGCCCCTGGGCGTTGATCGACAGGACGACGGGGCCGGGCGCGGGTTCGAGGACGTCGAACGCCTCCAGCCAGCCCGCCGGGTTCTTCGCCAGCAGCAGCCGGATGTCACGGCCCTGGTAGGCGACCGTGGTGTAGCGGCCCGCGACCGAGGCGACCTTGCCGAGCAGCGGCAGCGCCTGCTCGGGCGAGACCCCGAACAGGGAGACGACGGCCAGGGACATCGCCCCGTTGGAGCGGTTGGCCCGGCCGGGGAGCTGGAGGTCGAGCGAGTAGGTGTTGCCGCCAGGGGTCGTCACCCTGTCTCCGTGCAGGATCCAGTCGGGCTTCGGCCGGGCGAAGTGGCACTGGCGGCACGCCCAGTGGCTGCCGTCGCGGTCGAGCGGCCCGCCGCACTCGGGGCAGCACCAGGAGTCCTCCTTCCAGTGCTGGCCCGCGGCCACCCAGGTGACCTTCTTCGCGGTGGAGGCGCCCCACGTCACCAGCGGGTCGTCGCAGTTGGCGACGACGTGGGTGTCGGCCCCGTCGAGGGCCTTGCGCCATTTCCCGGCGAGCTGCCAGATCTCTCCGGCGCGGTCCATCTGGTCGCGGCTGAGGTTCATCAGCAGGACGACGTTCGCCCGGGTCTCGCGCAGGACCAGCGGCACGTACTTCTCGTCGCACTCGAGCACGCCGTACTGCGCGTTGGGCGCGGCGGCGAGCGCGCTGACGTGGCCGGTCGGCATGTTGGCGCCGAAGGCGTTGGTGGCGACCTCTCCGAGCCCGCTCATCGCACTGGCGATCAGACGGGTCGTGGTGGTCTTGCCGTTCGTTGCGCTGACCAGGACGAGCTTGCGGTCGGCCGACAGGCGGGTGAGCAGTTCGGGGTCGAGCTTCAGCCCGATCTTCCCGCCGATCACCGAACCGTCGCCGCGCCCGGCAAGCCGCGACATCCGGGAAGCGGTCCGCCCGAGGGCGACCGCCAGCTGCGACCGCAGCGGAAGATCACTCATCGAATCTCTTTCCCCTATAAGCCCGACTCCCGCCGAGCCTAGCGGCTGGCGCGCCCGTTCCCGTCTCGTCAAGGTTAAACCGGCTACTGTCGCACGCTGAGCTACGGTACGACTACCGTTCGCAGTACTGTGACGAACGCCGCAGTGTGGTGTGAGCCCCAGCTAGACATGCACGCCAAATGCCACATGTGCCGAGGAATCTTCCTTGCGCCCCTACTCGCGTAAGGGACAAGGCAGAATCACCGGGTAACGACGTGAAGAAGGGTTGAGCGCCATGCGGTGTCCGTCCTGCGCCGTGCAGGCGCCCGAGGGGCAGCCGTCTTGTGCCCACTGCGGTGCCCCCCTCCCCGCCGCTTCGGGTGCCTCCTCTGCTCTGGCCGGTGCCTATGCGGCCCCGACGAGCAGCACGGAGAAGACGATGGTGTTCGACAAGTGGCCGCCGGAACCCGAGCCGGAACCCCAGGTCCCGCCTCCCCCGCATTACGGAGCGCCGGGCGCCGGAGCCCCCGCGTACGGGGCCTTCCCGGCGCCGTACGGGACGCCCGAGACCGCGCCCGAGGCGGGGCCGCGGCTCCCGTCGCAGTACGCGGCCTCCCCACCCGGGCAGGACCAGCCGGGCTCCACTCCCGTCCCCGGCACCCCGTTCGTCCCGAACGCCCCGCTCCGGCCCCTCTCCACCGACGGCGCCTTCACACCCGGCCAGGGCTTCCCCCCGGCTCCGCTGTACGCGGAACCCCCTTACGCCGACAACCCCTTCGTGCCCGACCCCGCCCCCTCCGCCGACCATCCCTTCCCCAACACGCCCGGATTCCCCGCCGACACCGCCCACCCGGGCGACACCGGTTTCCCCGGCGACACCGCTTACCCGAGCGACCCCGGATTCCCGAGCCCCCACGGCTTCCCCGGCGGCGGCGGCCCCGCACCGGGTGTGCCGGGCGGCAGCTCCTTCCCGGGCGACACCGGCTTCCCCGGTGACAGCTCCTTCCCGGGTGGAAGCTCCTTCTCGGGTGGCACCGGCTTCCCGGGGGACAGCGCCTTCCCGAGCGATCTCGGCGTCTCCGGCGAGCACGGGTTCGCGAGCGGGCCCGGTGCCGTCGGCGGGTCCGGTTCCACGGGCGAGCACGGCTACCTCGGCGACCAGAGCCTCGCGGGCGGCCACGGGCCGCTCGGCGACGCCGCGTTCCCGGGCGCGACCGCGTTCCCGAGCGACCCGAACCGCTTCCGCGACGGCGAGTTCCCGGGGGACACCGCGTTCTCCAGTCGCCCGCACCACCCCGGCGGCCTCGGCGACCAGGGCTTCGCAGGAGATTCCGCGTTCGGGGGCGGCTCGTTCCCGAGCGACCCCGGGTTCCCCGCCGCGCCGGGCCTCTCGGGCGGCACCGCCTTCCCGGCCACCCCTTCGGGCGACGCGGCCTTCTCCCATGACTCCGCCTTCCCGGGTGACAACGCCTTCCCCGGTGACTCGGGTTTCCCGAGCGATCCCGGCTTTCCGGGCGGACGGGGGGTCCCGGGGGACGGCGGGGGCTCGGCCGAGACCGCGTTCGCGGGCGGTTCCGGCTTCTCCGGCGAGCCGGGCTTTCCGGGTGGGGCGGGTGACGGGGGGTTCCCCGGCGCGGGTGCGCTGACCAGCGGCGAGCACGGGTTCCGGGGGGCGTCGGGTTTCGCGGACGAGGGAGCCCTTTCGACGGGAGAGCGCTTCGGCGAGTTCGGTCACGGCGCGGACGCGGCGGACGGTAGCGCACCCGGGGAGCGGGTCTTCCCCGGCGGCGGCGACTCCTTCCCGCCGGGCCCTCCGCCCACCGACAGCACCTTCGCCATCGACAGCAGGGCGACCGGGTTCGGGTCCGACGGCACGCCGCCGCCTGGCTCGACGTTCGCCGCCGCCGTCTACGACCCGTCGCCCGCGACGCCGTTCGCCGGGGGCCCGTTCGACGCGCCAGGACCGTTCGGCGGGTATCCGCCCGCGTCCGAGAACTCCGGTTCCGGCCCAGGGTTCGGCTCGGCCTTCGACTCGACGTTCGCCGGGCAGCCGCCCGGGGCGCTGTCGGCCGCGCCGCCGCCTTCCGAAGACCCGGGGGAGGCCACCCAGTGGTGGACCCCGGCACTGGACGGGCCGTCCGGCGGCACTCCCCTGCCGCCGCCGGCCTCCCCGCCCTCTGCCGCGCAGGCTCCCGAGCCCGCCCAGTCCGCCGCGCCGCTCGTGCCGGACTCGTGGTTCGCCGAGCCCGTCGGCCCCGGCCGGAGCGCCGTGCAGCCGCCCCCCGCGCGGCCGCAGGCGCCGCCCGCGCCCCCGGCGCCGTCCGTCCCGTCCGTACCGTCCGCCCCGTACGCGCCGCCGCCCATGCCCGGCCCTTACTCCGAGCCGGGCGGGCAGTCCTGGGGACCGCGCGAGGAGCGTCCCCTGTGGGACCCCGAGGGCCCCATGCCGATGACGCGCTCGCACCGGTCGCCCGCGGCGACCACGGGCCGGGGACGCCCGCCGAAGCCGCTGCTCGTCGGCGTCACCGTGCTGGTCGCCCTGGCCGCCGCCGCGGTCCTGTTCGTCACCACGAACGGCGAGGATCCGGAGCCTGTCGTCAACCCGACGAAGACCTCGGACACCGTCGCCGCGGGCTCCTCGGCAGATCCCGCCGCGACGCGTCAGGCCAAGCGGGTCAACGCGCTGCTGAACGCCAGCTCCAAGAGCCGCACCCAGCTCGGGTCGGCGCTGGAGAGCGCCAAGAAGTGCAAGCAGCTCCCGGAGGCCGTCGCCTCGATGCAGCAGATCGCCCAGCAGCGGCAGGAGCAGCTGCAGAAGGCGCAGGCGCTGAAGATCGGGAAGCTGCCGAACAAGGCGAAGCTCCGGTCGACGCTGGTGCGCTCGATGCAGCTCTCGCTCGACGTCGACAACGCCTTCCTGGCGTGGGCGGGCCGGCACACGGGCTGCAAGGGCAAGACGCCGACGAAGGATCCCGACTACGAGCGCGGCAACACGCTGTCCGCGCAGGCCAGCACCGCCAAGAGCGATTTCCTGTCGGTGTGGAACAAGGTCGCCCCGACGCACGGGCTCGCGAAGCGGCAGCACTTCTAGGCGGTGCGTGACGAAATGCCCGGCGTGCTGGCGCTAGTGTGAGCTGCGACGTACGCCGGGTCTGAGCCCCTCCCCCTGGAGCGACCGCGATGCAGTGTCCCGAATGCCGGAGTGAGACGCCGGGGTCCCTCGGCAGGTGCACCCGCTGCGATGCCCCTCTCCCGCAGGCCGACGAGGCGCCCTGGACTCCGCAGATCTCCGCCGAGCCTTGGCCGCCGGAGCCGTGGCAGCCCGATCCCGCGGTGCGTTCGTCGTGGCGGCCTCCGGAGCCCGTCGAGGAGGATCGGGCGCCTTGGCCGGACGTGGTGCCGCCGCAGTCCCCCGAGCCGCGCACCGAACAGCACGCCGACGCCTACGGTGCCCCGTGGCCAGGTCCGCAGCCCTCCCCGCCAGCTCAGTCCGCCCAGCCAGCACAGTCCGCCCAGCCAGCACAGTCCGCCCAGCCAGCACAGTCCGACCCGGGCTGGGGCGGCGCGGGGCGGCCCGAGGTCTGGGGCGGGCCCCCGCAGGAAATGCCGCGGCCTCCCGCGCCCGAGGAGGCGCCGCGGCAGTACCAGGACGGCAACTGGCTGCCCGACGAGGGCGGCTCGCGCTGGCGGGGACCGCTGGCCGCCGGCCTGGCCGCCGCGCTGTTCACCGCGGCGGTCGTCGTCGGCTACCTGTTCTTCTCGCGGGACTCGGACAACGACATCGACCTGTCGCTCAACGGCGGCCAGGGCACCGAGCAGGCCTCCCCGTCCGACGAGAAGGACGGCGCGGGCGCCGGCGAAGACGGCGGTGACGGCGGCACGGGTGAAGACGGCACCGGCGAAGACGGCGACGACGCCCCCACCGGTGACGCCGCGGCCCAGGCCGAGTCCGTCGACGGCCTGCTGGACGACATGGCCGGCAGCCGAGGCAAGCTCGCAGGCGTCTCCTACTCCTGCGCGAACATCGGGACGGAGAAGTCCGCCTTCACCGAGGTCGTGGAGGAGCGCAAGACGCAGCTCGCGGGCGTCGGCGATCTCGACACCTCGGCGCTCACCCAGGGCGAGGAGTTGAAGGCCGCGCTCGAAAAGGCGCTCCAGGCCTCGGTCGACGCCAATACCGCGGCCCTCGACTTCCTGGAGGACGGCGGCACCTGCGACGGCGCCGACCCGGCCGACACCCTGAAGGACGTCAACGACACCGCGACGGAGGCCAAGGAGGCGTTCGTCGCGCTGTGGAACACGATCGCCGACGAGCAGGGCCTCCCGCCGCGGGAGGCCGGGAAGATCTGACGGCGATGGCCTCGGCGGAGCCCGCACCCGGGCCGTGGATGCGGATCGAGGCGGTGCCTGCGGCGCAGCGCACGGCATCGCCCGAATGGGACTTCCTCACCATGCTGCCCGCCGCGCTGTCGGCGGCGCAGCAGCGCCGCCCGTTCGTCGCGGGCTGGCTGTCGCGGGGCGGCGGCACCCCGCTGGAGCTGGTGACCAACGCGGTGTCGGCGGACGGCGGGCTGCTGTTCCCGAACGGGGCCCGCGGTGTGCCGTACCGGGCGGACTGGCTCGCCGAGGCGGCCCGGCTGGTGTGGACGCGCTGCCCCGGCCGCCAGGCGCCGCCGCTGCCCGCCGCGGCGGCCGAGGGCGCGTCGCTGTTCGAGTCGATGCTGGTGACGCTGCTGGGGCGGCCGTTCGGCTGGCTGGTCGCGGCCGAGGCGCGCAGCGAACCCGAGCTCGACGAGGAGATCCGGGCGGTCCGGCACGAGCTGCGCGTCGCCCGCCGCGACGAGCAGAGCGGGTTCGAGCGGCTGGAGCGCCGCCTCGCCGAACTCGACACCTACCGGGAAGGCGCGCTGTGGGACGTGCGGGTGCTCGCGGGCGCGGCGAGCGCCGCCGATCTGGAGCGGGTCGCGCCCGTCCTCGTCGGCTCGGTGGAGCTCGGCCACCACCCTTACCGGCTGCGCACCGGGCGAAGCGTGCAGATGCTGCGCGAGGCGCTGGCGGGCGCGGAGGACGGGTTCCCCTTCGCGGCGACGGCCGGGGTGCTCGCGCCGCTCGCCGGGCTGCCGCGCCGGGAGGTGCCGGGCGTGCGGGTGCTGGACTCCGGCTCCTTCGACGTCACCTCCGAGACCCCGCCGGGCGGCCTCGTCCTCGGCGACATCCTGGACGGGCGGGACAGGCCCGTCGGCGCGTTCACGGTGCCGCTGGAGACGCTGAACCGGCACGCTTTCGTCACCGGGGCGACGGGATCGGGCAAGTCCCAGACGGTGCGGCACCTGCTGGAGCAGTTGACGGCGGCGGGGGTCCCGTGGCTGGCGATCGAGCCCGCCAAGTCGGAGTACGCGGCGATGGCGGGCCGGATCGGCACCCCGGTGACCGTCGTGAACCCCTCGGATCCGGCGGCGGTCCCGCTGTCGGTCAACCCGCTCGCGCCCGAGCCGGGCTATCCCGTGCAGGCGCACATCGACATGGTCCGGGCGCTGTTCCAGGCGGCGTTCGCGGCCGACGAGCCGTTTCCGCAGATCATCGCGCAGGCTCTGCAGCGGGTGTACGAGGAGAACGGCTGGGATGTCGTGACGGGCGCGGGCAAGCCCGGCGCGCACGTCCCGCCCGCCGTCCCGACGCTGGAGCAGCTCCAGCGCGCCGCCCTGGAGGTCATCGACGACGTCGGCTACGGCAAGGAGCTGATGGCCGACGTGAAGGGCTTCGTGGACGTCAGGCTGCGGTCCCTGCGGATCGGGTCGGCGGGCCGGTTCTTCGAGGGCGGCCACGACGCCGACATCCGCGGGCTGCTGCGCGAGAACGTCGTCCTGGCGATCGAGGACGTGGCCAACGACGAGGACAAGGCGTTCCTCATGGGCACCCTCATCATCCGGGTGGTGGAGCATCTGCGGATGCGGGCGCGCGAGGAGCGTCCGCCGGGGCTGCGGCACGTCATCGTCATCGAGGAGGCGCACCGGCTCCTGCGGCACCGGGAGCACGCCGGCGCGCACGCGGTGGAGCTGTTCGCGGGGCTGCTCGCGGAGATCCGCGCCTATGGCGAGGGCATCGTGGTGGCCGAGCAGATCCCGGTGAAGCTCATCCCGGACGTCGTGAAGAACACCGCGCTGAAGATCGTGCACCGGCTTCCGGCCTACGACGACAGGCATGTGGTGGGTTCGGCGATGAACCTCGACACCGAGCAGTCGCGCGAGGTGGTGTCGCTGCGGCCGGGCGTCGCGGCGGTGTTCGCCGACGGGATGGACCGGCCGCTGCGCGTCCGCGTCCCGCACGGGGAGGGCAGGGAGCGCAGGATGCCGGGGCCGCCTCCGCCGATCGACGGGCGCCGGTCGGCGGCGTGCGGACGGGAGTGCCGGTCGGGCCGGGCGTGCTCGCTGCGGGAGCTGCGCGAGGCCGAACTGCTGGCGGGCGGGACCGAGCAGGCTTGGCTGCGGCTGTGGACCGACGTCCTGGTGCTCGCCCACCTGGTGAACCGGCCGCTGCCGGAGGTGCCCGCGGAGCTGGGCCGCGCCTGGCGGCGGCTCGCACCCCGCACCCGCGAGTGCATGCTCGCGACCGTCGTGGACCGGACCATCGACCGCCGGGCCCGCGCCCTGCGCGACACGTTCGACCCGGCGGACCTCACCTGGCACGTCACCGCCGCGGCGGGCGCCCTGCTGGGCGGGGCTGTCGCGACGCAGCCGCCGGGGCCGGGGTTCGTGATCCCGCAGCTGCGCTGGCTCCACGAGATAGACAAGCTCCTGCCTTTGGACGTCCCCGACCCCGACGCCCACGCGCCCGCCCCTCCCCTGGACTACGTCCTGCCCGGCCTGCGCTCCCGCGACCCCGCCGTCAAGATGGGCCACCGCCTCCACGCGCTGCGCCGTCATCCCCTGTCCATGGACCTCCCGGCGAACCGCCCCACCGCGCTCACCGCCCTCGTCGGCACCCCGCCCGACCCTTTCGAGACCGACCTGGACACGGTCTCCGTGGGCCTCCCCGCCGACGCCCATCTGGACCACCTGACGACGTCCCTGGCCGTCCCCTGGCTCCCGACCGTCCTGTCCTGGCCCGACCGCTTCATAGAACCGCCCCCCGACGAGCACCCCGACCTGCTGGAACGCTAGCCTCGACGGCATGTTGAACACGTTCAATCAGTGGATCGCCAAGGCCTTCGTCACCATGCTCGCCTTGGCGGTGCTCGGGTTCGGCCTCCTGTGGCCGGTGACGGTGCTGATGCTGGGCTCGTCGGCGGCGATACTCGGCGAGTACCCCGGCCTCGGGCTGTGGTCCCTGTTCCTGGTCACCGTGCCCGGTGTCGCGGGGGTCGCGGTGTTCCGGCTGCTGCTCGGCTTCCCCATCCGGTCGCCCTGGCTGCTGCCCCCGCTGGTCTTCCCCGCGCTGTGGCTGGCGCTGCCCGTCGCGTTCGCCTGGGCCTGAAGGCCGTCGGGCCGTGCCGCCGGGCCGTGCCGACCGGTTCGTGCCGACCAGTACGGGGATCAGTCCTTGCCGTCCGCCGTGAGGGGCACCGCCGTGGGGAGGGTGAGGATGCCCGGGTTGGTGTCGATGAGGTGGATGGTGCCCTCGTGGGCGAAGACCATGGCGGTGGGGGGAAGGTCCTGGAGCTGGCGGCGTTCGGGGCGGAAGTCGCGGGTCTGCTGGGGGGTGTGGGCGTCGGCGACGGTGCCGGGCCAGGGGCCGGTGCGGATGGCGTCCAGGAGGGTGGGGCCCACCTGGGCGGGCACGGCGACGGGCGCGGTCAGGATGTGCTCGTCCTGCTTGCGCCGGGCGTAGGCGATCGTCGACGGGTAGGGGCCCTTGGGCTCCTCCGGGGCTGTCTTCACGGTGGTCTCGGCGAGCAGGAGCCGGGGGTCGGCGCCCAGGTAGGCGGCGGCCGCGGCGGCGTCGTCGGCGTTGCCGAGGCGCATGAACCCGACGGCGCTGTTGCCGCGGCCGAGCCGTTCCCTGACGTGCGGCGGCACCGTCCGGTACAGCAGGACGAGGCCCGTGCCGGTCGTCTCGCAGGCGTCGGTGAGCCTGTCGAGGACGTCGCCGCGGAGCTTCTCCGCGCCGCAGAGGAACACGGTGTGGCCCCACGGGTGCTGCGCGGGCGACTGGCGCAGCAGGTGGGTGAGCACTGTCGCGACGTAGGTGCCGAGGACCTTGTTGGTGAGGACGCCCGCCCTGCGGTCGAGGGAGACGACGCGCAGCCGGGCCGGCGGCAGGTGGACGGTCTCGGCGCCGAGGTCGTCGAGCTTGCGGAGCTGGGATTCCAGCGTCCACGCGCGCTCCAGGACGACCCGGTCGGCGGCGGTCCTGCCGAACAGGGTGGTGAGCCGATCGAGCTGCGCCTCGGTGAGCAGGCCGGCGCGCAGGTCGTCGCGTGGGTCGCCGACCTGGCCGAGGGCGCGGAGCGCGGCGGTGATCTGGCTGATCCGCGGCGCGCCGCCGAGGACGGCGATGACCCGCTCCAGGATGGAGTTGTCGATGGAGGTGTCGCGGACCGTCGACTCGGCCTCGGTGGCGTTGACGACGACCGACAGCACGTCCGCGAGCGCCGACGGGCTCAGCCGCGCGCCGAGGTCGAAGCGGCGGAGGTCGGCGGGCAGCACCCAGACGAGGGGATCGTCGGCGGCGGCGCGCAGCAGGTCGCGGGCGACGGCCCCTTCCGACAGGTCGAGGACGGTCACCTGGGCGCCGGCCGCGAGGCGGGCCGAGCCCATGAGGGTGACGGCCGCGGACCATCCGGCGAGGGTGCCTCCGGCGACGTCGACACGGTCGACGCCGGGCGGGACGGGCACGGGATGCCATTCGGGCTGGCTCTCATAGGCGGCGCGCTGCTCTTCCCAGCGGATTCGGGCGCGGACATAGCCGTCCTCGGCCTCCGCGCGGCGCCGCTCCACCCTGGCCCGCTCCCCGTCCTGCCTGGCCCGCTCGGCGCGGCGGCGGATGCGCATCGCCTGCTCGCCCTGCCAGATGGCCCATCCGGTGATGCCCGCGACGACGGCGCAGGCCAGCAGCCCGACGAGCGCGAACGGCCACGGGAGCCAGTCGAGGACGCCGAGGACGAGCAGGAACGCCGCCGCCGCGCCCGAGGCGCCCGCGGTGTACTTGAGCGGCCGGTTGAGCAGGGTCTGCCCTTCGAAGCGCTCGGCCTCCTCCTGCCAGGTGGGGGCGCCCCGGACGTGCGAGGACGGAGGCCGGGGGGCCGGCCCCGGGTCGGGATGCGCCTGGGCGTAGCGCCAGCCGACGAACACCCGGTCCATAACCGTGCGGCCCACCTCACGTCGTCCAGGTCCGGCGCCTCCGCGGAGGTCGCCGGTGTGCAGGTTTCCTACTCGTCACAGAGTAAGAAGGTTGCCCGTTATCCGCCCCGAGTTCAACGGAACAGGCAGGGAGCCTTCATGCCAAGTCGGGCATATGACACATTTCACCCGGGTGTCGCCCGCCGTCCGCCGGCGGGTCACTGGAACGCGAGGACCGCGCTCAGCTCCGCGCCCAGCTCGCCGGACGCCTTGTTGGCGACGCCGCCCTTGTCGGTCTTGCCCATGTCCGACCGGTACGCCATCGCGAAGAGCGCGAGGTTGCCCTTGATCTGGATCTGGGACCAGGTCTGGACGGGCGACTTGCCGAACGACTTCACCCCACTGCCCTTCTTCGGGGCGATGAGGTACGGGTACTTGCCCGCGCGCTTGACCGCGGCCGCCGCGTCGGCGTTCTTCAGCGGCATGATGATGACGGTCACGACCGCGTCCTTCTTGGGACTGCTGTAGACCGCGCCCCGGTACTGCCCTATGCAGGGGTTCTTGGCGAGCGCCTTGCGCAGGGCCTTCGGCGCGATGGACGGGCACTTGCCCGACGCGGTCCCGGCCCGCGTGTAGGTCGTGCCGAACGCCGTCTTCACCGACGCCTTGAGGATGTCGGGCACCTGCCGCGGCTCGGACGCGGCAGGAAGGGTCGGCGCCTCCGTCGGCACGGCCGACACCGTCGGCATGGGCGGCACGCTCACCGACGGCATCGAGACCTCGGGGGGCTTCTTCTCGTCGTCGCTCCTGACGAAGTGCATCGCGACGAGCCCCGCGACGAGGACCACCACGATCGCGGTGATCGCCCCGATCGCGAAGACGACGGGATTGGGCTTGGGCGCGAGCGGCGGCGGCGGGGGGAATCCGCCCTCGCCGAAAGGCGCGGGAGAGCCCTGCGGCGGGTAACCCGGCCCGTAAGGCGGCGCGAAAGGCGGCGGGGTGCCTTGGGCGAAGGGCTGCGGGGCGGGGAACGGCGGCGGCGTGCCCGGCGCGAACGGCGGCGGCGTGCCGGGTCCGGGCTGCGGAGCCGCGGCGGGAGGCTGCGGAGCCTCGCCTTGCGAGGCCGCGTCGTGCGGAAAGGCGCCATGCGGCAAGACGCCCTGCTGGGCTGCGCCCTGCTGGGCGTCGGAGGGCTGGGCGAAGGACGGCGGCGCGCCCTGCGGCTGACCGGGGTGCACCAGTGGCGTGCCGAGCTGCGTTTCCTCGCCGGGAGCCTGCGGCGGGTGCTGGTACGGGAACGGGTCTTGGTTGCCGGGGTCGACCATACGAACGCACTTTACCTTTCCTTGACGCGGCGCCCCACTGTCCGGACGCGAGAAGGCCCCGCGACGCGGTGCGCGTCACGGGGCCCTCACTTGCGAGCGGGTCCGCTCAGATGGCCACTTCGAGGCCGGCGATCGTGCCGGTCTCCGCGGTCACCGAGGAGTCCACGCTGACCCCGCCGGGGGCCAGGACGCGGACGGTCCACGAGCCGTCGGCGGCGAAGAAGCGGAAGACGCCTTCCTCGCTGGTCACGACCTCAGCGGTGAACTCACCGCTGGAGTCGAGCAGGCGGGCGTAGGCGCCCGACACCGGGGAGCCGTCCCGCAGGACGGTGCCCTGGATCACGGCCTCGTTGTTGAGGTCGACGGTGGCCGGAATGTGGGCGGTCTGGGCCGGGGCGGCGCATCCCTGGGTCATGACTGTGTCTCCCTAGAGCTTCTCTTACCGAACTGGCTTCGGCCGGGTGTTACTTGGCGGGGCCGAGTTCGATCGGCACGCCCACGAGCGAGCCGTACTCGGTCCAGGAACCGTCGTAGTTCTTGACGTCGGGCAGGCCCAGCAGCTCCTTGAGCGCGAACCAGGTGTGCGAGGAGCGCTCGCCGATGCGGCAGTAGGCGATGATCGGCTTGGCGAGGTCGACACCGGCCTCGGTGTACAGCTCGCGCAGCTCCTCGTCGGACTTGAAGGTGCCGTCGTCGTTCGCGGCCTTCGACCACGGGATGCTGCGGGCGGTCGGCACGTGGCCGGCGCGCTGCGCCTGCTCCTGCGGGAGGTGGGCCGGGGCGAGCAGCTTGCCGGAGAACTCGTCGGGGGAGCGGACGTCGATCAGGCCCTTGGTGCCGATCGCGTCGACGACTTCGTCGCGGAAGGCGCGGATCGCGAGGTCCTGCGCCTTGGCCTTGTAGTCGGTGGCCGGGCGGGTCGGGACGTCCTTGACCAGCTCGCGGGAGTCCAGCTCCCACTTCTTGCGGCCGCCGTCGAGGAGCTTGACGTTCTCGTGGCCGTAGAGCTTGAAGTACCAGTACGCGTAGGCCGCGAACCAGTTGTTGTTGCCGCCGTACAGGATCACGGTGTCGTCGTTCGCGATGCCCTTGGACGAGAGCAGCTGCTCGAAGCCGACCTGGTCGACGAAGTCGCGGCGGACCGGGTCCTGCAGCTCGGTCTGCCAGTCGATCTTGATGGCGCCACGGATGTGGCCCCCGTCGTAGGCGGAGACGTCCTCGTCGACCTCGACCAGCACCAGGCCGGGGGCGTCAAGGTTGGCCTCGACCCAGGCGGCGTCCACCAGGACGTCGTTGCGGCTCATTACGGAACCTCCTCTAGGAGAACTTCTTCTTCGGCGTGACACGCTTGATGATCAGAAACATTTCGCACCCGAGGCAGAACGAGAACGCGGCGTTCAGGAACGCCGCCCCGAGGGCGAAGGCGGTGGCTGTGATGCCCAGCCACGTGGCTCCCAGGCTGTATCCGGCCACGCCCACCAGCGCGAACACGAGACCGACACCCTGCGCGAATCGCGGCGGGGCCTCGTCTTCGAGTTCTCCTGGCGGGCCCAAGCGCGGCCGTACGAAGCGGGCGAAGAGCTGCCCGTACGGATGGTGACGCAATCCGAAGAAGACTCCGACGGCGAACACCACGGCCTGAGCGGCGAGAAGCACCCAGTTCCCGGTGAGAAGGACGGCCAGCAGGACGATCGAGGTCGCTGCGGCAGCGAAACGCTGCCCTCGCGGGTCGACTCTCATGATGGGTTCGCTCCCTCAGGAAGCAAGAGGTGCGGGCGCCTGGACGGTGCGGGTACTCCCCGCGACAGCGGCTACGGCTGTTCTCAGGCCATGCGACAGAGCGCTGTGGCGACGCGGCAGTAATCGACCGCCCGTCGCTTCGTCAGCATCTGCTCTGTCCAGTAACGCACGGACCCGATGTTACGAGCCTTCTCGCCGGATGTCACCCCCGTCTCGTATGACGAGACGATTACCACGCGGTAAGGAGATCATTTCGGCAGGTAGGAAGGGGTTCAGACCGTGGTGGAACGGCCCAAAGCGGCGATGACATCGGCTTTGCGGGGCTGTCCGGAAGCCCGTTGCACGATCGCGCCCCCGGCGTCGAGGACGAAGACCGTCGGGGTCTTCAGGACGTTCAGCTCGCGGACGAGGTCGAGGTGGTCCTCGGCGTCGATCTCGATGTGGCGGACCCCGTCGACCATGCCGGCCACGTCCGCGAGGACGCGCCGGGTCGCCCGGCAGGGCGCGCAGAACGCGGAGGAGAACTGGAGGAGGGTGGCCCGCTCCCCCAGCTCGAAGTCCCAGGTGCGCGTCTGCTCCGCCATCTTCTTCTGCGCCTTCAGCCGTCCGCCCCGCCGCTGCCTGACCAGCCCGAAGACCGTGCACACGGCGAGGGTCGCCGCGGCGACGAGAACTCCGGTCATGCCCGCAATCTACGCGACGGGCATGACCGATCGTCTCGCCCGCGTTACAGGGCGCCCTGGTCGAGCGGGACGTTCACTGCCTCTCCGGTGACGCGGAGGCCCGCGTCCGTCGGCGAGACGTCGGTGATCTTCGCGCCGAGCGGGAGGCCGACGACGGGGATCGTGTAGGTGAACATCTCCTTGACCGAGGCGAGCGGCACCTGGATGCCGACGGCGGTCACCTTCTCGGGCACGACCGCGACGCCCTTGGCGGTCACCTTGAGGGAGACGATCAGGTCGATCGGGACCTCGCCGACGAGCGGGGCCTGGTAGGTGCCCTTGGCCAGGACGTTGCCGTCGGCGCTGCGGGAGACCGCGGTCACCCCGCGCTCGGCGAGCTGCTTCTGCACGACGCCGTAGGGGATGACGGCCGAGGCGATGGCCTTGTCCGCGGTGATCGACGAGGAGTCGCCGCTCATCAGATCCGACAGCGGCGCGTTCAGGCCCTCGACCCGCAGCGCGACGTCCTGGAAGGTGACGCCCTGGTCGGCGTAGTCGCCGATCTCGATGTCGACGGAGTCGTACTTGCCGGACAGCGCCTGGGTGAGGAACGGGAAGCCGCCGAAGGAGACCGCGGGCTCGCTCGTCAGCCGGTACTGGACCGCGACCTGCCGGGCGACCTCCGCCTCCGCGCGGGACTCCGCGAACCGGTCGGCGCCGAAGACTCCGGCGAGGATCAGCACGAGCAGGACGAGCAGCACCTTGCGCATCAGGCCTCCGGGTTCCCTGGGCTACCAACGGTGAGACGAAGGGTAGTGCCGGAAAAGTTCTCGATGTGACCTCAACCACCCGCGAACGGCGGCAGAACCTCCAGCACGCCTCCCTCGGGAAGCCCGACGGACGCGTGCGGGCGGACTCCGACGGGAGCGCCGTCGATGAGGAACGAGCTGCGCCGAAGGACGTCGCGGAACGCGGCATCCCTTCCCGCGCAGGCGTTCTCCAGGGCTTGCGCGACGTTCTCGGCAGCGTATGGTTCTTCCGCGACACCGGCGGCGGCCTTGGCCGCGGCCCAGTAGCGGATCACTCCGTTGGCCATCGTCCAAGGATCTCATTCATGTATCGCCCGTAATGAATCGGTCGGCCGACCATTGCCGGTTTCGAGGGCTCGTATAAGCTTCTAGCGAAGGATCCGGGCGATGAGGCCCCCGGGTCCTTGACGTCTTTAAGGGGAGATTCACCCCCGAAAGGCAAGAGAGGGAGGCGGCCGTTGAGCAGCTTGCTGTTGCTCACCAACGCGCTGGAACCGTCAGATGAGGTTCTTCCGGCGTTGGGTTTGCTCTTGCACTCGATCCGCGTCGCACCGGCGGAGGCGTCCGCCCTGATCGACGCACCACCCGCCGACGTGATCCTCGTCGACGCGCGCCGCGACCTGGTGCAGGCCAAGAGCCTGTGCCGGCTGCTGCGCACGACCGGTCTTGACTGCCCGCTGATGGCCGTCGTCACCGAGGGGGGCCTCGCTGCCCTCACCCCCGAATGGGGACTCGACGACGTGCTGCTGCAGGCGTCCGGTCCGGCGGAGGTCGAGGCAAGGCTCCGACTCGCGATCGGCCGCTCGTCGGCCGGCGAGGCGGAGGACCAGCCCGGAGAGATCCGTTCCGGCGACCTGACCATCGACGAGGCGACCTACACCGCCCGGCTCCGCGGCCGGGTGCTCGACCTCACCTTCAAGGAGTTCGAGCTGCTGAAGTACCTGGCGCAGCACCCCGGCCGGGTCTTCACCCGCGCCCAGCTGCTCCAGGAGGTCTGGGGATACGACTACTTCGGCGGCACCCGCACCGTGGACGTCCACGTGCGCCGCCTGCGCGCCAAGCTCGGCGCGGAGTACGAGTCCCTGATCGGCACGGTCCGCAACGTCGGCTACCGCTTCGTCCCCGACCACCGCCCCGGTGCCGAGGAAGAGGCGCTGGCCGGCAAGAACTGAACATGATCTCGCCATCGGCCGCTGGAACGTTCCTACCGGCCAGTAGCGGAGTCATCGCAGGCTGAGACGCCCCCGTGCGACGTTGCCCGGGGGCTCTTCGCGTTCAACGGACCCCGCGCGAGCGCCGTACGACCCCTCTGCCGCTTCGTCTGCGGAACGTCTCGGTCGAGACTCGAAAGGGCGACTTTCGGGCCGCGTGTATTTACCCGCCGCTTATGTCCGTGAAACTCTCCTTGAGAACTCTGTAGGGAGGGCCCCCGGCCGACATCGGCCGGGGGCCCTCCCGTTTGTCCGCGAGGAGGATGCATGCGGCGTAGCGTCGCCCGATGGGCCGGTCCCGTCCTAACCCTGGCCCTGGTGGGAGCGGCCCTCAGCCCGACGGGCGCCACAGCCGCTCCCGACCCCTTCCGCGCGCTCCCCGCCGCGAAGATCAAGTGGGAGAACTGCTTCGGGCCCCTGATCGGCGCGCCCGCCGCGTACGGACGGCTCCAGTGCGGGACGCTCAAGGCGCCCCTCGACTGGCGGAAGCCGAGCGGCAAGAAGATCACCCTCACCGTCTCCCGGCTGAAGGCGCTGAGCGGCAAGCCCAAGGGCGTGCTGTTCACCAACCCGGGCGGCCCCGGCGGACCCGGCCTCGAACTGCCCCTGCTGTTCGTCGAGGCGGGCCGCAAGAGCATGCTCAAGAACCTCGACATCATCGGGATCGACCCGCGCGGCACCGGCTACGGCACCCAGGCGAGCTGCGGGAACCTCACCTACGCGGTGGGCGACGCGCGCAAGGCGTCCGGCGCGAACGCGCTGCTCGCCGCGGCGAAGAAGAACGCGGCGGCCTGCCAGAAGAAGGGCGCCAAGGCCCTCCCGTCCAAGTACGTGACGACCTGGCAGACGGTCCACGACCTCGAGTGGATCCGGCGCGCCATGCGCGACTCGTCCGGCGCCCAGGTCAAGAAGATCGACTGGCTCGGCTACTCGGCCGGCACCTGGCTCGGCGCGCACTACGCGCGGTACTTCCCCGAGCGGACCCGCCGCTTCGTCCTCGACTCCAACGTGGACTTCACCTCCACCTGGCAGCGGGCGAGCACCCTCCAGGCGAAGGGCTTCCACACCCGCTTCGTCAAGCAGTTCGCGCCTTGGGTCGCCGCGAACGACGCGACGTACAAGCTCGGCAAGACCGCCAAGGACGTCCTCGCCCAGTACGAGAAGGTCCGCACCTCCCTCCTCAAGACGGGCGGCGTCGAGGTCGTGTACGAGATCGACGAGGGGGTGACCGCCGAGGAGGTCATCGACGGCCCGGCCCTCGACTACATGCTCGCCAACGCGATGTACGCGAAGATGGCGTTCCCGTACGCGGCGGAGAACCTGAACTACGTGATCTCGCTGGTGTTCCCGGCTGCGGCGCGCGCCCGCGGCGGGAAGCTGGTGCTGGCCAAGAACCCGTACGCGGGGATGGACGCCACGTACCTCAACACCACCTGCAACGACGCGAAGTGGAAGGGCTCGGTCAACGACCTCAAGGCCCAGGCCGTCGCGTCCGGCAAGAAGTACCCGCTCATGGGCTACTACCTCGTCGACAACCCCTGCGTGTACTGGAAGAACCCGGCGGGCAACCCCGTCCTGAAGCACCTGACGGGCCGGAAGGGCCCGCGGATGCTGATGATCCAGACCGCCCTGGACCCCGCCACGCCGATGGAAGGCGCGGTCGCGGCCCACAAGAAGTACCCCAACAGCCGCCTGGTCACCGTCAAGAACGAGGGCGACCACGCGATCTACCTGGGCGGCAACTCCTGCGTCGACAGGATCGTCGAGAACTACCTGATCAACGGCAAGTACCCGAAGGCCGGCACCTCCTGCAAGGGCACCCCGCTGCCCACCGCTTACGTCCCGTCGGCGGACGAGCCCCTCCGCGGCACCAACCCGATCTACCGCCTGGCCGACATCGCCGAGCAGGTGCGCCCCCTGTTCTCCCTCCCGAAGTAACTGCGTTGGATTGCGCCGCCTTCGGCGTCGCGTGATCGGGCGCCTGAGATCCCGGCGCTGCCGAAGTGAAAATCGTGAATGAGGCCCGCTCCGGGGAGCGGGCCTCATTCACGCTTCAGCTCAGTACTTGATGCGGGTGGTGGCGGGCGGGGAGACGGGGGAGTTGGCGGTGAGGTACGCGGTGAAGCCGTCGAGGTCGAGGGGGCCGCTCCACAGGTCGGTGCCCTGCGTGAAGACGGAGAAGCCGTCTCCGCCGCCGACGAGGAAGTTGTTGGCGGAGACGCGGTAGGAGGCGGCGGGGTCGACGGGGGCGCCGTCGATCTCGATGCCGCTGACGCGGTCGCCGAACGCGTTGGCGAGGGTGGCGGTGTAGGTCAGGCTGGCGGACGGCTGGAGCACCGCGGTGCGGGCGGCGGTCCACTGCTGCTCCAGCAGCGCGTCGATCTGCGCGCCGGTGAGCGTCACGACCTGCATGAGGTTGCTGAAGGGCTGGACCGTGAACGCCTCGCCGTAGGTGATGACGCCGTCGGGCGCGTAAAGCAGGTCGGTGCGGATGCCGCCGGGGTTCATCAGCGCGATCTGGGCGCCGCCGCCGGTCTTGGTCGCGGCGAGCTGGGAGTCGGCGATGAGGTCGCCGAGCGGGCTCTCACCGGCCGGGGTGGCCTTCCGGTCGATGTCGGCGGTGACGGAGCCGACCTGCTTGTTGGCGACGCCGGCGACCCGGTCCTTCCAGGTCTGGACGAACGTGGCGGTGTCCTCGTCCGAAATGGCGCGGGTGACGATCTGGTTGTCGATGGTCACCGAGGAGCGGTCGATCTCGCCGGTCTTGCGGGAGATCTCGAGGTCGACCTGGGAGATGACCCGGCCGAAGGAGCCGCCCTGGCTGTAGAGGCGGTCGTTGCCGGCGGGGTCCTTCACCGTGCAGACGTAGGCCTGGTGCGAGTGGCCCGAGAGGATGAGGTCGATCTCGGGGTCGGCGTTCGCGGCGATCTCGGTGCCGGCGCCGGCGCTGCCGTCGGGGTCGGTGGTGGTCGAGCAGGTGTCGGGGGACTTGCCGGTCAAGACGTTGTCGCCCTCGTGCACGAGCAGCACCTGGGCGTCGACGCCGAGTTCCTTCAGCAGCCGGGAGCCGAACTCGGCGGACTTGACGACGCCGCCGAACCTCAGGCCGGCGATTCCGGCCGCGGTGACGATGTTCGGCGTGTTCTCGGTGACCGCGCCGATGAAGCCGATCTCCTGGCCGTTCATCTCGCGGACGGCGATGGGCGGCAGCGCGGGCACGCCGTACTTCTTGACGAGGGCCGCCAGCCGCTTCTTGTTGATCTTGGACAGCAGCTCCATGCCCGGGACCTTGGGCAGCCTGGTGCCGTCTTCGAGGAAGACGTTCGCGCCGATGTACTGGTACTCGGCGCCCTTCCACTCGCCCGCCGGGGACGCCCCGTCGACGGGGTGGGAGCCGCCCTTCATGATCCGCTTGAGCTCGTCGTAGCCCTCGTCGAACTCGTGGTTGCCGACCGAGGAGACGGTGATGCCGAGGTCGCCGAGGAACTCGACGCTGGGCTCGTCGTGGTAGGCGGCGGAGATCAGCGGGGTCGCGCCGATGAGGTCGCCCTGGGCGACCTTGAGGGTGTTCTCGTCCGACAGCCGGTCCATCCACGCCGCGATGTGGGCGGCGCCGCCGGCCTCGACGGTCGCGCCGGTCTCGTCGACCATCCGGCCGGACGAGCCGGTGGGCGGCTCAAGGTTGCCGTGGAAGTCGTTGAGGGCGAGGATGCGGACCGGGACTGAGGGGTCCTTGGGGCCCTTCGGCTTCGGCTCGGCCTGCACGGCGGGGGCCGTGGCGGCGGCCAGCACGGCGGCGACGGTGCCGGCGAGCAGGGTGTTGCGGAGGCTGCGCGTCCTTCTGGAGGGCATCATGCGGATCCTTCGGGAGTACGGAGACAGGAGTCCACGGATGACACTAAAGATCTCCGTCATACGTGTCACTTGGAGATTGATGAGAACATCTCCGAGTGCACGGAGTGCGGCCTGGTGGTGACGTACGAACGGACTGACGAATAAGCTGGCGATCTATGGTCGTCGTGCATGAGTTGTCAGCCCAGCAGTCCGCCTCCGTCCTCGATCTGGCCGAGCGGGCCGCCGAGGCCGACGGCGTTGCCCCCCTGTCCGAGCAGACCCTGCTGGCCGTGCGGCACGGCGGCGGCGAGCACCATCTCGTCCACGAGGGCGACGTGCTCGCCGGCTACGCCTTCGCCGAGGCCGGGTCCGCCGAGGTGGTCGTGGACCCGGCGCTGCGCCGCCGCGGCATCGGCGCCCGGCTGCTGGCCGAGCTGCCGCAGGACGTCCGGATCTGGGCGCACGGCGACCTTCCCGGCGCCGCCGAACTCGCCGCGTCCCAGGGACTGCGGCCCGTCCGGACCCTCCTGCAGATGCGCCGTCCGCTGGCAGAGCCGCTGCCGGTGAACCGGGTCCACGCCGGATACACGCTGCGCACCTTCCAGCCAGGCGACGCCGCGGCCTGGCTCCGCCTCAACGCCGCCTCCTTCGCCTCCCACCCCGAACAGGGCCAGTGGACGGAGGAGGACCTCCGCCGCCGGATGGCCGAGTCCTGGTACGACCCCAAGGGCTTCTTCGTCGCCACCAAGGACGACAAGCTCGTCGGCTTCCACTGGACGAAGGTGCATCCGGCCGAGCCCGGCCACCCCCACGGGATGGGCGAGGTCTACGTCGTCGGAGTCGATCCGGCGCAGCAGGGAGTGGGCCTGGGACGCTCGCTCACGCTCCGTGGCCTGTATCACCTGAAGGATCTCGGCCTGGACACCGTCCTGCTCTATGTCGACGGCGAGAACACCAGTGCCGTGAGGCTTTACGAGTCCCTCGGGTTCCGCCGGTACCAGGTCGACGTCCAGTTCGGACGCTCGTTCACCTGACGGCAACGCCAAATCGAGACATTCTTCCCGAAGCATCCCAACGCTGTTCACTCTGCGTTCACCTGGACCGCTCCGAGCCGTTCACCTGGGCTTCCTACCTTCATTCCTGACGGTGACCCCACCTCCCTGACCTAGCACGGGGATCACCGCATCGACTGGAGGAACAACCCGTGAAGAACGGCATCCGGCTTGCGGCCCTCGGCGGCGTCATCCTGAGCGGCGCCCTGTCGCTCTCCGCCTGCGGCTCTGACAACAACGCCGACGTGGACGCCTCGACGGCGCCCGAGAGCGGCAACTGCGTCGAGGCCACCGTGAACGCCGCCGGTTCGAGCGCGCAGAAGAACGCGATCGACGAGTGGATCAAGAACTACACCGCGAACTGCGCCGGTGCCGTTCTGAACTACAACCCGAGCGGTTCGGGCGCGGGCATCGAGGCGTTCAACGCCAAGCAGGCGTCCTTCGCGGGCTCTGACTCCGCCCTCAAGCCCGAAGAGGCCACCGCCGCGCAGGCCCGCTGCGCCGGCAACACCGCGCTGAACCTGCCGATGGTCGTCGGCCCGGTCGCGGTGGCCTACAACCTGGAGGGCGTCGACGGCCTCCAGCTCTCCCCCGAGACCCTGGCGAAGATCTTCGCGGGCGAGATCAAGAAGTGGAACGACCCGGCGATCGCCGCGGACAACCCCGACGCGAAGCTGCCGGACACCGACATCACCACCGTGCACCGCGCGGACGAGTCGGGCACCACCGACAACTTCACCAAGTACCTCACCGCCGTCGCCCCCGACGTGTGGAAGTTCGAGGGCGGCAAGGTCTGGACCGCCCCCGGCGGCCAGGGCGGCACCAAGTCCGACGGTGTGACCACGCTGATCAAGCAGTCCGCGGGCTCCATCGGCTACATCGAGATGTCCTACGCCGAGAACGCGGCGCTGTCCACCGCCAAGGTGAAGAACGGCGCGGGCGAGTACGCCGAGCTGAGCGCCGACTCGGCCTCCAAGGCCATCGCGGGCGCCAAGATCGTCGGCACCGGCAACGACCTCGCGCTGGAGCTCGACTACAAGACCGCGACCCCGGGCGCCTACCCGATCGTCCTGGTCACCTACGAGATCGCCTGCGAGAAGGGCCTCACCGGCACCGAGGGCGAGTTCGTGAAGTCGTTCCTCACCTACACCTCCTCCGACGCGGGCCAGGCGGCCCTCAAGGGCCTCGGCTACGCGCCGATCCCCGCGGAGATCATCGCCAAGGTGCGCGCCTCCGTGGACGCCATCTCGGCCGCCTGAGACCGCTCTCTCTAGAAACCGAGCAGGGCACTGAGCGCAGAGCAGGACCGAAGCCCCTCCGCCGAGACCGGCGGAGGGGCCTCACCCGGTTACAGGGAAATGGCAAAAGATCCCGAGGGAGGGGCTGGTGTGACCAGCATCGACGACGTCCAGAGCAGGGCCGTCGGCGCGGCGCGGAAGAGAAGGGCGATCAGCACGGGCAGGAAGGGCGACCGGATCTTCTCCGGCGCGGCCCTCGGCTCCGGCACGCTCGTTCTCATCATCATGGGTGCGATCTCGCTCTTCCTGGTGTGGAAGGCCATCCCCGCCCTCCGGGCCAACGAGGGCAGCTTCCTCACCGACACCCAGTGGCTCGCCAACAACGACCCGCCGCGATTCGGCATCGCCCAGCTCACCTTCGGCACGCTGATGTCGGCTGCCCTCGCCCTCCTCATGGCCACGCCCGTCTCCATCGGGATCGCGCTGTTCATCTCCTTCTACGCGCCGCGCAGGCTCGCCGATGGGCTGGGCTTCGTGGTGGACCTGCTCGCGGCGGTGCCCAGCATCGTCTACGGCCTGTGGGGCCTGCACTTCCTGGTGACGAACTCCGAGGGCGTCGTGGAGTTCCTCAACACCTGGCTCGGCTGGATCCCGCTGTTCGCGGGCGACAACGTGGGCGGCCAGTCGATCTTCATCG
This sequence comes from Actinocorallia aurea, assembly GCF_054783995.1. Classification (NCBI taxonomy): domain Bacteria; kingdom Bacillati; phylum Actinomycetota; class Actinomycetes; order Streptosporangiales; family Thermomonosporaceae; genus Actinocorallia; species Actinocorallia aurea. Next base: position 1,310,535 of record NZ_BAAGPQ010000002.1, read on the forward strand.
GCTCTGTGGTGCTGGCGATCATGATCCTGCCGATCATCTCCTCCATCTCCCGCGAGGTCTTCCTCCAGGTCCCGACGCCGCACATCGAGGCGGCGCAGGCGCTCGGCGCGACCCGCTACGAGACGATCCGCCTGGCGGTGCTGCCCTACGGCCGCTCCGGCGTCGTCAGCGCGATGATGCTCGGACTCGGCCGCGCGCTCGGCGAGACCGTCGCCATCGCGCTGGTGCTGTCCACCGTGGTCGGGATCAACTGGCGCATCCTGGAGCCCGGCGGCAACACCTTCGCCGCCAACATCGTGCGCAGCTTCCCCGAATCGGGCGAGATCGGCCGCAGCGCCCTCATCGCCTCCGGCCTCGTGCTCTTCCTCATCACGATGGTCGTCAACATGGGCGCCCGCGCGATCGTCTCCCGCCGCAAGGAGTTCACCGAATGAGCGCCGTCACCACCAAGACGAGCCTCGCGATCCCCGCGACGTCGGCCGGTCGCAAGATCAAGGACAGGATCGTCCTCGTCGCGGTCTACATCGCCTTCGCGCTCGCCGTCATCCCGCTGATCAGCGTGCTCTACAAGGTGATCAGCGAAGGCATCGGGGTCATCAGCTCCGACTTCCTGCTGCGCTCGATGAACGGCATCGGCGCCCGCGACGCGGGCGGCGGCATCTACCACGCCATCGTCGGCACGTTCCAGCAGGTGCTGCTCGCCAGCGTGATGGCCATCCCGGTCGCGGTGCTCACCGCCATCTACCTCGTCGAGTACGGCCGGGACAAGCGGCTCGCCCGCGTCATCAGCTTCTTCGTCGACGTCATGACGGGCATCCCGTCGATCGTCGCCGGCCTGTTCGTCGCCAGCTTCTGGATCCTCATCCTCGGCTTCAAGGAGTCCGGCTTCGCCGGCGCGCTCGCCTTGGCCGTGCTGATGATCCCCACCGTCGTCCGCTCCGCCGAGGAGATGCTCAAGCTCGTCCCGAACGAGCTGCGCGAGGCCTCCTACGCGCTCGGCGTTCCGCGGTGGCGCACGATCACCAAGGTCGTCCTGCCGACCGCCTTCACCGGCATCATCACGGGCATCATGCTGGCGGTCGCCCGCGTCATGGGCGAGACCGCGCCGCTGGTCCTGACGATCTGGGTCACCAAGGTGATCAACTTCAACCCGTTCAGCGGAGCGCAGTCGTCGCTGCCGACCTACATCTGGGAGCAGAGCACCGACTCCCAGCTCGTCGCCGTCGACCGCGCCTGGGGCGCCGCCCTCACGCTCATCTTCATCATCATGGTCCTGAACCTCGGCGCGCGGCTGATCGCGCGCAGGACCTCGATCCGATAGCCGTCCCAGGACAAGGAGCACAAAGCATCATGGCCAAGCGGATCGAGGTCTCCGACCTCAACGCCTACTACAGCGGCTTCCTCGCCGTCGAGGGCGTCTCCATGACGATCGAGCCCCGCTCGGTGACGGCCTTCATCGGCCCGTCCGGCTGCGGCAAGTCGACGTTCCTGCGGACGCTCAACCGCATGCACGAGGTCATCCCCGGCGCGCGCGTCGACGGCAAGGTCATGCTCGACGACCAGGACCTGTACGGCGCGGGCGTCGACCCGGTCGCGGTCCGCCGCGTCGTCGGCATGGTGTTCCAGCGGCCGAACCCGTTCCCGACCATGTCGATCTACGACAACGTCGCCGCGGGCCTCAAGCTGAACGGCGTCAGGGGCAAGAACCAGCTCGACGACATCGTCGAGACGTCCCTCAAGGGCGCCAACCTGTGGAACGAGGTCAAGGACCGGCTCGCCAAGCCGGGCGCGGGCCTGTCCGGCGGTCAGCAGCAGCGCCTGTGCATCGCCCGCGCGATCGCGGTGCAGCCGCAGGTCCTGCTCATGGACGAGCCGTGCTCGGCGCTGGACCCGATCTCCACCCTCGCCATCGAGGACCTGATCGCCCAGCTGAAGTCGCAGTACACGATCGTCATCGTCACCCACAACATGCAGCAGGCCGCGCGCGTGTCCGACAGGACGGCGTTCTTCAACATCGCCGGGACGGGCAAGCCCGGCAAGCTCATCGAGCTCGACGACACCTCGAAGATCTTCACCAACCCGACGGAGAAGGCCACCGAGGACTACATCACCGGACGTTTCGGCTGATCAGCCGCCCCGTCGAGGGCGTCCGCAGGCCGGACGCCCGGTGAGAAGGCCCACACCGCGAAGCGGCGTGGGCCTTCTCCGTTGTCGGGTACGTGCGCGCGGGGCGAGTCCCCAAAACGCGAGTGTCGCGGCGTGTGTCCGCACCGATCATTGGTAACCATCACAGGTGGACGGTGGTGAACACGAACGAAATCTTCGGACAAGGTTCGTCAACTCGGGCAACTGCGCCTACGATCACACGCGGACAGTTCCCGCACTAGGAGAAGAACGTGCGCTTGCGTCTCACACCTCGTGAAGACGGCTTCTACGATCTGTTCGCCGACTCGGCGAACAACATCGTGACCGGGGCCCGTCTTCTCGTGGAACTCATCAGCGAAGGCGCTGACCGAGAGGCCATCGCGGAGAAGATGCGCGCCTGCGAGCATGCGGGCGATGAATGCACTCACGCGATCTTGCACCGACTCAACGAAAGCTTCATCACCCCGTTCGACCGCGAGGACATCTACGACCTGGCCTCGCAGCTCGACGACGTGATGGACTACATGGAAGAAGCCGCCGATCTCGTCGTCCTCTACAAGATCGACAAGCTGCCGTCCGACGTGCTCCGGCAGGTCGAGGTGCTGGAACGAGCCGCTGAGCTGACGGCCGAGGCGATGCCCCGGCTCAAGTCCATGCGGGAGCTGAGCGAGTACTGGATCGAGATCAACCGGCTGGAGAACGAGGGCGACCGGATCCACCGCCGCCTCCTCGCCCGCCTGTTCAGCGGTGAGTACGAGCCCCTTGAGGTCATGAAGCTCCAGCAGGTCGTCGACCGGCTGGAAGAGGCGGCCGACGCGTTCGAGCACGTGGCCAACACCATCGAGACGATCGCGGTCAAGGAATCATGACCGCGAAGGGTCCCGGGCCGGACCTGGTCAAGGAGACCGAAGAGCTGCCGGTGGACTTCGCCACCGGCGCCAGCACCAAGCAGGCCCGCACCACCTGGGTGTCCGTCATCGGCGGGCTCATCACCATCGCCGTCGCGGTGTTCTTCGTCTTCTACCTGGGCCCGTCCACCGAGACCATCGCGCTCGTCGCGGTCGTCGCGGTGGCCCTGGGCTTCAACTACACCAACGGCTTCCACGACGCGGCCAACGCCATCGCCACCTCGGTGTCCACCCGGGCGCTGACACCGCGGGCGGCGCTGCTCATGGCCGCGGTCATGAACCTGCTCGGCTCGTTCGTCGGCGTCGGAGTCGCCAAGACGATCGCGGAGATCCTCCCCGATCTCGACGGGCTGAGCGGCCTCGCCGTCGTGTTCGCCGCGCTGGCCGGCGCCATCGTCTGGAACCTCATCACCTGGTGGTTCGGCCTCCCCTCGTCCTCGTCGCATGCCCTCATCGGCGGTCTCGTCGGCGCGGGCATCGCCGCCGCGACCACCATCGGCTGGGACAAGGTCGTCGAGAAGGTCATCATCCCGATGGTCATCTCGCCGTTCGCCGGATTCCTCCTCGGCTACCTGTTCATGGTCGCCATCATGTGGATCTTCCGGCGGGCCAAGCCCGCCAAGGTCAGCCGCGGGTTCCGCATCGCGCAGTCCCTGTCGGCCGCCGCCATGGCGTTCGGGCACGGCCTGCAGGACGCGCAGAAGACCATGGGCGTCATCGTCCTGGCGCTGGTCTCGACCGGCTACCAGGAGGACCTCGGGCACGTACCGCTCTGGGTGATCCTGGTCAGCGCCGCGGTGCTGTCCATGGGCACCTACGCCGGCGGGTGGCGCATCATGCGCACCCTCGGCCGCAAGGTCATCGAACTGGACCCGCCGAAGGGGTTCGCCGCCGAGGCGACGGCGTCGTCCATCCTGTACATCGCGGCGATGGGCTTCCACGCGCCCATCTCCACCACGCACGTGATCTCCTCGGCGATCATGGGCGTGGGCGCCACCAAGCGGCTCTCGGCCGTGCGGTGGGGGGTGGCGGGCAACATCCTCGTCGCGTGGATCCTCACCCTGCCCGCGGCGGGCCTCATGGCCGCGGTCGTCTTCTGGGTGCTCAGCCTCTTCGGCGTCTGAGCCGTGTTCGACCGCCGGTTCCCTGGCGGTCGAGAACCCGGCGACCCAGCGTCCGGCCCCGAGCCCGCACCTTCCCCGGGTGCGGGCTCGGGCGGACGTCAACGGCGCTCTACCGCCGGTTCCTCGCACACGCCGAGCACGATGTCTATCTCGGCCTCGGTGAGCCGCCGGTCGGCCACGGCGACCGCGCTCAGCAGTTCCGACACCAGCTCGATCTCGCCCAACGCGACGTCGTCGTGCAGCCGCCGGTCGAGTTCTGACAAACGCACCGTGCACCTCCTCCTTGCCCGCTCCGGCTTCAAGGCTACGCGGCGGGAAGGCGGGATCCCATGACCCATGCGGGCTAGCCCGGGGCTATTCGCGTTAGCGCCGTCCTAGCCCTCGCGGGTGCCGCCCGCCCCGTCACTCCCCCTGCGGGCGGCGGGTCTGCTGGAGGTCGCCGAGCATCCGGTCCAGGCCGGACTCGGGCAGGTCACGGGTGGTGAGGCGGGCCGCGACGTGGCCGTCGGCGCCCGCCTGGCCGGAGATCCGGCGGCTCTGCCGGGCGAGGGTCTCGTCGAACCAGGCCTGCACGGTCCGGCCGAAGGCGAAGTTCTCGCTGTCGCGGAACCGGGCGAACCGGGTCATCAGCTCGAGGCGCAGCTCCTCGTCCACCATGTAGAGCTTCTTCTCGGCGAGCCGCACGAACATCTGGACCAGCTCGCGGTCCGACGGGGCGGGGAAGTCCACCCGCTCGAACGTCGCGGCGATGTCGGGGTTGGCGGTGAGGAACGGGTCGATGTCCGTCGCGGCGAGCACCAGCATGTAGGGGTGCTCGCGCAGGCCGCGGAACAGCTCGGCGACGGCTTCGGGGGTGAGCCCGTCGGCCTTCTGCACGAGCAGCACGCCGCCCTCGGCCTGCCGGACGATCCCCGCCGTGCGCAGTTCGGTCTCCAGCGCGTCGCGGCCGACGATGTGCTCGGGCCGGCACTGGATGAGATGGCCGGAGGGGAGCAGGCCCAGGGCGCCGAAGATCCCCGCGACCAATGCCGCGACGGTCGCCTTGCCGGTGCCCGCGGGCCCCTCGAAGGCGAGGTTGACGGGCCCGTCGGCCTCCCGCGCGAGCCTCTCCACGGCGGCCTTCGCCTCGTCCAGGCCGACCATCTCGCCGAGGAGGTCGAGGTAGCCGTCGACGTCTCCGGCGGGGTGCAGCGCGGGCTCGATCGACTCGGCCACGCCCGCGAAGTCGGCGGCCTGGAGGACCAGGCGTTCCGCGGCACCCCCTCCGCGGCCCAGAGCGCGGTTGTAGGCCCGCTCCAGGTACGTCTCCACCAACCGGGCCGCCGTGAGGTCCCCCGGGCCCCTGAGGCGCACCAGGTCCTCGCGGACCGCCGCCCACGCGACGGTGTCGAGGGACGCGCGGCGCTCGTCGGCCAGCACCCGCAGCAGGGTCGTGCGCTCCTCGGCGTCGCGCAGCTCCGGCAGCTCGTAGACCCGGAAGACGCGCGCGAGCTCCGGGTACTCCTCGGCGATCCGCCGGTAGGAGCGCGGGTCGCAGGTGGCGATCAGGGGGGTGCGGGCGCGGGTCCGGACCGTCCGCAGGGTGCGCAGGAACACCGCGGGGTCGTTGGCGTCCAGCAGCGCGACGTCCAGGCGCTCCAGCAGGACCGGCGAGCCGCCCGGGTCGAACAGGGTCGCCAGCCGCTCCAGCGCGAGGCCGCGGAGGTCCTCGGCGTCCCGGACGACCAGCGCGCCGTCGGAGACGACCGAGGAGATCATCCGGGCGAACCTGCGCTGGCCGGTGTGCGGGGTGCCGACGAGCAGCACGGACACGGCGACCGGACCGGTGTGGGCGGGCTCCGCCCGCGTCGGGGGCGGGCCGCCGTCGAGCCGGGTGGCGCCGCCGACGCCCGCGTCGAAGACCGTGGCCTGCGGCTCCGCGGGCCTCCCCCGGACCCCCGGGTCGAACATGGTCGCCTGCGGATCGAAGGCGGTGGCCTGCGGATCGAACGCCCCATGGCCGGGAGGACCGGAAGGACCAGGGCGGGAAGAAGGCCTGCCGGAAGAAGCGGGGCCGGAGGGCGCGGGCGGGTCGAACATGGTCGCCTGCGGGTCGACGGGACGAGGACGGTGCGGCCCGGCCGGGTCGAAGATCGTCGCGTGCGGGTCCACGGGCGGCGCGGCGGGCCTGCCGGAACCGCCCTGGTCGAGCATCGTGGCCTGGGGATCGAAGCCGCCCCGCTCCTGCGGGCCCTGCGCGTCCGGGACCGTCGACTCGTCGTCGAGGCCGAACGCGCCGGGCGGCGCGACCATCGTGCGCGGCGGCTCGGCGGGCCGTTCGGGCGCGGGCTCGAACGCGCCGGGCGGGGCCACCATCGTGCGCTGGGCGTCGGCGGGGTCCGCCTGCGCGGCGCGCGCCTCGCGGAGCAGCCCGGCGACGTCCTGGTCGAGCATCGTGAGCGGGTTCTCGGGCGTGGGCGGCCGGTAGACCTGTGTGGAGTCCGCGGCGAACGCGGGCGCGGGCAGCGCGTCCAGGAAGGCCTCGGCGTCGGAGCGCGGGTCGTAGACGAACGTGACGCCGCGCCGGGTGACCGTCGCCGCCTCCGGCGGGCCCTCGGGCGGCGGGGCGATGTCGCGGACCGGGCGGGAGGGCGTGGGGGCGTAGTCGAGGATGTCCCCGACCATGGTCTCCGACATGATCATGGTCCCGTGCGCGGGCGCGGGGGCCTGCGGGGTCGGCACGGGCGGCTGGCTCGGTCCGTCGGGGCGGTCGAAGCCGACCGGCCCCGTCGTGTACGCGTCGGGCTGGGCCTCGGGGGCGCCGCCGCCGAGCAGCCGGCCGCCGAGCCGCCGGGCCCGGCCCCAGGCCTTCTCGAACACCTTCCCGGCGTTCTGGGCGAGTTCCTCGGCCGTCGGGCCGCGCTGGGCCGCGGCGGGCCTGCGCACACCCGGCTGCGCGGCCTGTTCGGCCTGCCACGGCTGCGCCTGCTGGTCGTGGGCGGCGGGCTCCTCGACGCGGTTCGGGTCGCCCTGCGGCCCGGCCTGCGGCGACCAGGGCGTGGCGGGCTGCTGCACGTCCCAGGGCGCGCCGGCCTGCGGCTGCTGCTGCCGGGGGTCCGGCCCGGCGGAGGGCTCCTGCGGCTGCTGCGGGCTCCACGCCTCGGGCCCGGGCTGCGGCTGCACCTGCGGCTGTATTGGGGGTTGCGGCTGGGGTTGCGGCTGAACCGGAGGCTGCGGCCGCTGATCGGTCTCCTGCGGACGCCGGCCGCCCCACACGTGCTCGGACAGCTCGGGCGTCGTGGCGGTGGCCCGCGCGACGCCGACGAGTTCGGCGAGCACCGCGATCGCGGCGGGGAATCCGCGCGGCCGCGCGGGGATGCCGCCGCCGAGGCGGCACCAGGCGAGGTCGAGGGCGCACAGGGCGGCCAGCACTTCCGCGCGGTCGGCGGCGATGCCGGTCCGCAGCGGCTCGGGAAGCAGGTTCCCCTCGGGCCAGAAGCGGCGGCGCAGCGGGTGGCCCGCCTGCGCGACCATCGCCTGGACGGTGAAGCGCAGCTCGGGGTCGAGCCAGCGGGACACCTCCTGCACGACGTCCTGGCGGACCACCGACAGGTCGGCGGCGAGCAGCGCCGCGGCGATCAGCCGGGGCTCGACGAACGCGGCGGCGGCCGGTTCTCCGGCGGCGCCGACGAGGGTCTGCGCGAAGTCGTAGAAGGCGTGCCGGAAGCCGTCGCCGGGCGAGCTCTCCACCCTGAGCGCGGGGGTGAGGTGCGGCGGGCAGCGGGTGATCCACAGCTGGGCGACGGCGGCGTCGCCGTGCGCCAGCGCCCCGTAGTCGACCTGCGGGTCGGCGAGCGTGCTGCCGAGGACGGCCAGCAGCGCCTCGGCCCGCGCGGCGAACCGCGGCTCGTCGCGCAGCACCGAGGCGATCGCCCACATCGTGCGCAGGACGACGACGGCCGACTCGACGCGGTGCGCGCGCAGCCGCTCGGTGTAGAGGGAGACGAGCTGTTCCAGGGTCGGCGGGGTGAGCCAGCGCGGACCCGCGACGCGGGGCAGGGGCGCGGCCCGGTACTGCTTCCACACGTCGAGGAGGCGTTCGTCCTCAAGGCCGTCGAAGACCGGCGCGGCGGCGCACCACAGCATCGTGCCCCAGCACGCGGCGACGGTGCTGGGCCCCGCCGTGGAGAACTCGGCGAGCCATCGCGCGGGGTTCTCCGGTATCGGGTGGTCCTGCGGGCTGAGCATGGCCGCCGACGTCACGGTGGCCCGGACGCGGTCGGTCAGCGCGGACAGGTCGCCGCCGAACACCGGCAGCGCGCGGGCCGCGGACCCCGCGAAGTCGGGCCCGAGCGGCACCACATGCGGGGGCGGCGGGGAGCCGGCCTGCGCCTGCTTCCCCGAGGCCCGCACATGCGCGGCGTAAGGCGGCGGGCACAGGTACCACTGCGTGTCCCCGGCGTGCTTGCGGTACCACCGCGCCCACGCCCCGAACAGCCACTGGGACCCGTCCGGCAGTTCCACGACCTGCGCCGCGAGCGCGTGCTCGCGCTGCCCGGGCCGGGCGGTGGCCCACCACTCGGCTCCGACGACGTCGCGCACCGCCCGCTCGGCGGCGTCGAACGGATCGTCCCGCCGCGATTCTCCCGGTCCCCATCCCACGCGGGCCATGCTAATTGATTACCTCCATTCGACCTCTCGGTGCTGGCGCGCCTTCTCCATGTAGTGGGTGGAGGTGTGCTCCAGGACGAGACGGTCGTTGTCGTTCAGTTCTCTTACGACGCGCGCGGGGGCTCCGGCGACCAGGACTCCGGAGGGGAATTTCTTGCCGGGGGTCACGAGGGCCCCTGCGGCGACGAGGGTGTGCGCGCCGATGCGGGCGCCGTTGAGCACGATGGCGCCGATGCCGATGAGCGCGCCGGTCTCGACGTGCGCGCCGTGCACCATCGCCTTGTGGCCGAGGGAGACGCGGTCTTCGAGGACCGCGGGCATGCCGGGGTCGGAGTGCATGCAGCTCAGGTCCTGGATGTTCACGCCCTCGCCGACGATGACGGCCTCCTCGTCGGCGCGCAGGACCGTCCCGTACCAAACGCTGGAGTCCGCGCCGAGGCTGACCTTTCCGACGACGATCGCGCCGGGCGCGATCCATGCCGTCGGGTGGACTTCCGGCTCGTATGCGCCCAGTGCGCCCAGATTCGTCATGAGCCGTATTGTGTCTGGTTCGGGGTGCCGACCCCGACGGCGACCCGCAATTCACGCGAGTACCGGCGTTTCGGTTGCGCGAACAGGTCAGACCGGACCAGAGTCAGCCTTGAAGCCTGTACTGAAGCCAGTATCAGGGGTCACCCCAGCGCCCCTAACCGAACCGACACCAGCAGATTCCCCGGTCACGGGGCCGACCGCCTGAGGCGCCATGAGCAACGAAGCAGAGATCCTCCCGAACCTTCTCCGGGACGAGCAGTTCGAGATCGTGATGCGGGGCTACAACCGCCGTCAGGTCGACGAGATGATCACCCGCTACCAGAACCAGATCCGCGACCTGGAGGCACGCCTCCAGCGGTCGCTCGACGACGTCGAGCGCACCCGCCGCGAGATGGTCGAGGTCCGCGAGGCGCGCAAGCCCACCGGTGACGACCTCAGCGACCGGCTCCGCCAGATCATCAACCTCGCCGAGGACGAGGCGAAGGAGAAGATCTCGCAGGCCGAGGACACCGGCAAGCAGATCCGCGAGGGCGCCGAGAAGGAGTCCAAGCGCATCATCGACGACGCCCGCGGCCAGGCCGAGCGCGACGTCGCCACCGCGCAGGACAAGGCGGGGCAGGTGCTCAACGCGGCGAAGAACGAGTCGGAGAAGGTGCTGACGGCCGCCAAGCACGAGGCCGAGCAGACCGTCACGAGTGCCCGGCTGGAGGCCGAGCGCACCCTGACGCAGGCCGAGCGGCGCGCGACCGTCATCAACGAGGACGCGACCGAGCGGCTGAACCACGTCACGAAGAACCACTCTTCGGCGCTGCAGCGGCTGACCGAGATCAGCCACACCCTCAGCGCGCTGCTGCGGGCGGAGAACGAGGCGGGGCCGCTGGAGAAGATGGTGGAGGACGCCGTCGCCAAGCCGGTCCGCAAGCCCGCGCCGACCCGTCCGGCCGCGCCGGTGGCCGAGCCGCGGCCGAGCCAGACGGCGCCGCTGCCGCCGGTTCCGGCCGAGCCGGTCGAGCAGGTGAAGCCGCTCGCCTCGCCGGCCGCGGTGTCCGCCGTGGCTCCCGGGGCCGTGTCGGCCTCTTCGCCGTCGCTTTACAAGGACGACGACGACCTGCGCCCGTCGCCGCTGTCGAGCCCGCTGTCGAACGACCTCGGCATCTGACGCCGAAGCCCGCTACCAGTCGCGCCGCCGGCCCTCTTTGAGGGTCGAGCGGCGCTTCTTGTTGTCGAGCCGCCGCTGCACCGCGCCGCGGGAGGGCCGGGTGGCCTTGCGCTTCTTGGGCGGCGGGGCGAGGGCGGTGCGCAGGAGGTCGGCGAGGCGCTCGCGGGCGGCTTCGCGGTTGCGCAGTTGGGAGCGGAACTCCTCGGCGCGGATGGTGACGGCCCCGGCGACGAGTCGGCCGGCGAGCCGCCGCAGCGCGCGGTCGCGGAGGTTCTCGGGGATCGAGGGCGATCCGGCGACGTCGAAGGTCAGCTCGGCCGCGGTGGACGAGGTGTTGACGTGCTGGCCGCCGGGCCCGGAGGAGCGGGAGAAGCGCCAGCTCAGCTCGGTTTCCGGGACCACGACCGAGACGTCGGACGTGACGTCGATGCGCAGGGGTTCGCTGGCGGACATGCCTCCATTATCGGAAACTCCCGCCGAGTGCGCGACGCAATATCGCCCGGCCCTGGAGAGTACTGCAAGTACTTACTTACACTCGTCCCATGAGCGAACCCGGTCTGTTCAAGGACGGCGACGTCATCCGGCGCGTCACCCAAGAGGGCGTCCTCCTGCTCGGGGGCGGCGTGGCCTCCATCCTCCAGACGTCCCATCCCGGCGTGGGCCAGGGCGTCCACGACCACAGTTACACGTTCGACGACCCGTTGCTACGGCTGCGCGGCACCATGGAGTGGCTGACCGCCGTCCACTTCGGGACACGGGAGGAGGCCGAGCGCGTCAGCGCCTTCGTCGGGAAGATGCACGACAAGGTGAACGGCCCCGGCTACGACGCCCAGGACCCGGAGCTGAAGGTCTGGGTGGGCGCCACCCTCTTCGACGTCTCCGCGCGGCTCTACCAGGCGCTCTTCGGCCGGCTCTCGGAGGCCGAACTCGAGGAGTACTACCAGCAGACCAGGATCTACGCCCAGATCCTCGGCGCGCCCGCGGACCTGCAGCCCGCCGACCTCAAGGAGTTCAAGGCCTACTACCGCAAAATGGTCGAGAGCTTCGAGCTGACCCCGGCGTCCAAGGAGGTCGCCCGGCTCGTGCTGCACCCGAAGGCCCCCTGGTACCGCCGTCCGGCGCTGGTGGCGGTCCGGCTCGCCTCGGCGGGCCTCATGCCGGAGCCGCTGCGCTCGGCGTACGGCTGGCCGTGGTCGCCCGCGCGCGAGCGCCGCTTCCTCGTCCTGATCAACCTGCTCAGGCTGGTCTATCCGCGGCTGCCCGAGTCGGTCCGCACGGCGCCCCGCGAGATGTTCCTCGCCTCGCTGCGGCACCGCCTCGCCAAGGCCGAGAAGGCCAGACCGCGCAAGCGCCTGCGCTCCACCGACCCCGCCTGACCCCGGAACGGGACCGGAAAAGGGCCGGGCCCGGGGCGCCCCGGCGAAGCGGCGGGATCGGAGACTCCACCCCCCAGTGGCCTCCGACCCCGCCGGTCTCAGGGCGTCAGTTCGGGACTGACGCGTGACTGGCGATGATCTTGTCGGTCACCGCCTTGACGGACTCGCCCGGGATCGCGAACCCGACGCCGACGCTCCCCGCCGCGGTGCTGGTCGTGGCGATCGCGGTGTTGATCCCGATGATCCGGCCCGTGCCGTCGGCGAGCGCGCCGCCGGAGTTGCCCGGGTTGATCGCGGCGTCCGTCTGGATGGCGTTCTGGATGACGGCTCCGCCGGTCTCCTTGACCGCCCGGTTCAGCGCGCTGACGATGCCCGCGGTGACCGAGCCGTCGAGGCCGAGAGGGCTGCCGACGGCGATCACCGTGTCGCCGACGGCCAGGGACCGGCTGTCGCCGAGCGTCGCCGGAGTGGCGGCCTTGCCCGAACGCGTCGCTTTGATGACGGCGAGGTCGTGGTCGGGGCTGGTGCCGACGACCCGGGCGGGCGAGGTGGTCCCGTCGCTGAACTTGACGGTGATCTCGCCGGCGTCGGAGACGACGTGGTCGTTGGTGACGATCATCCCGTCGGCGCGCAGCACCACCCCGGAGCCGGTGGCCTGCGTGTTCGCCGAGACCGCGGTGACGGAGACGACCGAGGGCTGCACGTTCGCGGCGATCTCGCTGACGGTGGTGTGCGCGGCGATCCCGTTGGCGACGGTCACCGCGGTGGCGCCGCCCCCGGTGAGGGAGATCGCGCCGACGGCTCCGGCCGCGCCTCCGGCGAGCCCGAGGGACAGGGCGACGCCCATCGCCACGATCATGCCGCCGGCCCGCGGCCCGCGCCGCTTCGCGGGACGCAACCTGTAGGCGGCGTACTGCGGCGTCTCCTCGGTCACGTGTCCCCCCGGCTGCGGTCTGTCGGCGCCGGGCGGTTCCGCCCGGCACAACACACAATGCGGGGAAAACCTGAAAGATTCCTTAACCAACTGTGGGCGAAGGTAAAGAATTCCGTTTCCTCATCCGTCTCCGGCTGGCGATCCGATGACCCGGACGGGACCGGAGCGCGGGGAACGGAAGTCCCGGACGGGGTCCCGGGATGGTCGGTCACGGGACGGCAGGCCCGCCGGCCCCGGAAACGGCGCAGGCCGCACCCTTGCGGGCACGGCCTGCGGCGGAACGCCTGGATCGGGAGTGCGGAAGGCTACTCGCCGCTCCAGTTCGGCTTGCGCTTCTCGGCGAAGGCCCGGGGGCCCTCCTGCGCGTCCTTGGAGCCGAAGATCGGGTTCGAGATCTCGCCCTGCTTGTCCCACATCTCTTCCGTGGACCACTCGGCGGACTCGACGATGATCTTCTTGGTGCCGGCCAGCGCCAGCGGAGCGTTCTCCGCGATCTTGGCGGCCAGCTCCTTGGCGGTCTCCAGCGCCTTGCCGGGCTCGGCGATCCGGTTGATCAGGCCGAACGCGGCGAGCTGCTCCGTGCCGTAGAAGTCGCCCGTCAGGGCCATCTCCATGGCGATGTGGAACGGAATCCGCTTGGGCAGGCGCATGAGGCCGCCGGCCGCCGCGACCAGGCCGCGCTTGGGCTCGGGCAGACCGAACTTGGCGGCCGAGGACGCCACGATCATGTCCGTCGCCAGCGCGATCTCGCAGCCGCCCGCGAGGGCGTAGCCCTCGACGGCCGCGATCAGCGGGGTCGCCGGCGGCTTCTGCACGATGCCCGCGAAGCCCCGCTCGGGGGTGAACGGCAGCTCGCCCGTCAGGAAGCCCTTGAGGTCCATGCCGGAGCAGAAGGTGCCGCCCGCGCCGGTGATGATGCCGACCGCGAGGTCCTTGCGGCTGTCGAGCAGGTCGAGGGCCGCGCCGACACCCTTGGCCACCTCGCCGTTGATGGCGTTCTTGGCCTCGGGGCGGTTGATCGTGATGACGAGAACGCCACCGTCTTCTTCGACGAGAACTGCGTCGCTCATGTCTGACCCTGCCTTACTTCGGCTGGAAGCGGATGCCGCCGTCGAACCGGACGGTCTCGGCGTTCATGTAGTCGTTCTCGATGAGCGCGAGCGCGAGGTGCGAGAACTCGGTCGCCTTGCCCATGCGCTTGGGGAACGGCACCGGCGCGTACAGCTTCGCCTTGAACGCCTCGGCGGCCTCGCCCTCACCGTAGATGGGGGTGTCGATGATGCCGGGGCAGATGGTGTTGACCCGGACGCCGATCGCGGAGAGGTCGCGGGCGGCGGGCAGGGTCATGGCCACGATCGCGCCCTTGGAGGCGGAGTAGGCGAGCTGGCCCGTCTGGCCCTCGAGTGCGGCGACGGACGCGGTGTTGATGACGACGCCGCGGGCGCCGTCGGCGTCGGCGGGCTCGGTGGCGCCCATGGCGGCCGCGCCGAGGCGCATCAGGTTGAAGGTGCCGATCAGGTTGATCTGGATGACCTTCTCGAAGGGCTCCAGCGGGTGCGGGACGTTGCCCTTGCCGACGGTCCGGGTGGCCCAGCCGATGCCGGCGCTGTTGACGACGACGCGCAGCGGCGCGCCGGTGTCGACGGCGGCCTGGACGGCGGCCTGCACCTGGGCCTCGTCGGTGACGTCCGTCTGGACGAAGATACCGCCGACTTCGTCGGCCAGCGCCTTGCCCTTGGCCTCGTTGAGGTCGGCGATGACGACCTTCGCACCCTTGGCCGCGAGGTCACGGACGACCGCCTCGCCGAGACCGCTCGCGCCACCAGAGACGACGGCGGAGACTCCGTTCAGTTCCATGAGAGCACCTTACCTGAGGAAACCGAATATCGTTCGGTCGATGTTACCCACTGGTCAGTCCCGAAGAATAGCCACCCCCCACTTACTGCCACCAGGGCGGCCCGGGGAATCCTCGCCGACGGTTTTCGGGTGCGTCCGCGGACTCAGGCGGGAGGCGTCGGCAGGGTCTCCAGACAGCTCTGCAGGGCGCCCTCCCACGAGCACCAGGCGGGCGGGATCACCGGCGTGTACCCGGCCGGGACGCCCCGCGCGGCGATCGTCTCCCGGTACGTGGCGACGGCGTCGGTGGGCCTGCGGACCAGGGCGGGATCGGTCGCGGCGTCCACCGTGTAGAGGCCGAACCGCGGCCGGTAGGAGCCCCACTCGTAGTTGTCGGTGAGGGACCAGTAGTTGAAGCCCATCATCTTCACGCCGTCGGCCATGGCGCGCTGCACCCAGTAGAGGTGGTCGCGCAGGTGGTCCGAGCGCGTGTAGCCGTCGGCGCGGGCCTGGCCGCCGTCGGTCGGCATGCCGGCCTCCACGACGAAGACCGGCAGATGCGGAAGCCGCCGCTGGTAGTCGCGCAGGACGTGGTACAGCCCTTCCGGCTCGGGCTTGACCTTCCAGAGGGCGCCGGTGGCGGCGTTCACCGCGGAGAGGTTGAAGACGCTCGCGCCGTAGTAGTAGTCGACGCCGATGAAGTCCATCTTGTCGGTCACCTGGGTGAACAGGGCCTGGTCGAACAGCCCGTTCAGCACGGTGCCGTAGGCGATGTTCGTGGACACCTTCGCCGCCGGGTCCGCGGCGTGGATCAGGTCGTAGGCGGTCCGGTGGGCGCGCACAAGGTTCCTGCGCATCTTCGGCACGTCCAAGACCGAGACGCTGCCTTCGGCCACCTCATGGAAGACGTACTGGCTCGCCTCGTTGAAGGTGATCCACACGATGCCCAGGCCGCGGTACCTGTCGGCGACGAACGCCACGAAGCGCAGCCAGTCGTCGGCCGTCGCGGCGTTGGCCCACGACCCCTGGTCGGCCACCCAGCCGGGGTGCACCCAGTGGTTCAGGGTGATCATCGGGCGCATGCCCTCGGCCCGGATCGCCGCGATCAGATCGTCGTAGTAGGCCACCTCGTCCCAGTCCCAGGCGCCCTTCTCCGGCTCGACCCGCGCCCACTCGACGGACGTCCGGAAGACGCCGACGCCGAGGTCGCCGGCCCGCTGGACGTCCTCGCGATAGCGGTGCCGGAAGTCGACCGCGTTCTTGTAGGGCTCCTTGTTCCCGGCGGACTCGACGTAGCGCGTCCAGTTGCTGTCCGGGAAGCTCCCCTCCGACTGGAAGCCCGAGGACGACACGCCCCACAGGAAGTCCGCCGGGAACCTCGGCACCGCGCTCTCTGCGCGGGCGGGAACTCCGACGAGCAGGGCACCGAGCACGACCGCCAGCACGAACCACGTCCGACCCACAGAACACCCCTCTCAGTGCCCGGAACGTACGCCGCGTCCCGCATCGGGGGAATCCGCCCGGCCACTTCCGGACCCCGTCCGGGACCATCACACGGGGGACACTTCCGCCGACGCTCCGTGCGGAGTACAACGTGGAATGTGGAGCTGCAACCCGGGGGGAGCCTGGATCTGCGCGGCACGACCGTCGACGCGGCGGCATGGGAGGCCGTCCGCACCGCGGCCGCCGGACCGGACGGGGTGGTCCGCCTCGGCCGCTGCCGCTTCGACGACGCGCTGCTGGACTGCGCCGACTTCCGCGGGGTCGTCTTCGAGGGCGACGTGTCCTTCGACCGGGCCGAGTTCCGCCGCGGCACCGCGTTCCGCGACGCGGTCTTCGCCGGGAACGCCGGATTCCACGAGGCGGTGTTCCACCGGGGCGTCACCTTCGACCACGCGGTGTTCCTGCGGCACGCGGGCTTCACCGGGGCCCGGTTCAACGGCGACGCGCTGTTCACCTGCGTGCGCTGGCACACCGACGTGGCCTTCACCGGCGCCTGGTTCTCCGGCGCCGCCGACCTCGACCGCGCGACCTGCGCCCGGGACGTGCAGGCGCAGGAGACCCGGTTCGGCTCCCCGGTGTCGTGGCGGCACGGGTCGGTGGAGCGGCATCTGCTGCTGGACCGGGCCGCCTTCCGCGACTGCGCCTGGCTCGGCCCGCTCACCGTCGGCGGCAGGCTCAGCCTGAACTCCGCGCGCGCGTCGCGGACCCTGCGGCTCACCGCGACCGCGCCGCACGTGAGCATCCGCAACGCGGTGCTGCACACCACCCGGCTGCGCACCCGCGCCGACCTCTCGCACACCACCGCCACCGACCTGCACCTGGACGGCGGCGGCCCGCTCACCCTCACCGGGACGGTCGCCGGCGCGACCCGGCTGACCGGCGTCGACCTCGGCGCGTGCCTGTTCGAGTCGGCCGACCTCTCGGGCCTGAGCCTGCGGGGCTGCCGGTTCCCCGGGCGGCTCCCCGAGGAGCCCGCTCCGTGGACCGCGGACCTGTACCGGCGGTTCGCCGAGGCGACCGACGACCCGGACCAGGCGCGCGAGTTCCGGTACCGGGCCGCCGAGATCTACCGCAAGTCCCATCCGTCGGCCTGGTGGCGGTTCCTGATGGCGGTCTGCCGGGTGACGTCGGGGTACGGCCACCACCCCGTCCGGACCCACGTCACCATCGCAGTGCTGCTCTTGGCGTGCCTGCTCATGGCGGGGCTGGGCCTCGAGGACGGCGCCGGGCTGACGCATCTGGCCCATCCCTGAACCCGGCGCGTCTCCCGCCACGCCGGGTTCGGGGATCAGGGACGGTCCTCCAGGGCCGCCTGGATCGCGGCGAGCCTGTCGGCGAGCAGGCCGAGCGCGCCGACGGCCCGGGCGACGGGATCGTCGCCGGACGCGCCCAGCGCGCGGGCGCGCAGGAACGACGCCTTGACCTCCGCCCAGCGGCGCTCCTGCTCGGGCGTCAGGGTGCCCCGCAGCTCGGCGAGCTTCAGCAGGTTCGCCTCCGCCCCCGTCGTCAGGGTCTGCGCCTCGCCCGCGTAGTGGTCGTCGATGAGCGACTCCAGTTCGGCGTCGTTCAGCACCGGGACGATCCGCTCGGCCAGCTTGTTCATGTTCCGGTAGGAGCCCTGGAGCTGGAAGCGCGGCTCGGTGCGGCTCGTGTCGGACTGCGCGGCCGAGGCGATGTAGGCCCTGTTGTTGGCCAGGACCACCTTCTGCGCCCGCAGCATCTTGCGCAGCACCGCGAGGACCTGCTCCAGCTCGACCCGCCCGTAGGGGTGGGCGAGCCTGTCGGGGCGGATCTCCGCCTCGCCCCCGGCCATCCGGACCAGCAGCTCCACGTCGCCCCGGTCGCGGGTCGACAGCGGCGCGAGCACCGGGTTGGAGGTGAGCGCGTTCTCGATGTAGGAGAGCGCGAAGACGTCGTCGCGCCCGGCGAGCACGTCGCCCAGGTTCCACACGTCGGCCCGGTTGGCGAGCATGTCGGGGATCTTGAAGCGCTGCCCCGACTCGGTGTAGGGGTTGCCCGCCATGCAGACGGCGAAGCGCTTGCCGCGCAGGTCGTAGGTGCGGCTCCGGCCGTTCCACACGCCCTCGATGCGGCGCTGGGCGTCGCACAGGGAGATGAACTTCTGGAGCAGCTCCGGCGAGGTGTGCTGGATGTCGTCAAGGTAGAGCAGGGCGTTGTTGCCCAGCTCCAAGGCGAAGTTGATCTTCTCCACCTCCTGCCGGGCGGTGGCGTCGGGGGCGTCGGCCGGGTCGAGGGAGGTGACCTCGTGGCCGAGCGCGGGCCCGTTGACCTTGACGAACACCATCCCGAGGCGGGAGGCGACGTACTCCATCAGGGTCGTCTTGCCGTAGCCGGGCGGGGAGATGAGCAGCAGCATGCCCATCTGGTCGGTGCGCCGCTGCGCGCCCGCCGCGCCGAGCTGCTTGGCGAGGTTCGCGCCGATGAGCGGCAGGTACACCTCGTCCAGCAGCCGGTTGCGGACGAACGCCGACATCACCTTGGGCTGGAACTCCGACAGCCGCAGCCGCTCCCGCTCGCGTTCCACGAGCTCGTTGCGGCGGCGCTGGTAGGCGCGGAACCCGGGCACCCGCTCCTCGGTGAACCGCCGTGTGCGCGCCAGGAACTCGTCCAAGCGCAGGTCGAGGCGGCCTCCCGTGATGCGCGGGTGGGTGCCGAGGAGCCCTTCGACGGCTCCGGAGACGCCCGTAGCGGCGTCGCGCCTCGGCAGGTCGGGACACAGCTCCAGGGCGACCGCCTCGGGGAGGTCGTCCGAGGAGACGCCTTTGCCCTCGGCGTACGCGCTCAGCCACGCCTCGACGAGCTGCGCCCGCTCCTTCAGCTCGGGAAGGGCCACGAGGTCGCGGGCATAGCCTTCGCGGCGTCCCCCGAGCGTCCGGTGGAAGCCGTCGAGCAGCTCACGCGCCGCCTTGCCGGTGACGAACGACGCCCCGGTCGGCTCGGCGAGCTCAGCGACGAGGTACTCGCCGGCCTCGCGGGCGTGGTCGCCGCCGATCCGCTCGGCGAGTTCGGCGGCCAGCTCCGCCAGCGCGGGGGCGGCGCCGAACAGCTCACGGGCCCGGCTCAGCGAGGCGGCCCTGATCCGCCAGCCTTCCCGCTCCCCCTCGGGCGCGCGGTGCGCCCAGAAGAGCTGGGCGGCGGCGCGGGCGGACGCGCCGAACCTGAGCAGGCCCGCGCCGTCCCGCAGCTCCACCAGGCGCTCCAGGATGAGCGCGGCGTCGTGGTCGTGCACCCCGCGCTCGTAGCCTTCGTCGTAGCGCTCGGCGGCCGCCTCCCGGACGCGTTCGGCGAGCGGGTCTCCGGCCATCACCTCGGCCAGGAGGGACGCCGCGAGGTACTCCGCCCGGTAGACGTCGGCAGTCTCCGACACCAAGGACTGTGACCAGTACGGGCGGGTGTCCTCGAAACCGGGATCCGCGACGGGCTGCCGGTAGTCCGTGCCCGTCACGGTGAAGGCGAGGCCGCCCTCGTGCGGGACGAGGGTGAGCTCCGTGGGCTGGTCATCGACGGTGAAGCGGTGCTCACCGAGCCTGATCGTGTCGCCTTCGAACAGGTCGAGCCTGTCGCGCAGCGCCCGGCCCGCCTCCTGGCGGGCCGCCTTGACCCTGCCGTCCAGCTCGTCGGCCCGGACGGGGTCGCCCAGCGCGCGCAGTTCGGCGGCCGTCGCCTGGAGTTTCGCGACCATCGCGTCGGTGGCGAAGAAGGTGTTGACCTCCTCCGGCGAGCCCAGTCCCGCGACCCGCCTGCCGACCCCGGCCAGCACCCGGTCCGCCGACGCCACAAGGCGATCAGCGCGGCGTGTCCGCTCGTCCAGCAGGGCCTGCTTGCGCGAGGAGAAGGCCTCGTAGAGGTCCTCGCGTTTCGCGGCGAGCTCGCCGAGGAAGTCGTCGAATTCCGCGAAACGCGATTCGAGGGCGTCGATCCGGAGCAGGATCCTGCCGAGTTGGTCGTCGCAGGACTCCGGGTCGGACGCGGCGGCCAGCGCCGCCGTCACGGCCTGGCCGAGCAGCGCGAACTCCGCGGCGAACGCGGCCCGGCCCTCGACCTCCAGGAGGTCCCTGCGGCGGCCGTCGAGGATCGCGCGGGCCCGGTTGACCCCGCCCAGCACCTCGCCGATCCCGGCCAGAACGCCCGTCCGGACCGTCGTGTCGGCGAACTCCAGCGACCCGACGATCTCGGTGACGCCCTCCAGGGCCGCCGCCTGCTCCGCGAGCCGCTCGGCGACCGGTCCGGCCTCGGCGACCGAGCCGAGGCCGCCCGCGCGTTCGGCGAGTTCGGCCACCTCGATGCGGTAGCCGTCGAACGCCTCGGGACGGCCCAGGAACTCCACGGCCCGCTGGGCGGCGGCGGCCAGGTCCTCGGTGAGGCCCGCGGCGAGCGCGTCCAGGCGTGCAAGGTCCACGTACCGCAGCTCGCGCAGCGTCACCAGGTGGCCCTGCCAGCCGCGCAGCGCCGCGAGGCGGCCCACCCAGTCGTCGGCCGTCGCCGGGACCTCGGCCCGGATCCGGCGCACGAGCGCGGCGATCTCGGCGGCGGCCTCCTCGACCGCCTCCGCGGCCCGCGAGGTCAGCTCCCGGACCGACTCGAACTCCTCAAGCACCTGCGACGCGGTCGCCTTGACCTCGGCCAGCGGCTCGGCGAGGCCGTGCTCGGCCAGCCAGTGGTGGTGGTCGGCGGCGCTCACGCAGGCCGCGATCAGCGCCTCGAACACCTGCGTCGTCGGTGTCATCTCGGCGGCCATGCGGGCCACCGACAGACAGTCGGAGATCCCCCTGACCAGGTCGGCGTTCCCGATCCGCTCCAGCGGTCCCGTCCCGACCGGGGCGGCCTCGTCCGGTTTGAACGGGGTCTCCCAGATCTGCATCGGATGCGACCTGGACGGCTCGTCGGAGTCCGCCCGGAAGACGATGAGGGTCCCGTCGTCGAACAGCGAGTAGCCGTGGCAGACGATCGGGGCCGCGACCTCCTTGCGGATCACGTTGTAGGGCAGCAGGAGGGAGCGGCCTTCGGCGCGGTCGTGGAAGACGTACATGACGTCCTCCCCGTTGCCCGCCTTGATGAGCCGTTCGAACTCCAGCCCCTCGGTGGCCGTGTCGAACGTCTTCACCGCGTCGGTCTCCAGGTAGAAGCCGCCCGGGAAGATGATCCCGTGGTCCTCAGGGAGCCGCCTGCACGCCTGCCCCAGGCCGTCCAGGCGGACGACGGTCTTGGTGCGCGTGTTGAAGACGAGGTGGCGGACCGCGTCCTCGTTGTAGGGCCGGATGCGCAGCAGGATCAGCGCGCCGACCCTGGCGTGGGAGACGTCGGCGTCGGCGAGCGACTGGAGCGGCTCGTCGACGGGCTCGCTGTAGACGCCCTCGCCCGTCTCGGTGTTGTTCTCGATCTTGATGGTGAGGTCGCCGCCGACGGTCTCGACGAACACCTCGCCCTGGATCGAGATGTGCGGGTGCCGGCCCTCGACGTGGTCGGCCCGCGTCGCGTCGGTCCACGCGAAGTCGAACGCGGGCGGGTGGACGTTGTCGCGCTCACCCCGGTTATCCAGGTACGTCCCGTCGGCGGACCAGCGCAGCACCCGCTGGTCGGTGCCGGTCTGGAACACCGCGAGGAGTTTGCCGTCCAGCAGCCGCAGCCGCATGAGCCTGGCGTCGCGGTAGTACCGGTACAGGTCGCCGAAGTCCTTGACGAACCCCGGCTCGGCCAGCAGGGGCGCGTCCGTCGGGGTGAAGGCGAACCGCTCCCCGTCGCGGGCGAACGCGTGCGCCGAGAACACGTCGGAGACCGCGGTCTCCGGCCGCAGGCCGACGAACACGTTGTAGCCGAAGAGCATCACTCCGCCGACCGCGACGATGTCGCGCGGCACGCAGTGGTTCTCGGTCCTGATCCGCTCGGTGCCCACCAGGCGCAGCTCCGCGCCGCCGAAGACCGCGGTGCGCTCCTCGTTCAGCGCCGCCGCCCGCTCCTTCAGGGCGGCGGCCTGGGCCGCCAGCCGGGACCTGAGGACCTCGTAGGTCCCGGCGTCGAGCCCTGGCGCCTGCTCCTGTGCCGTCTCTCGTGCCTTCTCTTGGGTCACTTGCCCTTCCCGTTGACCCGCTCCAGCACCTCACCGACCAGGCCGGTGACGAGCTCCCCGGTGAGCGGCGCGTTCGCCACGACCGCGTCCGCGCTCTTGCCGAGCGCCACCGCGCCGACGAGCTTGTCGAAGAAGACGCTGTCGCCGCCGACGATGTCGATGTCGGCGCTCTCCAGGCCCTTGGCGAGGACCTCGGCCTGCGCCTTGGCGACGTCGCGCTGCATCTCGATGCCGGCCATCCGCAGCTCCTTCTCGGCCTCCAGGGTGAGGCGGAACTCCTCGTGGCCCCGGCTCGCCTCGGTGAGCGCGGCCATCGCCGCGGCCTTCTCGGTGAGGCCCTCGGCCTCGCCCTTCAGCTTCTCGCGCAGCGCGTCCGCCCCGGCCAGGGCGATCTCCCGATCGGCGACGGCCTGCGCCCTGCCCTTCTGCTCGGCGACCTGGGCCTCCGCCAGGCCCAGCTTCTCCGCGCCCTCGGCCTCGGCCAGCGCCTTCTCCCGCGCCACCTGGGCCTGCGCGAGACCCAGTTTCTCCGCGCCTTCCGCCTCGGCCAGCGCCTTCTCCCTGCGCACCTGGGCCTCCGCGCGGCCCTCACGCTCGATCGCCTCGGCGCCGCGCTCGCGGACCGCGGCCTCGGCGAGGCCCTCCGCCGCGGCGTCCGCCTGCTTGCCCTCGGCCAGGCGGATCATCGCCTGCGCCTCCAGCTCGGCGGCCTGCTGCTTGGACTCGGCCAGGATGATCGCCTCGCGCGCCTTGAACCCGGCGGCGGTCTCGGCGGCCTCGGCCGCCTTGATGTCCTTGACGAGGCTCTCCTGCGCCTCGGCCTCCGCGGCGATGATCGTGGCC
This sequence comes from Actinocorallia aurea, assembly GCF_054783995.1. Classification (NCBI taxonomy): domain Bacteria; kingdom Bacillati; phylum Actinomycetota; class Actinomycetes; order Streptosporangiales; family Thermomonosporaceae; genus Actinocorallia; species Actinocorallia aurea. Next base: position 1,333,632 of record NZ_BAAGPQ010000002.1, read on the forward strand.
TGGCGCATCCGCTCGGCCTCCTCGACCACCCGGACGCGCTTGATGTTCTCCTCCTGCTCGACCACGGTCTTCTCCACCGCGACGCGCTCGCGCACGACCTCGGCGATGTCCCGCTTCTCGCCCTCGACCTCGCGGTCCTTGGCGATGACCGCGAGCTCCGTCGCCCGGTCCCGCGCGACGACCTCCAGCAGCCTGTCCTTCTCGATCCGCTCGGACTCCACGGCCACGACGCGCTTCTTGTTCAGCTCGGCCACCGCGATCTCGCGGTTCTTGTTCTCGTACTGGACGCCCAGCGCCTCGTCGGTCTTGATCGCCGCGGTCTCCGAGCGCAGCCGCTCCTCGGCCTGCACGCGCGCGGTCTCGGCCTCCTCGCGGGCCCGGACGGTCTCGATCTCGCGCTTCTGCCGGATCTCCGCGTCGGTCCTGCGCCGCTCCAGCTCCAGGATCGCCTCGCGGGCGTCCACGTCCTGGCGGGTGATCTCCTTCTCCTCGTTGCGCTGGAACTCGTTGGTGCGGACGTGCTCGATCGCCGTCAGTTCGGTGATCTTGCGGATGCCCTGCGCGTCGAGGATGTTGTTGCGGTCGAGCTGGCCGACGGGGGTCTGCTCCAGGTAGTCGATCGCCGCGTCCTCAAGGCTGTAGCCGTTGAGGTCGGTGCCGATGACGGCGATGATCTGGTCGCGGAACTCGTTGCGCTTGGTGTAGAGGTCGACGAAGTCGAGCTGCTTGCCGACCGTCTTCAGCGCCTCGGAGAACTTCGCGTTGAACAGCTCCTGCAGGGTCTCCTGCGACGAGGCGCGGGTGGTGCCGATCGCCTGGGCGACCTTCACGACGTCCTCGACCGTCTTGTTCACCCGGACGAAGAAGGTGATCCGGATGTCGGCGCGGATGTTGTCGCGGCAGATCAGCCCCTCCCGTCCGGTCCGGGCGATCTCAATGGTCTTGACCGAGATATCCATGAACTCGGCCTTGTGCAGGACCGGGAGCACGACCGCCCCCGTGAAGGTCACGTCGACCTTCTTCACCTTCGAGACGATCAGCGCCCTGCCCTGCTCCACCTTGCGGAAGAGCCGGCTGATGATGAAGATCATCCCGACGACGATCAGGAGGGCGACACCCGCCAGAACGGCGATGCCGGTCGTCACTGTGCCCATGTTCAAGCCTTCCTTCAAGGGGGTCTCCGGGCACGGCCCGGCCGGGAGTCCGGCCGCGCGCGGAGGTCTTGCACGGCTGTTGCGCTGTCCTTCGGCGAGGGCCGGAGCCGCCGCCTACACGTCCTTGCGGTGCGGGTCGAGCGCGGCGTCGTAGGGCATGACCCAGAAGAACTCGCCCGCCGCGTCGTAGTCGAAGATCAGTGCTGCGTCGCCCGCCCCGAGCGGCTCGCTGCCCACCCGCCGCACCTGGACCAGGGCCGTGGAGCCGTCCTCTGAGCGCACCTCGGCCTGGCCGAAGCGCTCGCTCACCGTGCCGGTCCGCACCACGCACAGGCGGCCGACGAAATCGTGCCGCGACGGCACCGGGGACTCCGGCAGCACGTACCGCAGCGGGTTGAGCAGGAGCCGTGCCGCGAGCCAGCCGCCCGCGAGCGCGCCGACGACGACGAGCGGGTTCGGTCCGAGCCACGACGTCCCCGCGAGGCACAGGAACCAGGTGACCGCGACGAAGAGCGAGACGATCACCGAGGTGGGGATGCCGCGCAGCCCGAGCACGCCCAGCAGATCAGTGTCGTCGGCGAGCGCGTCGAGGCCCGCGATGGCCAGCGCCCAGTACAGGACGACCACGCCGAGCAGCACCGTGAACACCACGGTGGGCATTCCCAGGGCAATCTCGACGAACTCCCTCATGCCAGCTCAGACGCGGATGCGATCAAGGCGGTTCAATCGGGGAGGAAAGTTCCTTATTTTGTTCTTACGTTCCGGTCATACGACACAGGTGGCCTCTCGGGCGTCATTCCCCGAGCTTCCGCAGGGCGAAGCTCTCGCAGATGTCGGCGGTGCCCGTCATCGTCAGGCCGCCGTCGGACGTCCTGGCGACCTCTCCGCTCAGGCCGACCATCACGTAGTCGTCGGGATGGTCGATCCACGTCCCGGGCTGGAGCGTCACCCGGCCTCCAGCGAAGTACCCGCCCATCGTGTAGCGGCCGTGCGGCGTCCCGTCGGTCCGCGCGTCCCGATAGAAGATGAACTCGGCCTCCAGCATCGACGCCCCGTCCGGCGCCACGGTCAGGCGGAGCCCGCGCACCTTCCCCGAGCACGAGTAGTCGCCGGTCCAGACGCCGACGAGGTTCTCGCGGGTGATCCCGGCGGGCAGCGGCGAAGCCGTCACGCGGGGGGCGGGGTCGTCCTCCAGATACTTCGGGACGACCGCGTACGCCACCGCCGCGAGGGCGAACAGCACGATGAGCGCCCCGAAGACCGCGGCGAGGACGACCGCGGGAGACCGCTGCGGGGGCTGCGGCGGGGCCGGGGGCTGCGGCGGTACGGGAGCGGCGTAGGGGCATCCGGGGGCGTGCCCATAGGCGGCGCCGCAGTACTGGCAGGGCATAGGCGGGGGACTGCCTTTCGTGGGAGCGGGGGTCAGTGGCCCTTGAACGCCTCCGCGAGCCACCACGACGGCTCGGTGTCGGCGACCTTCGCGTCGATCAGCAGCGGCCGGTCGCGCGGGCCGGCCAGCCACTCGGCGACCTCGCCCAGGTCCTCGCCGCCGCGCACGGTCACCGCGGCGAAGCCGTAGCCCCGCGCGACCGCGGCGATGTCGGAGTCCGGGAATGTCACGAAGCCGGCGTCGGCCGCCGTCCTGCCGAAGTGGTGGATCTCCGCGCCGTAGGCGGCGTCGTTGTAGACGATGACGACCATCGGCAGCCCGAGCCGCGCCACGGTCTCCAGCTCCGAGGCGGCCATGAACAGGCCGCCGTCGCCCGTCCCGCAGACCGGCAGCCGCCCCGGCTGGGCCAGCGCCGCGCCGATCGCCGAGGGCAGGCCGAGCCCGACGGACTGGAACGCCTGGCTGAAGCAGAGGCCGAACTCGTCGGGGACGTCGAGGAACATCGTCGGATAGCCGAGGAAGTTCCCGGAGTCGACGGCCAGGACCCGCTCGCGGTCCAGCATGCCGTCGAGGGCGATGGTGAGGGTGCGGGGGTCGATCCTGCCGTTCTTGCCGAGGTCCTCGTAAGGCACCCTCTTCCAGCGGCCCTCCAAGGCGATCCGTTCGCTCACCTCGGGCGTCCGGTAGCCCTCCTTGGGCGCGGCGAGCGCCGCTGTGACGGCCCGCGCCGTGGACGCCGCGTCGCCGACCACGCCCAGGTCGGCCGGACGGTGCCGGCCGGGGGCGAGCGGGTCGCGGTCCACCTGGACGACGGTCGTGTCCGGCCCGATCAGCGCGCCGTGCTTCATCGTCCACATGTTGAGGGCGCAGCCGAAGGAGACGAGCAGATCCGCACCCTGGATCAGCTCGGCCGCCAGCGGCGTGGCGAAGCCGCCCGAGACGTCGAGGTCGAACGGATCGCCGTGGAACAGGCCGCGCGCTACCGCCGACGTCGCCAGGAGCGCGCCCGAGGCCTCGGCCAGCGCGCGCAGTTCTGGCCCCGCCTTACGGCCGCCGCGCCCGGCGATGATCACCGGGCGGCGCGCCGCGTCCAGCAGCTCCGCCAGCCGCGCGACGTCCGCGGCCGACGCCTGCGGCGTGTCCCGCGGCGTGTCCTGCGGCGCGAGCAGCGGATGGTCCGCCTCGGTGCTCTCGGCCGCCTGGACGTCCAGCGGGAGGTTCACCAGCACCGGGACGCCCTGGTCCCGCGCCATGCGGTGGGCGAGCACGACGTCGCGCACCGCGCTGTCGGCGGTGATCCGCACCGACACCGCGCCGACGGACTCCACCAGCAGGTCCTGGGCGATCCGGAAGTTGGAGTGCAGCGCCGCGGCCGCCGGCTCGGCCGCCAGGATCAGCAGCGGCGTCCCGCTCTTGGCCGCCTCCCCGATCCCGGTGACCGCGTTCGTCAGCCCGCAGCCCTGGTGCACGCTCAGCACCGGGACCGTCCCCGAAAGGCGGGCGAACGCGTCGGCCATCGCCGCCGCGCCGCCCTCGTGCCGGGCCGCAGTGTACCGCACGCCCCGCTCGACCAGCCCGCGGGTCACCGCGTAGTTCCCGCTGCCGATCACCCCGAACGCGTGGGTGACCCCCAGCTCGACCAGCTTCTCCGCGACCCGCTCATGCACCCTCATGGCTCACGCGTCCACCAGCGCCAGGACTCGCGCGGGCGAGCCGGAGCCGCCGACGATCGGCAGCGGCGCGGCGATGAGCAGCGCGCCGCGCGGCGGCAGTTCGGCCAGGTTGCGCAGCTGGGTCAGGCCGTACTTGCCCGCGCCCAGCAGGTACTGGTGGCACGGGAAGGCGGGGTCGAACGAGTGCGCCGCGCCCGCGTCCGTGCCGACGGTCTCCACGCCGAGGCCGATGATGCGCGGGTCGTTCGCGAGGAACTCGGCGCACTCGACGGACACGCCCGGGGTGATCGGGCCGTTCTCGGTCGGGTTCAGGAACTTATCGGCGTCCTCGCCGTGGACCGACCAGCCGGTGCGCAGCAGCAGCCACGTGTTGTCCGGGAGGGCGCCGTGCTCGGCCTCCCACTCGTGGATGTCGGAGACCGTCAGGAGGTAGCCGGGGTACTCCTCGACCCTCGCCGTCACGTCGATGACGCAGGCCTGGCCGAACAGGCGGCGGGCCGGGACCTGGGAGACGTCCTCGCCGTCTTTGCCGGTGATCCAGTGCACCGGCGCGTCGAAGTGGGTGCCGGTGTGCTCGCCGCACGCGAAGTCGTTCCAGTACCAGGCCGGGCCCCGGTCGTCGTAGCGGCTGATCTCGGTCCTGCTGAACTGGATCGTGTTGGCGAACGGCGGCGGGAGCTGGAGGATCGGCGTCCCCTCGTGCAGCGGCGACGTCAGGTCCACCACCTTGACCGAACCGTCCAGCGCACCCAGGAGACCTGCGACGACACCCATGACCCACTCCTCGCCGAAACACTATGAGCGGGACATATCGAATCACTTGCCGGGCCTTCTCACCAGTGCGGACGGTCCGGCGCGTCGTGGCTACACGATCCTTCCGACGGCCGCCCAGACCGGGGCCTGCTCGACCGGGCGCGGCGTGGTGCCCGGCTCGGGACGCCAGTGCACGGCGTAGACGACTCCGGGATCGACCGGCTCGAACCCGTCGAGGAACCGGGCCACCTGAGCGGCGTCGCGCAGGAACAGGCCGCTGCTGGACCGCTGGGAGTACGCGTCGGTGAACTCCTTGGAGTCCGGCCGGTCCTCGGCGTTGGTGCCGTGCGTCAGGGCGAGGTGGCTGCCGGGCGGGAGGGCGTCGCGCAGGACCCCGACGATCCGGTACGGGTCGGCCTCGTCGTCGAAGAAGTGCAGGATCGCGCTGAGCAGGACCGCCACGGGCCGCGTGAAGTCGAGGAACTCGCGGGCCTCGGCGAGGATCGCCTCGACGTCGGCGAGGTCGCCCTCGAACACCGTGACGTTCTCCGTCCCGGTGAGCAGCGCCCTGCCGTGCGAGAGCACGATCGGGTCGTTGTCCACGTAGACGACCCGGCAGTCGGGGTCGACGGCCTGGGCCACCTGGTGGACGTTCTCCTGCGTCGGCAGCCCCGCGCCGATGTCGAGGAACTGCCGGATGCCCGCCTCACCCGCCAGATGGCGCACCGCGCGGCCCAGCCAGGCGCGGTTCTCCAGGGCGGTGGCCTGTGCGAACGGGAACATTTCCGTCAGCATGCCGACGACTTCCCTGTCGGACTCGTAATTGTCCTTGCCTCCGAGCAGCGCGTCATAGATGCGGGCCGAAGAAGGAACCGAGGGGTCCACTCCGCGAGGCGCGGTCTCTTCCGTCACGAGGTGATCATAAACACAAGTCCGACAGAACTCACCCCTCTCGCCTTTTCCATTTTCCCGACATTACCGACGTGGGCGCGGTGAAGGACGGCGACCGGACACTCCGGGTCGGGAACGTTGCGTATTCACCTCGGCACGGCGAGATAAGTGGCAGTCTTTTACCCGTGCAGACGGGCTACACCGACGACGGGCAACTACTGCTTCTGCTCACCGGGGCATGGCAGTTGCTGACCGGGCGCGCCCGCCCGGCCGATCCCGAGGCAGCGCCGGACGAGCTGATCGCGTTCTGGTCGGATCCGGCGATGGACTCCGTCGCGCCCCGCGCCCCCGCGGCCGAACCCGGGCGCACCGCACCAGGGCTCACAGCACCCGGGCGATCCGCTCCAGCGGACGGGTCATGAGCACCGCGTCGAACGGCACCACGGCCGCCTCGTAGCCCTCCCACCGCAGCGTCCGCATCCAGTCCCAGCTCGCCGCGAGCTCACCGTCGATCACCGCGAGCTGCCCGCTGATCTCCGGGCCGACCCGGTGCCGCAGCACGAGGTTGCGCCACTGGCCGAGCCACTTCCGGAAGTCCTCCATCAGCCCTTCGGCCTGCGCCGCGAGATCCGCGACCCCGTGCAGGCCCGTGTTGACCCGGCGCACGTGTCCTGCCATCTCCAGCGCCCCTGCCGCGGCCGCGTCGCACAGCAGCGGCACCGACGACAGCGACGCGCCGGGCGAGAGGCCGTCGTGCACCTCGGCCGCGAACGCCGCGGACATCTCGGCGTGCACCCGGGCCAGCGCGATCCAGAACCGCAGCCGGGCCACGTCCCCGCGCAGCCGCGACAGCTCGGGCCCGAGCCGCTCCAGCGCGAGCACCGCGTCGCCGATCGGCTTCGCCATCACCCGCGCCACGTTCGCCAGGACCGGAGCGTCGGCGACCACCTGCGAGGCGTCCTGCGCCGCGCCGACGGCCCGCTCCAACCGCCGCGCCACCTCCAGCACCTCTTCCGACGCCCCCGTCAGCTCCGCGCAGACCCGCTGGTACACCTCGAGCCGCCCGACCAGTTCCCCCAGCACCCCCTGGAGCTCCTCGGTCCCGCCGAGCACCTCGCCGATTGGCCCGCCCGCCTCCGGCCGCGCGTGCACCCGCACCGACCCTGCGCCGCGCGCCGCCACCTCGGCCGCCGCCGCCTCCACCATGAACGCCTCATAGGAGGCGTACCCGTACCCCTGCAGCTCCTCCTCGATCACCTTCGCCCCCGCCTCGGCGGCGTCCCGCCGATTCCCCCCGCTCTCCCGAAGCGCCTCCTCCGCGCTCCGCGCCCGCGCGTAAACCCGCTCCGCGACCTCCCGCAACCGGGTCCGCGGCACCACCCTGACCGACAGATATTTCTCCCCTATCGGACAGATAGTGGCAAATACCCAATACTCCCCACCCGTCTTCGTGGCATTGCGCACATAAACCCCAACCGCCTTTCCCTCCGCCAACCGCTCCCACACAATCCGGAACACCCCACCCGGCATCCCGCCATGCCTGACCAGGCTGTGCGGCCGCCCCAGCATCTCCCCCAGCCCGTACCCCGAAACCCGCGCGAACACCGAGTTCCCCTCCCGAATGACCCCTTTGGAGTCCGTGACCGAGAAGAACAACTCCCCATCCCCCAACAACACGCCGGCCCCTCCCTCTCACCAACTCCTCCAAACCCCCAAATCTAACCCCCCCCCCCCCCCC